>NZ_JBIRXX010000001.1:837311-1256234 GCF_044389365.1 Promicromonospora sp. NPDC019610 | reverse complement strand
CCCGCGCGGGCGGCCGCGGGCCCCGCCCGGCGCCCCCCCCCCCCCCCCCGCGCCCCCCCCTTCCGTTTGTTTGGGCCCCTCCGGGCCCCCCATTCACGCCCCCAACTCTACGTTCGACTACCCGGCATGCCGACGTCAGTCATCTCTGCTGGCCGTCCGGCGCTGGCGAAGGTGCGGCTAGTAGTGACTTTGAGTCGTTGCGTATACGCAACAGTCATTTGACGCGCGGTGGTCGCAGTGGTGCACGAAGATTGCCGAATGCCCGCTGAACCAACCACGCCCGACGTCCGCTACTTCCACCTGCATGCGTGGGTCGACGAGTCGATGCGTGCCGCACGGAACGGCGCCGACGGCATCTATCTCATGGCGGCGGCTGTTGCCGGCCCATCGGCGTGCGACGTCGTTCGCGATGACCTGCGCGCGATGACGGAGAAGAAGGCGGTGTTCCCGGCTCGGGCGAGTGATCGGCAGATCGTCAGGTGATCGGCAGTCCGAGCTGCCGATCACCTGACAATCTGCCGATCACCCGAATGAACCGGCCGGAGCGCCGGCGTCAGCCCTTGACCGCGCCCGCCAGGGCGAAGGCCGAGCCCGAGATGCGGGTGACCAGCACGTACAGGCCGAGCACCGGGGCGGCGTAGAGCAGCGAGTACGCGGCGAGCTGCCCGTAGGCAACCGACCCGTACTGGCCGAAGAACGCGAAGATGCTCACGGCCGCCGGCTGCTTCTCCGGGGAGAGCAGCAGCACGAACGGGACGAAGAAGTTCCCCCAGGCCTGCACGAACACGAAGATGAACACCACCGCGATGCCCGGCCGCATGAGCGGCAGCACCACGCGGCGCAGCGCCTGCATCGCGGACGCCCCCTCGGTCCACGCCGCCTCCTCCAGCGAGATCGGCACCGAGTCCATGAAGTTCTTGGTCATCCAGATCGCCATGGGCAGCGAGGTGGCCGCCATGAAGAAGATGGTTCCCGGCAGCGAGTCGAGCAGGTTGAGCTGCACGAACAGGGCGTAGACGGGGACCATGATCGCCGTGATCGGCAGGCAGGTGCCGAACAGCACCGAGTACAGGAAGTACTTGCCGAACCGCATGCGGTAGCGCGACAGGGGGTACGCCGCGAGCACCGCGACCACCACCGTGATCGCCCCGGACCCCGCGGACAGCACGAACGCGTTCCACAGCGGCAGCCAGGTGAGCTCCGGCGTCATGATCGCCGCGAAGTTCGCGGTGGTCACGGCGTCGGGCAGCCCGAAGGAGAGCGTCGCCTGCGCGTCGAACGACGCGACGACCACCCACGCCATCGGGAGCACGAAGCACAGGGCGATCACGAGCAGCACCACGTTCGCGGCCACCTTGGTCGCCGTGCCGCGGGGCGCGGCCAGCGAGCCGGCCCCGCTCCGGGCCGGCGCCGCGGGCCTCGTCATCGTGTCCGTCATCAGTCCACCTCCGGTCGGAGCGCGCGGATGTAGATCACGGAGAAGATCCCGCCCACGATGATCATCACGGTCGCGATGGCCGTGCCGTAGCCGACCTGCGCGAACTTGAACGCCTCCTGGTAGGCCAGGATCGGCAGGGTCGAGCTGTCCGTGCCGGGACCGCCGCCGGTCATCACGTAGATCAGCGTGAACACCGACAGCGTCTGCAGCGTGGTCAGCATCAGGTTGGTCGAGATGCTGCGCCGGATGACGGGCAGGGTCACCCAGGCGAGCCGCTGCAGCCCGTTGGCGCCGTCGAGCTGGGCGGCCTCGGTGAGCTCGGGCGGCACCTCGGCGAGCGCGGCCGAGTAGACCATCATCGAGAAGGCCGTGCCGCGCCAGATGTTGGCGAGGATCACCGCGAGCATCGGGGTCGAGTAGAGCCAGTCCGGCCCGGTGATCCCGAGGCCGCCGAGCAGCGTGTTGAGCGTGCCCTCGGAGTGGAAGAACGCGTACGCGGCGAAGGCCGCCACAATCTCGGGCAGCACCCACGCGGCCACGACGACCGTCGAGGCGATCGAGCGCACCGGCCTGACCGCCGAGCGGAGCAGCCCGGCGAGCAGGATGCCCATCACGTTCTGCCCGACGACCGCGGACAGGAACACGAACACGACGGTGAGCCACAGCGACTTGGGGAAGTCCGGGTCGCCGATCAGCGCCGCGTAGTTGTCGAACCCGATCCACTCCGGGTTCAGGGCGGCAGGCCCGGTCAGGGCGGCGTTGGTGAACGAGCCGTAGAACGACCAGACCACGGGGCCCAGCATGAACAGGGCGAGCAGGACGACGGCGGGCGCGAGCGGAACCACCCGCGCCACGCCGCGGGACGTGACGGCCATCAGGTCAGCCCTGGACCGTGTTCTCTTCGCCGACGATGCCGATCACCGCTTCGTCGTAGGCGGCGGCCGCCTCCTCCGGCGTCTGCTGACCGGTCATCACGGCCTCCATCGCGACCATGATCTCGTTGGAGACCTTCGGGTAGTCGGACGTCGCGGGCCGGAAGTTAGTCACGTCGACGAGGCCGGTGAAGAACTCGGTGGTCGGGTTGGTCGCCGTGTACTCCGGGTCCTCGGCGACGTCGGTCCGGACCGCGATCTGGCTGTTCGCGACGTCGAACCAGAGGGAGTTCTCGCGGTTCAGCGCCATCGAGATGAACTCGAACGCGGCGTCCGGGTTCTTGGAGCCGGAGCCCATCGCGAGGGTCCAGCCGCCCGACATGCTCACGGCACCCGGGTCGGAACCGTCCTGGGTGGGCATCGGGGCGGTGCCCATCTTCTCGGACCACTCGGGCCACGGCGCGACGCCGGACTCGAGCCAGTTGCCCGCCACCCAGGAGCCGTCGAGCGCGATGCCGACCTTGCCCTCGGGCAGCCACTCGGCCTGCACGGTGTTGCCGATGTTGGTGTCGAGCGCCTGCTGCGGCGTGGGCGCGAGCCCCTCGCCGAACACGGTGGTGATGAAGTCGAGGCTGTCGACGAAGCCCTGCGAGCCCAGCACCCACTTGCCGTCTTCGTAGAGGGTGTCGCCAGTGCCGTACAGCAGCATCTCGAACCCCTGCATCACCGCGGCCTCACCCTGGGGCTTGCCGGAGTACATGTTGAACGGGACCACGTCGGGGTCGGACTCCTTGATGGCCCGGGCCGCCTCCAGGAGCTCGTCCCACGACTTCGGCGCCCAGTCCTCGGGCAGGCCCGCCTTGGCGAGCACGTCCTTGTTGAACCACAGGCCGCGCGTGTCGGTGCCCATGGAGACGCCGTAGGTCTTGCCGTCGTCGCCCGCGCCCGCCTCCTTGGCGCTGTCGACGAACTGCTCCCACTCGTCCCACTCGGCCAGGTAGTCGTCGAGCGGCGCCAGGTACCCGGCCTCGACGTCGGACTTGATCATGTACGTGTCCTCGTACATGACGTCCGGCGCGGTGCTGGGCGACCGGTTCATCAGGGCGAGCTTGGTGAAGTAGTCGTTCTGCTGGGCCTCGATGGGCACCAGCTCGACGGTGATGTCGGGGTTGGCCTTCTCGTAGTCGGCCTTGACGTCCTTGAACAGCTCGTCGGCCTGCGTGAAGTTGCCGAACTTCTGGTAGGCCACCTTGATCGTGGAGGAGTCCGAGCCGCCTCCACCGGAGCCACAGGCACCGAGCGAGAGGGCGAGTGCCGCCGCGGTGACGGGTGCGATGAGGAATCGTGCCGTGCGCATGAAGCTCCCTTGCGTCGTGCGAGGCCGGCTACGTCGCCGGACCAACTGACGCACACGATTCACCCCTGGCGGGTCCGAGTCAAGGGACTCCGCCGAACAATTGTCAGCGCTGTCACCCCCGCTGCCCGGGGAAGACAGCTGAGCGGGTACTCAGCAGGCGGGCGGCGGCCGCAACTCCGCGAGCTACGGTCGCCGCCCGCCAGGTGAGCGGCTGCTCAGTGATCTCTCAGTGGCCCCCGGTGTTCACTCAGGCCCTCAGCGACCCTCGGGGTCCGTCAGGACCGCCACCGTCCGGGGCGGGACCGTGACCGAGCCCGCGGCGCGTCCCCAGGTGGTCTGCCGGACGACGGCGTCCGCCCCGCGCGCCTGGATGCGCGAGAGCGCGTAGTCCCGGCCGGCGAGCTCGGGCACCTCGACCGTGGCCGCGTCCGGCGACGCGTTGAACACCACGAGCACGCCGTCCAGCTTGCGGTCGACGTCGGCTCGGCCCGCGCGGTCGTCGATCGACATCGTGATCACGCCGGGAACGGCGTCCGGCCCGGAACCCGGGAACGTCACCTTCTGCTGGATCAGCTGGGCCGAGCCCAGCCGGAACAGCTCGGTCGAGTGCCGCAGCTCCAGCAGCTCGCGCGCCTGGTCCGCGGAGAACCCGATGTCGTCGGCGTCCGGCTTGAGCGCGGCGTCGGCGAGCAGGGGCCGCTGGTACGGCCACTTGTCCTCGTTGTCGGCCGCCATCGGCAGGCCGCGGCCGAACCCGTTGTCCTGTCCCGACCAGTCGATCGTGTTGAACCAGTCGCCCGAGTCGAACGAGTTGCGGTCCAGGGACTTGGAGCGCAGCAGGTCGGTGCCCGCGTGCCAGAACGAGGGCGACTGCGACAGCGCCGCCGTGGCCAGCGAGACCGTGTTCATCCGCACCCGGTCCGACATCGTGGTGTCCGCCGGCAGCTTGAGGGCGAGCAGGTCGAACAGCGTCTCGTTGTCGTGCGCGTCCACGTACGTGACGACCTCCTCCGGCGAGTCCGCGTAGCCCGCGGGCGCGCCCCGGTAGTCGAGCTCGTCGCCCCGGACCCGTTCCCCCGTCGAGGTCGTGACCTCGTAGGCGCGCAGGTTGCCGGCCAGCCCGAGCTTCACGAGATCGGTCTGGTGCGCCAGGTCGGCGGCCTCGTCGGCGCCGCCGTCGTTGACCGACGCCGGGTCGTCCAGCCGCGCGTCCCGGCCGTTCGGGTCGGTGAACAGGCCCGTGCCGAAGCCCTGCGTGAACAGGGACGAGCCGTCGACGGGCGAGCCGCCGTGGACGGCGTCGCGCAGGCGGTCGCTGAACGTGCCGATCCCGGTGCCCCCGAGCTGGCCCTGCGTGGCCTGCTCGAAGCGGGCGTTGCCCGCGACCTCGCCGAAGTCCCAGCCCTCGCCGTAGAGGTACACGCTCTTGCCGTCCACCCCGTCGCGCCGCAGCGTGAGCGCGTCGAGCCCCGCCCGCACGGCCTCCATGTTCTCGCGGGAGTGGTGCCCCATCAGGTCGAACCGGAACCCGTCCACGTGGTAGTCGCGGGCCCAGGTGACCACGGAGTCCACCATCAGCTTGCTCGCCATGGCGTGCTCGGTGGCGACGTTCTGGCAGCACGTGCTGGTCTCGACCGCGCCCGTGGTCACGTTCAGCCGGTGGTAGTAGCCCGGCACCACGCGGTCCAGCACCGACCTCGGGTCCTGGCCCGACGCCGCGGTGTGGTTGAACACCTGGTCCAGCACGACCTGGAGCCCGGCGCCGTGCAGGTTGCCGACCATCGAGCGGAACTCGGCCACGCGCTCCCCGCCCTCGGCCTGCACGGCGTAGGAACCCTCCGGGGTCATGAAGTGGTACGGGTCGTAGCCCCAGTTGAAGGCGTCGCTCCCCTGCACCTCGGCGACGGCGGCCTGCTGCTCCGTGCCGTCGGGCGCGAACCCGGACAGGTCGCCCGTGGTGGCCTGGTCGGCCCGGTCCTCGGGGATCGACGCGATGTCGAACGTGGGCAGCAGGTGCACGGTCGTCAGCCCGGCGTCCGCCAGCGAGCGCAGGTGCCTCATGCCGTCCGAGCCCTTGACCCCGAACGCGCCGTAGGTGCCGCGCAGGCGCGCGGGGACGGTCTCGTCGGAGCTCGAGAAGTCGCGCACGTGCAGCTCGTAGATGGTCTGGTCCACGGCGCGCCGCACCCGCGGCGCGGGCGTGGTGCGCCAGACCTTGGGCTGCCATGCCTTGTCGTCGAGGTCGACGGCGACCGAGTGGGTCGAGTCGAGCGTGAGGCCCACCGAGTAGGGGTCGGTCACCACGTTGGTCTCGACCTGGCCGGTGCTCGGCACGTACACCTCGACGGCGTAGCGGTAGCGGGCGCCCTGCCAGTCGAGCCGGCGGTCGACGCGACCGCCGTAGAGCGTCCAGGCGCCGTCCTTCTGCCGGGTCATCGCGAAGGTGCGCGGCTCGGCGTCGAGCGCCGTGCCCGCGGGCCAGGCCTGGAGCGTCACGGCGCGGGCCGTGGGGGCCCAGAGCGCGAACGAGGCCTTCCTGCTCCCCTGCCAGGTCACGCCGAGCGTGCGCTGGGTCGCGAACAGGTCGTCCAGCACGCCGGGGATCTGCACGCCGGTGGCGGCGGTCAGGGTCTCGCCGTCGTGCCGGGTCACGCGCAGCGCCCCCGTCAGGGCCGACGTCGCCGCGGCGCGGCTCAGGCCCTCGGCCTCCAGGGCGAGGTGGCCGGCCAGGTGCGGGACGTCCGCGGCGACGTCCGCGGGCACGTCGCCCGTGCCGCCCGCCGGTGTCAGGGCGTACGACGCCGTGTCCGTCTCCAGCGCCCAGGTGTCCCCCGAACCGAAGCCGGCGGCCGGGACCAGGACGAGCCCCTCGCGCACCCAGTGCGCGGCCTGCTGCCCCTCTCCCGGGGTGCCGGGCGTGCCGACCGCGACCGACGGCATCTTCGTCTCCGGGTCCCAGGTGAAGGTGACCGGGCCGCCGCCCGTGGAGTAGGCGATGTTCGCGCCGTCCCGCACCCCGTCGGCCCCGTAGTTCTCGGCCCAGGAGCCGTTGATCGCCACCTTGAACTCGTAGGACCCGGCGGGCAGCTCGAACGTGCCGGTGTAGGTGCCGTCGTCGGCGAGGGTGAGGCGCGCGGCCTCGCAGTCCGGGGTCCAGTCGCCGGCGCAGCCCATCTCGCTGTTGTGCGAGCCGGGCACCGTGACCAGGTCGATGTCGGGGTCCGTGGGGTCGTCGACGACGCCGCTCACGTCCACACCCACCGACGCGTACGAGCTGGCGGCAGAACGGTCGCCGTCGGCGTCGCGCGTGACCGCGCGGTACTCGACCAGCGTGCCCTCGGGCAGGTCCGCGCCGTTCGCCGACACGTCGTGGAAGACGCGCGGGGAGGTGTCCTCGGCGGTGCCGAGGTCGTGCCACTCCTCGGTGCCCACGGCACGCCAGGCGAACGAGGTCTCCGCCCAGGCGTCGTCGATCCCGGCGGCCACGGGGGCCACACCGGTCACCGCGGCGCCCGGCCGGGCGCTCGTCCCGGGGACGACGGCGGCGATGCCGGCCGAGTCGGCGCCCACCGTGCGGTCCGCGACCAGCACGATCGCGGAGCGCGCGGGGACGGTCAGCGTGACCGCGCCGTCGGCGTCGGCCGTGACCGGGGTGTCGGTGCCGTACAGCGGGGCATACGACGCGCCCGGCGTGAGCGTGTCGAACGTGACGGTGCGCTGCTGGGCCGCGTTGTTGGCGGCGACCAGGTGCTCGACCCGCTCGGCGCGGTCGACGCGGGAGAAGGCGTAGACGCCCGCGCCGTCCTCGGCGTAGCGCTCGATCTGCGCGCCGGTGGCCAGGGCCGGGTGCTCCTCGCGGAGGTCGGCCAGGGCCGCGATGTGCTCGTAGAGCGGCGCGTCGGTGGCGTAGCGGTCCACGCTGCCGGCCTGCTCGCCGGTGACCAGGGGCTGGTCGGCGTACTCGTCCACCTGCGTGGCGAAGAGGGTCTGCCGGGCGTCCTTGTCGCCGCCCGTGCCCGCGAAGCCCTGCTCGTCGCCGTAGTAGACGACGGGCTGGCCGCGCGTGAGGTACATGAGCTCGTGCGCCAGCTCGTCGCGCTCCAGCGGGTTCTCGGCGCCCGCCAGCATGTACCCGACGCGGCCCATGTCGTGGTTGCCGAGGAACGTCGGCAGCGCGGACGCACTGCTGTGCGGCGTCGTGTACAGGTCGTCGGAGGCGTACAGGTCCGCCAGCCGCTGGGCGCTGTTGCCGCTGGCGTAGCTCGTGGCGGCCGACTGGAAGGAGAAGTCGAGCACGGAGCTCATGTCGGTGCGGCGCACGTACGGGGAGGTCTTGGCGGCGTCGGCGTCGTACACCTCGCCGAACGTGAAGAACTCGTCCTTGCCCTGCGCGCGGGCGTAGTCCTGGATCTCGGTGGACCACTCCTCCCAGAACTCGAAGTTCACGTGCTTGACCGTGTCGATGCGGAAGCCGTCGATGCCCAGGTCGATCCACGCCTGGTAGATCTCCTCGAAGCCGTCCACCACGCGCGGGTGCTCGGTCATGAGGTCGTCGAGGCCGCTGAAGTCGCCGTACGTGACCGACTCGCCCTCCCACGTCGAGTTGCCCCGGTTGTGGTAGAGCGTGGGGTCGTTGAGCCAGGCCGGGACCTTGACGTCCTGGTCGGCCGGGTCGACGACGGGCGTGTACGGGAAGCTGGTCGCGGCGTCGAGCTCCGGGAAGTCGCCCGTGCCGGCGAAGTCGGCGGGGTCGAACGGGGTGCCGGCGGCGTCCCGGTACGGGGTGGTCGCCTGGTCCACGTAGTCGTAGGTGCCCTCGGTGTAGTCGACGACGTCGGCCGTGTGGTTGGTGATGATGTCGAAGTAGACCTTGAGCCCGCGGGCGTGGGCGTCGTCGATCAGCGCCGCCAGCTCCTCGTTGGTGCCCAGGTGCGGGTCGATCCGCGTGAAGTCCGTGATCCAGTAACCGTGGTAGCCGGCGCTGACGTCCGCGCCGGAGCCCTGCACGGGCCGGTTGAGGAAGCTCGGGGTCAGCCAGATCGCGGTGGTGCCCAGGTCCTCGATGTAGTCGAGGTTCTGCCGCAGTCCCGCGAGGTCGCCGCCCTGGTAGAAGCCCTTGTCGGTCGGGTCGAAGCCGGTCGTGAGCCGGTCGCCGTCGAGGCCGCCCTCGTTGTTGGCCGGGTCGCCGTCGGCGAACCGGTCGGTCATCACGAAGTAGAAGCGCTCGTCGCTGCCCGGCTGGCGCACGGGGTCGTGGACGAGGGCGTCGTCCGCCGCGGCGTAGTCCCCGGCCAGGGTGAGCGGGGTCAGCGCGGTGCGGTGGGTCGTGTCGTCGTAGGAGACGCGGACGGTCGCGGGCCCCGCCAGGTGCAGGGGCGCGTTCTCGGCGCCGCCGTCACGCCCGTACGACTCGTCCCACGCGTCGTCCAGGGCGACCTTGTACTCGTAGGTGCCCGCGGGGACCTCGAACTCGGCCACGAAGGTGCCGTCGCCCTGGGCGACGAGCTCCGTGGCGGCGCACGCCGGGTCCCAGTCGGCGGCGCAGCCGAGCTCGTCCTGGAGACTGCCGACCAGGGCGGCGGTGCGGTCCCCGGCGGCCTGCGGCGCGACGTCGGCCACGGCCGCCGACGTCGAGGCCGCGAGCCCGAGGGAGGCCAGCAGGGCGACGGCGGCCAGCCCCGCCCCCGCACGCTGTCGGGCGGCCGGCCCACGGGCCGGGCGGGGATGAGCCGAGCGCGGGCGCGCGGTGCGAGACATGGATGACCCCTTCGTCGTCCGGGACCCGTGTGGTCCGAGCGCGACTGTAACGCTTGCAGAACCTTGCAGCAAGCGTCCGGAGTGACCGGTTCGTGCGGCCCGCGAAATATCCGCCGCGGTCAGAGCGGGAGCTTGAAACCCTCGTGCGACTGCTCGTAGCCGAGGTTCCGGTAGAAGCGGTGCGCGTCCGGCCGCTGCTTGTCGGACGTGAGCTGGGCCAGCGCGCAGCCACGCGCCCGGCCGCGCTCGTGGGCGTGCTCCATCATCAGGCGGCCGATGCCCTGCCCGCGCAGCGCCCGGTCCACCCGTACGGCCTCCACCAGGAGCCGGGACGCACCGTTGCGGGAGATCCCGGGGATGAACGTGAGCTGCATGACGCCGATCACCGCGCCGTCGGACTCCGCGACGACGAGCTCGTTGTCCGGGCTCGCCGCGACGGCCTCGAAACCCGCGACGTGCGCCGCGCCGTACGTACCGGTCCGGGTGGCCGCGACGGCGTCGTCGGCGATGAGCTCGACGATCCGTTCGAGGTCGTCCCGTCCAGCTTCACGAAAGGTCAGTTCCATGGCGCCACCCTAGGCTCTTGCCTGTGACCACCTCCCCGACCCCCGCGGCCCAGGACGACGCATCGGGCGCACCCCCGCGCAGCTCCTGGCTCGCACTCGGGGTGCTCATCCTCGGCGTCTCGATGGCCCTGCTCGACACCACCATCGTCAACGTCGCGCTGCCGACGATCCGCGTCTCGCTCGACGCCTCGGAGGGCACGCTCTCCTGGATCATCTCCGGGTACGCGCTGGCCTACGGCCTGGCCCTGATCCCCGCCGGGCGCGTGGGCGACCGGGTGGGGCACAAGTGGGTCTTCGTCGTGGGCCTGGCCGGGTTCACACTCGCCAGCCTCTGGTGCGGCCTGGCCCACGGGGCCACCGAGCTCATCGTGGCCCGCGTGGTGCAGGGCCTGTGCGGCGGCATCTTCTTCCCCGCCGTGACGGCGCTGATCCAGCTCATGTTCACCGGCCGCACGCGCGGCAAGGCGTTCGCGGTGATGGGCGCGGCCATCGGGTTCTCGACCGCCCTCGGACCGATCATCGGCGGCCTGCTCATCGAGGCGTTCGGCGAGAACGAGGGCTGGCGCTCCATCTTCTTCGTCAACCTGCCGTTCGGCGTCATCGCGGTGGTCGCGGCGGTCATGCTGCTGCCGCGGATCGTCGTCGGGGGTGCCGCGCGCGGGGTCGACGTCGTCGGGCTGCTGCTGGTCTCGGTGGCGCTCGTCGCGATCCTGGTGCCGCTCATCGAGGGCGAGGACGCCGGCTGGCCGTGGTGGACCTTCGCGTGCCTGGCGGCCGGCTTGCTGCTGCTCGTCGCATTCGCGTTCTGGGAGCGCCGGGTCGCGGCCCGCAGCGGCAGCCCGCTGGTGCCGCCGCACCTGTTCTCGCACCCCGCGTTCTCCGGTGGCGTGATCCTCGCGCTGGTCTACTTCGCGGCGTTCACCAGCATCTTCTTCACCATCTCGATCTTCTGGCAGTCCGGGCTGGGCCACTCCGCGCTGGCCTCGGGCCTCGTGTCGGTGCCGTTCGCCATCGGGTCGATCGCGGGCGCGTCGCAGAGCGAGCGGCTGTCCCACCGCCTGGGCCGCACCGTGCTCGTGATCGGCACCGGCATGGTGGCCGTGGGCCTGGTCTCGGTGTGGCTCGTGCTCTGGCTGGTCCCCACCGGCGACCTGAGCCACTGGCACCTCGCGGGCCCGCTGCTGATCGGGGGCATCGGCAGCGGCCTGTTCATCGCGCCCAACGCCCAGTTCATCGTCGCCACGGTCGACCGCGACGAGGCCGGGGCCGCGTCCGGCGTGATCGGCACCATGCAGCGGATCGGCTCGGCGGCGGGCATCGCCGTGGTCGGCTCGGTACTCTTCGGCTCCCTCACGTTCCCGCCCGGCCGCCCGACGCCGGAGATCGTCGCCGACGCGTTCGCGCACAGCGCGACCCTGGCCATGGCGACCAGCGCGGGGCTGTCCGTGGTGGCGTTCCTGCTGGTGTTCGTGCTGCCGCACCGGGTGGAGCCGCCGCGCTGACGGCGGCTCCGCTCCGTCACTCGTCGGGGAGCTGGCCCACGGCCTCCTCGTACCCGCCGGTCGGCGGGTTCGGGTCGGGCGTGTAGACCAGATGCAGCAGGCCGGTGCGGAAAGGCGTGGCCGACAGGAGCTTCATGGGGCGGGACGGGTCGCCGTCCTGGAACAGCTTCAGGCCGCCGCCCGCCGTGGCCGGGTGTACGAACAGGTGCAGCTCGTCGAGCAGGTCGGCGTCGAGGAGCTGGCGCACCACGGAGATCGAGCCCGACAGAGCGATCTTCTCGATAGCGGGGTCGGCCTTCAGCGCGGTGACGGCCTCGACCAGGTCGCCCCGGAGCTGCTCGGAGTTGCGCCAGGTGAGGTCGAGCGGGCTGCGCGACGCGACGATCTTGCGGACGTCGCCGATGCGCCGGGCGAACCCGGCGTCCTCCCCTCCGGCCGCCTCGCGCTCCGGCCAGGCGCCCGCGAACGAGTCGTAGGTGACCCGCCCGAACAGGAAGACGTCCGCGGTGTGCGTCTCGTCGACCGCCGCGCCGAGCTCGTCGTTGAAGTACGGGAAGTGCCAGTTGCCCTTGTCCGGCTCGACGACGCCGTCGAGCGACATGAACAGGCTGGACACGATCTTCGCCATGGGGTTCTCCTCGGTCGGTGCCGCACCGCGGCTCTCCCCGGTCCGACGACGGCGGGCGGGCGGACTCATCGCCCGTCCGGCAACGAGTCTGCCCGCCCGCCGTACGGCCCGCGAGATGGTCAGCCCGCGAGGTGGCTCCACCGCGGCGCGAGGCCCGACCACGGGCCGACGTCGGCCACCGCGCCGTCGACGAGCACGACCACGCGGTCGGCGCGGGCGAGCGCCGCACGCTTGGAGGTCGCGCCGACCACCGTGGTGCCCCGCTCGCGCAGGGCGGCCCACAGCTCGATCTCGGTCGAGGCGTCCAGGGCGCTGGACACGTCGTCCGCCAGGAGCAGCTCGGTGTCCGCCGCCAGCGCCCGCGCGAGCGCGAGCCGCTGCACCTGACCACCGGACAGCCGGACGCCGCGGTGCCCCACGAGGGCGTGCGGGCCGCCGGCGTCCCGCATGTCCTGCTCGAGGCGCGCCGCCTGGACCGGGGCGTCGAGGTCGCGGGCGTGGTCGAGCTGCACGTTCTCGGAGAACGAGCCGGACAGCACCCGCGGCACCTGGGCCACGTGCGCCACCTGGCCGGGGCGCAGGAACGCCTGGGCGTCCGTCACCTCGGTGCCGTTCCACCGGACCTGGCCGGTGTGCTCCATGAGCCCGGCCAGCGCGGAGAGCAGCGACGACTTGCCCGAGCCGACCTGGCCGAGCAGCAGCACGAGCTCACCCCGGCGCACCTCGAGGTCGACGTCGGAGACGCCGATCGTGCCGTCGTCGTGCACTGCGGTCAGCCGGCGCAGCTCCAGGCGGTCGAGCGGCTCTCGCGGCGTCGGCTCCGGGGCGGGGGCGACACCCGTGACCAGGTCCACGCCCTCCTGGCGCGAGACCAGGTCGGTGCCGCCGGCGAACCGGGCGGTCGCGACCTGCCAGGCGCGGGTGCCCGGTGCCTCGGTGACCACGGCGCCCGCCACCACGCCGAACCAGGCGAAGCCAGTGACGGCGTTGGCGACCAGGAGTGTGGTGGCCAGGTCCCAGGTGCCGGTCAGCAGGAAGCCCCAGGCCACGACGACGCCGATGTAGAGCGTCACCAGCGGCACCGAGTCGAGCACGGCCTGCACGCGGTGCTCGAAGATCGCGGCCTTGACCCGCCCCGAGTCCACCTCGCCGAGGTGGCGGCGGACGTCGGGCGTGCGGGCGGCGAGCTTGACCGTGCGCGCCGAGTCGAGCGCCGAGACGAGCGCCCTGCCGAACCGCGCACGAGCCGCCGAGGACCCCGCGGCAGAACGGCCGGCGATCGGCCGGCCGATGGCCGAGGCCGCCGCGGAGACCACCATGACCGCGAGCAGCACGGCGCCGGCGGTCCAGGTGCCGCTGATCAGGGCCGTGACCGCGACGATCGCGAGGCCGTTGACGAAGTCGACCCAGCGGTCGGCGTACCGCACGAACCGGTCGGCGTCCATGGACCGGGCCACCACCTCGCCGGGCGGCGTGGCGGGCAGCCGGTACTGCCGGGTCTGGCCGTGCATGACCGACATCCGGATGCGCAGCAGCACCTCGACCCACCAGCGCGGGTACACGCCCAGCGCGCGCGAGATGAACAGCGGCTGCAGGAGCAGCAGCACGGCGAGCGCGACCAGCAGGCCGACGGGCAGTTCGCCGGTGCCGACGATCTCGACCGTGCGGCCCCACAGGAACCCGCTGACCGCGCCCTGCGCCGCGACGAGGCTCGCCAGGAGGAACAGGACCGCGCCGAACACGCCCCACTTCGGGCGGACGAACAGCGCGTGCAGCACGCCGCGCGCGAGGCTCGGGCCGTCCCCGGGCGGGGTCAGGTCGGGCGGGGTGCCCGCCCGTCGGCGGCCGCCGACGGCGTCGGGCCGGGTCGCGCGGTCGGTGGGCGCGGGGGCGTCCGTCTCGCCGTCCGCGGGAGCCGCGACCGCCTGGCCGCGCACCCCGGCGGCGGCCGCCGCCGACTCGTCCAGCGAGCCGTCGCTCGCGCCGGCCTCCAGCAGCGAGCGGAACGGTCCGGGCGTGCGGGCGAGCGTCGCGCGGGGGCCCTGCTGCACGACGCGGCCGTGGTCGAGCACCGCCACCAGGCCGGCACGCTCGATGGTGCCGAGCCGGTGTGCGATGAGCACGCCGGTACGCCCGCTGAGCAGCCGGTCCGACGCGGCGACGACGCGCGCCTCCGTCAACGGGTCCATCCGCGCGGTCGCCTCGTCGAGCACGACGAGCTGCACGTGCCGCACGAGCAGCCGCGCGAACGCGACGAGCTGCTCCTCCCCCGCCGACAGCGTGGTTCCGCCAGGCCCGAGAAGAGTGTCGATCCCGTCGGGCAGGCCGGCCGTCCAGTCGGTGAGGCCGAGCTCGCGCACCGCGGCCTCGATGTCGGCGCGCGGCACGTCGGCGAACAGCGCGATGTTCTCGGCGAGCGTGCCCGCGATGATCTCCGTACGCTGCGTGACCACGCCCACGGCGCCGCGCAGCTTCTGCAGGTCCAGGTCGCGCACGTCGGCGCCGCCGAGGAACACCGAGCCCCGCTCCGGCTCGACGGCGCGCGACAGCAGCGCGGCCAGCGTCGACTTGCCGGAGCCCGTGCGCCCCACGAGGGCCACGGTCTCGCCGGCGGGGACCACCAGGTCCACGCCGCTCAGGGCGAACGTGCCCTCGTCGTAGGCGAAGGTCAGGTCGCGCAGCTCGAGGCCGAGCGGTCCCTCGGGGAGGTCGTCACCGCCCTCGGGCTCGGGCTCGACCTCCAGCATCTGCCGGATGCGCAGCACCGCGCCGAGGCCCTCCTGGATGTCCGGCAGGTGGTGCACCAGGTTGTCCATCTGCCCCACGAACATCGCGGTGACCAGGAACAGCGTGACGAGCTGCTGCACCGACAGGCCGCCCCCGGCGGCCACGACGGCACAGGTGACCGCGGTGCCGGCGAGCAGCGCGTACATCACGAGTCCGGCCCGCCGCAGCAGTCGCTCCTCGACCCGCACCACCGCGCGGAACTTCTCGTGCACGATCGCCGAGAGCTGCGCGACGCGGCGCACCGCGAACGCCTGGCCGAGGCTGGTGCGCAGGTCGTTGCGCGCGGCGACCGCCTCCTCGAAGGCGGCGGCGTGGTCGGTCCAGGCGGCCTCCTCGATCACCTTGCGGCGCGCGATCTCGCCGAGCAGCGGCCGGGTGAGCAGGGCGACGATGCCGCCCAGCACGGGGAACAGCAGCCAGGCCGGCCACCAGGTGATACCGGCGATGATCCACATCGGCACGACGCCGACGACGGTGCGCCCGGCGCCCCAGAGCTGACGCCGCACGAGGGTGCCGACGGCGTGCGTGTCGTCGTCGACCCGGTCGAGCACCTCGCCGACCGCCTGCTCGGAGAGCGTGGCGAGCGGCTGGCGCAGGGCCGCGCTGAGCAGGTCGCTGCGGAGCTTGCCCTCGGCGCGGTCCACGACGCTCGCCCAGGTCACCTGGCCGACGCCGTCGAACACCGCACCGCCGACGACGCACACGGCGAGCAGCACGAGCCCGAGGACGGTCGCGTCAGCGGCGAGCCGGCCGGCCGCGACGGTGCCGAGTGCCAGGCCGACGGCGCCCGCGGTGAGTGCGAGCAGCGCGACGACCGCGGCCGGGCCGCGCAGCCGGCGCCAGTCGAGCCGGCGTGCGGGGTCGGTCGGCGTCGTCGGCGCAGGACGAGGCGACGCCTCGGGAACGGGCGTGGTCTCAGGGGTGCGCGGTGCGTCGATCATCGTTTCCCGAGGCTACGTCGGGACACCGACACTCCCCGCCTCTTTTTCCACAGGAGCGACGAAGGTCACGGTGGAGGGGCCCCGTCTATCGCAAGGCGGTGCAGGCGTCGTCCTCCGGCGCGCAGATCGAGACCTGATACAGGTAGGAGAAGGTTCCGCTGCTGTTGCCCGCTTCCCAGTCCACCTCGAATCCCTGGAGCGTGCGGCTCTGGTCGACCTCGCGTTCGAGCTCAACGAGGAGCGTCGACACGCCGTCGAGCCCGGCACTGCCGCACCGGCCGCTCACCACATGCTCGGACACGTCGTATCCGGCTCGTGCCAGCGAACCGCGGTCGGCCGCGTCGTCCGCCGCACCCGGGACCACGGTGTACGAGGTCACCCTCATGTCGGCAGCGTCGATGGCCCGCACGCCGGTGACGGTCCCGGCGTCCACCCCGGCCACGCAGATGCTCATGAGGCCCACGAACAGGGGCTCACCACGCTTCATGTCGCCCATTGCGCTCGACATGACCCCGTTCGAACCCGGGTCGCCCGCACGCCGCACCTCCACGGCGTCGGCCGAGCACGCGGAGGTGAGACAGAGCACCAGCCCGACCGCGCCCACTGCGAGCCCGATCCTCGTCGGGGGTGTGAGGAGGGGGTGAGCGGGAACCCGACTCAGGACTCCCACTCACCCCCTCCTCACTGCCGTCCCGCCCTCAGGAGCGTCAGAGGGACGCGATCGCCTCGTTGAAGGTGGCGCTCGGGCGCATCACCGCGGACGCCTTGGCGTCGTCCGGACGGTAGTAGCCGCCGATGTCGGCCGGCTTGCCCTGGACGGCGAGGAGCTCGGCCACGATGGCCTGCTCGCCCGCGGCCAGCGCCTCGGCGAGCGGCTTGAACGTGGCGGCCAGCTCGGCGTCGTCCGACTGCCCGGCCAGCTCCTGCGCCCAGTACAGGGCGAGGTAGAAGTGCGAGCCGCGGTTGTCGATCGTGCCCAGGCGACGCCCCGGCGAGCGGTCCTCGTTGAGGAACGTGCCGGTGGCACGGTCGAGGGTGTCGGCCAGGACCTGGGCCCGGGCGTTGCCCTCGCGCACCGCGAGGTGCTCGAAGGACGCGGCGAGGGCGAAGAACTCGCCGAGCGAGTCCCAGCGCAGGTAGTCCTCCTCGACGAGCTGCTGCACGTGCTTAGGCGCGGAGCCGCCGGCACCGGTCTCGAACAGGCCGCCACCGTTCATCAGCGGCACGATCGAGAGCATCTTGGCCGACGTGCCGACCTCGAGGATCGGGAACAGGTCGGTGTTGTAGTCGCGCAGCACGTTGCCGGTCACCGAGATGGTGTCCAGGCCCTGGCGGATGCGCGCGAGCGAGAACGCCGTGGCCTCCGCCGGGTCCATGACGTGGATCTCGAGGCCCTCGGTGTCGTGCTCCGGCAGGTACTGCTCGATCTTGCGGATCAGGTTGGCGTCGTGCGCGCGCCGGGAGTTCAGCCAGAAGACGGCGGGCGTCTCCGACAGCCGGGCGCGCGTGACGGCCAGCTTGATCCAGTCGCGGATCGAGGCGTCCTTGGTCTGGCAGGCGCGCCAGATGTCACCGGCGTGGACGGCGTGCTCGATGAGCACGGCGCCGGAGCCGTCGACCACGCGGACGGTGCCGTCCGTCGCGATCTCGAACGTCTTGTCGTGCGAGCCGTACTCCTCGGCCGCCTTCGCCATGAGGCCGACGTTGGGCACGGAGCCCATCGTGGCCGGGTCGAGGGCGCCGTTGACGCGGCAGTCGTCGATGACGGTCTGGTAGATCCCGGCGTAGGAGGAGTCGGGGATCACCGCGAGGGTGTCGGCCTCCTCGCCGTCCGGCCCCCACATGTGGCCGCCGATGCGGATCATGGCGGGCATCGAGGCGTCGACGATGACGTCCGACGGGACGTGCAGGTTGGTGATGCCCTTGTCGGAGTTCACCATGGCCATCTTCGGGCCGTCGGCCAGCGCGGCGTCGAACGCGGCGCGGATCTCGGCGCCGTTCGGCAGCGACTCGAGGCCGGCGAAGATGCCGCCCAGGCCGTCGTTCGCCGACAGGCCGGCGGCGGCCAGGTCCTGGCCGTACTTGTCGAAGACGGGCTTGAAGAAGGCCCTGACCACGTGGCCGAAGATGATCGGGTCGGAGACCTTCATCATCGTGGCCTTGAGGTGCACCGAGAAGAGGACGCCCTCGACCTTGGCCCGCTCGATCGACTCGGCGAGGAAGGCGTCCAACGCGGCGGCGTCGAGGAACGTGCCGTCCACGACCTCCCCGGCCAGCACCGGCAGCGACTCCTTGAGCACGGTCACGGTGCCGTCGTCGGCGACGTGCTCGATGCGCAGCGTGTCGTCGGCCTCGACGATCACGGACTTCTCGTTGGAGAAGAAGTCGTCGTGGCCCATGGTGGCCACGTTGGTCTTCGAGTCGGCCGACCAGGCACCCATGCGGTGCGGGTGCGCCTTCGCGTAGTTCTTGACCGAGGCGGGGGCGCGGCGGTCCGAGTTGCCCTGGCGCAGCACCGGGTTCACGGCGGAACCCATGACGCGGCCGTAGCGCTCGCGCGCGTCCTTCTGCTCGTCGGTCTCGACGCTCTCCGGGAAGTCCGGCAGGTCGTAGCCGAGGGCCTGCAGCTCGGCGACGGCCGCCTTGAGCTGGGGCACCGACGCCGAGATGTTCGGCAGCTTGATGATGTTGGCCGCCGGGTCGTTCGCCAGCTCACCCAGCTCGGCGAGCGCGTCCGCCTGGCGCTGCTCCTCCGTGAGCCGCTCCGGGAACTGGGCGATGATGCGGCCGGCGAGCGAGATGTCGCGGGTCTCGACGTCCACACCGGCCTTGGCCGCGTACGCCGAGACGATCGGCAGGAACGAGTACGTCGCCAGAAGCGGGGCCTCGTCCGTGTGGGTATAGATGATCTTGGACATGGGTGTGGCTGACTCCCCGGGATGTTGGAATGTGCCGATCTCTCGATATCAAGATACCTGAGGGTCCTGCTCACTCCTGAATTGCGAGACGCACTTCACGCCCCGACGTGTCAGACGTTCAGGTCCCTCGGGCGACCTGAGCGTCTGACACGTCGATACGGTCGGGCTAGATCAGGCCCAGGGCCCGGACGGCGTCGCGCTCCTCCACGAGCTCGGCGACGCTCGCGTCAATCCGGCCGCGGGAGAACTCGTCGATCTCGAGGCCCTCGACGATCTTCCACTCGCCCGTGCCGTCGGACGTGACCGGGAACGAGGAGACGAGCCCCTCCGGCACGCCGTACTCGCCGGAGGACCACAGGCCCGCCGAGGTCCAGTCGCCCTCGGGGGTGCCGAGCGTCCAGTCGCGCACGTGCGCGATCGCCGCGTTGGCCGCCGACGCCGCCGACGAGGCCCCGCGCGCCTGGATGATCGCGGCGCCGCGCTTGGCGACCGTCGGGATGAAGTCGTCGGTGAGCCAGGCGGTGTCGGCCGCGACGTCGGCGCCGGGACGGCCGCCGACCTCGGCGTGGAACAGGTCGGGGTACTGCGACGCGGAGTGGTTGCCCCAGATCGTGAGCCGCTTGATGTCGGCGACGGGGGTCCCGGTCTTGGCCGCGACCTGCGAGAGCGCCCGGTTGTGGTCGAGCCGGGTCATCGCGGTGAACCGCGTCGCCGGCACGTCGGGGGCGTTCGACGCGGCGATGAGGGCGTTGGTGTTGGCGGGGTTGCCGACCACGAGCACCCGGACGTCGTCCGCGGCGCCGTCGTTGATCGCCCGGCCCTGGGGGCCGAAGATCCCGCCGTTGGCCTCCAGCAGGTCGGCGCGCTCCATGCCCGCGCCGCGGGGGCGGGCGCCGACGAGGAGGGCGACGTTGACGCCGTCGAAGGCCTTGACCGGGTCGTCGAAGATCTCGACGCCGGCCAGGTTCGGGAAGGCGCAGTCGTCGAGCTCCATGGCGGTGCCCTCCGCGGCACCGACGGCCTGCGGGATCTCGAGAAGTCGGAGCCGTACTGGCGTGTCCGCGCCGAGCATCTCGCCCGCGGCTATGCGGAAGAGGAGCGCATACCCGATCTGGCCAGCGGCTCCGGTGACGGTGACATTCACGGGTTCAGTCATGACCCCACTCTTGCATCGACCGCCCCGCCTCGCCCAGCCCCTGGGCCGATCCGTGTCTTGCCTGGTACCAGCACCCGGGTACGGTGAAGAAAATGCCCGCGCGTATTCAGGTTTTGCTCAGGCGGGTAATGGCAGGATGTGCGCGACATCGCACTGCACGCCGCCATGACGCGCACCGAACGGTGTGCCACCGAAAGGAACTGACTTCATGTCCCAGGACCTCGCCGCGACCAGCGGCGTCACCGAGGTCGAGGAGCGGTCGCCCAGCCTGCTCTCCCGCCTGCTCGCCGAGACCTTCGGCACGTTCCTGCTGACGCTCGTGATCGTGGGTGTGCTCGTCTACAGCCCGCTGAACACGGTCGGCGGGCTCGGCGCGGCGCTCGGTGGAGGCTTCGCCTACATCGCGGGTGCCGCAGCCGTCGGCCGCGTCTCCGGTGCGCACTTCAACCCGGCGATCTCGCTGGGCTCCTGGCTCAGCGGCCGTATCTCGGTCAGCAACATGTTCAGCTACTGGGGCGCCCAGCTCGTGGGCGCGATCCTGGCTGCCGCCGTGGTGTTCGCGACCGTGCCCCAGGCGCTGCTCGCGCTGGTCGGCAAGGAGAACGTCTCCGACATGTTCGACTCGGCCGTCAACGGCTTCTCGCAGCACTCCCCGCTCTACCTGCAGACGCAGGGCCAGGCCCAGTTCGACTGGCTCCCGGCGCTGATCGTCGAGGTCATCATCTCCGCGATCCTCGTCGGCGTGTACCTCGGCGTGCACGACCGCCGCAGCAAGATCGGTTACGCCCCCGTCGCCGTGGGCAGCGCCATCGCCGCGCTGACCCTGGTCTCGTGGTTCGTCACCAACACCGGCATGAACCCCGCCCGCTCCACGGCCGCCGCGCTCTTCGCGAACAACTGGGGCGGCGACGGCTCCGGCCGCCAGCTCTGGCTGTTCTGGCTCGCCCCGCTGGTCGGCGCCGCGCTCGCCGCGCTCTTCTACCGCGCGTTCGCCTCGGTCGAGCCCGAGGCCGTCGAGCTCGACGAGGAGGACGACGAGGACGAGGACGACGACGAGGCGACCGAGGTCGTCGCCGCGCAGTCCGCCCCCGCGGCCGAGGCCTCGGAGGAGAGCGCCGAGACCCCCGTGAAGACCGCCGAGGGCGAGACCGAGTCGGAGAAGAAGGCCGACGACAAGGCCTGATCCCTCGCACCACCCGCACGACGCCGGGGCCGCACCTTCCGCACGGGAGGTGCGGCCCCGGCGTCGTGCCGGCCCGGGCTCCCCCTCCGCGCGGCGGCCGAGGGCTCCGGGGTGAAGTTGCCTCACGATCCGGTCACACCGGACAGATCAGGCCGCGGCGGCTGATAGACATCCGGGCGTGACCGCCCCATCCCCGATCCCGCCGCCGGAGCTGCAAGTACCCGTGCACCGCGGCTGGATCACCGCCTCCATGATCCTGTTCTGGCCGTTGGCGATCGCCGCGGTGCTCGCCGCGAACCGTGCCGCCCGTGCCCACGGGGCCGGACACGCGCCGACAGCGCAGCGCGAGGCGTACCGGGCACGGGGCCACGCGAGACTGGGCGTGCTGCTCGGCAGCATCGCGTGGATGTTCCTGCTCGTGTTCTACGTGGCCCTCGGCCTCATCATCGTTCCGATGGCGCCCGAGATCCTCCAGCAGGAGGGCATCGACACCGTGGCCGCGGAGCCGGCCCCCGACTCCTACCGGACGGCGGCCGCCCCGAAGCGCGAGCCGATCCCGGTCTACCCGCTGGAGCTCCTCGCGGGCGACTGCTTCCTGGCACCCGACGAGGAGACGGCCTGGGCATCCATCGACGTGATCCCGTGCAGCAGGCTGCACGACGCGCAGGTGATCGCCGTGACGGAGCTGGGTGACGGCGGGTTCCCGGGCGTCCAGGAGGTCGCCGACCGGACGTGGTACGACTGCGCGCCGCGCTACGAGGAGTTCTCCGGGACACGATTCGTGGAGAGCTCGCCCGTCTGGACCTTCGAGCCGGACGCGGCGGACTGGGGATACGGACTGCACGACGCCGTCTGCTTCGTCGAGGTGGACACCCCGATGCGTGGCGACCTCTCGGACCACCCGCAGCTGTTCGAGACCGGAGCGACGTCATGACCCACGATCTCCCACCGCTGACGCCGCCCGGCGGACCGGGCCCCGCACCCACCCCCGAGCCCCGCCCGACGTCGGACCCCTACGCCCCGGCGGCGGCGCCCTACCAGGCGCCGACGTCGCAGTCCCCCTACGACGTGCCGACGTCGTACCAGCTTCCGCCCCGGCCGCCGGCCGAGCCGTCCACGGGCGCGGGCTGGACCATCGTCGCGCTCCTCGCGTGGTGGCCGTTCGGGCTCGCCGCCTACCCGCACACCCAGCGGGCGTCCGCCGCCCTCGGCGCCGGCGACCGGCGGACCGCGGAGGCCGAGGGTGCGCGGGCCCGGCGGGTCGGCATCGCGGGCCTCGTCTGCTCCATCGTGCTGGCCGTCGTGCTGACGGTCGGCTGGACGGGCGGCGCCGTCGCCCTGGGCTTCTGGTTCGAGGACGTGGTGCGCGCCGCGGACGCGGCGACGTCGACCCGCTACGTGGACGACGACCAGCCTGGTTCCGGCCCCGTCGACGGGACCCCCGTGGGGGAGCTGAGCGAAGGGAGCTGCTACCTCGTCGACGGGCTGACCGACGTGGTACGCACCGTGGCCACCGTGAGGTGCGCGGAGCCGCACGGCGGTGAGCTCTACGAGCTCGCGTACGTGCCGAGCGACGCGTTCGGAGCGACCGACGGCGTGCCCGAGGCCGGCTACCCCGGGCCGGCGGTGATGGCCAGGTACGCCGAGAACGTCTGTCGCGAGGCGTTCGAGACCGCCACCGGGTCGACCACGCAGGAGTCCGGCCTGCACTTCTGGCACACGGCGTCCGACCCGTGGGACTGGCGCGCGCAGAACCGGCGGATCGCCTGCTTCGCGGAGTCCGACGCCGACGACCTCACGGCTCGCCTCGGCGACCGGTGAGCACCGCGCCGGGCCCTGGACACCGTTCCGGGACCCGGCGCGGTCATGCCGGAGGGCGGGTGGCTTTCGCCCGGAAACTCCGCACCGCTACGATCCCGGATCATGGCCGACACCACGCAGACCTCCCGCGGCGCGACGGAACCGGCCGAGACCGAACCAGGAGCCGTCGCCGAGGCGGAGGCCCCGGACGAGGACGCGAAGCCGGGCGACGAGGCGCCGTCCGACGGCGAGAAGCCTGACGAGGACGAGTCGTCGGACGAGGACGAGTCGTCGGGCGACCGCGAGACACCCGCCGATGCCGAGAACATCGGCGACGCCGCCGACCCGAACGAGCTGCCCTACCCGACTCGCGTGGGCTGGGTGGTCGCCGCCTTCCTGTTCTTCTGGCCGCTCGCGATCCCCGCCCTGGTGCAGTCGATGCGCACCGCCGAGGCGAACGGCACGGGCAACGTGCGCCGCGCGAAGAAGTCGTCGGTGCGCACGCTCGACTTCGCCCTGGGCGCGGTCACCGTGGGGGTGCTCGGGATCGCGGGCCTGTGGATCGCCGTCGCGGCGGCGCCCACCTACGCGACGGCGCTCCCGCCCGGGCTCGTCTCCGCCGCCCGCGAGTTCGTCCCGCCGGCGCTGGCGGGCCCGCTCGGTATCGCGCAGCCCGACGACGGCGCCGTGCTCACGGAGCCGACGCCGTCCCCCACGCCGACCGGCGACCCGTACGCCACGACCGACCCGTACGCCGAGGACCCGTACGCCGACCCCTACGCGGAGGACCCGGCCGGCGACCCGGACGCGCTGCCCACGCAGGAGGCCGGCGGCGAGCTGGAGCCGGGCGAGGCGCCCACACCGGACGCCGACACCGAGGCGACCGCCGGGGCGGAGATCCCGGACCTGCAGGTGGGGGACTGCATCGACACGGCGGCGACGTCGGGCCAGACCACGCTGTACCGGATCCCGGTGGTGCCCTGCACCACGGCGCACGGCGGCGAGATCTACGCGGAGACGACGGCGCCCGACAGCCTTGCCGAGAACGGCGCGCCTCCCACGCAGCAGGCGCTGTGGGACGCCGCGGACGCGTACTGCTACCCGCAGTTCACCCGGTACGTGGGCCTGCGGTGGGCCAAGTCGGAGCTGCTCTACTGGCCGATCGCGCCGTCGGAGGAGAGCTGGGCCGAGGGCGACCGGCGCATCCTGTGCGTCGTCGAGTCGGAGCAGCCGGTGACGGGCTCGCTCAAGGGCGCCGACCGCTAGGTCGGCCCCGGCGGTGGGCTCCCCGGCGGCAGAGGCCGGGCCTCAGAAGCCGCGCCTCAGAGGTCCGGCGTCAGATGCTCGGCGTAGCGACGGCGAGGGCGCCGATCAGCACCGCCGTCGCGCCGTACAGGACGATGTCGATGGTCCGGGTCCGGATGACGAGGCCGACGGGGCTGTCGAGCACAGCGCGGAAGATCGCGCAGACCACGAGGACCACCCCGATGCCGATCGCCCCGGCGCGTGCGCCGGCGATCAGCCCGAGCAGCACGGAGATGCCGACACCCGCGAGGACGAGCCAGATCGCGAGGTTGCTCCGCTGCGGCTCGGCCGGACTCATGTCGGAGTCCTCGCCGCTGGCTGGCTCACTGCGGTCGAGCTCCTGGCTGGTCGTCGTGGTGGCCGTCATCAGGTCGGCCGGTCCGGTGCGTTCGAGCGTAGCGGTTCCGACCGAGCCCGGCTCGAGGAGGCTCGTGGCGCCGGGGGTAGTCCGCATCTCACTGAGATCCACGGCACGAGGGTACAACCGAAACGTCGCGATTCTGCAGGACCGTGACCTGCTTGCAACCTGATACAAGGCACATTCCCAGGTTGGCGGCCTGCGAGCTACCGTGAGGTCCATGGCGTCCCCTTCAGGTCAGGTCCCCAGCAGCGTGGTCGTCGTGGGTGCGGGGCTGGCGGGCGCGCAGACCTCCGCCGCGCTTCGGAAGCACGGTTTCGAGGGGCACCTCACGGTGCTCGGCGCGGAGGGCCTGCCGCCCTACGACCGCCCGCCGCTGTCCAAGGAGCTGCTCAAGCGCACGGAGCCGGTCTGGCTCGCCGACGACCTCGGGATCGACCTCACCGCCCTCGCCGACGACCTGCGGCTCGCCGACCCGGCGACCCGCCTCCAGGTGGACCAGGAGCGGGTGACGGTGCGGACGGCGTCCGGCGACGACGTCGTGGCCGACGCCGTGGTGCTCGCCACCGGCAGCACCCCCGTGCGGCCCGCGGGCTGGGATGCCGCGATGACCCTGCACACGGCTCCGGACGCCGAGCGGCTGCGCGCCGCCGTCGTCCCGGGGATGCGGCTCGTGGTGGTCGGCGCCGGCTGGATCGGCGCCGAGGTGGCCGGCGTCGCGGCGGGCGCCGGCGCTCGCGTCACGGTCGTGGAGGCCGGCCCGGTGCCGCTGGAGCGGCAGCTCGGGCGCAGGGTGGGCGGCCTGCTCGCCCCCTGGTACGACGACGCCGGGGTCACCCTGGTCACGGGCGTCGCCGTCGAGAAGGTGCTGCCCGGACCACCCGGCGGCACGCCCGGTGGCGGCAGTGTCGTGCTCGCCGACGGCCGGGTGCTGGAGGGCGACCTGGTGCTCGCCGCCGTGGGGGCACGCCCCGCGACGGGCTGGCTCGCGGGCTCCCTGCCGCTGGAGGGGAACGGCGGGCTGCGCGTCAACCGCGCCGGCCGGTTCATGGGCATGCACTCCCCCACCGACCCGGCGGGGCGCCTGCACCTCGACGCGCTGCGCCGCGTCTGGGCGGTGGGCGACATCGCGACCCGCGAGCACCCGGTGTTCGGTCCGGTACCGGGCGGGCACTGGTCGGCCGCCCTGCACGACCCCGAGGTCACGGTTCGCGCCCTGCTCGGGCTCGACGAGCGCGCCGCGGAGCCCGAGCACGTGCGCGAGCGGCTCGGCCTCGCCCCGATCCCGGCGCATGCGCCGTACGTCTTCTCGCAGCAGCTCGGGCACGACCTCGCCCTGTTCGGGGTGCCGTCCCCGTTCGACGACGTGGTGCTGCGCGGCACCCCCGCGGCGTCGGGCGGGTGGGGTGCGCTCTACCTGGAGAACGCGCTCGACCGGCACCCGCGCCGCACCCCGGACGGCCACCGCGTGGCGACCGTCCGGGCGATGCTGCTGGTCGACTCGCCGCGCGAGGTGGGGCAGCTCCGCAAGCTGATGAACCGCGGGGTGCCGCTGGAGGTCGACCTGGACCGCGCCGTCGACCCAGCGGTCAAGCTCAAGGACGCCGTCGTCTGAGCCGGAGGTGCAGCGCAGGGTGGGGGCCGAGGAACGAGGCACCCGCCCGAAGCGGAACCGCAGGCTCAGACGACCACCAGGCAACGTCTGAGCCGGAGGTGCAGCGCAGGGTGGGGGCCGAGGAACGAGGCACCCGCCCGGAGCGGAACCGCAGGCTCAGACGACCACCAGGCAACGTCTGAGCCGGAGGTGCATCACCTTTGAGGCCCGGGTTTCTCCGCTTTCGACGGTCGCAAAGAGGAGAAACCCGGGCCTCAAAGGGGATCTGCGGCGGCCCTGGTGAGCCGGTCCGGGCCCGGTGAGAACGTTAGTGCGCGAAGTGGCGCGTGCCCGTCAGGTACATCGTGACGCCGGCCGCCTCGGCGGCCTTGACGACCTCCTCGTCGCGGATCGAGCCGCCCGGCTGCACGACGGCGGTGACCCCGGCGTCGAGCAGCACCTGGAGGCCGTCCGCGAACGGGAAGAACGCGTCGGACGCCGCGACGGCGCCGCGGGCGCGCTCGACGGGACCCGACTCGCCCTCGGCCAGGGTGTTGGCGCGCTCGACCGAGAGGCGGCACGAGTCCACGCGGTTCACCTGGCCCATGCCGATGCCGACGGCAGCGCCGTCCTTGGCCAGCAGGATCGCGTTCGACTTGGCGGCGCGCACGGCCTTCCAGGCGAACGCGAGGTCGGCGAGCACCTCGGGCGACGCCGCCTCGCCGGTCGCGAGGGTCCAGTTCTCGGGGGCGTCGCCGTCGGCCTGGAACCGGTCGGTGGCCTGCATGAGCAGCCCGCCCGAGATGGGCCGGGTCTCCACGGAGCCGGCCGGCGCCTCGGGGACCACGAGCAGCCGGATGTTCTTCTTGGCCTGGAGGATCTCCAGCGCCTCGGGCTCGAAGCCGGGGGCCACGACGACCTCGGTGAACACCGGGGCGATCTGCCGCGCGGCGTCGGCGGTGACCGTGCGGTTCGCAGCGATCACGCCGCCGTACGCGCTGACCGGGTCGGTCGCGTGCGCCCGGGCGTGCGCCTCGGCGATGTCGCCGCCGACGGCGATGCCGCACGGGTTGGCGTGCTTGATGATCGCGACGGCGGGGCCCTCGTGGTCCCAGGCGGCGCGCCACGCGGCGTCGGCGTCGACGTAGTTGTTGTAGCTCATGGCCTTGCCGTGCAGCTGCTCGGCCTGAGCCAGGCCCGTGACGCCGTCGCCTCGGGTGTACAGGGCGGCGCGCTGGTGCGGGTTCTCGCCGTAGCGCAGCACGTCGGCGCGCTCCCAGGTGCCGCCGACCCACGCGGGGAAGCCGGAGTGCTGCGGCTCGCCGTCGACCGTCACCTCGTCCGTGGGCGACACGACGCTGCCCATCCACGAGGCGACCGCGACGTCGTAGGTGGCGGTGTGCACGAAGGCCTCGGCGGCGAGCGCCTTCCGCTGCGCGTAGGTGAACCCGCCGGCCCGGACGGCGTCGGCCACGGCCGAGTAGGCGGCCGGGTCCACGACGACGGCGACGGACGGGTGGTTCTTGGCCGCGGCGCGCACCATGGACGGCCCGCCGATGTCGATCTGCTCGACGACGGCGTCCGGCCCGGCGCCCGACGCGACGGTGGCCGCGAACGGGTAGAGGTTGACGACGACGAGCTCGAACGGCGAGATCTCGAGCTGGGCGAGCTGGTCGAGGTGGTCCTGCTTGCGGGTGTCGGCCAGGATGCCGGCGTGCACGCGGGGGTGCAGCGTCTTGACGCGGCCCTCCAGGCACTCGGGGAAGCCCGTGAGCTCCTCGACCGGCGTGACGGGGATCCCCGCGTCGGCGATCTTGGCCGCGGTGGACCCGGTCGAGACCAGCTCGACGCCGGCGTCGTGCAGCGCGGTGGCGAGCTCGATCAGGCCGGTCTTGTCGTAGACGCTCAGCAGCGCGCGCCGCACGGGGCGCTGCGAGTCGTCGGTGAGCTGGACGTCAGGGGTGGACGGGGCGCCGGACATGGCGGTTCTCCTCGGAAGTAGCCTCGTGGAAAACCCTGGCACCCAGGCGGGCGGCGCGCATCACGGGTCGGTCGGCCGCTCCCCGGTGGTGACCCACCCTCGCCAGTCACGGCCAGGTGCAGTCTACCGGCGGATCTCCGCGGGAATCCGCACGTCCATACCCAGCAGCTCCCAGGCCCGGCGCGCCCGGCGCTCCCGGTCCTCGCCCTCGGCCTGCGACAGCGCGCCGGCCATCATGGCCACCGCGAGCAGCAGGTCGTCCGGCGTCGTCCCGGCCGGGACGTCACCCGACTCGATCGCACCCGCCAGCCGTGTGCCCAGCGCGACGGCGACCCGCTCCCCCAGGGCGACCACCCGCTCGTCCGCGGGCACCCGCGAGCGCACCAGGTCCACGAACCCGACCGAGTCGACGGCGTGCCGCGTGACCAGGCCGAGCAGGTCGGCCAGGTCGGCGTCGGGGGTCGCGGCGCGCTCCTCGACGGCGACGACCTGCTCGTCGAACACCGCGACCACGAGGTCCATGCGGTCCGGGAAGTGCCGGTAGAGGCTTCCCTGCCCGACGCCGGCGCGCTTGGCGACCGCGCTCAGCGGCGCGCCGGTCCCGGCGGACCCGAAGACCTCGCGGGCCGCGGCCAGCAGCGCCGCCCGGTTGCCCGCCGCGGCGCGCGGACCGAGGTTGGGGGCCCCGCCGCGGCGCTTCGTGCCGTGCGGAAGGGCACCGGGTCGGGGGTCGCGAAGTACACCGGTCATGGCGGTATTCTAGGTACCGGACAGCGTTGTCCGGTACCAACCCCGTTCGAGGAGCACAGCATGGCACTGACCGTTCGTTCCACCGTCGGCGACTGGCTCGACCACCCCGTCGGGGGCCGCGTCCTCGCGGCCTTCCTCGCCGAGGGCGGGGCGACGCCCGACTCGCTCGCCCCCGCCCGCGGCCTGCCGCTGGAGCAGCTCGTGGCGCTGTCCGGCGGCACGTTCCCGGCCGAGGCGCTCGACACGCTGGTCGCGGCATACCGGGAGGCGGCGCCGGAGGAGGCGGCCGAGGCCGACGCGGCGGCCGCCGGAGACGCGCAGACCGTCGCCGGCTGGGCCGAGCAGGTCACCCCCGGCCGCTTCGCCGGACAGACCGTCGTGGTCACGGGTGCGGCGTCCGGCATCGGCCGGGCCGTCGCCTCGCGCGTGGCGCGCGAGGGCGGCCGCGTGATCGCCGCGGACCTCTCCGCGGAGAAGCTCGACGAGCTCGCCGCCGCGCTGACCGACCTCCCGGACGGCGCCGAGATCGTCCCCGTCGCGGGCGACATCTCCGCCCAGGACGACGTCGCCCGCATCGTGGCCGCCGCAGGCGACCGCGTGGACGCGCTGGCCAACGTCGCCGGGATCATGGACGACATGTCGGCGGTCCACGAGGTGAGCGACGCCCTCTGGGAGCGGGTGCTGCGCGTCAACCTGGAGGGCACGATGCGGCTCACCCGCGCCGTCGTGCCCGGGATGCTGGCCGCGCACGAGGGGCGCATCGTCAACGTCGCCTCCGAGGCGGGGCTGCGCGGCTCGGCCGCCGGCGTCGCCTACACGGCCTCCAAGCACGCGGTGGTCGGCCTGACCAGGTCCAACGCCGTGATGTACGCGAAGAGCGGCATCCGCACCAACGCCGTCGCGCCGGGCGGCGTCGCCACGGGCATCCCGGTGCCCGGGCAGGCGGAGTTCGGCGCGCCGGTGCTGCGGCCCCACCAGGTCAACATCCTGAGCCTCGCCATGGCGGAGGAGCTGGCTGCGACGATCACCTTCCTGCTGTCCAGGGACTCGGTGAACCTCAACGGCGCGATCATCGCGGCGGACGGCGGCTGGTCCGCCGTCTGACGGGTCAGGTGGCTGACGGCGTGCGCGTCGTCGGCCACTCGACGACGTCGGCCGCCCAGGTGCCCGGCAGGCCGACGCGCCACAGCGGGCGCACCAGGAACATGGCCAGGAAGAGCACGGTCCACGCGCCGGCGAACAGCCACATCGCGGGACCGATCCCGAGGCTCGCGAGGAGCACGCTGCCGACGAGCGGCGCCGCCGGTCCGGCCACCAGCCCGGTGAGGCCCATCGTGGCGGCCATGCGCCCCTGCATCTGCCCGGGCGTGATCGCCGTGACGTACGAGAGCATCCCGGCGTTGAGCGCGGGCGCGAAGAACATCATCCCCGTCAGCGCGGCGACGAACCCCCAGTAGGTGGGGAACACCGCCATCAGCACGACGGCGACGCCCGAGACGCCGAGCGTCAGCACCGTCAGGACGCCCACGCGCACCCGCCGGACGAGCACGCCCGCGAGGACCGAGCCCAGGAGCACCCCCACCCCGACCGCGGTGTTGATCAGGCCGATCAGCGCGGGCGCCGTCCCGGTGCTCACCAGGTGCAGGTTGATCGCCACCATCATGCCGTTCAGAACCACGTTGACCAGCATGAACAGCCAGAGCGACGCGCGGAGCAGGGGCACGCCGAACACATAGCGCAGCCCCTCGCGGAGCGCGGCGGCGGGATGCTCGGCGCGCGCGGCGTCGAGATCGCCGTTGAGCGGCTCCCGCACCAGGGACGTGGCGACCACGGACACCAGCCGGCCCGCCGCGGACACCGCGAAGGGCAGCACCGTGCTCATGCCGTAGAGCAGCCCGCCGAGCGGCCCCTGGAGCAGGGTGGCGGCGGCGTCTCGCCCCTGCGCGACCGACATGGCCTGCCCGAGCTGCTCCTTGGGCACCACCGCGTGCAGCGCCGCCGTCCCTGCCGGGTCCATGAGCGCGCCGACCACGGACGACACGAACAACGCCCCGGCCAGGTGTGGGGCAGTGACCGAGAGGCCGTCCGCCAGGCCCGCGACCACCACGCTCGTCCAGGCGAGCGCCGCGACCGTGCTGCCCACCATGATGAGCCGACGGCGGTCCACCCGGTCCACGATGACGCCGGCCGGCAGGGTCAGGAGCACCGACCCGAGCTGGCCGACGAACGCGATCACGCCTGCCTGCACCACGGACCCCGTGACCGCGTAGGCCAGCAGCGGCACCGCGAAGGCGCCGACCGCCGCGCCGACGTCCTCCGCCGTCGCGCCCGTGAGGAGCAGCCGGTAGGAGCGGTTGCGCCAGAGGGGCGCCGTCGTCTCGCGCTCGGGCGCCGTCGCCGTCGCCGTCGCCGTCGTCGTCGCCGTCATGTCGCCCGCCGCGCGGGACTCGTCCGTCGTCATGCGCACACCGTAAAGTCCGCAACTGCAATTGCGCAATGATAGTTGCGCATCTGTCGTTGCGGGATCTTGTTAGCCTGGCCCGATGGCTTCGAAGGAACCCCTCCAGATCACCGACCCGGAGATGCTGCGCGCCATGGCGCACCCGGTGCGGCAGCGGATCCTGATCGAGCTCAACGTGCGCGAGCACGCGCGCGCCGCCGACCTCGCCCGGACGCTGGACGTGCCCGCGAACTCGATCAGCTTCCACCTGCGGGTGCTGGCCAAGCACCACTTCATCGAGGAGGCCCCGGAGCTCGCCCGGGACAAGCGGGACCGGGTGTGGCGGCCCGTGGTGGAGCAGTTCATCGTGGACCGCAACCTCGCGGGTGCGGAGAACGCCATCGACCCCTACCTGCGCTGGCTGCGGGCCATGTTCCTGCGCGACCGCGAGGCTCCCGGCGCCCGGGAGGACTTCCACGAGGGCATGGCCAGCGGGGCCTTCTTCACGCGCGACGAGGCGGAGGAGCTGACCGCGGAGGTGTTCGCCGTCATGGAGAAGTGGTGGGACCGGACCGGGGCCGCCAAGCGGGCGGACCCCGACGACCCGGAGCGGAAGTTCTACCAGATCCTCTACGCCGTCGGGCCGCGGGACCTGGCGAGCGAACCCGTCCCGGAGACCTGAGCGGCCACGCTGGATCCCGACTACTCCAGGACGTCGGCCGCCCACGTGTCCGGGCGGCCGATCCGCATCAGCGGGCGGGTGAGCCGGAGCGCCACGAGCACCGCCACCATGGCGCCCACCATCACCCACAACGTGACGCCGATGCCCCAACCCTCCAGGAGCGCGCTGCCCAGCACCGGCGCGGCCGGGGCGGCGATCAGGCCGGTCAGCCCGAGCAGGGACGTGGCCCGGCCCATCATGCGGTCCGGGACGATCACCGTGAGGTAGCCGGTGAAGCCCGCGTTGAGCGCCGGGTAGAGGAAGACGCCGACCGCAAGCATCGCGACGAACACCCAGTACGTGGGCGCCAGCGCCATCACGACCAGCGCGCCGGCGAGCACGCCGACGGCCAGGATCCCCAGCCGGCCGACGCGCGTGCGCCGCACTATCGGCCCGGCGACGATCGCGCCGGCCAGCATGCTGACGCCGGCGCACGCGTCGACGAGCCCGATGAGCCGCGGGTCGGTGCCGGTGCGGACCAGCTCCAGGTTGATCGCCACGACCAGCGCGATCGAGGTCAGGTTGAGCAGCGTGATCAGCACGAGCACCGCGCGGAACAGCGGCACGGCGCCGACGAAGGCCAGGCCCTCGCGCAGGTCGGCGAGCGGGTGGTTCTGCTGGGTCCGCTCGCCGTTCAAGGGCTTGCGGGCGAACGAGACGGCCACGACCTCGATCAGGTGCCCCAGGACGGACGCGACGAACGGCAGCACGTGCGCCATGCCGTACAGGAACCCGCCGACGGGTCCCGCGAACAGCGCGACCGCCGCCATCCGCCCCTGGTTCACGGCCATCGCGTTCGCCATCTGGGCGGGCGGGACGACGGCGCGCAGCGCGCCGCCCGACGCCGGGTTCACGAACGCGCTCACCATCGAGGAGCCGAACAGCACCGCCGCCAGGTGCCACGCGCCGAGCGTCCCGGCCAGCCCGGCGGCGACGACCGTGGCCCACAGGACGGCGCCCGTCGCGGCGGCGACGACGAGGAGCGCGCGGCGGTTGACCCGGTCGGCGACGACGCCCGCCGGGAGCGTGGCCAGCAACGCGCCCGCCTGGCCGACGCCGCTGATCAGCCCCGCCTGCCCCACCGAACCCGTGACCTCGAACGCGAGCAGCGGGATCGCGAACGTGCCGACACCGGCGCCGATCGCCTGCGCGAACCGCCCGGTCGTGAGCAGCAGGTACGCGGCGTTCCGTCGCAGCGGCGGATCGAGGCTCAGCGCATCCGGGCTCGCCGGGTCCGGGCTCGTCAGGTCCGGGCTCGTCAGGTCCGGGCTCGTCAGGTCCGGGCTCGCCGGGTCCGGGCTCGCCGGGTCCGGGCTCGTCAGGTTCGGGCTCGCCGGGTCCGGGCTCACGGTTGCCGCGCTTCCCAGGTCAGCCGGCCCCGCCGTCGTCGTCTCCCCAGTCACGCCGCACAACGTACCGGGTGAAATGTCCACCTTATGACGCCGACAGCCCAGGCGCCGTCGCCCACTCACCTTTGAGGCCCGGGTTTGTTCGCTCTGAGCGGCCGCAAAAAGAAGAAAGCCGGGCCTCAAAGGCGACCTGCCGGAGCGGCTATCGACGCGGAGGACGGGGCGAGAGCGGGACAGCATCCGGGGCGCGGGGCGAGATCGGGACGGCATCCGGTGCGCCCAGGGTGACCGGAACACCCGTGTCGTCGTAGTTGCCGGGTGCCCAGCCGGCCTCGCGCAGCAACGCGGACAGGACCTCCGGCATGCGGACCCGGAGGTCCTGCGCCGTGAACCGCAGCAGGCGCGAGCCGCCCGCCGACGCCAGCGCGTTCTGCCGCGTGCGGTCCCGGAACACCGCGGCCGGCGCGCCGTGCACCTCGACGCCGTCGATCTCGACGAGCAGCCATGTCCCGTCCGGCAGCCGCCAGGCGAGGTCGACCCGGCCGAGGTGGTCGCCGTCCGGCCCCAGGAGCACGAGCTGCAGGGTGTCCGGCGGGATCCCCGCGTCCAGGCAGACCAGCCGCGCCACCGACTCGAGGGGCGACTCCGACCGGCTGTCCGCCAGGCGCCACCAGGGATGTGTCGTCTCGACGTCCCGGTGCCCTCGTGCCAGGTCGTGGGCCCGGGCCAGGTCGTCCGCCGTGGCGGAACGCGTGTGCAACAGGTCGTCCATCGCGGCCACGGCGTCGTCCCGGCGCATCCTCCCGACGCCGAGGGCGAGGGCGTCCGCGACGCTCGCGATCCGGAAGTCGCCGGCGAACCGGCCGGTCACCATGTCGCCGCGCTTGTGGAACGTGATGCCGTCCCGCTCGGGCCGCCAGTGCCCGTCGGGCGCGACGACCTCGGCGGGGATGGTGCGCGGCAGCCCCTTGACCTTGTAGAGCGCGAGGGCGCACAGACCGACGGCGGTCGATCCCGGGCCGGCGGCGAGCAGGCCGAGCCACGCGGGACGACGTCGGAGGTGGTCCAGCAGGTCAGGACGTGACCGGTCGGCGGGCGGCACGACGTCGGTGTCGTACACACCCTGCGTGAGCCGGATCAGCCGGCACTGCCGGACGAGGCGGTACCGCCACTGGGCGTGGACGCCGATGCCGTCGAGCTGCGCGGCGGAGATCAGCCCCTCCTGCCGGTCGGCGACGAGCTCCAGCTGAACGGGCAAGGGCTTGAGGGGTCGCATGGACCAATATCAGCACGCAATCAACATCAACACTGATGAAACATCACCAGGCTGTGGATAACCGGCGTCCGCCACTCCCCTTTGAGGCCCGGGTTTCTTCGCTTTGAGCGGGCGCAAAGCGAAGAAACCCCGGCCTCAAAGGGGAGGTGACAGTACGGGCGGGCGGACGGCGGCGCCGCGGTCAGCGGCCGATCGTGGCCTTGCGGCCCGTGACGTGCAGGCCCTCGCGGGCCAGGCGGCCGACGGTCTCGACCAGGAGCGCGCGCTCGGCGACCTTGATCCGCTCGGTCAGGGTGGGCTCGTCGTCCGTGTCCTGCACCGGGACGGCGGTCTGGGCGATGATCGGGCCGGTGTCCACCTCGTCGTCGACCACGTGCACCGTGCAGCCGGTGACCTTCACACCATGGGCGAGCGCGTCGCGGACGCCGTGCGCGCCGGGGAACGCCGGCAGCAGGGCCGGGTGCGTGTTGATCATCCGGCCCTCGAACTTGCGCACGACGCCGGGCGCCAGGATACGCATGAACCCCGCGAGGATCACGTAGTCCGGCTGGAACACCGAGATGGCCTCGAGCACGCCGTCGTTCCAGGCGGCGCGGTCCTCGAAGTCCTTCAGCGCGACGACGGCGGAGGCCACCCCGGCGTCCCGCGCCAGGTCGAGCGCACCCGCCGTCGGCCGGTCCGTGACGACGCCGACCACGCGCGCGCCGTACGCCGCGTCGTCGTGCGCCGCGAGGAGCGCGGCGAGGTTGGACCCGCCGCCCGAGGCGAGCACCACCAGGCGCTTGGCGGATGTGGACTCGACGGGGTGACCGGAGGGCGTCTGCACGGGCCCCAGCCTACTTTCCCGGGCCCGCCCCGCGAGCCTCGTCGTCGCCGTCCGGACCGGCCGCCGGCTCCCCGTCCGGTTCGGGTGCCGCCTCCGGTTCGGGGTCCGAGACGGCGTACGCCGCGACCCGCGCCCAGTCGCCGGACGGCGCCGCCTCCTCACCCGACCAGGCCGCCTCCTCACCCGACCGGCCCGCCTCCTCGTCGGACCGGGCCGCGCCCTCGTCGGGCGCGCCGGCACCCCCGTCGGTCCCGCCCGGCTCGTCGCCGAACCCGAGCTCCGCGGCGAGGTCCGGCTCGTCGGACCGGCCCTCGCCCCCCGACGCCTCGCCGTCCCGCACCGCGCCGTCAGAGGGCGCCGCCCCGCCCGCCGGCGCCGGGCGCCGCAGCCACGCCACCAGGTCCTCCCCGATCTCGCCGCGGCGGGCCACCATGTCCAGCTTCGCGCCCAGCAGCACGGCCGCCGCTCCCCCGCCGACCTCGCCGGCCACGAGGCCCGCGGTCACGAGCGGGTCGGCGCCGATCTCGGCGAGCCGGCCGGGTCCGACCGCTCCCGCGGCCGCGAGCTGGCCCAGCAGCACGAACACCCCGGGCACCACGACGATGCCGCCGAGCACCCAGCCGACGTCGGACCAGCGGACCAGCGACGGCTCCAGCCGGCGCCACACGAACAGGGCCGCCACGACGCCGCACCCGACCACGAGCAGGGGTGCCCAGGCGCTGACCGGGTTGGCCCAGTCCTCCCCGGGCAGCGCCCCGAGGAGCGGCACCGCGGGCAGCGGCCCGGAGACCGTGCCGAACACCGTGAAGCTGGTCCCCTCGCCCACGGCGAAGCCCGGCCCCGCAAGCCAGGCGACCGCCCAGAGCAGCAGGTTGGGCAGCAGCGCGAGCTGCGCCACGGCGAACACGATCCCGCCGGTCCAGCCCGGTTCGAGGGCGGTGACGATGTCCGACGACGTGGCCCGGCCCGCCAGCGCCCACGCCGCGACCAGCAGCGCGGCCGCGCCCGTCAGCAGCGCGACCACCACCGCGCCGCCCCGCAGCCCGAGGCGCAGCGTGGCCGGGACGAGGTCGAAGCCGGTGAGCCGCTGGGCCAGCACCTCGGCCCGCTCGCCGAGCTCGGCCGGGGTCGGCGCGTCGGGCCGCGCCAGGACGCCCAGCGCCATGCCGAGCCCGCCCATGACCAGGCCGGCCGGCAGGGCCAGGACGAGCGACCAGCCGGGGGCGCTGCCCGCGAGGGCGGCGATCGCCGTCGTGCACAGGCCGTAGGTGACGGTGCCCGCCGCCCAGGCGGGGACCGAGGTCGCGGCGAACCGCTTGGCCGAGGCGTACGTGGCGAACAGCGCGAGGGCCGCGATGCCGAGCGGCGCGAGGGTGATGGTCGCGTCGTCGGCGGTGAGCGGGACGCCGTGCCCGAGCAGCCAGAGCCCGGTGGCGACGTCGATGGCGGAGCGGACCTGGCCGCCGTCGCCCGGAAGGTCCGTCGCGGGGTCGAGCGTGGCCGTGCCCACGAGGTAGGCGACCACCGCCGGGAGGACCACGACGGCGAGGGACAGGACGAGGGCCTGCGCCGCCGAGAGCACGCCGACCACGACGTGGGAGAGCGCGAACGTCCGCTGCTCGGGGGCGGGCGGCTGCTCGACCAGGCGGCCGCGCCGCGCCGTCGGGCGGTTGCCGGCCGGACGGGCCGTGCGGGTGCCGGAGGTACGAGCGCCGGTCGTACGACCGGCCGTGCTCGGGCGGGGTGGTGCGCTCACCCGGCAATCTTCACCCGCGCCCCGCCGTCAGCCGGGGGACCTCCCTCGGCGTGGCCCGGGTGAACTTCGAGAAAAATCACGGCTGTGTATGGAGTTCGCCGTGGTATCTGGTGTAGGAACGCGGCTTTTGCGAGGGGCTCGCGCTGGTCGAGCTTGTCGAGACCTGGGTCTCGACAAGCTCGACCGACGAAGGGGCGTCAGAGCGCCTGCAGGATCTCCCGCATGAGGTCGGCGGTCTCGGACGGCGTCTTGCCGACCTTCACGCCGACGGCCTCGAGGGCCTCCTTCTTGGCGGCCGCGGTGCCGGCGGAGCCGGACACGATCGCGCCCGCGTGGCCCATCGTCTTGCCCTCGGGGGCGGTGAAGCCCGCGACGTAGCCGACGACCGGCTTGGTGACGTGCGCCTTGATGTACTCGGCGGCACGCTCCTCGGCGTCGCCGCCGATCTCGCCGATCATCACGATCGCCTTGGTCTCCGGGTCGTTCTCGAAGGCCTCGAGCGCGTCGATGTGCGTGGTGCCGACGATCGGGTCGCCGCCGATGCCGATGGCGGTCGAGAAGCCGAAGTCCTTCAGCTCGTACATCATCTGGTAGGTCAGCGTGCCCGACTTCGACACCAGGCCGATGGGGCCCTTGCCCGTGATGGTGTGCGGGGTGATGCCGGCGAGCGACTCGCCCGGGGTGATGATGCCGGGGCAGTTCGGCCCGATCATCCGGGTCTCCTTGCCCTGCAGGTACGACCACACCTCGGCGGTGTCCTGCACCGGCACGCCCTCGGTGATGACCACGAGCAGGCCGATGCCCGCGTCGATGGCCTCGATGGCCGCGTCCTTGGTGAAGGCCGGCGGCACGAAGACGACGGAGACGTCCGCGCCGGTCTCGGCCATGGCCTCCTTGACGGTGCCGAACACGGGGAGGGTCACGTCGGCCCCGTTGGCGTCCTTGTGGGTCACCGTGGTGCCGGCCTTGCGGGCGTTCACGCCGCCGACGATCGTCGCGCCGGAGTCCAGCATGAGGGCGGTGTGCTTGGCACCCATGCCGCCCGTGATGCCCTGGACGATGATCTTCGAGTCCTGGTTCAGGTAGATCGACATTGTCTTCTTGTCTCTGCTTTCGAAGTCTTCAGCGGGCGATCAGGCGGCGGCAGCCTTGGCGGCGGCGAGGTCGGCGCCACCGTCCATGGTGTCGGCGAGGGTGACGAGCGGGTGGTTGCGCTCGTTCAGGATCTGGCGGCCGAGCTCGACGTTGTTGCCGTCGAGGCGGACGACCAGCGGCTTCGACGCCTCGTCGCCGAGGATGTCGAGCGCGCCCACGATGCCGTTGGCGACCTCGTCGCAGGCGGTGATGCCGCCGAAGACGTTCACGAACACCGACTTGACCTGCGCGTCGTTCAGGATCACGTCGAGGCCGTTGGCCATGACCTGCGCGTTGGCGCCGCCACCGATGTCGAGGAAGTTGGCGGGCTTGACGCCGCCGTGCTTCTCGCCCGCGTAGGCGACGACGTCGAGGGTGGACATGACCAGACCCGCGCCGTTGCCGATGATGCCGACCTCGCCGTCGAGCTTGACATAGTTGAGGTCGTTCTCCTTGGCCTTCGCCTCCAGGGGGTCGGCCGCGGCGGAGTCCTCGAGCTCGGCGTGGTCCGCGTGGCGGAAGCCGGCGTTCTCGTCCAGCGTGACCTTGCCGTCCAGCGCCACGATCGCGCCGTCCTCGGTGCGGACCAGCGGGTTCACCTCGACCAGCGTGGCGTCCTCGGCCTTGAACACGGTCCACAGGCCCTGGATGACCTCGGCGACCTTGCCCTTGACGTCCTCGGCGAAGCCGGCGGCGTCCACGATCTCGGCGGCCTTCGCCTCGTCGATGCCCACGGCCGGGTCGACGGCGATGCGGGCCAGCGCCTCGGGCCGCTCGACGGCGAGCTGCTCGATCTCCATGCCGCCCTCGACGGAGCACATGGCGAGGTAGTTGCGGTTGGACCGGTCCAGCAGCACGGAGAAGTAGAACTCCTCGGCGATCTTGGCGCCCTGGGCGATCATCACGCGGTGCACGGTGTGACCCTTGATGTCCATGCCGAGGATCTCGCCGGCCTTCTCGGCGGCCTCTGCCGGCGAGTGGGCCAGCTTGACGCCGCCCGCCTTGCCGCGACCACCGGTCTTGACCTGGGCCTTCACGACGACAGTTCCGCCGCCCAGCTTCTCGGCGCCTTCGCGAGCCTCCTCGGGGGTCGTCGCGACAACCCCGCCCAGCACGGGGACGCCGTGCTTCTCGAAGATGTCGCGCGCCTGGTATTCGAACAGGTCCACCCTGCTGCGTCCTTCCATCGGGATGCGGCCCTCGGACGTCGTAGTCGCCCGGAGCCCGGCTGAAGCGATGTCTCGACGTCAAGACATCCCCGTACAGGGTAGCCCTGGATCGCCCGTGGTTCCGAACGAGAGCGGCGGTATTCCGGGCCTCTTCGGCGCAGGCGTGTGGCACACGTCTCGTTCGGCGATGGTTCGGCGACGGTTCGACGAGTTCTGTCAACCAGGGTTGACAATCCGTGAGGTTGTCAACCATGGTTGACGCATGACCCAGCAAGCACTCGCCGCATCCGCCGCCGGGGACGACCCGGCCGCGGGGCTGCGCGCCGTCCGGGCGATGCGTGAGCTGGCCGACCGTCTCGAGACGCTCCAGGTGGAGCGTGCGCGGCGCCTCGGCTGGTCGTGGCAGGAGATCGCCGACGCCCTCGGCGTCACCCGGCAGGCCGTGCACAAGAAGCACAACAGGAGGATCTGATGTTCGAGAGGTTCACGAAGGACGCCCGCTCCGCCGTCGTCGACGCCCAGCAGGTCGCCCGCGACGCGCACAGCGACCAGATCGACAGCCGCCACCTGCTCGTCGCCCTCGCCGAGAGCGCCGGCCCGGCCCGTGCCGCCCTGGCGGACGGCGGGGTGGACACCGCCGCCCTGGTCGAGGAGGGCCGCGCCCGGATCGCCGCGGGCGACGCGCTCGACCCGGCCGCGCTGGCCGCCGTCGGCATCGACCTCGACGAGGTGACGCGCGCCACCGAGGCCACCTTCGGCGAGGGTGCGCTCGCCCGGGCCGGGCGCACCCTGCGCGGCCGCCGCAAGCACATCCCGTTCACCCCGGACGCCAAGAAGTCGCTGGAGCTCGCACTCCGCGAGGCGATCCGCCTCGGCTCCAAGGAGATCCACGGCGGGCACCTCCTGCTCGGCCTCACCCGGGCCGAGTCCCCGGCCCGCGGCATCCTGTCCGACGTCGGAGCGGACCTCGACCGGGTCCGGCACCTCGCGGAGGGGTCGGGCAGGGCGGCGTAGCCGCGACGTCGACCGCACGCCCCGCGCCCCCTTCCGGGGCGCGGGGCGTGGCCGTTGCCTGCCACCTGTCCGGAGTTGGCCAGGAAATGGCGATGCCGTTACACGGGGGAAACCCAGCGCCCCGCGTCCGGGGGTTAGGAAATGGGCACACCACTGTCGAAAGGGACACCTGTGTTCACCATCTCCACCCGCGCCGGGGCGTTCGTCGCCGCCGGCGTGGCCGCGGCCCTGGCCGTCGGGTCCGCGACGGCGTCCGCCGCGGCGCCCGCGCACCCCGGCGGCCCGGTGCCGCCGGGCGGCACCGCCGTCGCCCTCCCGCCCTCGGCGGCGGGATCGCGCAGCGTCACCCTGATCACCGGCGACACCGTCACCGTCACGACGGCGGCGGACGGCACCAGCGTCACGAACGTCACCGGCCCCGGCGGGACGACGTCGTCCTTCCACCGCACCGAGCGCGACGGCAGCACGTTCGTCTACCCGGACGCCGCCCTGCCCTACGTGACGGCAGGCACCCTCGACGACCGCCTGTTCGACGTCACGAAGCTCCTCGCGAACGGCTACGACGACGCGAGCACCGACAGCCTGCCGCTGATCGTCCGCTACACGGACGCCGCGGCCCGGTCCCGCGGCACCACGCCGCTCGACGGGTCGGACGTCGTGCGCGCGCTGCCCAGCGTGGACGGCGCCGCCGTGACGCAGGACCGCGACGAGGCGGCCGACTTCTGGGCCGCCCTGACGGAGGGCTCGGCGACGGCCGGTGCTCGCGACGCCGCCCGCACCACCGGCGGCGCCCCCGCGTTCGCCGGCGGCATCGAGAAGATCTGGCTCGACGGCCCGGTCACCGCCGACCTCGCCGAGTCGACCGCCCAGATCGGCGCGCCCGACGTCTGGGCCGACGGCAACACCGGCGCGGGCGTGGACGTCGCGGTGCTCGACACGGGCATCGACCCGACGCACCCCGACCTGGCCGACCAGGTCGCCGACGCGGCCAACTTCGTCGAGCCCGAGAACTACATCGAGGACTACCAGGGCCACGGCACGCACGTCGCCTCGACGATCGCCGGCACCGGCGCGGCCTCCGACGGGCTGGAGCGGGGCGTCGCCCCCGGCGCGCGGCTGCACGTGGGCCGGGTGCTCGACAGCAACGGGCGCGGCCAGGAGTCCTGGATCATCGCCGGCATGGAGTGGGCCGCGCGCGACCAGGACGCCCGCATCGTCAGCATGAGCCTGGGCGGCGACCCCGCCGGGGCCGACGACCCGATGGCGACGGCCGTGGACGAGCTCACCGCCGAGACGGGCGCGCTGTTCGTCGTCGCCGCCGGCAACAGCGGCCCGCACACCGTCGGCACCCCCGCCCTGGCCGACTCGGCCCTCGCCGTGGGCGCCGTCGACGCCACCGACACCCTGGCGGACTTCTCCAGCACCGGCCCCGCGCTCGGCGGCGGGATCAAGCCGGAGATCACCGCGCCCGGCGTCGACGTGCTCGCGGCCCGCTCGCAGCTCGTGCGCGGCTCCGGGATGTACACGACGATGAGCGGCACCTCGATGGCGACCCCGCACGTGGCGGGCACCGCGGCACTCGTCGCGGCGGCCCACCCCGACTGGACGGCGGAGCAGATCAAGGAGGCGATCGTCAGCACCGCCGTGCCGACCCCCGCCTACACCCCCTACGAGGCCGGCAGCGGCCGCCTCGACGCGTCCGCGGCCGTGGCGACGACCGTGTTCGGCACCGCGAGCGCCGGGTTCGGCTTCCACACGTTCGACGAGGGCATGGACGAGCCGGCGTCGAAGCCGATCACGTACACGAACGAGGGTGACACCCCGGTCGACCTGCACCTCGCGGTCGACGGCGCGGTCCCGGCGGACTTCCTCACGCTGTCGTCGGACACGGTGACCGTGCCCGCGCAGGGTACGGCGTCGGTGGAGCTCACCGCGGACCTCTCGCTGCTCCCGGCGGAGGTCGACCTGAGCGCCACGGTCGTGGCGACGGACGACACCGGCGAGGTGCGGGCGCGCACCCTGACGGGCGCGACCCGGGAGGGGCAGCGCCAGGAGCTGACGCTCACGGTGATCGGCGACGACGGGCAGCCCGCGGTCGGCAAGGTGCTGGTGACGTCGGACGAGATCTTCTCCGCAGCGGACCTGGACGAGAACGGCTCGGCCGTGCTGCGGATGCCGGTGGGCAGCTACAGCGGCTGGCTGTCGGTGGACGTCGAGGGCGCGCACGGGCCGGGTTCGCTCGGCACGGCACTCCTGAGCTTCGTGGACGTGGACCTGAGCCAGGACCGGTCGGTGGTGCTGGACGCCCGCAAGGTGGTCCAGGTCCAGGCGGAGGTGCCGCAGGACACGGACCCGGGCGCCATGCGCCTGGACGTGATCCGGCAGTTCCCGAACGGCGGGTACACGGCGAGCTCCATGTTCCCCCCGGGTGAGTACGACAGCCTGTGGGCGCTGCCCACGGGCAAGAAGGTCACCGAGGGCCTGTTCGAGTTCGGGGCACAGTTCCGGTTGGAGCAGCCCGCCCTCACGGTGCTCGCGGGTCGGGGCGGCTTCGACGGCCTGGACGACCTGCGGGTCAAGCGGGCGGCGACGCCGCTGCCGGCGGGGAAGCGCACGCTCCGGGTGGTCGAGGTCGAGGGCGCGTCCGACCTGTCCGACCTGGCGCGGCACGGGAACGGGCACGGCCTGAAGGACACGGCCGTCGTCGTGCACGCCGGCGACACGCGGGAGATCGGTGCGCTGGCACAGACCGCGGCCGACGCCGGGGCACGCCTGCTGCTCGTGGTGCACGACGGCGCCGGGCGGCTGGCGCCGTGGGACGAGGCGCCGTGGATCCCGGGCGAGCCCGCTCCGCTCACGGTCGCGACGCTCACGTCCGGGCAGGGCGCGGAGCTGCTGCGGTCGCTGGACGCACGGCGGCCGGAGGTCACGGTCTCGTCGCACCCCACGACCGAGTACACCTACGACGTGGTGCACCACTGGACCGGCGCCGTGCCGGCCCGGCCGATGTGGACCGCGGACAAGGGCGACCTGGCCCGCGTGAACATGTCGTTCCGCAACTACCGCCAGGGTCCCGCGCTGGAGGCCCGGTTCGACGTCTGGCACGGCTGGACGGCGGGCAACCAGCTCGTCGCGACCGCGCAGGGTGAGCGGACCGACTGGGTCGCGGGCGGTGTGGCGTGGATGCAGAGCGCGTACCTGCCCGGCGAGCTGGGGCAGTCGAACGTCGACGTGCTGGAGTACCAGGCCCGGACGACCAGCGACGTGACGTGGTTCGGTCCCGTCCTGCGCCCCCGCATGGGGCTGGGCGCCCAGCCGATCCGCTACCTGGACCAGATGTACGTCCCGGTCCCGGGCTGGGGTGACTCGGGCAGCGGGCACATCGGCACCACGGGCGGCGGCAACTTCGAGGTCCGTAACCGGGCGACGCTCTACCAGGGCGACACCGAGCTCCTCTGGGGCAACGCCGAGTTCCTGCCCGTGAACGGCGGGCTGCCCGCCGAGCGGCTGCCGTACCGCGTGGTGGCCGACAACGACCGCGCCGACTGGGCGGGGCCGTACTCGACGCACACGCACACCGAGTGGGACTTCACGTCGGAGGCGAGCGGGCCGGACGCCGTCGAGCCGCTGCCGCTGATCCAGCTCGACTACGACGTGGACACCGACCTGGCGGGCCGTGCCGCGCGCACCGCCCGGCTGACGGTGACGCCGTCGCACCTGCCCGGGATCGAGGCCCGGGTCGGGCGGCCCACGGTCGAGGTGTCGTTCGACGACGGCGCGACCTGGAAGCGGCTCGACCTGACGCGGGACCGGCAGACGCACGGGCCGGACGCCTGGTCGGCCTGGCTGTCGGCGCCGCGGGGCGCGCAGTTCGCGACGCTGCGCACCGTCGTCGAGGACGGCGACGGCAACCGGGTGTCGCAGACGCTGACGAGGGCGTTCGGGCTGCGCTGACGCCTGTCCGACCCTGATCGGCTCCCCTTTGAGGCCCGGGTTTCTTCGCTCTCAGCGTGCTGAGAGCGAAGAAACCCGGGCCTCAAAAGCGTGTCCGTCCGGGCCTGTCGCGGTCGTGGACTTTCGCCCGGTTGGTCCGGGATGCACCGCTACGATCGTGCGCCATGAAGCATGCCCGTACCGGCGGACCCGACATCGCGTTCCGGGTCGGCCGCCGCGTCGTCTCGGCCGTCGCCGACGACATGTCGACGATGCAGCGCGTCGGCGCCGGCGTCGTCGCCGCCCTCGTGGCCGTCTCCCCGTTCGGGGCGTGGAACAAGGTCGAGGCGCAGGCGGACCCGATCGTGGCGGGGACGGCGGTCGAGGTGGGCCCGTTCGACGTCACGGTGCTGCGAGCCGTGCTGGCCGACGAGCTCGGCAGCCTCGTGCCCGCGCCGGGGAACCACATGTTCGCCGTGGTCGCGGACGTCGTGAACACCGGCGACGTGCCCGAGCTGAGCTCGACGCTGGGCAACGCCGTCCCCGCCCCCGAGGGCGTGGGCATCGTGGCGCTGGACCCGTTCGCGGGCCTCGACACGGACGCGAGCGCCGACCCGTCCGTCGACCCGTCCGCCGGCAGCGACGAGGCCGAGGATGCCGAGGAGGCCGAGCTGCCGTCCGCGACCATCCTCAACGTGAAGGACGCGACCAGCACCCGCGTCCTCAACCCGGGCGTGACCTACCAGATCGCGCTGATCTGGGAGCAGAGCGGCGAGTGGACGGGCGACGAGATCCCGCTCCGGGTGCTGGAGCTGGCCTGGATCGACGAGAGCCGGCTGAGCCTGGACAACGGGTACTGGCTGCCCGCGGACCTCGCGTTCGAAGGCCCGATCAAGGTCAAGGACAACCGGGGCATGAGCGAGGAGGGTCAGGCGTGAGGCACGGACGGCGCCGGATCACGTGGCAGGGCTCGGCCCTGGTCGTCGGCGGGGTGGTCGCGGGCTGCGCGCTCGTCACCGCCGTGCCGCAGGAGACCGTGGTGGAGACGCCGTTCCTCGTCGAGGGCGCGGTCGGCGAGACGCTCGACCTGACCTACGCGGACCTCACGGTGACCGACGTGCGCGTCGCCGATACCGTGGAGAGCTTCTCGGAGACCGCCCTGGCGAACGGCACGTTCGTGGTGGTCGACGTGACCTGGCGGGCCACGCAGGGCGCGACCGCCTTCCGGGGCGCCGAGATCACCGACGCCGACGGCCGCCGGTTCTGGCCCACCGACCAGGCCGAGTGCTCGCTGACGGCCAACGCCCAACCCGGGTACGCGTGGCGCGTCACCTACTGCTTCGACGTGCCGCAGGACGCGCTCGCGGGGGCGACGGTGCGGCTGGCGCGCGGCGGCCAGACCGAGGACCACGCCGAGCAGCGGCGGGACGCCGCCGGCGTCGTCGACCTGGGCATCTCGGCCCAGCAGGCGAAGGAGCTGTGGGCGGCCACCGACACGGTGCAGACGGAGGCGCCGGGCTACGCCACGGCGAGCGCGGGAGGGAGTGCGGGATGACGACGCTGGTGACCCAGGCGGCGCCGGGGCCGGGTTCGTACGAGGGCCCCGGTCAGGGCGCGCACCTGGGCGGGGCGCCGAGCCTGCGGCCGGGCCTGCTGCCCGGTTCCGTGCCGCCCGACGTCCCCCGGGCCGGGCGGCCCCGGGGCTGGTGGCGGCGCAACGCCGTCTGGCTGGTGCTGCTGCCGCTCGCGCTCGTGGTGGCCACGGGGGCGACGTCGTTCCGGGTGGTGGCCTACTGGTGGCCGGACGGCCTGCACTACGAGTCCCAGCGGGTCGCGCTGGGCGAGCCGGCGCACCTGGAGAACGAGTACTTCGACATGGGGCTCGACGTGCCGGAGCGCGCCGACACCTGGGTGGTGCGCGAGATCGACGCGACGGTGACCGGCGTCGAGCAGGTGGACGAGCTGCCCGAGCCGGCCTACGGCCTGCCCGTGGTGATCCCCGAGGGGTCGGTCGCGTACGAGGTGCGGCTGCACCTCGCGGCCGAGCCGCAGACCGACCTGTCGCTGTGCCAGGTCGCCCTCGTGGCCGACGACGGCACCCGGTACGGGGAGTCGACGCCGGACGTGCTGGGTCTCAACAAGCGGTGCTCGACGCCCGACACCGAGGGGTTCGTGAGCGAGCAGCCCGAGTGGGACGTCAGCTCGTACATGCTCGTGGATCCCGACGCGACGATCACCGAGGTCCGGCTGTCGCTCGGGGGCCCGGACTACGTCACGGTCGAGCTGCCCTAGCGAGCGGGGCCGTCGAGCTGCCCTGGCGAGCGGCCGCCGGGACCGCGCGGTTCCCGGCCACGGGGGTCGCGTCGTCGTCCAGCTCGCGGACCGCCAGGCCGCGCTCGACCAGCACCTCGACCGTCGCCGCGATCAGCACGGCGGCCAGGGTCAGGGAGACGACGAGCCCCGCGGCGGCCTCGAAGGGGCTGAACGCGAGCCACGCGTTGGTCTCGACGGGACCGGTGACGGCGCGCACGAGCCAGCCGACGGCGTGCGGGGCCCGCATCACCACGAGGTAGCCCAGGCAGAAGACCAGCATGGGGCCGAGGCCGCCGTGCACGATCATCTTCAGCCCGTTCCACAGGGCGGAGAAGCGGGCGCGCAGGTCCTCGGTGAGCGACTCCAGGAGCGACCGCAGCCCGGCCGGGATCCAGGTCATGCGGTCGAGCCAGCGGTGCTCGCTGGACGGCGGCTCCATGAGCTTGTGCCCCAGCACCACGGCGCCGATGGCGAGCCAGGCGAGGGGCGCGACCAGGACGACGTCGAGCGACTCGAGCACGGTGACGAAGCCGTCCGCGACGAAGGCCGCGGCGTCGTTGCCGGCCTCCCCCACGCTCTCCTGCGCCGCGCCGACGGTACCGACGGCCGCCGCCACGAGCTCCCGGTCCGCCGCGATGTTCCACAGCCCCAGCTCGATGGACTCGACCTGCTTGGCGACCTGGCTGGTCCAGTAGATCTCGAGGCAGCCGCCGAGCACCGCGATGCCGAGGAACTGGAGCTTGCCCTCGAGCCGACCGAGCAGCCAGCGCAGCACGAAGGCCCCGGCCACGATCGCGACGACGGTCCAGCCGGACCAGACGCCGAGGCGGGACATGAAGTCGACGCCCTCCGCGCTGAACAGGTCGTTGAACAGCTCGTCGGCCGCCGCCTCGTTGGTGAACCTCAGCTGGTCGGCGTCCATGAGGCCCTCGACCTCGTAGACCACCAGGAACGGCACCAGCACGGACAGCGCGATGTCGATGAGGCGCCGCTCGCGGCGCTCCGACGGCATCATCGGGGCCCGGCGGGTGGGCAGCATGCCGGGGATCGCCGCCTGAGCGGCGCGCTCCCGGCGGCCGAGGTCGTGGCCGCCCAGGCCCGGCAGGCTGTTCCGGCAGACCCACAGCATCCCGACCACCGGCACGAGGTACCCGAGCGGGCTGAGGATCAGCAGGAGCTGCGCCACGAACGAGTTCCACTGGCTCAGCTCGACCGCACCCCACATCGCGCCGTTCCGGACGGCGACGCCGAGCAGGCCGAGCGTCAGGAGCGCGGGCCAGTGCGCCACGAACAGGCGACCCGCGGAGACCAGGATCCTCATGGCGACACATAGTGGCCTAAAGCGGGCACGGTGCGCCAAGCCGTGTCACGACCGCGCGCCCGGTGCCGCTTGGGCGTCACTCGGTGCTCCTTGAGCGTCATTCCAGTGCCGCGAAGGACTCCTCGACCAGGTCGGTGTAGGCCTCGACGCCCTCGAGGTTCGGGTGCGTGGCGTCGGCGTGCAGCAGGCCGGGATGCTCGTCGACCAGCGTGTGCCAGTCGGCGACCGCGACGTTCTCGCGGCCCGCGGCGACCTGGTCGAGGGTCTTGTTCGCGTCCGGCACCCAGTAGCTGATCCCGACGCTGTTGACGAGCACCACGCGGCGGTCGGGCCCGATCATGTCGAGCACGTGCCGTGCGGCGTCGGCCGAACCCTCGAGCTGGAAGCCCGCGTTGGTGCCGAAGTTCAGCAGCACCGTCTGGCGCAGGCGGCCCTCGCGCTTCGCCGTGCGGATCATCCGCTCGGCGTCGAGCCAGTCCGTGCTCACCACACCCTCGACCTGGGCGCGCGGGTAGCGGGCGAGGATCGCCGGCGCGGCGGCGGCCAGCACGGAGTCGCCGAAGGCGGAGACCTGGGCGCCCTCCCGCGCCCCGAACGGCAGGGATTCCGGCACCGACCCGCCGGTGCGTGACGCCGGGGCGGGCTCGCCCGCGCCGTCGGCCGCCGGGGTGGCCGTGCCCCGCCCGGCGGCAGCCTGCGCCGCCGCCGCGGCCTGCCCTGCCGCTGCCTGCCCTGCCGCTGCCTGGACCCCGGCGGCGATGGCGAGCTCGGTCGCCGTCCGGCCGGGGGCCGACGTGACCGCCGCGCCCGTCCCGACCAGGGCGAGCACCGCGACCACCACGGCGGCCTTCGGCACGACGGCGGCGGTGCGCACCGCGCCGAGCAGCGCCCGGAACGCGCCCCGGAAGCCGAGCCGGCGCACCGGCGTCTCCACCCACCGGTACGACGCCGCCGCGAGCACGGCGGTCAACGCCACGGTCAGGCCGGTGCCGACGCCCCACCACGCCGTCCCGGGCTGCGCGCCGACCGCGGCCGTGACGACGCAGGCGACCGGCCAGTGCCACAGGTAGATCCCGTACGACCGCTCTCCCACCCAGCGCAGCGCCGGCGCCTCCAGCGCAGCGGTGAACCAGGTGGGCTCCGCCCGGGCCGCCCCGCACGCCTGCACCAGGACGAGGGCGAGCAGCGAGGCGGCCAGCAGCCCGAGCGGGTAGGTGAGCGGCGAGTCGCTGCGCAGCAGCAGGAACAGGGCGACCAGCCCGGCGAGCGCGAGGGGCGGCAGCACGCGGGCCCGCGCGCCCCGGAGCGCCGGGCCGGCCTTGGCCCAGCGCAGCGTCACCGCCGCCCCCAGGAGCAGGCCGAACGCGTGGGTGTCGGTGCCGTAGTAGACACGGGTCGGGTCCACGCCGGTCCCGTACGCGGGCATGAGCAGGAGCGCCATGGCCGCCGCCGACAGGAGCGCACCCGCGACCACGATCCGCACCCGCCAGGCGGCCGAGCGCACGGTGATCAGCAGGAGCACCAGCAGCACCGGCCACGCCAGGTAGAACTGCTCCTCGATGGCCAGCGACCACAGGATGCGCAGCAGCTCCGGCTGGGCCTCGTCGAAGTAGTCGGTGCCCGCGGCGATCTCCACCCAGTTGGTGCTGAACGTCACCGCCCCTAGGAGCTGGCGCCCGATGCCGACCGTGAGGTCCGGCTCCACGAGCCGCGCCACGGGGATACTCGTGACGAGCACCAGCGCGAGGGCGGGCAGCAGCCGGCGAGCCCGGCGTACCCAGAAGCGCGGCAGCCGGATCCAGCTCGTGCCCGCGACCTCGCGCAGCAGCAGCGTGGTGATGAGAAAGCCGCTGACCACGAAGAACACGTCCACGCCCAGGAACCCGCCCGGCACCCACGCGGGCGCCAGGTGGAACGCGACGACGGCGACCACCGCGACGGCCCGCAGCCCGTCGAGGCCGGGGATCCGGGGGCCGTGCGCCGCCGCCGGACCGGCTCCGGGCCGCCGGAGCGTTTCGGGGTTGGCCGGGTTGGACGGGCCGGCCGGGTTGGCCGCCGGGGCTGCGGGGACTGTGCCGGTCCCGGCGACCAGACCGGGCCGGGCGTCGTCGGTCAGGACCATGAGCGGACGGTACCGAACCTGCGCAGACCGAAAAAGTCCGGAATGTGAAGCCCGTCCCGCCGACAGTCTCCTTTGAGGCCCGGGTTTCTTCGCTTTGGCAAGGCTCAAAGCGAAGAAACCCGGGCCTCAAAGGGAAGGGGCAGGGCACAACTCGGGCAGGGCACAACTCGGGCAGGGCACAACTCGGGCAGGGCACAACTCGGGCAGGGCACAACTCGGGCAGGGCACAGCTCGCGCCGGACGCAGCTCGCGCCGGACGCAGCTCGCGCCGGACGCAGCTCGCGCCGGACGCAGCTCGGGCCGGGCACAGCTCGCGCCGGCTGCCCGGCCCCGCCGCCTCAGAGCTTCGTGACCGCCGTGTACTTCAGCGCGATGCGCTTGGTCCCGTTGGTGCCGAAGTCGATCTTGACCACGGCGTTGGCCTCGACGTCCACGACGGTACCCAGGCCGTAGGAGTCGTGCGTCACGCGGTCGCCGATCTCCAGGCTGGGGATGTCCTTCTGCACGTTGATGCCGCCGAACCCGCCCGTGGCACCCGCCTTCTTCTGCGGCGAGAACGGGTTGGCCTGCCCGCTGCCCGACGACGACGTGGTGCCGCCGCGCGCGGACCCCGACCGGCCCGAGGACCACGAGGAACCGGAGCCCTGACCGCGCCCGCCCGAACCCGAGCGTCCGCCGGAGCCGTACCCGCCGGAACCGTACCCGCCGCTCCAGCCGCCCCGGCCGGCACGGATCGCGGCCGTCGACGACTCGCGCCGCCGCCAGTCCCACAGCTCCTCAGGGACCTCCTGCAGGAACCGGCTCTCCGGGAACTCGTTCGCCATGCCGAAGGCCGCGCGCACCGACGACCGCGTGATGTACAGCCGCTCGCGCGCCCGCGTGATGCCCACGTAGGCCAGCCGGCGCTCCTCGGCGAGCTCCGTGTCGTCGTGCAGCGAGCGCATGTGCGGGAACGTGCCGTCCTCCATGCCGGTGAGGAAGACGACCGGGAACTCCAGGCCCTTGGCCGTGTGCAGCGTCATGAGCGTGACGACGCCCTGGTTCTCCTTGGGCGCCTCCTCCGCCGCGCCGTCGGCCACGTCCTCGTCGGGGATCTGGTCGCTGTCCGCGACCAGCGAGACCCGCTCCAGGAAGTCCGCGAGCGAGCCCTCCGGGTCGGTCTCGCCGAAGTCGACGGCGACGGCGTGCAGCTCGGCCAGGTTCTCGACGCGGCCCTCGTCCTGCGGGTCCTCGCTGGCGCGCAGCTCGGCGAGGTAGCCGGTGCGGTCGAGCACCGCGCCGAGCACCACGGCCGGCGCCGCGCCGTCGTCGACCAGGCCGCGCAGCTCGCGCATGAGGTCGCGGAAGGCGAGCAGCGGCTTGAGCGAGCGGTTGGTCATGCCGGGGATCTCGTCGGCCCGCTCCAGGGCGGCGCCGAACGAGATGCGCTCGCGCTCCGCGAACGACGCCACGAGCGACTCCGCGCGGTCGCCGAGCCCGCGCTTGGGCACGTTGAGGATGCGGCGCAGGTTCACGTCGTCGTCCTCGTTGGCCAGCGCGCGCAGGTAGGCGACGGCGTCCTTGACCTCGCGGCGCTCGTAGAACCGGGTGCCGCCCACCACCTTGTACGGCAGGCCGACGCGGACCAGCACCTCCTCGAGCGCACGCGACTGCGCGTTGGTGCGGTAGAAGATCGCGACGTCGCCGGGGCGCACGCCGTCGCTGTCGCCGAGCCTGTCGATCTCGTCGGCGACGAACCGGGCCTCCTGGTGCTCGTCGTCCGCGACGTAGCCCACGATCTTGGCCCCGGCGCCCGAGTCGGTCCACAGGCGCTTGGGCGTGCGGCCGGCGTTGCGGGAGATCACCGCGTTGGCGGCGCTCAGGATGTTCTGCGTGGAGCGGTAGTTCTGCTCCAGCAGGATGGTGGTGGCGTCCGGGTAGTCCTTCTCGAACTCCAGGATGTTGCGGATCGTGGCGCCGCGGAACGCGTAGATGGACTGGTCGGAGTCGCCCACCACGGTCAGCTCGGCCGGGTCGAGACCGGAGTCGTCGTCGGCCCCCACCCCGGCCAGCTCCCGGACCAGCGTGTACTGCGCGTGGTTGGTGTCCTGGTACTCGTCGACCATGATGTGCCGGAACCGGCGGCGGTAGTGCTCCGCGACGTTCGGGAACGCCTGGAGCAGGTTCACCGTGGTCATGATGATGTCGTCGAAGTCCAGGGCGTTCGCCTGGGCCAGGCGCGCCTGGTAGCGCGTGTAGACGTCGGCCAGCACCTGGTCGAACTTCGGCACGGCGGTGTTGCGCTCGTCGGCCGACTGCCCGCCCCACGGCCGCCGGATGCCGCCCGCCGCCGCGGCCGCGGACTCCGCCTGCGCCTCCTGCTCCGCGTACGCCACGGCCTGCCGCGCGTAGGACTCGGGGTCGATCAGCTCGTTCTTCAGGTCGCTGATCTTGTTCGACAGCCCGCGCGCCGGGTACTTCTTGGGGTCGAGGTTGAGCTCGCGCGTGACCAGCGTGATGAGGCGCTGGCTGTCCGCGGCGTCGTAGATGCTGAAGCTCGACCGCAGCCCGAGCGTGGTCGCCTCCCGGCGCAGGATGCGCACGCACGCCGAGTGGAACGTGGACACCCACATGCGGTTCGCGGCGGGGCCCACCAGGCCCTCGACGCGCTCGCGCATCTCGGCCGCGGCCTTGTTGGTGAACGTGATCGCCAGGATCTCGCCCGCCCGCGCCCGGCCCGTGGCCAGCAGGTAGGCGATGCGGTGCGTGAGCACCCGCGTCTTGCCCGACCCGGCGCCGGCCACGATGAGCAGCTGCCCGCCCTCGTGCACCACGGCGGCGCGCTGCTGGGGGTTGAGGCCGTCGAGCAGCTCGTCGGGGTCGAGGTGCGCGTAGGCGCCGCGGGCGCGCGGCGCCTCCGACTCGTGCGGCAGGCCTGCCAGCCAGTCCGGCTCCGCGGGCACGGCCGCCTCGCCGGGGTCGCCGCCGTCCGGCACGTCGTCCCAGCGCGGGGCGGTGCGCGGCAGGCGCGCCTCGTCACCCGGCGCCGCCGGGTCGAGGCCGGGCAGGGAGAGGCTGTCGAAGAGGGAAGTCATCGCCCCTAAGCCTAGGCGGGCTCACCGACACTGCCGACGGGCCGCGCGGCGGACCGGCGACCCCGGGGCCGCGCGCTCCACCGGGACGGTCGCCGGGATCGTCCACGGGGAGTGCCGAAAGGCCCGCCGAACCGCCGGATGAAATACCGGCAACGGCTTTGTGCGAAGTTCCTGGGCCCGCCCGGAAAAGGTCACGGATATCAACCTCGGAGCAGGGTGATGTTCGGGTGATGTTCCGCGGCCGGAATATCACCCGGCGCCGCGGGTGAATCGCCGTGTTCACCCGCTCCCCGGGTTTCTGGCGCGCGCTACGGGGGCAACACTTTCCTCATGCATTCCGACGCTCCGCACGTTCTGGTGATCATCCAGAACCTGCCGTTCAGGATCGACCGCCGGGTCCGGTCCGAGTGCCGCGCGCTGACGGACGCCGGGTACCGCGTGAGCGTCGTCTGCCCGCAGGAGGACCCCGACGAGCCCGCCCGGTTCCAGGTGGACGAGACGACGGTCTACTCGTACGCCCCGCCGCCGGACTCCCGGGGCGTGATGGGCTACGTCCGCGAGTTCCTCGTCTGCTGGTGGCGGACGGCACGGGCCTCGGGCCGTGTGCACCGCGACGCGCCGTTCCAGGTGATCCAGGCGTGCAACCCGCCGGACACCTACTGGCTGCTCGCCCTGCTCTGGCGGCTGCGGCGCGGGGTGCGCTTCGTCTACGACCAGCACGACCTGTGCCCCGAGGTGTACCTCGCCAAGTTCGGCCGGCAGGACCTGCTGTACAGGGCGCTGCTGCTCCTGGAGCGCGCGACGTACCGCACCGCGGACCACGTGATCTCGACGAACGGCTCGTACCGGCAGATCGCGCTGGAGCGCGGCAAGGTCGACCTGAGCCGCAGCTCGGTGGTGCTCAGCACGCCCGACGCCGACCTGATGCGCAAGGGCGACCCCGAGCCGGGGGCCCGTGACCTGGGCAAGCACCTCGTGTGCTACGTGGGGATCATGGGCTCGCAGGACGGCGTGGACCGGCTGCTGGCCGCCATCGAGCACGTGGTGCGCGTGCGCGGCCGCACCGACGTGCGCTTCGCGCTGCTCGGCTTCGGTGACGCGCTGGAGGAGCTGCGCGCGGACTGCACGCGCCGCGGCCTGGACCTCTGGGTGCACTTCACCGGCCGGGTCGACCACGCGGCCATCGGCCGGTGGCTGTCCAGCGCGGACCTGGGTGTCACCCCGGACCCGCCGAGCGAGTTCAACGACCGCTCCACCATGAACAAGACCCTCGAGTACATGGCGCACGAGCTGCCCGTCGTGGCGACCGACCTGACCGAGACCCGCCGCAGCGCGGGCGACGCCGGGCGGTACGTGGCCGGGAGCGACCCCGCCGCGTTCGGCGACGCGATCCTCGAGATCCTCGACGACCCCGACCGCGCCCGGCGGATGGGCCTGGCCGGGCGCGCCCGGATCGAGGGCGAGCTGTCCTGGCGCCGGCAGGCGGAGACCTACGTGCGCGTGTTCGACACGGTGACGGGTCGCACGCGCACATTGTCCGAGAAGCGCGGATGAATGTTCGTCGCGGCTTTTCCGACGCCCATCGCGCATTTCTCTTTCACCCCTGGGTGAAACCCGCCCCGGGTGAATAAACGTCGACCACGGGTGATTTCGAAAGGCCCCGGCCAGTTCGCCGCGAGGCCGGGACGTACATTGATCGGAGCCAGGATGACAACACTCCGGGCCGATCCGAGCTGATACCGGAAGAAGGCAGCATGGACCAGAGACTCTTGCGGGCGGCCGTGGTGGGCGCCGGCTACTGGGGACCCAACCTGGCACGCAACTTCGCGGCGTCCGACCGCTGGGAGCTGGCCGCCGTCTGCGACCTCGACGCGGACCGCGCCGCCCGGGTGGCCCGCGCGAACGGCCGGGCCGACGTCGAGACGTCGCTCGACGCGCTGCTCGCCCGGGACGACGTCGACGCGGTGGCCATCGCGACGCCCGCGCGGACGCACCACGCGATCGCGCTGGCCGCGCTGCGCGCCGGCAAGCACGTGGTGGTCGAGAAGCCGATCGCCGACCGCGCGGCGGCGGCCACCGAGATGGTCGCCGAGGCGCGCGACCGGGGCCTGGTGCTCATGACCGACCACACCTACTGCTACACCCCGGCGGTCCGGAAGATCCGGGAGCTCGTGGCGGGCGGCGACCTGGGCGAGATCCTCTACATCGACTCCGTCCGGATCAACCTCGGCCTGGTCCAGCCCGACGTCGACGTGTTCTGGGACCTGGCGCCGCACGACCTCTCGGTCATCGACTTCATCCTGCCCGGCGGCCTGCAGCCCGAGTCGGTGGCGGCGCACGGCGCCGACCCGATCGGCGCGGGAAAGTCCTGCGTGGGCTACCTGGTGCTGCCCCTGCCGGGCGGCGCCGTGGCGAGCGTGCACGTGAACTGGCTCAGTCCCACCAAGGTGCGGCGGATGACCATCGGCGGGTCGCGCCGCACGCTCGTGTGGGACGACCTGAACCCGCAGCAGCGGATCAGCGTCTACGACCGCGGCGTGGACCTGGAGACCCAGGCCTTCGACAGCCTGGAGCGCCGGGCCGCCACGATCTCCTACCGCCTGGGCGACACCTGGTCGCCCGCGCTGGAGGAGCGCGAGGCGCTCGGGTCGATGGTGGGCGAGCTCGCCGAGGCCATCCAGGGCGAGCGCCCGGCCCTGACCGACGGCGCCGCGGGCCTGCGCGTGCTCGACGTGCTGGAGGCCGCGGACCGCAGCCTCGCCACGGGCGGCGGCGTGACCCGGGTCGAGACCGGCGCACGCACGCCGGTGCTCGCGGGCGGGCCCGCCGGGAACGGAGCGGCCGCATGAGCGCGCTGAGCGGGACGCGCGTGCTGGTCACGGGAGGCGCGGGGTTCATCGGCAGCCACCTGGTCGACGAGCTGGTGCGCCGGGGCGCGGCGTCGGTCACCGTGGTGGACAACCTGGTCAACGGCCGGCGCGAGAACCTGGCCCATCACCTGGGAGACGGCGAGACCACGGTGCGCCTCGCCGCCGACGACATCCGCAGCGCGGCCGCGCTCGCGCTGGTCGACGACGCGGACGTCGTCTTCCACCTGGCCTGCCTGGGGGTGCGGCACAGCCTGCACGACCCACGCGAGAACCACGAGGTCAACGCGACCGCGACGCTGGAGCTGCTCGAACGGGCGCGCGCCGCGGGCGTGGGCCGGTTCGTGCACGTGAGCTCCAGCGAGGTGTTCGGCACCGCGCAGTACGCCCCGATGGACGAGCGGCACCCGACCTGGCCCGAGACCGTCTACGGCGGGTCCAAGCTCGCCGGGGAGGCGTACGCGCGCGCCGCGTTCCGCACCCACGGCATGCCCGTCGTGGTGGTCCGGCCGTTCAACACCTTCGGCCCACGCAGCCACTTCGAGGGCGACAGCGGCGAGGTGCTGCCGCGCACCATCGTGCGCGCCCTGTGCGGCCTGCCCGCCTTCGTCTACGGCGACGGCGAGCAGACGCGCGACTTCCTGCACGTCAGCGACACCGCGCGGGGCCTGGCCGACATCGCGGAGTGCGACGCCGCCGTGGGCCGCACCGTGAACGTCGGCTCGGGCGCCGAGGTGACGATCAACGAGCTGGTGACGACGGTCGCCCGCCTCGCCGGGCGGCCCGACCTCGAGCCGGAGCGGCTGGAGGCGCGCCCGGGCGACGTGCGCCGCCTGCTGGTCGACAACACCCTGGTCCGGGAGCTGACCGGGTTCGAGCCGCGGACCACCTTCGAGCAGGGCGTCGCCGACCTGGTCGACTGGTTCCGCAGCCGGCCGGAGAGCCCCGAGGAGATGCTGAGCCGCATCGAGGACCGCAACTGGGTCGCGCCCGCGAGCGCCCCCGCGGGGGTGGTCGCATGACCGCCGTGGAGGAGGGCCTGCAGCGCGTCGACGTCATGAAGCCCTGGCTCGGCCCGGAGGAGGTCGCCGCCGTCACCGAGGTGATCGAGTCCGGCTGGGTGGCGCAGGGCCCGCGGGTCGCCGCCTTCGAGACGGCGTTCGCGGAGGCGATGCGCGCCCGCGCCGCCGTCGCGACGTCGAGCTGCACCACGGCGCTGCACCTCGCCCTGGTCGTCGCCGGCATCCGGGCGGACGACGACGTCGTGGTCCCGTCGTTCTCGTTCGTCGCCACGGCGAACGCCCCCACCTACGTGGGCGCGCGCCCCGTCTTCGCGGACGTGGACGCCGCCACCGGCAACCTCACCGCCGAGACGGTGGCCGCCGCCCTCACGCCCGCCACCCGCGCGGTGATCGCGGTGGACCAGGCCGGCGTGCCGGTCGACCTCGCCGCGATCCGCGAGCTGTGCGACCCGCGCGGCATCGTGGTGATCGAGGACGCCGCGTGCGGCGCCGGCTCGACCTACCGCGACCGCCCCGTCGGGGCGGGGGCCGAGATCGCCGCCTGGTCGTTCCACCCCCGCAAGATCCTCACCACCGGCGAGGGCGGGATGATCACCACCAGCCGCCCGGACTGGGCCGCCCGCGCGCGGCGCCTGCGCGAGCACGCCATGAGCGTCTCGGCGGCGGACCGGCACGCCTCCCTCGTCTCCCCGCCGGAGGAGTACGACGAGGTCGGGTTCAACTTCCGGATGACCGACCTGCAGGCCGCCGTCGGCCTGGTGCAGCTCGGCCGCCTCCCGGCGATCGTGGCCCGACGGCGCGAGCTCGCCGCCCGCTACCGCGAGGCGCTGGCCGACGTGCCCGGCCTGCGCCTCGTCGAGGACCCGGCCTGGGGTCGCGCCAACGTGCAGTCGCTGTGGGTCGAGGTGCTGCCCGGGTACCGCCTCGACCGGGAGGGCCTGCTCCTGGCGCTCGCCTCGGCGGGCGTCTCGGCGCGCCGCGGCATCATGGCCGCGCACCGGCAGCCGGCCCATGCCGACCGGGGTCATGTGCCGCTGCCCGTGACGGAGCGGCTCACGGACCGCACGCTGATCCTGCCCCTGTTCCACCAGATGACGGACGCCGAGCTGGGCCGCGTGGTCGAGGTGCTCCGCGGGTACGGGGGGCAGTGAGGTGGCGGCGAGCTGGGGCGGGCCGCTGCTGCTGGTGGGGGCGAGCGGGCTGGCCCGCGAGGTGCTCCCTGTCGTGGCCGAGGCCGGGCACGACGTGCTCGGCGTGCTCGACGATCGCCACGCCGACCTGCCGCCCACGGTCGGCGGGGCGCCGGTGCTGGGGCCGGTGAGCGCCGCCGCGGAACATCCCGGCGTCCGCCTGCTGCTGTGCGTCGGCCCGAGCCGCACCCGTGCCGCCGTGCACGCACGGCTGGACCCGGCGGCCGCGTACGCGCGCGTCGTCGACCCGTCGGTGCGCAACCCCGCCGGGTGCCCGGTCGGGAAGGGTTCGGTGCTGCTGGCCGGCGTCACGATCACCGCGGACGCCGTCCTCGGCGCGCACGTCGTCGCGATGCCCGGGGTGACGGTCACGCACGACTGCGTGCTGGACGACTTCGCGACGCTCGCCGCCGGGGTCTCCCTCGGTGGGGGCGTGCGCGTGGGCCGCGCCGCCTACCTGGGCATGAACGCCGCGGTGCACCCCGGTGTCCGGATCGGCGCGGGCGCCGTGGTCGGCATGGGGGCCGTGGTCCTGACCGACGTGCCGGACGGCGAGACCTGGGCCGGTGTCCCGGCGCGGCGCCTGGTGCGGGAGGTGGCGCGATGACCACGGTCCGGGCCCCGCTCCCGCTGCGCACGCGCCCGCTCGTCTCGGTCGTGGTGCCGCACTACAACTACGGGCAGTACCTACCCACCTCCGTCGGCTCCGTGCTCGCCCAGGAGGGCGTGGACGTCGAGGTCATCGTGGTCGACGACACGTCGACCGACGGGAGCGTCGCCGTCGCGCGCGAGATCGCCGCGTCGGACCCGCGCGTGACGCTCGTCGAGCACGAGCAGAACCTGCGGCACATCCGCACCTACAACGACGGGCTCGGCCGGGCCCGCGGCGACTACGTGGTGCTCCTGTCGGCCGACGACGCCCTCGCGCCCGGCGCGCTCGCCCGCGCCGCGGCCCTGCTGGAGCACGACCGGCGGATCTCGCTGGTCTACGGCCTCGTGACCGACTTCGACGGCGCGCCGCCCGCGTTCACGCCCGCCCGGACCTGGTGGACCGTCTGGGAGGGCGAGCAGTGGGTGGGCCACGTCGCCCGCCGCGGGCGGAACATCCCGACCAACCCCGAGGTCGTCATGCGCCGGTCCGTCTACGACGCGATCGGCGGCTACGAGGCCGCGCTGCCGCAGGCCGCCGACATGTACATGTGGCTGCAGGCCGCCGCCCGCGGCCGGATCGGCCGCGTCAACGGGCCGGTCCAGGCCTACTACCGGCAGCACGACGCGAACATGCACAACGTCCAGTTCGGCGGCAACCTCGACAACTGGCGCTCCGTCCTCGAGACCTTCGACCTGTTCTTCCGCGAGGACGGGCACCTGCTGCGCCGCCCCGGCCGCCTCCGCGCGCGGGCCGACGCGGCCGTCGCACGCGAGGTGGTGCTCGCCTCCACGCTGCTGCCCCCGGGGCCCGACGGTGCCGAGCACCGCGCGCAGCTCCTGCGGCTGGCCCGCGAGGCCGACCCCGGCGTCGTCCGGTCGCCGGCCTGGCAGTGGGCGCGGCTGGCCGGGCGCGCCGAGCACCGGTCGCGGCTCGGCGTCGAGGCCGTCGAGTCGCTGCGCTGGAAGGTCCGCGGCCAGCTCCTCGCGAGGTTCGGGACATGAGCAAGGGCGCCAGCCTCAGCGGCCGCGTCGGCAACGCCCTGCGCTGGAGCACCACCGGCACCGTCGTGGTGCGGCTGGGCAACCTCGGCCTGGGCATCGTCATCGCCCGCATCGTGTCGCCGGAGGAGTTCGGCCTGTACGCGATCGCCCTGACCGTGCAGAGCGTGGTCATGGCCCTGGCGGACCTCGGCCTGAGCGCCGACCTGGTGCGCAGCCCCGACTTCGAGCGGCGCACCGGCCCCGTCGCGGTGCTCGGCCTGGTGACCGGCGGCACGCTCACCCTGCTCACCGCGCTGTCCGCGCCCGCGCTCGCCTCCGCGATGGGCGGCCCCGGCGCGGCCGGACCCATCGCGATCCTGGCGGCGACGTTCCTGCTGGCCGGGGTCGGCGTCGTCCCGTTCGCCACGCTCCAGCGGAAGCTCGACCAGCGCGGGCTGTTCCGCTCCAACGCCGTCGACTTCGGCGTGGGCGCCGTGGTGACCCTCGTGCTGGCGGTGCTCGGCTACGGCCTGGTCGGCCTGGCAGTGGGCCGGGTCGCCGGCCAGGCGTGCGGCGTGGCCGTGCAGTTCTGGCTCACGCGGACCCGGCTGCGGTTCTCCTGGGACCCGACGGTGGCCCGGTCGGTGCTTGCGTTCGGCCTGCCCGTCGCGGCCGCGAACCTGCTGTCCTGGGTGCTGCTCTCGGTCGACCGCGTGGTGCTCGGCAACCTGGCGGGCGCCGTCGAGCTGGGGTTCTACGTGCTCGCCGCGAACATCTCGACGTGGCCCATGACGCTGGTGGGCCAGGCCCTGCGGTCGGTCACGCTGCCCGCCTTCTCCCAGGTGCGCGAGCGCGCCCGCGCCGCGCTCGTGCCGCTGCTCGGGCCCGTGTGGTGGGCCGTCGTGCTGGCGGCGGCCATGCTCGCGGCGCTGGCCCACCTCGTGGTCGTGCTCGTCTACGGCGCCCGGTGGGAGCCGGCCGCGCAGATCCTGGTGCCGCTGGCCGTGGTCGGCGCGGTGCGCGTCGTCTCGGACGTCCTGGCCGGCTACCTCTACGCCCTGGGCCGCTCGCGCGGCGTCCTCGCGGTGCAGGTGGTCTGGCTCGTGGCCCTGGTGCCCGCCGTCGTGCTCGGCGCGCGGGCGGCCGGGAGCATCGGCGTCGCCGTGGCGCAGGCCGCCGTCTCCGTGGGCGTGCTGGTGCCCGCCTACCTGGTGCTGCTGCGCCGGTCGCGGGACGAGGTCGGCGCGCTGACCTGGGCCCTGGCCGTGCCCGGGCTGGCCGGGGCGGGCGCCGTGGCCGCGGGCCTGCTGGCCGCCGACCGGGTCGACGACCCGCTGCTCGGCGGCCTCCTCGCGGGGGCGGTCACCCTCACGCTCTACGCGGCCGCGACGCTCGCCTGGGTGCGGCCGCGCTGGCGCGCCGCCCGCACCGCCCTCGACGGCCCGGACGACGCTCCGGCCGAGGTGCCGGACGAGGTGCCGGACGAGGTGCCGGCCGCCGCGCCCGCCGGGACTCCCGGCGAGGCCCTGGATCTTCTGCCGGACGCCGTCCCGGCTGCCCCACCGAGAGGAACGACGCGATGACCGAGACCACGACCACCACCACCCCCGCGCCGCCGCGGGCGCCCGTGCCCTTCCTGGACCTGGGCGCCCAGACCGCCGAGGTGGAGGCCGACGTCCGCGAGCGCTGGGACGAGATCCTGAGGACGTCCGGGTTCGTGCTGGGGCCGGACGTCGAGCGGTTCGAGCGCGAGTTCGCCGCCTACAGCGGGGCGCACCACGCCATCGGGGTGGGCAACGGCACGGACGCCCTGGAGATCGGTCTGCGGGCGGCCGGGATCGGCCCGGGCGACGAGGTGATCGTCCCGGCCAACACGTTCTTCGCGACGGCGGAGGCGGTGCTGCGCTGCGGCGCCCTGCTGGTGCCCGCCGACGTGGACGACGACTTCCTGCTGGACCCCGAGGACGTGGCCGGCCGGCTGTCGGCGCGCACCCGGGCCGTCGTCGGCGTGCACCTGTACGGGCAGATGGCGCCGGTGGCGCAGCTCCGCGAGCTGGTGGGCCCCGACGTCCTGCTGGTCGAGGACGCCGCCCAGTCCCAGGGCGCGAGCCGGGACGGGTTCCGGTCCGGCGGGGCGGGCGACGTGGCCGCGACCAGCTTCTACCCGGGCAAGAACCTGGGCGCGTTCGGCGACGGCGGCGCGGTGCTGACGTCGTCCGACGACGTGGCCGAGCGGGCCCGCCGCCTGCGCAACCACGGCGGCGTCCACCGCTACGAGCACCTGGAGGTGGGCGCCAACTCGCGCCTCGACTCCCTCCAGGCCGCCGTGCTGTCGGCCAAGCTGACCCGGCTCGACGCGTGGAACCTCCAGCGGTCGGAGGCCGCGGCCCGGTACGGGGCCCTGCTCGCCGACGCGTTCCGGGACGTGCCGGAGCTCGTGGCGCCGCGCGAGCTGCCGGGGGCCACGCACGTGTGGCACCTGTACGTGGTGCGGACGCCGCACCGGCCCGCGGTGTCCGCGGCGCTGTCGGCGGCCGGGATCGGGCACGGCATCCACTACCCCGCCCCCGTCCACCTCCTGCCCGCGACGACGCACCTGGGCTTCCGGCCCGGCACCGCCCCGCGGGCCGAGGCGCACGCCGGCCAGATCCTCTCCCTGCCGATGTTCCCGGGGATCACCGCCGACCAGCAGGAGCACGTGGTGCGCACGCTGCACGCCGCCGTGACGGGGCGGGCCGCACCCGCGGGGGTGGCACCGTGAGCGCCGCCGGGGCCGGGGCCCTCGACCGCGCGGCCGCCGCGTGGCGCGCCCGGGTGGACCGCGACGCGACGGGCGGGCCGGGGCTCGGCGCCCGGGTCGTGGGCACGCTCGGCTCCTGGGTCCGGTCGCCGTTGGCGCCCCGGTCGTTCCGCCGGCGGCCGCCGTCGGCCCCGCAGCTCCGGCCCCGGGTCTCGGTGGTGGTGCCGTGCTACGACTACGGCCGGTTCCTGCCGCAGACGGTGGGCAGCCTCGTGAGCCAGGAGGGGGTCGACGTCGAGGTGGTCGTCGTCGACGACGCCTCCACGGACGACAGCCTCGCCGTCGCGCAGGCCCTCGCGGCCCAGCACCCGGGGGTGACGGTGCTGGCGAACGAGCGCAACCTGGGGCAGGTCGAGTCGTTCAACCGCGGCTGGGAGCACAGCACGGGCGAGTTCGTGGTGCGGCTCGACGCCGACGACATGCTGCCGCCCGGCGCGCTCGCGCGGGCGACGGCGCTGCTGGAGCAGCACCCGGAGGTCGGGCTCGTCTACGGCCACCCGCAGCACTTCGACGACGGCACCCCGCCCGTCCCGGCGCTCGGCGAGCTGTCCTGGACCGTCTGGGACGGCCGCGCGTGGCTGGCGGAGCGGTGCCGCACCGGCGTCAGCTGCATCACCTCCCCCGAGGTGGTCATGCGGTCCGACCTGCTCAAGGACGTCGGCCCGCTGGACCCGCACCTGCGGTTCACGATGGACGTCGAGATGTGGCTGCGGCTCGCCGCCGTCGGCGACGTCGGCTACGTGGGCGGCGCCGACCAGGCGCTGCACCGCGAGCACGCGGGCAGCCTGAGCGTGAACGAGGGCTCCGGCGCGCTGCTGGACCTGCGGGCCCGCGCGGACGCGTACGACCGGCTGTTCGCGAACGTCGGTCACCGGCTCGCCGGCGCGCACGGGCTGCACGACCGGGCGCGGTCCGCGCTCGCCCAGGACGCCCTGCGGTACGCCGCGGCGGCGGCCGACCGGGCCGAGTCGCCGACGCCCTACCTGGAGCTCGCGGCCACCGTCTGGCCGGGCTCGCGGGACTGGCCCTCGGCCGCCCGGATCGCCCGCCGGGCGGCGCGCGCCGCGCGGACGGGCCGGGCCGGGTACGGCGCCGTCGTCCGCCGGATCTCGCGCCGCGCCCGGGCCGAGCTGATGTACCTGCGCTGGGCCACGTCCGGCCTGTGACGGCACCCGACGAGTGACCGCGCCCGTGAACCACGAGGGGGACCACCGATGAACCGGCTGACCAAGGCCACCGCGCGGCTGCGCCGCCTGCGCCGCGTGGGCGCGCGCGGGCTGGCCCAGCGCGTCGCCGCGCGCGCCTACCGGACCACGGACGCCGCGTCGCTCGGCTTCCAGCTCGACGCCGCGGACATCGCGGACGACGTCCCCGGGTCGCTCCCGACGCCGGAGCCCGTGCCCGGCGACCGGCCGCTGACCGTGGGCTGGGTGACGTCGCCGCCCGCGGCGGGCTCCGGCGGCCACACCACCCTGTTCCGCATGGTCGAGGGGCTGGAGGCGCGCGGGCACAAGTGCGTCGTGTTCCTCTACGACCGGCACGGCCTGGACGTCGACCAGCGGACCGCCGAGCTGCGGCACGGCTGGCCCGGCGTGCGCGCCGAGGTGCGGGACGCCCGCGCCGGCATCACCGGCATGGACGCCGTGGTCGCGTCGTCGTGGGAGTCCGCGCACGTCATCGTGGCCCGGACCCCGCGGCCCACCCGGCGGCTGTACTTCATCCAGGACTACGAGCCGTACTTCTACCCGCGCGGGTCCGAGTACGAGCTGGCCGCGATGACGTACCGGTTCCCGTTCCGGCGCATCGCGCTCGGCGACATGGTGGCCGGCTGCCTCACGGCCGAGCTGGGACAGAGCAGCGACGTGGTGCCGTTCGGCTGCGACACCGACACGTACCGGCTCCCCGACGTCGAGGTGCCCCGGTCCGGGGTGGTGCTCTACGCGAAGCCCGACGTCGGGCGCCGGGGCTACCTGCTCGCCCGCCTCGCCCTCGACCGCTTCCACCGCGCGCACCCCGAGCAGGAGATCCATGTCTACGGCTCGCGCCCCGCGGACCTGACGTTCCCCGTGACGTACCACGGCCGCCTCACCCCGGCGGAGCTCAACGCCCTGTACGGGCGGGTCGTGGCGGGGCTGGCGATGTCGTTCACCAACATCTCGCTGGTGGCCGAGGAGATGCTGGCCGCCGGCGTCGTGCCCGTCGTCAACGACTCGCCGCTGGCGCGCGCCGACCTGCCCAACCCGTACGTGGGGTGGGCCGAGCCGACGGCGGCGGGCATCGCCGCCGGCCTCGCCGCCGCCGTGGAGCGGCCCGACGCCGCCGCGTACGCGGCCAAGGCCGCGGCCAGCGTCGTGGGCCGGTCCTGGGGCCCGGCGCAGGACGCCGTGGCCCGCATCGTGGAGGACGAGGTCCGTGGCGCGCCGCACGGCTGACGGCCGGCGGCCCGGGTCAGCGGCGCCGGGCGCGCGTCTCGAGCACGGCGATGAGCGCGAACGTGGCGCTCGCGCCGAGCAGGCCCGCCATCCCGGCGGCCCGCATCGTCGAGCCCCCGACCTGGTGCACGACCAGGGACTCCGGGGCGACCGTCACGGTGATGTCGTTGACGGGCACCACCCCGGCGTCGCGCTGCAGCCGGTCCAGCTCGTCGGCGATCTGCGCGACGATCTCGTCCTGCCGGGACTCGACCTCCTCGGCGGTGGCCGCGACGACCTCGACGTACAGCACCTGCTCGGCGAAGTTGGGGGCCCACTGGCCACCCGTGTCGGGCAGCCGGATCGACCAGCCGTCGCGCGTCCCCTCGCCCACCAGGGTCGCGTCGGGCGACGCGTACTTGGTGACCTTGGCCGGCCCGGCCACCGCCTTGGCGACCGCGCCGGCCGTGATGATCAGGTCCTCGGACGTGGTGCGCAGCGCGTTCGGGTAGGCCTTGCTCGCGGGTGCGAGGAAGACGACCTGGGTACGGCTCCAGTACACGCCGTCGTCCAGCGTGGTGGTGTACACGAGCCCGAGCGTGGCCACGGCTCCCGCGAGCAGGACGGGCCAGCGCCGCAGCGCCGCACGTATCAGGTCCCACAACGTCATAGCTTCTCCGCGATTTCCTGGAGCGGGCGAAATTCGCGTCGGAGTTCCGCGACTCGTTCCTTTACCCGCCCTCGGCACGATACCTTTGTCGAGCGCGGCGTGATACGCCCGGAAAGGGTGAACAAATGTCATTCCTCGACGTGATTGCAGCTTTGGGCCGCCGGTGGATCGTCACCGTCGTGGGCCTGCTCGCCACCGCCGGCCTCGTGTACGGGGCGAGCACCATCGAGCCCCCGGTCTACACCGCACGCGCGCTGGTCCTGCTGGTGCCGTCCGAGCAGGTCGTCGGCGAGGGCGGCAACCCGTTCCTGGCCCTCGGCGGGCTCGACCTGCCCGCCCGCGTGGTGGTCGCGTACTACGAGAGCGACGTGGCCAAGGAGCGGTTCAGCTCGGGCTCGCCCGACGCCGAGTACGTCGTGGCCATCGAGGAGTCGACCCGTGGCCCGGTGATCTCGGTCGACGTGACCGACGCCAGCCCGGCGGCCACCCTGGAGACCCTGGAGCTGCTCACCTCGTCGATCCCGGTCGAGCTGGAGCGCCTCCAGGAGGAGGTCGACGCGCCCAAGAACACCGTCGTCTCGACGCTGGTCCTCGCCAAGGACGAGCGGGCCAAGACCGACAACAGCGGCACCGTCCGCATGGTCATCGCCGCCGGCGGTCTCGGGCTGGTGGCGACCGTGGTCGCGGCCGTCGCCGTCGACGGGCTGGTCCGCAGCCGGACGCGGGGGCGCAGGCCGGCCGACCCGGCCCCCGGGGACCCTGCCGCCGGGGACCCGGACGAGCCGGCGCCCGCGGCGGGGTCGAAGCCCGCCGCGCCGAACCCGGACGCGAAGCTCGACCCCCGGCCGGCGGACCCCAGGTCACCGGCTGCCAAACCCCTGGCGGCCAAGCCGCCGACCGTGCGGCTGCCCGCCGTGCGGCCGCCGTCGGTGCAGCCGCCGGCGGGCCGGCCGGCGGACGACCGCGCCCTGCCGTCCTGGCCCAACCTCCCGCTCGACTCGCGTGACCGCCGCCGGGACGACGCGGCCGCCCGGGCGTCCTCCGCGGAGTCCCGGTGACCCAGACCCGGCCTGCCGCCGAGCGGCGGCACGCCTCGCCGCCGCGGCCGGTGCCGCGGCGGAGGATGCGGCCCGACGTCGTCACCTGGCTCTCGGTCTACCTGCTCCTGCTGTTCGCCATCCCCTCCAAGCTGGTGATCGGGCCGCTCGGCAGCGCGGGCGCGCCGTCGATGGTCGTCGGCCTCGCCAGCCTGCTGCTGTGGGTGCTCACCGGCGTCGGGGCCGCCCGGCCCCGGCTGAGCGGCCCCCGGCTGATCCGGGTCTCGCTCGCCCTGTTCCTGTTCAGCGTCGGGGTCACGTACGTCATCGCCATGTCCCGGCCGGTCGTGTCCAACGAGGTGAGCCCCGCCGACGTCGCGATCCTGGCGCTGCTCGGGTGGTCCGGGGTGCTCCTGCTGGCGCACGACGGCATCACCTCGGTCGCGCGGCGCGACGAGCTGGTGTGGCGGCTGGCGCTGGCGGGCGGGGCGCTGGCCGTGCTCGGGCTGGCGCAGTTCGTGCTCGGCGAGCTGCTCGTGGACCGGCTCGTCGTGCCCGGCCTGACGCTCACCTCGCCCTACGAGCTCGGCGAGCGCAACGGGCTGATCCGCCCGCAGGGCACGGCGACGCACGCGATCGAGTACGGCGTGCTCGTGACGATGCTGCTGCCGCTGACCCTGCACGTCGGCTTCGAGCACACGGAGCGCCGGCCGCTGCTGCGGTGGGCGCCCGCGGCGGCGACGCTCGTCCTGGTGCCCGCGTCCGGTTCCCGGTCCGCCTACGTGGGCGCCGCGATCGCCCTGGTCATCATGCTGCTGGGCTGGAAGGGCCCGCGGCGCCGGATCATGCTCGGCGTGACCGCCGTCGGCGCCGTGGCCGGCATGGTGGTCGCGCCGGGCATGCTGTCCTCGATGCTCGGCCTGTTCACCGGCGCGTCCGAGGACCCGAGCGTCACCTCCCGGACCGGCTCGTTCGACCTGGCGGGCGAGTTCATCGCGCGGGACCCCCTGTTCGGGCGCGGGCTGGGCACGTTCCTGCCGACCTACCGGATCTTCGACAACCAGTACCTCCTGCTCCTGGTGACGATCGGCCTGGTGGGCACCGTCCTGTTCCTCGGCATCTGCGCGGCCACGGTGCGGGTGCTCCTGCGGGTGCGACGGCGCAGCGCGGGCACCGACCCCAGGACGTCCGACCTCGCCCTGGCCCTCACGGCCTCGGTGGTCGTCGGGTTCGTCAGCCTGCTCTTCTTCGACGCGTTCGCGTTTCCGATGACGATGGGCGCGCTCTTTCTCCTCGTCGGTGTCGCGGGTTCGCTGCGCGCCCAGGCATAGCCCTGCGGGGATAACCCCGAGAATCACCCGGAGAATCACCCGGGAATGCATTTCGCGCCGGAGTGCCGTCGTTCACGATGAACAAATGATCAATCTCTGCTTTCACGGCATCGGGACGCCGCCGCACGACGCCCCGGCCGAGGAGGCCGCCTACTGGATCGGCACGGACACGTTCCGGCGCGTGCTCGACGTGGTCGCCGTCCGGCCGGACGTGCGGCTCAGCCTCGACGACGGCAACGCGTCCGACGTCGAGGTGGCGCTCCCGGAGCTGGTCGAGCGCGGGCGGACGGCCGACTTCTTCGTGATCGCCGGCCGCCTGGGCCACGCGGGGTCGCTGTCCGCCGGGGACGTGCGCGCGCTGCGCCGGTCCGGGATGGGCGTCGGGTCGCACGGCATGCACCACCGCGTCTGGCGCCGGCTGCGCCCGGCGGAGCTGCGGGAGGAGCTCGTCCTGGCCCGCGAGCGCCTGGAGGACGTGCTGGAGGAGCCGGTACGCACCGCGGCCTGCCCGCTGGGCCGTTACGACCGGACCACCCTGACCGCGCTGCGGAAGCTGGGCTACACGCGGGTCTACACCAGCGACCGGGCGCTGGCCCGGCCGGGGTCCTGGCGGCAGGCGCGGTTCAGCCTCCGCGCGACCGACACGGCCGACGACGTCGCCGCGTGGCTGCGGCACGGGGACCGGTACACGGTCCGCGCGGCGGACCGGGCCCGGACGTTCGTCAAGGGGCTGCGCTGATGGGGGCCGAGGTCGCGGCGGTGGTCGTGACGTACAACAGCGCCCGGCACATCGACGCCCTGCTCGACAGCCTGCCGGCGGCGTTCGGCGACGTGCCGTACACGACGGTGGTGGTCGACAACGGGTCGACGGACGAGACGCTCACGCTGCTGCGGCGCCGGGGCGACTGCAGCGTGGTGGAGAGCGTCAACGACGGCTACGGCGCGGGGATGAACAAGGCGGTGCGGTACTCCCCGGAGTCGGCCGCGATCCTGGTGCTCAACCCGGACGTGGAGCTCGACGCCGGCTCGGTCCCGCGGATGCTGGACGTGCTGCGCCGACGCGGGGTCGGCATCGTGGTGCCGCGCACGCGCGAGGCGGACGGGAGCCTGTCGCCGACGCTGCGCCGCACGCCCACGGTGGCCCGGGCCGGCGGGCTGAGCTTCACGCGGCTGCCGGCCTTCGCCGAGCGGATCGAGGACCGGCGGGCCTACGCGACCGAGCACCTGGTGGACTGGGCCGTCGGTGCGATCTGGCTCGTCGACCGGGAGTGCTTCGACGCCCTGGGCGGGTTCGACGAGTCGTACTTCCTCTACTCCGAGGAGACGGACTTCGCGCTCCGCGCGCGGGACCGCGGCTGGCGCTCCCTCTACACGCCGACGGCGGGCGCCATGCACATCGGCGGCGGCTCGGGCACGAGCCACGAGACGCACACCATGCTGATGCTGAACCGGGTGCGCCTGATCCGGCGCCGGCGCGGCACGCGCGCGGCCTGGATGTACTACACGGTGACCCTGCTGGTGGAGCTCCGGCGCGGCCTGCTGGGCCACCGCGCGTCGTGGCCCACGCTGCGGGCCCTGGTCCGCCCGGCCCGGCGCCCGGCGGCGCTCGGCGCGAGCGACGAGGTGCTGCCGCGATGAGCGGGCCGGTGGCGTCCGTCGTCGTGCCCGCGCACGACGAGGAGCGCACGATCGGCCGCCTCCTGGACGCGCTGTGCGCCGTCCCGGGGCTGCTGGAGGTCGTGGTGGCCTGCAACGGGTGCACGGACGGGACGGCGGCCGTGGCCGCGGGGTATCCCGTGACCGTCCTCGACCTGCCCGAGCCCTCCAAGGCTCGCGCGCTGCGCGCCGCCGACCGGGTGGCCGGCACGTTCCCACGGGTGTACCTGGACGCCGACGTCGAGATCACGGCCGACGGCGTGGCCCGGCTCGCGGCCGCGGCGGGCCCCGGGGGTGCCGCCGTGGCGGCGCCGTCGCGCACCATGCCCCGCACCGGGGTGACCCTGCCGGCGCGCTGGTACTACGACGTCTGGGAGGCGCTGCCCACGGTGCGCTCGGGCCTGTTCGGGCGCGGGGTGCTGGCCGTGTCCCGGGAGGCGGCCGGCCGGATCGCCGCGCTGCCCGAGGTGATGGCCGACGACCTGGTGCTGTCCGAGGCGTTCGCCCCGCACGAGCGCATGGTGGTGGCGGACGTCGCCGTCGTCGTGCACCCGGCGCGCACCCTGCGCGACCTGGTGCGCCGCCGGGCGCGCGTGACCACCGGGAACGTCCAGGCGGACCGCGCGGGCCTGCGCGGGGCCGAGGCGCGGACCTCGCTCGGTGACCTCGGCCGGGTGGTCCGGGAGCGCCCGGGCCTGGCGCCCAAGGTCCCTGTGTTCCTCGGCGTGGTGCTGGCCGGGCGGCTGCGTGCCCGCACGGCGGTGCGCGCGGGCGACTTCACCACGTGGGAGCGGGACGCGAGCTCCCGGGTCTGACGGGCGGAGGCCTGAAGGCGGCGGGGCGGCTCAGTTGCCGCTGCCGCCGCACTCGATCGGGTCCACGGGCGTGGTGCGGCCCTCCTGGTCGACCGTCACGGTGTGTGCCTGCCAGGCCGTCAGCGCAGGACACAGGACGTCGACGGGTCCGTAGCCCCAGGTGTCCTGCACCACCTGCAGGTTGCGCACGCTGCCCTCGGTGCCGGCCCGGAACGCGTAGCCGCCGCCCTCGACCAGCAGCCCGTCGACGGTCAGCGACGTGTTGCCCTGGCCGCTCGGGTAGAAGAAGGGCGCGGTGCCGTAGCAGTCGGCGGTCTCGCGCATGACGATCCGGGTGTTGCGGACGGTCAGGCTGCCGCCGCCGTAGCCCTGGATGCCGTCGCCGTGCCAGTCGGTGCAGACGTCGGGCGGGACCACCCGGATGAACGAGTCCTCCACGACCACGTCGCCGCACTGCTTGGCGCCCACGCGGATGCCCTCGGGCACGCCGTCGATCACCACGTCGCGGACCGTGAACCCGCCGTTGCCGATCACCTGCCGGTCGCCGTCCCCGGTCCGGACGTCGCTCCGGACGAACTCGGACTGCTCGATCAGCAGGCCGGACCCGCACACCGGGGTGTCGTCGTTGACCACCTTGGACCCGACGGCCTGCACGCGCCGCAGCGTCACGTCCTGGGCGTCGACGTAGATGGTGCCGTCCGTGATCCGCAGGTCGCTGACGACGGTGCCCGGCTCGCTGATCCGGAGGTCGCCCGTGTGGGTGCGCCGCGGCGTCCACGCGTCGGGCAGCCCGGCGGTCTCGGGCAGGGGGAACGTGAGCGCCGCGGCCTCCACGACGGGGTCCGGCGGGTCGCCGGACGGCGTGGGCGCGGCGTCCTGCTCCGTGCCGCCGGAGGGGGCGCCCGGGCCGTCGGGGGACGTCGCCTGGGACACCGCGACCGTGCTCAGCGCGGCAGCGACCAGCGCTCCGACGACCCATCGGAGCGGCACCCACCAGGACGACCGGCCCATGCGAGTCATCCTGGCACGCCGGTCGTCGTCGCTCATCCCGTGGCCTGTGCCCCGGCCGCGGGCCGGGCCGCGGCGACCTGCTCGTAGAGCTCCACCATCCGGTCGACCCGCCGGTCCCAGAGGTGCTCGGCCACCGCGTGCGCGCGGGCCGACTCGCCCATGCGCAGCCGCAGGTCCGGCTCCGTGACCAGGCGGCGCACCACGGCGGCGACGTCGCGGGCGAGCTGGTCCGGCGACTCGGCGGGCAGCCGGAACGCGCAGGCGTCGGTCACGTTCGCGCCCGGGCCGCCGCGGTCGCACACCACGAGCGGCAGCCCGTGCGACATCGCCTCCAGCGCGACGGCGCCGCCCGGCTCCCGGTAGCTCGGGAAGACGAAGACGTCGGCCCGCTCGTAGAAGCGGTCGACCTCGGCGCGGGGCACCGCCCCGTGCAGCGTCACCCGGTCGGCCAGCCCCAGCTCCCGCACCAGGTCGGCGCACGCCTGCCGGTCGTTGCCGTCCCCGACCACGTCGAGCACCACGGGCAGGTCGCGCAGCGCGGCCATGGCGCGGATCACGTCGCGCGCGCCCTTGGTCCGCACCAGCCGGCCGACGTGCAGCAGCCGCACCGGGCCCGAGCGGCCCCTGCGGTCGATCACGGGCCTGGCCGCGTGCAGGGCCACCTCGCGGAGGGTCTCGAACCGCCGCAGCCGCACGTCGCCCAGGACCTCCTGGACGTAGGGGGCGATGCCCACCACGCAGTCGGCGGACTCGTAGGTGGAGCGCAGGAGCGGGTCGTACCGCAGCCGCAGCCGGTCCAGCGCGCGCAGCCGCTGATACCACGGGACCACCTCCTCCCGGGCGAACGCGGGCGGGGACTCCAGGCTGCCGCCGACCGGTCCAACCACCAGCGGGATGCCGAGTCCGGCGGCGGGTGACGGGTAGCGCATCGCCACGGGCGCCGCCTGGTGCGCCACGTCGAACCGCTCGCCCGCCGCGAGCCGGCCTCGGACCCAGCGGCGCGCCCGCACGTAGAACGGCACGTACGCCGGCTGGAGCAGGCTGTTGAGCCGCTCCGCGCGGTGCACCAGCGGCGGCTCCGGCCACTCGACCACGCGCACGCCGGGAAGCTGCCGCGACGGCGGCACGTGGCCCTTCTTGTAGGTGGACAGGAGCGTCACCCGGAACCGCTCGGAGAGCAGGCTCGCCCACTGGTGGGCGAGCCAGGACTCGCCCACGTCGTTGCCGTCGCACGCGGGGGCGACCAGCAGCACGCTGGCCACGCGAGGGGATCCGGTTTCGTTCACAGCCACCAACCGATAGTGACGGCTGCCGCTCGCCGAATGCAGCCCCGGGCCGGGTGAGAACAGGGGTGAGAAATGCGCCCCGGGCAACCCCAAGGCCCTCTTTTCGGGGTCATACTCGCCGACGTGGCACATTCGAAAGATGTCGAGCTCGCGCCCGTCACGACGGACGACCTGCCGCGGGTGGGCGAATTCCTGAGCGTTTATCTTGACGGTTCCCTCACCCCGGGGCAATGGGCGCGCTCCCTGCGGCCCACCTGGACCACGAGCCACCCCGACCACGGGTTCCTGCTCACGTCCGAGGGCCGGGTCGTGGGCGTGTACGCGGCCCTCTACTCGGAGCAGGACGGACCCGGCGGGCCGCGCGCCGTGTGCAACGTCGCGGCCTGGTGCGTGCTCGACGAGTACCGTCACCACTCGCTGCGGCTGCTGCGCGCCATGCTCGCCCAGCGCGACCGCGAGCTCACCGACCTGTCCCCCAGCGGCACCGTGGTGCCGCTGAACGAACGGCTCGGGTTCCAGCACCTCGACACGGCGGGCGCGCTCGTGGTCAACCTCCCGCTGCCCTCGCCGGGCGTGCGCCTGCTGACCGGCCGGGCCGACATCGAGGCCGCACTTTCGGGCCCTGACCTGGCCGCCTACCGCGACCACGCCGACTCCGCCGCCGCGCGGCACGTGGTGGCGGTCGTCGACGGCAGGCCGTGCTGGGTGGTGTTCCGCGCCGTGCGGCGCAAGCGGCTGCGCCTGTTCGCCTCCGTGCTCCACGTGAGCGACCGCGAGCTGTTCCGCGCCGCGGCGCCCGCCGTCTACCGGCACGTCCTGCTCGCGCACGGGCTGCCGTTCACCCTGCTGCAGACCCGGGTCTGCGGGCCGCGCCCGTGGCACTCCGTGCCGCTGTCCGCGCAGCGGCCGACGATGTACCTGAGCCGCACCGGCCAGCCGCCGGAGTCGGTCAGCTACCTCTACAGCGAGCTCACCCAGGTGCCGTGGTGAGAGGGCGCGCCGAGGTGAAATCGCCGACCCGGTAGGCAATTCACCAGTACGCGCACCCCGGGACAGGGATGAGTTTTTGTTAGATGCACGGTAATTCACCTCCCACACCTGATACGAATCAATTCGCCCACGGCCCGCACGGCGCCCCGCGATCCTTTTTTCACCCATTCTGGGTTCACCCGCTTTTCGGCCCTATTCACCCGTCACCCACCTGACGAAAATCGTCGCGCGCGCTTTACCGTGATCTTCGTGACGACCATCCATCAGCATCTCGAGCAACAGGCGCGCCTGCGGCCCGACGCGCCCGCGCTGTCGGCCCGGGACGCGACCCTGACGTACGCGCGGCTGTGGCAGGGCGTGCGCCGGGCCGCGGTCCGGCTCACCGGGCTCGGTGTGGCCCGGCACGACCGGGTGGCCGTCTTCCTGGAGAAGCGGTTCGAGACGGTCGAGGCCCTCTGGGGCACCTCCGTGGCCGGCGGCGTCTTCGTCCCCGTCAACCCGCTGCTCAAGGGCCGGCAGGTCGCCCACGTCGTGCGCGACTCCGGCGCCCGGGTGCTCGTCACCTCGGCCGGCCGGCTGAGCGCCGTCCGCGACCACCTCGGCGACACCGGCCTGACCACGGTGCTGCTCGTCGACCCGGCCGACGGCGGCGTGCCGGACGACCTGCCCCAGGTGCCCGGGCTCACGGTGCTCCGCTGGGCCGACGGCGGGCACGAGGCCGACGGCGGGCCGCTGCCCGACGAGCCCGCGCCGTCCGGCCCGGACACCGACATCGCCGCGATCCTGTACACGTCCGGCAGCACCGGCGCCCCGAAGGGCGTCGTCCTGTCGCACCGCAACCTGGTCGTGGGCGCCACCAGCGTCTCGGGCTACCTGCACAACACCGCCGACGACGTGCTGCTCGCGGTGCTGCCGCTGAGCTTCGACGCCGGCCTGAGCCAGCTCACCACCGCGTTCGCCGTCGGCGCCCACGCGGTGCTGCTCGACTACCTGCTCCCCCGGAACGTCACCGCGGCGTGCGAGAAGTACGGCGTCACCGGCATCACCGGCGTGCCGCCCCTGTGGACGCAGCTCGCCTCGGTCGAGTGGCCGTCGGGCGCCCGGTTCGCGCTGCGCTACTTCGCCAACACCGGCGGGCGCATGTCCGGCGCGCTGCTGCACGAGCTGCGTGAGCTGTTCCCCGCGGCCGCGCCGTACCTGATGTACGGGCTCACCGAGTCGTTCCGGTCCACCTACCTCGACCCCGCGCAGGTCGACGCGCGCCCCGACTCGATCGGGCGGGCCATCCCGAACGCGGAGGTGCTGGTGCTGCGCCCGGACGGCACCCCCTGCGCGGCGGACGAGCCGGGCGAGCTGGTGCACCGCGGCAGCCTTGTCGCGCTCGGCTACTGGAACGACCCGGAGCGAACGGCGGCACGGTTCCGCCCTGTGCCCGGGTACGACGAGCCGTGGCGCGCCGTGCCGGAGCCGGCCGTGTGGTCGGGCGACACCGTGGTGCGGGACGCCGACGGCTACCTGTACTTCGTGGGCCGCGCCGACGAGATGATCAAGACCTCCGGGTACCGCGTGAGCCCCACCGAGGTGGAGGAGGCGGCACTGGCCACGGGCCTGGTGCGCGAGGCGGTCGCGATCGGCGTGCCGGACGCCCGGCTGGGGCAGCGGATTGCGCTCGCCTTGCTGGCGCCGGAGCCCGTCGACACCGACCGGCTGCTCAAGGAGATGCGGCAGTCGCTGCCCACCTTCATGCTGCCGGCCCAGGTCCACGTCGCTGCTGCGTTCCCCCGCAACCCCAACGGCAAGCTGGACCGCCCGGCGATCCGTGCGGAGCTGGTCGCGGAGGTGGCCGGATGACCGCGCAGCCGCTGGTCGCGCCGCACCCCGCCGTGGCGGCCGTGCCCGTCTCGGGCGACGAGATCCTCGTGGGCGGGGTACCCCTGACGCGCCTGGCCGCCCGGGTCGGGTCCACGCCGTTCTTCGCGTACGACCGGCAGCGGATCACCGACCGGGTCGGCGAGGTCCGGGCCGCGCTCGGTGACGCGGTGCGGCTCGGGTACGCCGTCAAGGCCAACCCGATGCCCGCCGTCGTGCAGCACCTGGCCGGGCTGGTCGACGCGCTCGACGTCGCCTCCGCGCACGAGATGCACACCGCCCTGGACACCGGGACGGACCCGCGGCGGATCAGCTTCGCCGGCCCCGGCAAGACACCGGACGAGATCCGCTCGGCGGTCGCCGCCGGCGTGCTCGTCGAGCTCGAGTCGCAGACCGAGGCCCGCCGCGTCGTGGCGGCCGGGGAGGCGCTCGGCGTCGTCCCCCGGGTGGCGATCCGCGTCAACCCCGACTTCGCGGTCCGCGGCTCCGGCATGCGCATGTCCGGCGGCCCGCAGCAGTTCGGCGTGGACGCCGAGCAGGTCCCCGACCTGCTGCGGTACCTGGCCACGACCGGCGTCGACATGGCCGGGTTCCACGTGTTCGCGGGGTCCCAGAACCTCGACGCGGAGCTCATCGCCGGCGCGCAGCGGGCGACGGCCGACCTGGTCGTCGCGCTCGCCGAGCACGCGGCCGGGCCGGTGCGGTACGTGAACCTGGGCGGCGGCCTGGGCATCCCGTACTTCCCCAAGGACCGGCCCGTCGACCTCGCCCGCGTGGGCGAGACCCTCGCCGCCGTGGTCGCCGGGCAGATCGCCCCGGCGCTGCCCGAGGCCGACGTGCACATCGAGCTGGGCCGCTACCTCGTCGGCGAGGCGGGCAGCTACGTGACCCGCGTGATCGACCGCAAGGTCTCCCGCGGCCGCACCTACCTGGTGGTCGACGGCGGCATGCACCACCAGCTCGCCGCGTCCGGGAACCTCGGTCAGGTGATCCGGCGCAACTACCCGGTGCTGGTCGGCAACAGGATGGCGTCGGCCGAGAGCGAGCAGGCCACCGTCGTCGGCTGTCTCTGCACCCCGCTCGACCTGCTGGCGGACGACGTACCCCTGCCCCACGCCGAACCGGACGACCTCGTGGTCGTGCTCCAGGCGGGGGCGTACGGCCTGACCGCCAGCCCGACCGCCTTCCTGGGCCACCCGGCACCCGCCGAGGTCCTGGTGTGAGGCGGAGGTGCAGCGAAGGGCGGGGGCCGAGGAACGAGGCACCCGTCCGCAGCGGAACCGCAGCCTCACACCACAAGAACACAGTGTGAGGCGGAGGTGCAGCGAAGGGCGGGGGCCGAGGAACGAGGCACCCGCCCGCAGCGGAACCGCAGCCCCACCACGAAGACACAGCCTGACCCCCTGACAGGAGAGACATGATGAGCAGCGACGTGACAGACGGCCCCGTGGGCACCACGACCGGTGAGGTGGCCCTCTCCGACGTGCTCGAGGTGCTCGGCGCGGTGCTCGGGATCGAGGACCGCGTGGCCTCGTTCGACGCCGCCACCCCCCTCTTCGGCGACCTGCCCGAGCTCGACTCGCTGGCGGTCCTGGAGCTCGTGACCGCCCTCGAGGACCGGTTCGGCATCACCGTGGACGACGACGAGCTCACCGGCGGGCTGCTGGAGACCGCGGGCAGCCTGCACGCGTTCGTCGGCGCGCGGGCGCGGTGACGGGAAGGGGCATGTCATGACGATCGACGAGCAGGGGGCGGCCCAGGTCCAGGACTCGGCCGACGTCGACGAGCGCGCCACCCTCGGCGCCGGCACCACCATCTGGCACCTGGCCCAGGTACGCGAGGACGCCGTCGTGGGCTCCGGCTGCAACGTCGGGCGGGGCGCCTACGTGGGGCCCGGCGTCCGCATCGGGGACGGCTGCAAGCTGCAGAACTACGCCCTCGTCTACGAGCCGGCGGTCCTGGAGGACGGCGTCTTCGTCGGCCCCGCCGCCGTGCTGACCAACGACCTGTACCCGCGGGCGATCACGCCCGACGGGACCGTCAAGACCACCGACGACTGGCACGCCGTCGGCGTCACGATCCGCACCGGCGCCGCGATCGGCGCCCGGGCGGTGTGCGTCGCGCCGGTGACGGTCGGCCGGTGGGCGACCGTCGCGGCGGGCGCCGTCGTGACCGCCGACGTCCCGGACTTCGCGCTCGTCGCCGGGGTGCCGGCCCGGCGCATCCGGTGGGTCGGCCGGGCCGGCGTGCCGCTGGAACGCACCACGGGGGACGGCTGGCGCTGTCCCGTCACCGGCGACGAGTTCACCGAGTCGGACGGGGTGCTGCGCGAGGCGCCGTCGAACGCGTCTTTTCGGCACTGAACGCCCGTCGGTTGTTTCTTTTCCGGCCCGCCGTCTCACCTTTTCATCGAAAAGGGTGAAGTGGCGGGTGAAGGCCCCGGAATATGGCACCTGGAGCACGACAGAATACAGCGACCCTCATATTATCGTGACCAAGAAATAGCAACGAGAACCGGGCACACACAACGCCCCGAGGCTGCTGTTGCAAGGCCCGGACCACCACCCCCCCGGCTCCACCAGGGCGCGTCGACGCCTCGCGACCGACTGCGCCCCAAAACTCATTCCTGGCCAGAGGGAAGGAAGGAATCGACGTGGCGAGCCAGACGATAGGTGGCGGTTTCGAAATTCGCCCGCAGCTCACCGAGAAAAAGGTGAAGAATGCAGCGTCGCGTGGTTTTCACGACGTCCGCGCGCGGCGCGCTCACCCGCAGTGGCAGGTGCGCTATCGCGCACGGCTGCGCTATACGGACACGGCCGTCGTCCTCGCCTCGGTGATCCTCGCGTCCGTGCTCGACGCGACCCTGCTGTCCGGCTCCCCCGGGCACCCCGGACCGCTCCGGTCCCTCGCCGTGTCGGCCCTGATGGCCGCGGTCTGGATCGGTGCGATGGCCGCGCGCAGCTCGTACGACCTCCGGGTCGTGGGCCGCGACCACACGGAGTACCGGCGCATCTTCGGGGCCACCTGCACGGCCGTGAGCCTGCTCGTGCTCGCCGCCTGGCTCACCGGGTCGGTCGAGCCGCGGGACGTGCTCGCGCAGGCCGTGGTGCTGCCGCTCGGCCTCGCCGGGCTGATCGGCTCGCGCTACGCCTGGCGGCAGTGGGTGGCGCGCACCCGGCGGCGCGGTACGGGCTGCATGACGCCCGTGCTCGTCGTCGGGCACCGCGAGCAGGCCGAGCTCGTGATCCGCCGGCTCAACGGCGCGCCGCACAAGGGCTTCGTGGTGGTGGGCGCCTGCCTGCCCTCCGACGAGACGCCCGCGGGCGAGACGGCCCCCGGCGAGACGCCGCCGCGCGACGGGCTGCCCGGCGACGAGGTGGGCGGCGTGCCCGTGCTCGGCGACCTGTCCCGGGTGGGCGAGGCCGCGGCCCTGGTCCGGGCGAGCGCCGTGGCGGTGAGCGCGTCCGGCAGCATCACCACGGACCTGGTGCGGCAGCTCGGCTGGCAGCTCGAACGGGTCGGCGTCGACCTCATGCTCACCACGGAGCTCGCCGACGTCTCGCCGGCCCGCGTCAGCGTCTCCCCGGCGTCGGGCCTCTCGCTGCTGCACGTGGCCGCGCCCCGCTTCCGGGGGCCCAAGTTCCGCGTGAAACAGTGCATCGACTGGGTGCTGGCCGCCGCGATCACGGTGCTCGTGTCGCCGGTCCTGCTCGGCGTCGGGCTGGCGGTCGCGTTCACCAGCAAGGGCGGGCTGTTCTATCTGTCCGAGCGCGTGGGCCGCGACGGCAAGATCTTCCGGATGTTCAAGTTCCGCACCATGCGCGTGGGCGCCGACCGGGAGGTCAAGGCCCTGACCGCGGGAAACGACGGCGCGGGCCCGCTGTTCAAGATGCGCGCCGACCCGCGCATCACCCGCGTGGGCCGCGTGCTGCGCCGGTACTCGCTCGACGAGCTGCCCCAGCTCTTCAACGTGCTCGTCGGCCACATGAGCCTGGTGGGCCCCCGGCCCGCCCTGCCGCACGAGGTCGCCGCGTACGAGGAGCGCATGCGGCGCCGGCTGCTGGTCAAGCCGGGGATGACGGGCATGTGGCAGGTCTCCGGCCGGTCCGACCTGCCCTGGGAGGAGGCGGTCCGCCTCGACGTCTACTACGCCGAGAACTGGACGCCGATGCAGGACCTGGCGATCCTCGGCCAGACCGCCCGCGCGGTGGTGTCGGGCCGCGGGGCCTACTGAGTCTCCCGCGGGCGGCCCTGCCCCGGCCGGGGCACGGCAGCTCGCGCCGTCAGGCCTTCTCCCACACCGAGACGTGGTTCTCGGAGTCCGCGGTGAACGGCGCCCGGTCCCACCCCGCCCAGCGGTGCCGGAGCCGCAGCCCGGCGATCCGCGCCATGAGGTCCAGCTCGGCGGGCCACGCGTACCGGAAGGGCACCGCGCGGAACCGCCCGGTGCCGTCGGGCCGCACGGTCACGTGGTTGGACGTGAAGAGCTGGGTGGCGACGTCGTACCGGTCGAAGCCCACGTAGCCGCTGTCCCCCGCCGCGGGCGCTACGGCGAACGGGACCGTGTCCTGGCCGGGCGGCAGGCGGCGCAGGCCCGGCACGCCCACCTCGATCAGGAACAGCCCCCCGGGCCGCAGGTGCGCCGCGGCGTTGACGAAGACGTCGACCTGCCCGTCCTGCGTGGTCACGTTGCTGATCGTGTTGAAGACCAGGTAGGCCAGGGAGAAGTCGCCCGGGCGGACGGCGCCGGCGAACCCGTCGAACCGGGTGGTGGTCATGTCGCCGATGGTCACGCCGACGGCGTCCCCGCCGGGCTTGCCGGCGATCCGCGCGGCCATGGCCCGGCTCAGCTCGATGCCGCCCACCCGTAGGCCGCGCGCGGCCAGCGGGGCCGCGACGCGCCCGGTGCCGACCGCCAGCTCCAGCACGGGGCCGCCGGCCGCGAGCTCCTCCAGCAGGTCCACGGCGGGCGTCACGACCGCCGGGTCGTTCGCGCCGCCCGGGCCGTCGTACCCCGCGGCCACGCTCTCGGGGAACTGGCCGTCGCCCGGGTCGTCACCGGGGTGGTGGGCGCGGAGGTCGGGGGCGGGCTCTGCGGCGTGCGCGTCGTCGGTCACGGCGCCGACGCTACGCGTGACGGCGGTGCCGGCCCAGCTCTTTTCGGGGCCCTCAGGCCGTGGCGCGCACCGTGCGGCGCATCGGTGTGTGCGGGATGCCGTCGTCGAGGAAGTCGTCGCCGTCGGCCACGAACCCGTGCTTGCCGTACCAGCCCGTCAGCGGCGACTGCGCGTCCAGCACGATGTCCCGGGCGTCGTCGGCGTCCGCGATGTACGCCAGGGCCGCGCGCATGACCTCGTCGGAGAGCCCCTTGCCCCGGGCCTCCTTGGCCAGGGCGACCCGGCCGATGCGCCACACGTCGCCGTCGTCCAGCACGCGGGCGGTGCCGAGCACGCGGGTGCCGCCGTCGGACACGGAGTCGGGCGCGGCCTCGGCCAGCAGCACGACCTGCACGGCGCCGGGCTCGACGTCGCGCCCGTCGAGGTCGTGGTACGGGCAGTCCTGCTCCACGACGAAGACGTCCTGACGCAGCTTCCAGACCCCGTAGGCGATGACGACGTCGAGCTGGGCGAGCGGGGCGGTGATGATCTGCACGCGTCGATCCTCGCACGCCCCGCCCCGTGGGCGTCGTGCCGGAGCGCCCTCCGCGGGATCGTCCGCCCACCCGAATTCCCAAGAGCCCCAAGAGCCCGAAGAGAGATCTTGAGGCTTTCTTGAGGATCTTCGCCTGGGCCTTGAGCCCGGAGAAACATGCTGGGAACGGCCATTCAGGCGGCCCACGAAAGACATTTCCGAGAGTCCTTGGAAAACGCATTGCGGTCATTCGTCGCTGCCCTTCATGATCTCAGCCCGGAGAGCATCATCATGACCCATGCAGAAGCCCGTCGGCCGGCTCTACCCCGACCTGTGCTCGACAACGCCTCGACGAGCATTCCGACCGGCGGCCGCGTCGTGGCGCTGATCCCGGCGCACAACGAGTCGGGGGGCATCACCGGTACCGTCGCGGCCCTCAGCCGCCAGACCCGTCCGCCCGACCAGGTCCTGGTCGTCTCGGACAACTCGACCGACGACACGGTCGAGCTCGCCCGGCGCACGGGCGCCCACGTCACCGAGACGGTCGGCAACCGGCACAAGAAGGCCGGGGCCCTCAACCAGGCCCTGTCGACCGTGCTTCCTCGGCTGCAGGACGACGACTTCGTGCTGGTGCAGGACGCCGACAGCGTGCTGGACCCCGGCTTCGTCGAGAGCGCGCTCACGCACCTCGCCGCCGACGACAAGCTCGGCGCCGTCGGAGGCGTCTTCCGTGGTCAGGACGGCGGAGGGTTCGTCGGTCACCTGCAGCGCAACGAGTACGCGCGCTACGCACGGGACGTCCGGCGGCTCCAGGGGAAGTGCCTCGTCGTCACCGGCACCGCCGCGGTGTTCCGCGTCTCCACGCTCCGGCACGTCCGGGCGGCGAGGCTGTCGCACCAGATCCCGGCCGGCGACGGGCACGGCGGCATCTACGACACGACGGTGCTGACGGAGGACAACGAGATCTCGTTCGCCCTCATGCATCTCGGCTACAAGATCCTGTCGCCCCGGGGCTGCACGCTCACGACCGAGGTGATGCCGACCTGGCGGCAGCTCTGGAACCAGCGCCTGCGGTGGAAGCGCGGCGCGATCGAGAACTGCGCCCAGTACGGGCTGACACGGGTCACCGCGCCCTACTGGGGACGGCAGGTGGTGTCCGTCCTCGGCATCCTCGTGACCGCCGCCTACCTGGCGACGATCATCTGGTCACTCGTGGCATTCGGATCACTCGACATCCAGCCGTTCTGGCTGGCACTGACCGGCGTTTTCGTCGTCGAACGTGTCATTACCCTGCGCGACCGGGGAACGGTCAGGCAGATGATTGCCGCCACGCTTTACGAGCTGCCGTTCGACCTCTTCCTGCAGGCATGCCACGGAAAGGCATATCTGGACACCGTGATGAACCGAGAAAGGAGATGGTGACATGTACAACGGAGCAGCACTGAGCACGATCGGAGGCGGCGGCGTGGCCGCCCTGGCCGCCACGGGCCCCGACAACGTCCTGTGGCTCGCGCTGGCGTCGTTCGCGCTGGTCGCGGCCGGGGTGGCCGTACGACGGATCATGCCCCGCAAGGAGGGGTGACGTCCGCACGACGCAGGGGTGCTCGCCACGGGTCTCACCATGGCGAGCACCCCTTCGCGTCAGGCGACGGGCAGGTACCGCCGCCACCAGTCGAGGATGATCTCGAACCGCTGCTGCCGGTGCCGCGGGCGCCCGGAGCGGGACAGCTCGTGGTTCTCGCCGGGGAAGACCACCAGCTCGGTCTCCACCCCGTTCCCCTTGAGCGTCGAGTAGTAGCGCTCCGCCTGCGACAGCGGGCAGCGCAGGTCCAGCTCGGAGTGCAGCACGAGCGTGGGCGTCGTCACCTGCCCGGCCACGGCCTGCGGCGACTGCGCGGCCACCTGCTCGGGCTTCTCGCCCACGTACTCCAGGCCGAAGAACGAGCCGATGTCGCTGGTGCCGAAGAACAGCTCGGGGTCGAGGAACCCGCGCTCCACGACCGCGCCCGCGAACCGGTGGTCGTGCGCGACGGTCCAGGCCGTGAGGTACCCGCCGTACGAGCCGCCGAGCACGCCCACGCGTGACCCGTCCAGCCGCCCGTCCGCGGCGACCGCCCCGTCCAGGAAGTCGAGCACGTCGTGCAGGTCCACGGTGCCCATCGCCTGCCTGATCGTGCGGCCGTGCGCCTGCCCGTAGCCGGCCGAGCCGCGCGGGTTGCAGTAGACGACGGCGTACCCGGCGTCGACCAGCACCTGCGTCTCGTCGAACAGCCGCACGTCGTACGACGCGTAGGGGCCGCCGTGGATCATCAGCAGGGTCGGGTGCGTACCCGTCCCCTCGGGTACCGCGACCCAGCCGTGCACGGGATACCCGTCGCGCCCCGTGACCGTCAGCTCGGTGGGGGTGACGACGCCGGTCGCGCGCAGCGGCGCGGAGAAGTCGGTCCGGGGGTGGATCCCGCCGTCCGCGACGACTCCCACCTCGCCGTAGGTGCCCGCGTCGCCGTACGCGACGGCGATCGTCCCGCCGCCGACGCCGATGTCGGAGACGAGCACGTCGCCGCCGGTCAGCAGGGTCGTGGCGCCGTCGTCGGCGACCCTGACCACCTGCTGGGTGCCGCGGGTCGCGAGGACGAGCAGCACGCCGCCGTCGGCCAGCGGCACCGGCTCGTGCCCCAGCTCCTGCGTCTCCGGGTCGGTGAGCCGGCGAGGCTCGGGGTCGGCCCACGCGGACACCACGTACAGGGCGGCGTTGCGGGCCACGAAGTCCTTGCCCTCGGGGCCGTGGTCCTGGGCGAGCACGTACAGCTCCCCGCCCGGGCCGAACGCGACCGCCTGCGGGCCGAGCGTGCCGAGCTCCACCTCGGAGCCGCCCCCGGCGGCGCCCGCGCCCAGCGGCAGCATCCGCAGCACGTTGCGGCCCACCTGGCCCGCGCCCTGCTCGCGCTCGGCCAGCACGGCGATCGAGCGGCCGTCGGGCGTGAAGGCGATCCCGCTGTGGTCGACGTCGTCCGTGGTCACCCGGCGCGGCTCCGGCACCACGGGGCGCGGCTCGGCCGGGCCCTGCGGGGTCGCGACGGGCTGCACCACGGGCTCCGCGTCGACGTCGGGCACGTCGACGAGGTACACGTGCTGGGGCCGGTCGCGGTGGTAGCCCAGGCCGTTGCGCGTCCAGCTCCACTCCGTGATGCGGCGCGGGCCCTCGGCCCCGGGCGCGATGCCCTCGACCGAGCCGTAGCGGCCCGGCTCGGGCTCGCGGCTCAGGAACGCCAGGCGCTTCCCGTCGGGCGACCAGCGGAACCCGCTCACGCCGAGCGTGCGGTCCGTGACCTGCACGGCCTCGCCGCCCGCGACCGGGAGCACCCAGACCTGCGGGGCGCCCTGCGGCTGCGCGCGCAGGAAGGCGACCAGGGCGCCGTCGGGCGAGAAGCGCGGCTCGGTGTCGCGGAAGCCGCGGGTGAGGCGGCGGGGTGCGGCTGTGCCGGTCGCGCCGGTCGCGCCGGTCGCGCCGGTCGAGCTTGTCGAGACCAGCGGCACCCGCCAGAGCTGCCCGACGACGGCGTCGGCCTCCAGGTCGGGCCGGGTCACGGCGACGACGGCCCACGTACCGTCCGGGTGGACGGCGGGCCGGGAGACGGTGCGGATCAGGGGAAGGTCGGCTGCCTGCATGACCCGGACATTACCCTTGCGAACATGTCCGAAACACAGCAGACCGACGCGCCCGGCGCTCACGAGGCCACGAGCGCGCACGAGGCCTGGGGCGCACCGCGCAGCCGCGACCTGACCTGGTACGACCCCCACCGGACCGCGGCAGAGGCGCCGCTGAGGTCCGGCGTCGAGTTCCTGCGCCGGATGCGCGACGGCCTCATCCCGCCCCCGCCGATCGCCTCGCACTTCGGCCTGGACATCGACGAGGTCGAGGAGGGGCGCGTGACCTTCCGGTGCACGCCCGACGAGTCCGGCTACAACCCGATCGGCACGATCCACGGCGGCGTGCTCTGCACGCTGCTCGACACGGTGTGCGGCTGCGCCATCCAGTCGGTGCTGCCGCAGGGCAAGGGCTACACCTCGATCGAGATCAAGGTGAGCTACGTCAAGGCCGTGCGCGGCGGGGGACCGCTCACCGCCGAGGGCACGGTCGTCAAGGCCGGCTCCCGCGTGGGCTTCACGGAGGGCGTGGTGCGGGACGCGACGGGCGCGGTCGTCGCGACGGCGTCGAGCACCCTGCTGATCTTCGACGTCCCGCCGCCGACCGCCTGACGCCGCGGGCCCCGTCGCCGCGGGCCCCGACCCGCGCCGTCGACCCGGCAGCGGACCCGGCAGCGGACCCGGCCGCGAACCCGGCAGCGGCCGGAGGTGCACCCGGCCGCGGCCGGAGGTGCGCTTCTACCCCGTCATCGGGCCCGGAATCACGCTGTTTCCGGGCCCGATGACGGGGTAGAAGCGCACTTTCGCCGCCGACCCGACCGACCCGACCCGCCGACCGACCCGACCGACCGAGCCGCGTCAGCCCGTGATGACGAGGCCGACCACCCACGCACCCGTCGCGATCAGCGAGCCCACGAGCTGCACGCCGATCGTGATCAACGTGGCCTGTACGGCGGCCTTGGTGGCGGACCAGGCGGCCGACACGTCCCGGCGGCGCGCCCATTCGAGCAGGAAGATCGCGGCGACGAAGAACAGGAAGAGGCCGATCACCGGCACCACGAAGAAGCCGACGATGCCGGCGATGCCGCCCACGGCGAGCGTCAGCACGGGTACCTCGGCCTTGCGCATGTGCTTGCCGGCGAGGATCCACTGGAACACCTCGGCGACGGCGATGGCCACCGCCGCGACGCCGAAGACGACCCACGCCTCGACGCCGCCCGTGAAGATGGCCCACACGAGGATGCCGCCCAGCACGAGCACGGCGCCGGGCAACACCTGCACGACGATGCCGATCAGCCCGACCAGGATTGCCACACCGACGAGTACCTCTGCCCATACGTCCACGGGCGCACCCTAGCCTGCTGGTGCAAATCGGACACCGACCAGGATCGATATCCTGCTCGCCATGAAGCACGAGGCGGCCGGCTACCTGGCCAGGCTGGGCCTGGAGGCACGGCCCCCGGCGACGGTCGGGACGCTGTTCGAGATCCACCGGCGGCACGCGGAGCGCATCCCGTACGAGAACCTGCACACCATGCTCGGCGACCCGCCGCCCATCGACGCGACGTCGACCCTGGCGCGCGTGGCGGCGGGCGGTAACGCGGGCTACTGCTTCCACCACAACGGCGTCCTGACGACGGCGCTGCGGGCGCTCGGCTACGACGTCGTCCCGGCGTGGGGCCACAACTGGGACGACGAGACGGAGCGCCGGGACCTGCACGTCGGGCACCTGGCGCTGACCGTGCGTGGCCTGCCGACCGAGGAGAACCCGGGCGGCGTCTGGTGGCCCGACGTCGGCTGCGGGGACGGGCTGCACGAGCCGCTGCCCCTGGTCGCGGGCGAGTACCGGCAGGGCCCGTTCACCTACCGGCTCGACGTGCGCGACGACGGCTGGACGTTCCACCACGACGCCCAGGGCAGCTTCGGCGCCGTCGACCTCTTCGACGAGGCGCTCGCGCCCGAGCAGGCGGACGCCGCCCACCGCCGACTGACCGCACCGGACGGCGGGGCGTACGCCCGCAAGCTGGTGGTGCAGCGCCGCCTGCCCGACGCCGCGGAGACCCTGCGCGGCTGCCAGTTCTCGCGGACCGGGTCCCGCGCCGAACAGGTCGAGCTGACCTCGTACGACGACTGGCGCGACGGGCTGCGGACGCTCGGCATCACGCTGCAGGGCGTCGACGACGACGCCCTGCGCGCGCTGTTCGACCGCAGCCTGGCGGCGCACCGCGACTGGCTGGCGACGCGCTAGCGACGCCGGCCGGCCCGGTGCGCGGCGGGTGTCAGTTCCAGAACACCGCGACCGCGATGTTCACCAGGGTGAGCCCGAGCACGGAGCCCTTGAGGCCCTGCGACACGTTCTCACCCTTGCGCACCGCGAGGACGGCCAGCACGGCGACGGCGAGCGCGATGATCAGCTTCACGCCGATCTTCGCCATCGACGGGCCGCCGTCGTCCCAGAGGCCACCCATCTCGGCGATGCCGACCATGATGACGCCCGCGACGACGGCCCCCATGGCACCGTGCGAGACGCCCTTGTAGAGGGCCTTGGTCCGCAGCGACGCGATCGAGCCGCCGAAGACGAGCGCCCAGCTCGCGAAGTGCAGGAACACGAAGACGTTGTAGAGGAACTCCATGGTCGGCAGCCTATCCGCGGCGGGGGTCCGAACCACCTGAAAACTGCACGCCCGGGGCGTTAGTGACAATTTTCACGAGGTCGGCCCCGAAGCGCGCCTGCGCCGACTCCGCCGGCGCCCCGCCCGCCATCCCCTTCGAGGCCCGGGTTTCTTCGCTTTGGCCGACCTCAGAGCGAAGAAACCCGGGCCTCAAAGGAAGTTCGCCGCCGAACGCCCCGCCTCGCCCCCGCGCGCGACCACGCGGGGTAACGGCACGCGACCCACTTTCCCGACCGTTCCGGTAGGGAAATGCATAGGCAACATTGATGCACTCGATAGACATCCACTATATGGACATGGTCTTCCACCCGTCCGAACCCGCGGTTACGGTCTTCGCCATGACCAAGGCAGCGCGCATCTCCCTCGTGACAACGCGTCACGAGATGCCCATGTGTGCCATGCCGACCTGTGCCTGCGACCGCTGTCGCAGCTGTCAGCCCTGACGCGCCCCTCGCCCCCTGCAAGGTCAGCGCGCGCCGCCGGCCCGCAGCGCTGAGTCCCTGGTCATCCCCGGGAACCGGCCTCCTGTGCCCGCACGAAGCGCACCACTCCCCCCAGCACGCTCCACGCCCGCGCGCCCCGCACCGAACAGGACCCCGCACATGGTGAACACGGCCCCCACCCCGCCCGAGACCCGCACCCCTGCCCGGCGCACGCCCACGACGTCGAAGCGCCCCGCCCGGCCGAACGGCCAGTGGAAGGTCGACGGCACCGCTCCGCTGAACCACAACGAGGAGTTCAAGCAGGAGTCCGACCCGCTGGAGGTCCGCGACCGCATCGAGCGGATCTACGCCAAGGAGGGCTTCGACGCCATCCCCGGTGACGACCTGCACGGCCGGTTCCGCTGGTGGGGCCTGTACACGCAGCGCAAGCCCGGGATCGACGGCGGCCGCACCGCCCAGCTCGAACCGCGCGAGCTCGAGGACAAGTTCTTCATGCTGCGCGTGCGGATCGACGGCGGCGCCCTGACCACCGAGCAGCTCCGGACGATCGCGGGCATCAGCACGGAGTTCGGCCGCGGCTCGGCGGACATCACCGACCGGCAGAACCTGCAGCTGCACTGGATCGAGGTCGAGTCGGTGCCGGAGATCTGGCGGCGGCTGGAGGCCGTGGGGCTGAGCACCACGGAGGCCTGCGGCGACGTGCCGCGCGTCATCCTCGGCAGCCCCGTGGCGGGCGTCGCCAAGGACGAGCTGATCGACCCGACGCCCGTCATCGAGCAGATCCAGGAGCGCTTCATCGGCGATCCCGCCCTGGCCAACCTGCCCCGCAAGTTCAAGTCGGCGATCACCGGCCACCCGAGCCTCGACGTCGTGCACGAGATCAACGACATCTCGTTCGTCGCCGTGGACCACCCGGAGCTCGGGATCGGGTACGACCTGTGGGTGGGCGGCGGCCTGTCCACGGCGCCGCGCCTCGCCGAGCGGCTGGGCGTGTTCGTCACCGAGGAGCAGGCGCCCGACGTCTGGCACGGCGTGATCCGGATCTTCCGCGACTACGGCTACCGCCGGCTGCGGAACAAGGCGCGCCTGAAGTTCCTGCTCGCCGACTGGGGCACGGAGAAATTCCGCGAAGTTCTCGAATCGGAGTACCTGGGCTACGAGCTGCCCGACGGTGTCGCCCCGCCGTCGCCCGCCTCGCTCGGGCTGGACGAGCGCGGCGACCACGTGGGTGTGCACGAGCAGCACGACGGCCGGTTCTACGTGGGCGCCGCGCCGACGGTCGGCCGGGTCTCGGGCGAGACCCTGGCCCGGCTCGCCGACCTCGCCGAGGCGCACGGCAGCAGCCGCGTCCGCCTGACGCCGCACCAGAAGCTGCTGGTGCTCGACGTCGCGCAGGAGCACGTCGAGCCCCTGATCGCCGGTCTGGCCGAGCTCGGCCTCCAGGCCCGCCCAAGCCCGTTCCGCCGCAACACCATCGCCTGCACGGGCATCGAGTACTGCAAGCTCGCGATCGTCGAGACCAAGGCGACGTCGGCCGCGGCGATCACGCAGCTCGAGGAGCGCCTCGGCGACCTGACGAACCTCAAGCCGCTCAGCCTGCACGTCAACGGCTGCCCCAACTCGTGCGCCCGCATCCAGACCGCCGACATCGGCCTCAAGGGCCAGCTCGTGATGGACGACGACGGCAACCAGGTGCCCGGCTTCCAGGTGCACCTGGGCGGCGGGCTGACGTCGGAGGAGCGGGACGACGCCGGCCTCGGCCGCACCGTGCGCGGGCTCAAGGTGACCGCGGACGGCATCGGTGACTACGTCGAGCGGGTCGTGCGCCGGTTCGACGCCGACCACGAGGGCGACGAGACGTTCGCGCAGTGGGCGCACCGCGCCGACGAGGAGGCCCTCCGATGACGGCCCTCAACGAGGCGCCGACCTCGTCTATCGGGCTCTCCGGGCTCGTCCCGGGTGAGAACCCGCGCCTCGCGCGGGTCCGCGCCCGCGCCGCCGCCCGCGAGAGCACCCGTGACGCCCGCCGCGCCGCCCGGGCCACACGCCGCCGCCGGACGCCGGAGGAGCTGCGGGCCGTCGTCGAGCGCGGGCAGGCCCAGCTCCACGCGTCGACCGGCAGCCCCGAGGCGGACGCCGAGGCGGTCATCGCCTGGGCCGTGCGCGAGTTCGGGCCGTGGCTGGCCGTGGCCTCCTCGATGCAGGACACCGTGCTGTCGCACCTGGTGGCGCAGCAGCTCCCGTTCGTCGACGTGCTGTTCGGCGACACGGGCTACCACTTCGCGGAGACCCTGGGCACCCGGGGCGCCGTCGAGATCGAGCTGGACGTGAACGTCGTGGACGTGCGCCCCGAGCTCACCGTGGCCGAGCAGGACGCCGCCTACGGGCCCCGGCTGCACGACACCGACCCCGAGGCCTGCTGCGCCATGCGCAAGGTCGCGCCGATGAAGAAGGCGCTGGAGGGCTACGAGGCGTGGGCCACCGGCGTGCGCCGCGAGGAGACGGCGGCGCGGGCCAACGCGCCCCTCGTCTCCTGGGACGAGCGCAACGGCGTGGTGAAGATCAACCCGATCGCGGCGTGGACGGACGACCAGGTCGCCGCCTACGCCGCCGAGCACGGGCTGATCGTGAACCCGCTCCTGACCGACGGCTACCCGTCGGTCGGCTGCGAGCCCTGCACCGCGCGCCCGCTGCCGGGGCAGGACGCACGCTCGGGTCGCTGGGCCGGGCGCGACAAGGACGAGTGTGGTCTCCATGTCTGACGCCGGCCAGATCTATCCGCTGGGCCTCCAGGTCGCCGGGCGGCTCGTCATCGTGGTCGGCGGCGGGCCCGTGGCCGCGCGCCGCGTCCGTTCGCTGGTCGACGCCGGAGCACGGGTGCGCGTGGTCGCGCCGCACGCCGTGCTCGGCGAGCAGGGGATCGCCGTCGCGTCCGAGACGCTCGAACCCGGGGACGGCGAGCCGGCGCCGGGAACCGTGCAGTGGGTGCGGCGCGCGTACCGCCCGGGCGACCTCGACGGCGCCTGGCTCGCGCATACCGCGACGGGTTCTGCCGCGGCGGACCAGCGGGTGGCCGAGGACGCCGAGCGCGCCCGGATCTTCTGCGTCACCGCGGGCGACGCGTCCGTGGGCAGCGCGTGGGTCCCGGCCGTGGCCCGCACCCCCCTGACCGACGGCGCCGAGGTGACGGTCGCGGTGACCGCCGGCCGGGACCCGCGGCGTGCGCGGGCGATCCGGGACGCGGTCGCGGGCCAGCTCCAGTCGGGCGCGCTGCCGCTGCGGCGGCACCGCCCGCGCAGGGAATCGCAGGTCGAGCCCACCTCGCGGATCGAGCCTGTGGAGACCCTGGTGTCGACAAGCTCGACCCGCGCAGGCTCAACCCGCACAGTTTCAACCTCCGCGGGCTCGACCCGCGCCGGCCGCGTCTGGCTCGTCGGCGGCGGCCCGGGCGACACCGGCCTCATCACGGCCCGCGGCCGCGCCGTCCTCGCCCAGGCCGACGTCGTGGTCGTGGACCGGCTCGGCCCCCGCGCCCTCCTGGAGGAGCTGGCCCCCGAGGTCGAGGTGATCGACGTCGGCAAGACGAGCGGCAACCACCCGGTGCCGCAGCACGAGATCAACGCGCTGCTGGTGCAGCACGCGCGAGCGGGCCGCGACGTCGTCCGCCTCAAGGGCGGCGACCCGTACGTGTTCGGCCGCGGCGGTGAGGAGCTCGCGGCGTGCCGCGCGGCGGACGTCGAGGTCGAGGTCGTGCCGGGCGTCACGTCGGCGGTCTCCGTGCCGGCGGCCGTCGGCATCCCGGTGACCCACCGCGGCGTCGCGCGCGGCTTCAGCGTCCTGACCGGGCACGACGGCGCCGCGCAGGTGCCGGGCGGCCCCGACCACACCCTCGTGCTGCTCATGGGCGTGACCCACCTGGCCGACACGGCGGCGGCGCTCGTCACCGAACACCGCCCGGCCGACACCCCGGCCGCCGTGGTCGAGGACGGTTACGGCCCGCGCCAACGCGTCACGGTCGGCACCCTCGCGACGATCGCGGCCCGCGCAGCGGCGGTGAACGTCAAACCCCCGGCCATCATCGTGGTGGGCGACGTAGTCCGCCTGTCCCCGGCCTGGGCCCAACAGACTCGTTGAGTGCTGGGTATTTGTTGGCGCGAAGGCCATCAACCCGCAAATACCCAGCACTCAACGGAACGACTCTGCCTCGACCGACGGCTTGCCGGACGCAACAGCCGCAACCGGTCCCCTGCGGCGGGGCGCTGATGACTTCGGTCGGTGCGACCGACCGGTCTCGTCGCGCACGGGGCCAGGCGGGACGGCTCGGCGGAACCTCAGAGGAGGCGGCGGGCCACCGCCCAGCGGGTCAGCTCGTACCGCGACGAGAGCTGCAGCTTCCGCAGCACCGCGCTGACGTGCGTCTCGACCGTCTTGATCGAGATGAACAGCTCGCTCGCCACCTCGCGGTACGAGTACCCGCGCGCGATGAGCCGCATGACCTCCTGCTCGCGCTTCGAGAGCCGGTCGAGCTCGTCGTCGGCCACGGCGATGTCGTTCGCGGAGGCTCCGAACGCGTCCAGCACGAACCCGGCCAGCCGCGGCGAGAACACCGCGTCGCCGCCCGCGACCTGCACCACCGCGGACGACAGCTCCGACGGCGCGATGTTCTTGGTGACGTAACCGCGGGCGCCCGCCCGGATCACGGAGACGACGTCCTCCGCAGCGTCGGACACGGACAGCGCGAGGAACCGCACGCCGTCGGTCAGCAGGTCGGCGCAGCGCTGCACCACCTCGGCGCCACCGCCGCCGTTGCCGCCGGGCAGGTGCACGTCGAGCAGCACCACGGGCGGACGGTGCTCGTGCACCTGGGCCACGGCCGTGTCGACGTCGGAGGCCTCGCCGACCACGGTCACGCGGTCGTCCAGCGAGGCGCGCACGCCCGTGCGGAACAGGTGGTGGTCGTCCACGAGCACCACCGGTACCGGGAGCGGCACCAGCCCGCCGCCCGACGCCGTCGCCTGGGTTGTCATCTCGTCGCACCTTCCGCTGTGGTGGGCACGGCGTCGGGGGCCGACTCGCCCCGCGCCCTGCCGTTCTTCTCGGTCTTCTTCTCGCCGCCCGCGGGCTTGCGGTCGCCGTTGGCCGGCTTGCGGTCGCCGTTCGCCGGCTTCCGGTCACCGTTCGCGGGACGGCGTTCGCCGTTCGCGGGCTTCTCCAGCGGCATCCGCAGCCGCACCTCGGTGCCCCATCCTTCCCGGCTGACGACCTCGGCGGTGCCGCCACGCCGTCGGACCCGCCCGAGGATCGACTCGCGGACGCCGAACCGGTCGACCGCGATCTCGTCGAGGTCGAACCCGTCGCCCCGGTCGCGGACGAACACCTCGGCCACGTGGTCGGAAACCTCCAGGTACACCGACACCGGCGGCTTCCCGTGCTTGAACGCGTTGAGCATCGCCTCGCGTGCCGCCTGGAGCAGCGCGGCGGTGCACTCCGTGGGCGGGCAGTCGCCCACGACGACGGTCTCGACGGTGAGCGGCGCGACGGCGTCCTCGATCTCGGCCACCAGGTCCTTCAGCTCGGCGGCCACGGACGTGCCCGGCTCCTGCCGGTCGTCGTAGAGCCAGCCGCGCAGCTCCCGCTCCTGGGCGCGGGCCATGCGGGAGACGGCCTCGGGGTCGTTCGCCTGGGCCCGGATCAGGGCGAGGGTCTGGAGCACCGAGTCGTGCAGGTGGGCGGCGATGTCTGCGCGCTCGGACTCGCGGGCGCGGGCGGCGCGTTCGTCGCCGAGCTGTCGTACAAGCCGGATCCACCAGGGCACGGAGACGAGCACGAGGCCCGCCACCATGGCGACGGACGCGACGGTCGCCTGCATCAGCACGGTCACGGGGGTGTCCTGGCCCACGAGCATGAGCACGCCGAGCATGGTCAGCACGACGCCGCCGGCGAGCCGCAGCAGCGCCGTCCGCGAGCGCAGGAGCGAGCCGGTGCCGGACCCGCCGACCCAGCGGTCGCGGTCGGTCGCGTCGATCTGGCTCCAGGCCAGCGCCACGCCGCCGAGGCCGATGAGGGCGGGCAGCACCCAGGATGCGACCGGGTCCCAGCCCGCGCGGTACGCGACGAGCAGCGCCGCGCCGGACAGCAGGGCCACGCCGAGCCAGATGTCGCGCGCCGCGAGCCGGGAGACCGGCCCGGACAGGCGCATGCGCTCGGCGAGGGAGGCGGCGTTGCGTTCCTGCGCGCCGGCGTCGGCGTCCGCGTCGGTGGTCAGGCGCGGCGCGAGCCGGGCGCGGTCGGCGGGCACCGCGGCGACGGGCACGGTCGGGACACCGGCGGGGATCGTCACCCACCAGAAGACGTAGGCGACCACCCCGGCCCCGGCGAAGCCGCTGAGCACGATGAACGCGATCCGGACCAGCCACACCGGCAGGCCGGTGTGCGCGGCCAGGCCGGCGGCCACGCCGGCCAGCCAGCGGCCGCTGTACCCCGGCCCGGCCTTGCCGGGTCTGCGGAGGGTGAGTCTTTGGTTCACCCCCTGATCGTCACATGTCACCGGGCCCCTGAACATGGCTGAGCCGGGATCTCAGGGTCTCGCGCGGGGGTAACCAGGGTCGGTTCAGGGCAGGTCCCGATGCCGGATCCGCCGCCGGTCGACAAGCATGGATGTCATGAGCACCGACGAGACGCGTCCCGAGGACGCCACGAGAGAACCGGGTGGCCCGGCCGACGCCAGGTCTGTCGGCCCGGACCCTGTGGACCCCGCGCCCACCCCCGCACCCGACGCAGCCGCCGACCCGAACGCCGGCCCTGCACCCGCCGCCCCCGGGCAGCGGCCGTACCCGGAGACGGGCTTCTTCGCCTCGATCCGCCGCGGCCTGTTCCCGCGGTCCGACCAGCGCTGGGTGGGTGGTGTCGCCGGCGGCCTCGCCGAGCGCATCGGCTGGGACCCGCTGCTGGTCCGCGGCCTGCTGATCGTCAGCTTCTTCCTCGGCGGCCTCGGGCTCGTCCTGTACGGCGTGGGCTGGGCGCTGCTCCCCGAGCGCGACGGCCGCATCCACCTGCAGGAGGCCGTGCGCGGCAACTTCGACGTCGCCATGCTCGGCGCCGTGGCGGTGTTCCTCATCGGCTTCTCGTGGGGCGGTCCGCTGGGCTGGTGGGACGACGGCGGCTGGCACTGGCTCGTCATCCTGTTCTGGCTGGCGGTCCTGGGCGTGACGCTCTACCTCATCGTGCAGGGCGTGCAGCGGGCCCGGGACAACAACGTGGCCCGGAGCCAGGGCGCCTTCCCCGGCGCCCAGGGGTCGCCGACCGGTACGCCGACGCCGGGTGCGCCCACGCCGGGGACTCACGTCGGCACCCCGGCGCCGGGCGCCCCGGCCCCGGGCGCGCCGTCCGGCACCACCGCCCCGTTCACCCCCGCGCCGCAGGTCGACTACCGCCGTACCGAGGGCCTGGTCTACGCGACCGGCGCCGGTCCCCGGCACCAGGGCCAGTCCCTGCAGTCCCCGTACCGGCCCGCCCCGACCGCGACGCACCCGCCGCAGCCGGTCTACACCGCACCCCGGGTGCGGACGTCGCGCGGTCCGGGCGGCGCCGCCGTCGGCATCACGCTCGGCGTGATCCTGCTGGCGGGCGCGCTGCTCCTGGCGGCGGAGCGTCTGGGCGGCGGCAGCTACCTGCTCGACGGCGGCGCCACCCTCCTGGCCGCCTGGCTGGGGATCGGCACCGTGGCACTGGGCATCGCGATCCTCGTCTCGGGGCTGCGCGGGCGCACCAGCGGCTGGCTCGGCTTCTTCGCGATCGTCGCCCTGCTGTTCGGCATCGGGTACGTCGGTATCGCCGGCACCGCGGGCCCGCGCTGGGTGGACGACGCCGTGGTGAGCGGTCGAGAGATCGAGGGCATCATCACCGACAACGACAACCCGGACGCTGCCACCATCACCGAGGGCACGATCGCCGTCCAGACGCTGCGGGAGGCCGAGAACGGCTTCTACGTGCAGTGGGGCGACCCGACCATCGACCTGTCGGAGCTCAACCTGTCCCGGGTCGAACCCGGCGACCCGGTCGTCGTGCCCATCCAGCTCGGCGCGGGCCAGACGTCCGTGATCGTGCCGAAGGACACGGCGGTCGAGGCCAACGCCTACGTCGCCGCCGGGGTCGTCCAGTGGAACGTCGACGACCAGAGCCGCTCCACGAGCGGCGTCGGCTCCGACAACTACTTCGCCAGCGACGCAGTCGGCGACGAGGGCGCCGTGCTCAGCCTCGACATCGAGGCCGGCGCGGGCGAGGTCATCGTCTCCGAGAGCAACTGAGGGAGCGAGCCATGACCGACCAGACGAACGACCGGAAGTACCCGAGCGAGATCCCCGGCGGGCCCGAGGGCCAGGACACGAGCGAGAGCATGGACCAGAAGACCACGAACGACCCGAACACCACCGAGGTGCTGCCGGCACAGGCGACCCCGCCGACTCAGAAGATCACGCTGGACGACTCCGGGCGCGAGCCCGAGGCCGCCGCGCCGGAGGGCGAGGTGCACCCTGCCTACGGCATCGCCGCGGCACGGGTCGAGGCCGAGGCCGCCGCTGCGGAGGTCCACGACGCCCCCGTGCGGGACGACTCCGACCCCCTCGCGCCCCTGCGCGGGCCGGCGCCCGGGGCGGCCTCGGTGCCGGGGGCGACCCCTCCGCCGTCGGGCAGCGGCCCGGCGACGGCGCAGCCCGGGCCGGCCCAGCAGGGACCGCCGCAGCCCGCGCCCGCCCGGCCCGACCAGGCGGTCCAGCCCGCGCAGACCGCCGCCCCCAAGCGGGGCCCGCGCGTGGGGACGGCGGTGTGGGGCCTGATCGTGATCGCGGTCGGGCTGGGGATCCTCGCGGTGGCGGCCGGTGTGGTGTTCGACCTGGGCGCGGCCCTGATCGTGCTGCTCGGCGCCGCGGGCGTGATCCTCGTCGCCGGTTCCGTGATCTCCAGCGTCCGACGGCGCTAGGGGGTCCGGGCCAGTCTCTGCAGTGCTCCCCCGATCACGCCCAGGACGATCCCGAGCCCGACCACCAGGGCGCAGACCCCGAACGCGACCACCGAGGTGAACAGCGACGCACGCAGGAACGACGCGTCCATCACGGTGTCGCGGACGGGGTCGTCCTGTTCCAGCTCGGCGTAGGTCGCCCCGCCCGACGCCTCGAGCGCGTGGTGGTTGATGATGTCCGCCTGGGCGTAGGCCGTGAGCGGTCCCTGCACCTGCTGACCTGCGAAGACGCCTCCCATGAACGTGGAGTCGTCGGAGACGGTGATCTTCTCGGCCGAGAGCTGCGTCGCGACGAGAATCCACACGGCGATCCCCGCCACGATCATGATGATCGCGGCGACGATGACGAACACACCAGCACCCTTGACCCCTCTGACGGGGACTTTCGTGTAGTCGCTCATCCTGCAACGCTAAGTACGGACCCCCCGCCGCGCGCGGCGTAGCACCAGGCAGGAAGCCCGCCGGGTGCGAGGATGGCGGGCGTGCGCATCACCCACGTGTCCGACACGTACCTTCCGCTGCTGGGCGGGATCGAGTCCCAGGTGAGTCGGCTGGCCGCGCAGCAGGCCGCGGCGGGGCACACCGTCGAGGTCGTCACGACCACCCCGGCGACGCGCGGCGCGCACGGGGTGAGCACCGCCGTCGAGGACGGCGTCGTCGTGCACCGGATCGCGGCGCGCGTCCCGGGCGGCTGGCCGATCCACCCGCGCTCCACCGCACATGTAACCGCCCGGCTGCGGGCGGCGATCGACCGGGGCGAGCGACCCGATGTCGTGCACCTGCACATGGGGGTGCTCGCGCCCACCGCGCAGGCCGCGCTGCGGCCCGTGACCCGGCTGGGGCTGCCCGCGGTGCTGACCGTGCACAGCGTCTGGGGCAACGCGTCGCGCCTCTTCGCCGCCGCCGACGCCGCGGCGGGCTGGTCCCGCTGGCCCGTGCGCTGGTCGGCGGTCAGCGAGATGACGGCGGAACCCCTGCGCCGGCTGCTGCGCCCCGGGGCGGACGTCGCGATCCTGCCCAACGGTCTCGACCTCGCCGCCTGGCGGGTGCCCCGCACCGAACGCGCGAACCGGCCCGAGGGCGCGGCCGTGCACGTGGTCTCTGCGGCGCGGTTCGCGCCCCGCAAGCGCATGCTCCCGCTGCTCGCCGCGATCGCCGCGGCCGTGGACCGCCTCCCGGAGGGCTCACTGTTCGTGACGCTCGCCGGCGACGGGCCGGAACGCGTCGCCGCCCGGAAGTTCGTCGCGGAGCACGGCCTGCGCGACATCGTCTCCCTGCCCGGCCGCCTCACCGCCACCGAGCTCAAGCGCCTGTACGCGCGCGCCGACGTCTACGCCGCGCCCTCCTCCGACGAGGCGTTCGGCATCGCCGCGCTGGAGGCGCAGGCCGCGGGGCTGACCGTGATCGCCCACTCCCGCTCGGGCCTGGCCGAGCGCGTGGTCGACGGCGCGACCGGCCTCCTGGTGCCCGACGACGTCGCGCTGACCGCCGCGCTCGTGCGACTCGCGGCCGAGCCGGACCTGCTCGACCGGCTGCTGGTGGCCGCGGCGACGCCGCCGGCGGGCGTGGACTGGCCGGACGTGCTGGCCACGACGGACCGGTCCTACGCGGAGGCGGCGGCGCTGGCGCGTCGATGACACCCGGACCGGCCGAACCTGGTGACCCCGAACCGAGGCGGCCGAACCGGGGCGGTCTCGCTCCCCTTTGAGGCCCGGGTTTCTCCCTTTTCGACACCTGCAAAGAGGAGAAACCCGGGCCTCGAAGGGGAGGTGCTCGTCCGCCACGACAGGATCCGGCCCGAGCCGGTCGGCCGCCGATCCCCGTCGTGCTGCGCCGCACAGGCCCCGCCGATAGCCTCCCCGGGTGAGCCCCTCCGAACCGGCGCCGACGAGCCCGGTCGCACCCTTCGCCGTCCGGCACTTCCGGCGGGCGCGGGCCGAGGTGGCGCCCTGGGCGCGGAGCGTCGGCGTCGTCGCCGTGCTCGCCGCGGCGTGGGCCGTCTGGGCGAGCGGCCCGGGCTGGCTCACGCCCGCGTACCTGGTGCTCGCGGTCGCGGGCGCGGCGCTCGGGGTGATCGACGCGCACACCCACCGGCTGCCCGACGCGCTGGTGTTCCCCCTGACCTGGGCGACGGCGGCGCTGCTCGCCGTGGCCGCCCTCGGCACCGGGTCATGGGGCGACCTCGGCCGCGCGGCGCTGGGCGGGCTCGCGTTCTTCGCGCTCTACCAGCTGCTGTACGTCGTGTCGCCGCGCGGCGGGATCGGGTACGGCGACGTCAAGCTCTCGCTGAGCCTGGGCGCGTTCCTGACGTGGCACTCGTGGGCCACGCTGCTGGTCGGCGTCTTCGCCGCGCACCTGGTGGCCGGCCTGGTCGCGATCGTGCTGCTGCTCGGCCGGCGCGCGGGCTGGAAGTCGGGCATCGCGTTCGGCCCGTACCTGCTGCTCGGCGCCGCGATCGGCCTCACCTGGGCGCGCCTCACGGGCTGGTGAACGACCGCGGCCCCGCCCCTGAGAAAAGGGGCGGGGCCGCAGGACGTCACTCCCACTCGATGGTGCCCGGCGGCTTGCTCGTCACGTCGAGCACCACGCGGTTGACCTCACGCACCTCGTTGGTGATGCGCGTCGAGATGACCGACAGCACGTCGTACGGCAGGCGGGTCCAGTCCGCCGTCATCGCGTCCTCGGACGAGACCGGGCGCAGCACGATCGGGTGGCCGTACGTGCGGCCGTCGCCCTGGACGCCGACACTACGCACATCGGCGAGCAGCACCACGGGGCACTGCCAGATCTCGTTGTCGAGGCCGGCCTTGGTCAGCTCCTCGCGGGCGATCGCGTCGGCGCGGCGCAGGATCTCCAGGCGCTCGGCCGTGATCTCGCCGACGATGCGGATGCCCAGGCCCGGGCCGGGGAACGGCTGGCGCGAGACGATCTCCTCGGGCACGCCGAGCTCGCGACCCACCGCGCGGACCTCGTCCTTGAACAGGGTGCGCAGGGGCTCGACCAGCTCGAAGTCCAGGTCGTCGGGCAGACCGCCCACGTTGTGGTGGCTCTTGATGTTGGCCGCGCCCTCGCCGCCGCCGGACTCGACGACGTCGGGGTACAGGGTGCCCTGCACCAGGAACTTGACCTCTTCGCCGTGCGCGCCGGCTTCGGCGACGATGTCCCGCTGCGCGTCCTCGAACACGCGGATGAACTCGCGGCCGATGATCTTGCGCTTGGTCTCCGGGTCGCTGACACCGGCGAGCGCGTTCAGGAAGCGCTCCTTCTCGTCGCGGATGACGAGGTTGACGCCGGTCGAGGCGACGAAGTCGTTCTCGATCTGCTCGACCTCGCCGGCCCGCATGAGGCCGTGGTCCACGTGCACGCAGGTGAGCTGGTCGCCCACGGCCTGCTGCACGAGCGCGGCGGCGACGGCCGAGTCGACGCCGCCGGACAGCGCGCAGATGACGCGGGCGCTGCCGATCTGCGCCTTGATGGCGGCGACCTGGTCGGCGATGACGTTGCCGGGGGTCCAGTCGGGCTTGAGCCCGGCACCCTCGTACAGGAAGTGCTCCAGGACGGTCTGGCCGTGCGCGGAGTGCCGCACCTCGGGGTGCCACTGCACACCGAACAGGCGGCGGCGGGTGTCCTCGAAGGCGGCGACGGGCGAGCCGTCCGACGTCGCGAGCACCTCGAAGCCGACCGGCGCGCGGTGCACGGCGTCGCCGTGGCTCATCCAGGCGGTCTGGTGCTCGGGGGTGTCGGCGAGCAGCACGCCCGAGGCGCACACCTCGACCTCCGTGCCGCCGAACTCGCTCAGCCCGGTCTGCGCGACCTCGCCGCCGAGGGCCGCCGCCATGGCCTGGAACCCGTAGCAGATACCCATGACCGGCACGCCGGCCTCGAACAGCTTGGGGTCCACGAACGGGGCGCCGGCCGCGTACACGGAGGAGGGCCCGCCGGACAGGATGATGGCCGCGGGGTCCTTGGCGAGCATCTGCTCGACCGTGAACGTGTGCGGCACGATCTCCGAGTACACCTTGGCCTCGCGCACGCGGCGCGCGATCAGCTGGGCGTACTGCGCGCCGAAGTCGACGACGATGACCGGGCGGGGGGTCTGCGGCTGGTTCTCAGGGGCAGTGGACGACACCCGGCAAGTCTAAGTGCCCGACGACGGCCCGGCGCCCCACGGCGGAGTTACGTCCCGCACGTCGGGCGCGGGCGCCGCCACGTCCTCACCACTCGGCGAACGACCCGTCGTCGTGCCGCCAGACCGGGTTGCGCCAGCGGTGCCCCTCCACGGCGCGCTCCCGGACATAGTCCTCGTTCACCTCGATGCCCAGGCCGGGTCCCTGCGGGATGGCGACGGAGCCGTCCTCGTACGCGAAGACGCCGGGGTCGACGACGTAGTCCAGCAGGTCGTTCGCCTGGTTGTAGTGGATGCCCAGGCTCTGCTCCTGGATCACCGCGTTGTACGCGACGGCGTCGAGCTGCAGGCAGGCGGCCAGCGCGATCGGGCCGAGCGGGCAGTGCGGCGCGACGGCGATGTCGTAGGCCTCGGCCATCGCGGCGATCTTGCGCACCTCGGTGATCCCGCCGGCGTGCGACAGGTCGGGCTGGATGATGTCGACGACGCCCGTGGTGATGACGTTCTTGAAGTCCCACCGGGAGTACAGCCGCTCCCCCAGCGCGATGGGTGTGGTCGAGTTCCGCAGCACGTCGGCGATGCCGTCGACGTGCTCGGAGAGCACGGGCTCCTCGACGAACATCAGGTGGTACGGCGCGAGGGCGTCGAGCAGCACGCGTGCCATCGGGCGGTGCACCCGCCCGTGGAAGTCGACGCCGATCCCGATGTTCGGCCCGACGGCGTCGCGCACCGCCGCCACGTTGGCGACCACCTTCTCGACCTTGTCGCGGGAGTCGACGTACTGCAGCTCCTCCGGACCGTTCATCTTGATCGCGGAGAAGCCGCGCTCGACGGCTTCCCTGGCCTGGGCCGCCGTCTCGGCGGGCCGGTCGCCGCCGATCCACGAGTAGACCTTGATCCGGTCGCGCAGCCGGCCGCCGAGCAGGTCGTGCACGGGCACGCCGAGCGCCTTGCCCTTGATGTCCCACAGCGCCTGGTCGATGCCGGCCAGGGCACTCATGTGGATGCCGCCGCCGCGGTAGAACCCGGAGCGGTACAGCACGGTCCAGTGCTCCTCGATCCGGCGGGGGTCCTTACCGATCAGGTAGTCGGACAGCTCCTCGACGGCCGCGGCGACGCTGGCCGCGCGCCCCTCCAGGACGGGCTCGCCCCAGCCGACGATCCCCTCGTCGGTCTCGATCTTGAGGAAGAGCCACCGGGGCGGCAGGACGAAGGTCGTCATCGACGTGATCTTCACGGCAGGCCTCTCAGTCGTTGCAGTTCTCGTGCCAGATCCGGACCAGCTCGGCGGCCCGCGCGCCGACTGTCGCGGCCGGGTCACCCGGGCGGTAGAGCGACGTCCCGATGCCGGCGCCGGACGCGCCGGCCTGCGCCCAGTCGGCGAGGTTCCCGGCGTCGACGCCGCCCACCGGGACCAGGGCGGTGCCGCTCGGCAGCACGCTCGCCCAGGCGCGCATGCCGCCGATGCCGACCGCCGAGCCGGGAAAGAGCTTGATCGCCCGGGCGCCCGCGTCCAGCGCCGCGAAGGCCTCGGTCGGCGTCGCCGCGCCGGGGTAGCTCTCCAGCCCGAGTCGCACGGTCTCGGCGATCACGTCGGGCCGGGTGTTCGGCGAGACGATCAGCGACGCCCCGGCGTCGGCCGCCCGGCGCACGTCGTCCGGGCTGAGGACGGTGCCCGCCCCGACCCTGCGGTCGGCCGGGCCGGCCGCGCGGATGCGACGGACGGACTCCAGCGGGTCCGGGGAGTTGAGCGGCACCTCGACGGCGTCGAAGCCCGCCGCGAGGACCGCCTCGGCGATCGCGACGGCGTCGTCGGGCGTCACGCCGCGCAGGATGGCGATCAGGCCGGGGCCGGTGGACCGGGCATTCATGCGAGCTGCTCCTCGGTGGGATCGGTGGAGGCGGGATCGGTGGAGGTGGGATCGGTGGAGGTGGGGTCGAGCGAGGCCAGGCCGGCGTCGAGGGCGACGCGCCACAGGCCGCGGGTGGTGGCGCCCTCGCCGACGGCCCGGACGGTCACGCCGCTCCGCTCCAGGGCGAGGCGGTAGCGCTGCGTGGCGGACGGCGCCCCGCACAGGACGACGACGTCGGCCGGCTCGGCCCGCAGCGCGTGCCGCACCTCGGCGCCGATCAGCAGTCCGGACAGGTAGTCGGCCACGTCCTGGCCGGCGAGGCGGCCGGCCAGCACCAGCGTGCGCGCCGTGAACAGCAGCGCCGGCAGGCCGCGCTCGTCGCCGTGCTCGGCCTCCGCCTCCAGGCCCCAGGTGAAGGCGTCCGACACCGCCGCGCCGGCGTCTCCCTCCGCGAGGCGGCCGAGGATGCTGTCCCGCAGCAGGAGACCGTAGAGCTCGCCGGTCATGGCGGTGGTGAAGCCCGCGACGCAGCCGCCGTCGAGCCGCACCCACTTGGAATGGGTACCGGGCAGCACGACCGTCTGCCGGCGGTCCGCGCCCGCGTCGTGGTCGGCCGACGTCGCGGCCAGCGCGCCGACGAGCTGCACCTCCTCGCCCCGCATGACGTCCGGGTGCGGCCCCGTGACCCGCAGCCCGGGGACGAGGTGCACCACGGAGTCGCCGGCGGGCACCACCGTCAGCCGGTAGGCGAGCCCGCCGAGCTCCGCCGGCACGTCCAGGTACCCGGCGTCGGCCCAGCCGAGGTTCGACCCCGCCATCCCGGAGCACAGCACGGGGATGCCCGGGTGCTCGTCGAGCCAGGGCCGGCACAGCCGGGAGAACGTCGCCTCGAACGCGGCGGCCCGCGCCCGGGCCGAGTCGGCCCGATCCGACAGCGAGAGCGCGCCGTCCGCCGTCCGGACGCCGTCCACGACGGCACCCGTGGCGTCCAGGAGCCAGGCACGGAACGTCGTCGTGCCCCAGTCGAGGGCCACCAGCGCGGCGTCGCGCCGCGGTGCGTCGTCAGCCATGTCCTGGACGGTAGATCGGCGGTCCCGATAGTCCGAACCTCATCCCTATTATCGGGACTCTGCGGTCTGCCCGGGATAACGTGGCGCGATGGCCACTCCCTCCGACACCGCCGCCCCGCCCGGAACGCAGACCCTCGCGCGGGGCATCGCCGTCGTCAACGCCGTCGCCCGCGGCTGCACGCGCCTGCGGGACATCTCGGCGGAGACCGGGGTCGGGCGCAGCACCACCCACCGCCTGCTCCAGCTCCTGCTGGCCACCGGCTACCTGCGCCAGCACGACGACGGCGCCTACGCGCTCGGCCCCGCCCTCATCGAGCTCGGCTACCAGGCGCTGCAGGAGAACCCGGTGACCGGGGTGGGCGCGCCGGTGCTGCGCGCGCTCGCCGAACGCGTCCACGACACCGTCCACCTCGCCATCGAGGACCGCGGGCAGGTGCTCTACCTCGACAAGATCCCGGGCACGCGCGGGGCGGTGATGCGCTCGCAGATCGGGCACCGCATGCCGCTGACCCGGACCGGGATCGGCAAGGCGCTGCTCCTGGACAGCCCGGGGCGCTGGAGCGAGCAGTTCCTCGCCGAGCGGCCCGCCGGCGCGGAGCACGGGCTGGAGCGGGACGTGCTCACCGCCGAGGCGTTCGTGCAGGTCATGGAGGCTTCGGCGGGCCGGGGCGTGACCTTCGACCTGGAGGAGAACGAGCCGGGGATCCTCTGCGTCGCGGCGCCGGTGCGCGACACGTCGGGCGCGATCGTCGCCGCGATCAGCGTCACGGCGACCCGGCCCTACATGCCCCCGGAACGCCTGGAGACCCTGACCCCGGTCGTCCGAGAGGCGGCCGCCCGCATCTCGGCCGCCCTCGGCTGGCGCCCCCGTTGAGTGCTGGGTATTTGCGCTCCTCGGGGCTCGGAAGGCGCAGATACCCAGCACTCAACGGAGGGGGGTTGGGGTTACTCGTGCTGCCAGCTGTGCCAGAGCTTGGCGTACTCGCCGCCCGCGGCGACCAGCTCGTCGTGCGGGCCGATCTCCGTGATGCGGCCGCCGTCGAGCACCGCCACCCGGTCGGCGTCGTGCGCCGTGTGCAGGCGGTGGGCGATCGCCACGACCGTGCGCCCGTCGAGCACCGCGTTGAGCGAGCGCTCCAGGTGCCGGGCCGCGCGCGGGTCGAGCAGGGAGGTCGCCTCGTCGAGCACCAGCGTGTGCGGGTCGAGCAGCACGAGCCGCGCGAGCGCGATCTGCTGCGCCTGCGCCGGCGTGAGCTTGTACCCGCCGGAGCCGACCTCGGTGGCCAGGCCCTCGTCGAGCGCCTCCACCCAGCCGTGTGCGTCCACGGCGCGCAGCGCCGACATCAGCTCGTCGTCGTCGGCCTCGATCTTGGCGAGCCGCAGGTTGTCCGCCAGCGACCCCACGAACACGTGGTGCTCCTGGGTCACCAGCGCCACGTGCTTGCGCAGCTCCTCCAGCGGCAGGTCCACCAGCGGCACGCCGCCCACCTCGACCCGCCCGCCCGTGGGCGGGTGGATGCCGGCCAGCATGCGGCCGAGGGTCGACTTGCCGGAGCCGGACGGCCCCACGATCGCCAGCCGCTCCCCCACCTTCAGGTCGAGGTCGACGCCGTGCAGCACGTCCGTGCCCGCGCGGTACGCGTAGCGGACGCCGGTGCCGCGTACCTCCTCGTCGTCGGGCTCGGCGTCACCCGCCGTGCGGTCCGCCGGCACGAGCCGGACGCCGATGATGCGGGACAGGGACGTCGCGGCCACCTGGATCTCGTCCAGCCAGAAGATGAGCTCCCACACGGGACCCTGGAGCTGGTAGGTGTACATGACGATCGTCGCCACCACGCCGATGGTCACCACGTTCTCGGAGGCCAGGTAGACGCCCCACACGAGCACCGCGAGCGGCGCGACCATGAACGCGAAGTCCACGCCCGGGAACAGCACGGTGCGCAGGTTGAGCGTGCCGCGCTCGGCCTGGAACGCCTCGTGCAGGTCCTCGTCGCCGCGGTCGGTGCGCCGACGCCCGATCTTGAGCGCGTCGATGGTGCGGGCGCCCTCGACGGACTCGGTGACCGTGCCGTCGAGCAGGGCGTACGCCGCGGACTCGCGCTGGTAGGCCGGCGCGGCCCGCTTCAGGTACCAGCGGGCGACCGCGACGAGCACCGGCACGCCGACGAACATCGCGATCGCGACCAGGGGCGAGACCACCAGGCTGACCGCCGACGTCAGCACGAGCGTCACCACCGCGATGACCAGCCGCGGCACACCGAAGCGCACGGCGTTCTGGATGCGGCTGACGTCGCGCGTGGTGCGCGCGATGAGGTCACCGGTCCCGGCGGTCTCGACCGTCGACAGGGGCAGGGCCGTGACCGTCTCGACGAACTCCTCGCGCATGTCGGCGAACACCGTCTCGCCGAAGACCATGGCCCGGCGCTGCGCGAACCGGGTGATCAGCGACTGCAGCACCACGGCCGCGACGGCGGCGAGCACCAGGTTGCGCGCCACCTCGAGGGTGGTGCCGTCGGTGACGGCGTCGACCAGCTTGCCCAGCACGAACGGCCCGGCCAGCCCGGCGATCGCGGCCACCGTGTTGGCCACGGTGATGATGATCAGCGGCCTGCGGTGCCGGCCGAGCAGCGTGCGCGTGTACCGCCAGGTCTCGGCGGCGTCGGCGATCGGCAGGATCTTTCCCGTGCTCATGCCTTGCCTCCTTCCCCTGCGTTCGTGGTGCCTCCGTTGGTGGAGCCCGCGTTGGTGGAGCCCGCGTTCGTGCCGCCCAGCAGCTCGTCGAGCTCGGCGTCCAGGTCGTCGTCCAGCGAGCGGCCGACCACCCGCCGGTAGCGGGCCGCCTCGCGCCCGCCCGGCGCGTTCGTGGGCAGGTCCAGCAGCTCGCGGTGCGTGCCGTGCGTGACCACGGCGCCGTCGTCCAGGAAGATCACGTCGTCCACGTGGTCGAGCACGAGCGGGCTCGCCGTCACGATCAGGGTGGTCCGGCCCCGGCGCCACTGCGTGAGCCGCTGCGCGATCCGCGCCTCGGTGTGGGCGTCGACCGCGGACGTGGGCTCGATCAGCACCAGGACCTCCGGGTCGGTGAGCAGCGCCCGCGCGAGCGCCACGCGCTGCCGCTGGCCGCCCGACAGCGAGCGCCCCTTCTCGGGGATCTCGCCCTCGATGCCGTCCGGCAGGGACTCCAGCACGTCGTGCGCGTCGGCGATGTGCATGGCCCGCAGCAGCGCCTCGGCGTCCGCGGAGCCGCGCACGTCGAGCTCGCCCGCGAGGCGGCCGGAGAACAGGGCCGGGGTCGCGTCCGCGACCACGATCCGCTCGCGCAGCTCCGCCTTGTCGAGGTCGGCCAGCCGCACACCGCCGAGCGTGACCGGGGTGCCGGTCTCCGCGTCGTCGTCGAACCGGCCCATCCGGACCGCGACCTGCGCCGACTCGTCCGGGTCCGCGCTGACCAGCGCGACGACCCGGCCGGGCCGCAGCGTGACGCCCGTGGTCTCGTCGACCAGCGGCACGCCGGCCGGCGGCATCTCGGCGGTCGACGCCTCCGCACCCGTGGCGGGCACCACCTGCAGCACCTTGACGACCTTGCCCGCCGCGACGTGGGCCTTGGTCACCACGTTGACCGACTGCACCAGCAGGTGCACCGGCCACGACAGGAAGGACGCGTACCCGTAGAACGCGACGAGCTGACCCGTGGAGATCCGCCCCGCGACGGCCTCCGCCGCGCCGAGGTAGACGACCAGCGCGATGAACAGCCCGGGCAGCAGCACCTGCAGGGCGTCGAGGATCGACTGCGTGCCGGCGACCGCGACGCCCGCCTGCCGGACCTTCTGCGACTGGTCCTGGTAGCGGCCGGTGAAGACCTTCTCGCCGCCGATGCCGCGCAGGATGCGCAGGCCGGAGACGGTGTCGGCGCCGAGCGTGGTGAGCCGGCCCTGCGCGTCGCGCTGGTTCTTCTGGTGCTTCTGGAGCGGCTTGACCAGGAGGGCGAGGATCGCCGCCACGACCGGCAGGCCGAGCGCGATGACGAGCCCCAGCGTGACCGACTGGTTCAGCATCAGCACCACCACGATGCCGTAGGTGGCCACGCTGCCGATGGTCTGCGCCGCGATGCCGAACACCTCGCCGATGCGCATGGTGTCGTTCGCGACGGAGGACACCACCTCGCCGGTGGGCAGCTCCTTGGTGATGTTGTGCCCCGACCGGACCACGGTGCGCGTCACGAGCTGTGACGTACGGAACGCGGCGTGCATCCACGCGGTGATGTCCCACCGGTGGCCGATCGCGTTCGAGGCGATCCAGACGATGCCGACGCCCATCATGACGGCCGCCCACGTCCACGTGGTGCGGTCGAGCCCGGACGCGGAGGCGCTGTCGATGATGCGCCCCAGCAGGAACGGCTGGAAGGCGCTGCAGGTGAACGAGAGCACGCCGAAGAACATCGCCACGAGCAGCACGCGGAGCTGCTTCCGGGCGAGCCACAGGAGCAGGGTGAGCGGACCGCGCAGCGGCGGGGTGCCGGGATCGGCAAAGGGGAGGGGGCGCACGACAACCACCGTACGGAGCACCACTGACATTGATCCACGCTTTATCCACAGGGTGCGGACGGCACCCCGCGGACGGCATATCCTCGTTGGTTGTGAGCACCCCTCAGACCACTCCCGAGATCTCCGCCGAGGCGGCGGCCACCGCGATCCGCAAGGCGCGCGGTGCGATGTCCCGCTACCGCTTCATGGCTCTGGTCACCGGTGTCATGCTGCTGATCCTCTGCGTCGAGCTCGGCATCAAGTACGGCCTCGGCGCGCTGACCGACGTCGACGGTGTCATGCCGTTCATCGCGTGGGTGCCGTTCGCGCACGGCTGGATCTACGTGGTGTACCTGGTCACGGTCGCCGACCTGTGGTCCAAGATGCGCTGGGGCTTCGGCCGCCTGGTCACGATGGTGATCGCGGGCGTGATCCCGGTGATGTCGTTCGTGCTGGAGAAGAAGGTGCACGCCGAGGCCGAGGCGAAGCTCGCCACGCTCGAGGCGCGCTACCTCTCCTGACCGCGGAGGAGCGAGACCCATGGGCCGGAAGATCGTCGCCGCGCTGGGCGTGCTCGTCGTCGTGGTAGGCCTCGGGTTCCTCGCCACACGCATCTACGCGTCGATGCAGACGGGCGACGACGTGCCCGCGCCCGCCGTCGGCTCGTCCGCGCCCGCGGCGACGGCGGACCCCGCCGACCTCGACGGCGACTGGACCGTGTCCGACGGCTCCGAGGCCGGCTACCGCGTGGACGAGGTGCTGTCCGGACAGGACGTCACCGTCGTCGGCCGCACCGAACAGGTGACGGGCTCCGGCACCGTCGCCGACGGCGAGCTCACCGCCGCGTCCGTCGAGGTCGACCTCGCGAGCATCACCACCGACGAGTCCGCCCGGGACGGCCAGTTCCAGGGCATCCTCGACACCCGCACCCACCCCACGGCGACCTTCGAGCTCACGGGCCCCGTGGACATCGCGGCGGTGGCCGACGGCGGGACCGTCACCGTGGACGCGCCCGGCACGATGACCATCAAGGGCGTCACCCAGGACGTCACCGCGAGCCTGGAGATCCGGCTGGCGGACGACGACGGCGATGTCGTCGCCGAGCTCGCCGCGACCGTGCCGGTCACGTTCGCCGACTACGGCGTCGAGGCCCCCGACCTGGGCTTCGTCACGGTCGAGGACGACGGGTTCGTCGAGGCCGAGCTGACGCTCGCGCACTGAGCGCACTGGGCGCACTGGGCGCACTGGGCGCACGGCCTCGGCCACCGGCCCTCGGACCACCCCATTTCGGTCTCCGGGCACCCGGACGACGCCCGCGCCGCACCTGATTCAATGCGAGCGTGAACGCCCATGCCTTCGACGCCCTCACCGCCGACCGCCTCCGCGCGAACGGCAGCCTCAAGTGGACGGCCTTTCCCGGGACGATCGGGGCCTGGGTCGCGGAGATGGACTTCCCGACCGCCCCGCCGATCGCTGCCGCGCTGCACGACGCCGTGGACCGCGGCCTGCTCGGCTACCTCCCGCCGGCCCTCGTGACGGGCATGTCCGAGGCGTACGCGGGCTTCGCCGCCGACCGCTACTCCTGGGCCGTGGACCCGGCGCGGGTGCGGCCGGTCTCCGACGTGCTCACCGCGCTGGAGCAGACCGTCGTGCACTTCTCCCGGCCCGGGTCACCGGTGATCGTGCCCACGCCGTCGTACATGCCGTTCCACACCCTGCCCGGCGAGCTGGGCCGCAAGGTGATCCAGGTGCCGATGGCGCGCGACGCCGACGGCCGGTACACCTACGACCTCGACGCGCTGGACGCCGCGTTCGCCGCGGGCGGGCACCTGATGATCCTGTGCAACCCGCACAACCCGATCGGCCGGGTGCTCGAACCGGAGGAGATGCTGGCGGTGGCCGAGGTCGTCGACCGGCACGGCGGCCGCGTCTTCGCCGACGAGATCCACGCCCCGCTGGTCCACCCCGGCCGCCGGCACGTCCCGTACGCGTCGCTGAACGAGACGACGGCCGGCCACACCGTCACCGCCACGTCCGCCTCGAAGGCGTGGAACCTGCCGGGTCTCAAGTGCGCGCAGCTCGTGCTGTCGAACGAGGCCGACGTGCAGCTCTGGGACCAGGTCGGCGAGCGCGTCGAGGAGGGCGCGTCGACCCTCGGCATCCTGGCCAACCAGGTCGCGTACGCGGAGGGCCGGGACTGGCTGGACGACGTCCTGGCCTACCTGCGCGGCAACGTCACGCGCCTGGGCGAGCTGCTCGCCGGGAGCGGCATCGGCTACCGCGCGCCCGAGGGCACGTACCTGACCTGGCTGGACTGCCGGGGCATCGACCTGCCAGGTGCGCCCGCGAGCGCCGCCGCCTGGTTCCTGGAGCACGCGGGCGTCGTCCTGGTCGACGGCGCGGAGTGCGGCGACGCCGGCCGCGGTTTCGTGCGGTTCAACGCGGGCATGCCGCGCCCGCTGGTGGAGGAGGCGGCGGGCCGCATGCTGGCGGCCCTGAACGCCTGACGGCACTCACCTTTGAGGCCCGGGTTTCTTCGCTTTCAGACTCCTGAAAGCGAAGAAACCCGGGCCTCAAAGGTGAGGGGCGTCAAAGGTGAGGGGCCTCAAAGGTGAGTGCCGTCAAAGGTGAGTGAGGGAGCACGTCACGCCGCCGGCAGCCCCGCGATGCCCGTGTCGGCGTCGGTCGGCGCACCGCCGCGGCGTCCGCCCGCCATCTCGTCCCGCACGAGGCGTACCCAGAGCAGCACGGCGAACCCGCCGAACAGCCACCACTGCAGCGCGTAGAAGATGTTCTGCAGGTTGGCGCCCGAGCCGCCGTCGATCGTGGGGCGCGGCAGGGCGGCGACCCCACCCTCCTCGGGCGACCCCGGGCCCGACGTCAGGACGGCGTACCCGGTGTAGATGGGCCCGCCCCACTCGTTGACGAGGGCGCTCAGCGCGATCTCCTCGGTCTGCCCGTCCGCCACGGCGGCGCGGCCCGACGTCGCCTCGCCGGCCTGGAGCCAGCCCGTCACCGTGACCTCGCCCTCGGGCAGGGCCAGCGCCTCGGCGTCGGCGGGTGCGGCCACCCAGCCCTGGACGAGCGCGAGCACCGGCGGGCCGGACAGGTCGGCCCAGGACGCGCCGTCGGTCCCGTCGTCGGACACGCGGAAGGGGGTCAGGACCAGGTAGCCGACCCGGCCCTCCAGCACGCGGCCCGGGACGAGCAGGGTGCCGGCCGGCTCGTACTCGCCCGTCACGCGTACCTCGCGCCCGACGAGCTCGCCCCGAAAGCTCTCCTGGGGCGTCAGCAGATCGCCCAGCCAGGCCGGGCCCGCGGCGGCGGTCTCCGCCGCCGCCTGCTGCGCGGCCAGCTCCGCCCGCTCGTAGGCACGGTCGAGCTGCCAGGCGCCCAGCCGGCCGCACACGAACGCCGCCAGCACGAACACGAGCAGCAGCCCCATCATCCGGGGCTGTCTGGCCACCTGGAGAAAGGTACGGCGCTCGGTGACGGGTTCGACGTCGATCACCTTCGACGGGGATGTGCTGGGGGCACTGACGGGCATAACCTCAACGGTAGCCGCCGTCGGCGGGTCAGCGGCACAGGTCACGGGGACGTCCTGTCGGACGCGTCACAGATCACCGGGCCCGGCGGTCGTCTCGCGTGTACGGCGGTTGTGCGTTCGAATGAACGGGCAGCAGACCGGCACGGATCCACACGTAACCGCAGGGTTCGCACGCAGACCACAGTGCCCACACGCAGACCGCAAGTAGGAGCGTGAGTGATGACGACGACCACAGTCCCCGACTCCCCCGCCACCGGATGGCGCACCACCGGTGTCGCCGAGCTGGCCCCCGCCGACCTGGAGCGCATCGACGCCTGGTGGCGGGCCGCGAACTTCCTCTCGGTGGGCCAGATCTACCTCCTGGACAACCCGCTCCTGCGCGAGCCGCTGACCGCGGACCACGTCAAGCCGCGCCTGCTGGGCCACTGGGGCACCACGCCGGGGCTGAACTTCCTGTACGCGCACCTGAACCGCGCCATCAAGGAGCGCGAGCAGCAGACGGTGTACGTCACGGGTCCTGGTCACGGCGGGCCGGGGCTGGTCGCCTCCGCGTACCTGGACGGCACGTACTCCGAGGTCTACAGCGACATCACCGAGGACTCGGAGGGGGTCAAGCGCCTGTTCCGGCAGTTCTCCTTCCCGGGCGGCATCCCGAGCCACGTCGCGCCGGAGACGCCGGGGTCGATCCACGAGGGCGGCGAGCTCGGGTACGCCCTGAGCCACGCGTACGGCGCGGTCTTCGACAACCCCGACCTGCTGGTCGCGGCCGTGGTGGGCGACGGCGAGGCCGAGACCGGCCCGCTGGCCACCTCCTGGCACTCGAACAAGTTCGTCAACCCGGCCCAGGACGGCGTCGTCCTGCCGATCCTGCACCTCAACGGGTACAAGATCGCCAACCCGACGGTCCTGGCGCGCATCTCGCAGCAGGAGCTGAACGACCTCATGGTCGGCTACGGCCACCGGCCGTACTTCTTCGACGGCGGCTACGACGAGGACGAGTCGCCGCTCGACACGCACCGCCGGTTCGCGGCGCTCCTCGACGAGGTGCTCGACGAGATCGCGGCGATCAAGGCCCGGGCGGCGCAGGGCGACCTCAGCCGCCCGATGTGGCCCATGATCGTGTTCCGCACGCCCAAGGGGTGGAGCGGGCCGGCGGAGATCGACGGCAAGAAGACCACGGGGTCGTGGCGCGCGCACCAGGTGCCGCTCGCGAACGCCCGCGACACCGACGCGCACCTGAAGATCCTGGAGAACTGGCTGCGGTCCTACCGGCCCGAGGAGCTGTTCGACGCCGACGGCCGCGTGCTGCCCGAGATCACCGAGCTGGCGCCGGAGGGCGCGCTGCGGATGAGCGCCAACCCGCACGCGAACGGCGGGCTGCTGCTCAAGGACCTGCGCCTGCCCGACTTCCGCGACTACGCGGTGGACGTCCCGGTGCCCGGCGGGTCGACGTCGGAGGCGCCGCGCGTGCTGGGCCAGTGGCTCACCGACGTGATCCGGCTCAACCCCGACAACTTCCGCATCTTCGGGCCGGACGAGACGGCGTCGAACCGCCTGCAGGCCGTGTACGAGGTGACGGACAAGCAGTGGAACGCCGAGTACATCGGGCCCGAGGTGGACGAGCACATGGCCCGCGCCGGCCGGGTCATGGAGATGCTGAGCGAGCACCAGGTGCAGGGCTGGCTGGAGGGCTACCTCCTGACCGGCCGGCACGGGCTGCTGACCAGCTACGAGGCGTTCATCCACATCGTCGACTCGATGTTCAACCAGCACGCCAAGTGGCTCAAGGTCACCAACCACATCCCGTGGCGGCGGCCCATCGCCTCGCTGAACTACCTGCTGTCCAGCCACGTCTGGCGGCAGGACCACAACGGGTTCAGCCACCAGGACCCGGGGTTCATCGACCACGTGGTGAACAAGAAGGCCGAGATCGTGCGGGTCTACCTCCCGCCGGACGCCAACACCCTGCTGTCCACCTACGACCACTGCCTGCGCAGCCGCCAGTACGTCAACGTGGTGGTCTCCGGCAAGCAGCCGGCGCCGAACTTCCTGGACATGCCCACCGCGATCGAGCACTGCACGCGCGGCCTCGGCATCTGGGAGTGGGCGGGCACGGAGGTGGCGGGCGAGCAGCCGGACGTCGTCCTGGGCTGCGCGGGCGACGTGCCCACGCTGGAGGTGCTCGCCGCGGCAGACATCCTGCGCCAGGAGCTGCCGGACCTCAAGGTGCGCGTGGTCAACGTCGTGGACCTCATGCGGCTGCAGGACGCCAAGGAGCACCCGCACGGCCTCACCGACTCCGAGTTCGACGGCCTGTTCACGGCCGACCGGCCCGTCGTCTTCGCGTACCACGGCTACCCGTGGCTCATCCACCGCCTCACCTACCGGCGCACGGGCCACGTGAACTGGCACGTGCGCGGGTACAAGGAGGAGGGCACGACGACGACGCCGTTCGACATGGTCATGCTGAACGACCTGGACCGGTACCACCTGGTGATCGATGTCATCGACCGGGTGCCGCAGCTCGGCAGCGCCCAGGCCGGGCTGCGCCAGCGCATGCAGGACGCGCGGCTTCGTGCGCGCGCGTGGACCCGCGAGCACGGGGACGACCTCCCCGAGGTGCGCGACTGGGTGTGGCCCGACGCCCAGGACCAGTCCGACGCCGGTCAGGTTGACGCTACGCTCGGCACCGGTGGAGACAACGAGTAGCAGCAAATCCCACGAAGTGAACACGGAGCGACACGTGACCGGCGCAACCCGCAGCATCGTCATCGCCAGCCCGGAGGGCGAGAGCGGAAAGTCGACGGTCGCACTCGGCGTCCTCGACCTGCTGGTCCGCAAGGGCCAGCGGGTCGGGGTGTTCCGGCCCGTCTCGCGCGCGAGCGAGACCGAGGACTCCGCCGGCGAGCGCGACCATGTGCTGGAGCTCCTCCTGGAGCACGACGGCGTCGACATCGGGTACGACGACGCCGTCGGCGTCACCTACGCCGACCTGCACACCGACCCCGAGGACGCGTTGAGCCGCATCGTGTCCCGGTTCCACGACCTGGCCGCGCGCTGCGACTCGGTGGTGATCCTCGGCACCGACTACACCGACGTCGCCGGTCCCACCGAGCTCTCGTTCAACGCGCGCATCGCCGCGAACCTGGGCGCTCCGGTGCTGCTCGTCGTGTCGGGCCGCGAGCGCACCCCAGAGGGCGTGCGGGCGCTGGCCGACGTGAGCCTCGCCGAGCTGGCCGCGCACCACGCGCAGGCGATCGGGCTGGTGGTCAACCGTGCGGACACGCACAGCGCGCGGGAGGTGCGGAGCGTGCTGGCCGAGGCCCAGCCCGACCTGCCCGTCTGGACCATCCCCGAGGAGCCGTTCCTCCAGGCCCCGACCGTGGGCCAGCTCCTGGAGGCCGTGGACGGCACGCTCGTGCTGGGCGACCCCGAGCTGCTCGGCCGCGAGGCGCTCGACGTGCAGGTGGGGGCCATGAGCTTCGAGCACCTGCTGGAGCGGCTGACCGACGGCGGCGTCGTCATCACCCCGGGCGACCGCACCGACCTGCTCATCGGCCTGCTCGCGACGCACATGACGCCGTCGTTCCCCTCGCTGGCCGGCATCATCCTGAACGGCGGGTTCTACCCGCAGGGCCGGCCGGCGCAGCTCCTGGAGGCCATGCGCCCCAAGCTGCCGATCATCACCACGGAGCTCGGCACCTACCGCACGGCACGCGCGGCCGCGACGACCCGCGGGCGCGTGGACAAGAACTCGGTGCGCAAGGTCGAGACGGCGCGCGCCCTGTTCGAGCGCAACGTCGACTCCGCCGCGCTCGCCGCCCGGCTGGACCTGCCGCGGCCGCAGGTGGTCACACCCCTGATGTTCGAGTACCAGCTCATCGAGCGGGCGCGCGCCGACCGGCGGCACATCGTGCTGCCGGAGGGTTCCGACGACCGCATCCTGCGCGCCGCCTCCACGGTGCTGGCCCGGCAGATCGCGGACCTGACGATCCTGGGCGACGAGGAGCCGATCCGCGCCCGCGCCGCCGAGCTGGGCCTGGACATCGAGGCCGCGCGCGTCCTGTCGCCGCACGACCCCGAGCACGTCGAGAAGTTCGCCGCCGAGTACGCGCGGCTGCGCGCCCACAAGGGCATGACGGTCGAGCGGGCGCGGGAGATCGTCACCGACGTGTCCTATTTCGGCACGATGATGGTGCACCTGGGACTCGCCGACGGCATGGTCTCCGGCGCGGCCCACTCGACGGCCCACACCATCCGGCCGTCGTTCGAGATCATCAAGACCAGGCCGGGCACGTCGTCGGTGTCCTCGGTCTTCCTCATGTGCCTGGAGGACCGGGTGCTCGTGTACGGCGACTGCGCCGTCATCCCCGACCCGACGTCGGAGGAGCTCGCCGACATCGCCGTCTCCTCGGCCGCGACCGCCCGGCAGTTCGGCGTGGAGCCGCGCATCGCGATGCTGTCGTACTCCACGGGCGAGTCCGGCACGGGCGCCGACGTCGACAAGGTGCGCACCGCGACCGGACTGGTGCGGGAGCGCACGCCCGAGCTCGATGTCGAGGGCCCCATCCAGTACGACGCCGCCGTGGACGCCTCGGTCGCGGCGTCCAAGCTCCCCGGGTCCGACGTCGCCGGGCGCGCCACCGTGTTCGTCTTTCCCGACCTGAACACGGGCAACAACACGTACAAGGCGGTGCAGCGGTCGGCGGGCGCGGTCGCCGTCGGTCCGGTGCTGCAGGGCCTGAACAAGCCGGTCAACGACCTCTCGCGCGGCGCGCTGGTCCAGGACATCGTGAACACCGTGGCGATCACCGCCATCCAGGCGCAGGGCAAGGAGTCCGCATGAGCACCGTCCTCGTCCTCAACTCCGGGTCCTCGTCGCTCAAGTACCAACTTGTCGACCCGGACTCGGGCGAGGCCGTCGCGGGCGGCATCGTCGACCGGATCGGCCAGTCCTCGGGCACGGTCAAGCACGAGACGGGCGGCGAGAAGCTCGTGCGCGATCTCGCGGTGCCGGACCACGGCGAGGCGCTGCGGATCGTCGCGGGCATGTTCGACGAGGTGGGGCCCCGTCTGGCGGACGCCGACGTCGTCGCCGTCGGGCACCGGGTGGTGCACGGCGGGGACGTCTTCTCGGCCCCGGCCCTGCTCGACGACGACGCCGTCGAGTCGATCCGTGCGCTGATCCCCCTCGCCCCGCTGCACAACCCGGCGAACGTGACCGGGATCGAGGTGGCGCGCGAGCTGCTGCACGTACCGCACGTCGCCGTGTTCGACACCGCGTTCTTCGCGTCGCTGCCCGCCGCGGCGTCGACCTACGCGCTGGACCGCAAGGTCGCCGCGGAGCACGGGGTGCGCCGGTACGGCTTCCACGGCACGTCGCACCAGTTCGTGTCGACGGCGGTGGCCGCGCACCCCGCCGTCGTCGCCAAGCTGGAGGCCGAGGGGCGCGGCCCGGAGACGCTGCGGCAGGTGGTGCTGCACCTGGGCAACGGCGCGTCGGCGTCGGCGATCCTGGGCGGGCGGCCCCTGGACACCTCGATGGGCCTGACGCCGCTGGAGGGGCTCGTCATGGGCACGCGCTCCGGCGACATCGACCCGGGCGTCGTCTTCCACCTCATGCGGGGCGGGCTGTCCGGCGGCGACGTCGACACGTTGCTCAACAAGAAGTCCGGCGTGCTCGGCCTGTCCGGTGTCAGCGACATGCGCGAGCTGCGAGGGCTCGTCGCCGCGGGCGACGCCGACGCGCGCCTCGCGCGCGACGTCTACCTGCACCGGCTGCGCAAGTACGTGGGCGCGTACGCGGCGGTGCTCGGCGGGATCGACGTGCTGACGTTCACCGCGGGCGTGGGCGAGAACGACCACACCGTCCGGTCGGGCGTGGTGCGGGACCTGAAGTTCCTGGGGCTCACGATCGACCCGGCGGCCAACGAGGCGGCGTCGGGCGAGGCGCGGGTCATCTCCGCCGGCACGGGCGCCGAGGCGCCGCTGGTCATGGTAGTGCCGACCAACGAGGAGCTGGCGATCGCGCGGCAGGCGGCTGCGCTGGTCGCGGCGGGTTAGGGCGCGGCCGTCGGCGTCCTCGGCGCCGGGGCCTTCCCGTCGGGGGTGAGCGGGGGAAGGCCGAGGTGCGCGCGCAGCGCCGTGGTGGCCTCGCCCAGGACGCCGAGCTGCTCGTCGGTGAACGCGTCGAGGAAGGTCTCCTTGATCGCCTGCAGGTGCGGCACCGTGCTCGCCCGGAAGGCACGCGCTCCCTCGTCGGTGAGCACGACCTGCGACCCGCGGGCGTCCTCGGCACACGGCTCGCGGCGCACCAGCCCGCGCTTCTCCATCCGGCCCAGGTGGCCGGAGAGCCGGCTGCGCTCCCACTCGATGTGCGCGGCCAGGGCGGACGAGCGGAGCGTGTGGTCCTCCGCCTCGCTCAGCGCCAGCAGCACCCGGTAGTCGCCGTTGGAGAGCTCCGAGTCCTGGTGCAGGCGCGCCTCGAGACGGTTGCGGAGGATGTCGTAGGTCTCGATGTACCCCCGCCAGATCGCGAGCTCGCGTCGCGTCGGCATGCTGCGGCGCTTCGACGTCGTCATCGCCCCTCCTCGGTGAGTTGTTGACATGTGAACTATATGGCGAGATGATTCACGTGTCAATCAATTGAGCACCCTGAAGGGGCTGGTCACGGTGGATGTCTCGCAGATCGAGTTCGGTATCGACAGCTTCGGCGACCTGCCGCGCAACGCGGACGGCGACCTCGTCTCGCACGCGGAGGCGATCCGGGCCGTCGTCGCCGAGGCGGTCCTGGCGGACCAGGTGGGCATCGACGTCATCGCGCTGGGCGAGCACCACCGCCCCGAGTACGCGATCTCCACCCCGGAGACGGTCCTCGCGGGCATCGCCACGGCGACGCAGCGCATCAAGCTCGCGTCGGGCGTGACGGTGCTGTCGTCGGACGACCCGGTCCGGGTCTTCCAGCGCTTCGCGACCGTCGACGCGCTCTCCAACGGTCGCGCCGAGGTGATCCTCGGCCGTGGCTCCTTCACCGAGTCGTTCCCGCTGTTCGGGTACGACCTGAAGGACTACGACACGCTGTTCGAGGAGAAGATCGACCTCTTCAGCCACCTCCTCGACGAGAAGCCGGTCACGTGGGAAGGCACGATGCGGGCCCCGCTGCACGAGGCCGACGTGTTCCCGAAGACCGAGTCCGGGCGGCTGAAGACCTGGGTCGGCGTGGGCGGGACGCCGCAGTCGGTGCTCCGCACCGCCTACTACGGGTTCGGGCTCATGCTCGCGATCATCGGCGGGCCGCCCGACCGGTTCGCGCAGTACGTGGAGCTCTACCGTCGGGCGCACGAGAAGCTGGGCACCACGCCTGGGCCCGTGGGCATGCACTCGCCGGGCTTCGTCGCCGCCACGGACGAGGAGGCGAAGGAGCTGTTCTACCCGGGCTACCGGGAGATCCGCGACCGCATCGGCGCGCTGCGCGGCTGGCCGCCCCTGCGCAAGGACGAGTTCGACGCCGACGTGGAGCAGGGCTCGCTGTACGTCGGGTCGGTCGACACGGTCGCGCGGAAGATGGCGCGGGCGATCCGCGTCCTGGGTGTCGGCCGGTTCGACATGATCTACTCCTCGGCCGGCGCGGTGTCGGCCGACGCGCGGCTGCGCTCGGTCGAGCTGTACGGCACGCAGGTCATCCCACGGGTGCGGGAGCTGCTGGCCGAGCAGCCCAGCACCGCCGGGGTCGCGCTTTGAGCGCCGCCGGGACGACCCTCGGGATCCTCGGCGCCGGCAAGGTCGGCACCGTCCTCGCGCGGCTGGCCGTGGCAGCGGGTTACCGCGTGCTGATCTCGGGGTCGGGCGATCCGGAGAACATCGCGCTGACGATCGAGGTGCTCACCCCGGGGGCGACGGCGGTGTGGCCGGCCGAGGCCGCGGCCGCCGACGTCGTCGTGCTCGCGCTCCCGCTCGGCAAGCACGACGGGCTGCCGGTCGCGGACCTCGGTGGCCGGCTCGTCGTCGACGCCATGAACCACTGGTGGGAGATCGACGGTCCGCGCGAGGGGATCCTCCCGGCGGACCTCTCGTCGAGCGAGTTCGTGGCGCGGCTGCTGCCCGGCGCGCGGGTCGTGAAGGCCTTCAACCACATGGGCTACCACGACCTGGAGGACGGTTCCCGCCCCGCGGGCGCCGTCGGGCGCAAGGCCATCGCGCTGGCCGGCGACTCCCCCGACGACCTTTCGGTCGTCGCCGACGTGATCGACGCGCTCGGCTTCGACCCGCTGGTGATCGGTGACCTCGCGGCGGGTGCCCGGCTGGAGCCCGGCACCCCGGCGTTCGGGGCGAACGTGGGCCTCGACGAACTGCGTACGCTGACCGGGACGCCCGCACCCACGACCGTTCTGGAGGCCTCATGAAGGACAGGACCGGCGAGTCCGTCACCGTCACGCTGAACACGGGCCGCCCGATCGGGGCCTATGCCGTGCACGTCGACGGCGGGGCCACTGTGGGGCGGGCCGACTTCGTGGACCCGAGCGACGGCGACGTCGACCTGGGCGACGACGGCGGCGTCGACCACGACCGGATCTTCTTCCACACCGAGGTCGACGAGGCGTACGGCGGACGCGGCCTCGCGGGCATCCTGGTGCGCGAGGCACTCGCCGACAGCATCCGCAGGAACATCGTGGTCGTGCCGGTGTGCCCGGTGTTCTCGGCGCACCTGGAGAAGCACGGCGACGAGTACGTGGCGGCCGGCGGGGCGTACCGCCAGCCGACCAAGGACGACATCGCGCAGGTCACCCGGGCGGTGCGGGAGCACCGCGCGACGTCGAGACGAGCGGACCGGCCGAGCGAGCAGGGGTAGCGCCGCTTCGCCGCCGGAATCCTCGACCGGTCGCCCGGCTACGGCTTCATCACCGACAGGCCCCCGCCCGGCAGCTTCTCGGCGAACCAGTACTCACGCGGCTGAGGAATGACGATGCCCAGCTCCTGGCCGTCGGTGGTGACGGCATCCCAGACCGGGGTGCCCGGGTCGAGGAACCACAGGTCGCTCTTGTCGCGCGGACGGGGTTCCCGGCCGAGCAGCGTCAACGTCACGGCCTCGCCGGCGGGCTTGACCCACACGAGCCGCCCGGACTCGTCCACGGCGGCCTTGGCCTTGACCCACTTCTTCTTCCGGGCCAGCCCGGGAACGTGGCCGGACCGCGCCCAGACGACGATCTCCGCAGTGCCCGAGCCGACGCGCTCGGCCGCGCGGCGCCGGAAGATCCACTGCATCACAAGACCGGTGAGCACGATGCCGACAAAGATGAAGAGTGGTCCAACAACTTCTTCAGGCACGATCTTCCTTCACGTGGTGCGGGGTGGCGCCGCGAGCCATGGGCGGCCTGGAGGACCCTAAGGCGTGAGCGAGGCCCACGACGACCAGATCTGCCGCCCGACCGGCGTTTCCTCGGAGGTCACCCGCGGCGTCGCCCCACGACCCCGAGGTCCGCCCTGCCCTCCCCGGAGCGTTAGCCTCACCCCGTGACCCTCTTCATCGACCCGCCGGCCTGGCCCGCGCACGGGACGCTCTTCTCCCACCTGGTCTCGGACGGGTCGCTGCAGGAGCTGCGGCTCTTCGCCCGGGCGGCCGGCGTCCCCGACCGCGCGCTGGACCTCGACCACTACGACGTCCCCGCCGAGCGGTACGACGACCTGGTTGCGGCCGGCGCGGTGCCCGTCGACGGCGGTGACCTGGCCCGACGTCTGGCCGGCTCCGGCCTGCGCGTCTCCGGGGCCGAGCGGAACCGCTCCAAGCGGGCCGCACTCCTGAGCCGCTGGGACGAGCTGTGGGCCGACCCGAGCCTGGCCCGCGACGCCGGCACCGACCTGGTCGACCGCTGGCGCGAGCCGCACCGGGTCTACCACACGACGTTCCACCTGGCCGCGGCCCTGGACGCGCTCGACGTCGTGGCGGCCGAGAGCGACCTGTCCGAGCGCGACCACTGGCGCGCCCGCCTCGCCCTCTGGTTCCACGACGCGGTGCACGACGGCGTGGCGCAGCAGGACGAGGAGCGGTCCGCCGAGCTCGTGGCCGAGCTGCTCGGCCCGCTCGCCGGTGCCTGCGTCACCACCGAGGACATCGACGAGACCGCGCGCCTGGTCCTGGTCACCGCCGACCACGCCCCGGCCGACGACGACGCCGTGGGCGGCCTGGTCAGCGACGCCGACCTCGCCGTGCTCGGCGGCAGCCCCGCCGTCTACACGCGCTACACCCACCAGGTCCGCGCCGAGTACTGCGACGTGCCCGACCCGCTGTTCCGCGCCGGCCGCTCCGAGGTGCTCCGCACTCTCCTGGCGGGCGGCCCGCTCTTCCGCACCGCTCCGGGCAGCACCCGCTGGCAGGACGCGGCGCGCTCCAACCTCACGGCGGAGCTGGCCCTCCTGGGTCGGTAGAACGTCAGACGGTCGGCAAGATGTCAGATGGTCGGTTGCTCCGAATGCCGACCACCTGACATTCTGCCGACCACCCGCCCGCGACCCACCCCCGCCCAACCGAGCGCCAGCCCCACACGCGGTACGGTTCCCGACGTGACTCCCCTCAAGGTCTCCGCGATCGTCGCGGGCGTGCTCGCCGTCGCCTTCACCGTCCCCGTCGTCGCCGTCCAGGCCACCGGCAACGCCCGCGTGCGCAACGGCGCGAGCGAGATCGAGAAGGCCGACGCCGTCATCGTGCTCGGGGCGGGGCTCCGCAGCGACGGCACGCCGTCGACCTACCTGCGCCGCCGGGTCGAGGGCGGCGCCGAGCTGTACCGCGCGGGCGTCGCGCCCACGGTGATCCTGAGCGGTGACGCCCACGACAACCCCGACGGCACCCGGTACGACGAGCCCGGCTCGATGCGCGCGTGGCTGCTGGACAACGACCTCGGCGTGCCCGACGACGCGATCGTGCTGGACCGCGAGGGCTTCAACACCACGGCCACCTGCCGCCGCGCGCACGACCTGTACGGGGTGCGCACCGCCGTCGTCGTCACGCAGGACTACCACCTGCGCCGCACGCTCTACTCCTGCGTGGAGGCCGGCCTGGACGCCGTGGGTGTCGGCGTCAGCGCCGCGAGCGTCCAGCCGGCGCAGTGGGCCTGGTGGCACGTGCGCGAGCTGCCCGCGAGCTGGAAGGCCGCCGTCCGCTCGCTCGCGCGACGCCGCCCCCGCTGACTCACCTCTTCTTCGGGGTGACCCACAGGTGGATCGTGCCCTCGACCACCACGGTCCCGTCCGCGAGCACGCCGCGCACGCGCACGGGCAGGTCCTTGTCGTCGCCGTCCCACTGCGCCTGGTCGGTCTCGGCCACGCAGGTGACGTCGCCGGTCGACTTGGCCAGGTAGGACACCTCCATGCCCTTGGGCAGCCACCGCTTGTCGTCGGGCACGGTGGCCTCGGCGAGCGAGCCCATGGCCATCTCCAGCCCGTTGCAGACCGCGATCGCGTGCACCGTGCCGATGTGGTTCCGGTTGCGCCACCGGTTGGGGACGACCACCTCGCCGTAGTTCGGCCGCATGTCGACCACGCGCGGGGCGATGGTGCCGAAGTACGGGGCCTTGAAGCTGTAGGCCACGCTGAAGATCCGCTTCCCGAGCAGACCGCCGATCACCGGCAGCGAGTTGGCGGACTTCCAGAAGGCATGGAGCTGCGTCGTCATGCGGGTGAGCGTACTCGCCCCGGTGACGACCGTTCACAACTTCGACGACCAATTCGGTCGCCGCCCCCGACCGCCGCTCCGGGCGCCACCCCGACCGCTCAGGACATGCGCAGCTTGCGCATGACCCCCAGCGCCGTGGTGAGCACCCGGCTCGGGGTGTCCCCGCCCAGGCCGTAGAGGTTGTCGAGCGTGGCGCCGACCCGCGCGCCGCGCGCCGTGACCACGGTCTGCTGCCGCGTCAGGCCGGCGATCGACGCCGCCCCGTGCCGCGCGCCGAGCCCCGAGGCCTTCCAGCCGCCGAGCGGCGCGGAGACCGAGCCCCAGGTCATCGTGTACCCGTCGTTGATCGCGACCGACCCGGTCTCGATCCGGGCGGCCACCCGGCGTGCCCGGGCGACGTCCCTGGTCCAGACGGCAGCGTGCAGCCCGTACTCGGTGTCGTTGATGACGGTGACGGCGTCCTCGTCGCAGTCGACCCGCGTGATCGTGACGACCGGCCCGAACGTCTCTTCGCGGGACACCACAGCCTGCGCCGGCACGTCGTCGAGCACGGTCGGCGCGTAGAAGTACGGGCCGACGTCGGCGCGGTGCACCCCGCCGGCGAGCACCCGGGCACCCCGGGCCAGCGCGTCGTCCACGTGCGCCGTCACCTTGTCGAGCTGTGCGGCGGAGGTGAGCGAGCCGATGTCGGCGGAGTAGTCGAGGGCCGGGCTGAGCCGCAGGTTCCGCACCGCGCGCACGAACTTCGCGACAAACTCGTCGGCGATCGCCTCGTGCACCACCAGACGTTCGACGGAGACGCACAGCTGGCCGGCGTTCGAGAAGCAGGCCCGAACGATGCCGGGCACTGCCGCGGCGACGTCGACGTCCTCCGCCACGTAGAGCGCGTTCTTGCCGCCCAGCTCCAGCGTGGCCCCGATGAGCCGCTCGCCCGCCCGCGCCGCGACCTTGCGGCCGGTCGCGGTGGACCCGGTGAACGCCACGTGGTCGACGTGCTCGACCAGCGCCTCGCCCACGTCGGGGCCGCCGGCCACCACCTGGAACAGGCCCGCCGGCAGGCCGGCGTCGTCCAGGGCCTCGGCCGCCCACAGGGCGGTGAGGGTGGTCTGCGGGTCTGGCTTGAGCACCACGGCGTTGCCGGCCAGGAGCGCAGGCAGCGCCTCCGAGAGCGCGAGCACCAGCGGGAAGTTCCACGGCGCGATGGCGCCGACGACGCCGACGGGTCGGCGGTGCACCTGCACGCCCGTGAGCAGCGGGATCATGCCCCCGGACCGGCGGGACGCGAGATAGCGCTCGCCGCGCACGGCGTAGTGCCGAGCGACCTGCGCGATGTCCGCGATCTCCTCGAAGGCGGCACGGCGCGACTTGCCGGTCTCGAGCTGGATCAGGTCGAGCGCCTCGGACTGTCTCTCCAGGACGATGCGGCCGAGGCGCTGGAGCACCCCGGCGCGGTCGCGCACCGACAGGCGCGCCCAGCCGCGCTGCGCGACCCGCGCGCGGACGACGGAAGCGGCCACGTCGTCGGCGGAGGAGATCGGAAAGGTCACGAGCGGAGCACCCGTGAACGGGCACATCGAGCGGTGCGTGCCGGAAGCCTCGGACGTCGCGATCCGCGCCACGAGCGGCGCCATCACGCCCGGCTCGAGGACGAAGGTTCCCTGCGGGTGCTCAGGGTCGAGCACCCCGCCGACGGCACCACTCGCTGCTGCGTCGGCTGCTGTGTCGTCGATCATGGCGGCCACCCTACGCGCAAAACCCTGCACCACGTATTGATAGATGTGTGAAACTGACTTTCATAGCGGTTGTTCGCAGCGGCCGCCATCTCGCCTCGATCCGCGGCAGCGAGTCAGTTCGGCTGGACCCAGCGCCCCAGCACAGAGGTCTCCTGGTCGGCGTAGCCGAGCCGCTCGTAGAAGCTGAGCACGTCCCTGTTGGTGCTGCGCACCATGAGCTGGATCTTGCGCGCGCCGTGCGCCACCAGCCAGGCCTCGGCGGCCACGACGGCCGCCCGGCCCAGCCCCGTGCCCTGCAGGCCGGGCGCGACGGCCACGTAGTAGAGCCAGCCCCGGTGCCCGTCGTAGCCGGCCATCGCGGACGCCGCCACGCGGCCGTGGGCGCGCGCGACGAGGACCGTCGAGCACGCGCCCGCACGGGCGTCGGCGATGTCCAGGTGCGGGTCGTTCCAGGGTCGGGTCAGCCCGCACTCCCGCCACAGCTCGACCACCTGGTCGACGTCGGCGTCGGTGATCTCGACGAACTCGCCGTCGGCCGCGGGCGCGGCCGCGAGGACCAGGGCGAGCGGCTCGCCGCTCCGCACGGCGCTCACCGGGGCTGGTACGGGGAGACGACGACCTCGACCCGCTGGAACTCCTTGAGGTCGGAGTAGCCGGTCGTGGCCATGGCCCGGCGCAGGGCGCCGACGAGGTTGAGGGTGCCGTCGGCCTGCTTGCCCGGCCCGAAGAGGATCTCCTCCAGCGTGCCGACCGTGCCCACCTCGACCCGCTCGCCGCGCGGGAGCTGCGGGTGGTGCGCCTCGGGGCCCCAGTGGAAGCCCTTCCCGGGCGCCTCGGCGGCCCGCGCGAGCGCGGCACCGAGCATGACGGCGTCCGCGCCGCAGGCCACGGCCTTGACGATGTCGCCGGAGTGGCCCACGCCGCCGTCGGCGATCACGTGGACGTACCGGCCGCCCGACTCGTCGAGGTAGTCGCGGCGGGCCGCGGCGACGTCGGCCACCGACGTGGCCATGGGCGCGTGGATGCCGAGGCTCACCCGCGTGGTGTGGGCGGCGCCGCCGCCGAAGCCGACGAGCACTCCCGCCGCGCCCGTGCGCATCAGGTGCAGCGCCGCGGTGTACGTCGAGGCCCCGCCGACGACGACGGGCACGTCCAGCTCGTAGATGAACCGCTTGAGGTTGAGGGGCTCGGCGTTGCCCGACACGTGCTCGGCCGAGACCGTGGTGCCGCGGATGACGAACAGGTCGACACCGGCGTCGACCACCGTCTTGTAGAACTCCTGGGTGCGCTGCGGGGTGAGCGCGCCGGCGACCGTGACGCCCGCGGAGCGGATCTCCTTGAGGCGCTGCGTGATCAGCTCCGGCTTGATCGGCTCGGAGTAGATGGCCTGCATCCGGTGCGTGGCCTCGTCGGCCGGCAGCTCCGCGATCTCGGCCAGCAGCGGCTCGGGCGACTCGTACCGGGTCCACAGGCCCTCGAGGTCGAGCACGCCCAGACCGCCGAACCGGCCCAGCGCGACGGCGCTGTCCGGCGTCATCACGGAGTCCATCGGGGCCGCGACGATCGGCAGGTCGAAGTGGTACGCGTCGATCTGCCAGCCGACCGAGACATCCTTCGGGTCGCGTGTGCGCCGGGACGGCACCACCGCGATGTCGTCGAAGGAATAGGCGCGCCGCCCACGCTTTCCGCGTCCGATCTCGATCTCGTTGCTCACCCGCCAAGCCTACCCATCGCTGCTGACCCGGCGCGCAGTGTCTCGTGATGTGCGGGGTGGCACGAACCACAGTGTCAGTGACCGGTGGCAGGGTTCTCCCTGGACGCACCGGGAAACCCGGACGAGCAGGGAGGACACCATGAACGAGACCTGGATCCACAGGCCGCTGCTGGGCTTCGACACGGAGACCACAGGGGTGGACGTCACGGGCGACCGCATCGTCACGGCAGCCCTCGTGCTGCGCACGCCCGGAGCGGGCACGGAGGTCCGCACCTGGCTGATGGACCCGGGTGTGGAGATACCGGAGGAGGCCTCGGCCATCCACGGCATCTCCACCGAGCACGCGCGCGCCCACGGCGTCGCGCCCCTGGAGGCGCTGGAGGAGATCGCCGCCGAGCTCGCCACGCACCTGGCCGACGGCGTCCCCGTGGTCGCCTACAACGCGGCCTTCGACCTCTCGCTGCTCGACGCCGAGCTGCACCGCCACGGGCTCAAGACCCTGCCCCAGCGCCTGGGCCGCGCGGTCGAGCCCGTCGTGGACCCGCTGGTCATCGACCGCTGGCTGGACCGGTACCGCCCGGGCAAGCGCCGGCTCGGCGACCTGTCGGAGTGGTACGGCGTCACCTCCGACGGCGACCTGCACACCGCCGAGGTGGACGTGCTCGCCACGCTCGACGTGCTGGAGGCGCTGGCCCGCCGGTTCCCGCAGCTCGCCCGCATGCCCCTGGCCGACCTGCACCAGCAGCAGATCGGCGCGCACCGCCAGTGGGCGGTGAGCTTCAACGAGTGGCGCCGCGAGCAGGGCCTGACCGGACCCGACGCGTCGGGCGCCTGGCCGGTGCAGCACTCGGCGATCGGCTGACCGGCGCCGCGGGGCAGGCCGCGCCCCGGGAGAAACCGGGGCGCAGCCCCGGTCAGCGCGGGTACACGGCGTCGACCTCGACCTCGACGAGCCAGCCGTCCACCGGGAGGTTCTCGACCTCCAGCGCGAAACGCGACGGCCGGGCCTCGTTGACGACCATCGGTTCGGTCGTGACCGACCCGAGCTGCACGTCGAGCACGTCGCCGGTGGCCAGGTTCGTGTTGGCGAAGAACTGGCGGTAGGCCCGGTTCCACCCGGCAAAGTCCATCTTCTCCGCGCCCGCCGGGTTCTGCAGGAACACGCGCATCGAGACGACGTCGTCGTAGGACAGCCCGGCCTTGTCGAGGTTCTCGCCGATCCGCATCAGGGCGTTGATGCCCTGCGCCTCCGTGAGGGTGACGCCGGCGGGCAGCTCACCGCCGGGGAAGACGTCCGTGGGGATGTACCGCTGCTCGGCGGTCACCCCGGGCGTGGTGTTGCGGGCGGCCGGGCCGAGGCCGGAGGACTTGTACCAGGAGACGTTCTTGCCGATGGCCACGCCGTCGGCGATGAGCGGGGTGTCCCCGGTGACGAACGAATGGGCCTGCGTGGGATCAGGTCGGAAGACGTGGGCGGCGGCGAAGGCGGTCCCGGGGACCGCGATCGCGGCGGTGAGGACGACGGCGGTGATCAGCGCGGCACGATTCTTCATGGTGCTCCTCCATCTGGCCGGGTCGGGCGCAGCGGCGGCGCCCGGTCGTGGTGGCCCGGCGGTCGGCACCGGGTGGCGCGGACGCTAGCCACGGGGAGTTTCGGTGGGATGTCCGCTTCGGGTCGGATCGGGAACGCCGTCCGCGCGCCGCTCGAATCGTTCCTGCGCAAACGCTGACCTGCGGCAAAACCCGGAAACAACATGGTTACTGGGCGCAACTACACAGAAACGGCGGAGACTCGCAGCGGTGACCTGCGCTCCCTAGCGTCCGGCACGGCGCTGACGGCGGTACCTGGCTCCCCCACCAGGGCACGCCGCCCGTCAGGCCTGTCGACACGAGGGGTAGGGACCGTGGTCACCGAGAAGAGCACCTCCGGCGTCTCCCGCCGCAACTTCCTGCAGGCCGTCGGCGCGGGGTCCAGCGCCGGCGTCATGTTCGCGACGATGGGCGCGATGGGGCTGGCCCCCACCGCGTCCGCCCAGCCCAGGGCGGAGTCCTGGGTCCCGCCGAAGAGCGGCGACTTCACGCTGACCGGCCGGTCCGCCAAGAAGGTCGTCGTCGTCGGGGCCGGTCCCGCCGGCCTCGCCACCGCATACGAGCTCCAGAAGGCCGGCTACCGGGTGACCGTGCTCGAGGCGCGGCACCGCCCCGGCGGGCGCACCCTGACGATCCGCGGCGGGGACAGCGAGACCGACATCAACGGCGTGCGGCAGACCGCGCGGTTCCCCGACGGCATCTACATGAACGCCGGCGCGGGCCGCATCGCCCAGTGGATGGTCACCATGGACTACATCCGCGAGCTGGGCGTGCCGTACGAGGTGTTCACCAACGCGAACGCCGACGCCTACCTCTACAACGAACGGTCCGGCGCGACGCCGGGCAACCCCGTGCGGTACCGCACCGCCAAGGCGGACGTCTTCGGCTACACCTCAGAGCTGCTGCACCACGCCACGGACCAGGGCGCCCTGGACCAGAAGCTGACCGCCGCGGACAAGGACAACCTGCGCTCCTTCCTGCGGAGCTGGGGCTCGCTCAAGGCCGACGGCACCTACGCCGGCGGGAGCAACCGCGGCTTCGACGTCTACCCGTCGGCCTGGAACGAGCACGGCACCCCCCTGCCGGGACCTGGCACGGTCTCCGAGGTGCTGGCCTCGAAGGTGGGCCAGTACTTCCCGTTCGAGATCAACTGGGAACAGTCGATGCTCATGTTCCAGCCCAAGGGCGGCATGGACACGACCTACCAGTACCTGGTGCGGGCCATCGGCTCTCACAACGTGCAGTTCGAGTCGCCCGTCACCGGCGTCGAGAACACCGGCCGCGGCGTCAAGGTCACGTACACGCCCCGGAACGGCAGGGCGCGTCAGATCGAGGCGGACTTCGCCGTCGTCGCGGCGCCGGCGGGCCTCATGCGGCGGTGGGACACCAACTGGGGCACGGAGATCGACGCGGCGCTCGGCGAGTTCGCCGTCGGCTCCCCCGCGGGCAAGATCGGCCTGCAGTACAAGTCCCGGTTCTGGGAGGACGACCACCGGATCTTCGGCGGAATCACCGAGACCGACATGGACCTGGCCCACATCTGGTACCCGTCGTACGGGTACGGCGAGCGCAAGGGTCTGGTCGTGGGCTACTACAACACCGGCACCAACGCCCGCACGTACGGCGACCTGGCACCGAAGCAGCGCGAGCTGCGCGCCGTCGAGCAGGGCGTGAAGATCCACGGCGAGAAGTACCGCACCGAGCTGGAGAGCTCGTTCTCCATCGCCTGGCACAAGGTGCCGTACATCGAGGGCGCCTGGGCCTACCCGAACACCTCGTCGGCGGGCTTCCGACTGCTGCAGCAGGGGGCGGGCAACGTGTACTTCGCCGGCGACTGGATGTCGGAGGTGTCCGCGTGGCAGCACGGCGCCTTCTGGTCCGCCCGCTACGCGGTGCAGGCCCTGCACGCACGCGTCATGTCCAGCTGATCGGCCGCCCGCGGGCCGAGCTTGTCGAGACCTGGTGAGGTCTCGACAAGCTCGACCGGCGAGGTCGAGCTCGACCCGCGGAGACTCAGAAGCCGCTGTAGTTCGGCGCCTCGACCGTCATCTGCACGTCGTGCGGGTGGCTCTCCTTGAGCGACGCCGACGTGATGCGGACGAACCGGCCGTTCGCCTGCAGCTCCGGGACGGTCCGCGCACCGGTGTAGAACATCGTCTGGTGCAGACCGCCGATGAGCTGGTGCGCCACGGTGGCCAGCGGCCCCTTGTACGCGACCTGGCCCTCGATGCCCTCGGGCACGATCTTGTCGTCGCTGGTGACCTCGGCCTGGAAGTACCGGTCCTTGGAGTAGGACTTCTTGCCGCGCGAGGACATGGCGCCCATCGAGCCCATGCCGCGGTAGGTCTTGAACTGCTTGCCGTTGACGAGCACCAGGTCGCCCGGGGTCTCCTCGCAGCCCGCGAACAGCGAGCCCAGCATCACGGACTCGGCGCCAGCCACGATGGCCTTGCCGATCTCGCCCGAGTGCTTGAGGCCGCCGTCGGCGATGACGGGCACGCCCGCCGGCTTGCAGGCGAGCGACGCCTCGTAGACGGCGGTGATCTGCGGCACGCCCACGCCGGTCACGACGCGGGTGGTGCAGATGGAGCCCGGTCCCACGCCCACCTTCACGGCGTCGGCCCCGGCGTCGACGAACGCCTGCGCGCCCTGGCGCGTGGCGACGTTCCCGCCGATCACCTGGACGTCCTTGGTGGCGGGGTCGGTCTTGAGGCGCTTGACCATGTCGATCAGCATCCGCACGTTGCCGTGCGCGGTGTCGGCCACGAGCACGTCCACGCCGGCCTCGATCAGGGCGGTGGCGCGCTGCCACGCGTCGCCGAAGTAGCCGATCGCCGCGCCGACCATGAGGCGGCCCTGGCCGTCCTTGGACGAGTTCGGGAACTGCTCGGACTTCACGAAGTCCTTGACGGTGATGAGCCCCGTGATGCGGCCGTCGGGGTCGATCAGCGGCAGGCGCTCCAGCTTGTGCTTGCGCAGCAGCAGCGTGGCGTCGTCCCGCGAGATGCCGGCCGGGCCGGTGATCAGCGGCTGCGGCGTCATCACCTCGTCCACCTTGGTGGTGGCCCACTCGGCGACGGGCGTGAAGCGCAGGTCGCGGTTGGTGACCATGCCGATGAGCTTGTTCTCGGTGTCGACCACCGGGAAGCCCGAGATCCGGAACTGGCCCGCGAGGGTGTCGAGCTCCTCGAGCGTGGCGTCCGGGCCGATCGTGACGGGGTTCGTGATGATGCCGGTCTGCGTGCGCTTCACGAGGTCGACCTGGGTGGCCTGGTCCTCGATGGAGAGGTTGCGGTGCAGCACGCCGAGGCCACCCTGACGCGCCATGGCGATCGCCATGGCCGACTCGGTGACCGTGTCCATCGCCGCTGAGATCAGCGGGATCTTGAGCGAGATCTCGCGCGTGAGGCGAGACGTCGTGTCGATGTCCGACGGCGCCAGGTCGGAGTAACCCGGCAGCAGCAGGACGTCGTCATAGGTGAGCCCGAGGAAACCGAACGGGTCGCCCGGCGAGGTCTGGTCCGTCATGCAGCAAGTCTACGGCCGTCGCGACCGCAGATCTCGGCCGGGCCGTGGTACCGGCCCGAGGCGTGCGTCACCTCGCCTTGATGACGGCGAGCACCTCGTGGAGCAGCCCCGTGAACGAGCGCACCCGCTGCACCGTGGGCCCGAACGGCAGCTCCGTCGCGGCGGCGTCGGCCCGCAGTCCCACGAAGATCGGCAGCTCCGGGTAGCTCTCGTTCACGGCGTGCACGACGTCGAGGTCCGGCTTGTTCTGCGTGGTCGCCAGCACCACCGCCGTCGGGCGGACCATGGTGACGAGCTCGACCGAACGGTGGGTGCTCGCGGGGCCCGTGACGATGCGCGCCATCGAACCCTGCGCGGCCAGCGCGGCGGCGAGGGCGTGCGCCGAGAGCGGCACCACCTCGTCCGGGGCGGCGAACACCAGCACGATCTTGCGCATCCGGCTCGGGTGGTTGGCCGGCGGGCCGCCCGCCTCGACCATGACCCGCTCGAACTCCTCGATGTAGTTGCGCAGGGCACGCAGCGCGGCCGTCGCGAGCACGACCTCGGGCATCTCACCGGGACCGGCCAGGACCGTCCGCTCCGACAGCCGGAGCCAGGCGGGCTCGACGAGCTCGGTCCACCAGGTGGCCGGGTCGCCGTCCGGGCCGAGCACGAGGAGGTTGTCGCAGGCGGTCCGGCTGTAGGCCAGCGCGGCGTCGACCAGGGCGGACACCCGGCCCGACGTCGGCGCCGGCGAGGCGGCGGACCGCGGCCCGCCGGCCGGCGCCGAGGCCCCGCCGCCGGTCGCGCCACCGGGCAGTGCTCGCAGCCGCGCACGCCCCCGCGGTTCCTCGGAGCGCTCGCCGCCGGACACCGGGGCGGGGTCGTCGGCCTCGTCGCCGGACGTGGCCCGGGGCTCGTCCGCCTCCTCGACGACCTCGTCGTCCGGGTCGTCCGGGGCCTCGACGGTGCCGACGAACTGCTCCGCGAAGTCGTGCTCGTCGGCGTCCGCCCCGCCCTCGACCTGGACCGCGGGCAGCGCCGGGGCGGTGCGGGTGGCGACCTCGAGCTCGGCGTCCCCCGCCTCGACGGCGGCGCGAGCGGCGTCCACCGGCGCCACGCCCTCCAGGGTCAGGCGGCGCATCACCAGGAGCCGGGCGACGTCGTCCGGCGTGTAGCGGCGGTGCGATCCGGCGGTGCGGCCCGAGGGACCGAGGCCGTATCTGCGGTCCCACGTGCGGAGGGTCGCGGGAGCGACCCCGAGGCGGCGGGCAACGGCGGCGACAGCCAGTCCGGGGCTGGATGTACGTGACCCGCCCGAGTTCTGGGCGGGTCGCGAAGAAGTCATGGACTCGATTCTGCCGACCTGGCCCTCTCCGCGCCACTGCGAAACCCGGCGTGCCGCCGATCTCGGTGGATTTCGGTTCACAATCATACAAATCCGGTCAGTGTCGACCTGCTTCTCGCTGGCCCGATTCGAGCCCGATGACGCGAAACTGCCCCTTGAACAACTTCTGCACAACTTGTAAGTTGTTCGCCATGACGGAGATCTCGAGGCTTCCCGGTCCGGTGATGGAACTGTGGGAATGGCAGTACCAGGGCGCGTGCCGCGACGCGGACGACACCCTCTTCTTCCACCCCGAGGGTGAGCGTGGATCGACCCGCCGCAGGCGCGCCGAGGCCGCCAAGGCGATCTGCCGCTCCTGCCCCGTGATGATGCAGTGCCGCGAGCAGTCGCTCCGCGTGCGCGAGCCGTACGGCGTGTGGGGCGGGCTCAGCGAGGACGAGCGGTCGGCGATCCTCGCCGGCAAGTCCGTCTCCGCCTGACCCGGGTGCACAACTTCTGACGTTCGGGCGTGACGCGTTTCTGTCGCACGCCCCGCTGGGAACGCGCGCCCGCTGTGCACGCCTGCCTGCTTCGATGCCGAGGCAGCACCAGCCACGACGGTCTCCGGACAGGACGAAGGCCCCGCACCGATCCGGTGCGGGGCCTTCGCCTGTCTGGCGTGAGCTGGAATCAGCCCACGACCACCGCGAGGACGTCGCGGGTCGAGAGCACCAGGTACTCCTCACCCGCGTACTTGACCTCGGTGCCGCCGTACTTGGAGTAGATCACCTTGTCACCGACGGCGACGTCCAGCGGCACACGGTTGCCGTTGTCGTCGATACGGCCCTGGCCCACGGCCAGAACCTCGCCCTCCTGGGGCTTCTCCTTGGCGGTGTCCGGGATGACCAGGCCGGAAGCGGTCGTGGTCTCGGCTTCGAGAGCCTTGACGACGATCCGGTCCTCGAGCGGCTTGATGGGGACCGACACGTCGGACCTCCCTCTTTCGTGAGCGGATCGAGTGATCAGCTGCGTGGTTGACTTCAGGGGCTCGAACGTTCGACGGTCCGCCGTCGTCGCGGGTGCCGGCGGGCACGAACGTCTGGGTCCTCCGCCGAGGGCCCCGGCGACCGGGATCCGCGGCGATGAACAACCCCAAATCTAGGTCGGCGCTAGCACTCGGTCAAGGCGAGTGCCAATCGCGTGGAGCACCTCACACGCCCGGCGCGCGACGCGCCGTCCGCACTTCGAGATCTGGCCATCTCTACGAAAAGGTTGCGTGCAGCCACTCGTCACGACCTGGACAAACGTGGAAAGATCTTCCCATGGATGCGGCGATTCTGAGCAAACTCCTCAGCCCTGACGGCTGGGCCCTGCTTGCGGCTCTTCCGCCGTACGACGAGCGCGACGCGATGAAGACGGTGACCACCCTGCGCGCCCAGGGCGTCGCGGCGGACCTCGCGGCCGCCGTGGTCACCCAGTCCCGGCTGCGCGCCCGCGCACGGGCCAAGTTCGGCGACTTCGCCGACGGGATGCTGTTCACCGCCGACGGTCTGGAGCAGGCCACGCGGCTCGTGGTCGCGGCGCTGCACGCCCGACGGTACCTCGACGCGGGCGTGACCACGCTCGCGGACCTCACCTGCGGCATCGGCGCCGACTCCCTCGCCTTCGCCGGCACGGGCCTGCGCGTCGTCGCGACCGACCTCGACGAGACCACCGCCGCCATCGCACGGTGGAACCTGCGCCACTTCCCCGAGGCGGAGGTACGGCACGCCGACGGCCTGACGCTCGACCTGCACGCCGAGGGGATCGACGCCGTCTACGCCGACCCCGCCCGGCGCGTGCGCGGCGGCCGGGGTGGCCGTGCCAGCCGCATCTTCGACCCGCGCGCCTACGAACCCCCGCTCGACGCCGTCTGGGCGCTGCGGGAGTCGGTGCCCGCCGTCGGCATCAAGGTGGGTCCCGGCATCGCGCACGAGGGGCTGCCCGACGACGCCGAGACCCAGTGGGTCTCGGTCAACGGCGACGTGGTCGAGGCCGGGCTCTGGTTCGGCCCGCTCGCGCCCGACGGTCCCGGCCGTTCGGCACTCGTCCTACGTTCGTTCACCGACGACGACGGCAAGGAGCACACCCTCAGCCGCACCCTGCGCGGCGACGGCACGGAGCCGGACGTCGGCGACGTCGGACAGTATCTCTACGAGCCGGACGGCGCGGTCATCCGGGCCGGGCTCGTGGGCGAGGCGGCCGCCGAGCTGGGTGGACGCCTCGTCGACCCGACCATCGCGTACGTCACCACCGACGACGCCGCCGTCCTGCCCCCGGCGCGGCCCGCCGAGGCGGCAGGGGCGCAGGCGCCGATCGCGACGGGGTACCGGGTGCTCGACACCATGCCGTTCGGCCTGAAGCGGCTCAAGTCCTATCTCCGCGACCGGAACGTCGGGCGCATCACGATCAAGAAGCGGGGCACCGCGGTGGTGCCCGAACAACTTCGCAAGCAGCTCGTACTCACCGGAACCGAGGAGGCGACGATCGTGCTCACCCGTGTGGCAGGCAACCAACAGGTACTCCTCGTCGAGCCGCTGGGAGCCGTATGAGCTCGCCGGTCCGGCTCGGCTTCGGCGAATCCCCACGGTCGACCGTGGGCATCGAGTGGGAGATCGGGCTCGTGGAGCGCGACACCGCCGATCTGTGCCAGGCTGGCCCGGAGGTGCTGGAGGCTCTCGCGCGCGACGGCGGGAACCCGCAGCTGGACCGCTCGGGGCACGTCGTCCCGCACGTCACCGGCGAGTACATGAAGAACACCGTCGAGCTGGTCACCGGCGTCGGCCGGACCGTGGCCGACGCCGGGGCGGACCTCAGCCGCACGCTCGACCGTGTGCGGACGGTCACGGACCCGATGGGCCTCGAGCTCATGGGCGGCGGCACCCACCCGTTCGCGAAGGGGAGCCACCAGGAGATCGGCGAGAAGGAGCGCTACGCCCGCATCCGCGAGCGCACGGGCGTGTGGGGTGCGCAGCTCATCATCTGGGGGCTGCACGTCCACGTCGGGATCGAGCACCGGGACAAGGCGCTGCCGCTGATGCGCGGGATGCTGAAGTACTTTCCGCACCTGCAGGCGCTGTCCGCCGGGTCGCCGTACTGGGCCGGCGAGCACTCGGGATACGCCTCGAACCGCTCGCTGCTGTTCCAGCAGATCCCGAGCTCGGGCCTGCCGGTCGCGTTCGAGACCTGGGGGGAGCTCGAGGCGTACGCGGGCGACATGCAGCACATCGGAGCCGTCGAGGCGTTCAACGAGGTGCACTGGGACATCCGCCCGTCGCCCAAGTTCGGCACGCTCGAGGTCCGGGTGTGCGACGGCCCGACGAACCTCTCCGAGGCGCTGACGCTCGCCGCGCTGGTGCACTGCCTCGTGGAGCACCTGTCCACACAGCTCGACCAGGGCCGGACCCTGGCCGAGCTGCCGCCGTGGTACGTGGCGGAGAACAAGTTCCGCTCCGCCCGCTACGGGCTGGACGCCACCGTGATCCTGGACGCCGAGGGCAACCAGGGGGCCGTCGTCGACGCGATCGGCAAGCTGCTCGTCGAGCTGGAGCCCGTGGCGCACCGGCTGGGGTGCGCGACGGAGCTGGCCGGGGTGCGGGACATCCTCCGCACCGGGCCGTCGTACCGGCGGCAGGAGCAGGTCGCCGCCGCACACGACGGCGACCTGGTGCCGGTGGTGCGCGCGATGCTGGAGGAGATGCGCACCGGCCGGCCGCTGCCCGCCTGACGGCGCCGGCCGCGGGTCAGATGCCGCGCGGGTCAGATGACCTGCGCGGCGTCGTCGAAGTTCAGGCGCGGGGCGCGGGGGCGAGTCGTGTCCGCGCCGTCGGCCGCGCTGACGTTGACGACGAGGAGGCCCTTCCAGCCGTTCTCGGCGAAGAACTCGGCGTCGATCTGGTCGTAGATGCCGTGCATGGGGCCGACGGCGAGGCCGGCGGCGCGCAGGCCGACGATCAGGTAGCCGGCCTGGATGAGGGCGCTGGTGCGCGCCATCTCGGCGCGCGCCCCGGCGTCGCCGGCGAACATGTCGCGGGCGCCCGGCATGTGCGGGACCAGGCGGTCGAGGTGCTCGTGGAAGTCGGTGTCGTACGCGAGCACGAGGGTGACGGGCGCGTTGCGCACGCGCTCCTGGTTGCCCTCGGGCATGCGGGCGACGAGGCGCTCCCGGGCCTCCGGCGTGCGGACGACGAGCATGCGCAGCGGGCTCGTGTTCATGGCCGTCGGGCCCCACTTGACGAGGTCGTAGACGGCGGCGAGCTGCTCGTCGGTCACCTCGGACTCGGCGAAGGTGGTCACGGTCCGCGCGGTGCGGAACAGACGGTCGGCGGTCGCGTCGTCGATGGCGAGGCCCTGGGCCTCAAGAACGGTGTCGGTCATACGCGCGACAACAAGTTGCTCCAAGCGATAGTTCCAGATTCAACCGTGACGTCACGCACGTCCGCGCGTCACACCCGCCCCGGTTCCCCGCTCACCGGCCCCAGGGAACTAGGCTGGAGCACATGGCAGATCCACTGGTGCTCGGTATCGAGACCTCCTGCGACGAGACCGGCGTCGCGCTGGTCCGCGGAAACGACCTGCTGGTCGACGCGGTGGCCAGCTCGATGGAGGAGCACGCTCGCTACGGCGGCATCATCCCCGAGGTCGCGAGCCGGGCCCACCTCGAGGCGATGATCCCCACCATCCAGAAGGCCCTCGGCGAGGCCGACGTCGACCTGTCCGAGGTCGACGCCATCGCGGTCACCGCCGGGCCCGGGCTCGTCGGGCCGCTCACGATCGGCGCGTCCGCCGCGAAGGCCCTCGCCATCGGCCTGAACAAGCCGCTGTACGGCGTGAACCACGTGATCGGCCACGCGTGCGTGGACCAGCTCGTCGACGGCCCCCTGCCGGAGCGGGCGATGGCGCTCGTGGTGAGCGGCGGGCACAGCTCGCTGCTGCTCGTGGACGACATCGCCACGAACGTCACGGAGCTCGGCTCCACGCTCGACGACGCCGCGGGCGAGGCCTTCGACAAGGTCGGCCGCCTGCTCGGCCTGCCCTACCCCGGCGGCCCGCACATCGACCGCCTCGCACGTGAGGGCGACCCCACCGCCATCCGGTTCCCGCGCGGCCTCACGGCCGCGAAGGACCAGGCCAAGCACGCCTACGACTTCTCGTTCTCCGGCCTCAAGACGGCGGTGGCCCGCTGGGTCGAGGCCCGCACGGACGCCGGCCAGGAGATCCCGGTGCACGACGTCGCGGCGTCGTTCGCCGAGGCCGTCGCCGACGTGCTCACGGCCAAGACGATCGCCGCCTGCCACAAGCACGGCGTGGACACGCTCGTGGTCGGCGGCGGGTTCTCCGCCAACAGCCAGCTCCGCGACATGGCCGCCAAGCGCTGCGCCGAGGCCGGCATCGACCTGCGCATCCCGCCGATCCGCTACTGCACGGACAACGGCGCGATGATCGCGGCGCTCGGCTCCGCCGTGGTGCGGGCCGGCGTGGCCCCGAGCGACCTGGACATCCCGGTCGACTCGTCGATGCCGCTCACCACGATCACCGTCTGAGTTCTCCGGCCCGCCGGCGGCCGGGTGGCTCTACGCTGCGTCCCGTGTGGGTCAGAACACTGGAGAAGCTCGAGCCCGTCCCCGTCATCGACACGGCCCGGCGGCTGCGCGACCGCATCGGCGCGCGGTTCCCCGACCGCGGCATCCACCTCGTGGCCCAGGAGCTCGTGGCCCTGACCGAGCAGGTGGCGGACACCTCCGCCGGGACGCGCCGGCGCAGCCGCCTGGTGCAGGCCGGGTCGCGCGTGCTGATCGCCCTCGTGGTGCTGGTGGCGCTGGTCGCGTTCGGCTTCGCCGTCGAGGCCGCGGGCACCGAGGCACCGGACAACGGCCTGGACTGGCTGCCGCTCATCGAGAGCGCGGTGAACGACATCGTGTTCGTCGCCGTCGCCGTCGTGGTGCTGCACTCGGTGCCGCAGCGGGTGCAGCGCTCCGACCTGCTGGCCAAGCTGCACCGGCTGCGCTCCCTGGCGCACATCATCGACATGCACCAGCTCACCAAGGAGCCCGAGATCCTGCGGGACGCCTTCACGGGCGAGTCGGAGAACAACGACGTCGACCTGACGCCCGAGCAGATCGAGTACTACCTGGAGTACTGCACCGAGCTGCTGTCGATCGTGGGCAAGGCGGCGGCGCTGTGCGCCGAGGAGTCGCAGGACGACATCGTGCTGAACACGGTCTCGACCATCGAGTCGCTGACGCTCGGCATGGCCCGCAAGGTGTGGCAGAAGATCCTCGTGCTCAACGAGGTCAGCCCCACGCCCTGATCTTGCCGGCGCCAGGCCGGGCCGGGCCGGGCCGGGCCGCCGTCGCGCCGGACTCAGCCCACCGCGACGGGCCGCGAGGGGTCGTTCGACCACTGCGACCACGAGCCCGGGTACAGGGCGGCGTCCACGCCGACGATCGCGAGGGCCGCCACCTCGTGCGACGCCGTGACGCCCGACCCGCAGTAGACGCCGACGGTCCCGCCGTCCGCGACCCCCAGCTCGCCGAAGCGCCGCTTCAGGTCCCCGGTCGGCAGGAACCGGCCGTCCGGCCCCAGGTTCTCGGTGGTGGGCGCGCTGACGGCGCCCGGCACGTGCCCGGCCTGCGGGTCCACGGGCTCCACCTCGCCGCGGTACCGCTCGGCGGCCCGGGCGTCCAGGAGCAGTCCCGCGCCGTCCGCCAGCTCGGCGGCGGCGTCGGCGTCGAGCACGGGCATCCCGCCCGGCTGCACGACGACGTCGCCCGGCTCGGGCGTGACGTCACCCGGTTCGAGGGCGTTTCCCGCTTCCGTCCAGGCGGCCAGGCCGCCGTCGAGGATGCGGACGTCCTCGACGCCGAAGTACCGCAGCAGCCACCAGGCGCGGGCCGCCGACGTGCCGCCCACGGAGTCGTAGACCACGACCCGCGAGCCCGCCGAGACGCCCCAGCGGCGCGCGGCCTGCTGGAACGCCGCCGCCGAGGGCAACGGGTGCCGCCCGTCGGTGGGCGCCCCGTGCGCGGCCAGCTCGGTGTCCAGGTCGACGTACACGGCGCCCGGGACGTGGGCGGCGCGGTACTGGTCGTGGCCGTCGGTCATGCCGAGCGCCCAGCGGACGTCGAGCACGACGGGCGGTCCCTCGACCGGGTCCGGGGCCGCACTGACCTGCAGGTCGGCAGCCAGCGTGGCGGCGTCGACCAGAACTCGTTCCCTCATGCGGCGTCTCCTGCGGCGTCGTCGGGGGTGTCGGTCGGAGCGTCGACCGGCGACTCCACCGGGGCGTCCGCCGTCGGGTGCTCCACCTCGGACAGGTCCAGGCGCATCGTGTACGCGTCGACGTCCTCGGGCTGGTAGTAGCGCTTGCGCACACCGAGGATCTGGAAGCCGAAGTCCCGGTACATCTCGATGGCGGGCTGGTTGTCGACGCGGACCTCCAGCAGCACCGCCTCGGCCTTGACCTTGCGGGACCGCTCGATGAGCGCCTCCATGAGCTGCCGCCCCACGCCGTGGCGCTGGACGTCGGGGTCCACGCCGATGGTCATGACCTGCGTGACGTCACCGTCGAACCACAGCCCCGCGTAGCCGACGACGGGCTGCTCCCCCGCGCGGTCGAGCCGCTCCGGCTCGGCCACGATGTACCAGCGGCCCAGGCCGGCGAGCTCGTCGGCGAGCATGCCGTAGGTCCAGGCGCCCCGGCCGAAGAGCTGTCGCTCGAGCTGCAGCACGCGGTCGAAGTCGGCGTTGCGCAGCGGGCGCAGACGCACCTCGGTGATCACGCGGCACCGCCCGCGGCGGCGGTGGCCGAGCCGGCTCCCGTGCCGGTCGGCGACCCCGGCTCGTGCACGTCGGGACGGCGCAGGTACAGCGGCTCGGTCGGCAGCTCCTCGCCCGCGGCGCGGCGGACGAGCGCCAGCCGGGCGAGCACGGTCGCGTCGGGGACCAGCGGCGCGTCGTCGGCCACCGGGAGGAACTCGGGGTAGAGCATCGCGCCCTCCCCGACCACGACGGGCAGCGGGGTGTCGCCGCCGTCCGGCGTCGGGAGCTGGCCCTGGGCGACGAAGCCGGCCCGGTCGACGTCCGGCCCGGCGGTCCGCTCCACGACGGGGACGCCGTGCGGCCCCTCGTGCGCGACCACGCGGTAGCGCGCCCAGTAGACCTCCTTGCGGCGGGCGTCGGAGGTGGCCAGGATCTCCTGGCCCGCCCGCAGCCCGAGGTCGCTGACCGCCTGCACGGCGAGCGCGTCGAGGCTGGGCACACCCAGGACCGGGATGCCGAGGGAGAGCGCGAGCGTGCGGGCGGTCACCAGCCCGACGCGCAGCCCCGTGAACGGGGCCGGGCCCGTACCCGCGACGACGGCGGTCAGGTCGGTGCGCTCGATTCCGGCCTCGTCGAGGACCTCGGTGATCAGGGGCGCGAGCGACTCGGCGTGCCTGCGGCGCTCGTCGGAGGAGCGGGACGCGAGACGCGCGCCCTCCTCGTCGACGAGCGAGACGGCGACGGCTGCTGAGGTATCGAGAGCTAGAACGGCCACGCGACCAGGGTATTACGACGGGTGCCTCGTACCGGGATGGTCGGTAGTTCGTCAGATGATCGGCAGCGCGAGCGACCGATCACCTGACGAACTACCGATCACATCAGCGAACGCAGGTCCACGCCGACCCACCGCGGCCCCACCGCGCGGATCGTCACCTTCCGTGTCCCCGCCTCCGGGTCCTCGGCCGTCTCCACACCGGGGTCGAACACCGGTGCAGCGCCCCGCGGCCGCTCCAGGTCGATCTCCAGGCGGTCGTCGGCGAGCGTCTCGGCGAGGCCGCGCCCCCACTCCACGACCGTCACGGAGTCCTCGAGGGACGAGTCAAGGTCGAGCGCGTCCAGCTCGCCCAGCCCACCGAGGCGGTAGGCGTCCACGTGCACCAGCCCGGGACCGCGCGTGCCGTCCTCGCGCGGCAGGGGCGGGTGCTCGCGCGCCACGATGAAGGTGGGCGACGCCACCTGCCCGCGCACGTTCAGCGCCGCACCGATGCCCTGGGTCAGGGTCGTCTTGCCCGCGCCGAGGTCGCCGGTGAGGATCACCAGGTCCCCGGAGCGCAGCACCCCGGCGAGCGCGGCCCCGAAGGCCCGCGTCGTATCGGCGTCGGGCAGCTCGATGACCACCGCCTCCGACGTCGAGATGTCGCCCGGTCCGTTCACTGCCCCGCTCACGCGGTCTCCCTTCCTGCCGTGCCCGCGTACACACGGGGCACGCGCGCGCCGAGGCGCGTCACGATCTCGTAGCTGATGGTGCCGGCGGCCTGGGCCCAGTCCTCGGCATTGGGCGCTCCGGCACGGGTCAGCCCGTCCGACGCCCCGAACAAGGTGACCACGTCGCCGGCCTGCTCCGACGCGTACGGGCCGAGGTCGAGCATGATCTGGTCCATGCACACCCGGCCCGCGACGCGCAGAACGCGGGCGGTGCCGAGGCCGGTCGCGGGTGCGGCGACGTCGTCCACACCCCCGCCCACCAGGACCGGGCCGCCCGGGCCGAGCGACCCGCCGGAGGCGTGCCGCGGGATCCCGTCCGAGTAGCCGAGCGGCACGACGCCGAGCACCGTGTCCTGCGGTGTGACGTAGAAGTGCCCGTACGAGACGCCGTGGCCCTCCGGCACGCGCTTGACCGTGGCGAGCCGCGCCTCCAGCGTCATCGCGGGCCGCAGGCCGTAGTCGCCCGGCGCGCCGAGCTGCGGCACCGGCGAGAGCCCGTAGACGGCGATCCCCGGGCGGACCAGGTCGTAGTGCGACGCCGGGTTGGTCAGAGTGGCCGCCGAGTTGGCGATGTGCCGCACCTCGAGCTCGATCCCGGCGGCCTCGACGGTGCGGACCGCGTCGTCGAAGACGTGGGTCTGCATCTTCACCGACGGGTCGTCGGGCTCGTCCGCGAGCGCGTAGTGCGACATGACGCCGACGACGGCGAGCGCGCCCTCGGCCTGCAGCGCCCGCGCGCGGTCGAGGACGGCCGGCAGGTCGTCGGGCATGATCCCGTTGCGGCCCAGGCCGGTGTCGACCTTGAGGTGCACGCGGGCGGTGCGGCCCGCGACGCGGGCGCCGTCGGCCACCTCGTCGAGGGCCCAGGCCGCTGCCACGGCGACGTCGATGTCGTCGCGCACCAGGTCGGCCAGGGGCGCGCCAGGCGCGTAGAGCCAGGTCAGGATGCGTGGACCCGGTCCGACGGCGGCGCGGATCGCGAGCGCCTCCGTGCTCTGCGCCGCCCCCAGCCAGGTCGCGCCGCCCGCGAGCGCCGCCCGGGCCGACGGGGCCAGGCCGTGCCCGTACGCGTCGGCCTTGACGACGGCCATGACCTGGGCGGTCGGGGCGGTCGTCCGCAGGGCGTGCACGTTGTCGCGGATCGCGTCGAGGTCGACGACCGCGCGGGCGGGATAGTCGGGGGCGGTACTCATCGCACCGATTCTTGCACCTGTCAGATCCTGGCGGACGAGTCAGGGTGTCGAGGGACCCATTCGCTGAGCACCCGGCGGGACTCGAAGCGGCGCGGCAGCCCGGACAGCGGGTCCGTGAGCTCCAGCGAGCGGGACAGGAGCTGGAGGGGCCGGTCGAAGTCGTCGGGGTCGGTGGCGCGCAGCTCGGGCCAGAACGGGTCGTGCAGGATCGGCACGCCGAGCGACGCCAGGTGCAGCCGGAGCTGGTGCGTCTTGCCGGTGTGCGGCTCCAGGCGGTAGAGGCCGAGGCCCCGGGTCTCGTCGGCGGCGACGAGCATGATCAGCGACTCGGCGTTCGGCTCCCCGGGCACCTCCTCGGCGCGCGTGACGCCGCGCCGCTTCACGATGCGGCTGCGCAGGGTGACGGGCTCCCCCAGGGCGAGGCGGCCGTCGGACGGCGGCAGCGGCGCCACCGCCTCGTACACCTTGCGCACCTCGCGGCGGGCGAACGTCTCCTGGTAGGCGCCTCGTACCTCGGGTCGCACCGTGAGCACGAGCACGCCGGCGGTGCCGCGGTCGAGCCGGTGGGCCGGGGAGAGCTCGGGCAGGTCGAGGGCGACCCGGAGGCGGACCAATGCCGTCTCCCGCACCCACCGGCCGCGCGGCATCGTCGCCAGGAAGTGCGGCTTGTCCACGACCAGCAGGTTCTCGTCCCGGTGGAGCACCTCGGGCTCGAACGGGATGCGGTCCTCGTGGGCGGGCGGGTCGCGGTACAGGTAGAGGAAACCGCGCGGCTCGTACGGCGTCGTCGGCGTGAGAGGTTCGCCGTGGCCCGTGACGACCTCGCCCAGGGCGACCTTCTCGAGCAGCCGCTCCGCGTCGTCGCGGAACCGGTCGAGCAGGTAGTCGAGCGCGTACGGGAACCGCACGACGACGTCGGGGTCGTGCGGCAGCACGACCCGCGTGGGGTTGAGCCCGTCCCGCACGGGCAGCGGGGACCGGTGCTTGGCGGGGCCGGGCGTGCGGTTCACGCCGTCAACCTAACCCGCGAGATCCTTCGCTGTGCACGAAGGGTTCCGTTGACCCGGACAACGGGTGGAAGATGGCCGGGTGACCCTCTACGACATTCCCTTCCACACGATGGACGGCACCGAGATCTCGCTGGCCGACCACAAGGAGGACGTCGTCCTCGTGGTGAACGTGGCCTCGCGGTGCGGCCTGGCCCCGCAGTACGAGACGCTCGAGAAGCTGCAGAAGAAGTACCAGGACCGGGGCTTCACGGTGCTGGGCTTCCCCAGCAACCAGTTCCTGCAGGAGCTGAGCTCGAACGAGAAGATCGCCGAGTTCTGCTCCATGACGTACGGCGTCACCTTCCCCGTGCTCGACAAGGTCCGGCTGAACGGGCGCCACGCGCACCCGCTCTACGTCGAGCTCAAGAAGACGGAGGACGCCACGGGGCACTCGGGCAAGATCCGCTGGAACTTCGAGAAGTTCCTGGTGCTGCCCGGCGGCGAGGTGCGTCGGTACGCCCCGAGGACCCTGCCGGACGACCCGGCGATCATCGACGAGATCGAGGCGCACCTGCCCCGCTGACGGCCGTCACGAGCTCTCACCCGTCACGAGCTCTCGCCCGCCGCGAGCGTGAGCCGCATCGCGACCGGCACCACGTCCGAGGCGTCCCCGAGCCAACCGGTCCAGACCCTGGTCAGGCCCAGCTCGCGTCCCGGTTCCGGCTCCACCGGCGTCAGCCGGTACCGGGTCACGAGCGGCAGGGCCGTGAGCTCGTTGACGGTCAGTATCTCGATGACCAGCACGTCCACCCGGTCCAGGCCGAATGCCAGCCAGTCCTGATCCACCCGCAGCGAGAGCGTGTCGAGCGCCGAGAGGCGGGACATCACCGCGCTGAATGCTGTGTTCGTCATGCACCCTTGACGCGCGAACCGCACCGAGGTCACAGCACTTCGGGAAAATGTTGCAGAGCAATTTTCGCCCGCTCCCGTGCAGGTCCGGAACGCAAATCTCAGCGGTGGTGCCCTGGGTGAAGCAGAGCCGTACCCTGAGGCAATGGTCGAGAACCGGTTCCGGCAGGCCACGCCCGAGGATGCGCAGGCGCTCCTGGACGTGGAGCGAGCCGCTGGGATCGCGGCGCTGGGCCACATCTTCCCGCCGGGCATGTACCCGTTCCCGTCCGCCGAGGTCCTGGCCAAGTGGCAGGCAGCGCTGGTCGAGCCGGGCGTCCGGGTGCACGTCCTGGACGACGACGCCGAGCACACCCGCCTGGCCTGCTTCGTCGCCCACGACGAGCGGCTGCTGCGGCACCTCGCGGTGCACCCGTCGCGCTGGGGCAGCGGCCTGGCCCGGGCCGCCATGGACGTGGCGGTCGCTGAGATGAGCGATCCTCGCCTGTGGTGCCTCGCCGACAACGACCAGGCGATCGGCTTCTACGAGCATCTCGGCTGGCGCCGCACGGGCCGCCGCAAGGCCTCGGACTACTCGCCGTTCCCGGACGAGATCGAGATGGTCCTCCCCCGCGACTGACGCGGGTCGGACGCGTGGGCGGCTACAGCTCCACCAGCCCCGCCCGGTAGCCCAGCACCACGGCCTGCGTCCTGTCGCGCGCCTGCAGCTTGGCCAGCACGGACGCCACGTGCGTGCGCACCGTCTCGACGCCGACCACGAGCGCCGTCGCGATCTCCGCGTTCGTCATGCCCTGCGCCACCAGCGCCAGCACCTCCCGCTCGCGCGGCGTCAGCGCCGGCGCCCCCGCCGTCGCGCGCGGCCGCGTGCGCACCAGGTCGCGCAGCGCCTGCGGGTACAGCAGGCTCTGCCCGACGGCGACGGTGCGGACCGCCTGCACCATCTCGTCCGCCCCGGCGCGCTTGAGCAGGAACCCTGAGGCCCCGGCCGTGAGCGCGTCGAGCACGTAGCCGTCGTGCTCGAACGTGGTCACCACGAGCACGCGGGGCGGCTGCGGCAGCCGGAGCACCAGCTCGGTCGCGCGCAACCCGTCCACGCCCGGCATCCGCACGTCCATGCAGACGACGTCGGGCCGCAGGCTCCGCGCCAGCTCGACGGCCCGCGCGCCGTCGCCCGCCTCCCCCACCACCTCCAGGTCGGGTTCCGCGTCCAGGATGAGGCACAGGCCGCTGCGGACCAGCGGCTCGTCGTCGGCGAGCAGCACCCGCACGGGGGCGTCAGGCATCGGGTTCCTTCCGGTCGGGGCGGACGGCGGGCGGGGCCTCGGCGGGCACGCCGGCTGCGGGCGGCACGGCGCCGGGCGGCACGACGGCGGAGCCGCCGGGGTCCCCTGGTGCCGGCGTCCAGGGCAGCGTCGCACGGAGCACCCAGCGGCCGCCGTCCGGCCCCGCCTCGGCCGCGCCGCCGAACAGCGCGACCCGCTCCCGCACACCGGCCAGGCCGCGCCCACCGGAGCGCCGCCCACCGGCCGCGCGCCCCCGGCCAGACCCCCGGCCCAGGCGCGCACCGGCACCCACGGGGTTCACCACCTCGATCAGCACCCGCTCGCCGTCCTGCCCCCCGACGAGACGCACGCTGAGCCGCACCGGTCCGGGCCCGCCGTGCCGGTGCGCGTTGGTGAGCGCCTCGGTGACGATCCGCTGCACCGTGCGGCTCAGCAGGGCGGGCAGCCCGGGCGGGAGGTCGACGTCCGCGCTCAGGTCCAGGCCGGCGCGGCGGTGGGCCTGCACGACGTCGTCCAGGGCGGGCGCGAGGGCCAGCGGCGCGGCGTCGTCGGCGTCGTCCCGCAGGACGGCGAGGAGCTGGTCGAGCTCGGCGAGCGCCGACCGGGCCGTCTCCTCGATGGCCGCGAGCGCCTCGGCGGCCGCGGCGGGGTTCGCCGCGACGACGCGCCGTCCGGCCGCCGCCTGCACGCTGACGACGGTCAGGGCGTGGCCGATGCCGTCGTGCAGCTCGCGGGCGAGGCGGGTGTGCTCGGCCTCACGATGAGCCCGGGCGAGCGCGGTCTCCATCCGGTCGTGCGAGGTGGGGCCGAGCACGCGCCCGGCGAGCGCCGAGGCCGCGGCCCCCAGCGGCCAGGTGGCCGTCAGCGCCAGCAGCCCGACGACGCCGCACGCCGCCAGCCGCAGCACCGCCTCGGGCGCGCCGGCGGGCAGCGGGAGACCGGACCCGAACGAGCGCCCGGCCACCGTCTCGACGGCGACCAGCACCGCGCCGGGGAGCGCGGCGAACAGGCAGACGGCGACGAGCATCCCCGTCGCCAGGTGCAGCACCACCCAGCCCGCGGTGCGGACCCGGTGGGCGAGCCGGGGCCGGGCCGGGATCACGAGCTCGGCGTCGACGTCGAGCAGGGCGCGGGCCGCCGTGACCTCCAGCTCCCGCGCGCCCGGGACCAGGCCGAGCGCGACGGCGGCGGCGACCGCCACGACGGCCACCACCCACGGGGGCAGCCCCGCGACCACGGAGAACAGCAGGCTGTAGACGAGCAGCACGAGGGCCAGCCCGATCGCCGCGCCGAGCATGTGCCAGGCGAACCGCCGGGCGAGGTACCGCGCGAGGTGCCGCGTCGTCGCCTGCATGCCGTCATCCTCTCCGGTCGCCGGGGCCGCCCGCCAGGTCATACGGCGGCGGCGCGGTCCCGGGCCGCCGCGCCGGGTTCGAGCCCCGGTGTCCGGCCGGCCTCGACGTTGCCGGCCTCGGCCCGGTCGGCCTCGACGCGGTCGGCGTCGAGGCGGTCGGCGTCGAGGCGGTCGGCCTCGACGCGGTGGGCCACGTAGCCCCAGACCGCGAGCGCCAGGGCCGGACCCCAGTACCAGCAGGGGAAGATGATCGCGCCCCACAGGCCCTGGGCCAGGCTCTGCTCGCCGAACATGATCAGCATGGGGACGGCCGTGAACGTCACGGTGGCCGCGATCAGCCCGCCGGGCACGGCGGCCGCGGCGATCGGCACCCGGCGCCCCGCCAAGCCCGGCATCCACCGCGGGAACACCTCGCCCCACGGCCGGATCAGGCCGAGCGTCAGGAAGACGCCGAGCCAGGCTCCGCTGGACAGCGTGAGGCCCCAGATCCGTGTGGACAGGTCCAGGCCCTCGCCGAGCTGGGGCCACGGGGTGAGCCAGGTCAGCCGGACCAGGGCGTACGGGAGCGGACCGGTGGCGGCCACGATCGTGATGGCCCGGCGGTGCCGCACGACCCAGGCGGTCGCACGCTCCATGGCGGACGTCCCGGCGAGCGCCCGGACGCCGACGACGGCCCACAGGCTCCCGACGGCGATGAACAACAGGGCGGTGAACAGCGCGGCGCGCTGCTCGGCAAGACCCCTGCCGAGCATGACCGCGATGCCGGCGAGCGCCTCGCGCCCGAGGAAGCCGCCCACGGCGAGCCCGGCCAGGAGGGGCACTCCCACGGCCCACCGTGCCACCCGGTAGCGGCGCACGACCTGCACGAGCAGGACCACGACGGCGGCGGGCATCGCCATCGCGACGAGGTAGCCCACGGTGGACAGCGTGCCCGAGCTCTGCAGCACCAGGCCGAACACGAGCAGCTGCAGGGCGGCGGCCCCGACCCGCCCCCGCGCTCCGAGGGCCCCGGCGAGGGCCGCGATCCCGGTCGCCACACCCGCCAGGGCGGCGACGGTGTGCACGGCGGTCACGACGTCCGACCCGGCGAACCGGGCGAGGAGCGCGGTGTTCGCGCCGTCGTACAGGGTGGGCAGGAGCCCGGACATCCAGGCGATGCCGAGCAGCGCCGCGGCGCCGCTGGTGATGGTCGCGCCGAGGAGCGAGGCGCGGGTGAGGCGTGACATGTCGGGTCCCTCCGGTCGGTGGTGCGGTATGCCCCCACGCTCCCGTCCGCGGCCCGGGACGCCCCTCCCCCGGTCGGGGGATATCCGCTGGTGGACGGGGGATCTCGCGGCTACGTTCGCCGGCATGACGTTCGAGGAGCAGATCGCCGAGGGAGTCGCCGTCCCCACCGACGGCTGGGACTTCTCGTGGTTCGCGGGCCGGGCCACCGAGGAGCGCCCCGGATGGGGCTACGTGCGGCTGTGCGGCGAGCGCCTGGGCCGCGCCGGAGCGGCGCTCGACGTCGACACCGGCGGCGGCGAGGTCTTCGCCGAGGCGCTGGGGCGGGCCGGGCGCGTGCCCGGCGTCGTCCGCGCCGTCGAGGGCTGGGCGCCGAACCACCGGCTGGCGTCCGCCGCGCTGGCGCCGTTCGGCGGCGTCGTGACCCTCGTCGACGACGGCGCCGCCTCGCTCCCCTACGACGACGGCACGTTCGACCTCGTCCTGAGCCGCCACCCCGTGTCGTTCCCGTACGCCGAGGCGGCGCGGGTGCTGACGCCCGGCGGCACGCTGCTGGTCCAGGAGGTGGGCGCGGGTTCGAACCGCGAGCTGTACGAGTTCCTCATGGGGCCGCAGGCGAACGACGACGCCGGGTACGTGGAGCGGCTCCGCGGGCGGGTGACCGGGGCGGGGCTCGACGTGGTCGACGTCCGCGACGCCCGGACCCGGGTGGAGTTCTTCGACCTGGCGGCCGTCGTCCACTTCCTGCGGAAGGTCCTGTGGACGGTGCCCGACTTCGACGTCGAGCGCTACCGCAACCGCCTCCGCGCCCTGTACGACCACATCGCCGAGCACGGGTCCTTCGCCTGCCACAGCCGCCGCACCCTCGTCGAGGCGCGGAAAGCCTGACCACCCCACTGACTCGCGGGTCCACCGCCGCCGAGTCAGCCACCGGGTCGGACCACCCGGCTGACTCGGCACACCAGGGACGGCGAGTCAGTCGGTTGGTCTGCCGTTCACGTCGTCGCGGGTCGGGGGCGGGTCGGCGCGCTGCGCCGTCAGGTCGCGCGGCGTCAGCGTGAACCCCTGCCAGTGCATCTCCATGGGGCTCTGGTCCTCGTCGCGCGCCACGTGGTGGAAGCCGACGGCGACCCACGTGACGACGTCGGACAGCTCCGCCTCGTCCTGCGCGAAGTCGAGCACGCCCGCGCCGCAGGACCCCTCCTTGTTGGCCGTCGCGTAGAGCTGGCAGTCGTCCGCCTCGGTGAACGCGATCGCGTAGCCGCCGTCGTCGCCGCCCGCCGGGCCGTCGTGCCGGTGGTCCTGGGTGAGCTGGAAGGGCGTCGTCGCCCCGAGCTCGACCTGGTACGAGATCGGATGCCCGTCGGCGTTGAGCACGTCAGGGTTGACCACGCGCCACCAGCGCCGGTCCGCCGCCGTGGCCGTGCCCTCGCGCGGGATCCGGGTGAGAGCCCCCTCGACCAGCGGCGCCCGCGGGCCCACCTCGCCGGTCGGCGCGGCGTCGTACTGCTCCACCACCTGGCCGCCCTGCCCGCCGAGTGCCCAGTGGACCCGCCAGACGGCGTTGTGCGAGTGGCTCGTGGCGTAGTCCGTGTCGCCGGGGCCGACGGGCCAGCCGTGCGCCGGGTCGTCGCCGTAGTCCTCGGGCGACAGGTCGCCGGTCGCGCCGAGGTCGGACCGGATGCTGCCGTCGCCGCCGAACGTGTACTGACTGACGTACTCGTACCAGCCCACCTTCGAGATCGTGGAGAGTCGCAGGTCCGTGCGGCGGGCCACCTCGGTGCCCGTCGTGTCCCCGCTGCGGTACGCGATCCCGCCGTCGACCACCTCCTGGCACAGCACGGCGCGGCGCTCACCGCCGCCGCCCATCGAGCCGTCGCCGATCTTCGGCACGTAGGTCTCGAGCCGTTCGCCCAGGCACTCCGGCTCGGTGAGCGTCATGATGTGGCTGCCGCCGAAGCCCTGGGTCGTGATGTCCTCGGTGTTGCGCAGGCCGGTGTCGTACGGCACCTCGAGCTGGCCGATCGACAGCTCGGCGAGCACCTGCACGGGTTCGTCGCCTGCGGGCGTGAAGTGCACGTCGTCGAGCACCAGCCCGCGGCTGGCGTCGATCCGCCAGCACATGGTCCACGTGGAACCGCTGAGCAGCTCCTCCGTGACCGGTTCGTTCTCCGCGCACCGCACGTGCGCGCTGCCCGACGCCCGCGTGTCCTCGCCCCGCGGGGCCGGCGCGGCGGGCAGAGCCTGTTCCACCACCATGATCGCGGCCACGACGAGCGCCACGATGGCGGTCGCCGCGACGATCGCCGGTATCAACCTGCGCTTGGACGACACCTCGCGCACGACGTTCCCCCCGATCTCAGTTCCCGGCCCCCTGCGGGCCCTGACAGGACCGGCCCGGTGCGACGATGTCGCACCGGGCCGGCCTTACCGCTGCGGACGCCCGACTGCTGCGTCCGTCCTGCTACGTCGGCGACTCAGCCGTCAGACGGCCTTCGAGTCGTCGGACATGCGGCCCATCGCCGTGGCGAAGGCCTGGCTGATCTCGCGGCGACGCTTGATCATGACCGCACCGGCACCGAGCAGCAGCACCGTCGCACCGATCAGGATGCCCACGTTCGCACCGGTGGCGGCGAGACCGTCGTCACCGCTGTCGGGGCCACCGGCGGCGGTGGCGACGACCTCGAAGGTGGCCATGGCCGAGTCGCCCTCGACCGTGCTGACGGCGATGCCCTGGTGCTCACCGACGTCGAGCTTCTCGTCGACGGTGAAGGTCCACTGGACGTTGCCCTCCGCGTCGGCCGCCTGGGACTGCAGGGCGAACGACGTCGAGTTGATGATGCCGACGACCTGCTCGCCGGGCTCGAAGCCCGACGCGTAGAAGGTCTGCTCGTCACCCTGCTGGACCGTCGGGTGCTCGAAGCGGGCCGTCAGGTCGCGCCCGTCGCCGCCACCGGTGTTCTCGGTGACCACGATCGGCGTCTGCGCGCCCTCACTGCCGTCCTCCGGCTGTGCGTCCACGATGATGACGCCCGGCTCGGTACCCTCGGGAACGGTGATCGGGGTCTCGAAACCGCAGTCCTCGTCCACCAGCACGGTGACCGGGTCACCGATCTTGTTGCCCTCGGTGTCGAAGAGCTGCACGACCACGTTCACGCCGGCCGGGAAGCCGGTACCCGTGACCTGCACCTCGGCGCCCGCCTCGACGACGGTCGGGTCGGCCGTGATGGCCGGGTCGGTGCACTCCTCACCCGGGTTGTCCGGGTTCAGGATCTCGAGCGGCGCCTCGGCGCCCTCGCTGCCGTCCTCCGGCTCTGCCTCGACCACGTGGTCGCCGGGCTCGGCGTCCTCGGGGACGACCAGCTCGGTGATGAAGCCGCAGGCCTCGTCCGGGGTGACCGTGACCGGCTCGCCCACCGGGTTGCCCTCGGCGTCGCGCAGCTGCACGACGACCGGGACGCCGGCCGGGAAGCCCTGGCCGATGACCGAGACGGTGTCGCCCGGGTAGGCGGCGTTCGGCACGACGGTCAGCGTCGGGTCCATGGCGCACACGTCGGCGCCCGAGATCACGGCGAGCGGGGCCTCGGCGGCCTGGCCGGTCGTGTCGTCGGTGCCGACGACCGTGTAGTCGCCGAGCTCGGCGTCCGCGGGGACCGGCACCGGGGTGGTGAAGGTGCCCTCGGAGTCGGTGTCGACCGGGATGGCGTCGCCCACCGGGTTGCCCTCGGGGTCGACGAGCTGAACCGTGGCGGTCGAGTCCGGCGTGTAGCCCTCACCCGTCGCGACGGTCGACTGACCCGGAGCGACAGAACCGGGGACCACGGTCAGGGACGGGTCGATCTCGCCCGTGCCACCGTCGCCACCGATGCGGACGGCGGCGTTGCCCAGGTTGATCCGGGCGACCTCGTTGGCCGGCAGCAGCGCGATGCTCAGCGCCGACAGCTCGAAGGAGGTCTCCGCGGCAGCGGCCGTGGTCGAGGTCTGGGTGACGCCCTCGGAGCTGACCTGACGGTTGATGGTGATCGAGAGGACCTGCGACAGGACGTCGAAGACCGGCGAGAGCAGCTCGCGGATCGGCTTCGTGATGGAGTCCGTCTTGAGGTCGTTGATCAGCAGGTTGAAGATGTTGTCACCCTCGTCGCTGATCAGCAGGTCGTACACCGGGGCCAGGATCGGCGCCAGGGCCGGGCCGAGCGTGTTGATGGTGCTGACCAGGAGCTCGGCGACCGGAGCCATCGTGCCCGTGCTGTTGTTCACGGCCTCGGGGAAGTTGCCGTTCACGGCGTCGGCCAGCGGCAGCGACCACGAGACGTCGAGGTTGCCCAGCGGGCTCTCGTCGGTGAAGGCGATGTTGATCGTCACCGAGTTCAGCGAGTCCTCGATCGCACCGATGAGGATGTTGGTGACTTCCTCCATCAGCTCGTGCACGGTCTCCGCGATGAGCGGGTAGGTCGTGTCGTCGATGAGCTCGGTGTTCGGGTCGAGCGCGTTGATGCCACCCTCGTTCGGCCCGTCCACGAGCTTGTCGAGGTGGACCTCGAGCTGACCGGTCGACAGGTCGATCGTGATGAGCTGGTTCGCCGAGGTGATCGGCTCACCCACGACGGACTGGAACAGGTTCTCCTGCATGTTGCTGTCGACGGTGATCGACGGCGTCGGGACGCCCGGGATCGCGTCGAAGAGGCCGGTCAGGGCGCTCTCGTCAAGGTTCTCGTTGACGAGGTCCTCGACGGTCGTGTCGATGGTGCCGCCGATGTCGTAGATCGACGAGGCAGCGTCCTCGATGACCGGCGAGTGCAGCGTCAGGTCCAGGTCGGCCACGCGGTACTGGCCGAGGCCACCCACGCCGTCCTGGTCCAGGATCACGCCGTCCTCGGCCTTGACCTCGGCCGCACCGGCGCCCGCCTCCAGCAGGAGCTGGTCGACGATCTGGTCCGTGAGGCCGTCGACGCCCAGCAGGCGCGCGACGGACAGCACGTCCACGGTCGCCTTGCCGAAGTCGTCGGTCTCGCCGTCCAGGGTCACGCCGCCGTCGGCGCCGGCCAGGCCGGAGACCGCGTACGCGTCGACTGGGGACGACGCCTCGCTCTTGGAGGCCAGCGCACCGAGCTGACCGAAGTCCAGGATCTCGTCGAGGGGGACCTCGACGTCACCGAGACGGATGAGCTCCGAGCCGAGCAGCTCGACGTTCAGGTTGCCCTCGTTCGGGCCGGCGTTGGAGACCGAGCCGGCCTCCGAGTAGGCGGCTGCGAGCAGCGCCTCCTGGAAGAGCGTCGAGTCGAGGACGCTCGCAGCGGCCTCCGACGGCTCGTCCGGGTAGTTGTCCACAGCCGCGACTGCCGGCAGACCCGTGGTGGTCACCACGAGGGCCGACGCCGCGACCGTCACCAGAGATCGGCGCAGTACGAGGCCACCCCTTCGACGGCGTGACGGTACTTGCGTTGGGTTCAACGGAATTCACTCCTCCACGTTCGCGCTTAAGAAAAGCGTCCGGATCGGTACGTGATCACGTCCGGATCTCGGGGCGATGGCATGAGGCACACCGGCTCCCGGCCATCAGGGAACAGTGGTTCTCAGCCACCTGCCAGGCAGGGCCGTAATCGTGCGCTGACGCAATCCAGCGCAACGGGAAGTGCGTTCGATACGTTTCGAGGCGCGCCGGAGGCGGCCGCGCACACAATGCCGGGGATACGAGAAAGAGGTCCGGAATGCCGGGTGAAAAGTAGGCGCAGGGGCGGGTGAAAAATCTGCGCTCGATCGTTACCCGCCGACGAGCCAGGCAGGCGGTCGCGTCTCGGCGAGACGGACCAGGTCCCGGCGGTCCCGGATGCCGAGCGTCGTGTACGCCTGGCGCAGCCGGTTGACGACGGTCCGCTCGGACACGAACGTCGCCTGGGCGATCTGCGAGTTGGTGGCGCCGTGCACGGCGAGCCGCACCATCTCCCGCTCGTGCCGGCCGAGCACCTCCCACTCGGGGCCTGCTCCGCCGCCCGCGTCGGTCTCGGCGAGGAACGCGTCGATACCGCGCAGCCACCCGGTCATCCCGGCCAGCCGGACGAGCGTCCGGGCCTCGTCGAGCAGCGCGGTCCCCGTGCTCCGGGCGCCGCGCGTCACGGCGTACCGGCCGTAGGCCACCAGCATGCGCACCCGCTGCCAGGGCGACATCGGCACGGGTGCGGCGTGCAGCGCGGCCTCGAAGGCGGCCGACGGCGTGCCGTCGTCCGCCAGCAGCGCCCGCAGCCTGGACCAGGCCGCCGCGACGTCGACCGCCGCCCGCTCCTCGGGCGTCACCACGGGCTGGAGCAGCCGCTCGACGCGCGGCCCCACCCGGCCGGGCGGGGTGGACGCCATGACGGCCTCGACGAGGTCGCAGCGCACCTGTACGCGGCCCCGGTAGGGCCACGCGCAGTGCTCCAGCGCGATGGTCAGCAGGGCCACGGCGCCCTCCGCCTGCCCCACGACGAGGTGCGCGGCGCCGAGGTCGGCGGCGTACTCACCCAGCGCCCGCGCCGACCACGAGCCCGCCTGCGCGGGCATGGTGCTCGCCGGGGCGGTGCCGTCGACGACGGCGTCCGCCGCCGCGCGCAGCCCGCGCGCGGGCAGCCACTCGTCCACCGACGGTCGCAGCTCCGCGGCGTGCGCGAGGTGCGTCCGGACGTCGACGGCGCGGCCGTCGAAGGCGGCGACCCGGGCTGCCGCGACATCGCGCGCGACGATCTCCGCGACCGTGCTCTCCCCTGCGCCGCCGGAGTGGTCGGCCAGGAGGCTGCGCGCGCCCACGACGTCGCCCAGCATCAGCAGGGCGTGCACCTGGACCTCGACGCCCACCCAGTCCTGGCCCGGCGTCGGGCCGAGCAGCCGGAGGTCGGAGCGGAGGACCCCGGGGTCGGGCAGCTCGCCCGTGCTCTCCAGGCGGAGCAGCGTCGCCGCCACGCGAGCGCCGGCGGCGCGCGCCTCCGCGCGGACGCCGGTCGGGTCGCGCCACCAGAGGTGGTCGGTCCACTCCGACCCCACACCGTCGGGCACCAGGGCGCCCTCACGGTGGTCCAGCCATGTGCGCCCCGTCAGCAGGGACACCCCGACGGCGCGCGCCGCCAGCCGCGGTGCGGGCGTGGCCGCCACGACCGCCCAGGCACGGGCCGGCAGCTCGTCGAGGTGCAGGCCGTCGAGGATGCGCTCGGCCGCGTGCGCGCCGGTCACGTGCGCGCCGGTCACCTGCGCACCGCGCGTCTGCGCGCCGGGCGCGTCGCGCTCCGCGGCCTGGCTCTCGCGGCCGTCGGTGTGACCGTCCGCCCCGCGCGCCTCGCGGCACAGCAGGGCCAGCAGCGGGTGCCGCACGGCCGACCGGCCGTCCCGGCGGGCCAGGGCCGCGCCGCCCAGCGGCGGCGTGCCCAGCGGCGCGGTGGCGAGCGCGGTCATGGTCGTCGGATCCAGGCCCGCCAGCATGGCGCGGTAGACGCGCCGGGCGGCGGAGCCCACGGTCTCGGGGCCGGTCCAGGAGGCGTCTCCGCGCAGCTCGGCGGCGCTCAGTGACCCGGCGAGCTCCAGCGCGAGCCGGGGGTTGCCGGCGCTCCACCAGCGGAGCTGCTCGACGACGTCGGCGGCCACCGGGACGCTCAGCTCCATGTCGAGCACGCGGCGCAGGGACCCCCGGTCGAGCGGCCCCAGCTCGAGCACCTCGACGTCGTCGGACAGCGGCTCGGCGGAGATGCTCCGGACGGCGGCGATCACCCGCCAGTCCTGCCCGTACGCCTCGTCCGCCAGGTGCTGCAGCCAGCGTGCGCGCTCGGCGGTGAGCACGCCCACGTCGTCGACGAAGAGGACGCGCGGGCCGGTGCCGCCGTCCTCGCCCTCCTCGGCCGCCCAGGCCGACACCGCGCGCAGGAAGCCCGCCGCGTCGAAGTCGGTGTCGTGCTCCGGGTGGTCGGGCACGGACCAGGCCGACAGGTCGATGCGCCGGCTGTTCTCGAGGTCGTGCGCCGAGGGCCGGGGCGAGCACGGCCGGACCACGCGCACGGCCGACGACCCTGCGCCGACCAGCTTGAGCGCGCGGATCACCGTCGCCGTCTTGCCGATGCCGCTCAGCCCGCGCACGACGAGGACCGTCGGGTCCAGGTCCGTCGCGAAATGCCCGATGACCCGCAGCTCTCTGTCCCGCCCGTGGACCACGTGGTCCCTCCCCCTGCTACCCGCCTGGCTCCCTCGTGCCCCCGACGACGCCGTGGACATGGCCATGGAAGGCCCGTAACTCGTTGGCACGCACACCCCAATGTCGTGACTTACATGAATATCGATCGGAGCGCGTCAGGAGTCTATGACAAGAGATAAATCGTGCAGGGTGTGCCTGTGATACGGGAAATTACGGTTCTACCTGGCACATCTCGGACAGCCGAGATAAAGGCCCGTGAGTCCGGAAATAAATCCGGAATGCCCAATTCTGGAGAAGTGTCGGCGTCAGGCCAGCGGACCGAGCAATTCCTGCCGGTCGGTCTCCGGGCGGTCCGCGCCGTCGAGCACATCGACGATCTTCTTCTCCTCGAACCGGAAGTGCGTCTCCATGACGGCCTCGATGCCGTCGAGGTGCCGCAGCAGCTCGTCCCGGTCCGCGCCCGACAGCGCGGCGCGCTGCAGCTCGCCCAGGAGGTGGTCCAGCATCGAGTGGTCCCGCTTGAGGTCGGCGACGACGGGCGCGAGGTCCGGCTCGGCCGCCAGCACGACGTCGAAGAGGGTGGCGTCCTCCGCACGGTGGTGCCCGGTCAGCGCGGCGCAGAAACCGACGCAGTAGAGCTGCAGGTCCCGTGCCGCCGTCGGCCCGGAACCACCGTCCTCGACGGCGGACCGCGCGACGCCCAGGGCCTCGCGCAACCGCCGGTGGATCTCGCGGAGCTCCTGCCCCCAGGCCACGACGCGTTCACTCATCGCCGGACAGCCTAGCCCGGGCCGGCCCGGGCCGGGCCACGCCGGGCCGGGCCGGGCGGCGGTCAGCCGCCCAGCAGCTCGGCGATCACCGCCGGCACTGCGTGGGCGATCTCCAGCGCGGCGACCGGGCCGCCCGCCGAGGCGCGCGCCGCCGCCCGGCCGTGCACCACCGCGGCGGCCGCCGCGAGGCGCGCCGCGAGCGTCTCGTCCGCGACGACGTCGGCCGAGCGCCCGGCCAGCAGCGTGCCCAGGATGCCCGCGAGGACGTCGCCCGCCCCCGCTGTCGCCGTCCACGCCGGGGCGTCCGCCTGCGCGTAGGCGCCACCAGGGCCGGCCACCACGGTGATCGCGCCCTTGAGCAGCACGGTCGCGCCGGTCGCCTGGTGCGCTGTGCGCGCCCAGTGCAGCGGCCGCGCCTCGACCGCGGCCCGGTCGGCGTCGTGCCCGAGCCCCTGCAGCAGCTCCGCCAGCTCGCCGGCGTGCGGCGTCAGCACCGCCCAGGCGGGCAGTCGGTGCTCCAGCATCGTGAGCGCGCCCGCGTCGATCACGGCGGGCATCTTGCCGCCGGTCACGTCCTCGGACAGCACACCGGTCACGGCCGCGAGCGCCCCGAAGACGCGGCGCGCCTGGCCGTCGTCGTCCGGGCCGTCCTCCGGGTCGAACGGGGGAACGCCAGGGCCGAGGACCCACGCCTGGACGCGTCCGCCGGCCACGACCACCTCGGGCCGGGCCAGCAGCACGCGGGTGCCCACGGCCTCGGGGCCCAGGTAGCGCACCATGCCGGCCCCGGCCCGCACGGCGCCGGACGTCGCCAGGACGGCCGCGCCCGGGTAGGTGCTCGTCCCGGCGATCACGCCGACCACGCCGCGCGTGTACTTGTGGTCGTGGGCGGTAGGGGCGGGCCAGAGGGCGGCGACGTCCGCGGCCTCCAGGCGCTGCACCCGGCCGGAGCCCGTGTCGGTGCCGGCCATCGCGTGCCGGCCCAGGGTGACGCGCTGCGCCGCGCTGGCCCAGTGGTCGGTGCCGGAGGCGGTGGGGAAGCCGACGTCGACCAGCTCGACCGCGCCGGCGAGCTGCGCCGCCGGGGGCAGCAGGAGGCCGGGCTTGAGCGCGCCGAACGTGACCGTGCGGTCGGCGCGCAGCACGGGACCGGGCACCACGCCGTCGTCCACGCCGATGCCGCTCGGGATGTCGACCGCGACGGTGTACGGCCACCGCTTCCCCGCGGCCTCGCGGGCCTCCGCGAGGGCCCGGACCAGGCCGCCGGCGGGCGGGCGCAGCGCGCCGCGCGCGCCGACGCCGACCAGGCCGTCGAGCACGACGTCGGCCGCGAGGGCGGAGCGGACGACGGCCGGGACGCGGACGTCGGCGAGGCGCACGACCGCACCGCCCGCCGCCTCGAACGCCGCGAGGCCCTCCTCGTGGGCGCGCGCGGACGCGAGGACGGCGGTGACCGTCATCCCGCGCCGGACCAGGTGCGCGCCGGCGAACAGGGTGTCGCCGCCGTTGTTGCCGGGGCCGACCAGGAGCAGAGCGCTCGCGCCGCGGACGTCGCCGCGGGGGCCGGACGGGCGGCCGGGCCGGACGCGGGCCACGCCCGGGAGCCCGTCGGAGCCGAGGCTGCCGTGCAACCGGGCGCCGCCGGGGCGGGGAGCCGTCCGGGCCGCGACCTCCCGGAGCACGGCCTGCGCCAGCGCGTACGCCGCCCTGGCCATGAGTGGCTCACCCGCCGCGATGAGCGGCTCCTCGGCCTTGCGTACCTCGTCGGAGCTCCATGCGTCTTTCACAGCCCTATAGTGCCGCCTCCGCCAGGACCCGAGGTACCGAAAACCGACAATTTCGACCACACCTCCCCTGGGGCAACCGCGTCGGCATAGGGTCGGGCCATGCGATTCGGACTCTTCATCCCGCAGGGCTGGCGCCTCGACCTGGTCGACATCGCGCCCGCCGACCAGTGGGCCACCATGCTCTCCCTCGTCCACCGTGCCGAGAACCAGGCGGCCGGCGAGGCCGTCCCGGGCGGCGAGTTCGCCTGGGAGTCAGCCTGGGTGTTCGACCACTTCCACACCGTCCCCGAACCCTCGACCGAGGCCACGCACGAGGCGTGGTCGCTGATGGCCGCGTTCGCCGCGGCGACCCAGCGCATCCGCCTGGGCCAGATGTGCACCTGCATGGCCTACCGCGAGCCGACGTACCTGGCCAAGGTGGCCTCGACGATCGACACGATCTCGGGCGGCCGCATCGAGATGGGTATCGGCGCCGGCTGGTACGAGCACGAGTGGCGCGCCTACGGCTACGGCTTCCCGACCGCGGGCGAGCGGCTGCGTGCGCTCGACGAGGGCGTCCAGATCATGGCGAACATGTGGCGCACCGGGTCCTCGGGCACCTTCGAGGGCAAGCGCTACCAGGTCGACGGCGCGCTCTGCTACCCGCAGCCTCTCCAGCAGCTCCCGGTGGGCGACGGCGGCGCCGAGGTCCCGTCCATCCCCCTGTGGATCGCGGGCGGCGGTGAGAAGAAGACGCTGCGCATCGCCGCGCAGCACGCCCAGTACACGAACTTCGACGGCTCGCCCGAGGGCTTCGCGCACAAGTCGAGCGTGCTCGAGGCGCACTGCAAGGACGTGGGCCGGGACTTCGGCGAGATCACGCGGTCCTCGAACTACAACGTGGTGATCGGCGAGAACGACGCCGAGGTGGGCGAGCGGCTGGCCTGGATCGAGGCGCACCTGCGCAAGCAGGTCCCCGCGAAGGCCGACCGCGAGATCGAGAACTGGCGCAACGGCCTCCTGGTCGGCACGCCGGGGCAGATCGTCGAGCGGCTGCAGGGCATGCGCTCGCGCGGGCTGGAGTACGCGATCACGTACTTCCAGGAGGCGGCCTACGACACCAGCGGCATCGAGCTCTTCGAGAAGCAGGTCATCCCCGAGCTCCAGTAACCCCCGACCTGTCAGACCCACAGGTCACACGGGTGACCTGTGGGTCTGACAGGTTGCCTCAGCCTTCGGCGATCACCATGGCGGACGCGATGCCGGCGTCGTGGGAGATCGTGATGTGCCAGGTGCGCACGCCGAGCTCGGCGGCGCGGGCGGCCACCGTGCCGCTCGCGTCGATCCGTGGCGGGCCGCCGATCGTGCGGTGCACCGTGACGTCGTGCCACCGGAGGTTGCCGGGGGCACCGAGCGACTTGGCGATGGCCTCCTTCGCCGCGAACCGCGCGGCGAGCGACGCCGCCGGGAGCTCGCGCTCGGCCTCGGTGAACAGCTTCTCCCGCAGCCGGGGCGTGCGGTCGAGGGTCTCCATGAACCGGTCCACGTCGACCACGTCGATGCCCGTGCCGATGATCATGGCCTCAGCCTAGGTCCCCGGCACCGGCTACCGGGCCGCTTCGCCCCTGGTCAGCGCGGGTCGGCACGCTCTACGCACAGGACGGTGCCGGTGTTGCGCAAGGTGCCCGTTTTGCGGCACCATATCCCCGTAATGCACAGGTAAAGGTGGCATCTGCTTCGCGGCAGCGTGCCACCTTTCGCGCGGAGGAGGTTGCCATGCCGGAGGACGACGACAAGCTCCCCTTCCCCGTGATCATGGTCGTGGTCTTCGGCATCGTGATCGCCGCGATCGTCACGCTGCTGGTGTACGTCGCCGTGTCGAGCTGACGTCGCTCGCCTCCTCGACACGGTCGAGCCACTCCCCCACCAGCGCCTCGAACAGGTCGCGCTGCTCGATGTGCAGCGAGTGTCCCGCGCGGTCCAGCACCGCGAACGTGGCGCGCGGGTAGTGCTCCAGCAGGTCCCACGCGTCGCGGTAGCCCGTCATCGAGTCCTGGCGCCCGACGGCGATCAGCACGGGCTTCTCGAAGGGCGCTGGTTCCACGGGGAACGTCCCGGCGTAGCTCGCCTCGATCCGCGCGACCGCTGCCGGGTCGGCCGCGGCGAGGCCGGGGTCGACCTCCTCGTGAGTGCGGGCCCAGGTCTCCTCCGTCTGCACCACGAGCACGTCCTCCGCGTCGAGCGCGGCCGCCCCGACCCGATCGGTGAGCGCACGGTCGCGGACCAGCACCTGGCGCCCGGGGAGCCGGCGCAGCTCGTGCCGTGGCTCGACGAGCGTGACGAGAGCGGCCAGGCCGGTGACCCGGTCCGGGTCGGCGGCCGCCAGCCCGCGCGCCAGGTATCCGCCGTACGACTGCCCGACCACGGCGTAGGGCCCCTCGGGCACCAGCGCCTCGACCGCTCCTCGCAGGATCCGGAAGACGTCGTCGGTGCTCGCCACGTCCGGGGCGACCGTGCGGCCCATGCCCGGCAGGTCCACGTAGACCCGGCGCCAGCCCTGGCGCCCCGCGAGGACGGGCTCGAACGCACCGGTCATGAGCCGGTGGTCCACCGGGAACCCGTGGACCAGCACCACGGTGCGCACCCCCGCGCCTGCCTGCGGCCCGTGCTCCACGTAGTGCACCCGGACCCCGTCGACCTCTACGTACGCCATGCGCGCTCCTCTCCGCCGGCCGCCACGGCGTGGCGCCCGTCAGAGGCAGACCCTAGACGGGGTCACCGACATCGCGGATGCCCGCGGTGTCCTCCGGCCGCACCAGGTGCCGCCAGCGGAACCACTTGCGCTCCAGCTCCTCCGGCAGGTCGACGTCGAACCGCCGGGCCACGAGCAGCAGCTGCGCGAGCGCGTCCGCGACCTCGCCCCGGAACGCGTCCCGGATCTCGTCCTCGGACAGACCCCGGTCGCGCGAGCGCCCGGACAGCGTGAGGAACGCCTGGGTGAGCTCGCCGATCTCCTCCTGGAGCTTCAGCACGAGCCAGTCGTCCGTGCGTTCCAGGCCGTGCACGCGCGCGTAGACCCGGCTGATGATCTCGACCTCGTCGGAGAGCTGCTTCAGTTCCACGCCGACGAGCGTGCCACAGCCGGGTCGGCGGGATTACTCGACGGTCACCGACTTGGCGAGGTTGCGCGGCTGGTCCACGTCCAGGCCCTTGGCCGTGGCGAGCGCCATCGCGAAGATCTGCAGCGGCACGACGGCCAGCAGCGGCTGGAGCAGCGTGGGCGCCTGCGGGATCCAGAAGATCTCGTCGGCGTACTTGCGCACCTCGTCGTCGCCGTCCTCCGCGATCACGAGGGTGCGGGCGCCGCGCGCCCGGATCTCCTGGATGTTGGAGACCACCTTGGAGTGCAGGGAGTCGCGGCCGCGCGGGGAGGGCACCACCACGAACACGGGCTGCCCCTCGTCGATCAGGGCGATCGGGCCGTGCTTGAGCTCGCCGGCGGCGAAGCCCTCCGCGTGGATGTACGCGAGCTCCTTGAGCTTGAGCGCCCCCTCCAGGGCCACGGGGAAGCCGACGTGCCGCCCCAGGAACAGCACCTTGTCGGACTGCTCCATGGACCGGGCCGTCGCGCGCACGTACTCGCCGCGCTCGATGACGGTCTGGATCTTGCGCGGCATGGCCCGCAGCTCGTCGAGCAGCGTGGCGATCTCGTCGGGGAACTTGTTGCCGCGCAGCTGGGCGAGGTACAGACCCAGCACGTAGGCGGCGGTGATCTGCGCGAGGAACGCCTTGGTGGAGGCGACGGCGATCTCGGGGCCGGCGTGCGTGTAGAGCACGGCGTCGGACTCGCGCGGGATCGTGGAGCCGTGGGTGTTGACGATCGAGATCACCTTGGCGCCCTGCTCGCGCGCGTGCCGCACGGCCATCAGGGTGTCCATGGTCTCGCCGGACTGCGTGACGGCGACCACCAGGGTGCGCTCGTCGACGATCGGGTCGCGGTAGCGGAACTCGTGCGCCAGCTCGACCTCGACCGGGATGCGGCACCAGTGCTCGATCGCGTACTTCGCCACGTGCCCGGAGTAGGCGGCGGTGCCGCACGCGATCACGATGATCTTGTTCACGGCGCGCAGGATCGACTCGTCGATGCGCAGGTCGTCCAGCACGAGCGCGCCCGCGGCGTCCGTCCGGCCCAGCAGCGTGTCGGCCACGGCCTGCGGCTGGTCGTGGATCTCCTTGTCCATGAAGGAGTCGAAGCCGCCCTTCTCGGCGGCCGCGGCGTCCCAGTCCACGGTGTAGCGCTTGGCCTCGGCGGGCTTGCCGTCGAAGTCGGTCACGTCCACGGACGTCGGCGTGATGGTCACCACCTGGTCCTGGCCCAGCTCCAGGGCCTCCTTGGTGTGCGCGATGAACGCGGCGACGTCGGAGCCCAGGAAGTTCTCGCCCTCGCCGAGCCCCACCACGAGCGGGGAGTCGTGCCGCGCGCCGACCACCGTCTCGGGCGCGTCGGCGTGCACGGCGAGCAGCGTGAACGTGCCCTCCAGCCGACGGGCGGTGGCGGTCATGGCGGCCGTCAGGTCGCCGGTCTCGCGGTACGCCTTGGCCACGAGGTGGGCGGCCACCTCGGTGTCGGTCTCGGACCGGAACACCACGCCGTCGGCCAGCAGCTCGGCCTTCAGCTGGGCGAAGTTCTCGACGATCCCGTTGTGGATCACCGCGAGGCGGTCGCCGTCGGCCAGGTGCGGGTGGGCGTTCGCGTCGGTGGGGCCGCCGTGCGTGGCCCAGCGGGTGTGCCCGATCGCCGCGGTGGCCTCCGGGAGCGGGTCGTGGTCCAGCACCTCGATCAGGTTGGCGAGCTTGCCCGACTTCTTGGCCCAGGCCACGCCGTCCAGCCCGGGCGCGACGAGCGCGACCCCGGCCGAGTCGTAGCCGCGGTACTCGAGGCGCCGCAGCCCCTCGACGGCCACGTCGAGGGGCGTGCCCGAGGGCAGGGCCGCGCCCGAGGCGCCGCCGTCCGCGATAGTCGCGGCAGTTCCGGTGTAACCGACGATCCCACACATGCGGGCGAGTCTAACGAGCGTTCGGAGCGGTACCCATGACCGGGCTCACAGGGCACTTTTCTCACCCGCGGGATCACCTGTCGCCTCGGACGATGTCGATCCTTGCCCCGGGTGGGGCACAATGCTGCAGGTGGTTTCACAGTTCCCGACGACGGACCTCGGCGAGCACCTGCTCGCCCTCGCCCCGTCCTCGCCCTACGTGGATCTCGACCGGGCGGCCTGGAGCCGCCTCTCGGCATCCACCCCGCTGCCGCTGACCGACGACGACGTCGAGCGCCTGCGCGGACTCGGTGACCCGATCGACCTCGCCGAGGTCGACGCGATCTACCGCCCTCTGTCGCGACTGCTCAACCTCTACGTGCAGGCCACCGGCGGCCTGCACGACGCGACCTCGACCTTTCTGCACGAGGATCCGCCCCGCACCCCGTACGTCATCGGCGTGGCCGGCTCGGTGGCCGTCGGCAAGTCGACGACGGCGCGCGTGCTGCGCGAGATGCTCGCCCGCTGGCCCGAGACGCCGCGCGTCGAGCTCATCACGACCGACGGGTTCCTCTACCCGAACGCGGAGCTCGAACGGCGGGGCCTGATGGAGCGCAAGGGCTTCCCGGAGTCGTACGACCGCCGCGCCCTGATCAGGTTCCTGTCCCGCATCAAGGCCGGCCAGTCCGAGGTGCGGGCCCCCGTGTACTCGCACGTCATCTACGACATCGTGCCCGAGCTGGAGGTGGTGGTCCGCAAGCCCGACGTGCTCATCGTCGAGGGACTGAACGTGCTGCAGCCGGCCCGGCCGTCCGCCGTGGACGAGTCGACCGTGGCGGTGAGCGACTTCTTCGACTTCTCGATCTACGTGGACGCCCGCACCCGGAACATCCGGCAGTGGTACGTGGAACGCTTCCTGGAGCTGCGTCGTACCGCGTTCACCAAGCCGGACTCGTACTTCAAGCGGTACGCGTCGCTCTCCGACCAGGAGGCCACGGACAAGGCCCTGTCGATCTGGGAGTCGATCAACGCGCCGAACCTCGAGAAGAACATCCTGCCCACGCGCGGGCGCGCCACCCTGGTGCTCACCAAGGGCTCGGACCACGCGGTGCAGCGGGTCCGGCTGCGCAAGCTCTAGTCAGCGGCCCTTCGCGGACCGGCCGCCGTCGTCGACCCGCTGGACGTACTCCTTGACCATCTCGGTGGCGCCCGCCGGGACGGCGACCCTCTCGCCGTCCGCACCCTCCGCGCCGTCCGCGTCCTCGTGGAGGTGGCGGCGCGAGAACCAGCCCACCACCTTGTCCACGAGGAAGCCCATCGCGACGCCCAGCACCACGCCGATGGCGATCGCCAGCAGCGGCTCGTGCCCGAGCCACTGGGCCGCGACGAGGCCGATCCCCGCGGAGTACAGCGCCCACATGACCGCCGCGATGGCGGCGATGAGCATGAACCGGCGCCGCGGGTAGCCGACGGCGCCCGCCGTCATGTTCACGGCCACGCGCCCGATCGGCACGTAGCGCGCCGCGAGGATGAAGGAGGCGCCGCGGCGGGTCAGCGCCCGCTCGGCCCAGTCCACGGCCCGGCGTCCGCGGGCCGAACGCAGGAACGGCACCCGTTCGGTGCCGATCATCTTCCCGATCTGGTACGCGATCTGGTCCCCGACCCAGGCCCCGGCCGCCGCCGTGATCAGCACCAGCCACATCCAGGGCGTGCCCGTGCTGTGGGCCGACACGGTCAGGGTGATGACCACCGACTCGCTGGGCAGCGGCGGGAAGAAGCCGTCGATGGTCGCGAAGGCGAACATGGCCGGGTAGATCCACGGCGAGGCGGCCATCGCGAGGATCCATGCCTCGGTGGCGCTCAGGACGGTGGAGATGAGTTCGAGCACGGGACCTCGGGAGTCTCGGCCGGGCACTACCCGGGGGCGGAGAAGGGCACCTCATAGTGCCTACGTCCAGACTACGCAAGGGGTGCCCCTGAATCGCATCAGGGGACCCCCTGGTAGAACCCCGCTTCCCAAGGTTTCACGGGCCGTTCACGCCTGCATCCCGCCGAGGGTGAATCGCACGGGGGCGCCCGGCGACCCCGTCAGAGCGCGAGCCGCTCCCGCACCACGGCGGCAAGATCCTCCGCGACCTTGTCCGCCTCGTCCTGGGCCGGGGCCTCGACCATGACGCGCACCAGCGGCTCCGTGCCGGACTGGCGCAGCAGCACGCGGCCGGTGTCGCCGAGCCGCGAGGTCGCGTCCGCGACGGCGCTCTGCACGCCCTCGTCCGTGCCGGCCCGTGACTTGTCCACGCCGCGCACGTTCACGAGCGTCTGCGGCAGGCGCTCGATCTCCCCCGCGAGGTCGGCCAGCCGCTTGCCCGACGCCTTGACCCGCGCCGCGAGGTGCAGCGCCGACAGCACGCCGTCGCCGGTGGTGGCGTGGTCGGCCAGGATGATGTGGCCCGACTGCTCGCCGCCCAGGCCGTAGCCCTGGGCGCGCATCTCCTCCAGCACGTACCGGTCGCCCACCGCGGTCTGCACCGTGGTGATGCCGCGCTCCCGCATCGCCAGGATGAGGCCGAGGTTGCTCATGACCGTGACGACGAGGGTGTCGCCCGGCAGGCGGCCCTCCTCCTTGAGGGCGGTCGCGAGGATGCCGAGGATCTGGTCGCCGTCCACGATCGCGCCGGTGTGGTCGACGGCGAGGCAGCGGTCGGCGTCGCCGTCGAACGCGACGCCGAAGTCCGCCTCGGACGCCACCACGACGGCCTGGAGCTGCTCCGGGTGGGTGGAGCCGCACTTCTCGTTGATGTTCCGGCCGTCGGGGCTGGCGTTCATCACCACGACGTCGGCGCCTGCGGCGCGCAGCGCCTCCGGTCCGACCTCGCTCGCCGCGCCGTTCGCGCAGTCCAGCGCGATGCGCAGGCCCTCGAGGGGGCGGTGGTCGGGCGTGGTGCCGACGCTGTCGGTCAGGTGCCGCACGTAGCGCTCCGCGGCCGCCTGGCCGTCCGTCCGGATGCGCCCCACGGCGGCGCCCGTCGGCCGCTCCCAGTCGTCCCCGAGGGTCGCCTGGATGGCGTCCTCGACGGCGTCGTCGAGCTTGAGCCCGCCGCGCGCGAAGAACTTGATGCCGTTGTCCGGCATCGGGTTGTGCGAGGCGGAGACCATGACGCCGAGGTCGGCCTCCAGCTCGGTCACCAGGTAGGCCAGTGCCGGCGTGGGCAGCACGTTGAGCATCACCACGTCCACGCCGGCCGACGCGAGGCCCGCGGCCACGGCGCCGGCGAGGAACTCGCCGGACGCCCGGGTGTCCCGCCCGACGACGGCCCGTGGACGCGGGCCCAGCAGCTCACCCTGCGCGGTCAGGACCCTGGCCGCCGCGGCGCCCAGCTCCAGCGCCAGCTCCGCGGTGATGTCCTTGTTGGCGAGGCCCCGAACTCCGTCGGTGCCGAACAGCCTGCCCATGCACATTCTCCTCAGCTCGTTCCGATCCCACCGTAGTGGGGCCCGGCCTGCGCCGGAAATGCAGGTGGCCCCGCGGAACAGTGTCGACACTGTTCGGCGGGGCCACCCGGCCAAGCGCTCTGATCAGCGCTTCGAGTACTGCGGAGCCTTGCGGGCCTTCTTGAGACCGGCCTTCTTGCGCTCGACCTTGCGGTCGTCACGCGTGAGGAAACCGGCCTTCTTGAGCTCGGCGCGGTTCGACTCCTCGTCGATGGCGTTCAGCGCACGGGCGATGCCCAGGCGCAGCGCGCCGGCCTGACCCGACGTGCCGCCACCCGTGATCCGGGCGATGACGTCGAAACGGCCCTCGACCTCGACCAGGTTCAGCGGCGAGTTGACCAGCTGCTGGTGCACCTTGTTCGGGAAGTAGTCCTCGAGGGTGCGGCCGTTGATCTTCCAGGTGCCGGTTCCGGGGACGAGGCGCACGCGCGCCACGGCCTCCTTGCGGCGCCCGAGGGCCTGGCCCGGGGCGGTGATGGACGAACCGCGCGTTGCCGGCGCAGCAGTCTCGGTGGTGTAGTTGCTGGGCGCCTCGGCGCCCTGCTCGAATTCGACGGTGGTCTCGGCCACTGTGATGTCCTCGCGTCCTTCGCGTTGCGATCCGGCAGCGGCCTCAGGCCTGCTGCGAAACCTGGGTGATCTCGAACGGCTTGGCCTGCTGCGCCGTGTGCGGGTGCTCAGAGCCTGCGTAGACCTTCAGGTGGGTCATCTGCGTCCGACCGAGCGAGGTCTTGGGGATCATGCCGCGCACGGCCTTCTCGATGGCGCGCTCCGGCTTGGTGTCCAGGAGCTCGCCGTACGGGGTGGCCGTGAGACCGCCCGGGTAACCCGAGTGGCGGTAAGCCAGCTTGGTCTCGCGCTTGTTGCCGCTCAGCGCGACCTTGTCGGCGTTGATGATGATGACGAAGTCACCACCGTCGACGTGCGGAGCGAAGGTCGGCTTGTGCTTCCCGCGCAGCAGGGTTGCGACCTGGCTTGCCAGGCGGCCCAGGACGACGTCGGTCGCGTCGACGACGTACCAGTCGCGCTGGACGTCGCCGGGCTTGGGGGTGTACGTACGCACGGTTCGTAACCTTTTCGTTTGCGGTGTCGTCGGGCGAGAAGCGGCGCCCGATGAGTCAGGTCGTTGTGCGCGGGGGTCAGAATGACGTCCGGGCCGGTCGTCCGCACTCGAGTGGGCTCGGTGCTGACGCAGGACGTCGTGACAAAGCACAACGACTCATTAGAGTACCTGGCAGTTTCCCCGGGGGTCAAAGCGTAGGCGGCCTCCGGGGCGGTTCCACGGACATGAGGTTCGCCACGTCCGCAGTCTGGCGTCTGAACCGAACTGGTGTCACGGTAGGAACATGACCGAGGAAACACCCGCCACCATGCCAGGACCTGACGGTATCGCCGAGGGCGACACCGACCAGCTCCCGACCGAGGACACCCTGTACAGCCGGGGTCCGAAGGACTTCCTCGACGAGGGGTACTCCCCGCCCGACCGCCCGCGCTCGAACCACTGGGGCGAGACCTCGTGGGAGGAGCGCCAGGGCGAGCCGATGGACCAGCGGCTCAGCGAGGAGGAGCCGGACATCTGGCAGGACGACCCGCTGGACCGCGCCGACACGTCACGCGCGGGCCGGCTCGTCTCCGACCCCGACGCCGACCCTGGTAGCTACGCGTCCGAGGACGGCAACCGCGAGAACGACCTGTACGGCACCGACGCGGGCATCGACGGCGCGGGCGCGAGCGCCGAGGAGGCCGCGGTCCACTGGGTCGAAGAACCCTAGTCCGAGCACACCGCTGGTCGAGCGTGTCGAGGCCCTCGTGCGGTCCCGACAAGCCCGACCAGCGGTTCAGTCCTACCTCGGCGGAGCCGCCACCGGCTCGTCCCAGACGTCCTCGTCCATCCGCCTGGCCCGGATGGCGTCGGCGCGGGCCGCGAGCTCGGCGTCCGGCGGGAACGTGATCTCCTCCAGGCACAGCCCCTCCGGCGGCACGACGAAGACGCCCGCGTCCCGGCGCCGGCTCGCCAGGAGCACGGCCGGCCAGCTCTCGGCACGCCGTCCCTCGCCGACCGCGATCGACGCGCCGACGAGCGCCCGCACCATGTTGTGGCAGAACGCGTCGGCGACGACGTGCCCCACCACGAGCCCCGCGTCCGGCCCGTCGGCGGGCCGTTCCCACACGATGCTCTGCAGCTCCCGGATGGTCGTGGCCCCGGGCCGGGGCTTGCAGTAGGCGGCGAAGTCGCGCACCCCGGTCAGGGGGCGGACGGCGGCGTCCATCGCCCCGACGTCGAGCGGCTTGCGGTTCCACAGGACGTGCCGGCGGCGCAGGGGGTCGCGCAGCGCGACGTCGTCGGCGATGCGGTAGGTGTAGCGACGGCGCAGCGCGGAGAAGCGCGCGTCGAAGCCCACGGGCGCGGGCGCGGCCCGGCGCACCACGAGGTCCCCGGGGAGCACGCCGCCCAGCCGGGTCACCAGCGACTCCCCCGGCGTGCGGTCGGAGCGGCCCGGCAGCGCGGCCCAGCCGGCGACGTCGACGTCGACGTGCGCCACCTGGCCCCGGGCGTGCACGCCCGAGTCCGTGCGGCCGGCGACAGTGAGCCGGGGCGCCGGCAGGCCGCGCTGCGCGCTCCGCAGCACCTGCGCCAGCCCGTCCTCCAGCGTGCCCTCGACGGTGCGCAGGGCCGGCTGACGGGCCCAGCCCGCGAAGTCGGTCCCCTCGTAGGCGAGGTCGAGGCGGACCCGGATGAAGTCGTTCACGACAGCCATCCTCCCCGATCTCCCCGCAGGGGTTCGTACAGTGACGTCATGGCAGACACCCTCACGCTGGCGGTCGACTGTGGCGGCGGCGGGATCAAGGCGGCCGTCCTCGACACGTCCGGGACCGCGCACGCGACACCCGTCCGCGTGCCGACGCCCTACCCGCTCCCGCCCGAGCTGCTCGTCGACACGATCGCGAAGATCGCCACGGACCTCCCCGCCGCCGCGCGGGTCACCGTCGGCATGCCGGGCATGATCCGCAGCGGCGTCGTGGTGCACACGCCGCACTACATCACCCGGTCGGGGCCGCGTTCCCGGGTCGTGCCCGCGCTCCAGGAGGCGTGGAGCAGCTTCGACATGCAGGCGGCGGTCGCGACCCGCCTGGGGCTCCCCGCGCTCGTCCTGAACGATGCCGAGGTGCACGGCGCGGGCGTGGTCGCGGCTTCGGGCCTGGAGCTGGTCATCACGCTCGGAACAGGCCTCGGGACGGCGATGTTCCACGGCGGGCGCATCGCGCCACACCTGGAGTGGTCGCACGCCCCCGTGCGCCGCAGCCTCACGTACGACCAGTACATCGGCGAGCCCGAACGTCGCCGGCTCGGGGACGGCCTGTGGTCGCGGCGCGTGGTCACCGTCGTGGACGGGCTGCGGCCCGTCTTCCACTGGGACCGGCTCTACATCGGCGGCGGCAACGCACGCTGCATCACCCCGTCGGCGCTGGCCCGCCTGGGCGACGACGTCGTCATCGTGCCCAACTCGGCCGCGCTCGTGGGCGGCGCCCGGGCCTGGGACCTCCCGCCGTCCTGACGTGTCGGACGACGGCGCCGGCCGCACCCTCCGTGACGGAAGGTGCGGCCGGCGTCGTGCAGGAAAGAAAGGGGCTCAGGCCTCCTTCTTGTCCTCCGTGGTCTCCTCGGCGGGAGCGTCCTCCACGGGGGCGTCCTTGACGTCCTCGGCGGCGGTCTCCTCGACCGGCGCGTCCTCGACGGGCGCGTCCTCGACCGGGGCAGCCTTCTCGGCGGCCTTGGTGGCCTCCTTGACGACGGCCTGCTTGGGGCTCACGGGCTCGGTGATGAGCTCGATGACCGCCATCGGCGCGTTGTCGCCCTTGCGGGTGCCGATCTTGGTGATGCGCGTGTAGCCACCGTTGCGCTCGGCCATGGCCGGGGCGATCTCGGTGAACAGCGTGTGGACCACGCCCTTGTCGCGCACGACCGTGAGCACGCGGCGGCGGGCGGACAGGTCGCCCTTCTTCGCGAACGTGATCAGACGCTCGGCCAGCGGACGCAGGCGCTTGGCCTTGGTCTCGGTGGTCGTGATCCGGCCGTGCTCGAAGAGCGAGGTCGACAGGTTCGCGAGGATCAGGCGCTCGTGAGCAGGGCTACCGCCGAGCCGCGCGCCCTTGGTGGGGGTAGGCATTGTTGCTTGTCTCCTTGAATGTGGTTCCGCGTGCTCGGCCTAGGCCGGGCACGGGACGTCAGTACGACTGCTCGTCGCTGCTGTAGGCCGCGGAGTCGCCACCCTCGAAGTACGAGGCGCCGGCCGGATCGAAGTCCAGCGGCGAGTCCTTGAGGCTGAGGCCGAGCTCGGCCAGCTTCTCCTTGACCTCGGTGATCGACTTGGCACCGAAGTTGCGGATGTCGAGCAGGTCCGCCTCGCTGCGGGCCACGAGCTCGCCCACCTGGTGGATGCCCTCGCGCTTGAGGCAGTTGTACGAACGGATGGTGAGGTTGAGCTCCTCGATCGGCAGCGCCAGGTCCGCGGCCAGCGCGGTGTCCGTCGGCGACGGGCCGATCTCGATGCCCTCGGCCTCGACGTTCAGCTCACGTGCCAGGCCGAACAGCTCGACCAGGGTCTTGCCAGCCGAAGCGAGCGCGTCGCGAGGCGTGATCGCCTGCTTGGTCTCGACGTCGACGATGAGCTTGTCGAAGTCGGTGCGCTGCTCGACTCGGGTGGCCTCGACCTTGTACGTGACCTTGAGGACCGGCGAGTAGATCGAGTCGACCGGGATGCGCCCGATCTCCGCGTCGAACTGCTTGTTCTGCGCGGCGGACACGTACCCACGGCCCCGCTCGACGGTCAGCTCGATCTCGAGCTTGCCCTTGTCGTTCAGGGTGGCGATGTGCAGGTCGGGGTTGTGCACCTCGACGCCCGCCGGCGGAACGATGTCCGCGGCGGTCACGGTGCCGGCGCCCTGCTTGCGCAGGTACATCACGACGGGCTCGTCGTTCTCCGAGGAGACGACGAGGTTCTTGATGTTGAGGATGATCTCGGTGACGTCCTCCTTCACGCCCGACACGGTGCTGAACTCGTGCAGCACACCGTCGATACGGATGGACGTGACGGCCGCGCCCGGGATGGACGACAGCAGCGTGCGACGCATCGAGTTGCCGAGCGTGTAGCCGAAGCCAGGCTCGAGCGGCTCGATGGAGAAGCGGGAACGGCTCTCCGAGATGACCTCTTCGGTCAGCGTGGGGCGCTGTGCGATGAGCACTGTGGGTGTCCTTTCGGTGTGCGTCCGCTATATGACGCATCACGGTCTCTGCGATCTCTCGCAGCCCGGGCGGATCTCTGTCACCGTCCAGGCGGGGTGCTCACCTCGTGAGGTGAGCGGACGTCGCGACCGCGGTGCGGTCGCGCGGCCCTGAGGCCGCGCGGCCGCACCGTGGCGCGACAAGCATCAGACGCGGCGACGCTTCGGGGGGCGGCAGCCGTTGTGCGCCTGGGGCGTCACGTCCTGGATCGAGCCGACCTCGAGGCCGGTCGCCTGGAGCGAGCGGATGGCGGTCTCGCGACCGGAGCCCGGGCCCTTCACGAAGACGTCGACCTTCTTGACGCCGTGCTCCTGCGCGCGGCGAGCGGCCGACTCGGCGGCCATCTGCGCGGCGTACGGGGTGGACTTGCGGGAGCCCTTGAAGCCGACGTGGCCGGCAGAGGCCCACGACACCACGGCACCGGACGGGTCGGTGATCGAGATGATCGTGTTGTTGAAGGTGGACTTGATGTGCGCCTGGCCGAGCGGGACGTTCTTCTTGTCCTTGCGGCGCGGCTTGCGGCCGGCGGCGGCGCGAGTCTTGGGAGGCATCTGTTCTGTAATCTCCTGGTCTGATCGGACCGGGGCGGTCTCAGCTCGGTGAGCCGACCGCTCCACGGACTGCTATCAGCGGGCCTTCTTCTTGCCCGCGACGGTGCGCTTGGGACCCTTGCGGGTGCGCGCGTTGGTCTTGGTGCGCTGACCACGCACCGGCAGGCCGCGACGGTGGCGCAGGCCCTGGTAGGTGCCGATCTCGACCTTGCGGCGGATGTCGGCCGCGACCTCACGGCGGAGGTCACCCTCGAGCTTGAAGTTGCCCTCGAGGTAGTCGCGGAGCGCAACGAGCTCGGCGTCGCCGAGGTCCTTCACGCGGACGTCCGGGCTGATGCCCGTGGCGGCCAGGGTCTCCTTCGCGCGGGTACGACCCACACCGAAGATGTACGTGAGCGCAACCTCAAGCCGCTTGTCGCGGGGGAGGTCGACGCCGATAAGACGTGCCATGTGCCTTCCGGCTCCTGTACTGCTCGTCGGAGGTCTGCCGCACCGCCATCCCGCGACTCTTCGCGGGCCCCGGCCTCCGGACCGAGGGTTCCCCTGCCCTGCGCGGTTGCCCGCGGGGCTGGTTCGAGGTGGTGCGCTGGTGGTGGCCTCAGCCACCGGCCCGGGCAGGTGCCCGGAGGGTGATCAGCCCTGGCGCTGCTTGTGGCGCAGGTTGTCGCAGATCACCATGACGCGACCGTGCCGGCGAATCACCTTGCACTTGTCGCAGATCTTCTTGACGCTCGGCTTGACCTTCATCGGGTTTTCCTCCGCCACGAACGTCCGGTCTCCCGGTGCGCGCGCAGCAGTGTCGTGGGTGGTCGATCGTACGGCGACGTCGCCTTCGGCCAGGCCGTGGGTGACGTAGCCCCGGATCGGGGACTGACTACTTGTAGCGGTAGACGATCCGGCCGCGGGACAGGTCGTACGGGCTGAGCTCCACCACCACGCGGTCCTCGGGGAGGATCCGGATGTAGTGCTGACGCATCTTTCCCGAGATGTGCGCGAGAACCTTGTGACCGTTCGACAGCTCGACGCGGAACATCGCGTTCGGCAGAGCCTCGATCACACTGCCCTCGATCTCGATGACACCGTCCTTCTTTGCCATATCCTCCGCTAACTCTCGTCGTGACTGCTTCCACGCCCACGGCACCGCAGGGAACCCTGCGAGACCGACAGTCGGGTGTGGATGTCGCGTGTGTCCGTGTGCCGCCTACCTCGTGTGCCTCGGCCTGCGCCCCGCTTCCGCGGGGACCGGCAGGCGCCGTCGGCACCCTTTCAAGATCTGGAGGCGTTGAACGGACTACACCCAGCGATCTATCTTACGTCAGTTCGTAAACCATTCAAAGCGAAGACCGCCGACGGCGCACGTCCGGCGCGTGAGCCTCGCCACGCGACGTCGCTCAGAGGTCGTACTCGACCCCGGGCAGACCGATCATCGTGTGCGGCAGGCTGCCCACGATGAAGAACAGCATCGGCAGCCACCCGAGCACGATGCCCAGGCCCAGCGCGACCAGCACGGACTGCCCGCGCGCGGCCCAGAGCCACACGCCCGCCAGCCACACCACGATGCCGAGCAGCAGGACCGACTCCCACACGAGGAGCGAGGTGCCGAACCCGAGCACGATGCCGACCCACAGGAAGGGGCTCACCGCCAAGCGCCGGCCCCAGGCGCCGAGCCAGCGTCCGAACCGCCGCAGGCCCCGGCCGACGGCCGGGAGGATCCGCGCGTACCACGGCCCGCGCACCCGCCCGGGCCCGGCGTGCGCAGGGGCCGCGTAGGTGGTGTCGGACAGGGCGTGCGCTTCATCGGTCACGGGCCGATCGTAGCCAACTGACCCCGACTTAAATAGACCCCGGGTGAAAGTCCTCGGGGCTCAGGCGAGCGCGACCGGCCGCACCCCGAAGTCGGCGAGGCGCTCCGCTCCCCCGTCGACCGCCGTCAGGACGACGATGCCGTCCTCCATGATGGCCGTCGAGTGCTCCCAGTGCGCCGCGCGCGACCCGTCGGTGGTGACCACCGTCCAGTCGTCCGCGAGCACCCTGGTCTCGCCTCCGCCACGGCTGATCATCGGCTCGATGGCGAGGCACATCCCCGACCGGAGCCGCGGGCCGGAACCCGACGTCCGGTAGTTGTGGACGTCCGGGGGCTGGTGCATGGCGCTGCCGATGCCGTGCCCCACGTACTCCTCGACGATGCCGTACTCGGCGCCGGTGAGCTCGCCCGCCAGCTCGACGGCGGTCTCGACCGCCTCGCCCACGGCGTTCAGCCGCCTGGCCGAGGCCAGCGACGCGATACCCGCCCACATGGCGGTCTCGGTGGCCCGGACGAGCGCGACGTCGGCGAGGTCCGCGCCCAGCGCGACCAGGTCGTCGTCCGGCAGCCGGTGGTCCAGGGCGCCCTCGGCGCCCAGGACGAAGGAGACCGCCGAGTCGCCGTGCCAGCCGTCCACGATGGCGCCGCAGTCGACGGAGACGAGGTCACCCGCGGCAAGCACCCGGCTGCCCGGGATGCCGTGGATGACCTCGTCGTTGACCGAGGTGCAGATGACCGCTGGGAAGCCCTGGTAGCCCAGGAACGACGGCGTGGCGCCGGCCGCCTCGATCGTGCGGGCGGCGATCGCGTCCAGGTCGGCGGTGCTCAGGCCGGGCCGGGCCGCAGCCCGGACCGCGGCCAGCGTCTCGGCGACCACCAGACCGGCGCGCCGCATGAGGCGCACCTGGTCCGGCGTCTTGTACTCGATCCGCTCCCGGCCGAAGACCACCGCTCAGCCCAGCTGGGTCGCGAGGGAGGCGACGATACGGTCGGTGACCTCGGAGATCTCGCCGAGCCCGTCGACCTGCACCAGCAGGTTGCGGTCCCGGTAGGCCGCCGTGAGCGGGGCCGTCTGCTCCGCGTAGATGTCGAGGCGGCGCGCGATGGCCTCCTCGGTGTCGTCGTCCCGGCCCTCTTCCTCGGCCCGCCGCGCGATGCGGCTCAGGAGCTCCGCACGGTCCGCCGTCAGCTCGATGACGCCGTCCAGCTCCCAGCCGAGGTCGGCGAGGATCTGGTCGAGCTCCGTCACCTGGGCGGCGTTGCGCGGGTACCCGTCGAGGATGAAACCGTCCTTGACGTCCGGCTGGCCGAGACGGTCGCGGACCATCTCGTTGGTGACCTCGTCCGGGACCAGGTCGCCCTTGTTCGTGTACTCCTGTGCGAGCTTGCCCAGCTCGGTCTCCCCCGCGATGTTCGTGCGGAAGATGTCGCCCGTGGAGATCGGGACGATCCCGAAGACCTCGGCGAGGCGGGCAGCCTGCGTACCCTTGCCCGCGCCCTGCGGGCCCATGATGACCAGGCGCGTGACCTGGCCCTCCTGGTCCGGACGAGCGTGCAGCTCGCGGCGAGAGGTGGTGGTGGGAGTCTGGCTCAACGGAGGAATCCTTCGTAGTGGCGCTGCTGCAGCTGGGAGTCGATCTGCTTGACCGTCTCCAGCCCGACGCCGACCACGATGAGGATCGAGCTACCGCCGAAGGGCAGGTTGGTGCTGACGCCCAGGAAGACGAGCACCAGCGTCGGGATCAGCGCGATCAGCGCGAGGTACAGGGAACCGGCGGAGGTGATCCGGGTGATCACGAAGTCGAGGTACTCCGCCGTGGGGCGGCCGGCACGGATGCCGGGGATGAAGCCGCCGTACTTCTTCATGTTGTCCGCGACCTCGTCCGGGTTGAACGTGATCGACGTGTAGAAGAAGCAGAAGAAGATGATCATCAGCGTGTACACCGCGATGTAGAGCGGCGACGACTGCTGGACCAGGTTGTTGGAGATCCAGATGACCCACTCGGAGGTCTGGTCCCCGAACTGGGCGAGAAGGCCCGGGATGGCGAGGATCGACGCCGCGAAGATCACGGGGATCACGCCGGACATGTTGATCTTGATCGGGATGTACGTGCTGGTGCCGCCGTACATGCGGCGGCCGACCATGCGCTTCGCGTACTGCACCGGGATGCGGCGCTGCGACTGCTCGACGAACACCACGAGACCGATCACCAGGACGATGACCAGGATCATGATCGTGAAGTTCACGACGCCGTTGGCGCCACCGGCGATCGACCACAGGGAGGTCGGGAAGCTGGCCGCGATCGACGTGAAGATCAGCAGCGACATGCCGTTGCCGACGCCGCGCTCGGTGATCAGCTCGCCGAGCCACATGACCAGGCCCGTACCCGCGGTCATGGTGATGACCATGAAGATCGAGGTGAGGATGCTGTCGTCGGCGATCACGTTGAGACCGCAGTTCTGGAACAGCACACCCTGGCGAGCCGTCGTGATGACGGTCGTCGACTGCAGGATCGCGAGGGCGATCGTGAGGTAGCGCGTGTACTGGGTCAGCTTGGTCTGGCCCGACTGGCCTTCCTTGTGCAGGGCCTCGAAGCGTGGGATGACCACGCGAAGCAGCTGCACGATGATGCTCGCCGTGATGTACGGCATGATCCCGAGGGCGAAGATCGACAGCTGCAGCAGCGCGCCGCCGCTGAAGACGTTGATGAGGCCGAGCAGCGAGTTGTTGCCCGCCTGGGCGATACATTGCTGCACGTTCGCGTAGTCCACGCCGGGGGTCGGGATGAACGACCCGAGCCGGAAGATCGCCATGATCGCGATCGTGAACAGCAGCTTGCGCCGCAGGTCTGGCGTCCGGAAAGCCCGGCCGAAAGCGCTGAGCACCCTATCCTCCTGGCCCGCCGTTGCGGGATCTAGTGTCGCCGGCGGGACGCCGGCGAGGTGAGTCGAACGTGGGCCAGACCACAACGGTGCAGCCAGACCGTGTCGGATTCTACGTTGCTTACGGGGTCCGGTGGACCACGTTCGCTCCGGGAAATACTCAAGAGAGCACACAGGGCCGGCCGCGCTCACGCGCCGCCGGCCCTGTCAGCTGTCTCAGGCCTCCGAGACCGAACCGCCGGCCGCCAGGATCTTCTCCTTGGCGGACGTCGAGACGCGGTCGACCGCGATCTCGAGCTTGACGGTGATCTCACCGTTGCCGAGCACCTTCACGGGCTCGCCCTTGCGGACGGCGCCCTTCGCGACCAGGTCCTCGACGGTGACGGAGCCACCCTCGGGGAACAGCGCGGAAAGCTTGTCCAGGTTCACGACCTGGTACTCGACCCGGAACGGGTTCTTGAACCCACGCAGCTTCGGAAGGCGCATGTGCAGAGGCATCTGCCCACCCTCGAAGCCCGCGGGCACCTGGTAACGAGCCTTCGTACCCTTGGTACCACGGCCTGCCGTCTTACCCTTCGAGCCCTCACCGCGACCCACACGGGTCTTCGCGGTCTTGGCGCCGGGGGCCGGACGGAGGTGGTGGACCTTCAGCGGCTTGTTGTCCGCCATGATCACTCGACCTCCTCGACGGCGACGAGGTGCGCCACCGTCTTGACCATGCCACGGATCTCCGCGCGGTCCTCCTTCACGGCGGTGTCGCCGATCCGCTTGAGGCCGAGCGTCCGCAGCGTGTCACGCTGGTTCTGCTTGCCGCCGATGGCGGACTTGGTCTGAGTCACCTTGAGTCGAGCCATCACGCACCCGCCTTCGCAGTCGACTCGGCACGACCGGCGGCCTGCGCGCGGAGCAGCGCGGCCGGGGCCACGTCCTCCAGCGGGAGCCCACGACGAGCGGCAACAGCAGCCGGCTCCTCGAGACCCTGCAGGGCCGCGACCGTGGCGTGCACGATGTTGATCGCGTTGGACGAACCGAGCGACTTGCTCAGCACGTCGTGGATGCCGGCGCACTCCAGCACGGCGCGCACCGGACCACCGGCGATCACACCGGTACCGGGCGACGCCGGACGCAGGAACACGACACCGGCAGCGGCCTCACCCTGGATGGGGTGAGGGATGGTGCCCTGGATGCGAGGGACGCGGAAGAAGTTCTTCTTCGCCTCCTCGACACCCTTGGCGATCGCGGCCGGAACTTCCTTGGCCTTGCCGTAGCCGACGCCGACGGTGCCGTCACCATCGCCCACCACGACGAGCGCGGTGAAGCTGAAGCGACGGCCGCCCTTGACGACCTTGGCGACGCGGTTGATGGAGACGACCTTCTCGACGAAGGCGCTCTTCTCCTCGCGGCCGCCGCGGCGGTCGTCCCGACGCCCGCCACCACGGCGGTCGTTGCGGTCCTTGTTCTCGGTGGCGGCACCCTGGGGGGCGCCGCTGCGCTGCCCTGCAGCCATCAGAGAGTCCTCTTCTTCCATGCAGTTCGGGGGGCGTCGGCCATCACAGTGCCAGTCCACCTTCCCGAGCGCCGTCAGCCACAGCAGCGACGCGACCGTGGTACTTGTTGCCGCCGCGGTCGAACACGACGGTGTCGACGCCGACAGCCTTGGCACGCTCGGCGACGAGCTCGCCGACCTTGCGGGCCTTGGCCGTCTTGTCGCCGTCGAACGCACGCAGGTCGGCCTCGAGGGTCGACGCCGAGGCGACGGTCTTGCCCACGCTGTCGTCCACGATCTGCGCGACCATGTGGCGCGCGGAGCGGGTGACGACCAGACGGGGACGAACGGCGGTGCCGGTGATCTTCTTGCGCAGGCGCAGGTGACGACGCTGGCGAGCGACGGACTTGCCCTTGCCCAGGATCTTGATAGCCATCGTCACTTACCAGCCTTTCCGACCTTGCGGCGGACGTTCTCGCCGGCGTAGCGCACGCCCTTGCCCTTGTAGGGCTCGGGCTTGCGGATCTTGCGAATGTTCGCTGCGACCTCGCCGACCTGCTGCTTGTCGATGCCCGAGACCGAGAACTTGGTGGGGCTCTCGACAGCGAACGTGACACCCGCGGGGGGCTCGATGACAACGGGGTGGCTGAAGCCGAGCGCGAACTCGAGGCTCGAGCCCTTCGCCACGACGCGGTAACCGGTACCGACGATCTCGAGCTTCTTCTCGTAGCCCTGGGTGACGCCGACGATCATGTTGGCGATCAGGGTGCGGGTGAGGCCGTGCAGCGCACGGGAGTTGCGCTCGTCGTCCGGACGGGACACCACGATCTGGGCGTCCTCCTGAGCGACATTGATGGGTGCGGGCACGTTGTGCTCGAGGGAACCCTTGGGGCCCTTCACGGTCACGAGCGCGCCGCTGACAGTGATGTCCACGCCGGCTGGGACCGGAACGGGAAGCTTGCCGATTCGAGACATTGGCGTTTTCTCCTTTCCGGATTACCAGACGTAGGCGAGGACTTCGCCGCCGACGCCCTTGGCCTGTGCCTGACGGTCGGTGAGCAGGCCGGAGGACGTGGACAGGATCGCCACGCCCAGGCCGCCGAGGACCTTGGGCAGTTCGGTGGACTTGCGGTAGACGCGCAGGCCGGGCTTCGAGATCCGGCGCACGCCGGCAAGGGCGCGCTCCCGGTTCTGGCCGTACTTCAGCTCGAGCGTGAGGGACTTGCCCACCTGGGCGTCCTCCACGGACCAGCCGGCGATGTAGCCCTCGGCCTGCAGGATCTCAGCGATGTGCGTCTTCAGCTTCGACGACGGCATGGTGACCGTGTCGTGGTGCGCCGAGTTCGCGTTACGCAGACGGGTCAGCATGTCTGCGATCGGGTCGGTCATAGTCATCGGGCTCTTGCCCTTCCTCGCCGGGGTATCCGAACTGCCTCGTGTGGCTGGACGGACCTACGGCGTAGTTGTGTTACCAGCTGCTCTTGGTGACGCCGGGAAGCTCGCCGCGGTGGGCCATCTCCCGCACGCAGATGCGGCACAGGCCGAACTTGCGGTAGACGGAGTGCGGACGACCGCACTTCTGGCACCGGGTGTAGGCGCGAACCGCGAACTTCGGCTTGGCGGCCGCCTTGTTGATCAGGGCCTTCTTCGCCATGTCAGTTCTCCTTGAAGGGGAAGCCGAGACGGCGCAGCAGAGAGCGGCCCTCGTCGTCGGTCGTCGCCGTCGTCACGACCGTGATGTCCATACCGCGGACCCGGTCGATCTTGTCCTGGTCGATCTCGTGGAACATCGACTGCTCCGTGAGACCGAAGGTGTAGTTGCCGTGGCCGTCGAACTGCTTGGGCGACAGGCCGCGGAAGTCGCGGATACGCGGCAGGGCGGTGGACAGCAGGCGGTCGAGGAACTCCCACATGCGGTCGCCGCGGAGCGTGACGTGCGCACCGATCGGCATGACCTCGCGCAGCTTGAACTGAGCGATGGACTTACGAGCCTTGGTGACCTGCGGCTTCTGACCGGTGATCGCCGAGAGGTCGCGGATCGCGCCCTCGATGAGCTTCGAGTCCTTGGCCGCGTCGCCGACACCCATGTTCACGACGATCTTCGTGAGACCGCCGGCCTGGTGCAGGTTCTTGTGGCCGAACTCCTCGATCAGCGCCGTGAGGATCTCCTCGCGGTACTTCTGCTTGAGGCGCGGCTGGGCCGGGGCCTCGATGGTCGTCTCGGTCATCAGATGTCCTTCCCGGAGCGCTTCGCGACGCGGATCCGGACGGTCTTGGTACGACCGTCACGCTCCACCTGCTCGAGGCGGTACCCGACGCGGGTGCCCTTCTTGGTCTCCGGGTCGACGATCATCACGTTGCTCACGTGGATCGGCGCCTCGACCGTCTCGATGCCACCGGTACGGGTGCCGCGCTGCGACTGCCCCACCTTGGTGTGCTTCGTGACGCGCTGAACACCCTCGACCACGAGGCGGTCGGAGTCCTTGAGGACCTCGAGCACCCGGCCGGTCTTGCCCTTGTCGCGACCCGAGATCACGATGACCTGGTCGCCCTTCTTGATCTTCGCCATGGTCAGAGCACCTCCGGAGCCAGCGAGATGATCTTCATGAACCGCTTGTCGCGCAGCTCACGACCCACCGGGCCGAAGATGCGGGTGCCGCGAGGCTCACCGTCGTTCTTCAGGATGACGGCGGCGTTCTCGTCGAACTTGATGTAGGAACCGTCGGGACGGCGGCGCTCCTTGGCGGTCCGGACGACGACGGCCTTGATGACGTCGCCCTTCTTCACGTTGCCGCCCGGGATCGCGTCCTTGACGGTGGCGACGATGGTGTCGCCGATTCCGGCGTAGCGACGGCCGGAGCCACCGAGAACGCGGATGCAGAGAATCTCCTTGGCACCCGTGTTGTCGGCGACCCGAAGTCGCGACTCCTGCTGGATCATTTGAGTGAACTCCTGTCGTCGAACTGGTTCTCGCGCGGACTGGTTCCGGCGAGCCTGGTCGAACGGATAGTTGCTGTGCTGGGGGCGCCACGCGTACGTGTGTCACGCACCGCCCCCAGCGGGAAGAGAAGTCTTACTTGGCCTTCTCGAGGATCTCCACGAGCCGGAACCGCTTGGTGGCGGACAGCGGGCGGGTCTCCATGATCAGAACGAGGTCGCCGATGCCGGCGCTGTTCTGCTCGTCGTGCGCCTTGACCTTCGTGGTGCGACGGATGACCTTGGCGTAGAGCGGGTGCTTCACCCGGTCCTCGACCTCGATCACGATGGTCTTGTCCATCTTGTCGCTCACCACGTAGCCGCGGCGCACCTTACGCGTCGCACGCTGGGCCTCGGGGGCCTCAGCAGCAGTCGTGTTGTCGCTCATTGCCTCACTCACTCACGCTCGGAGCCGTACGGATGCCGAGCTCGCGCTCGCGCAGGATCGTGTAGATCCGGGCGATGTCGCGACGCACGGCCTTGAGACGACCGTGGCTCTCGAGCTGGCCGGTCGCCGACTGGAAGCGGAGGTTGAACAGCTCCTCCTTGGCTTCCTTCAGCTTGCCGACGAGAGTCTCGTCGTCCATGCCGTCCAGATCGATCGGGGCGAGCCCCTGGGTACCGATAGCCATCAGACACCACCCTCGCGCACCACGAAACGGCACTTCATCGGGAGCTTGTGCATCGCGCGGCGCATGGCCTCGCGTGCAAGGGACTCGTCCACGCCGGCCAGCTCGAAAACGATGCGGCCCGGCTTGACGTTGGCGACCCACCACTCCGGCGAACCCTTACCGGAACCCATGCGGGTCTCGGCAGGCTTCTTCGTCAGCGGACGGTCAGGGTAGATGTTGATCCACACCTTGCCGCCACGCTTGATGTGGCGAGTCATTGCGATACGCGCCGCCTCGATCTGGCGGTTGGTGACGTACGCCGGCTCCAGAGCCTGGATGCCGAAGTCGCCGAACGCGATCTGGGTGCCACCCTTGGCCGCGCCGGAGCGCGACGGGTGGTGCTGCTTGCGGTGCTTGACCCTGCGCGGGATCAGCATGGTCAGGCCTCCGTTCCGGTCTCTGCGGCCGATGCAGCCGGAGCCTCTGCCACTGAACCACCAGTGGCGGACTCGGCGCTGCGCTCGGCCGGACGCTCGTTGCGACGACCGCCACGACGGTCTCCGCCGCGCTCGCCACGCTCAGGGCGGTCGCCCCGGCCACGACCCTGACGGGGTGCGGCTGCAGCCTGCTGAGCGGCGAACTCCTTCTCGGTGGTCTCGCCCTTGTAGATCCACACCTTCACGCCGATGCGGCCGAAGGTGGTGCGGGCCTCGTAGAAGCCGTAGTCGATGTACGCGCGGAGCGTGTGCAGGGGCACGCGGCCCTCGCGGTAGAACTCCGAACGGCTCATCTCGGCGCCGCCGAGGCGGCCGGCGACCTGAACGCGGATGCCCTTCGCGCCGGCGCGCTGGGCGGACTGCATGCCCTTGCGCATCGCGCGACGGAACGAGACACGGCTGGCGAGCTGCTCGGCAATGCCCTGAGCAACGAGCTGCGCGTCGATCTCGGCGTTCTTGACCTCGAGGATGTTGAGCTGGACCTGCTTGCCCGTGAGCTTCTCGAGCTCACCGCGGATGCGGTCTGCCTCAGCACCCCGACGGCCGATGACGATGCCCGGACGCGCCGTGTGGATGTCCACGCGGACACGGTCGCGGGTGCGCTCGATCTCGACCTTGGAGATGCCGGCACGCTCGAGGCCGGTGCCCATGAGCTTGCGGATCTGCACGTCCTCGCGGACGTAGTCGCGGTACCGCTGACCAGGCTTGGTGCTGTCGGCGAACCAACGCGACCGGTGGTCGGTGGTGATACCGAGGCGGTACCCGTGCGGGTGAACCTTCTGTCCCACTATCGGGCCCCTTCCTTGTCGGCGAGCACCACGGTGATGTGGCTGGTGCGCTTGAGAATGCGCGTTGCACGTCCCTGAGCCCGCGGGCGGAACCGCTTGAGCGTCGGCCCCTCGTCGACGAACGCGACGGAGACGACCAGGTCGTTCTCGTCGAAGCGCTCGCTCGCGCGGTCGGCCTTCACCCGAGCGTTGGCGATCGCGCTCTCCACAACCTTGCGGATCGGCTCGCTGGCGGCCTGCGGTGCGAACTTCAGCACCGCGACGGCCTCAGAGGCCTGCTTGCCACGGATGAGGTCCACGACGCGCCGGGCCTTCTGGGGCGTGACACGGACGAACCGCGCCTGCGCCTTGGCTTCCATTGCTGTCCTGCTTCCTTTTCTCAGACAGTCCAGGTCATCACTGCTGTGGGTGGGGAGATCCCCACGCCTCAGCGGCGACGACCCTTCCTGTCGTCCTTCACGTGGCCGCGGAAGGTCCGCGTGGGAGCGAACTCGCCGAGCTTGTGGCCGACCATCGCCTCGGTCACGAAGACCGGGACGTGCTTGCGACCGTCGTGCACGGCAAAGGTGTGACCGAGAAAGTCGGGCGTGACGACCGACCGACGGGACCAGGTCTTGATGACATTCTTGGTCCCCTTCTCGTTCTGGACGTCCACCTTCTTCTGGAGGTGGCCGTCGACGAAGGGGCCCTTCTTCAGGCTACGAGGCATGTTTCAGGCTCCTATCAGCGCTTCTTGCCGGTACGACGGCGACGGACGATCATCCGGTCGCTCGACTTGTTCGGACGGCGGGTACGACCCTCCGCCTGGCCCCAGGGGCTGACGGGGTGACGACCACCGGACGTCTTACCCTCACCACCACCGTGGGGGTGGTCGACCGGGTTCATGGCGACACCACGGACGGTCGGGCGCTTGCCCTTCCAGCGCATGCGGCCGGCCTTGCCCCAGTTGATGTTCGACTGCTCGGCGTTGCCGACCTCGCCGACCGTCGCGCGGCAGCGCAGGTCGACGTTGCGGATCTCACCGGACGGCATGCGCAGCTGCGCGTACGGGCCGTCCTTGGCGACGAGCTGCACCGACGCACCAGCCGAACGCGCGATCTTCGCACCGCCACCGGGCCGGAGCTCGATGGCGTGGATGACCGTACCGGTCGGGATGTTGCGCAGCGGCAGGTTGTTGCCGGGCTTGATGTCGGCACCAGCACCGGCCTCGATGCGGTCGCCCTGCGACAGCTTGTTCGGCGCGATGATGTAGCGCTTCTCGCCGTCCGCGTAGTGCAGGAGCGCGATGCGTGCCGTGCGGTTGGGGTCGTACTCGATGTGAGCGACCTTCGCGGGCACGCCGTCCTTGTCGTGGCGACGGAAGTCGATGACGCGGTAGGCGCGCTTGTGGCCGCCACCCTTGTGCCGCGTCGTGATGCGACCGGTGTTGTTACGACCACCGGTCTTGCTCAGCGGGCGGATCAGCGACTTCTCCGGCTGCGAGCGCGTGACCTCGACGAAGTCGGCGACGCTGGAGCCTCGACGGCCGGGCGTCGTCGGCTTGTACTTACGGATTCCCATGGAAACCTGTCCTCAATCGTCTCTCGTCAGCTCAGCCGACCGGACCGCCGAAGATGTCGATCGTGCCCTCGCGGAGGGTGACGATCGCACGCTTCGTGTCCTTGCGCTTGCCGAGGCCGAAACGCGTGCGACGCGTCTTGCCCTTGCGGTTGATCGTGTTCACCGAGGCGACCTTGACGCTGAAGACCTTCTCGATCGCGATCTTGATCTCGGTCTTGTTGGCGCTCGGGTCCACGATGAAGGTGTACTTGCCCTCGTCGAGAAGGTTGTAGCTCTTCTCGGAGACGACCGGCGCGAGCAGGATGTCGCGCGGGTCCTTCACGGTGACGCTCACTTGGCGTCCTCCTCGGTGGTCTCGGCCTCGGACTCCGTCGCGACAGCCTTCCCGCCCTTGGCCGGGCCCTCGAGGAACGCGGCGAGCGCGCCCTCGGTGAAGATCACGTCGTCGGAGACGAGCACGTCGTAGGTGTTCAGCTGGTCGGCGACCAGGAGGTGCACCTCGGGCACGTTGCGGAGCGACTTGATCGTCGCCTCGTCGTCGCGCTGCGTCACGACGAGCACGTTCTCGCGCTCCGTGAACTTCTTGATCGTGGCGAGCGCCGTCTTGGTGGACGGGACGCCCTCGATGCCGAAGCCGGCGACGACGTGCACGCGACCGGCACGAGCGCGGTCGGAGAGCGCACCGCGCAGGGCGGCGGCCTTCATCTTCTTCGGGGTGCGCTGGTCGTACTTGCGCGGCTGCGGGCCGTGGACGGTGCCACCACCGGCGAACTGCGGGGCGCGCGTCGAACCCTGGCGGGCGCGACCGGTGCCCTTCTGCTTGTACGGCTTGCGGCCACCACCGCGCACCTCGCCACGAGTCTTCGTGGAGGCGGTGCCCTGGCGGGCGGCTGCGCGCTGCGCAACGACCACCTGGTGGATCAGCGGCACGTTCACGGCGACGTCGAACACCTCAGCGGGGAGGTCGGCGGTGCCGGACTTCTTGCCCTGGGCGTCCAGGACGTCGACAGTCAGAGCGGTCATCGGGTTCACGCTCCCTTCGCGGCGTTACGCACGAGGACGACGCCACCCTTGGGGCCGGGAACCGCGCCCTTGACGAGCAGCAGACCCTTCTCGGCGTCGACCGCGTGAACGGTCAGGTTCTGGGTGGTCTGACGGGCGTTACCCATCCGACCGGCCATCCGCAGGCCCTTGAAGACTCGCGACGGCGTCGAAGCGCCACCGATCGAGCCCGGCTTGCGGTGGTTGCGGTGCGCACCGTGCGAAGCGCCGACGCCGGAGAAGCCGTGACGCTTCATCACACCGGCGGTGCCCTTGCCCTTGGTGGTACCGACGACGTCGACCAGGGCGCCGGCCTCGAAGGCCTCGGCGGTGATCTCCTGGCCGAGCGTGAACTCGCCGGCGTTCTCGGTGCGGATCTCGGCCACGTGACGGCGCGGCGTCACGCCGGCCTTCTCGAAGTGGCCCTTGAGGGGCTTGGTGACCTTACGGGGGTCGACCTGGCCGGCCGCGAGCTGAACCGCCGCGTAGCCGTCGGTGTCCACCGTGCGGATCTGGGTCACCACGTTGGTGCCCACGGAGACCACGGTCACGGGCACGAGGCGGCCTGCCTCGTCCCAGAGCTGGGTCATACCAAGCTTCGTGCCGAGCAACGCGGTCACGTTCTTCTGCTGGTTGGTCATGATGTCCTCCAGCCTCAGAGCTTGATCTCGATGTTCACGTCCGCCGGCAGGTCGAGTCGCATGAGCGAGTCGACGGCCTTGGGCGTGGGATCGATGATGTCGATGAGCCGCTTGTGCGTACGCATCTCGAAGTGCTCGCGGCTGTCCTTGTACTTGTGAGGCGACCGGATCACAACGAAGACGTTCTTCTCCGTCGGCAGCGGCACCGGACCCACGACCGTCGCACCAGCGCGAGTGACCGTGTCGACGATCTTGCGCGCCGAACTGTCGATCACCTCGTGGTCGTAGGACTTGAGCCGGATGCGGATCTTCTGTCCCGCCATGGCGTCGTCTGACTCTCTCTCTCGAACCGCTACTGTCCGACCCACGCACTCGGGCGTGTCGCTTAATGCGGCACAGCCGGGCGCAGAACACCATTGCTGGTGCCGGGGCCGTTGGGAAGTGATCTGACCCAGCTCTGAAGCTGAACCGACCACGACGTTTGCCGAGCCTGCTCGGAACAGTGCCTCCGGAGATCCGGAGGACGTGTGCTCCGCGGGGCGCCCCATACGCATCGAATAGCAGGCGATAAACCCCGCGACCCCTCAGCCGGATTACCCCGGGAGGATGACCGCTCCAGTCTCTGGCGGCCCCGATCGATCCGGGACCTGGACTGCGGTTCTGCACACTGTTCGACACTTGAAAGAGCGCGCCTGTGACAGGCAACTATGCAATCTTGCCATACGACTTGGCATGAGCCAAACGCAGGGCGGTGTGATGCCCACTACTCAAGCAACGAGGCCCGGACGCCGAAGCGCCCGGGCCCCATCGTTCAGCTGACTTCCGTCAGATGAGTCCGTGCTCCAGGATCACTTGAGGATCTTGGTGACGCGGCCCGATCCGACCGTGCGGCCACCCTCGCGGATGGCGAAGCCCAGGCCCTCCTCCATGGCGATCGGCTGGATCAGCTCGACCGTCATCTCGGTGTTGTCGCCGGGCATGACCATCTCGGTGCCCTCGGGCAGCGTGATGACGCCGGTGACGTCCGTGGTGCGGAAGTAGAACTGCGGGCGGTAGTTCGAGTAGAACGGGTTGTGACGGCCACCCTCGTCCTTGCCCAGGATGTAGACCTGCGCCTCGAAGTTCGTGTGCGGGGTGATGGAGCCCGGCTTCACGACGACCTGGCCACGCTCGACGTCCTCGCGCTTGATGCCACGCAGGAGGAGACCGGTGTTGTCGCCGGCCTGCGCCTGGTCCATCTGCTTGTGGAACGTCTCGATGCCCGTGACGGTGGTCTTCTGCGGAACGCGGATACCCACGATCTCGACATCGGAGTTGATGTCCAGGGTTCCACGCTCGACCTTGCCGGTGACGACGGTGCCACGACCGGTGATCGTGAAGACGTCCTCGATCGGCATGAGGAACGGCTTGTCGAGGTCGCGCTCCGGCTCCGGAACGTTCTCGTCGACGGCGTCCATCAGCTCGACGATCTTCTCGACCCACTCCGGGTCGCCCTCGAGAGCCTTGAGGCCCGAGACGCGAACGACCGGCGCGTTGTCGCCGTCGAACTCCTGCGACGACAGCAGCTCGCGGACCTCCATCTCGACGAGCTCGAGGATCTCCTCGTCGTCGACCATGTCGGACTTGTTGAGCGCGACGAGCAGGTACGGCACGCCGACCTGACGGGCGAGCAGCACGTGCTCACGCGTCTGGGCCATCGGACCGTCGGTCGCGGCGACCACCAGGATCGCGCCGTCCATCTGCGCGGCACCGGTGATCATGTTCTTGATGTAGTCGGCGTGACCCGGGGCGTCGACGTGCGCGTAGTGGCGCTTCGGCGTCTCGTACTCGATGTGCGCGATGTTGATCGTGATACCGCGCTGCTTCTCCTCCGGCGCGGCGTCGATCTCGTCGAAGTTGCGCTGCGTGTTCGCCGGGAGCTCCGGGTACTTGTCCGCAAGCGTCTTCGAGATCGCGGCGGTCAGCGTCGTCTTACCGTGGTCGACGTGACCGATCGTGCCGATGTTGACGTGCGGCTTGGTCCGCTCGAACTTGGCCTTAGCCACTGGGGTCCTCCTGGGACTTGGGTAGATGTTCCGAACGTTGCAGATGCTCGGCCAAGAAGCCTACAACTGCGGGGCGTGCGGTTTTTCCTACAGGTTGGTTGTGCGGGTCGACCTGTGGGGACTCACTCGCCCCGGGTCTTCTTGATGATCTCTTCGGCAACTGCCTTGGGAACCTCGGCGTAGCTGTCGAACTGCATCGAGTACACCGCGCGACCCTGGGTCTTCGACCGGAGGTCACCGATGTAGCCGAACATCTCGCTGAGCGGCACCTGGGCGCGAACGACCTTCACACCGGTCGCGTCCTCCATGGACTGGATCATGCCACGTCGAGAGTTGATGTCGCCGATCACGTCGCCCATGTACTCCTCGGGCGTACGCACCTCGACGGCCATGACCGGCTCGAGCAGGACAGGGTCGGCGCGCTTGACGCCTTCCTTGAAGACCATCGAACCGGCAATCTTGAACGCCATCTCCGAGGAGTCGACGTCGTGGTACGCACCGTCGATCAGCGTCGCCTTGACGCCGACGACGGGGAAGCCCGCCAGCACACCCTGCTGCATGGCCGACTGGATACCGGCGTCGACCGACGGGATGTACTCGCGCGGGATGCGGCCACCGGTGACGGCGTTCTCGAACTCGTAGAGCTCGCCCTCAGCCGTCTCCAGCGGTGCGAAGGTCACCTGGACCTTGGCGAACTGGCCGGAACCACCCGTCTGCTTCTTGTGCGTGTAGTCGATCTTCTCCGCCGTGCGGCGGATCGTCTCGCGGTACGCGACCTGCGGCTTGCCGACGTTCGCCTCGACCTTGAACTCGCGCCGCATGCGGTCGACGAGGATGTCGAGGTGGAGCTCGCCCATACCGCCGATGACGGTCTGGCCGGTCTCGTCGTCCAGCTTGACGCGGAAGGTCGGGTCCTCCTGCGCGAGCTTCTGGATCGCGGTCGACAGCTTCTCCTGGTCGGCCTTCGTCTTCGGCTCGATGGCCACGTCGATGACAGGCTCCGGGAAGCTCATCGACTCGAGGATGACCTGGTCCTGCGGGTCCGACAGGGTGTCACCGGTGGTGACGTCCTTGAGCCCGATGAACGCGTAGATGTGCCCTGCGTGGGCTTCCTCGACCGGGTTCTCCTTGTTGGAGTGCATCTGGAAGAGCTTCCCGATGCGCTCCTTCTTGCCCTTGGTCGAGTTCTGCACCTGGGCGCCCTGCGCGACCTTGCCCGAGTACACGCGGACGTAGGTCAGCTTGCCGAAGAACGGGTGCGTGGCGACCTTGAAGGCGAGAGCCGAGAACGGCTCCGACTCGTCGGGACGACGCTCGATGATCTTCTCGGCGTCCTTGACGTCGTGGCCCTGGACGGCCGGCACGTCGAGCGGCGACGGCAGGTAGTCGATGACGGCGTCGAGCATGGGCTGCACGCCCTTGTTCTTGAACGCCGAGCCGCAGAGAACCGGGAAGGCCTCCGAGTTGATGACGAGCTTGCGGATGCCGCCCTTGATCTCGGCGATCGTCAGCTCTTCGCCGCCGAGGTACTTCTCGAGCAGCTCCTCGTCGGTCTCGGCAACGGCCTCCACGAGCTGGGCACGGTACTGCTCAGCCTTCTCCTGGAGGTCGGCCGGGATCTCCTCGACCTCGTACTCCTCGCCCATCTTGGTGTCGCCGCGCCACGTGAGCGCCTTCATCTCGACCAGGTCGACGACGCCCTCGAAGTCGTTCTCAGCACCGATGGGGAGCTGGATGACGAGCGGCTTCGCCTTGAGGCGGTTGATGATCGTGTCGACGGTGAAGTAGAAGTCCGCGCCGAGCTTGTCCATCTTGTTGACGAAGCAGATGCGCGGGACGTCGTACTTGTCCGCCTGCCGCCACACCGTCTCGGACTGGGGCTCGACACCCTCCTTGCCGTCGAAAACGGCAACCGCGCCGTCGAGCACGCGGAGCGACCGCTCCACCTCGACCGTGAAGTCGACGTGGCCCGGCGTGTCGATGATGTTGATCTGGTTGTTCTTCCAGTAGCAGGTCGTCGCGGCGGACGTGATCGTGATGCCGCGCTCCTGCTCCTGCTCCATCCAGTCCATCGTCGACGCACCGTCGTGCGTCTCACCGATCTTGTAGTTCACACCCGTGTAGAACAGGATGCGCTCGGTCGTCGTGGTCTTTCCGGCATCGATGTGGGCCATGATGCCGATGTTGCGGACCTTGTTCAGGTCGGTCAGCACGTCGAGTGCCACGGTGTCTTACCCCTTGGTCTAAAGGTGGGCTGGGGGCCGGCGGTTATGCATCCACCGACGGCCCCGGGGGTCACCCGGGGCCGCTCGGAAGCTACTACCAGCGGTAGTGCGCGAAGGCCTTGTTGGAGTCGGCCATCTTGTGCATGTCCTCGCGGCGCTTGACCGCGGCACCGAGACCGTTCGACGCGTCGAGGATCTCGTTCATGAGACGCTCGGTCATCGTCTTCTCGCGACGAGCGCGGGAGAAGTCGGTGAGCCAGCGGAGGGCGAGCGTGGTGGCACGCGTCGGACGCACGTCGACCGGCACCTGGTAGGTGGCGCCACCGACACGGCGGGAACGCACCTCAAGGGCGGGACGGACGTTGTCGAGCGCGCGCTTCAGGACCACGACAGGGTCGCCGTCGGTCTTGGCGCGGACGCCCTCGAGGGCGCCGTAGACGATCGCCTCGGCGGTCGACTTCTTGCCGTCGAGCAGGACCTTGTTGATCAGCTGCGTGACAACCGGGGACCCGTAGACGGGGTCGACGATGAGCGGCCGCTTCGGGGCCGGACCCTTGCGGGGCATCAGCTCTTCTCCTTCTTGGCGCCGTAACGAGACCGAGCCTGCTTGCGGCCCTTCACGCCCTGCGTGTCGAGCGCGCCGCGGACGATCTTGTAGCGGACACCGGGAAGGTCCTTCACACGGCCGCCGCGCACGAGCACGATGGAGTGCTCCTGCAGGTTGTGGCCGACACCGGGGATGTACGCGGTGACCTCGACCTGCGAGGAGAGCTTCACACGGGCGACCTTGCGGAGGGCCGAGTTCGGCTTCTTGGGGGTGGTGGTGTACACACGGGTGCACACGCCGCGCCGCTGGGGGGAGCCCTTGAGGGCCGGAGTCTTCGACTTCCCGGCCTTCGAGGTCCGCCCCTTGCGGACGAGCTGCTGGATCGTAGGCACTACGTCTCCGTCGTCTTCTTGAGCTTCGGCGACGCCCTGCCGGCGTCCCCGTCAATGGTTCTGGCTTGTGCGTGCCGATCGCATGCGGCACCCACAGCCCCGCACGGGGACTGCTACGCCACTTACCACCGGCTCGATGGCCCGGCTCCACCCATCAAGGCACGACATGCCTCAGGGGGTTCTTGCCGGGGCGCCCACGCACTCACATCGGCCGCTTCCGAAGCCACCTTGCGGCGGCCTTCAAGAGGTGCGGCCCGACGGCGCAGGCACGGATTCCTAGGTTACCCGCGTGTCTACGGGGGGTCAAAACGAATCGGGTGTGAGATGCGCCCGAAACCGCCAAGTAGAGCGCCTGCCCGGCTCCCGCACGGGACGAACCCGTGCGGAGCAGGACAGGCGCTCTACCTGACGGTCAGAGGATCAGGTCAGCGGAAGTCGCCGAGGTCCAGGTCCTCCAGCGGGATCGCCTCGCCCGAACCCATACCGAGGGTCGGGAAGTCGATCTCGTCGTAGCCGAAGCTCGGGTAGAGCTCGGCCTTGGCCTGCTCGGTGGGCTCGACCTCGACGTTGCGGTAGCGGGGCAGACCCGTACCGGCCGGGATGAGCTTACCGATGATGACGTTCTCCTTGAGGCCCAGCAGCGGGTCACGGCGACCGCTCATCGACGCCTCGGTGAGCACCCGGGTGGTCTCCTGGAAGGAGGCCGCCGAGAGCCACGAGTCGGTGGCGAGCGAGGCCTTCGTGATACCCATCAGCTCCGGACGGCCGGCGGCCGGCTGGCCACCCTCCGACACGGCCTTGCGGTTCGCGTCCTCGAAGCGCATGCGCTCCGCGAGCTCACCCGGCAGCAGCTGCGAGTCACCCGAGTCGAGCACGGTCACGCGACGCAGCATCTGCCGCACGATGACCTCGATGTGCTTGTCGTGGATGTCCACGCCCTGGCTGCGGTAGGTCTCCTGGACCTGGTCCACCAGGTGCGTCTGCGTGGCACGCGGGCCGAGGATGCGCAGCACCTTCTTCGGGTCGACGGCACCCTGCACGAGCTGGGTACCGACCGTCACGTGGTCGCCGTCCGCGATCTTCAGACGGGCACGCTTGGTGACCGGGTACTTGATCTCCTCGCCACCGTCGTCCGGCGTCAGCACGAGGTGACGCGTCCGCTCGGTGTCCTCGATCGTCACGCGACCCGTGTACTCCGCGATGGGCGCCTCACCCTTGGGGGTGCGGGCCTCGAAGAGCTCGGTGACACGCGGCAGACCCTGCGTGATGTCCTCGGCGGCAGCCACACCACCGGTGTGGAAGGTACGCATCGTCAGCTGCGTGCCCGGCTCACCGATCGACTGCGCCGCGATGATGCCGACGGCCTCGCCGATGTCCACGAGCAGACCCGTGGCCAGGGAGCGGCCGTAGCACTTGGCGCAGGTGCCGACGCGGGACTCGCACGTCAGGACCGAACGGACCTTGACCTTCTCGATGCCCGCGGCGATGACCTGGTCGATGATGACGTCGCCGGCGTCCGACCCGGCGGTCGCGATGACGTTGCCGTCGGCGTCCACCACGTCGGTCGCGAAGGTACGCGAGTAGATGCTGGTCTCGACGCGGTCGTCCGGGACGAGCGAGCCGTCCGCGAGCTTCTCCGCGACCGGCAGCGTGAGGCCACGCTCGGTACCGCAGTCCTCCTCGCGGATGATGACGTCCTGCGAGACGTCCACCAGACGACGGGTCAGGTAACCCGAGTCCGCCGTACGGAGGGCCGTGTCGGCCAGACCCTTACGGGCACCGTGCGTCGCGATGAAGTACTCGAGGACGGACAGGCCCTCGCGGTAGTTGGACTTGATCGGACGAGGGATGATCTCGCCCTTCGGGTTCGCCACGAGGCCGCGCATACCGGCGATCTGACGGACCTGCATCCAGTTACCACGGGCGCCCGAACCCACCATGCGCATGACGGTGTTCCGCGCGTTGCTCTCGAGGTTCACCCGCATGGCCGACGCGACCTTGTCGGTCGCCTGGGTCCAGATCTCGATGAGCTCCTGACGGCGCTCGTCGTCGGTGATCAGACCCTTGTCGAACTGCTGCTGGACCTTGAGGGCACGGGCCTCGTGCTCGTCGAGGATCTCGCCCTTGACGGTCGGCGCCGCGACGTCCGAGATGGCGATCGTGACGCCGGAACGCGTGGCCCAGCGGTAGCCGGCGTCCTTCAGCGCGTCCAGCGCCGCGGCCACCTCGACCTTCGGGTAGCGCTCGGCGAGGTCGTTGACGATCGTCGACAGACGCTTCTTGTCGGCGACACCGTTCTCGTACGGGTAGTCGACGGGCAGCGTCTCGTTGAACAGGTACCGGCCGAGGGTGGTGTCGAACAGGAGCTGCTGCCCCGGCTCCCAGCCCTCGGGCGCCTCGAAGTCCTTCAGCGGCGGCACCAGGTCGGACATCCGCAGCCGGATCTTGGCGTTGATGTCCAGCTCGCCCCGGTCGAAGGCCATGATGGCCTCGGCCACGGAACCGAACGCACGCCCCTCGCCCACGGCGCCCGGACGGTCGCTCGTGAGGTGGTGCAGACCGATGATCATGTCCTGCGAGGGCATGGTCACCGGACGGCCGTCCGACGGCTTGAGGATGTTGTTGCTCGAGAGCATGAGGATGCGGGCCTCGGCCTGCGCCTCGGCGCTCAGGGGCAGGTGCACGGCCATCTGGTCACCGTCGAAGTCGGCGTTGAACGCGCCGCAGACGAGCGGGTGCAGGTGGATGGCCTTGCCCTCGACGAGCTGCGGCTCGAACGCCTGGATACCCAGGCGGTGCAGCGTCGGCGCACGGTTCAGGAGCACCGGGTGCTCCGTGATGACCTCTTCGAGCACGTCCCAGACCACGGGGCGGGTGCGCTCGACCATGCGCTTGGCGCTCTTGATGTTCTGGGCGTGGTTCAGCTCCACGAGCCGCTTCATGACGAACGGCTTGAACAGCTCGAGCGCCATCTGCTTGGGCAGACCGCACTGGTGCAGCTTGAGCTGCGGGCCGACCACGATGACCGAACGGCCCGAGTAGTCGACGCGCTTGCCGAGCAGGTTCTGGCGGAACCGGCCCTGCTTGCCCTTGAGCATGTCGGAGATCGACTTCAGCGGACGGTTGCCGGGGCCCGTCACCGGGCGACCACGACGGCCGTTGTCGAACAGCGAGTCGACGGCCTCCTGGAGCATCCGCTTCTCGTTGTTGACGATGATCTCCGGCGCGCCCAGGTCCAGGAGCCGCTTGAGGCGGTTGTTCCGGTTGATGACGCGGCGGTACAGGTCGTTCAGGTCCGACGTCGCGAACCGGCCACCGTCGAGCTGCACCATCGGGCGCAGGTCCGGCGGGATGACCGGGACGGCGTCGAGCACCATCGCCGTGGGCGAGTTGGTGGTCGTCAGGAACGCGTTCACGACCTTGAGGCGCTTGAGCGCACGGGTCTTGCGCTGGCCCTTGCCCGAGCGGATGGTCTCGCGCAGCGACTCGGCCTCTGCCTCCAGGTCGAAGTTCTGGAGGCGCTGCTGGATCGCGTTCGCGCCCATCGCACCCTCGAAGTAGGTGCCGTAGCGGTCCTGGAGCTGGCGGTACAGCATCTCGTCGCCCTCGAGGTCGGCGACCTTGAGGTTCTTGAACCGGTCCCAGACCTGCTCGAGGCGGTCCAGCTCCTGGTCCGCACGCTTGCGGAGCTGAGCCATCTCGCGCTCGGCGGAGTCGCGCACCTTGCGACGCGCGTCGGCCTTGGCACCCTCGGCCTCGAGCTCGGCCAGGTCGGCCTCGAGCTTCTGGGCGCGGGTGTTGATGTCGTTGTCCCGGCGGTCGGAGATCTCCTTCTTCTCGAGATCGATCTCGTTCTGCAGGTTGGGCAGGTCCTCCTGGCGGGCCTCGTCGTCGACCGACGTGATCATGTAGGCCGCGAAGTAGATGACCTTCTCCAGGTCCTTCGGAGCCAGGTCCAGCAGGTAGCCCAGGCGGGACGGCACACCCTTGAAGAACCAGATGTGCGTGACGGGGGCGGCGAGCTCGATGTGGCCCATGCGCTCACGACGCACCTTGGAACGCGTGACCTCCACACCACAGCGCTCGCAGATGATGCCCTTGAAGCGCACGCGCTTGTACTTGCCGCAGTAGCACTCCCAGTCGCGGGTCGGACCGAAGATCTTCTCGCAGAAGAGCCCGTCCTTCTCCGGCTTGAGGGTGCGGTAGTTGATGGTCTCTGGCTTCTTGACCTCACCGTGCGACCAGGCACGGATGTCCTCGGCCGTGGCGAGGCCGATACGCAGCTCGTCGAAGACGTTGACGTCGAGCAAGATGTCCTACTTCCTGAAGTTCTCGAAAATCCTCGGGGTGTCCAGGCCGCGCCCGGTGCACGGGCGCGGCCTGGTATCAGATCTCGTCGACGCTGGAGGCGGCGTTGGGCCGCCGCGAGAGGTCGATGCCGAGCTCCTCAGCGGCGCGGTACACCTCGTCGTCGGACTCCTTCATCTCGATGGAGACACCGTCGCTCGAGAGCACCTCGACGTTCAGGCACAGCGACTGCATCTCCTTGAGAAGCACCTTGAAGGACTCCGGGATACCCGAGTCGGGGATGTTCTCGCCCTTGACGATCGCCTCGTAGACCTTGACACGGCCCGGGACGTCGTCGGACTTGATGGTGAGCAGCTCCTGGAGCGTGTACGCGGCGCCGTACGCCTCGAGAGCCCAGACCTCCATCTCACCGAAGCGCTGACCACCGAACTGCGCCTTACCACCCAGCGGCTGCTGCGTGATCATCGAGTACGGACCGGTCGAACGCGCGTGGATCTTGTCGTCGACCAGGTGGTGCAGCTTCAGGATGTACATGTAACCGGTGGAGACGGGCTCCGGGAACGGCTCGCCGGAGCGGCCGTCGAAGAGCTGCGCCTTGCCGTCCTGGTTGACCATGCGCTGACCGTCGCGGTTCGGCAGCGTCGCACCGAAGAGACCGCGCAGGGCGACCTCCTCCAGGCCGTCGAACACCGGGGTGGCGACGGGGCGGCTCGGCTCGCTCTTGTGGGCGACCTCGGGAAGGCTCTCCAGCCACTCCCCGCCCTTGTCCTCCGCGAGGGAGACGTCCCAGCCCTGCTTGGCGATCCACCCGAGGTGGGTCTCCAGCACCTGGCCCACGTTCATGCGGCCCGGCACACCCAGCGGGTTCAGGATGACGTCGACCGGCGTGCCGTCCTCGAGGAACGGCATGTCCTCCTGCGGGAGGATCTTCGAGATGACGCCCTTGTTGCCGTGGCGGCCGGCCAGCTTGTCACCGACGGTGATCTTGCGGCGCTGCGCGATGTAGACGCGCACCAGCTGGTTCACGCCGGCGGGCAGCTCGTCGCCGTCCTCCCGGTTGAACTCGCGCACCGCGATGACCGTGCCCTGCTCGCCGTGGGGCACCTTGAGCGACGTGTCGCGCACCTCGCGCGCCTTCTCGCCGAAGATCGCGCGCAGCAGGCGCTCCTCCGGGGTCAGCTCGGTCTCACCCTTGGGGGTGACCTTGCCGACCAGGATGTCGCCGGCGCCGACCTCGGCACCGATGCGGATCACGCCGCGCTCGTCGAGGTCCGCGAGGACCTCCTCCGAGACGTTGGGGATGTCCCGCGTGATCTCCTCGGGGCCCAGCTTGGTGTCACGGGCGTCGACCTCGTGCTCCTCGATGTGGATCGAGGAGAGGACGTCGTCCTCCACGAGGCGCTGCGACAGGATGATCGCGTCCTCGTAGTTGTGACCCTCCCACGACATGAACGCGACCAGCAGGTTGCGGCCGAGCGCGAGCTCGCCCTCGTCCGTCGCCGGGCCGTCCGCGAGCACGGAGCCGACCTCGACCCGCGCACCCTCGTCGACCAGCACGCGCTGGTTGTAGCTCGTGCCCTGGTTGGAGCGCACGAACTTGTGCACACGGTACGAGCCCGTCGTGCCGTCGTCGTTCGCCACGAGCACCAGGTCGGCGGAGACCTCGGTGACCACACCGGGCTTGGTCGCCACGATGACGTCGCCGGCGTCGACCGCCGCACGGCGCTCCATGCCGGTACCGACCACGGGGGCCTCGGACCGCACCAGCGGCACGGCCTGACGCTGCATGTTGGCACCCATGAGGGCGCGGTTGGCGTCGTCGTGCTCGAGGAACGGGATCAGGGCCGTCGCGACCGACACCATCTGGCGCGGCGAGATGTCCATGTAGTCGACCTCGGCACCCGGGATGTCGTTGGTCTCGCCACCCTTCGTGCGGACCAGGACGCGGTCGAGGACGAACGTGCCGTCCTCGAGCAGCGGCGTGTTGGCCTGCGCGATGATGTAGCGGTCCTCGTCATCGGCCGTGAGGTAGTCGATGTTGTCGGTGACCTTGCCGTTCTCGACCCGGCGGTACGGCGTCTCGATGAAGCCGAACGGGTTGATGCGGCCGAACGACGCGAGCGAACCGATCAGACCGATGTTCGGACCCTCAGGGGTCTCGATCGGGCACATGCGGCCGTAGTGCGACGGGTGGACGTCACGGACCTCCATGCCGGCGCGGTCGCGGGACAGACCACCCGGGCCGAGCGCGTTCAGACGACGCTTGTGCGTCAGACCGGCCAGCGGGTTGTTCTGGTCCATGAACTGCGACAGCTGCGACGTGCCGAAGAACTCACGGATCGACGCCACGACCGGACGGATGTTGATCAGCGTCTGCGGCGTGATGGCCTCGACGTCCTGCGTGGTCATGCGCTCGCGAACCACGCGCTCCATGCGGGACAGACCCGTGCGCACCTGGTTCTGGATGAGCTCGCCCACGGCGCGGATGCGGCGGTTGCCGAAGTGGTCGATGTCGTCGACCTCGACGCGCACCTCGACGGGCTGGCCGTTGCGGACGCCGTCCATGGTGGTCTTGTCCGCGTGCAGCGACGCCAGGTACTTGATCGTGGCCACGACGTCGGTCAGCGACAGCGTGGACTCGGCGAGCTCCGCGTCGACACCGAGCTTCTTGTTCGCCTTGTAGCGGCCGACCTTCGCGAGGTCGTAGCGCTTCGGGTTGAAGTAGAAGTTCTCGAGCAGCGCGCGACCGGCCTCGACCGTGGGCGGCTCACCCGGGCGGATCTTGCGGTACAGGTCGACCAGGGCCTCGTCCTCGGTGTGGACGTGGTCCTTCTCGAGCGTGTCGAGCACGGACGGGAAGTCCGCGAACTGCTCGCGGATCTCCGACTCGGTCATGCCGAGGGCCTTGAGCAGCACCGTGACGGACTGCTTGCGCTTGCGGTCGACGCGCACGCCGACGGCGTCGCGCTTGTCGATCTCGAACTCGAGCCACGCACCACGCGAGGGGATGATCTTCGCGGAGAAGACGTCCTTGTCGCTGGTCTTGTCCGGGGTGCGCTCGAAGTACACGCCCGGGGAACGCACCAGCTGCGAGACGACGACGCGCTCGGTGCCGTTGATGATGAAGGTGCCGCGCGCGGTCATGAGCGGGAAGTCGCCCATGAAGACGGTCTGGCTCTTGATCTCACCGGTGGTGTAGTTAACGAACTCCGCGGTGACGAACAGCGGGGCCGCGTAGGTGAAGTCCTTCTCCTTGCACTCGTCCGCCGTGTACTTCGGCGGCTCGAAGCGGTGGTTCGAGAAGGAGAGGGACATCGAGGAGCCGAAGTCCTCGATCGGGGAGATCTCCTCGAAGATCTCTTCCAGTCCGGAGGTTTCCGGGACATCATTACGACCAGCCGCCTTGGCAGTTTCTACCCTGCCCTGCCAGGCTGGGTTACCAAGGAGCCAGTCGAAGCTCTCGGTCTGCAGGCCAAGCAGGTCGGGGACCTCGAGTGGCTCATAGATCTTTGCGAAGGAAACACGACGGGAAGCGGTACGGTTCGCAATGGCTTCGGCGGACGGAGCTGAAGGGGTGCGCGAGGCAGCCAAGAGGGGTCCTTCCCTGCAGTTCGGGTGAACGCTGTACGCTCTGCGGTGCTGCAGGATGCTCTGCCGGATTCACCGGTCACCGGTGGGCATCCCCTGAGTGGGGATGCGACCAGGACTTTCGGGAAGCAGGGGGAGGCGTCGAGGGCACACGCGGGCGCAAAGCGCTAGCATACCTATCTGGTTCTAGTATGTCCAGTCGCCCTACGTCCTGCACGTCGAGACTGTGGGAATCCTCGAATCGTTGCGTATCCGCACTGCCGCGGCGTGGCGGCTGGACGAGGCGGCGCTCAGCGGTTCAACGGGCGTTCCGCGGGTGATATTCCCGCACGACCTGGCCGGACCTGCCCGGACGGGCGCGCACGCGAGAGGCCCGCACCCCGAGGGGTGCGGGCCTCTGCAGTCGGCGGACGGTCGCCCGGGACGAGCCCGGGCGGCCGTCACACCAGCCCGAAGGCGGTGATGCCTGAGGTCACTTGAGGGTGACGGTGGCGCCGGCGCCCTCCAGGGCAGCCTTCGCCTTCTCGGCGGCGTCCTTGTCGGCGCCCTCGAGAACCGGCTTCGGCGCGCCGTCGACCAGGTCCTTGGCCTCCTTGAGACCGAGGGACGTGAGCGCGCGCACCTCCTTGATGACCTGGATCTTCTTGTCGCCGGCAGCCTCGAGGATGACGTCGAACTCGGTCTTCTCCTCGGCGGCCTCGGCCGGCGCGCCACCCACGGGGCCGGCAGCAACAGCGGCGACCGGAGCAGCGGCGGTGACGTCGAACTTCTCCTCGAAGGCCTTCACGAAGTCGGAGAGCTCGATGAGCGTGAGCTCCTCGAAGGCGGACAGGAGCTCGTCGGTGGAGAGCTTCGCCATGATGGCGTTCCTTTCAGTTGGCGCTTCGCGGGCCGGTGCCGGCCCGCGAGAAGCAGGGGGGTGTGAACTGGCGCTGCCACCTGATCAGGCGGCAGCACCCTCCGATTCCTGCTTCTGACGCAGGGCATCGATGGCACGGGCGACCTGGGCGGGCTTGGCGGTGAAGGCGTAAGCAGCACGCGTCAGCGTGGCCTTCAGACCGCCGGCCACCTTGGCCAGCAGAACCTCGCGGGACTCGAGGTCCGCGAGCTTCGTGATCTCCGCGCTGGACATCGGGCGGCCGTCGAGCACGCCGCCCTTGATGACCAGTGCGGGGTTCGCCTTGGCGAAGTCACGCAGACCCTTCGCAGCCTCGACCGGGTCCCCGGTCACGAATGCGATGGCGGACGGGCCCTTCAGGTCGGCGTCGAGACCCTCGACACCGGCCTCCTTGGCCGCGATCCCCGTCAGCGTGTTCTTCACCACGGCGTAGGTTGCGTTGCCGCTGAGCGACCGACGCAGCTCCTTGAGCTGCGCGACGGTGAGCCCGCGGTACTCGGTCAGCACGGCTGCGCTCGAGTCGCGGAACTTGTCCGCGAGCTCTGCGACAGCGGCTGCCTTGTCCGGCCTCGCCATGGCAATCCTTCCGGTGGTGGTACCACCGTCCCCTGGGGCGTGAGCCCCGGGCGTTGCCCCGGAACGAGAAAAAGAGCCCCGGCGCAGGTGCACGGGGCTCGGTTCGCGCGGCAGGACCGCACTCGAGTTCGTCACCTGCGCAGGCCCCCGCTCTCAGCGGGACTTCGGTCTTCTTCCGCCCTGTGCTCTGACCAGCAGAGTGCTCTTACGAGCGGGCAGCGTCGGACGACCGGCGGTCTTGGGTTACCCGAGAACTATACATGGCTCCGCGCGTCAGGCCGCACGCGGCGAGCGGTGGCCTGCGCCACACGGCGGCCGGCCGTCACGAACCCAGGCCCTCCAGGGACGCGAAGCACACCAGCGGCACCGGCTCGGGCTCGTCCGCGAGCGCCGCGGCGAGCGCGGCCTCCGGGTCGTCCGTGGCGCGCAGGTGGGCGTGGAACCGGGGCATCACGCGCGCGGCGACGGCGTCCGACAGCGGGGCGACGGCGGCGACGACCGCGCGGGCCCCGAGCCGCAGGAGCACGGAGGACAGGCCGAGCACCTCCCCGCCCACCACCTGGGACGAGCCGCCGACCTCGCAGGCCGAGAGGACGAGCACGGATCCGGGGAGGCGGGTGCCGTCGAGCTCATGGGCGAACAGCGGGCCGTCGGCGAGGTCGACGAAGGCGAAGAGGGGGTTGTCGGCGTCGTGCCTGCCGTGCGTGGCGAGGTGCACGATGTCGTGGGTGGCGAGCACGGCCCGCACCGTCGCCGTCGTCGCGGCCGCGCCGGCGAGGACCGTGGCTCCCGGCCAGACGGCACCGACGGCTCGCACCTCGCTCGCGCCGAGGGTGACGCCGGGACCGTACGCGGCGAGCAGCCGGTGCCTGCTTCCCGGGCGCGGGTGCGCGCGGCCGCGGGCCATGTAGGAGCGGACGGTCGTGCGGCGGCCGCGCCGGGACGGGAGCGCCGTCCAGGGCACGCTGAGCAGGGGCTCCCTGCCGACGACGTACAGCGGCCCGGCCGCCTGCATCGGCACCGTGAGGAGCCGGTCGAGCGCGTCGAGGTTGCGCCGCAGGGAGCGGCGGGCGGCGTCGCGCAGGGCCGGGGGCACGTGCTCGTTGGCGCTGGCCCCGAAGTCCGCGCGGACGCGCAGCGCCCGTTCGGTGACCTCGGCGAGCGGTCCGAGGTCGACGGTGCGCGCGCCGTGTGCGTCGACGCGGACGCAGCGCAGCACCCCGTCGAGCACCAGGTAGTTGGCGACGACCGCGCCGTCGTCCCGCGCCGCGAGCAGCTCGCGGACCTCGGTGGTGGTGGCCGGGCGGTCCTCGCTCCCGACGTGCTCGGCACCGGTGCGGTGCCAGGCGCGTTCGCGCGCCGCGGCCAGCAGCCGGCGTGACCGCTCGAACAGCTGGGCGCGTTCCGCGGCGCTGTCCCGGTCGGTGAGGGTGCGGGCGCGGACGACGAGTCCGCGGGCCTCGGTGACGAGCGCGCCGACCGCGGGCTCGTCCGGCGCGACGGCACCGCCCATCCCGGCGAACGTGGTCCGGCCGCGTTCGAGCGCCTCGAAGAGCCAGTCCGGCCGGCCGGTCCGCAGCGCGGCCTCGACGTCGGTCCGCTGCAGGTCCACGCCGTGCGCCGCGGCGGCGGTGACGGACTCGACCGAGCCGAGCCCCACGCGATGGTCGGCGAGCAGCTCCAGGCCCGTGCGCACCGCCTCGATGCCGGCCGCGCGGTCCCCCGACGCGAACGCGAGCTGCGCGAGCACGGTCTGCCGCTGGATCCGCGTGGACAGCGGGGCGTCGGCCATGCCGGCGGGGAGGTTGTCGAGGACGGCGCGCGCGGCGGCGACGTCGTCGGCCAGGAGGTACCAGTGCGCGGCGACGAACCGCGCGGTCAGGCCGGGACGCTGCCCGAGCAGGGGGTCCACCTCGTCGCCCGCCTCGGCGGCCGCGATGGCCTGCTCGGCACGGCGCCGGGCGTCGTCCGGAACGGGGGCCTCGCCGCGCCGCACCGGCAGGAGGATCGCCTCCAGCTCCGCGACGCGCGCGACGGCGGCGCGCTGTGGGTGGCCGACGCCGGCGTAGTAGCGCCGGGCGAAGGCCGCCGCCGTCCGCGCCTCGTCCCACCGGTGCAGCGCCATGAGGCAACGCGCACGGAAGTACTCGGCCTCGGCGCGATGGTGCGCGCGGCCCGGGACGACCATGCGGGAGATCGCCTGGGTGAGGACCTGCTCGGCGTCCTCGAGCAGGCCGGCCTCGTAGAGGACGGCGCCGCGGCCGATGTCGAGCACGCCGTCGGAGCGTTCCGGGTCGACGGCGCGGGCGGCGGCCATGGCCTGCAGCGCGCCCGGCAGGTCGCCGAGCGCGTACCGGACGAAGCCCGTGTTGTGCAGGGCGAGGGAGGCGATCCCGGGCAGGTCGGCCAACCCGGCGGCCTCGTGGCAGGCGTCGAAGTCGGCGAGCGCCGCGTCCAGCCGGCCGAGCTCGATCTCGGCGGCGCCGCGGTTGAGCAGCGCGGTGGCGTGGTCGCGCGGGGTGAGCTGGTCCGCGACGGCGAGCACGCGGTCGAAGGCCGCCACGGCGTCGGTGAGCCGGCCGGAGCGCTGCAGCAGGAGTCCGCGGTTCCCGTCGACGACGGCGGCGAGCCGCCTGCGGATCCGCGGCGGGGCGGCGTCGGCGCGGGCGTCGGCGTCCCCGAGGAGGGCGAGCGGCTTGTCCAGCGTGTCCTCGACGGCGTGGACGGCGACGGCCTCCCCCGCCAGGGAACGGACCATGCCCTCGGCCCAGCGTTCACGGTCCGCGGGGCCGAGCCCGCCGAGGTCGACGACCCGGAGCCGGTCGAGCACGTCCCGGAACCGCAGCAGGGCGTCGCCCGGACGCGACCGGGAGCTGAGCTCCCGCGCGGCCATCAGCTCCGCCTCCAGTTCCGGCCACATACCTGCCCCCTCGCCTCACCGGGCCCCACGGGGGCGCCGGGCGGGCCACGATAGCGGGGCACGGGGCGGCCTGTCATCGCCCGGGGCAACCGCGCAGGTCAGGGGTTCGGGCGGAACTTCGGGTGGGACGAGACCGGCGAGGTCAGCCCGCGGCGAGCCCTTCGACCGAGCTGAAGCAGACGAGCGGCACCGGCTCGGCGACGTCGCGGAGCGCGGCCGCGAGCGCCGCCTCCGGGTCGTCGGTCTCGCGCAGGTGGGCATGCAGACGGGGCATGACGCGGGCGGCGAGCTCGTCGGAGAGCTTGGCGACGGACGCGATGACGGCGCGCGCCCAGGCGCAGGAGCACCGACGTGAGCCCCAGGAGCTCACCGCCGAGCACCTGGGTGGAACCGCCGACCTCGCACGACGACAGGATGACCACGGAGCCGGGCAGTGGTGTGCCGTCGAGCTCGTGGGCGAACAGCGGGCCGTCGGCGAGGTCGATGCTCGCGAAGAGCGGGTTGTCGGCGTCGTGCTGGCCGTGGGTGGCCAGGTGCACGACGTCGTGGGTCGCGAGGGCGGTGCGGACCTGCTCGGTGACGGCGTCCTTGCCGGTCAGGACGGTCGCGCCGGGCCACTGCTCGCCGACGGCGCGGGCCTCGGCCGCGCCGTGCCGGACGCCCGGTCCGGCCGCCGCGAGCAGCTTGCGCTCGCCGGTGGGCCGGGCGTGGGTGCGGCCGCGTGCGACGTACGAGTTCACGGAGGTGCGCAGCCCGCCGCGGGACGGCAGCGCGGCCCAGGGCACGCTGAGCAGCGGTTCCCGGGCGACCACGTAGAGGTCGCCGTCGGCGTGCAGCGGGGCGAGCAGGACGGTGTCGAGAGCCTTGAGGTTGCGCGCCAGCGACGCCGACGCCGCGGCCCGCAGGGGTGCCGGGATCAGGTCGTTCGCCGCCATGGCGAAGTCGGCGGAGAGGCGGCGGACGCGCTCGATCACGTCGTCGGCCGGGCCGATGTCGACGGTGGTGACGCCGGCGGCGTCGACGCGGACGCAGCGGAGGACGTCGTCGATGACGAGGAAGCTCGCCACAACGTCGGTCTTCTTGTCCCGGCCGACCAGGACCTGACGTACCTCACTGGCTGTCGCCGGATGCTGGACGGCGCCCGCGTTGCCCGCGTGGCGCCATGAGCGCTCCCGGACCTCCTCCTGGATGCGACTTGCGCGCCGGGTGAGACGTTCACGCTCCTTGCTCTCGGTCATGCCGAGCTCGCGAGCTTTGGCCAGCAGACCCCGGGCCTCGGTGAGCAGTGCGGCGATCTCCGGGTCGTCCGACGGGGTGACCCGGCCCGTTCCCGCGAACGTCGAGCGGCCCCGCTCCAGCGCGTCGAACAGGGCGGAGGGTCGTCCCGTGCGCGCGGCCGCCTCGACGTCGACACGCGTCAGGTCGACGCCGTGCGCCGCGGCGGCAGTGACAGACTCGACGGAGCCGAGTCGGCTGCGATGGTCTGCGAGCAGGCCCAGGCCTGCTCGCACGGCACGCAGGCCCTTCGCGCGGTCACCCGTCGCGAACGCGAGCTCCGCCCGCGCGGTGTAGTGATGGACCCGCATGGTCAACGGGGAGGTCGTGAAGCCACGAGGCAGTTCCGCGAGCGTCGCACGGGCACTGTCGGGATCATCGGCTCGCAGGAACCACTGCGCCGCCACCAGGCGCGCCGCATGGCCTGGGTGCTGGCCCAGGACCGGGCCGGCCAGATCGCCCGCACGGGCGGCGTCGAGCGCCTGGGCCGCCCGCCGGCGGGCCGACGCTCGTGCCCGAGGCCCGGCGTGACTCCTGCGCGCCGGCTCGAACGCGGCCTCGAGCTCCAGGACCCGCGCGAGAGCGGCGCGAGCGTCGTGACCGATGTGCTCGAAGTGGCGGCGCGCCCGTGCGGCGAGGGTGGCGGCATCTCCGAACCGCTCCAGGATCAGGAGGCAGCGTGCGCGGTAGTACTCGGCCTCGGCAAGCTCTGGACGAAGCCGTGACGCCTTCAGCGCAGGGATCGCCTCGGTGAGCAGTTCCTCCGCGGCGACCACGAGGCCTCCCTCGAAGAGAGCCTCTGCGCGACCGAGCATGTCGATCGCGGTGCTCTCGTCGGGAAGTACCGCAAGCGCCTTCTCCATCGCCATCAGGGCGCCTGGAAGGTCACCCATCAGATGGCGGACGTACCCGATGTTGTGCAGCGCGAACGACTGGGTACGGGTGTTGCCGTCCTGCTCGGCATACCGGTGCGCCGACTCGTGGTCCTTCAGCGCCTCAGCGATACGCCCGACCTGCATCAGTGCGAAGCCTCGGTTGAGGTGATCGATCGCCCGGCTGCGCAGGTCGCCCGGGTCGTGCGCGGCCAGTGAGGCGGAGATCGGGGCGAGGCTAGCGGCGAACTGCCCGCTCCTGAGCAGGATGACACCCCGCTGACCGGAGACCAGCCCGACGAGCCCGCGCCGGAGCGACTTCGGCGCGCCCTCGGCCTCGGCCTCGGCGAGATCCAGCGCCGCCGTCGTGGCGTCGATGTCCATCGAGCACTCGTAGGTCGCCAGCGCGAGGCCCAGGTGCGAACGCACCATGAGCCACGCGCGTCGCTCGACCTCGTCTTCCGTTCGGGCGTCCGACCTCGCGAGGTCCGCGACCAGAGCTCGAAAGGCGGCTAGCGCGTCGACCGGCTGGTATTGGTCGTTGAGAGTCCGAGCGGCGGTGTACCGCCGCTCGAGCTCATCCCAGTCCATCCTGTTCATATGGCGCCACGCTACTCAGCAAACCGTCAGGCGGCGCAGGAATCGCCCGGTAAAGATCTCCGACTCTCGTCACCGCGTCCCAGGCTGCCGCGACCCGCGAGGGGAAGGCGGCGGGTGTGCCGTCAGCGCCAGGAAGCCGGCCCTGCAGAAGCGCCGCGGCAAGCTCCCCTGCGAGGACGGGCGCGGCGAAGGACGTGCCGCTCCACAGGCCGAAACCGCTGCTGAAGTTGTCGGGGTCGACCGTCCGACGCAGGCCGTCACCGCTCTGCCAGGGCTGCTCGGCGCCGTCGAAGGTGACGGGCATCGAGCTCAGCACGTGTGCTCCAGGACGCGCCGCGATCACCCATGGGCCGTCGTTGCTGAAGTCGGCCAGCGTGCCGTCCGGGTTGTAGCCCGTGACCGGAAGGAGCGGCGTGTAGTCCGACCGCAGGTCCTCCTCCTGCAGCGGGACGGCGCCATCGGGCGTCCGACGGACCCGAGGGGCCCATGCAGCGGGAAACATCGGCCGGCCCGAACCGTCGTTGCCCGCGGAGACCACCACGAGCACGCCCTCGCGGCGCAGATCGCGCAGCCTCGCGCGGAGCACACCGTCATAGTCCTCGTCGTCCTCAGGCCGTTCCGCGTAGAACCCGCCGCTGATCACCACGACGTCGACCGGCCAGTAGCCATCGGTCCCCGCAGCACCCCGCAGGTGGAACTCCAGGAGCTTCTCCAGGGTCCGTGCCAGGTCCCACTCCCGTACCCGACCGTCGCCGCTGAAGATCCGCACGGGCATGATCGCGGCGTCGGGGCACACCTGGTGCACCACGCCCGCGATGAACGTCCCGTGACCGGCGTAGGCGTCGAGGTAGGCGGCGTCGTCGCGACGCCGGCCACGGACCTCGGCGTCGTACAGCGGCTCGTCCTCCGCCCCCGTGCCGATCGGTTCCCCGTCGAGCTGGGCTCCGCGCAGCACGACCGAACCGGATTCCTCGAACCAGGGATGCTCGCCGATCCCCGAGTCGAGCACGGCCACCACCGGGCGGACCGTGCCGTCCGCGGTCGTCACCGGTGAAGCGCCGACGGCCAGCGCGCGTCGTGGCGCGGGGCCCAGGAAGACCGCGGGCTCGCGGTCGATAGGTCGGCCGTGTCCCTGCCACTTCCCGTGACCCGTCAGGATGTGGTCCAGGGACACCCGGTGCCGGTCGTCGTCGCCCACAGCGTCCGCCACCTCGTCCAGCAGGTCCCACACGTCGCGCTCGGCCGCGCCCTCCTCCCCCGTCGAGACGCGGAATGCCAGGCCGGGTGAGGTCGACGCGCTGACCCGCGATGCCGCCTCCTCGAAGAGCGTCTCCTCGAGTGACAGCCCTCGCGCCGCTGCTCGTTCGCGGACCATGCCCACCACGGCATCGCTCTCGACGTCGTCCACCGCCCGGACGATCAGCCGGTCCGAGACGTAACGTGTCGGCATCAGCCGACCCTGCCGTCGGGACGACACCCGTGCGGGATCGAGATCCCGCACACGGCACCAGGTTCCAGCGTGATCGCGGACGCGCAGCTCGGGCTCGGGAATGGGCTCGCTCACAGCAATACCTCTCCATTGACAACGATTGCTCGACAGACCCTGCCGCGCCCCTCGGCCGGATCACACACGGTGGTAGTTCGGTGGTTCAGCAGGTCACAGCTCGATGATCGGCGTGCTCACGGCACCACCGCCGCCGTCGGTCCGGCGGACCACCAGGCTCGCGCGGCCACGCTCGACCGCCTCGAAGGAGAACCGGCCGTCCTCGTCGGACTCCGTGGCGACCACCTCGACACCCGGCCGGTGCAGCTCCACCTTCAGGCCGGCCGCCGGGGCGGCCCAGCCGTCGATCCGCACCCGTCCGCCGGCGGACGGGGACAGCGTGATCATCACGGTCAGCGAGTCGTGCGTGAAGGTGATGGTCTTCGCCTCGGCGGGCGCGGCGTCGTCGGCCCGGGCGGCCGGAGCGGCACCACGGACGCCGGCGAGCGGCGCATCGAGGTAGACGGCCTCCATGAGCTCGGCCTCGAGGCCGGCCAGCGTGATCGCGAACAACGAGCGCTCGACGAGGCCCTCCGGCACCGGGTCCACCGCGCCGACCGCGCGGGCAAGGCGGGTCAGCACTGCCCCGTCCTCGGCGTCCAGCGCGCCCTTCGGGTCGAACGAGAGGCGCCCCACGGCCTCGTCGTCCATGTTCGGTTCCGGCGTCAGGTCCACGAGAAGTCCCCTTGCTCATCGAGGATGGTCCGCAGCTTCGCCAAGCAGCGGCCACGAGTCGAACCGATGGAGCCCATCGGCATTCCGATCGCCGCCGAGATGTACCGGTAGTCCGGCCGGTCGGCGAGCGACACCAGACGCAGCAGCTCCTGGCAGCGTCCGGGCAGTTTCTGGAGCGACGTCCACAAGATGCGGTCGCGCTCGTCGCGCAGCACCTCGGCGTCGGGTGGTGGGTCGTGAGCGGGGAGAGCCATCGGATGCTCGGGGCTGTCGTCCGGCAGCTCGGTACGGCGCTTCTCGTCGTCACGGTGCTTGCGCACCGCCTCCCAGGCAGCCCGCTTCGCGGTCACCAGGAGCCACTTCAGGACGGCCTTCGGCTCGGCGATGGTCTCGGCGTGCCGCACGAGCGCCACCCACGTGCTCTGCACGACGTCGTCCGCGGCGTCGCGGTCGACTCCCTGCGCGCGGACCGTGTGCCACAGCAGCGGCGTCGCCTCGCGCACCAGGTCGCCGAGCGCCTGATGGTTGCCGGCGCGGTACTCGGTCAGCGCGATCGCTGCGCGATCGCCGAGCGTGAGACCGGACCCGTCGACGTCGGGCAGGGCCTCCCTTGATCCTGTCATTGCACCACGGGATTCTCTGCTGGCGGATGTTTCCACGTCACCTACCGGACGTGGAGTACTTGGACCAACCGAGTCTACGGCGGGGCTCGCGGATCCGGGGAGGTGGAAAATGGTGCCCACCAGGCACTCCCCTCTCCTCAGCTCGCGTCGGCTTCCTGCCGCCCATCAGACAAGAGGCCCGAGGACCGGGTTCGATACATGGTTCTGATGAAAATTCAAAAAGGCCCGCACCCCTTGCGGGATGCGGGCCTTCTTGCGCTCAGGAGAGCTCGGCTCAGGCCGAGAGCTCCTCCAGCAGCTTGGTGGTCTTGCTCTGGTCCAGCGGGATGCCGGGGCCCATCGTCGTGGTCATGGTCGCCTTGCTGATGTAGCGACCCTTCGACGACGACGGCTTGAGGCGCAGGACCTCGTCGAGCGCGGCGACGTAGTTCTCCAGCAGCTGAGCCTCCGAGAAGGAGGACTTGCCGATGATGAAGTGCAGGTTCGCGTGCTTGTCGACGCGGAACTCGATCTTGCCGCCCTTGATGTCGGACACGGCCTTGGTGACGTCCATGGTCACGGTGCCGGTCTTCGGGTTCGGCATGAGGCCGCGGGGACCGAGCACCTTACCGAGGCGACCGACCTTGCCCATCAGGTCCGGCGTGGCGACGGCCGCGTCGAAGTCGGTGTAGCCGGCGGCCACCTTCTCGATCAGCTCGTCGCCACCGACCTCGTCGGCACCGGCCGCACGGGCCTCCTCCGCCTTGGCGGCGTTGGCGAACACGATGACCTTGGCGGTCTTGCCCGTGCCGTTCGGCAGGTTGACCGTGCCACGGACCATCTGGTCCGCCTTGCGCGGGTCAACGCTCAGCCGGAACGCGACCTCGACGGTGGCGTCGTACTTGACCGTGGCGGTCTCCTTGGCCAGGCGGATGGCCTCGAGCGGCGAGTACAGGTTCTCGCTGTCGATCTTCTCCGCGGCGGCGAGGTACGCCTTGCTGCGCTTTGCCATGTTTCTCTCCTTGTGGTCGTAGCGGACCGTGCGGCCCTGCCACTGGTGGTGGTTCGTCCGGGGCGGAAGCCCCAGGGGATCACTCGGAAACGGTGATGCCCATGGAGCGGGCGGTGCCCGCGATGATCAGCGAAGCGGCGTCGAGGTCGTTCGCGTTCAGGTCGGGCAGCTTGGTCGTGGCGATCTCGCGGACCTGGTCCTTGGTGATCGACGCGACCTTGACCGTGTGCGGCGTCGCGGAGCCCTTGGCCACACCGGCGGCCTTCTTGATGAGCTCGGCGGCCGGCGGGGTCTTGGTGATGAAGGTGAACGAGCGGTCCTCGTACACGGTGATCTCGACCGGGATGACGTTGCCACGCTGCGACTCGGTCGCGGCGTTGTACGCCTTGCAGAACTCCATGATGTTCACGCCGTGCTGACCCAGCGCGGGGCCGATCGGCGGAGCCGGCGTCGCGGCGCCGGCCTGGATCTGCAGCTTGATGAGGCCGGAGACCTTCTTCTTCGGGGGCATGCGTTCACTACCTTCTGTTGGCTGGGCCTACGCCGTGGGCGATGACCCGGTTGCACTGCTGGGGTACGGACGAATCAGATCTTGGCGACCTGGTTGAACCCCAGCTCGACCGGGGTCTCCCGGCCGAAGATGGAGACGAGGACCTTGAGCTTCTGGGCCTCGACGTTGATCTCGGAGATCGAGGCGGGCAGCGTGTCGAACGGACCGTCGGTCACGGTCACCGACTCGCCGACCTCGAAGTCCACGTGGACCGGCGCCTTGCCGCTGCTGGTCACCGTGCCACCGCCGGCGGCCTGCTGGCCGACCTGGGCGGGCTGCGGCAGCATCGACGGCGCGAGCATCGAGTAGATCTCGTCGAAGCTCAGCGGCACCGGCTGGTGCGTGTGCCCGACGAAGCCCGTGACACCCGGCGTGTGCCGCACGGCGCCCCACGACTCGTCGGTCAGGTCCATGCGCACGAGGACGTAGCCCGGGATGCGGACCCGGCTCACGATCTTCTTCTGCGCGTTCTTGATCTCGGCGACCTCTTCCATCGGAACCTCGACCTGGAAGATGTAGTCCTCCATGTTCAGGCTCTGGATGCGGTTCTCGAGGTTGGTCTTCACGCGCTTCTCGTACCCGGCGTACGAGTGGATGACGTACCAGTCACCCAGCTGGCTGCGGAGAGTTCGCTTGAACTCCTCGACCTCGTCCACGATGACGTCGCCGTCGGCGTCAACGGGGCGCTCGTCGTCGGCGTCGCCCTCGTCCGCGGGCTCGACGTCGGTCTCGGCCGGGGTCTCGGCGTCCGCAGGCACGTCAGCGTTCTCGGCGTCCAGGGGCGCGTCGACGGCCGTCTCGTCGCCGTCGGCGGGCGAGACGTTCTCCGTCTGGTCCAGAGAGTCCTGGGACACGAACGAACCTGCTTTCTCTTCGTGCGCCGGGGCTGCGCCCGGCACGGGTGTGCGTACTTCTACGAGCTGTGTCCGGCCATTGTCGCGCGAAAGTACCGCGAAGGGACAATCAGCGACGGGCGAGAACCGTCACAGCGAAGTACTGCGCAGCGTGCCCCATGAGCTCGCCCGGCGCACCCGGACCGACACTGACCCGCTCCCGGGACCGGTCGACGGCGGCGTCAGCCGCCGGATCCGCGAGGAAGGATCAGCCGAAGACCCAGCCGGCGAGCATGCCGAAGGCGTAGTCCAGGGCCACCACGAAGATCATGACGACGACCAGGAAGACGAGCACGACGGTCGTGTAGGTGAAGAGCTCGGAGCGCGTCGGCGAGACGACCTTCTTGAGCTCGGCCACCACCTGGCGCACGAAGAGCGCGATTCGGGCGAAGATGTTGCCGCCGCCCTTGCTCGGACGCTCCGCGGCGCTCTGGATCACCTCGGTGTCGCTCACTGCTACCCCACTCCTGTGGCCCGGCGCGCCGGGCGGCGCGAACTGCCGTTCCAGGTCCACTCACGTGGGCCCGCTGCGCGCGGCCCCGCTGGGGTTCACGCTGGCAGGGTAGACAGGACTCGAACCTGCAACCTGCGGTTTTGGAGACCGCTGCGCTACCAATTGCGCCACTACCCTTTGTGTTCGATGCCTGATCTTGCCATGCAGTGTGCCCTGGAGAGGCGCACGTCATCAGGTGAGCATCGATCACCGAGGCACAACTGTACGGTACCCGGGGCCGTAGGTCGAACTCGTTCCGGGCGGACCCTTGCAGGTCGCGGAAGGTCCCTTGTCCACCGGACGACGGACACGAGGTGCAGTCGAACGGACGTCCCGCCACGGGGCACCCGGGGAGCATGCTCGACCCATGCAGACATCCGGCTCCCCGGCCGTGCGGGTACGCGGCCTTCGCAAGCGGTACGGCAACGCCCGTACCGGGTTCAAGGACGCCGTCGCCGGCCTGGACCTCGACGTCGCCCACGGTGAGATCGTGGCGGTGCTCGGCCCCAACGGCGCGGGCAAGACCACCACCGTCGAGATCCTCGAGGGCTTCCGCGACCGGGACGACGGCGACGTGACCGTGCTCGGCGAGGACCCCAAGGAGGCCGGACGCGCCTGGCGCGCACGGATCGGCGTGGTCATGCAGGACTCCCGGGACCTGAGCGAGCTCACCGTCCTGGAGAAGGTCCGCGCCACGGCAGCCGCCTATCCGGACTCGCGCGACCCGGCGGAGGTGATCGCCGCGGTCAGGCTCGCGGAGAAGGCGAGGGCCCGGACGCGCGGGCTCTCCGGCGGACAGCGGCGGCGGCTCGACGTGGCCCTCGGGATCGTGGGCCGGCCCGAGCTGCTCTTCCTGGACGAGCCCACCACCGGCTTCGACCCCGAGGCGCGCCGCTCCTTCTGGGACCTGGTGACCGGTCTGCGCGACGACGGCACCACGATCCTCCTGACCACCCACTACCTCGACGAGGCAGCGCAGCTGGCCGACCGCGTCCTCGTCGTGCGCGACGGCGTCGTGGTGGCCGAGGGCCCGCCCGACTCCCTGGGCGGGCCCGGGGCCCGTACCCCGGTCGTCGCGTGGGACGACGGCGGGGTGCGCCGCACCGAGCGCACCGACCGGCCCACTGCCGCCGTCGCCCGGCTGATCGCGGCGGCCGGACCGGACGGTGAGGTACCCGGCCTGTCCGTGACCCGCCCGACGCTCGAGGACGTCTACCTGTCCCTGATCGGCGAGAACCCGACCGACACCGAGGAGGCGGCGTGATGAGCACGGCTGCTGCGACGAGCACGACGAGCCGGACCGCGGCGAACTCGGTGCGGAGGCTGCCCGGCACGCTCCGGCTCGGCCTGGTGCGCGGCGGTGTGGAGCTGCTGCAGTTCGTCCGCGAGCGCGACTCGATGGTCTTCGGCTTCGCCTACCCGATCATCATGCTGGCGATCTTCTCCACGGTCTTCGGTGACGACGACCCGATCGTCGCGGACGGTGTGACCGTGAGCTTCGCGCAGTACTTCCTGCCCGGGATGATCGCGACCGGCGTCATGCTGTCGACGTACCAGACGCTCGCCATGTCGATCGCCGTCGAGCGCGACGACGGCACGCTGAAGCGGCTGCGCGCCACGCCCCTGCCCGCGACGTCGTACTTCCTGGGCAAGGTGTTCCTGTCGCTGGTCACCGTACTCGCGCAGACCGCGCTGTTGCTCGCGGTCGCGGCACTCGCCTTCGACGTGCCCCTGCCCGACGACGTGGAGCACTGGGTCACGTTCGCGTGGGTGTTCGTGCTCGGCACGGCGGCGGGAGCGGTGTGCGGCGTCGCGTACTCGTCGGTGCCCCGGTCCGGACGGTCCGCGAGCGCCGTGGTGGTCACGCCGCTGCTGGTGCTGCAGTTCACCTCCGGTGTGTTCTTCCCCGTGACCCAGCTCCCGGGCTGGATGCTCGACCTGTCCTCGATCTTCCCGCTGAAGTGGATCGCGCAGGGCATGCGGTCGGTGTTCCTGCCGGAGGCGTTCGCGACGGCGGAGCCGGCCGGCTCCTGGCAGCACGGCGCGACGGCTGCTGTACTGGCGGCATGGCTGGTGGTAGCGCTCGTGGTCGGCACCCGGACGTTCCGGTGGCGACGGCACGATGACGGCTGACGAGGGGCGCAGCGGAGGGCGGGGGTCGAGGAACGAGGCACCCGCCCGCAGCGGAGCACGAGGAAGCCGTCCGGAAGATCTGACGGCTGACGGCACCGGGGCTGACGATGCGGCGACGGACGGACCCTCCGTGAATCTGCTTTACGCCGGTTGGGAGCAGCAGGTGCGGTGGTGGGACGCGGCGTTCGGCGTGATCGTCGCGCTCACCGCCACGGCCCTGGTGCTGGAGGGCACGCGCGGTGTGTCGCTCGTGGTCGCGCTCGCCGCGCTGGCCGCGATCGTGGTCGCGTACCTGCTGTGGGGTGCGCGGGCGGCGCGGACCAGGGAGCGGCGGCTTGCCGTCGCCTACCTGGTGGTGCTGGTGCTCGGCACGGGGGTGGCCGTGTCGCAGGCGGGCATCGCGACGTTCCTGATGTTCATCGCCTTCGCCCAGGTCTGGATGCTGCTCGAGACGATCCGGCAGGGTGTGATCGGCTGCGCCGTGCTCGCTGTCTCGGTGACGGTCGGCATCGTCGCCGCGTACGGCTTCGACACCACCGTGGTGCTCAGCGTGGTGCCGCAGATGTTCGTGACGCTCCTGTTCGCGGTCGCCCTGGGTCTCTGGTTCCACCTCGCGATGCGGCGCGCCGAGGAGCACGCCCGGCTGCTCGACGAGCTGCGCGCGGCGCAGGCGGAGCTCGCGCGGACCAACCACGAGGCGGGCGTCGTGGCGGAGCGCGAGCGGCTCGCCCGGGAGATCCACGACACGCTCGCCCAGGGTTTCACGAGCGTGGTGATGCAGGCGCAGGCCGCGTCGGCGTCCCTCGACGTCGGGGACGACGCCGCCGTGCGCGAGCGACTGCATCTCGTCGAGGACACGGCGCGCGACAACCTGGCGGAGGCTCGTGCCCTGGTGGCCGCCTTCGCCCCGGTGGCGCTGCAGGACGCCTCGCTCCCCCAGGCGTTGCGGAGGCTCACGGAGCGGTACGCCCTGGAGACGGAGCAGGTGGTGAGCTTCGAGGCCGACGGCGTCGGGCCGCTCCCGCCGGCCACGGAGGTGGTGCTGCTGCGGGCAGCCCAGGAGGCGCTGTCGAACGTGCGGAGGCATGCGCGGGCCATGACCGTCGCCGTGCGCCTGGCGTCGGCCGAGGGGGCGGTGACGCTGACCGTGGCCGACGACGGGCGGGGCTTCGGTCCGGACGTCTCCGACGGGTTCGGGCTGGCCGGGATGCGCGACCGGGTGCGGTCGGCGGGCGGCACGCTGTCCGTGAGGTCCCGGGCCGGCTCCGGCACGACACTGCGGGTCCGGGTGCCCGTCGAGGACGCGGCCGCCGCCGTCTCGAGCGGTGGGGCCGAACCACACGACCGGGCGGGGTCGGACGACGAGGCGGGATCGGACGGCGAGACAGAACCAGACGGTGGGGCGGGATCGGACGGCCGGGCAGGATCGCGCAGCCGGGCAGGATCGCGCGGCCGCGCAGGATCGCGCGGCGTGCCCAGGGTCGTCGGACCGGCACGCGACGGGACACAGGGGGTGGCGGGATGATCCGGGTGCTGGTGGTGGACGACCATCCGGTGGTGCGGTCGGGCCTGGCGGGCATGCTGACGGTCGAGGACGACCTCGAGGTGGTGGGCGAGGCCGCCGACGGGCAGGAGGCGGTAGCCCTGGCCGCCGAGCTCCGACCCGACGTCGTGCTGATGGACCTGCGGATGCCCGTGCTGGACGGCGTCGCGGCGACCGCAGGGATCGTCGGCACAGGGCCGCGGGTGGTGGTGCTGACGACGTACGACACCGACGCCGACATCCTGCGGGCCGTCGAGGCCGGGGCGACCGGCTACCTGCTCAAGGACACGCCCCGCGCGGTGCTCGTCGCCGGCGTGCGGGCGGCGGCCCGCGGCGAGACGGTGCTGGCGCCGAGCGTGGCGACGCGCCTGGTCAGCTCGGTCCGCACGGCCGCCGAGCGGCCCTCCGCGCGGGAGGCCGAGGTGCTGGGTCTGGTAGCCCGCGGCCGGTCGAACTCGGAGGTGGGGCGCGAGCTGTCGATCACCGAGGCCACCGTCAAGACGCACCTGCTCCGCGCGTTCGCCAAGCTGGGCGTCGCGGACCGGACGGCGGCCGTGACGGTGGCCCGGGAACGCGGCTGGATCGCCTGACCTTTCGGCGACGCCGCACAGTGCCTGCCGCTAGGTTGCCCGCATGAACAACTCGGGCGGAATCGACATCACGGCACGCGTCGAGGCGGCGGTCGCATCGGCGATCTACGACGTGGCGCTGCCGATCGACACCATGGGCGTGACCTTCCACGACGGCGCTCTGGACGACGTGACCGAGGCCTACCGGACCGCGCCGGACGCCACCCTCGCGGCGGCGGACGCCCGGTTCGCGGCGCACATGGCGACGGTCGCGGAGGCAGGTTCGGACGACGAGGCGGAGGGGCCGATGCTCCGGGCGCGCGCCGCCATGGCCCTGAAGGAGCGGCTCAAGGAGCTGTGACGCCCGGCCCGGGTCGCGAGCTCGTCGCGACCCGGGCCGGCGGGGCCGGCGGCTGCCAACCCGGCGACTGCCGGCCTAGCGGCTGCCGCCAGGCAGCGTGGTGCCGCCCTCGGCCTGGCCGCCCGTCGGGTTCGTCGACGGCTCGACCGGCGTGGTCGGCTCCTCCGTCGGCTCCTCGGTGGGCTCGTCCGTGGGCTCCTCGGTCGGCTCCTCGGTGGGCTCCTCCGTCGGCGTGACGCTCGGCGTCGGCGTCGGGGTGGGAGTCGGCGTCGGGGTCGGCGTGGGCGTCGGGGTCGGCGTCGGCGTCGGGGTCGGCGTCGGCGTCGGGGTGAACTCCGGCGGCGGCGCGACCTCGTCCGTCTCGGTCGGCGTCGGGGAGGCCGACGGCCTCCGCGACGGTTCGTGCGTCGACGGGCTCTCGGTCGGGGTGACCGCGGGTGCGCCGTCGTTGCCCAGCAGGTTCGCGATCACCAGGCCCGCACCACCGAACACGAGCAGCGCGAACACGATGATCGTGATCACGCGGCCGCGGCCGGTGGTCATCTTCTGCCAGAAGGTCCGCGGCTCCTCCGGGGGCTCCAACGGCGGCGGCACCTGGGGCGGCACGGCGGCCGCCGCGGTGTCCGCACCGATCGCCGCGGCGGCACCGGCGGCTCCGGCCGCACCCACCGCGCCCACCAGCGTGGTCCGGTCGCCGCCCTCGGCCGCCTGGCCCAGCACCATCGTGCCGGACCCTGCGACCGGGTCGATCACCTCGGTGCCGCCCGCGCCCACGCCGAGCTGCATGGTCTCGCCGCTGGTGCCCATGCGGCCCGCGGGGCCGCCGAGCAGGATCGTGACGGTCTCACGCATCGACTCGGCCGTGGGGAACCGACGGTTCGGGTCCTTGGCCATGGCCCGGGACACGAGGCGGTCCACGGACGCCGGCACGGCCGCGCGCCGCGCCGAGGCCGCCGGGACCGGCGCGTTCACGTGCGCCCGCAGGACGTCCTCCGCCTGCGCCCGCTCGAACGGGGCGTGGCCGGTCAGCGTGTAGTACGCGAGGGCGCCGACGGCGTAGATGTCGCTCCGCGCGTCGAGCGGCTTGCCCCGGGCCTGCTCCGGCGACATCCCGATGACCGAGCCGGCCACCGTGGCACCCTCGCCCTCGCCGCCGGCAGGCCGGGTGAGCCCGAGGTCCAGCAGCCCGACGGCGAACGTGCCGTCCGGGCGCTTGTCGACCATCACGTTGCGCGGGGCGATGTCCCGGTGCACGAGACCCGCGGCGTGCACGGCGGCGAGCCCCTCCAGCAGCCCGTCGATGATGGCGAGCGCGTCCCGCCAGGGCACGCCGCTGTCCCCGGCGTAGTCGGACAGGGAGATGCCCGGCACCCGGTTCATCACGGTCCACGGGACGCTCGCGCCCGCGACGTCCTCCTCGCCGGAGTCCAGCACCTTGACGACGCCCGGGTGCGTCACGAGCGCCGAGGCGTCGACCTCGCGCTGGAGCGAGGCCCGCGCGTTCCGGTCGTCGACCAGGTGCGGGTGCAGCACCTTGACCACGAGGGGCCCGTCGAAGGGGTCGGGCTCCGCGGGCTCGGCGATCTCCGCCGTGGCATCGGCGTCGGCAGTGTCCGCGCCGGCGGCGTCCGCGTCGGTCTCGTCGCCGGGCTCGGGCACGCCGTCGGCAGCGGAGCTGGTGCCGTCGTCCGCACCGGACCCCGGCTCGGCCGCACCGTCGTCCGGCAGGCCGTCCGCGGCCTCGCCAGGCTTCGCGGCTGCATCTGCGCCCGCATCAGCGTCCGCGGCCGCACCCGACGCACCGGCCTCGCCCGGGCCGTCCGAACCGTCCGCGCCGTCGCCGTCCGAACCGTCCGCGCCGTCGCCGTCCGCAGCAGCGCCCGTGGCACCGGCAGCGTCCTCGCCGTCGCCCGGCGCGGGCTCCGGGACCGCTACCCGCTGCGCGTCGTAGACCGTGAACGTCGCCCCCGTGCCGAGGACGTCGACGAGCTCGTACTTTCCGCCGAGGACGACGTGCACCGGGAGGTCTGCCGCGTCGGCCTCGGTCTCACCCGTGTTGTTCTCGTTCACTGGTTCCTCGGTGTCCATGGTCGCGCATCGAGCAAATCAGTCATTTCGGCTATCTGGGGCATGTTCTTCTCAGGATACGTAGCGGAGCGCGCGCACACCAAAGATGGGGCGGCGGGATGTGTGAGTAGTGCGGAGTATCACGATCGCGGCTGCCACCGGACCACTGCTTTGCCACACTACGCAGATGCGCGACCTCGCACTCCTCCCCAAGGCGCACCTCCACCTGCATTTCACCGGATCCATGCGGGTGCCGACGCTCGTCGACATGGCGGCCGCGTACGGCGTCCGGCTGCCGGAGGCGCTCATCGACAACGACCCGCTGCGACTGCCCCCCACCGAACGCGGCTGGTTCCGCTTCCAGCGCCTGTACGACGCCGCCCGCGCGTGCGTGCGGTCCGAGGCCGACATGCGCCGCCTGGTCGACGAGGCGGCGGCCGACGACGCCGCCGAGGGCTCGGGCCGGCTCGAGATCCAGGTCGACCCCACCTCCTACGCGCCGTTCGTCGGCGGTATCACACCGGCCGTCGAGATCGTCATCGACGCCGCCCGGGCCGCGAGCGCCGCGCACGGCATCGAGGTCGGCGTGATCATCGCGGCGTCGCGCATGAAGCACCCGCTCGACGCGCGCACGCTCGCCCGGCTGGCCGCCCGGTACGCGGGTGACGGCGTGGGCGAGGTCGTGGGCTTCGGGCTGTCGAACGACGAGCGTCGCGGGGACACGTCCCAGTTCGGCCCCGCGTTCGACATCGCACGCCGGGCCGGGCTGGCCGCGGTGCCGCACGGCGGCGAGCTGCTGGGGCCGGACCACATCGGCGAGGTCCTGCGGGAGCTCGTCCCGGACCGGATCGGGCACGGCGTGCGGGCCGCGGAGGACGAGCGCGTCCTGGCGGAGATCGTGGACCGCGGCGTCGCGCTGGAGGTGAACCCCGGCTCGAACATCGGCCTGGGCGTGTACGGCGAGGCGGACGAGGTGCCGCTGCGCACCCTGGTCGACGCGGGCGCCGTCGTCGCACTCGGGGCCGACGACCCGCTCCTGTTCGGGTCGCGGCTCGTCGACCAGTACGCGATCGCGCGGGACGCGCACGGGTTCACCGACACCGAGCTCGCGGCGCTGGCCGGCTCGTCGATCCGGGCGAGCCGGGCGTCGTCGTCGACCAAGGCGCGCCTGCTGGCCGACGTCGACGCGTGGCTGCTCGCGCCCGACCCCGCCGAAACCCTGGGTTCCCTCCCGACGCGCGGGTCAGTCACGATTGGGTGACGATCGACCGACCCAACCATCTTGATCCGACGTGCGTCGGTTACAGATACAGGACACTCACGGGGGGACGACGTCGTCTCGTGTGTGCGGTGCCGCGCCACCCCCAGCAGGTGCGGCCGAGGAGGAGTCACGATGCGGGTTGTGCACAGCAGGTCGAACCACGGCACGGACAGGGTCCACGTGGGCAGGAGGGTCGTGAGCACGTTGGGCGCGGTGGCGCTGACGGCGACCCTGCTCGTGGGCTGCGGTGACGACCAGGAGCCGCCGGCGGAGGCGGACCGGACGACGAGCTCGCCGAGCCCGTCCGCGTCCGGGGACAGCTCCCCCACCCCGGAGCCCAGCGCGAGCGCGCCGTCCGAGGAGCCGGAGCCGAGCGCTTCGCCGTCCGAGAGCGCCGGCGAGGGTACGGACGACTCCGGCGCGGGCACCGACGAGGGTTCCGGCGACGGCGCGGACGAGGGCAAGGGTGACGGAAAGACCGACGAGGGCACGTCCGACGAGGCCGGCGGGGACAAGGGCGACGGCAAGGGCGACGGCAAGGGCGGCAAGGACGACGAGCCGGCGAAGCCCGACTACATCGAGTACGGCGAGGTCAGCGACCGCGTGGGCAAGCTCCAGCAGCGGCTGCGGGACCTCGGCTACTTCGTGACGTCGGTCGACAACGCGTACGGCGGCGAGACGCAGCAGGCCGTGTTCGCGCTGCAGAAGGCCGGGGGCCTGTACCGGGACGGCGTGGTGGGTGACGCCACGCAGGCGGCGGCGGACGACGGCGTGGTGCCGCGGCCGCAGACGTCGTCGGGCAAGGTGCTGGAGATCGACATCGACCGGCAGCTCGTGCTGGCCGTCGAGAACGGCAAGGTCGTCAAGGTGATCAACGCGTCGTCCGGCAACGGTGAGACGTACGAGGCCAAGGGCGCCACCTACACGGCGTACACGCCGCGCGGGTCGTTCGCGGTGTACCGCGAGGAGAACCGGATGTACGCGTCGAGCCTGGAGCTGGGCGACATGTGGCGGCCCAAGTTCTTCACGGGCGGCATCGCGGTGCACGGCTCGGCGTCGGTGCCGGCGTTCCCGGCGTCGCACGGGTGCGTGCGGGTGTCGAACAGCGCGATGGACTGGATCTGGGACAGCTGGGGCGCGCCGTCGGGCACCCCGGTCGTCGTCTACTGAGACACGTGTCAGGCGCTCAGGTCACCCGGGTGACCTGAGCGCCCGACACGTGCGGGGCGGCTAGAGGGAGACGCCCACCAGGACGGTCTCCGGGACCAGGGTCACGCCGAACCGGTCGCGGACGCCGTCGCGGACCGCGCGGGCCAGCGCGATGACGTCCTCGGTCCGGGCGCCGCCGCGGTTGGTCATCGCCAGCGTGTGCTTGGTCGACAGCCGCGCCGGGCTGTGCTCCCCCGCCAGGCCGAAGCCCTTGGCGAAGCCGGCGTGCTCGATGAGCCAGGCGGCGCTCGTCTTCACGAGCGTGGGGTCGATGGCGCCGAGGCTCGGCCCGGTGGTCGTCTCCGGCGTCGCCGAGCGGACCGGGTAGCGCGGGGCGTCCTCGGGCAGGTGCTCCAGGTGCTCCACGGGGATCACGGGATTGGTGAAGAACGAGCCCGAGTTCCAGCGGTCGTGGTCCGGCTCCCCGTCGAAGCTCGGGCGGTCGAGCAGCATGCCCTTGCCGCCGCGCAGGCCCAGCACGGTCTCGCGGACGTCCTTCATGGGTGCGCGCTGGCCCACCTCGACGCCGAGGCGGCGGGCCAGCTCCCCGTAACCCACGGGCGCGGACAGCGTGCCGAGCCGGAACTGGAACTGGACGCTCAGCACCACGTAGCGCGGCGACGGGTACCAGGGCGCCCGCGGGTCGCCCTCGCCCCGGATGCCCTCGCGGCCCTCGCCGTGCATGGACTTCTTGAGCAGCGACGTGCGGTACCCGAAGCCCAGCTCGCCGACGGCGAAGGTGCGCACCCGGCGGTCGCCGCGGTCCCAGGTGCGGACCAGCGAGACCACGCCCGAGAGCTCCTGACCGTACGCGCCGATGTTCTGCACGGGGGCGGCGCCGACGGTGCCGGGGATGCCCGACAGCGACTCGACGCCGACCCAGCCCTCGTCGACCGCGCGCTCGACCAGCTCGTCCCAGTTCTGGCCGGCCGGCGCGCTGACCACGGCGCCGCCGCACGTGTCGTCCGACTCGACGCTGATCCCTCTGCGGACGTCGCGCACCACGACGCCGTCGAACCCCTCGTCGGCCACCAGCAGGTTGGAGCCGCCACCCACGACGAGCAGCGGCACACCGGCGTCGTCGGCGGCGCTCACCGCCTCGATCAGTGTGGCCTCCTCCTCGGCCTCGACGTACGAGGCAGCCGGTCCACCCACTCGCAGAGTGGTGAGGTCGGCGAGGCTGGGGACCACCGCTTGTGCCTGGACGGTGTCTGCCGGGTATGGGCTCACCGTGCAAGCCTATCTACCCGCAGTGCGGGATTTGTGCACATCTTCGACATGGCGTGGGTGATGTCTGCCAATTCTGGAACCTTTTGGTGTCCGCAGACGTGTTCCCTCCCTGGTTTCCGCGGCCTGGCCTGCGACAACCCGTCGGCGTGATCCGCGCTACCTCTTCACACCCGCCGCCGTCGGCAGCGGGCGCACGGAACGGGCCACGACCAGCCCGAGCACCATCGGCACCAGGAGCACGAGCACCGCCAGGCGGTAGCCCGTCTCGTGGGCCACGAGCCCGATGAGCGGCGGCCCCACGAAGAACGCGGTGTACGCGATGGTCGAGACCGCGGCCACCCGCATCGCGGCCCGGCGCGGCTCGTCGGACGCCGCGCTCATGCCCATCGGGAAGCCCATCGCCGCGCCGAAGCCCCACAGGGCCACGCCGACGAACGCCAGCCACAGGACCGGGACCAGCGAGAACGTCAGCACGCCGACAAACGCGAGCAGCGCGGAGAGCACGAGCACCGGGACGCGCCCGAACCGGTCGATGGCGCGCGTTCCCGCCAGCCGGGCGGTCGTCATCGCGGTGAGGAAGACGGCGAGGCCCACCGCACCCATGCCGTCGGACGTGTCGAAACCGTCCACGACCGCGAGGCTCACCCAGTCGTTGGCCACGCCCTCCGTGAGGGCGGCGCTCAGCACCACGAGGCCGATCGCCAGGGTGCGCGGCTCGCCCCAGGCGGCGAACAGCCCCCTGATGCCCGACGGCGGCGGAGTCACCTCCGCGGGGTCGGCGCCGTCCGCGCTGCCGGCCCCGGCCGCGCCGTCCGGCAGGGCCGCCGCGACGGTGCTCGGCGTGAAGAACCGGGTTGCGATCACGACGGAGAGGAACGCGACGACGCCGGCCGCCACGACGTGCCAGGCGACCGGGAGGCCGACGTTGGCCGCCAGGATGCCGAGGCCCGCGCCGATCACGGTGCCGAACGAGAACCCGGCGTGGAAGATGGGCATGACGGCGCGGCCGAGCCGCTGCTCGACCGCCGCGCCCTCCAGGTTCATCGCGGCGTCCCAGACGCCGGCGCCCACGCCGAACAGGATCAGGCCGCCGCGGACCGCGAGGTGCTGGTCCGTGGCGACGCCGTACCCGGCGACCGTGAGGCCGGCCACGAGCAGCCCCGAGAAGGCCAGGACGGTCCGTGCCGTGCCGAACCGCTCGGCGACCAGGCCCGACAGCGGGATCGCGGCGACCGAGCCGATGGATCCCGTGAGCAGGAGGAAACCCATCTCCTGCTCGGAGAAACCGAGGCCGTCCCGCACCGCGGGAAGGCGTGACGCCCAGCTCGCGAAGGCGAACCCACTGGCAGCGAAGACGACGAATACCGCACGGGCGGCGGCGTGTGCAGTAGGCACGGAACTCCTTGGTGCGATTGAATCTCCCGACCGTAAGCCACAATCTGGGATCAGCCCAGCAGATTCCCGGGTCCTGCACCACCGGTGCCCGATGCGAGAGAAGGAACCGCGATGAACCGCCAGACCGTTGGCCGACCGACCCTCGCGAAGGTCGCCGAGCTGGCAGGTGTCTCCGTGTCCACCGCGTCGCTCGCCTTCTCCGGCGCGGGGCCGATCACGCCCGAGACCCGGGAGAAGGTGCTGGCCGCCGCCCGCGAGCTCGAGTACTCCGGACCCAACCCGCTGGGGCGGCAGCTCCGGTCGGGGCGCTCCGGGATCGTGGGCGTGGTGATCGGCGACCAGCTCGGCCGCTCGTTCCGCGACCCGGTCTCCACGCAGGTGCTGCACGGCCTGGTCTCCGCGATCGGCGAGCAGGGGCTGGGCGTGCTGCTGGTGCCTGGGATGCCGCAGGGCGCCACCGCGCAGTCCGTGGGCCTCGCCGCCGAGGCCGGCCTGCCGCCCGCCGTCGACCCGCTGGTCGAGGCCGCGGCGATGGACGTGGCCGTGCTCGTGTGGGGGATCCTGGAGGGCGACCCCAACCTCGCGGCGCTCCAGCGCCGGGGCGTGCCGGTCGTGATCGGCGAGGGGCACGAGGTGCCGGGGGTGCCCGTCGTCGGCGTCGACGACCGCCGGGGCGCCGCCGAGGCGGTGCGCCACCTGGTCGAGCTGGGGCACACGCGGATCGCCGAGATCGCGCTGCCGTTCGGACGGGACGAGCGGTCGGGGCTGGTGGACGCCGAGCGGCTCGCCGCCGCGGAGCGCACGCCCACCCGGAACCGGCTGGCCGGGGTGCGCGACGTCATCGAGCCGGTCATGTCGTGGGAGACGCCCGCCTCGCTCGTGGAGCACGGGCGCGACGCCGCGACCGAGATCCTGTCCGAGTGGGCGCCGGCCCGGGACCGGCCGACGGCGATCATCGCCCACTCCGACCTGCTCGCGGCCGGGGCCGTGATCGCCGCGCGCGAGCTCGGCCTGCGCGTCCCCGAGGACGTGTCGGTCGCCGGGTTCGACGGGCTGGACCTCCCGTGGCTCTCCCCCGACGTGCTGACCAGCGTGCACCAGCCGCTCGTCGAGAAGGGCCGCGCGCTCGGCCTGGCCGTGATCGCGCTGCTGGCCGGCGAGGAGCCGGGGTCAGTGACCCTGCCGGTCAGCCTGGTCGAGGGCACGACGACGGGACCCGTGCCCGACCTGGGCTGACACGCCCACTTTCGGGTGACGCCTAATTTGCTTCTGTCAGGACCCCCGCTCTGATAGGGAAGGTCCACGGCCCGCTCACCGAGAGGGGGCCCGGAGGCATGGAGGCAGGGCTATGTCGAGACGAAGAGGACTGCGGACCACGGTGTTCGCACTGGTGGCGACGGGAGCGCTCGTGGTGCAGGCGGGGATCGCAGCGAGCGCCGTGCCGGTGGAGGCGGGGGCCCAGGCGGCGTCGGCTCGAACGGCGTCGGACAACCAGATCACGCTGACCACCTGGGACGGGGTACGCGACTTCCACGCGGGCAGGACCGCCAACCTGCGGCCGGGCGCCAAGGGCGGGCTCGTGCTGCGCGGTGCCGGCGAGACCGTCGAGTACACCGACCCGTTCGGCGACGGCACGCCCGTCAGCTACGAGACGGGCCGGTGGACGTCGCCCGTGGTCGAGGCCGGCTACCTGATCGACGAGTCGGTGAGCTCGTGGAACGCGCACACGCCCACCGGGACCTGGGTGGAGATCGAGTACCGCGGCCGCAAGGCCGACGGGAGCTGGACCAAGTGGTTCGTGATGGGCCGCTGGGCCTCGGGCGACGACTTCGCGCCCGCCGACGGCAGCGTGGGCGACATCCACCGCACCTCGGTGAACGGCCAGACCGACGAGGACGCGTACCTGTTCACCGACACCTTCGTGGCCAAGTCGGGGCACGAGCCGGACGCATACCAGACCCGCGCCACGCTGTACCGGCCCGAGGGCACCCGGGTGTCCCCGCGGCTCGACGCCGTGAGCACCATGACCAACGAGTACCTGCCCGACGCGCACTACACGGGCACGAGCGACTTCACGCTCGGGCGCGAGGTGGCGCTCGACGTGCCGCAGTTCAGCCAGAACATCCACCGTGGCGAGTACCCGGAGTTCGGCGGCGGCGGCCAGGTGTGGTGCTCGCCGACGTCGTCCACGATGGTCATCTACTCCTACGGGCGCGAGGTGCCGGCCGAGGAGCTGGAGGGCATCGAGGCGCCGAACGGCGACCCGCAGGTCGACTACGCCGCGATGAACACCTGGGACTACACGTACGAGGGCGCGGGCAACTGGCCGTTCAACGCGGCCTACGCGAACACGTTCGGCCTGGAGTCGTTCGTGACCCGCCTGCGCTCCCTCGCGGAGGCGGAGAAGTTCGTAGCGGCGGGCATCCCGCTGGTCTTCTCGATCAACTTCGAGGCCGAGGAGATGCCGGAGGCCGGGTACGAGACCGACGGGCACCTCGTGGTGCTCCGCGGGTTCACCGCCGACGGCGACCCGATCCTCAACGACCCGCACGGGGCGACGAACGACGCCGTCCGCGTCGTGTACACGCGCGAGAACTTCGAGCGGGTCTGGCAGACCTCGACCGACGGCCTCACGTACGTCTACCACCCGAAGAACGTGAAGCTCCCGGACAACCTCCCGGGCACCACGCCGAACTGGTGACCCCGTCCCGTTGAGTGCGGGATATTCGCGCTTCTGGCACCCAGAAGAGAGCGAATATCCCGCACTCAGCGCTGTCAGCGGGTCGGGATCGGGCGCGGGGCCGACGTGTAGGACGCCGACGTGTAGCCCGGCGCCGAGACCGTCACCTCGACCGAGAGGTCCGTTCCCCGGTCGCGGCCGGTCACGAGGTAGCGCGGGCCCGTCGCCCGGCGCACCGGCTCGCCGTCGCGCAGCCACCGGTAGGCCACGTCGACGTCGTCCGGCAGGTAGGTGCCCGGCTCCGCGGTCAGGACCCGCCCCACCTTGGCCTTGCCCTCGACGGACGGCCCGGACACGTCCGCGACGACGGGGTCGTGGAGCTCGACGTCGGCCGCGTTGACGAACACGTGCCGGTGCGCCAGCCAGACCTGGTAGTAGACGTCGTCGCCGCGCACGACCGTGCGGTCGCCCGGGCCCGAGCCGTCGAAGGTGGCGGCCCGGTAGTAGTCGGCGGCCACGTCGTCGTCGGACACGGCGTACGTCTGGCCCACGCCGACCGTGTACTCGATGGGTGTCACGGCCTGCACCGGCACGTCCGGGTATGCCTCGTACGCGGCGGCCTCCGGGTACGCCCGCCCGAAGACCGGCGCCGGGGCGTCGCCCGTGACGGTCACGGTCTGCGCCGTGGCCGGCACCACCACCGGGCGGTCGGCCGGGTTGTGCAGCCAGACCAGCGAGCCGGCCCACCACACGCCGAGCCAGTCGCCGTCGACCTGGTCGACGACGAGCTTGTGCCCGGACTGCACGCGCGCGCTCACGTCGCTCGCGTACGTGGTGCCGTCCGCGCCGTCCGGCTTCCAGCCCGGGTCCTTGGCCAGCGGCGCGTCCTCCGACGGCTCCTGGTACAGGTACCGGAAGTTGGTGCCCGCGCCGTCGACGCAGTCGCCCGAGCCCGGCGACGCCTGCTCGCAGCCCGTCACCACGTTCGGGTTCTCCGCGTAGCCCGTGCGCACCTCGACGACGTCGCCCGGCTCGACGTCCGTCGTCGCCTCCAGGTCGCCGCCGATGGGGGCGCCGAGCAGCTCGAAGTAGTGGTCCCAGTCCCAGTACGGGCCCGGGTCCCAGTGCACGTTCTTGGTGTAGCCCGGCAGGATGCCCGGCACCTGGTCGTGGCCGATGACGTGCGCCCGGTCGAGCGGGACGTCGTGCTCCGCAGCGAGGTGGCGCACCAGCGCCGCCGACGACTGGTACATCGCCTCGGTGAACCAGGTGCCCGTGCCCGCCCAGCCCTCGTGCTCCAGGCCGATCGAGTGCATGTTCATGAACCAGTTGCCCGCGTGCCAGCCGACATCGGCCGGGTCCAGGTGGTTCGCCACGTGGCCGTCCTCGGAGCGCAGCGTGTAGTTCCAGGCCAGGTAGGTCGGGTCCTGCACCAGGTTCACCGACGGCTGGTAGGCGGTCTCCGTGTCGTGGATCAGGATGTAGTCGATCGACGGGCCGCCCGCGCCGGTGCGGTCGGCCTGGTCGTGGTTGCCGTAGTCGCCGGTGCCGTCCGGGAGGTCCGGCGAGCCCTTCTCGTAGGGGGCCGGGAGCCACTCGCAGCCGAGGTCGTCGGGGCAGTCCGCCTCCGGGTCGCTCGTGGTCGCGCTCCGGGGCACGACGACGTCGGGGTTGGCCGTGAGGATGACCGCACCGTCGTGCGGGGTGGTCGTCCCCGCGCCGTCCCGGAGCGTGGCGAAGACGCCGGCCGCGAAGCCGTCGAGGTCGCTCATGCGGGACACGGCGTCCGCCCAGACGGTCAGGCCGTCGGCCCCGTCGTCGTCGGCCGCGCCGTCGCGCACGGCCTGGGCCTGGTACGACGCCAGGAGCGCCGCGCCGCCGCAGACGTTGGCCTGGGCGTCCGAGCGCAGGGTGGCCTCGTCGAGCCCGGTCAGCGCGGCCGCCCGGGTGAGCTCGGGCGTGCCCTCGCGGGCCGGGCCTGCCTTGTCGTTGATCGCGGCCAGCGGCAGCCCGCCGCCGTGCGCGTGGCCGAGGCCCTCTCCGGCGGTCAGGTTGAACACGCCGTAGCCGCCGTCGGCGCTGGCCTGGCCGGGGTGCTGGTCCCAGCGGGACTCCAGGTAGGACACGGCCTTGAGCAGGTCCTCGGGCACCCCCGTGGCGTCGGCCGCCGCGGTGAACGCCCCGTCGAGCGAGCCGGCGGCCAGCACGGGAGCGCAGGCGACCACCTCGTCGCCGGGCGCCGTCACCGTGGGGGCGGCCGCGGCCGCGGAGAGCGGGATGAGCGGAAAGAGCACCCCGGCCGCCGTGGCCAGGGCTGTGATACGTCGTCGGGACGTCACGCGGAGTTCCTCTCGTCGGTCCGTAGAGCTCCGGACGAGAGAATCACACCCGATCAGCGGGTGCATGAGAAGGGTCTGCGGGTTAAAAAATCGTTACCCCGGCAAACTGACCTGTTCGCGGTCGGGCGCGCGGCCCGTGGTCGCGGGCCGTGTCAGAGGCGGACGAGCGCCTGGGCGCGGACGAGCACCTTGGCGCCGTCGACCGTGACGGCGAGGTCCACGCGGACCGTGCCGGCGTCGGCGTCGACCACGCCCACCGTGCCCACGACCTCGACCAGCGCGGTGCCCGGGTTGGGCACCTCGACGGGCTTGGTGAACCGTGTCTGGTAGTCGACGACGGCGCCCGGGTCGCCCGCCCAGTCCACGACCAGGCCCACGACGGTGCCCATGGTGAGCATGCCGTGCGCGATGACGCCGGGCAGGCCCGCGTCCACCGCGAACTTGTCGTTCCAGTGAATCGGGTTGAGGTCGCCGCTGGCACCCGCGTAGCGGACCAGGGCCGCGCGGTCGAAGGTGACGGTGCGGCTGCCGATCACGTCGCCGACGGCGAGCGTCGCGATGTCGGGGCGGCTCATGCGTCCTCACCTCGGATCGCCAGCGTGGACGTGACCGTGGCGACGTGCTCGCCGGGGCCGTCGGCCTCGGGGGACGGGACCTCGACCTGCTGCGGCATCGCGTAGATCTCGCAGCGCGTGGTCACCATGCTGATGGGGCCGCGGGAGACGATCCGGTCCACGTGCAGCACCGTCGTGAGCTCGTCGCCGGCGACGATGGGACGGTGGTGCGTGAAGCGCTCGTCCGCGTGGACCACACGCGTGAAGTCGATCTCGGCCTCGGGGTCGCTGATGTACTGCGACTCGGCCCGCTGGGCCACCACCACGGCGAACGTGGGCGGGGCGACCAGGTCCGTATAGCCAGAACCCCGCGCCGCCACGAGATCGTGGTGCGCGGGGTGCGTGGCACCGACGGCGACGGCGAACTCGCGGATCTTCTCGCGGCCTACGGAGTAGGGGGCGTTGGCCGGGTAAGCCCGGCCCTCGAAATCAGCGTTCGCCACGTCGGTGTGAAGCTACTGAGAGACTCAGCGGGTCTCGCGGTGCGACGTGTGCTTGCCGCAGCGCGGGCAGAACTTCGCCAGCTCCAGACGGTCCGGGTCGTTACGCCGGTTCTTCTTCGTGATGTAGTTCCGCTCCTTGCAGTCCACGCACGCCAGCGTGATCTTCGGGCGGACATCCGCACTCTTGCTTGCCATGGCTCTCACCTCCGCGCCTCGAGAGGGAGGCGCCATGTGTCTTCTCGTCGTCCGGCACAGGAAGCCGGACGGATGTACTTGCTTGGTAGCGAGGGCGGGGCTCGAACCCGCGACCTCACGATTATGAGTCGTGCGCTCTGACCAGCTGAGCTACCCCGCCGCGCGTGACTGAACGCGAGGCCGTCCGCCGTTGCTCCCCACCGGCGAACCGGTGGGGTGGGCTGACGACCCCGCGTCGATCACAGAGCCCCGAAAGGGAATCGAACCCTTGACCTTCTCCTTACCATGGAGACGCTCTGCCGACTGAGCTATCGGGGCAGCGAGGAAGACTCTACATGCCCTCCGGCCTGGCGTGAAATCGAATCCGGTGTGAGGTGCGCCGCGCGGGCCGCGAGGCCCGTCCGGACCCAGCGGTTGGGCCAGAAACCAGGGCCAGGACCCATGCCAGGCGCCGGCTGCACCGGCACGAACCAGACAACGAAACAGGGCGTGACCAGCGAGATCGCCGGTCACGCCCTGCTGTGCTTCACGTGGCTGGTGAGGGATTCGAACCCCCGAAGGCTGAGCCGTCTGATTTACAGTCAGATCCCTTTGGCCGCTCGGGCAACCAGCCGTGAACGGTGCCAACCATAGCGCCCCACCAGCCCTCGCGAGAAATCGAAAAGGGGCCCGGCCAGGTGACGAGCCCCACAGCACATCCGGGACCCGCACGGGGGCCCGAGAACTATCGTGACGCAGTGACACAACAACAGGATCGCTGGGGCCTCCCCCTCGGCATCGGCGCCTACCTGCTCTGGGGCGGGATGCCGCTGTTCTTCCCGCTGCTCCAGCCGGCGGGCCCCCTGGAGATCGTGGCCCACCGCATCGTGTGGAGCCTGCTCTTCTGCCTCGTCGCCCTGGCTGCCCTGCGCCAGCTCGGCGACTTCCGGACCGCCCTGCGGTCGCCGCGCATCCTGGGCACGTTCGCCGTCGCGGCGGCCCTGATCGTCGTCAACTGGGTGGTGTACGTGTACGCCGTGCTCAGCGACCGGGTGCTCGACGCCGCCCTGGGGTACTTCATCAACCCCATCGTCACGGTGCTGCTCGGTGTGCTGGTGCTCCGCGAGCGGCTCCGGCCCATGCAGTGGGTCGCGATCGCCTTCGGCGCCGCATCGGTCGTGGTGCTGTCCACCGGGCTCGGCGGGCTGCCGTGGATCTCGCTGTGCCTCGCGCTGTCCTTCGGCCTCTACGGGCTGGTCAAGAACCGCGTGGGCCGCACCGTCGCCGCCCTGCCCGGCCTGGCCGTCGAGACGACCGTCGCCACGCCGTTCGCGCTCGCCTACCTCGTGTGGCTCGGCAGCGCGGGCACGTTCGTCGCGGAGGGCACCGGGCACGCACTGCTTCTCATGTCCGCCGGCATCGTGACCGCACTGCCCCTGCTCCTGTTCGGCGCCGCCGCCCGACGGCTGCCCCTGTCCGTCGTCGGCATGCTGCAGTACCTCGCGCCGGTACTGCAGTTCCTGGTGGGGCTGCTCGTCTTCGGGGAGCACATGCCGCCCGCCCGGTGGGCCGGGTTCGCCCTGGTGTGGCTCGCCCTCATCCTGCTCACGGTCGACGGCGTCCGCCAGGCCCGCCGCGCCCCGCGCCTGGGCCTGTCCTGACCACACGCCCCCGGCCGGACCGCACACGCTGAGTGCTGGGTATTTGTTGATCTGACCGGCGGAAAGCAACAAATACCCAGCACTCAGCGGTGACGGGGGGGGTTACCAGGTGCCCGGGATCTGGCGGGTCGTGACGTTGAGGCGGTTGTAGAGGTTGGTGACGCCGATGTGCAGGACCAGGGCCGCGAGCGCCTGCTCGTCCCAGTGTTCGGCGGCGCGGTCCCAGACGGCGTCGGGCACGCCCTCGGAGCTGTCGGCCAGGCGCGTCATCGCCTCGGCGAGCTCGATCGCCGCGCACTCGGCCTCGCTGATGTAGGGCGACTCCCGCCAGGCCGCGACGGACGCGAGGCGGTCCTCGGACTCGCCGGCCTTGCGGGCCTGCCGCATCCCGTACTCGATGCACCAGCCGCAGCCGTTGATCTGGCTGACGCGCAGGTGCACCAGCTCGAGCGTGGCCGCGGGGACGCCCTGCCCGTGGGCGAGCTTGCCCAGCTCGGCCAGCGCCTTCACGCCGCCGGGCACGACCAGCGCCGGGTTCTTGGCGCGCGCCGTCACGGTCCGCAGGTGGGGCGTGCCGGACGGCGCGAGGTCGAGGTGCTGGGTCGGGTCCTGGGCGGTGGTCTCGGTGGTCTCGGTGGTCATCGCGGTCCTCTCGTGGTGGCCGGGGTTCCGGCCTGTCACACCGGCGCCCTGCGCGCCGTCACACCCTTGACGCCCCCGAGACCGAGGATGTGACAGATGACCCCCGACGAACTCGCCCTCGCCTTCGAGCAGCACCGGCCCCGCCTGCGGGCGGTGGCCTACCGGATGCTCGGCAACCCCGACGACGCCGACGACGCGCTGCAGGAGGCCTGGCTGCGCCTGAACCGGACGGGCGACGAGGGGATCGACAACCTGGCCGCCTGGCTGACCACGGTCACCGGCCGGATCTGCCTCGACATGCTCCGCTCGCGCTCGACGCGCCGCGAGGACCCGCTGCCGAGCGGCCGGCCCGACGACACGGCGGCGGAGATCCTGGACGACGCCTCCCCGGACCCGGTGCGGGAGGCCGAGCTGGCGGACGTCGTCGGCGTGGCGATGCAGGTGGTGCTGGAGAGCCTCGACCCGGCCGAGCGCCTGGCGTTCGTGCTGCACGACCTGTTCGCGGTGCCGTACGAGCAGATCGCACCCGTGCTGGGCCGGTCCGTCGCGGCGGCCCGCCAGCTCGCGAGCCGCGGCCGCCGTCGGGTCCAGTCCGGTCCCGGGGCGCGGGCCGCCGCCGGGGACGATGCCGGGGACGACGTCGGGTCGCACTCCGGCGCCGCAGACGGCACGGACCGGACGGATCGGCAGGTCGTCGAGGCCTTCCTCCTGGCCTCCCGGACGGGCGACCTGGCGGGCCTGATGGCCGTGCTCGCGCCGGACGTGGTGCTGCGCGCCGACCAGGCCGCCGTGGCGGCGGCGGCCGAGGGTGCGGACCGGGGCGCTCCTCTGCTGGCCCGTGAGGTGCGCGGGGCGGCGGCTGTGGCCGGAGCGTTCCGTGGCCGGGCGAGCGGGGCGGTGCCCGCGCTCATCGACGGCTCCGTCGGGTTCGCGTACGCGCCGGGTGGCACGCCGCGCGGTCTGTTCGCGGTGGTCGTGCACGACGGTCGGATCGCGGCGGTCGACATGATGGGCGACCCGACCACGGTCGCCGAGGCGCACGTGCTGCTGCTCGGCTGAGCCAGGCGGGAGGTGACCGGCCGTGGGTCGCGGGTGGCAGGGTGTGCGCATGAGTTCTCCTCGCACCGTGGTGGCCGGGCCCGCGACCTGGAACACGATGGTCCGGCTCGACCACCTGCCCGACCCGCGGCCGCACACCCTGTTCGCCCGCGGGTCGGTCCGCACGCTGGGCGGGACGAGCGCCGGCAAGACCCTGCACCTGGCCGACCTCGGCGTGCCGAGCACGCTCGTCACCGACGTCGGGACGGATCCGGAGGGCGACCTGGTGCTGGCCGCGCTGGAGCACGCCCGCGGCGCCGAGGTGCTCGCGCGGCGCGTGCCCGGACCGTCCGAGCAGCACCTGAACCTCATGACCGACGCCGGCGAGCGCCTCTCGATCTACCTCGCCGTCCCTGCCCCGTCGGCCGCGCCCGACCCCGCGGCGGTCGCGCGCGTGTCGGCGGCGGAGCACGTGGTGCTGGACCTGAGCACGGTCGGGCAGGGACTGCTGCCGGCCGCCGTGGCTAGCGGGGCCACGCTCTGGACCGACCTGCACGACTACGACGGCGTGGCCGAGTTCCACCGGCCGTTCGCCGACGCGTGCTCGTTCGTCTTCCTCAACGACGACGGCACGGACGACCACCGCGCCCTCATGACGGCACTGCTGGAGCGGGGCGCGAGCACCGTGGTGTGCACGCTCGGTGCCCGCGGGGCCGTCGCGCGCACGGCGGACGGCTGGTTCGAGACGCCGGCGGAGCCCACCGAGGTGCTGGACACCAACGGCGCCGGCGACGCGTTCTTCGCCGGCTTCTTCGCGGCGCACCTCGCCGGGGCGGGGACGGCGGAGTGCCTCCGGGCGGGCGCGCACCAGGCGACGCGCGCGCTGGGCACGCGCCACCTGAGCCCCCTGCTGGACCCGGAGCCGGCCGGGAAGGCCTAGACCCGCTGCTCGCCCGCGGCGCGGGTGAGCAGCGTCGCCAGCTCGTCGGCGACGCCGTCGGCGTCGTGGTGCCCGACGACGGCGTCCGCGCAGGCCAGCACCTCGGCGTGCGCGTTGGCCACCGCGATGCCGCGGCCCGCCCAGGTGAGCATCGGCAGGTCGTTGGGCATGTCGCCGAAGGCCCAGACGTCGGCGGCGTCGACGCCGAGGCGCGTGCACCAGCGGGCCAGCGCGGCGGCCTTGTCCACACCGGGCGGCATGAGCTCGGCCAGGCCGACGGCGCCCGAGTACGCCAGGTGCGCGTGCTCCCCCACGGCCGCACGGACGGCCGTGAAGAACTCCTCCTGCGCGAGCCGGATGTCCTCCGGCGGGTCCAGCAGGATGCCCGGCGGCGGTATGCGCGCGGGGTCGAGTGCGAGGATCTTGGACACGGGGGCGCGAGCGCCGAGCGTTTCCTCGACCGGCACCGACCACAGGCCGGGGTCCAGCGTGGGCTCCCGCCTCGGGTAGGCCGGGTCGAACGTGACGCCGTCGGGCCGCTCGAAGGCGAGCGCGGCGTGGGGCAGAGCGGCGCGGATGCCCGTCACCACCGTGCGCACGGCGTCGTCGTCGAAACCGCAGGTCTCGAGCGTCTCGCCCGAGGCGAGGTCCAGCACGCACGCCCCGCCGATGCAGATGACGCGACCGTGGCCGCCCACGGTGTCGGCGAGGTGGTCGAGCCAGCGCGGCGGGCGAGCGGTGACGAAGACCACCTCGACGCCAGCGGCGTCGAGGTCGGCGAGGACCTGGCGGGTGCGGTCGGAGACCTTGCCGTCGCTCCGCAGGAGGGTGCCGTCGAGGTCGGTCGCGACGACCCGGGGCAGCCCGGTCATCGCTCGGCCCGGACGCCGGCGGCGGGGAGGATGACCTGGTCGATGTTCTCGACGAGGAAGTCGCGGTCGACCGGCCGGCCCAGCATGAGCACGCTGTAGGCGACCAGCGCCGGGCCGATGATGCAGAGCTTCTCGACGTCGACGTCGGCCGGGATCTCGCCGCGCTCGATGGCGCGGCGGAAGAAGACGCGGTTGGCCCGGGCGCGCGGCTCCACGAGGGCCTCCTGCGCGGCGGCGGCGAGCTCGGGGCTGCGGGCGATCATGGACACGATCCCGGCCATGACCTTGAGCTTGCGCTCGCCGTCCCGGATGCTCGGGGTCCGGATCATCGCCACGAGGTCACCCCGCAGCGTGCCCGTGTCGGGCAGGTCGTCGAGGTCGATCTCGCCCTGCTTCATGCACGCGACGGCGTCGAGCACGAGCTCGGCCTTGGACGACCACCGCCGGTAGACGGTCGCCTTCCCGGCCTTGGCGCGGGCGGCCACCATGTCGATTGTCATGCCGTCGTACCCGGACTCGGACAGCACGTCGAGCGCGGCGTCCAGGATCTCGGGGTCGCGGGTGTGGTCCCTCTTGCGTCCGAGACGGGGCTTCGCCTCGGACTGGTCGACCTGCGTCATCGCCGTCGTCCTCCTCTCTGCACTGTCCGACCTTACCCGCGGGTTAATACTGAACCAACTGTATCCGGAACTCCTCAGTTCCGTATATGCTGCGAAGCATGTCCCAGACTTCAGCCCCCGCGACGGACAGTCGTCGCTGGATCACGCTCGTCGTGGTCGGGCTCGCCCAGCTGATGGTCGTGCTCGACGCGACCGTCGTGAACATCGCCCTTCCCTCGGCCCAGGCCGACCTCGGCTTCTCCGACGGTCAGCGCCAGTGGGTCATCACCGCGTACTCCCTCACGTTCGCGAGCCTCCTGCTGCTCGGCGGCCGCCTCTCCGACCTCATCGGCCGCAAGCGCACCTTCGTGATCGGGCTCATCGGGTTCGCCCTCGCCTCGGCCCTGGGCGGCGCGGCCGGCTCCTTCGAGCTGCTCGTGGCCGCCCGCGCGCTGCAGGGCGCGTTCGGCGCGCTGCTCGCCCCCACGGCGCTCGCCGTGCTCACCACCACCTTCACCGTCCCGCGGGAACGTGCCCGGGCGTTCGGCGTCTTCGGCGCCATCGCCGGGGCCGGGGGCGCCGTCGGCCTGCTGCTCGGCGGCGTGCTGACCGAGTCGCTCGACTGGCGCTGGAACCTCTACGTCAACGTCCTCATCGCCGCGATCGCGCTGGTCGGCGCCTTCGTGTTCATCCCGCGCGTCGCCCGCAGCGGCCCGCGGCCGCGGCTGGACGTCCCCGGCACGCTGCTCGTCTCGGGCGCACTGTTCGGCCTGGTCTACGGCTTCTCCAACGCCGAGACCGGCGGCTGGGACGCGCCCCTGACGTGGGGCCTGCTGACCGCCGCGGGCGTGCTGCTGATCGCGTTCGTGGGCTGGCAGACGCGCGCCGCGCACCCGCTCCTGCCGCTGTCGATCGTGCTCGACCGCAACCGCGGCGCGGCGTACCTCTCGGTGCTGATCGCCGGCGCGGGGATGTTCGGCATCTTCCTGTTCGTCACCTACTACCTGCAGCTCACGCTCGGGTACACGCCGATCCGCACCGGCCTGGCGTTCCTGCCGATGATCGGCATGCTGGTGCTCGCCGCGCAGCTGGGCACCAACCTGCTCGTGCCCCGGTTCGGGCCCAAGCTCCTGGTGCCGATCGGCATGACGCTGGGCGCGATCGGCATGATCGACCTCACGTTCCTGGACGCGTCCAGCACGTACGCCACGAACGTCCTGCCGGGCCTGATGGTCATCGGCTTCGCGATGGGCACGATCATGCCCGCGTCGATGCAGACCGCCACGCTCGGCGTGGACCGGGAGTTCGCCGGCGTGGCGTCGGCCATGGTGAACACCAGCCAGCAGGTCGGCGGCTCCATCGGCACCGCGCTGCTCAACACCCTGGCCGCCACCGCGGCGGCCGACTACCTCGCGGCCCACACGCCCGTGACGGCGGCGGTCGGCGCCCAGGCCGCGATCGAGAGCTACTCGACCGCGTACTGGTGGGGCGCCGGGTTCTTCGCCGTCGGCGCGGTGCTGTCGGCCCTGCTGTTCCGGCGGCGCGGCCAGGGGCTCTCGCTGGCGCACACCACGCCCGCGGAGAGCGGGACGTCCGCCGCCTCGGGCACCGGGGACGCCGACCGCGTCGCGGAGCCGGTGCACGCCGGCTGACCGCCCGCCCGACTGACTCGGCATGCCCGCCCCGCCGAGTCAGCGGGGTGGTCCGACCGGCCGACTGACTCGGCAGGGTGGGCATGCCGAGTCAGTCGGGCGGGCGGTGGTTGCACCTCTCGTAGCGGGATGTGGTGCGGTGGGATCACGTCCCGTTCCGTCGAGGAAGGCTTCATCCATGCATCCGTCCTTCGTGCCGCCCCGCCAGGTCCAGATCGGTGACGCGGCGGCCTTCGCCGGCACGACGCCGCGGGCGATCCGCCACTACCACGAGATCGGCCTGCTCCCCGAGCCCGAGCGGGGCGGTGACGACCGCCGCCGGTACGGCTACGACGACATGGTCCGGCTGCTGTGGATCCGCAGGATGGCGGACGCCGGGATCGCGCTGGACGACATCCGTGCCGCCTTCGCCGACCCCGCGCCCGCCGGCGCAGCGTCCGCCGGGTCGGCGTCCGCCGGGTCGGCGCCCGTCGGTTCCGACGACGACGGGATCGCGGCCGTCCTGGAACGCCTGGACGAGACGCTCGTCGCCCAGGAGGCAGAGCTGCGCCGGCAGCGGGCCGCCGTGCGGCGCATGCGCACCCAGGGCAGCCGGGCGGGCCTGCTCTCCGACGTCGTCACGGACCGCCTGGCGAACCTGCCGGAGGGCTCGCTGCGCCAGGCCGACCTGGACACCCTGCTGGTCACCGAGCGGATCTTCGGCCCGCTCGGCGCGGCGATCCAGGCCACCCGCTTCATCACGCTGGCCGCCCGTCCGGACCTGCGGGCGGAGTCCGACCGGGTCGACGCCGCCGAGGAGGCGCTCGACGACACGGTCGCCGTCGACGACTCCCGGGTGGCCCAGGTGGCCGCCGACCGGCACGCCTTCGAACGGGAGCTGGAGGCCGCCATGGCGGAGGCCGGCCTGAACGAGGGCGACGACGCGCTCCTCGATGCCTGGGACGCCGGCGAGATCCCGGACAGTGGGCAGACGTCCATGAGCGTTCTCGAAGCCGCCGGGAAGATGCCCTACGACTTCTCCCCGGCCCGGCTGCGGTGCATGGAGCTGGCCGTGGAGCTCGGGGCCCGCGACTGAGATGGCTTCGCGCGTGGCTCGTGCGGACCATTGCCCGCCCGCACCGCAGCCTATCCGCGGAGTCGGCAGTTTGCTCAGCTAGTCGGCACTTTGCGTCGAGGTCGGCACAGGCCTGGACCGACCTCGACGCAGAGTGCCGACTTTGCTGCGCAAACTGCCGACGCCGCGATGCTCCGCAGAGCCCGTCATCGAAGGCGCAGTGCTCTCGTGACAGAGCAGACGGGCGGCCACCGGAGTCCCGGCGACCGCCCGCCCGTCGGTACTCAGCGGTAGTTCGTGAACTGCAGCGCGAAGTCCAGGTCCGAGCCCTTCAGCAGGCTCTGCACCTCCTGGAGCTGGTCGCGCGACTTGCTGGTCACGCGGACCTCGTCACCGGTGATCTGCGTCTTGACGCCCTTGGGGCCCTCCTCGCGGATGATCTTGGTGACCTTCTTGGCGGACTCCCCGGCCAGGCCCTCCTTGAGGGTCGCCCCCAGGCGGTACTCCTTGCCGGACGGCTTGGGCTCGCGGTCACCGAGGTCGAGCGACTTGAGCGAGATGCCGCGCTTGACGAGCTTGGTCTCGAAGACGTCGAGGGCCGCGAGCACCCGCTCCGACGAGTTGGCGACGATGAGGATGCTCTCGCCGCTCCAGGTGATCGATGCGCCGACGTTCTTGAAGTCGTACCGCTGCGAGATCTCCTTCGCGGCCTGGTTCAGCGCGTTGTCGACCTCCTGGCGGTCGACCTTGCTGACGATGTCGAACGACGAGTCGGCCATGGTGTGGTGCTCCTTCTGCGTAACAACCCGGGCGCCCCTGCACGCCCGGTCGGAATCTGCTCACCGTATCCGCCCCCGCCGACCCCGACGAACGCTTTGCGCGGGTGAGGTCGGCGGCCCGGCGGACGGCGGGCGTGCGGGTGGTCTCAGAGCATCCCGGGCGGGGTGCCCCAGTCCGGGCCTGACGTCGGGCCGCCGGGGTTGTAGCCACCGGCGGGGCCGCCCGCCATCGCCTCGAGCCGGCGGATGCGGTCCGGCATCGGCGGGTGCGTGGCGAACAGGCGCCCGATGCCGGCGCCGCGGAACGGGTTGGCGATCATCAGGTGCGAGACGTTGGTGAGGTCGCGGTCCTGCGGCAGCGGCGCACGCTGCGTGCCCTGCTCCAGCTTCCGGAGTGCGGAGGCCAGGGCCAGCGGGTCGCCCGTGAGCCGGGCGCCGTCCTCGTCGGCGTCGTACTCGCGGGTGCGCGAGATCGCCATCTGGATGAGCATCGCCGCGATCGGGGCGAGGAGCGCCATGGCGAGCGCCGCCAGCGGGTTGCCGCCCTCGCGGCGGTCGCCGCCGCCGAAGAACAGCAGGAACTGCGCCAGGGCGGTGATCACGCCCGCGAGCGCGGAGGCCACCGACGAGGTGAGGATGTCGCGGTTGTAGACGTGCATCAGCTCATGGCCCAGCACGCCGCGCAGCTCACGCTCGTTCAGGAGCTGCAGGATGCCCTCCGTGCAGCACACCGCTGCGTTCTTCGGGTTGCGGCCGGTGGCGAACGCGTTGGGTGCCTTGGTGGGCGAGATGTAGAGCCGGGGCATCGGCTGGCGTGCCGCCGTGGAGAGCTCGCGCACGATGCGGTGCATCTCCGGGGCCTGCAGCTCCGTGACCGGGTACGCGTGCATCGCGCGGATCGCCAGCTTGTCGGAGTTCCAGTACCCGTAGGCGGTGGTCGCCAGGCCGATCAGCACGAAGATCCACAGCGTGCTCGAGCTCCTGCCGAAGATCGCCCAGAGCCCGAGGATCACGGCCCACATGCCACCGAACAGCGCGGCGGTCTTCAGCCCGTTGTAGTGCCTGTGCATCGCACTCCTTTCCTCCCACCCGAACGCGCCAGGCCGTTCCGGGGTTCCCCGGGCCTGCCGCCCTCAGGAACGATCGTGCCCGGAAGACCTGAGTCTTCCGGGCACGTTCGCTGGATGGCAACGGGGAGCGGCCTACGACTTGCGGCTGATGCTCACCATCTCGTCGCGCGGGACGACCTTGATCCGCTCCCGGCCCGCGGCCTCGCCGAGCGCCCGCTCGTGCGCGTCCAGGAGCTCCCAGCCGGACCACTCGATGAAGTGGACGCCCTTGCCCGTGAGGAACTCGGTGACGGCCTCCGGGGTGCCCTGCGGCGCGGTACGGCCGCCGGTCAGGTCGCCGGGCGCCTCGCCGTCGGCCACGCCCGTGACGTCCTCGACGAGGTGGCGGATGGTCTCCGACGCGTCCGACTTGGTGTGGCCGATGAGGCCCACCGGGCCGCGCTTGATCCAGCCGGTCGCGTACACGCCGGGCACCTGGTTGCCGTCGATGTCGACGACGCGGCCCTCCCGGTTGGTGATGACGCCCTTGACGTCGTCGTACGGGATCTCCGGCAGGGAGGAGCCGAAGTAGCCCACGGCCCGGTAGACGGCCTGGACCGGCCAGTCGACGAACTCGCCGGTGCCCTTGACGGTGCCGTCGCCCTGCAGCGCGGTGCGCTCGGTGCGGAGCCCGACGACCTTGCCGTCCTCGCCGAGGACCTCGGCCGGGGCGTGCAGGAAGTGCAGGTGCAGCCGGCGCGACGCCGTGTTCTGCGCCGGGTCCTTGAGCGTCCAGTCCACCAGGGTCTTGACGACCTGCTTGGTCTGGTTGGACGAGTTGATCGCCGCCTCGGAGCCCTCGTCGAAGTCGAAGTCCTCCGGGTACACGACGATGTCGACGTCCGGCACGTGGCCCAGCTCGCGCAGCTCCAGCGGCGAGAACTTGACCTGTGCCGGGCCGCGGCGCGCGAACACGTGCACGTCGGTGACCGGGGACTTCTTCAGGATCTCGTGCACGTTCGCCGGGATCTCGGTGGGCAGCAGGTCGTCCGCGTGCTTGGCGAGGATGCGGGCCACGTCGAGCGCGACGTTGCCCGCGCCGATCACGGCCACCTGCTCCGCCTCCAGCGGCCAGGTGCGCGGCACGTCGGGGTGCCCGTCGTACCAGGACACGAAGTCGGCGGCGCCGTAGGAGCCGTCGAGGTCGATGCCCGGGATGTTCAGCTCGGCGTCCTTGATGGACCCGGTGGAGAAGATCACCGCGTCGTAGAACTGGCGCAGGTCCTCGAGCTTCAGGTCCACGCCGTAGTCGACGTTGGCCAGCAGGCGGATGTCCCCACGGCTCAGCACCTTGTGGAGCGCGACGATGATCTGCTTGATGCGCGGGTGGTCCGGGGCCACGCCGTACCGCACCAGGCCGAACGGCGCCGGGAGGCGCTCGAACAGGTCGATGCTGACGTCGAGGTCGGTCTTGGACAGGATGTCGCTCGCGTAGATGCCGGCGGGGCCGGCGCCGACGACGGCGACGCGCAAGGGTCGGGTGGTGCTCACGAAGGGGCGCCTTCCGGTCGAGGACAAGGGAAGCGAAGGCCGCTACCGATTCTACCGACCGGGTAAGGCGCACCTCACCCCCGGCTCAGGGGGTGGACGTGGGGTTCCTGTGAGAATCCTCGCGTTCCGGGCTCAGCGACCCTGTTCGCGGTCCCGTTCCCGCTGGACCTTGGCCGCACGACGCCGGAGGCCGGCCCGGCCGGCCGCCTCGTCCAGCGCCCCGTACCCCGCGAAGCCGAGCGCGAGCAGACCAAGGAGCCCCACGATCACGGTGACGGGGATCAGGTCCATGGCCCGGGCGATCACGGCGACGACGACGAGCCCGACGCCGATCCACAGGCTCCACCGGATGACCGTGCGTTCGGCGCTCATACCGCACACGGTACCGGGGGTGGCACGCGCGCCGGGCTCGGCACGCGCACCACCCCCGGACGGGATCGATCAGTTGGTCGTGCCTTCCCAGTTGCCCGTGACGTCCAGGCTCTCGTCGACCTGCGCGACGAGGTCCGTGGTCAGCACGTCCGGAGCACCGGAGAGCTGGATCAGGGACGGGATCCCGTTGGCGTCGGTGATGGCCCAGACGACGGCCGTGTACTCCTGGCCCGCGGAGTCGTAGGTGTAGGAGGTGTTGGCCCGGTCGTCACCCGTGCGCAGCGTGGTGACCGGCGCGTAGTTCTCGTTCGTCGAGCCCTTGCCCTTGATCTGGCCGATGAACCAGTCGATGGCCTCCGGTGCGGTCATCTCCGCACCACCGGGGATGAACCCGATGCGGCCGGCCACCCCGCCCTCGCTGTTGGTGAGCTGGTGGACGTAGGACCAGCCGTCGGCGTCGCCGATCGACTCCCAGTCGGCCGGGACCTGCGCAGTGAGGTGCTCCGCGGTGATCGTCTGCAGCTCCGCGCCGGCCTCCGGTGCGGCAGGCGACTCAGCGGGCGACTCCGCTGCCCCGGACTCCCCGCCGATCGGCTCGAGCTCGCCGGCCGAGAACGAGCAGGCCGCCAGCGCCGGTGCGAGGAGCAGGGCCGTCACTGCGGCCAGGATGGAACGACGGGTACGCATGAATCACTCACTTCCATAGGGGTGGCACCGCATCGGTGGGCGCCACCGGGGTGCGATACGACGTGAAGCCGGCCCGCTCGGGCCGGCTCTACTTCTCGAACATCCGCGCTCCGGACCAGTCACGAGGCGGTCGCCAGCCGTTGTTCCGCAGGACGGTGAACACCGGCACCTTCGCGTCGGCCGGCTTGATCATGACGGCGCCCTCCCACGAGGTGCGAGGGCCGTCCGGGCCGGTCACCGTGACCTGGCCGTCGGCGCCCTCGACGAAGGTGGCGGACGTGCCGCCGGAGGTCTTGCCCTTCTTCCACGTCCAGTTCCCGTACGCCGTGGCGCCCAGCGGACCGGCGGCCGCGCGGACCGCCGCCGTCCCGGAGTGCTCGACGAACTTGTAGTGGGCGGTGGCCGGGTCGAGGTCGACCTCCATGCGCCACGCGTAGGCCTGCGACCCCCGGACGAAGAGGGTCTGCCAGCGCATCTCCTCGTTCTTCCACTTCACGTCGACCCGGACGCCGTCGGCGTTCCGCGTGGCCTCGATCTGGTAGGGCAGGCCGTCGCTGTTCATCGCGAGGAGCTGGGCGACCACGTCCTCCACGGGTGCCGCCGCGCCCGGCTGGCGGACGGCGGCGTCGGGCACCTGGGCGCGCTCCCGCTCGGCGAGCGCGCGGTTGCCGCGCAGCACCGTCATGAGACCGCGCGCCATCACCGCGAGGAAGGTGATCACGAGGAGCACGATGCCGAGGGCCACCTGGTCCGCGAGGAAGGCGACGACGGCGCCCGCGACCAGCGCGATGCCGACGACGAAGACGACGCGCCGGCTGATCACGGCCACCTGCTGGTCCCGCGAGGGACCCTGCTCGCCGCTCATCCCTCGGCCAGCTCTACGCTGTCCTGGATCGCCCTGACCGTGGACCAGACCTCCTTGGCCTGCACTCCCGCGCAGGTGCCGGTGATCTCCACGAAGTCGCGCACGCCGTCGTGCTCCACGACGGCCATGCGGAGCGCCTGAGCCATCGTGCCGGTCTTCTCGCTCGTCCAGGCCCCCTCGACGCGGACCGCGGGCCGCCCGGAGATCGTGGTCTCGATCCGACCGACCTCCCGGTAGCCGGGCGTCGCCTCGAACTTGGCGAGCGCCCGCCGCACGACCTCCTCGAAGGACTGCTCCGGCCGCATGCGCTGGATGACGACCAGCACGTTCGGCCGGAACTCCCCCTCGGGACGTTCCTGGATGATCGCGATCTGCGCCTCCGGCACAGAACGCGGGACCCAGCCCTCCGGGCAGTCCATGACGACCTCGGGAAAACCGGGGAAGGTCTCGCTCGGGTAGGTGACTGTACTCATAGTCCTATCCAATCAGTTGCAGCCGTGGTTCCGGGTCACCAGAATTTCAGCGCGTCACCGACGTCACCGATCACGTCGCCCGCGCCGTCGATGATGTCGCCACCGACGTCGGCGATGGCGTCCACCGTGTCGGCGGGCGAGAAGTCGAGGGAGACCGAGAACCCGGCGCCGACACCCAGAGCTGCTCCGAGCTCCAGGTCGACACCGACGTTGTCCCAGCCGACGTCGACGTCCGCGCTGCCCTTGACCCCGATCCCGGCGTAGACCTCGCCCTCCGCGCCGGCCGTCACGCCGGCCACGGTGACGGATCCGTTGGCCGACGCCTCGCCGCCGGCGAACGCCTCGCCACCGACGCTGGCACCGAGGCCCTCCGGGCCCACCGTGACACCGCCGTTGACCTCGGCGCGTCCACCGACGAAGGCCTCGGCGCCGCCCTCGGCGCCGAGGTGGTCGCCGTAGCCGACCTTGCCGCTCGCACTCGCGCCGGCGCCCGCGGAGACACCCGCCGAGCCCTCGGCCGCGAGCCCGTTCTCGTTCAGGCCGACCGAACCGCTCGCCTCGCCCCCGACCCCGGCGTGCGCCTCGGCCTCGCCGGACCCGTGGGCGCCGTCCTCGTCGCCGAACTCGCCCTCGACGCCGGCCTCGGCGCCGATGAACCCTTCGGTCTTGCCCTCGGCGAGCGTGACGCCCACCTGGGGGTCGCCCTTGCCGTTGGCCGCGTCGATCGGGTTGCCCTCGGCGTCGACCCCGGTGTCGACCATGTTCCCGTTCTCGTCACGGGTCTGGTGCTTCTCGTAGGTGTACTCGGTGCCGGGGGTGCGCTCACCCTCCGGGCCCTTGGGCCCCGAGATGGAGATGTCCGGGCCGCCGCCCTCGTCCCCGCCGCCACCTTCCTCGCTGCCACCGCCACCGCCGCCGGCATCTGCTCCGGCGCCTACGCCCGCGCCGAGACCGATACCCGCTCCGGCGCCACCGCCCGCGTAGTCGTCCGACGTCGCCGCCTGGGCGTCCGCGTTCGCGCGCACCTTGGTCGCGACCTCGGTCAGCGCGGTGGCCGTCTCCTTGAGCTTCGCGAGGTGGTTGCTGTTCCACTCGTCGCGGAAACCCTCTGCGTCCGGGCCGTGCCAGCCGTTCTCCGACTCCGGGATCACGGCCGTCACCGTCGTGACGACGGCCTCGAGCGTCTCGCTGCCCTCGTCGATCTTGTCGGCAAGCAGACGCAGCGACTCGATATCGGCGCCGTACATTTCGCCGCTCACATGGTTCTCCTCACGTCTCGCCGATGACGGCGCTGGGCCTGGCCCGGATCTGGCTCGTCACTGAGTCAAGAGGTGCGGGACCGACGACGGTCCCGCACCTCTTGTGCCGGGCCCCGCGAGTGCGGGGGCCCGACCGGACGACTCGAGGTCGATCAGTACGAGCTCGAGGTGTCCTGCTGCATCGAGGCGTTGTTGTCGGCGGTGGTGCCGTAGGCCTCGATCGCGGCGGCGATCTCGTTCAGCTTGGTGGCGTGGGTACCGTCCCACTCCTCCTGGAACTGGACGGCGTCCGGGCCGTTCCACTGGGTCTGGGCCATCTGGCTCGTGATGGTCTGGACGACCTGACGGACACCCTCGGCCTGCGTCCGGAGCGTGTTGGCGAGGCTCTTGACTGCCTCGACATCAAGACCGAAAACGTTGCCACCCTCTGCGACCATGCCATGCTCCTTTGTCTGTGGCTGTCCCGAGGACAGCCTCCGATTCTGCGACGTCACGAACTATTCCATCGCCCGTGACAGGACGGAATGGGGAGGACTCCCCATCCCCTGCACGTCAGCCCGGGAGGGCGACGTGGATCTTGGTTGCCCTGCCGGCGGTGACGAGGAAGCCACGGCCGGGCGGGAAGTCCTTGCGCCGGATCCGGCCCAGCGGCGTGCTCATCAGCACGTCGCCGTCCGAGTCCCCGGGGGTCAGGAGCAGGCCGTTGCGGCCGGACTTGAACGGTCCGGCCAGCGTGAACGCCTTGCTCCAGGTGGACGACTCCGACTCACCGACGACGAGCTGATCCTTGCGGGACGCGAGCTTGACGAACGCCTCCATCGGCTTCTCCGCCGGCGTGCCCGTGAGCTCGGTGTAGTTCTCGACCATCACGGTGAGAGTACCCGCGGGCGTCCGATCGCTCTCGAGGAGGGTGGTGAGCTCCTTGAGCGCCTCCACGACGTCCTCCGGGGAGGACGCCTGCATGTCCCAGAGGTCCAGCGCCGACAGGCTGGACCGCCGCGACGACAGGTACACCAGCCGTCCGGCCCCCGTCCTGCGGAGCGCGGTCGCGAGCGTCACGAATGCCGTCGTACGCCCCGAGCCGGGCGGGCCCGCCACCATGAGCGGGCCGCGCAGCGGCAGGCCCACCGGCGTGATGTCGAGGTCGCGCAGACCGATGGTGGCCAGCTCCCCGGTGCGCTGCGGCAGCTGGTCCAGCGTGAACGTGTCGGGCAGCCGCTCGATGCCGGGTGCCTGCGGCACGCCGCCCACCGTGCGCATCGTCTGCTCCAGCCGGGCCAGCTCGCGCGACTGCACCGCCGCGTTGGAGTCCCCGCCGAGCACGGCGATCTGGGCCTCCTGGCCGTACATGATCGCCCGGCCCGGCGCGGACGCCGGGGTCAGCACGTCCTTCGGGACGTTCAGCATGATGTAGTCGTCCTCCTTGGCCATCCGGTGCACGATGCGCTTCTGCACCGTGGAGGCGAGGGAGGGCGGCACGGAGACCGCGCGGTCACCGGTCATGACCAGGTGGATCCCGACGGGCCGTCCGTCGGTGGCGAGCTGCGTGAAGGTACCGAAGATCGAGAACCCGCGGGCCGTGATGTTCTCGTAGGCCTCGCGGAACGCGCCGATACCGTCGACGAGCACGATGATGCGGGGCTCGTCGGGCTTGTTCGCCAGCCGGCGGTACTCGTCGATGGTCGTCGCCCGCACGGCGGCGAACCGGTCGGAGCGCTGGTCCAGCGTGTCCCGGAGCCGGCGCATCAGCCGGGTCACGCGCTCCTCGTCGTCCCCGGCGATCACCGCGCCCACGTGCGGCAGGTTCTCCAGCATCGACAGACCGCCGGAGCCGCAGTCGATGCCGTAGACCTGCACCGGGCCACCGCGGTGGGTGAGGCCCGCCGACACCGCGATGGTGCGCAGCGTGGTGCTCTTGCCCGTGCCACCGGTGCCGTAGATCGCGAGGTTGCCGTCGGTGTCCGGCTCGTAGTGGACGGTCGGCTGCGCCTGCTGCGGCGGGTTGTCGAGCACGCCGAGCACGAGCTGCGAGTCCGTGCGGCGGTTGGGGAGCAGCGCCAGGTCGTAGGTGGCGGCCAGCTCCTCCAGCCACGGCTTGCGGGGCGTGGGCACGCCGGCCTCGGACGCCGCGCGCCGGATGGTCGCGACCATCCGGGCGATGTCGTTGGGACCGGGGTCGACGTTCTCGATCACCTCGGGGGCCGGTAGCTCCCAGCGCCGGCCCGTGCCGAAGTCCATCTCCTCGACGTCGAGCGACGACCGTTCCGGTTCGTCCTTGGTCCAGCCGCCGGCGTAGCCGGTCTGGAACGTGGTGAGCCGGCCGGGACCGGTCTTCGCGGCGCCACGGCCGGGGATCGACGGCGAGAAGTGCGCGGCCATGTCGTCGCCGAGCACGTCCTTGGAGTCGTGCTCGTCGGCCATGCGCAGGGCGATGCGCAGGTTCGTGTTCGCCCGCAGGCTGTCCTTGATGACACCGGCGGGGCGCTGCGTCGCGAGGATCAGGTGCAGACCGAGCGACCGGCCACGCTGGGCGACGTCGATGACGCCGTCCACGAACTCCGGGACCTCTCCGACCAGGGCCGCGAACTCGTCGACCACGATGATCAGGCTCGGCGGCGCCTCGGGGTCACCTGTGCGCTCCAGGGACGCGAGGTCCTTGGCCTTCTTCCGGTTCAGCAGGTGCTCGCGGTAGTGCAGCTCGGCGCGGAGGGAGGACAGCGCGCGCCGCACGAGGTGCGGCGACAGGTCCGTCACCAGGCCGACGGTGTGGGGCAGGTGCACGCAGTCGGCGAACGCCGCGCCACCCTTGTAGTCCACGAAGAGGAAGGTCACGCGGTCCGGGCTGTGCGCGGCGGCCATGCCGAGCACCCAGGACTGCAGGAACTCCGACTTTCCCGCACCGGTGGTACCGCCCACGAGGGCGTGCGGGCCCTGCGTGCGCAGGTCCAGGTGGAACGGCTCCACGCCGTCGTGCCCGATGAGCGCCCGCAGGTTCGTGGGCGTCTTGCGCCGCACGGGCGGCGAGCCGTCGCGCGGCGTGAGGGAGAGGTTCTCGCGCCACCGCTCGATCACGGTGTTCGAGTCCTTGCCCATCTCCGTGCCGGCCAGCGCCAGGTAGGACACCGCACGCGGCAGGTCGGACTCGTCGTCGGTGGGTGCGCCGACGTCGACCACCGGGGACAGGATGCGGGCCACCTCGCGCGCCGTGGCGAGGTCGGCGACCTCGCAGCGCACGGGGTAGGCCAGCTGCCCGTAGTGCACCTCGCCGGTCATGGCGCCGCTGTTCTCGGAGTCCGAGTTCAGCAGCACGAACGTGCGGCAGGCGGCCGGGAGCTGCTCGACCGTGGGCGCGATCCACACCACGTAGACGCCCGCCTCCGCGCCGTGCTCGGCGAGCCGCACGAGCCGCGCGCGCTCGACGGGGGCGTCGTCCTCCACGAGGACGACGACCGACGGCAGCAGCGGCTTGGGCGGGGCCTCCTTACGGTTCTTCTCCGCGTCCATCTCACCGACGAGCGGCGCGTGGCCGTCGAGGCTGACGCCGCGCCCCTCGACCAGCTCCTCGAGCCGGGTCAGCAGGGAGATGCCGGAGCCGGAGTCGTCGGCCAGGTGGTCGGAGGCCCCGAGCGGGCTGTGCGGCGAGCCGGTGTGGGGCAGCCACTCGAGCCACTCCCAGTCCGCGCGGGACCGGGAGGAGGTGAGGGCCGTCACGACGACGTCGGCCGGCGAGTGGAGCGCGGCGATCTGCAGCAGGACGGACCGTCCCACCGGCTCGACGATGCCGCTCGGCCCCGCGATCCCGATGTTGCCGCCGTACCGGAGGCCGGCGCCCATGGGTACGTCGTGGATGGTGATGCACTGCTGCTGCAGGTTCAGCACCTGCTGCCAGTGCTCGGGCACCGCGTCGTTCTCGCGCGGTTCGTCGAACTCGGTGCGCGAGGGTGCCGACCCGAGCCCGAACCGCACCGACAGGAAGCTGCGGTGCTCCGGACGGTGGGTCCACATCAGCCCGCCGAGACGGCGGACGGCGTCGAGCGACTCGGCGAGCGACGGCGTCTCGGCGAGCCGGACCGCCCGTTCGATCGCATGGGTGGCCTCGATCCGCTCCGAGGTGGCGGCCACGGCACGCTCGAAGTTCTCCGACGCCTCCTTGAACTGCTTCTTGCCGTACATCTTCCGGTCGAAGTACATCCCGACCATCATCACGGGGCTCATGAACATGAACATGAGCGACAGCGGGTTGCGCGTGACGGAGTACATCGCCGCGCCCATCGCCATCGGCGCGAGCATCATCAGCCAGGGCAGGCGCTGCGGCTGCACCGGCTTCGGCGGCTTGGGCGCCTTGATCTTGATCTCGCCGAACCGGGTGACCACGCGGGGGGACCGGTTGAACTCCACGACCGGACTGGTCGGGACCAGGCTGGTCGAGCGGTGCAGGGCCACGACGGACAGCGTGGTCTCGCCGAGGGTCACCGTGTCCGACGACGTCAGCACGGCCCGCGTCGTCCGCTTGCCGCCCATGACCAGGCCGTTGGCGGAGGCGAGGTCGTGCACCTCGATGGACTCGCCCACGACCACGCGGGCGTGCCGCTTGGAGACCTGCCCGTCCGAGAGCCGGACGTCCATGCCCCGGTCGCGCCCGATGTAGGTGGTGCCGACCGGCAGCGGGAACTCGCGCCCGGCGTCGGGCCCGTCCAGGACGCGGAGCTGCGCGACGGCGGTGCCGCGGTCCTGCCCGGCGTTCACGAACTGCTCGGAGACGCGCACGATCGACACCACGGACCCGGAGCGCAGGCCCGCCTGGACCAGGTCGTTGGTGGGGGTCAGCACCCGGCCGCTGGTGAAGCTCGTCGAGCCGTCGCCCACCACCTGGAGCGTGAGGTTCTCGGGTGCGGGGGCGCCGTTGCGGGTGGGGTCGCCCGAGAAGAGGGCCTCGGCCACGTCGCGAACCGTCGCGGTGGCGTCGGCGGTGACCGCGACGTTCACGCCGGAATCGTCGGGTCGGTTGAGGGTCAGCTTGATGCGCACGTCAGGCGTCGTCCTTCAGGTCGAGAAGTGGTAGGTCCGCGGGGGTCACCAGCCGGGAGGCGACGGCGTACTCGACGAGCCGCGCGCGCCGGTTGGTGGCGAGCAGTCCGGGGCCGCCGCGGAGCCCCTTGACGCCGATCCGGTCGAGCTTCTCGCAGACGTTGTCGAGCTTGCGGTTGAACCGGGTCGTGGCCCAGCCCAGGCGGCGTGCCGCGTCCGCGCTGGACGGGATCTCGCTCAGGCCGGTGCCCTCGCGGCGCAGCATGGGCTCGGCGAGCACCACGATGAGCTGCTTCTGGCTGGTGGTGAAGCTGATGGCGCCGATGGTCGTGGCGCCGGTGTCGGGGTCCTCGGAGCGGACCTCGTGGTACGGGGCGTCCGTGAGCTGGGCGGTCAGCTCGTAGGTGGTGGGGCCGGCCGTGAAGACGATCGAGGTGGTGGGGAAGACGATGGGCAGGCGGTGGCCCGGCGGGAGCCACGACTGCACGCCGCCGCCCGCGTCGCACACCGTCGCGGAGATCAGGGACCCCACGTTCGAGAGCCACCAGATCCCGTCCTCCTGCGTCACCCGCAGGAAGCGTCGGTGCAGGTAGGGGTTGTCGTCGATCGCGAGGTCACCCTCGCGGCCGACGTCGAATCCACCGTCCGCCTGGGCGGGATGGAACCACTCACCGCAGAACTCGAGCGCGAGATCACCCACGTCGTTCCCTCTTCTCCCCCTGTCAGCCGGCCGGTCGGCCGGAGTCGGTCAGTCGGCCGGGACGCACTCCTGCGCCGGCTCCGCCGATGCCTTGCCGGAACGCATGACCACGACCTCGATGCACGTGTCGCCGCTCGCGGCGCGCGTCACGGTCACCGTGGGGTTCGTGACGGCCTGGTAGCTGTCCACCGAGGTCAGCGCCAGCACACGGTACCCGTACGTGTCGCCTTCCTCCCGTGATTTCGGCGGCTCCCACGTGAAGACGGCCTCGTTGCCCTTCGCCTCGCCCGCCAGCTCGCGGACCGGCGGCACGTAGCCGGCACCGGGTGCGGGCGGCGGGTCGCCCGCGACCGTCTGGGTCTGCCCGGGGTCCTCGGGGTCTCCCCCGCCGTTGCCGATGGCGAACCACCCCACGACGAGGACGGCCACGAGGACCACCGCGCCGCCGATCAGCGCCACGGTCCCCCACGGCGACGACTTCTCCTGCGCGGCCTCCTGCGGCAGGTCCACGGGCGCCTCGGGCGCGCGCGTCCGGTGCACCGTCTCCTCGACGGGCGGGGCCTCCCAGCCGACCGAGGCCACCGGCACGTCGACGGCGGGCACGGTCGTCCGTGTCCCCGCGGCGGTGGCCGCCTGGGGCGCCCAGCCGGACGTGCCCTGCGTGGCCGGCGCGAAGCTGCCCGACGACGTCGCCGGGCTGCCGACGGACGCCGGCCCGGGAGCAGGTCGCTGCCCCGGGTCGATCGCCGTGACGTTCTTCAGCCGCGTACCGTCGTCGTCCTCTTCCTCCTCCGCGACCGCACCGGTCTCGTCGAGCAGGTCGATGGGGGTCATGTCGCGCGCCAGGCCCACCTGGACCTGCTGCAGCGCGCGGGCGAACGCCAGCACCGACGGGTACCGCGACGAGGGGTGCTTGGCCATCGCGATGCGGAGCACCTGCTCCAGCGACGGCGGCACGTCGTTGCGCCCGATGGGCGGCAGCGGCGCCTGCTCGACGCGCGCGACCAGGTCCGCCGACGTGTTGGAGCCGCCGGGCACCTCGAACGGCGTGCGGCCGGCCAGCAGCGTGTAGCAGGTGGCCGCCAGCGCCCAGACGTCCGTCGTCTTGCCCGCGACGGGCGGGTCGCCGAACGACTCCGGCGGCGACCACGGGATGGACATGCCCTCGGCGGCCGAGGCCTCCTCCACCGTGGAGGAGATGCCGAAGTCCGTCAGCACCGGGTGCCCGAACTGCGTCACCAGGATGTTGGCCGGCTTCAGGTCACGGTGCAGGATGCCGAGCCGGTGCGCGGTCTCCACCGCGCCCGCGATCTGGATCGTGGTGCGGAGCGCCTCGGCCAGCGAGAACCGCTCGGACCGGTACCGCGCGCCCAGGTTGGGGCGCGAGCAGTACTCCATGGCCAGGTACGGGCGGCCGTCGTCGGCGACGCTCGCCTCGTACATCGTCACGATCGAGGGGTGGTTGCCCAGGACCGCCATGAGGTCGGCCTCGGAGTCGAACGCCGCACGCTGGGCGTCGCTCGCGTGCTCCTTGAGGAGCACCTTGACGGCGACGAGCCGCTTCGGGCGCTGCTGCTCGTACAGGAACACGTCCGAGAAGCCGCCGGACCCGATCAGCTTCTTGTACTCGAACCCGGCGATGTGGGGCGGCGCCGACGGCGCACGCTTGCTGCTCACGCTTCTCCTTCGTTGATGGTCGAGCCGTCATCGGTGGTCGGGCCAGTGGCGGCCCTCACCAGATGCCCTCGAAGGTCAGGGTCGCCCCGTCGCCGAGATCCACGACGTCGCCCTCGACCACGATCACCTTCTCGTTGGGGTGCAGGCGCCGGGGCTGCTGCCCCGGCCGCAGCAGGGTGGTGCCGTTCGTGGTGGCCAGGTCCGCGACCAGGACGTGCCACTCCTCGAGGGTGATCTCGACGTGCGAGCGCGAGATGTCCTGGTCCGGGCTGGCCACCGTCACCAGGCGCGGCGTGCGGTCCGCCGACGCGTTGTTGGTGCGCGGACGCCGCCCGACGACCACCGGGCGGTCGAGCTCGACCACCTGCGGGCCGCCGATCCCGGGCTGCACGCCACCGGTGACCAGCATCTGCCCGAGCGACGGGCGGGACACCAGCTCGGCGTCGCTCTCCAGGGCCGCACCGCAGCTGCGGCAGGTCTCGTTGGTGGGCGGGTTGGGGTGCCCGTCCGGGCACTTCCGGCCGAGGATCTGCGGGGCGCCCGGCAGGATGCCCACCGAGAACTTGGGCACGCCGCCGGCGGCCTTGCGCAGCGCCGCGATGTCGGACGACATCATCGTCTCGCCGTCGTGGTCCGTCACGTCGGGCGCGCCCGGCGAGTCCGTCACCGCGGCGGCCCGCTGGGCGCCGCCCGGGGTCACGCCCGGCGACGGTTCCGACATCAGGGCCGGGCCGGACCAGCCGCCGGGGACGCTCGAGATCAGGGAGTCGCCCGCCGGCTCCGCCTGCGGCGGGTCCGGCACGGGCGGGGGCGACACCACCGGCGTGACGACGGGAGCGGACGCCGGGGCCGGCTCCTCGTCGGCCTCCTCCTCGTCGTCCCCCTGCCGGACCGCCGCGTCCTCGACCCGGCGCATCACCGTGTCGCCGAAGAGGTGGCCGTAGTCGTCGTCCGCGCCGAACTGCGTGGCCTCGTCGACCTCCGAGGCCGGGGCCGACCCCGGGACGGGGGACGTCCCGAGCAGCGGAGCGGGTTCCGGTGCGGGGGCGGGCTCGGGCGTGGGCGCCGGCTCGGCCGGGCCGCCGATCACCGGCACGTCCATGGTCCCCGGCACGACCGTCTCGGTGGCCGGCTGCGTGCGGGGCACCTCCACCGACAGGCCGGCGAGGGTCGGGAAGTCCGGGAACTCGTCGATCATCGGTGCCTTGGCGCCGGGGGTCGCCGCTGCGGGTGCGGGTGCGGGTGCGCCCAGCGTCCCCGGGAGGTCCAGGGACCCGGCCACCTCCACGAGGGTGCGCCGCAGCGCGCTCGCGCGCACCACCGCCGACTGCACGGGGAACTCCTCGTCCGCCGGCACCTCGTCGGTGGTGATCGCGAACGACGTCGGGCCGTCCACCACCCGCTCCGACCAGGTGACGACGCCGGCCCCGGTCACCTCGACCGGACCGCCTGCGGCCTGGGCGCTCACCACGACCTTGACGCCGGTACCGCGCACGGCGACGTGGGCCGCCGTGGCCGGGTCGCCGCCGGAGAGCGAGACGACGGCGAACGGCGGCGTCTCCGCGAGGCCGCCCGCGGCCAGGACGCCGAGGGTCGCCGCGACCCCGCCGTCGGGCGCGTCGAGCGCGGTCCAGAGCGCGTCGACGACGCCGGCGGGAGCCGGGCCGGGCAGCACGACGACCGTGCCGTTCCGGACCACCGCCCGTGCGGATCCCTCGCTGTAGTGCACCGTCATCTCAGACCCCCTGGCTTCTTGCTGCGTGCTCTTCTCGCGGCAGGGTGTCCTCGTCAGGCTCCGCCCCCGCCCGTGGTGCCGTCGACGACCCTATGGTCTGGTCGTCCACGCCGGTCACGTCGACCACCACCACGGTGATGTTGTCCCGGCCGCCCGCCTGGATCGCCGCGTTGACCAGGTGGCCGGCGGCGCGCTCCGGGTCGGGCTGCTCCAGGAGGATCGTCGTGATCTGCTCGTCGGTCAGCTCCCCCGTGAGCCCGTCCGAGCAGATCAGCACGCGGTCGTGCAGCGTCACCGGGATGTAACGGAAGTCGGCCCGGACGTCCTGCTGGGCCCCGAGCGCCCGCGTGATGACGTTCCGCCGGGGGTGCCTGCGGGCCTCGTCCATGGTGATGGTGCCCGCGTCCACGAGCTCCTGCACCTCGGAGTGGTCCACGCTCACCTGCGACAGCACGCCGCCCGACAGGATGTAGGTGCGCGAGTCCCCGACGTTCACGAACAGCCAGTACGGCACGTCCTCGCGCTCGTCGACGAGGACACCGGTGAGCGTCGTGCCGGGGGCGTTGCCCGAGTCCGTCACGATGGCCCGGACCCGCTGCTGCGCGGCCTCCAGGAACGCCTCGACGAGGGCCGGCTCCACCCGCTCGACGTCGGCCAGGCCGCTGAGCGCGGCCAGCGCCTCGGCGCTCGCCACCTCGCCCGCCTCGTGCCCGCCCATGCCGTCGGCCACGAAGAACACCCGGCCGGTGGCCAGGTATCCGTCCTCGTTGAGCGACCGACGACGACCCTGGTGCGACGCCGCACCCCAGATCGTCGTCAGCCCCTGCTCCTGTTCGGTCATGCCCGGGACCCGGCAGGGTGCACGACCAGACGACGGTCCCCGACGTGGATGGTCGAGCCCACCGGCACCCGGACCCGCGCGCCCGGCTCCGCGACCTGCGGCGAGCGGCCCGGCGCCGAGACCACGGTGCCGTTGGTGGAGCCGCGGTCGGTCAGCCACAGCCCCGCGGAGTCCACGCCGAGCTCGGCGTGGTTCTTGGACACCGACCGGGTCGGGTCCTCCACGCGCACGAGGATGTACCCCGTGCCCCCGCTCGCCTGCGGGTTGCGGCCCACCAAGGCGGGCCCGTCGATGACCCTGCGCTCACCGGACTCCAGCTCGAGGGACACGGTCACGACCGCGGCCGGCTCCAGGACCGGGGCCTGCATCCGCGTGGAGTCCGAGAACCCGTCGGACTGCGGCGGCAGGGTCGGCTGCGACACCGGGGCGGGCTGGGCCGCGCCGTCCTGCGGGAGGGTCACCCTGCGGGTGGGCCGGGACTCCGGGTGCTGCTGCGGCGGCAGGTTGGCCGGGGCCTGCTGCGCCGGTGGCGCCGCCTGCTCCTGCTGGGCCGGCCAGGTCCGCGCCGGCCAGGCCGACTCGGGCTGCTGCGGTGCGGGCTGCTGCTGCCCGGGCTGCTGGACCGGCTGCTGCGGTGCCGGCTGCTGGTACTGCTGCTGGGCAGGCTGCTGGACCGGCTGCTGCTGCACCGGCTGCGGGGCGGGCGGCGCGCCGGCCCCGCTGCCGGGGATGCCCGTGATGAGGCCGTCGCCGGCCGGGGCCGCCGCGCCCTGGGCGGGTGCCTGCGGGAACGACCACGGGTCCGGGGCCGCCACGGGCGGCTGCGCCGGGGCCTGCGGGGCCGCGGGGGACAGCGGGGGCAGCTGCGGGGAGGCGTACTGGCCCGGTGCCGGGGCCGCCGGCGCCGCCGTCCGCATCGCGGGCCGGCCCGGGGCCCGGGGTCCGGGGCCCACCGGGGCGAGCCCGGTGGTCAGCGCGATCTGCGGGGCGCGGACGTCGACCACGACCGACCGCGCGGCCTTGTCGTGCCAGCCCTGGACCTTGTCGCCCTTGTCCCACGCGGGGCTGAGCAGCACCACGATCTGGCCGAAGCCGGCCACCAGGGCACCCGCCGCGAGCACGAGCACGCGCAGCAGCTCGCGGACGAACCCGATCGGGCCGCGGTCCTCGGCCGAGAGCGTGCGCAGGCCCATCGCCGAGTTGCCGACGGTCCGCCCGGTCCGGGACTCCCAGATCCACATGGAGAGCTGGAAGCAGAACGCGACCAGGCCCGCGATGAGGTAGACCCGCACCGCCTGGGCGGCGATCTCGGCCGCCTGCTCCTGCGTCACCACCGTCAGCGCCGGGGGGATGTCGATGAACGAGAGGCCGATGACCACGACGACGACGGCCAGCACACCGGCGATCGCGCCGTCGATGAGCCAGGCGACGAAGCGCTTGCCGACCCCCGCGTAGGGCGCGACCAGCGGCGGCGGCACGGTGCCCGCCGTGGGGATCTGCGTCGCCGTGTACGCCTCGACCTCGGTCGTGATCGGCGGCCGGCTCTCCACGAGCGGCACCGAGCCCGACCGGTTGCGTGCGGCGGCCGCCTGCTGCACCTGCCCCTGCGGCACCTGGGCCTGCTCCACGACGGGCTGTCCCGTCCGCGGAAACTCCCGTCCGCAGGCGGCGCAGAAGGGCGCGCCCGCCCGCTGGGTCGACCCACATCCAGCGCAGACCACGTCCGTCATCAGTTCTCCTTCGTCCGCCGGGACCCGAGTCCCCCGAGGGCCGCGAGGATTCCGCGACCACCGCCCACACGCGCCCAGACGGAGCGCAGCGACAACGCCGCGCCGACCCTCCGTCGCGTACTCAGGTTGGAGCGTAGCCCGCCCACCAGCTCGTCCACCTCGGCCCAGAAGGACTCGACGTCCGCCTGGGTCGGCTCACCGCGGCCGAAGACCGACGCGTCCGCCCGGTGCGCGAGCGTGAGGGTCGACGGGACCTGGTGCGCACCGGCGATCACGCCGGCACTCTCCCGGCGTGTCGCGCCGCGGGGCACGGTCGTCCCGATGTCGGTCACGACGTCGACGACCTCGTGCCAGCCACCGCTGATGCGGTCGGCGGGCAGCTCGGCCGTGCGCCGCGCCGTCCGGCGCCGGGCCTTGTAGGCGAGGATCGCGATGATCGGGCCGGCGATCACCAGGAGCGGGATGCCGACCGCGAGCAGGATGAGTCCGAGCAGGCCCCAGTCGAACGGGTCGTTCTCGGTGTCGTCCTTCTCGTCGTCCTCGACACTGCCGGCCTTCGCCTTGTCCGGCTCCTCGGGCGGCTCGGGGTCCTGCAGCACCGGGGGCTTCGGCACCTGCTCGCTCTTGGGCTCGGGCTGGACCTGCGGGTTCTCGTCCGGGACCGTGTCGATCGGCACCCAGCCGTACTCCTCGAAGGGCACCTCGACCCAGGCGTGGACGTCGCCGCCGAGCACCTTCCAGGGCTTGCCCTCCTCGAACGTGCTGTCCTTGTCGGGGTAGAAGCCCATGGCCACGCGGGCCGGGATGCCCGCCTGGCGCGCCATGAGGGCGAGCGCGACGGCGAACTGCTCGTCGTCACCCACCATCTTCTCCTGCTCGATCAGCGTGTCGACGCGGTCGGCGGAGTGGCCCGGCAGCGACAGCGGCTGGCCCTCGAGCCCGCTGGACAGGAAGCCGGAGTCCTGGAGCGCGTCACGGAGCAGGAAGAGCTTCTCCACGGGGTCGGTCTTGTCGCCCGTGAACTGCGCCGTCTTGCCGGGCAGGCCCGGGGGCAGCGCGCTCGCCTCGGTCTCCGGCAGCTCCGCGTCGCCGATCGTGGCCTTCTTCAGGGCGTCCTCGTCCGGCGTCGCGGGCAGCAGCACGTTCATCCGGTACGTGTCGCCTGACTTGATGCCGGCGGTGGTGAGCGCGGTCGTGGTGGTCGAGTTGTAGTACGTGCCGTCCGTCTGGGCCTCGGCGTTCGCGCCGAGCCACTCCAGGCCGGTCAGCTCGCCGATCTCGGGGACCCAGACGCCGCGGTACCCCGCGACCGTGACGTCGATCGACGTCGGCGTGTCCTTGGAGGTCGTCGCGATCTCCTCGCCGACCCGCGTGTAGACGCCGGTGGCGCCGCCGTCGCCGGCCGCGTCGAAGACCACGCCGTCGTACTCGTCGAGGGTCGCGAGCCGGACGCGCGCCCCCTCGGGCAGCTCGCTGACGGTGAACATCTCGTCCTCGCGGGCGTCCTTGGCGTAGTGCCGGAACGCCACGAGCGGGCTGGTGAACTGGTGGATGTCGAACGGCGGGACGACCGTCTCACGGAGCACCGCACGCTGCGGCTCCGGCATGAGGATCGGTGCGGTGAAGCCCGCGACCAGCGCCGCGAGGCCCAGGATGGTGGCGCCCGTGCGCACGCGGTGCCAGCGCAGCCGGCGCGTGGCCTCGCGGCTGGCCTCCGTGGTGATCGAGTGCGTGCCGACGCGCGCCTCCATCACGCGCACCGCGCCCCAGAGCAGGGCGGTGATGGCGATCACCAGGCCCTGCACCGTCGGCATGGCCTCGTCGACCGTGCCCAGCAGGATCACGCCGACCAGGCCGACGATGACCGGCACGACGGCCCAGACCGCGTGCTTCGCACGCCAGGCGATGGTGCCCGCGACGAGCGCGACGACCAGCATGAGCAGGAACGGGACCACCCCGAGGTCCGGGAACGACCGCATGGGGGGCGAGGTGGTGACGAACTGCTTCCAGCCCTGCACGGAGCCGAGCATGAGCTCGCGCAGCGTGTCCAGGGTCGGCACCACGCCGGCGATCGTCGTGTGCGGCAGGGCCAGCGCGCCGCCGAGCAGCACGTAGGCCAGCACGGCCAGCGCCGTCACCACGACGGCGGGGAAGCGCCGCCAGGCACCCACCCAGGCCACGGCCAGGCCCACCACGGCACCGCCGATCGTGGGCAGCAGGTAGCCGAGCGAGCCCCAGACCGGGCCGAAGCCCACGGCCACGGCGCCGAACATCACGGCCAGCGCCGCGAGGTCGACCAGGGCGAACCGGGTCAGCGCGCGCGGCTGCTCCGCCTCCTTGCGGCGGGTGGTGCCCCTGCCGGTGCCGGTCCGGTACCCGGGCCCGGTGCCGTACGGCGGCTGACTGCCCTGCCCGCGCGCGCCCGCGGGGAGGTTGCCTCGGGTGTTCTCGTCGCTCATCCGTCGCTCATCTTCTTCAGCGCAAGGGGCAGGTCACCGAGGCGGCCCAGGGTGAGCACGCCCAGCTCCGCGATGGAGTGCCGGCCGAGGGTGGCCCCCGGCACGCACTGGATGGCCATGACCTGCACACCCACGGGCACGCGGGCCGACGCCGCACGCAGCTCGGTGGGCGTGACCATGCTGCCGACGATGAACGAGATCACCGAGAAGTCGGCGGCGGCCATGCTCGCGGCGCGGGCGAGGTCGACCAGCTTCGACTTGCGGGACACCATCTCGATCCGGGAGAGGTCGTCCATCAGGCGGGTCCGGTGGTCACCGTGCAGCGTGGCCTCGTTGACGAGCACCGTCACGCCGCGGTCCTCCTTGATGGCCTGGAGGCCCAGGGAGCCGCACACGCTCACGGCGAGCTCGAACTCCTCCTCGTTCGCGTAGTCCTCGGCGCGCGTGGACAGCAGCACCGCGAGGTGCGAGCGCCGGGTCTCCTCGAACTGCCGCACCATGATCTGGCCGGTGCGGGCCGTCGTCTTCCAGTGGATGTGCCGCCGGTCGTCGCCGGGCACGTAGTCACGCAGGGCGTGGAAGTTCACGTCCGAGTTCGTGATGTCGTTGGTGACCCGGCCCTCGAGGTCCTTGAGGAAGCCCGTGGAGGAGCCCGTGAGGTTCTTGACGCGCGGGTGCACGAAGACCTCCTGCTCCCCCGTCCAGGTCATCTCGCGGCGCAGCAGGCCCAGGGGGTCGGCGCGCACGGACTTGACCGGACCGACCGTGATCACGCTGCGGCGGCGGGTCGGGATGGTGAAGATCTCCTCGTGCGTGCCGCCGCCCTTCAGCCGCGGCACGGGGAACGCCGCCGTGCCGGTACCGACCGGCAGCTCCATCACCGACGGCAGCAGGGGGCGGCTCGACGCGTTGCGGACGTCCAGGCGCCCGACGGCACGGTCGCCTACGGTCACGCGCGCCTGCGCCAGGTCGAGGACGACGTCGTACTTGAACCGGCCGAGCACGAACACGACGGCGCACAGCAGCGTCACCGTGAGCACGATCGCGGCCACCAGCACCTCGAGCCAGCCGAGCGCCAGCCCGGCGATCCAGGCACCGGCCGCCACCAGCGTCACCGCGATGCCGAACGTGCTGAACGTCCGGCGGACCGGCGCGAGCGTACGGCCGACCGCCCCCGCCCGGGTCCGGGCGGCGGCGGCGAAGGTCACCCAGCCACGACGGCCACGCTGCGCCTGCGCGCGGCCGGCCGCGGCGACGCCGGCGAGGCCGGTCGGCTTGTCCTGGCGCTTGCCGTAGGCCGGTCCGGCCGCGCTGCCCGCCGAGATGCCCGAGGTCGTCATGCCGAGGCCCGCTCCTGCGGCGCGGCGACGTCGGCCATGATCCGGGCGAGCACGACGTCGGGGCGGGCACCCGCGAACTCGGCCTCCGGGTCCAGCACGAAGCGGTGGCCCCAGACCGGCTGGGCCAGCTCCTTGATGTCGTCGGGCAGCACGTAGTTGCGGCCGTGCGCGGCGGCCCACACCTTGGCGCAGCGCACCAGGGCGAGCGCGCCACGGACCGAGACGCCGACGCGCACCTCGTGCGCGTTGCGGGTCTCCTCGGCGAGGCGCGAGACGTACTCCAGCACCGCGGTGTCGGTGTGCACCGTCGCGGCGAGGTCGGCCATCTCGGTGACGGCCTTGGTCGTGATGATGGGCTGCAGCACCTGGCTGCGGTCCTTCAGCGCGGCACCCGACAGGATCTCCACCGTGGAGGCGTGGTCCGGGTAGCCCACCGACGTCTTCATGAGGAAGCGGTCGAGCTGGGCCTCGGGCAGGCGGTAGGTACCGGCCTGCTCGATCGGGTTCTGGGTCGCGAGCACCATGAACGGGCGGCCGGTGGTGTGCGCGACGCCGTCGACGGTGACACGGCCCTCCTCCATGACCTCCAGGAGCGCGGACTGCGTCTTCGGCGAGGCACGGTTGATCTCGTCCGCCAGGACGATCGACGCGAAGATCGGGCCCGGGTGGAAGTCGAACTTCCCGGTCTTCTGGTCGTAGATGGTCACGCCGGTGACGTCCGACGGGAGCAGGTCCGGCGTGAACTGGATGCGGTTGTGCGAGCCCTGGACCGACGCCGCGATGGAGCGGGCGAGCATGGTCTTGCCCGTGCCCGGGGCGTCCTCCAGCAACAGGTGGCCCTCGGCGAGCATGCACGTGAGCGCGAGGCGCACGACCGGCGCCTTGCCCAGGACCGCCTGCCCGACGTTGCCGACGAGCCGGTCGAAGGTCTGGGCGAACCAGGCCGCCTGCTCGGGGGTCATCGTGGTCATCTCGTGTTTCCCTACTGCTCGTTACTGCTCGTCCGTCGGGTGAAAGTTGTGTCGATCATGGCGTGCCCGGCCGCCGCGTGCGCGGCGGCCGGGCAGGGATGGTTCTACCAGTTCGTGGCCTCGTAGCGGGTGCCGTCGATCATCACGGCGACCGCGGCTCCCGGATGGCCGAAGAAGCAGTTCAGCTGGACCTGCCCGTTGGCCGGGATGTTGTAGGTCCGCCGGTTGCTCGACTCCCACGTGCGGCCGTGGGTGACGATGTCGTGCCAGCCGCTGACCTCGGGGGTGTCTCCGGCCCAGCAGGCGACCTGGTGGTTGCCCGCCGGGAAGTCCTGCGTATTGACCTTGAAGTAGGCGCAGGACGAGTGGCTGCACTCGTTGTTGTTGATGGAGCTGCCGTGCGTCACCCAGGCCCGCGGGTTCGGCCGGGGGTCGGACGTGCCGGTGGCGCAGGCGCTGTTGGTCTGGCCCTCGGAGTCGGTCACCGTGACGCACGCCTCCTTGGAGTCGCTGTACCCGGCCGCCGCCGTCTGGGAGCCGCTCTTGGCCGTGCTGCTGATCGCCCCGGTCACGCGCACCGTGGTGGGGCGCCCGTTCGTCGCCCGCGCGTCCCAGGTGAAGGTGACCTTCTGGTCCCCGCCGACGGCGGAGATGGTCGGCTTCGGCACCGGCCCGAAGGGGATCACCGCGTTGGACGCCGCCGACCAGTCGCCGCAGACGTACTGGTTGCACGCCCGCACCTGGAACGTGTACGACGTCCCGTTGCTCAGGCCCGTGTAGTTGTACGACGTCGCGTCGCCCGCGTTCGCGTTGCCCTGGCCGTTGGCCGACACCTCGTACCGGTGTCCCGGGCCGCGGAAGTTCGAGCTCGGGATCGCACTCCAGCTCACCGTCGCGCGACCGTCGCCGGGGTTGCTCGCGGCCACGCCCGTCGGGACGGTCGGGATGCCGTACGCCGGCTCCGCGGCGGACTGCCCGCTGACCGGGGACTTGCCCGCCTTGTTCTCGGCCTGGACCGTGAACGTGTAGGAGGACTCCGGGTTCAGGTTCTGCACGGGCTGCGAGGTGCCGGACGTCGTGAGCGTCCTGACCTTGTTCCCGTCCTGGTAGACGTCGAGGTAGTACTTCTTCACCGCGTCGCCGTTGTTGGCCGGGGCGGTCCACGACACGTCGATCTGGCCGCCCACGGCGGTGTTCGTCCGCTGCGCGGTCGGCGCGGCCGGCTGCGCGGGAGGCGCGGCCGGGGTCTCCGGGGCCGACGGCTCGGACCACTCCGACGGGTCCGGCGCCTGGTTCTTGGCCTGTACCCGGACCGTGTACGCCGTGCCGTTGTTCAGCCCGGTCCAGGTGGTGGTGCTGCCCGGCTGGCAGGTCTTCTGCGTCACGCCGTCGGCCGGGGCCGGGCTGATCTCCAGGTTGACGCACTCGATCGGGGAGCGGTCGGAGTAGGCCTTGTTCTTCCAGTTCACCGTCAGGCTCTGGTCGCCGAACTCGAGGGTCGGGGGCTCGGGCTGGTCCGGCTTCTCGTCCGGACGTGCCTCGCGCGACGCCGGGGACGGGTCGGACTCGCCCACCTCGTTGGTGGCGGTGACCGTGAACGTGTACTTCACGTTGTTCGTCAGCTCGTCGAACGTGCAGGTGGTCGTCGTGCAGGCGTGCTCCTCACCGTTCTGCGTCCGCAGGGTGTAGCCGGTGATGTCCGCGCCATTGTTGTTGGGCTGGTCCCAGCTCAGCACGACCGTCTGGGAACGCACCTCCTCGACCCGCGGCGCGCGCGGCGCCTCGGGCCGGCCCAGCACGGTCAGCTTGGCGATGCCGTCGACCTCGCGGTCGGGGTCACCGGTCGCGTCCTGCACCCGGTAGCGCACGGTCATGACGCCGGTGAAGTCCTCGTCCGGCGTCACCACGAGCTGGTTGCCGCGGTACTCGGTGGTGCCGATGCCCGTCTCGACCGTCGGCACGCCCGAGAGCGTCAGCTCCTTGTTCGGGAACGGGTTGGTGTCGTTGTCCAGTACCGGGATGGTGGTGGCCTCGCCCTGGTGGGCGTCGAGCACCACGTCCTGCGTGGTCTGGACGAGGGGCCGGGTCGAGGCCACGACCTCGACGGTCAGCACGGCCTCGACAGCCGGGTTCTTGCCGTCCGAGACCGTCATCGCCAGCTCCTGCGCGGTGCCCTTCGACACGGACGGGTCGACCTGGGCCGAGACCGTGTCGCCGGAGACCGACGGCGAGATGCCCTCGACACCCTTGACGTCGAAGGTCAGCGGGTCCTTGTCCGGGTCCTTGACGTAGCGCGACAGGTCGACCGAGCTCTCCTCGCCGGCCGCGACCTGCAGCACGGGCCGGCCCGTGACCTTGGGCGGCATGTTCTTGGACGGCGTCACGTCGATCGGCAGCGTCAGCACCGCCGTCAGGCCCTCGGGGTCGTCCGGCCCCTTGCCGTCGGTCACCTCGAAGCTGACCGACGCCGCGCCCGCGAAGTCCTCGGCGGAGGTGTAGACGATCGTGTCCTCGTCGTCGACCTCGACCTTGCCCTCCAGCGCCTTGACCGTCTTCTCCTCGGTGATCCGCGGCTTCTTGCCGTCGCGCACCACGACGTACTCCGCGATGTCGATCGTCAGCGGCTCGCCGCTGGTCGCCTTGAGCGGCTCCAGGCCCGGCTTGATGTGCGGGCGGGACTGGTCGCCCGGCACCCGCACGAACGCCTTGGCCTCCAGGCCGTCCATGTCGGTCACGGTGTAGGTGATCACCTGGGCGCTCTCGGTGAGCTGCACCTCCAGCGAGCCCTCCTCGGTGATCCGCACGCCCTCCAGGTCCGGGTCGATCGTGAGCTCGAGGTCGGCGGCCACGCCGTCCGGGTCCACGTCGTTCGCCTTGACGTCCACGGTCACCGACGAGGAGCCCTCGACGTCGTCCGCCGTCACCACGTCGTCGTGGGCGATCGGCCGCAGCAGCGGCGCGTTCTTGTCCACGTTCACGGTGATGGCGCCGCTCGCGCGAGCCCGGAAGCTGTCCTGGATGCCGTAGTAGAAGGAGAAGGAACCCTCGTCGTCGGGCGCGGTGACCACCACGTCGTCCTCGACGACCTTGGGGTCCATGTCCTCGGTGCCCTCGAACGCGCTGTCCACGAGGCCGATCTCGTCGCCGTCGGGGTCGGTGTCGTTCTCCAGCGCCCGGACGGCCACCGTGCGGCCCGGCCGCACCGTCGTCTCGTCGTCGGTGGCCTGCGGCGGCTGGTTGGTGGCGGGCGGAGCGGTGACGCCCACGCGCACCAGGCCCTCGCCCACCGCGCCGCGGGTGTCCGTGACCTGGTAGGTGAAGGTGTCCAGGCCGGTGCTGTCCTCGGCGGCGGTGTAGTCGATGAACCCGTCCACGATGGAGGCCGTGCCCTGCGACGGGGCCGCGGAGATCGAGCTCAGGGTGACGTAGTCGCCGTCGGGGTCGGTGCCGTCCAGGTTCAGCGCGATCCGGGTGGTCCCCCCGGCCAGCACGCGCGCCGTGATGTCCGGGAGCTGCGGGGCCGCGTTCTCCGGGTCGTCCTTGACGACGATGGTCACCTGGGCGGAGTCCTTCTGCCCGTTGGAGTCCATCACCTCGTAGACGGCGTGGTACGTCCCGGCCTCCTGGCCGGCCCGGAACCGCACCGTGTCCTCCGAGACGAACGCCTCGCCCGCCGCGGCCGGCGGCGACTCCTGCAGCTCGTCCGTGAGCGTCAGCTCCAGGCCGTCCGGGTGCGTGTCGTTCTTCAGCACCGGGATCGTCACCACGTCACCGACGTGCACGATCGCCTCGTCGGGACCCGCCTCCGGCGGACGCAGCTGCGCCGGAGCCGGGATCGGCACCACGCGTACCTGGCCGGTCGTGGTCCCCGAGCCGTTCGCGACGGTGTAGGTGACCGTCACCGGCCCGTCCAGGCGCTTGACCTCCGAGACCTTCAGGATCTGGTGGTTGAGCACCGCGACCTTGATCGGGGCGTCGTCCGGGACGGTGACGCCCTGCACCACGAGCACGCCGCCCGCGGGGTCGGTGTCGTTGGCGAGCACGTCCACCAGCGCCGAGCCGCCGGTCGGCAGCAGCACCTGGTCGGAGACGGCGACGGGCGGGCCGGCCTCGTCCGGCGGGTCCACGACGTCCACGCGCACCAGGCCCATGGTCGGCTCGGGGCCGTCGGTGATCTGGTAGGTCACGTCGTACGAGCCGGGCGAGTCGCTCGCGACCCGGAAGGTGCCGGCGCCGTAGTTCGGCGTGATCGTCAGGCCGGGCTTGTCGGCCACCGCCGTCAGGCGCAGCTTGTCGCCGTTGGGGTCGAAGTCGTTGGCCATCGGCCGCACCGTCGCGGGCTCGCCGGTCAGCACCGTCACGTGGTCCTGCACCGCGACCGGGGGCACGTTGGTGGCGATGACCTCGATCAGCAGCTTGCCCTGGAACGGCAGCCCGAAGGCGTCGGAGACCGTGATGTCCACGACCTTGCGCCCGGTGGCCGCGCCGCCGTCGCGGAACTCGACGGTGCCGTCCGGACGGAACCGCACCTCGTCCAGGGGGTCGGCGCTGCTGGCGTTGGACAGGAACATGTCGTCGCCGTCCGGGTCCTTGAAGTACGGCAGCACCTTGATGGTCGCCATGCCGTCCTGGCCCACCCGCAGCACGGGCTCGCCCGACTGGACCGGGGCGTTGTTCTCCTCCAGCGGCACCACCTTGACGTCCACGGACGCCTCGTCGACGCCGCCCTCGCGGCCGTCGTTCACCTCGTACGTGAAGCTGGTGGTCCCGGTGGCGTCCGCCGGCACGTTCGCCTGGAGCGCCGCGCCGTCGAGCACCCGGTCGACGCCGACGTCGCCGTCGACCTCGCCCTTGACCTTCACGACCATCACGTCGCCGTCCGGGTCCACGTCGTTGCCCAGCACGTTGAGCACCGTGGTGCGGCCCGGCCGCACGCCGATCGCGTCGTCCTTGGCGACGGGCGGGCGGTTGGCCTTGTTGCGCTCGGCCACGAACTGGTCGACCTGCTCCGGCGTGGTCTGCTCCGACTCGGTCTTCTCGCCCTCGGCGTCCTCGGGCATCTTGAGGTCCCAGTCGTCGACCTTCTCGAACTTGTCGGCGGCCATCCACAGCGAGCCGTTCGCGACGTCGTTCAGGACGATGATGTTGCGGTTGACGCGGTAGACGAGGCTGATGCCGGCGCTCACGCCCTCGAGCACCTGGTCCACGTCGTTGTCCGTGCCCTCGCAGTCCCGGATGACCTGGCCCGAGTTCCAGGCGCCGTAGACGCACCCGCTGAGCTGCACGGGGGCCGACGGCCCGCCCTGCGCCGTGCGCGTGGTCGCGTCGCCGCCGCCGAGCGGCTGGGAGACCAGGCCCTTCGTGGTGGCCAGCACCACGTTGTCCGACTCGGCGGACGGCTGCTGCAGCATGCCCTGGGAGCCGTCCTCGATCTCGACCGAGTCGCCCCCGGGCAGGATCAGGTTGCCCGTGGACTGGTTCAGCACCACGGGCTGGTCGCCGACCGCGGTGACCTGCACCTTGGCGTCGGCGCTCAGTGCGAGCGAGGACTCCTCGGGGTCCTCGGCGACGCCCTGCGAGCTGGTCGGGACCGTGTAGAGCTTGCCGTCGGCCGGCACGGCCAGGAACACGGTGCCGTCCTTGGCCACCGCGAGCGTGCCGCCCTTGCCTGCCTTGAGCGTGGGCTTGAGCTTCTTCTCGTCGAACGCGACCGCGCCGTCGAAGGGCAGCACCCAGGCCTTGCCGGACTCCTCGTCGTACACCGCGGTGGTGGCGCCACCCGCGGCGACCTGCGCTCCGGCAGGGAACTTCATGGTGCCGCGCAGCGTGAGCTGCGCCGGCTCGACGGGGCTCGCGGACGAGTCGCCCAAGCTGTCCAGGAGCACGCGCTGGGCGTCCTGCTCCACGTCGAAGCTCGCGGAGTTGGCGAGCAGGATGCCATCGAGGGCCTTGGCCTCGTAGTTGAACCGGCCGAGCTTGCCCGAGGCGGTCTGGGTCACCCAGACGCCGGAGTCGTTGAGCTCGACGTCGGCGGTGGCCTCGCCGTCGTAGAGGAGCGCGAAGCCCAGGAGCCCCGCACCGAAGAGAGTCACCACACCGACCGATGCTGCCGATCTGCGGTTCTCGTACACGCGTGAGACAAAGCTCATGCGTCCTCCTCTTTTCCTCACGCCACCGAAAAATTGCCCGCCCGGACGGCACACACAGGCGCAACGGGAGCACACTACCGGGGGGAAGGGTGAATCGTCGTGGAATTTCAGTGGGCAGGACTACCCATACGACACGTCCAGATTGTATGAGTGTGTCTGGTAAGTGACCGCGATGTCGAGGTCGAATCCACGCCATACCGGGCGACTCGCCCAAGCAATCAGTACGACGAACCGAGCAACCCGGTTTCGCGGCACCCTTGCTCGCGGCAACCGGGACGGCGGAAGGCTTCCCGTCCGGGCGGGTTCCCGGGTCCCGCCGTCCGGGCTGGTTCCCGGGTCCCGCCGTCGGCGGGACCCGCGGGGGTCAGACCGCCCGGTCCGCCAGGGCCTGCGCGAACTGCTCCAGGGAGTCCTTGACCGGCCCGTCCGGCAGCGGCGCCAGCTCGGCGGCCGCCTCGCGTGCCCAGCGCACGGCCAGCTCCCGGGTGTCGGCGAGCACGGCGTGCGCGCGCAGGCGCTGCAGGGCCGCCGTCAGCACCTCGTCCGAGGACAGGTCGCCGTCGAGCGTCGCGAGCAGGTCCTTGTCGTCGTCGGTGGCGGAGCCCGACGCGACGTGCCGGCGCAGCAGCAGCACCGGCATGGTCGGCACGTGCTCGCGCAGGTCGGTGCCCGGCGTCTTGCCCGAGGTCTCCCCCGACGACGCGACGTCCAGCACGTCGTCGGCGAGCTGGAAGGCGACGCCGACCTTCTCGCCGAACGCGCCCACGGCCTCGACCTGCTCCTGCGGTGCGCCGGAGAGCATGGCCCCCAGGCGGGCCGACGCCGACAGCAGCGACGCCGTCTTGTCGGACAGCACCTGGAGGTAGTGGGCCACCTCGTCCTCGCCGTCGTCCGGGCCCATGGTCTCGTGCAGCTGCCCCATGCACATGCGCTCGAACGTGCGGGACTGCAGGATCACGGCCTCCGGGCCCAGCTCGGCCACCCGGGCCGAGGCCCGGGCGAAGAGCATGTCGCCCACCAGGATCGCCACCGAGTTGCCCCACACCATGTGGGCCGCCGGCGCGCCCCGGCGCATCGGCGCCGAGTCCATGACGTCGTCGTGGTACAGCGAGGCGACCTGCGTCAGCTCGACCACCACGGCGGCGTCGACGACGCCGGGGGCCGCGCCGTCGCCGAGCTCGCCCGTGAGCAGGGTGAGCAGCGGCCGGAACCGCTTGCCGCCCGCGTCGACGAGGTGCCGCGAGGCGCCGTCCGCCAGCTTGTCGGCGCTGGAGACGGCGTCCGACAGCACGTCGTCGACCACCGTCAGCCGGTCCGCGAGACGGGACGCCAGCTCCGGGTCCGTGATCGGCAGGCCGAGCGCGGTCGGGTCGGGCAGGTCAGTCGGAGCGGCCGGCGGGGCGGACGCCGACGTACCCGTCGTCGTCTGGGGCGGCAGCGGTACGGAGGTCACGGCACGAACTTACTTGCCTCTGCCACCAGATTAAGAACCAGAGAGGGGAAAACGCCGAGAATCACCGTGGCCAGCGCGCAGACGGCGATCGCCACGGCGGCCGGACCCCGGGACCGCACCACGGTCACCACGACCCGCTGCGCGGCTGTGACCTGCGCCTTGGTCGCGGTGGCGGTGCCGACGCCGCCGGCCGCGCCCGCGCCCTCGCCCGGCAGGACCTCGCCCTCGGCGGGCTCGACCCCCGGCGTGATCGGGGCGGGCTGGAACACCATGACCACCAGCAGCCGGAGGTAGAACGCGACGGCGACCACCGACGCGATGACACCGAGGACCGCGAGCCACCACAGGCCGCCCGACGTCGCCCCCGAGAACGCGCCGAACTTGGCGATGAACCCGGCGGTGAGCGGGATGCCCGCCATCGACAGCAGGAACAGGGCGAACGCGGCGGTGAGCCACGGGGCCTTGCGCCCCAGGCCGGCCCACTGCGCGATCTCCGTGGCCTCGCCGAGCACGACACCGTCGTCCTCGACCGGGCCGTTGTCCTCGCCGCCTGCGGTGACCCGGCGTTCCCGGACCAGCGTGACCACGGCGAACGCGCCGATCGTGGCGATGCCGTAGGCCAGCAGGTAGAAGAGCGTGGAGGACTGGACCTGCGAGCTGAAGCCCGCGATGCCCACCAGCAGGAAGCCCGCGTGGGCGATCGACGAGTACGCCAGCAGGCGCTTCACGTCGGTCTGCACGGAGCCGATCACCGTGCCGACGGCCATCGTGAGGACGGCCACCACCACGATGACGACCTGGAGCTGCCGCATCGTCTCCGGGCTGACGGCCTGCACACCGATCGAGATGCGGTACAGCACCTCGACCAGCGCCGCGACGGCCGCCGCCTTGGTGCACGCGGCCATGAACCCCGTGATGGGCGTGGGCGCGCCGGTGTAGACGTCGGGCGTCCAGGCGTGGAACGGCACCGCGCCCACCTTGAACAGCAGGCCGACCGTCACCAGCAGCACGCCGGCCACGAGCAGCCCGGTCATGCCCTCCAGGGGCAGGCCGCCCTGCTGCACCGCCTGGGCGATCTCCAGGAGCCGCACCGTGCCCGCGAACCCGTAGATCAGCGCGACGCCGAAGATGAACAGCGCCGAGGCGAACGCCCCGAGCAGGAAGTACTTGGCCGCGGCCTCCTGCGAGAGCAGCCGGCGCCGGCGGGCCGTGGCGCACAGCACGTACAGCGGGAGCGACAGCACCTCCAGCGCGATGAACATGACGATCAGGTCGTCGGTGGCCGCGAAGAGCATCATGCCGCCCGCCGCGAACAGCAGCAGCGGGTAGATCTCGGTCTGCTCCAGGCCGGACCGCCGGGCCAGGTCCTCGTACGAGGTGCCGGGCACCGCGGCGGCCGTGGGCGCGAACGCGTCCTGGCCGGTGGCGGTGCGGTCGGCCACCACGAGCACGCCCAGGAACGCGAGCACCGCGATGATCCCCTGCGCGCCGAGCGCGAACGGCGTCAGCGTCACGGTGCCGCCGACCACCTGGACGGGCTGCGCCACGATCTGCGGCCACAGCACCGCCACGAACGCGAGGCTGCCGGCCAGGGCGGCCAGGGTGAGCACGATCTGGGTCACGCGGCGCGCCCGGGCCGGGACGAACGCCTCGAGGAGCACGCCGACCACACCCGCGCCCAGCACCACGATCAGCGGGGCGAGAGCGAGCCAGTCGATCTCGGGTGCCACGAACTCGTTCACTTGTCGCTCCCCATCTGCGCGGCGTCCGCCGGCTCATCCACCGCTGTCAGGGCGGCCGACTGCTGCGCCGGCGCGTCCACGTAGGTCAGGGCGAGGCCCGGCACCAGGCCGAGCACCAGGAGTCCGGCCACCAGCGGGGCCGCGACGACGCGCTCGCGCGCCCTGAGGTCGGGCAGGGCCTCCAGGCCCTCGGCCGGCGCCCCGGTGAAGATCTTCTGGTAGGTCAGCAGCACGTAGACCGCGGCGAGCACCACGCCCGGGATCGCCGCGACGGTCCAGGCCGCCGAGCCGGCGGGAGCCCCGGAGAACGCCCCGATCAGCACCATGATCTCGCTGACGAACGTGGCCAGGCCGGGCAGCGACAGCGTCGCCAGGCCGGCCACGAGGAACGTGCCGGCGAGCACCGGCGTGACCGACCGCAGGCCGCGGTAGTCCGTGATGCGCTGCGAGCGCTCCGGGTGCCGGGACACGAGGAACCCGGCCACCAGGAACAGCGCGCCGGTGGCGAGGCCGTGGTTGAGCATCATGAAGCTCGACCCGGCGGTGCCCAGCGGTGTGAAGGTGAAGATGCCCAGGATGATGAAGCCGAAGTGGCTCACCGAGGTCCAGCCGACGAGCCGCAGCAGGTCGGTCTGCATGATCGCCATGATCGCGCCGTACAGCACCGAGATCACGGCGAGCGCGATCACGAACGGCGCCGCCCAGCGGGACGCCTCCGGGAACAGCGGCAGGCAGAGCGTCAGCATCCCGAAGGTGCCGACCTTGTCCAGCACGCAGATCAGCAGGGTGGACGTGCCAGGGGTGGCGTTCCCCGCGACGTCGGGCAGCCAGCTGTGCACGGGGACCATCGGGGCCTTGATCGCGAAGGCGATGAAGAACCCGATGAACATGAGGCGCTCGGCCGTGGTGCCCAGGTCGACGCCGACCAGCTCGTCCACGAGGAACGCCTTGCTCGGGTCCACGCCCGCGCCGACCGCGAGGAAGTACAGGGCGATCACCGCGGCGAGCATGATCAGCCCGCCGCCCAGGCTGAACATCAGGAACTTCACGGCCGCCTGCCGCCGTCCGGCGCCCTGCCCGAACCCGCCGATGAGGAAGTAGGCCGGGATCAGCATGGCTTCGAACAGCACGTAGAACAGGAAGACGTCGCGGGCGGCGAACACGGCCACCATGAACGCCTGGAGCAGCAGCACCAGGCCGACGAACCGGCGCAGACGCACCTCGTCGCGGCCCTGCTCGTTCCAGGCGGCCAGCAGCACCAGCGGCACCAGCACCACGGCCAGCGCCACCAGCAGCAGGCCGACGCCGTCGACGGCCACCGCGTACGAGGTGCCGATCTGCGGGATCCACGTGTGGGTCTCGGCGAGCTGGTGCTCGCCGGCGGCACCCGTGTCGAAGGCGAGGAACGCGCCGACGAGCAGGGCCACCTCCACCAGCGAGAATCCGAGCGCCGCCGGCCGGGCGAAGCCCGTGCGGGCGTTCGCGGAGCCGGTGCGGGAGCGACCGAGCGCGCCCAGCCCCACCACGACCGCGCCGACGAGCGGCCAGGCGATGAGGGCGGTCAGCCAGGGAAACATCTCTCCTCCGATCACTGGGCACCACCGAGGCCCACGACGAGCCAGGCGACGACGGCGATCACGAGGACGCCCCCCGCCATGCCCGCTGCGTACGAACGGACGTACCCGGTCTGTGCCTTGCGGAACACCCCGCCGAACCACGACACGGCCTGCGGCAGCACGCCCCAGCCCCGGTCGACGACGTCGCGGTCGCCCACCTGGACCACGCGGGCCAGCCCGTAGGCGGGCCGCACCACGAGCGTCTCGTTCGCGGCGTCCTGGTAGAGGTCCTTGCGGGCGGCCCGCGTCAGCGCGGAGCCGCGCGGCGCCTCCTCGGGGACGAGCTGGACCGCGTACATCCGGAACGCGAGCAGCGCCCCGAGCACCACGACCACGAGGGTGGCGGTGATGATGAGCCAGACCGGCAGCACGGGCTCGTGGTGCTCGGCGTGCCCGACGACGGGCTCCAGCCAGGTGGTGAACGTGCCGCCGATGCCGAGCACGAGGCCCAGGGCGGCGGAGCCGACGCCGAGGAACACCAGCGGCCACCACATCAGCGGCGAGCCCTCGTGCGGGTGCTGGCCCTCGGTCCAGCGCGGACGACGTCCGCCGAACGTCATGAAGAACAGGCGCGTCATGTAGAACGCGGTGATCGCCGCGCCGAGCACGGCGACCGTGCCGAACACCCAGGCGCGCCACGGCTGCCCCTCGACGGGGAGGAACGCGGCCTCGATGATCCCGTCCTTGCTCCAGAAGCCGGAGAACGGCGGGATCCCGAGGATCGCCAGCCAGCCCAGGCCCATCGTGATCCAGGTGATGGGCAGGAACCGCGACAGGCCGCCGAAGCGCCGCATGTCGGTCTGGTCGCCCATCGCGTGCATCACCGAGCCGGCGCCGAGGAACAGCCCCGCCTTGAAGAAGCCGTGCGTGAGCAGGTGGAAGATCGCGAACGCGTACCCGGCCGGGCCGAGGCCCGCGGCGAGCATCATGTAGCCGATCTGCGACATCGTGGAGGCGGCCAGCGCCTTCTTGATGTCGTCCTTGGCGCAGCCGACGATCGCCCCGAACAGGAGGGTCACCGCGCCGACCAGCACCACGACGAGCTGCGCCGTCGGGGCCGCCTCCAGGATCGCGCCGGAGCGCACCATGAGGTAGACGCCGGCGGTGACCATCGTGGCGGCGTGGATGAGCGCGGAGACCGGCGTCGGGCCGGCCATCGCGTCACCCAGCCAGGCCTGCAGCGGGAACTGCGCCGACTTGCCGCACGCGGCCAGGAGCAGGCAGAGCCCGATCGCGGTGGCCGTGGCCTGCGACATCGAGCCGACGGAGTCGTCGGACAGCGCGGTGCCGAAGTCCAGGGCGCCGGCGTGGGCGAACAGCAGCGCCATCGCCGCGATGAGCCCCATGTCGCCGATGCGGTTCATGACGAACGCCTTCTTGGCCGCCACCGCGTTCTCGCGGGCCGACGGCCGCCCCGTGTCCCAGAACCCGATGAGCAGGTAGGACGCGAGACCCACGCCCTCCCAGCCCACGAAGAGCAGGAGGTAGGAGTCGGCCAGGACGAGCACGAGCATCGCCGCGACGAACAGGTTCAGGTACGCGAAGAACCTGCGCCGGTCCGGGTCGTGGTCCATGTAGGCCACGGAGTACACGTGGATGAGCGTGCCCACGAAGGTCACGAGCATCACGAAGGTCAGGGACAGGGGGTCGAGCCGGAGGCCGAGGTCCACGTCCAGCCCGCCGGCGGACAGCCAGGTCCACAGGCTGTGGTCCACGGAGCGGTCCTCGGCAGGGGTGCCGATCATGCGGAACAACAGGATGATGGCGAGGACCCCGGAGGCGGCCGAGGCCGCGACCCCGAGCCAGTGGCCCCAGCGGTCGATGGACCTGCTGCCCAGCACCACGGGCCACAGCAGCAGGATCGCCGCGCCGATCAGCGGGAAGCCGATCAGCCAGGGGGCAAGCCCGATCACGTCGTTCACTCTCTACCCCCGGAGCAGGTTGACGTCGTCGACCGAGGCCGAGCGGCGGGTACGGAAGATCGTCACGATGATGGCGAGGCCGACGACGACCTCGGCGGCGGCGACGACCATGACGAAGAACGCGAGCACCTGGCCGGTCAGGTCGCCGTGCATCCTGGCGAAGGTGACGAAGGCGAGGTTGGTCGCGTTGAGCATGAGCTCGACGCCCATGAACACGACGATCGCGTTGCGGCGCAGCAGCACGGTCGTGGCACCCACGGCGAAGAGCACGGCGGCCAGGACCACATAGTTGGTGATGTCCATCAGGCCTCTCCCTCGGTGGTCCGGGCCTCGGACGCGGCGGCCTCGGCCGTGCGGGCCTCGACGAGCTCGGTGCCCGGCGCGTGCGGCGCGGCCTTCTCCTGGCCCCGGATGCGCAGCACGCGCGAGACCGACTGCGGCACCTGCTCGCCGTCGGGCCCGAGCGCGGGCGTGTCCATCGCGTTGGACGTGGCGTAGACGCCCGGCGAGGGCAGCGGCGTGAGCACGACGCCCTCGGGCAGCGCCCGGATGCGCGCGTCCGCGACGGCCCGCTGGTCCTGCTTGGGGGTGAGCCGACGGCGGTGCGTCAGCACGAGCGCGCCGACGGCGGCCGTGACCAGCAGGACGCCCACGGCCTCCATGGCCAGCACGTAGTCGCCGAACAGCACGCGGGCCAGGGCCTGCGGGTTGGCGACGCCGCCCGGGTCTCCCCCGGCCAGCCCGACCGGGGGCGCGAACGCGGCACGCGCCACGACGCCGCCCAGGATCACCGCGAGGCCGATCCCGATGAGCAGGCCCACCCAGCGCTGCCCGCGGATGGTCTCCGTGAGCGAGTCGGACGCGTCCACGCCGACGAGCATCAGCACGAACAGGAACAGCATCATCACGGCGCCCGTGTACACGACCACCTGCACGACGCCGAGGAACGGCGCCTCCTGCGCGATGTACAGGATCGCCATGCTGACCATGACGAACACCAGGCACATCGCCGCGTGCACGGCCCGCTTGACGAACAGCAGGCCCAGCGCGGCGAGCACCATGAGCGGCGCGACCACCCAGAACAGGACGGTCTCGCCGGTCGAGATCACCAGGCCGGCGGGGGTCATGCCGTCACCCCCGGGCGGGCCGGGCCGGCCGCGTCGCTCGCCAGGACCCGCACCGAGCCGACCGCGGCCGCGCCCGCGGACCGCTCGGCGGCCCCCGGGCCCTCCTCCGGCCGCAGCTCGTGCTGCCGCTGGGTGGGCGCGGGCGCCCTGCCCGACGCCACGGCGTCCGCGGCGTCCAGCGTCTCGTCGTCCGGCCGGTGCTCGCGGACCCAGGCGACCTGCGCCGCCGTCGGGCCCAGCACGTCACCGCTGTAGTAGTTCGTGTCCGTGGTGCCCTCCACCATGGGGTGGGGCGCCGCGAGCATGCCCTCGGCCAGCGGGGCCAGCAGGTCCTGCTTCTCGTAGATCATGCCCGCGCGGGTCTTGCCGGCCAGCTCGAAGTCGTTGGTCATGGTCAGCGCCCGGGTGGGGCAGGCCTCGATGCACAGCCCGCAGAAGATGCAGCGCAGGTAGTTGATCTGGTAGACGCCGCCGTAGCGCTCGCCGGGGCTCATGTGCGCGCCCTGGGAGTCGTCCGCGTGCAGCGGGCCGGCGTTCGCGCCCTGGTTCTCGGCCAGGTCCGCGTTGGACGCGCCCTCCACGTAGATCGCGTCCGCCGGGCACGCCCACGCGCACAGCTCGCAGCCGATGCACTTCTCCAGCCCGTCGGCGTACCGGTTGAGCTGGTGGCGGCCGTGGAAGCGGCGCTGCGTCGGCACCTTCTCGCGGGGGTACTGCTCCGTGACCGTGGGCCTGAACATCGACGACAGCGTCACGCCGAAGCCCGCGACGGGAGCGAACAGCTCCCCGATGGGTCCCGGCTGCGGCCGCAGGGGCTGGTACTCGCCCGAGTCTGACTTACTCACCGTGGACCTCCTTTCCGAACCGCTTGGACGGGGGCAGCTTCTCGCCGGGCAGCGGCGGCACCGGGAACCCGCCGGCGAACGCGTCGACGGGCTCCTTGTCCGGCCCGCCCGGCGGCGCCTCCTTCTTCTCCGGCCAGAACCACATGACCGCGATGAAGACGACGGCTGCCCCGATGATCACGGGGATGAACTGCTGGAAGGACATGCCCTGCACGCGCTGCAGCCACTGCACGACGGCGAGGACGACGACCCAGGTCAGCGCGACCGGGATGAGCACCTTCCAGCCGAAGACCATGAACTGGTCGTAGCGCAGGCGCAGCAGCGTGCCGCGCACCCACACGAAGAAGAACATGACGGCCCACAGCTTCACGAGGAACCAGATGACGGGCAGCCAGCCCTCGTTCAGCGCGCCGCCCAGGAACCCGTCGGGCACCGGTGCCCGCCAGCCGCCCAGGAAGAGCGTGACGCAGACCGCCGAGACGTTGAGCATGTTGATGTACTCCGCCAGGAAGAACCAGGCGAACTTCATCGACGAGTACTCGGTCATGTAGCCGGAGACGAGCTCGCCCTCGGCCTCGGGCAGGTCGAACGGCAGGCGGTTGGTCTCGCCGATCATCGAGATCACGTAGATCACGAAGGCCGGCGCGAGCGGGATGAACCACCAGATCTGCGTCTGGCTGGACACGATCTGCGACGTCGACATCGACCCCGACATGATGAACACGCTCACCAGCGACAGGCCCATCGCGAGCTCGTAGCTGATCACCTGCGCCGTGGACCGGACCGAGCCGAGCAGCGGGTAGGTGGAGCCGGAGGCCCAGCCGCCGAGCACGATGCCGTAGACGCCGAGTGCCGCGGCGGCCAGCACGTACAGCACCGCCACCGGGAAGTCGGTGAGCTGCGCCGGCGTGGTCCAGTCGGTCCACGGGAACGGCAGGCTCGGCCCGAACGGGATCACGGCGAACACGAGCAGCGAGCAGAACACCGAGATCATCGGCGCCAGCAGGTACACGAACCGGTCGGCCCGCGTGACCGTCATGTCCTCCTTGAGCAGCAGCTTCATGGCGTCCGCGAGCGACTGGAGCAGGCCGGCCGGCCCGTGCCAGTTGGGGCCGGGACGCACCTGCATGCGCGCCACGACCTTGCGCTCGAACCAGATCGCGAAGAGCACGCTGGTCAGCAGGAAGACCACGATCAGCACGGCCTTGACGATCGAGGCCCAGATGGTCTCCTGCGAGAAGTCGGCGGCGACGCCGGGCGCGGCCTCGGCCAGCAGCACCGGGTTCATCGGGCATCTCCTTCCGAGCCGTGGAACGTGCGGGCCGCCGTGGTGACCCGGACGTCCGCCACATGGGGGCTGACGCTGACGAGGTCGCCCGCGGACGCGCCGAGGGTCTCGTGCACGCGGCAGCCGGCGGAGGCCAGCGGCAGCCAGACCACGCCGTCGACCATCTGGTCGGTCACCGCGGCGGGCACCCGGACGGCGCCCCGCTCCGTGCTGACGATGACCGGCGCGCCGTCGGACACCCCGAAGGCGCTCGCCGTGGCGGCGGACATCCGGGCGACGGGCCGCTTGGCCGTGCCGGCGAGGAACTGCTCGCCGTCCTGGCCGCTGCCCGCGTCGAGCTGGAGCCGCCAGGTGGCGAGCACCGCCTGACCCGGCCCGACGGTCGGCGGGGCGGTCAGGACGTCGCTCTCCAGCGTCACCTGCTCGCCCTCCCACGCGCCCTGGGTCAGGGCGATCGCGAGATGGGCCTCGGCGGGCGAGCCCGCCTGCAGGTCCACGCCGAGCTGCTGGGCCAGCACGTGCAGCACGCGGTGGTCGGGCAGGGCGCTCGACTCGAGCGCGGCGCCGAAGGACCGCACGCGGCCCTCCCAGTTCCAGTACGAGCCGGCGCGCTCGACCGGCGGTGCGACCGGGAGCACGACGTCGGCCCGCTCGGTCACCTCCGAGGCCCGCACCTCCAGGCTCACGACGAACCCGCCGCGGGCCTGCGTCGCGTCGAGCGCTCCGCGCGCCGCGGCGGGGTCGGGCAGGTCGGCGAGCTCGACGCCGCCGAGCACCGCGCCGCCCAGGGCGCCCGAGGCGAGCGCCGCGAGGATGCCCGCGGTGTCGCGCCCCGGGGTCGCCGGGAGCTCGGCGCCCCAGGCCCGGGCGACCTCGGCGCGTGCCGCGGCGTCGGCGACCGGGCGGCCGCCCGGCAGCAGGTCCGGCAGCAGACCGGCCTCGACGCCGCCGCGCTCGCCCGCACGACGCGGGATCCACGCGAGCCGCGCGCCCGTCGCCTCGGCGAGCCCGAGGGCCGCGGTGTAGGCACCAGGCGAGCCCGCGAGGCGCTCGCCCACGAGGATCACGGCACCGGGCTGGGCCAGGGCGCTCGTGTCGATGTCGGACGTCGGGGCGTCGGCCGGGAGCAGGCCCCCGGCCAGGCTGGTGGTCAGACTGGTCAGCCACTCGGCCTCGGTGCCGGGGGCCGCGGGGAGCAGCGTGCCGTCCAGTCGGGTCAGGCCGCGGGTGGCGTAGGGCGCGATCGAGAAGACCTTGGTCCCGGCCTTGCCCTGGGCGCCCTTGCGCAGCCGCAGGAACGTGACGCCCGCCTCCTCCTCGGCCTCCAGGCCGACGAGCAGCACCGCGGGCGCCTGCTCCAGGTCGCCGAACGTGACGCCGATGCCGGAGCCGGCCACGACGCGGGCCAGGAACGCGGCCTCCTCGGCGGAGTGCACGCGCACCCGCTGGTCCACGTCGTTGGTGCCGAGCGCCGTCCGGGCGAACCGGGACCACGCGAAGGCGTCCTCGACGGTGAGCCGGCCGCCGGGCAGCACGCCCACGCCGCCGTTCTCGCGCGCCGCGGCCAGGCCGGCCGCCGCGACCTCCAGGGCCTCGACCCAGGACGCGGGGCGCAGCTCGCCGTTCTCGCGCACCAGCGGGGTGGTGACGCGGTCCGGAGCGGACTGCCACGTGAACGCGAAGCGGTCCTTGTCGGTGATCCACTCCTCGTTGACCACCGGGTCCTCGCCCGAGAGCCGGCGCAGCACCTGGCCGCGGCGGTGGTCGATGCGGATCGCGGAGCCACACGCGTCGTGCTCGGCGATGCTCGGCGTGCTCACCAGGTCGAACGGCCGCGACCGGAACCGGTAGCCCGCGCCGGTCAGCGCGCCCACCGGGCAGATCTGCACCGTGTTGCCCGAGTAGTAGGAGGAGAAGGGCCGCCCGGACGTGTCCGTGGTGGCCTCCCCGATCGGGCGGTCCACGGGGCCGGTGCTCGACTCGGCCCCGGCGAACCCGAGCACGTCCTCGTCGTACCGGCCGATCTGCTGGTGCGCGCCGCGGTCCTGCAGCGCGATGAACGCGTCGCCCGCGATCTCCTCGCTGAACCGGGTGCAGCGCTGGCACAGCACGCACCGCTCGCGGTCCAGGAGGATCTGCGTGGACAGTGCGATCGGCTTGGGGAAGGTGCGCTTGACGTCGGTGAACCGCGTGTCGGGCCGCCCGTTGCTCATCGCCTGGTTCTGCAGGGGGCACTCGCCGCCCTTGTCGCAGACCGGGCAGTCGAGCGGGTGGTTCATGAGCAGCAGCTCCATGACCCCCTGCTGCGCCTTGTCGGCGACGGCGGAGGTGTGCTGCGTCTTGACCACCATGCCGGGCGCGACCGTCATGGTGCACGACGCCTGCGGCTTCGGCATGGGCCGCACGTTGCCCTCGCGGTCCGGCATGGCGACCTCGACGAGGCACTGCCGGCACGCGCCGGCGGGTGCCAGGAGCGGGTGGTCGCAGAACCGCGGGATCTGGATGCCGGCCTGCTCGGCGGCCCGGATGATGAGCGTGCCCTTGGGGACGCTCACCTCGGTGCCGTCGATGGTGAAGGTGACGAGCTCGACCGGGGCCGCCTCGGTCTGGGGGTTGTTCGTGGTGACGGTCATCGGTGACCTCCCGCGCCGGCGCCTGCTGCTCCGACGAGTGCAGCGCCCGGTGACGTTGTTTTCGGGGTGTACGGGAACAGCGCCGACGCGCTCGGGTCGAACGGGCAGCCGTGGCCGTCGATGTGCGCCTGGTACTCGGCGCGGAAGTACTGGATGCTCGACGTGACGGGCGAGACCGCGCCGTCGCCGAGCGCGCAGAACGCCTTGCCCAGGATGTTGTCGCACAGGTCGACCAGGAGCTCCAGGTCGCCGTCCTGCCCCTCGCCGGCCTCGATGCGGCGCAGCACCTGCTTGAGCCAGTAGGTGCCCTCGCGGCACGGCGTGCACTTGCCGCACGACTCGTGCGCGTAGAAGTCGATCCAGCGCGACACGGCCCGGACCACGCACACCGTCTCGTCGAAGATCTGCAGCGCGCGCGTACCGAGCATCGACCCCGCGGCGCCCACCGACTCGTAGTCGAGCGGGGTGTCGAGGTGCTCCTGCGTGAAGATCGGCGTGGACGACCCGCCGGGGGTCCAGAACTTCAGCTCGTGGCCGGCCCGGATGCCGCCCGACAGGTCGAGCAGCTCGCGCAGCGTGATGCCGAGCGGGGCCTCGTACTGGCCGGGCCGGGTGACGTGCCCCGACAGCGAGAACAGGCCGTGGCCCTGCGACTTCTCGGTGCCCATCGAGGAGAACCAGTCGGCCCCCCGGGCGACGATGCCGGGCACCGACGCGATGGACTCCACGTTGTTGACCACGGTGGGCCGCGCGTACAGGCCGGCGACGGCGGGGAACGGCGGCTTGAGCCGCGGCTGGCCGCGCAGGCCCTCCAGCGAGTCGAGCAGCGCCGTCTCCTCGCCGCAGATGTAGGCGCCCGCGCCGGCGTGCACCGTGACGTCGAGGTCGAAGCCCGTGCCCTGGATGTTCTTGCCCAGGTAGCCCGCCTTGTACGCCTCCTCGACGGCGTTCAGCAGCCGCCGGTAGACGTGCAGCACCTCGCCACGCACGTAGATGAAGGCGTGGTCGCAGCCGATCGCGTAGCTCGTGATCGCCACGCCCTCGATGAGGTGCTGGGGGCTGGCGAGCATCAGCGGGATGTCCTTGCAGGTGCCCGGCTCCGACTCGTCGGCGTTGACCACCAGGTACCGCGGGCCGCCGTCGGGCGGGGGCAGGAAGCCCCACTTCATGCCCGTGGGGAAGCCCGCGCCGCCGCGGCCGCGCAGGCCGGAGTCCTTGACCGTCTGGACCAGCGCGCCCGGCTCCATGGTCAGGGCCTTCTTGAGCCCGGCGTAGCCGCCGTTGCGCTCGTACGTGGCCAACCGCCAGGAGCGGTCCTTGTCCCACGTGTCGGTGAGTACCGGTGTGAGGTTCACTTCGCGTCCTCCCCGGGCTTCTTGTCCTTGCCGACCTCGGCGTCGGACGACGTGGCGGGCTTGCGCTCGGCCGAGGAGCCAGGCGTGCCGACCGGCGGGCTGGTCTGCCCGGCGTCCGTGCCCTCCGCCCCGCCGTCGCCGGCGGGCGCGTCGGGTGCCGTCCAGCCGCGCTCGCGGGCGATGGCGAGCCCGGCCAGGGTCGGCTCGCCGGCGCCCACACCCTCGTCGGCGCGGCCGTCGGGGAACCCGGCCAGGATGCGGCTCATCTGCTTGAACGAGCAGACGGACGCGGCACCCCGGGTGGGCACGACGTCGTCGCCGAGGCGCAGCCGGTCCGCGAGCGCCGTGGCCGTCTCGGGCGTCTGGTTGTCGAAGAACTCCCAGTTGACCATCACGACGGGTGCGTAGTCGCAGGCGGCGTTGCACTCGATGCGCTCGAGGGTGATGGCGCCGTCGTCGGTGGTCTCGTCGTGGCCCACGCCGAGGTGGTCGCTGAGCTCGTCGAAGATGGCGTCGCCGCCCATGACGGCGCACAGGGTGTTGGTGCACACGCCCACGGTGTAGGTGCCGTTGGGGTGGCGCTTGTACTGGGTGTAGAAGGTGGCGACGGCGGAGACCTCGGCGGCCGTGATGCCGAGCGTCTCGGCGCAGAACAGGATGCCGTCGCGGCTCACGTACCCGTCGACCGACTGCACGAGGTGCAGCATCGGCAGCAGGCCGGACCGGGGGTCCGGGTAGCGGGCCATGATCGCCGTGGCGTCGGCGGTCAGGGCTGCGACGGTCTCGGCGTCGTAGCCGGTCTTCGTGGCCGCCTGCGGGTCTGCGGTCATCGGTCCACACCTCCCAGCACGGGGTCCAGGGACGCGACGGCGACGACGACGTCGGCCACCTGGCCGCCCTCGCACATCACCGACGTGGCCTGGAGGTTGTTGAACGAGGGGTCGCGGAAGTGCGCGCGGTAGGGCCGGGTGCCGCCGTCGGAGACGACGTGCACCCCGAGCTCGCCGCGCGGGTGCTCCACGGTCTGCCAGGCCTGGCCGACGGGGACGCGGAAGCCCTCGGTGACCAGCTTGAAGTGGTGGATCAGGGCCTCCATGGAGGTGCCCATGATCTTCTTGATGTGCTCCAGCGAGTTGCCCTGGCCGTCGCCGCCGACGGCGAGCTGGGCGGGCCACGCGATCTTCTTGTCGGCGACCATGACGGGCTCGCCCTCGGTGCGGTCGAGCCGCTCCAGGGCCTGCTCGATGATCTTCAGGGACTGGTAGCACTCCTCGACGCGGAGCACAACGCGGTCGTAGCAGTCGGCGCCCTTCGAGGTGGGGACGTCGAAGTCGTACGTCTCGTAGCCGCAGTACGGGTTGTCCTTGCGGACGTCGTACGGCAGGCCCGTGGAGCGCAGCACCGGTCCGGTCACGGCGAGCGCCATGCAGCCGGAGAGGTTCAGCACGCCGACGTTCGTCAGGCGCGCCTTGAAGATCGGGTTGGCGAGCATGAGGTCACCGAGCTGCTTGAGGTAGCCGCGCACCTGCTTCAGCGCCGTACGCGCCTGGGTGGTGAAGCCCTCGGGCACGTCGACGGCCACGCCGCCGGGGCGGATGTACGCGTGGTTCATGCGCAGGCCAGTGACGGCCTCGAAGAGCCGCAGGATCTCCTCGCGGGCGGTGAAACCGATGGTCATCACCGTGGTGGCGCCCATCTCGTTGCCACCGGTGCCGAGACAGACCAGGTGGGAGGAGATCCGGTTGAGCTCCATCATGAGCACGCGGATCACGGAGGCGCGCTCGGGCACGTCGTCGGTGATGCCGAGCAGCTTCTCGACGGCGAGGCAGTACGCGGCCTCCTGGAACAGGGGCGCCACGTAGTCCATGCGGGTGCAGAACGTGGTGCCCTGCGTCCAGGTGCGGAACTCCATGTTCTTCTCGATGCCCGTGTGCAGGTAGCCGATACCGGCGCGGGCCTCGGTGACGGTCTCGCCGTCGATCTCCAGCATGAGCCGCAGCACGCCGTGCGTGGACGGGTGCTGGGGACCCATGTTGACGACGATCCGCTCCTCGCCGATCGCCTCGCGCGCGATGTCGTCCCAGTCGCCGTCGCCGTACGCCTCGAAGGCGCGCACGGTGGACGACATGTCCTCGTTCCCGGCGGGGCGCGTCGCGTGCGGGGCGGGCGGCGGCCTGTGGTCAGTGGGAGCGCTCATGAGTAGCTCCTCCTCGTGTCCGGCGGGGGCACCGTGGCGCCCTTGTACTCGACGGGGATGCCGCCGAGCGGGTAGTCCTTGCGCTGCGGGTGACCCACCCAGTCGTCCGGCATCTCGATGCGGGTCAGGGCGGGGTGGCCGTCGAAGACGATCCCGAAGAAGTCGTAGGTCTCGCGCTCGTGCCAGTCGTTGGACGGGTACACCGACGTGGTCGACCGGATGTGCGGGTCGTCGTCGGGCGCGGCGACCTCCAGCCGCAGCCGGCGGGAGTGCGTGATCGAGGCCAGGTGGTAGACGGCGTGCAGCTCCCGGCCGGCGTCGTGCGGGTAGTGGACGCCGCTGACCCCGAGCGACAGCTCGAAGCGCAGGTCCTGGTCGTCGCGCAGCGCCTGGCAGACGGCGACGACGTGCTCGCGGGCGACGTGGATCGTCAGCTCCGCCTGCTGCGCGTCGGCGCTCGCGGCGCCGTGCAGGTCCACGACCACCTTCTCGACCGCCTGGTCGAAGGTGGGCCCGCCGGTCCGCGCGCCGTCGTCCAGCACCTCGGCCAGCACGTCGACCACCTGGTCGAACCAGCTCCCGTACGGGCGGGGGGACGCCGCGGGCATCGCGACCGGCGTGACCAGGCCGCCGTAGCCGGACGTGTCGCCCGAGCCGTGGGCGCCGAACATGCCCTTCTTGACCTCGACCACCTCGAAGGTGGCCGCCCCCTCCGGGGGCGTCAGGGCAGAGCCCTGGTCGCCGCCCGGCGTGACGTCGCTCATCGCAGCAGGCCCTTCATCTCGAAGGTCGGGGTGGCCTCCATCGCGGCCGCCTCGGCGGCGCGCGCGGCCTCGACCCGGTTCACGCCGAGCGGCGCGTTCTGAATGTGGTCGTGCAGCCCGAGGATCGCGTTGATCAGCATCTCCGGGCGCGGCGGGCAGCCGGGCAGGTAGATGTCGACCGGGACCACGTGGTCCACGCCCTGCACGATCGCGTAGTTGTTGAACATCCCGCCCGACGACGCGCACACGCCCATGGAGAGCACCCACTTGGGCTCGCTCATCTGGTCGTACACCTGACGCACCACCGGGGCCATCTTCTGGCTCACCCGGCCGGCCACGATCATCAGGTCGGCCTGGCGCGGCGAGGCGCGGAACACCTCCATGCCGAACCGTGACAGGTCGAACCGCGACGCGCCCGCCGCCATCATCTCGATGGCGCAGCAGGCCAGACCGAACGTCACCGGCCACACCGAGGCCTTGCGCAGGTAGCCCGCGAGGTCCTCGATCGTCGTCAGCAGGAACCCTGACGGCGCTTCCTCGACACCCATGTCCCCTCCTTGCTGCCGGGCCCCAGCCCGGCGTCGCTGCCCGGCGCCGTCAGGCGCCGCGCGTCCAGTCGCTCTCTCAGACCCAGTCGAAGCCGCCGCGGCGCCACTCGTAGACGAACGGGACGGTGATCAGCGCCAGGAAGCCCAGCATCGCCACCAGCCCGAACGTCGCGAGCGTCGTGAAGTCCACGGCCCACGGGTAGAGGAAGACGACCTCGATGTCGAAGACGATGAATGTCATCGCCACCAGGTAGTACTTGATCGGCAGCCGCCCGCCCCCGACCGCGTGCGGCGTCGGCTCGATGCCGCACTCGTACGAGTCGAGCTTGGCGCGGTTGTACCGCTTGGGGCCGATGATCGCGCTCGCGGCGACCCCGCCGAGCGCCAGGACCGCCCCGATCGCCATGAGGATCAGGATGGGTACGTAGGGATTCATGCTGTGCCCTTCGTGGACGACGTGCCCTTCATGGACGTGATGCTCATGAGCTCGGGACCACCCTGGTCAGGCCGGCGATGACGCGGTCGACCCAGTCGCCGCCGCGCGGCTCGTAGCAGTCGGACAGGAGCTTGAGCGTGAACTGCATGACGACCTTGCGCGGCAGGCCGTACCGCACGCAGACGCGCATGATCTCGGGGTGCTCGATGAGCCGCACGAACCAGCGGCCCAGCGTGTAGTACCCGCCCAGGTCGGCCCGCATGCGCTCCGCGTAGGTGGCGAGCGTGGCCTCGCGGGCGTCGTCCGTGGCGCGGTGGCGAGCCTGGCTGATCGCCTCGGCCGCCACGCGCCCGGCCTGCAGGCCGTAGGCGATGCCCTCGCCGTTGAACGGGCTCACCATGCCGGCGGAGTCGCCGGCCAGGAGCACGCCGTCCGCGTACAGGGGCCCGCGGTTGTAGCCCATGGGCAGGGCCGCGCCGCGGATGGGCCCACGCTCCGGCTCGTGCACCAGGTCCCAGCCCTCGGGCGCGCTCTTGTCGAGCCACGTCTCCATGAGCCGCCGGTAGTCGATGCCGGCCGCGGACTGCCGGGCCGGGGTGGAGGACACGCTGCCGAGGCCGACGTTCACCGTGCCGTCACCGAGCGGGAAGATCCAGCCGTAGCCCGGCAGCAGGGCGCTCCGGCCCGGCTCCCCGTCCCACAGCTCGAGGTGCGACTCCATGAACGGGTCGTCGTGCCGCGGCGTGCGGTAGTAGGCCCGCACCGCGGTGCCCATGGGGCGGTCGTCACGGCGCTCCCGGCCGATGCCGAGCGCGAAGCGCGAGCTGACGCCGTCGGCCGCGACCACCACGGGGGCGCGGAACTCCTTGACGGGGCCCTCCGCGCGGCCGCGGGCGTCGAGCGGCTGGGCGGTGACGCCGACCACGCGGCCGTCGTCGTCGCGCACGGCGCCGGTGACCTTGGTGCGCTCCAGCAGCTTGGCGCCGCTCGCCTGGGCGTGCTGGGCCAGGGTCTGGTCCAGCGTCATGCGGGCGCGGGCCATGCCGTAGCCCGGGTAGGTCGTGAGGTCCGGCCAGTCCAGCTCGTAGGAGCGGCCGCCGCCGTGGACGCGCAGGCCCCGGTTGCGGATCCAGCCGTCCTCCTCGCGGGTGGGCACGCCCATGCGGACGAGCTCGGCCACGGCGCGCGGCGTCAGGCCGTCGCCGCAGATCTTGTCGCGGGGAAACTCGCCCTTTTCCAGCAGCAGCACGTCGAGTCCCGCGGCCGCGCACCAGTGCGCGGTGGACGAGCCGGCCGGACCGGCGCCCACCACGATGACATCCGCGTCGTCGCGCATCACTCTTCGCACGTTCACCCCCGTTGGGAACCCGCTGCCTGGTCGTTGCTGACCTGCTGTGCGGGGTTCGGCAAGGGCTTCCTGACAAGCCCTTGTGAACCCTGTCACAACACCGACACCCTAGCCACACTTAGGGGGGATTGTGTAGGAAGGTTCCCCTTACTTGGGGAGGTCGGGAGCGGTCCTCCGGCTCAGGCCGGGCGCACCGCCCGGTGCAGGGCCACGATGCCGCCCGTCACGTTGCGGTAGGCGGCGTGCTCCCAGCCGGCCTCCAGCATGAGCTTCGCCAGCTCGACCTGGGTGTGCCAGCCGCGGATCGACTCGGCGAGGTAGTCGTAGGAGCCCTTGTCCCGTGTCACGGCGCCGGCCACCACGGGCAGCGCCCGCATCAGGTACTCCTGGTAGACCGTGCGGAACGGGCCCCAGGTCGGGGTGGAGAACTCGCAGATCACGATGCGGCCGCCCGGCCGGACCACGCGGTGCATCTCGCGCAGGGCCGCGAGCGTGTCCACCACGTTGCGCAGGCCGAAGCTGATGGTCACGGCGTCGAACGACTCGTCGGCGAAGGGCAGCCTGGTGGCGTCGCCCGCGACGAACGGCAGGTCCGGACGGCGCCGCTTGCCGACCTGCAGCATGCCGATCGAGAAGTCGGACGGCACCACGAAGGCGCCGTCGGCCGCGAAGGGCTCGCTGCTCGTGCCGGTGCCCGCGGCGAGGTCGAGCACGCGCTCGCCCGGCATCGCGGCGACGGCCTCGACCGTGAGGCGCCGCCAGCGGCGGTCCTGCCCCATCGAGATGAGGTCGTTCGTCAGGTCGTAGCGGGCAGCGATCCCGTCGAACATCGACGCGACCTCGGCCGGCTTCTTCTCCAGGCTCGCACGTGACATGCCGCCATGCTTTCACGCCGCGGGGGCGTGCCGGGGATCGCCGACCGACCGCTGTGACCTCCGTTACCGACGGCGAGCAGCCGCCGCACCCGCGCTTATCCTGAAAGCGATGATCGCTTCACCTTCCGGCGGCACTCCCGGCACACCCACCGGCTCCCCCTCCGGCACCAGCGTGTACGACGGCTGGGCGGTCGAGACACCGCCCGTGTCCGACGAGGCGCCGCCGGGCGCCCCGCACGGCCCGCAGCTCGTGGTCCGCACCGTGGCGACCGACGACCTGCCGGACACCCCGACCGCCCTCGTCGACCGGCTCCCCGACACCCACGCCCTGGCCTGGGTGCGGCACGGCGACGGGCTCGTGGGCTGGGGCGAGGCGCTGCGGTTCGAGACGTTCGGCCCGGGCCGGTTCGCCGACGCCGACGAGGCCTGGCGCCAGGTGCTCGACAACGCCGTGGTGCACGACGACGTCAACCTGCCCGGCAGCGGGCTGGTCGCGTTCGGCAGCTTCGCCTTCGACGACGTCTCCCCCGGCGACGAGTCCGAGGACCCCGCGCGGGCCAGCGGCGTGCTGATCGTGCCGCGCGTCGTCGTCGGCCGCCGGGGCGAGAAGGCCTGGATGACCACGATCTCCCTGGTGGGCGACCGGTCCGCACCCGTGGGCGAGGACCTGCTGTGGGCCTACCCGCACCAGCCCGTGACGGAGCCGGGCCGGGTGGTCCTGGCCGACGGCGCCGTGGGCGCGGCCGACTGGCCTGCCGTGGTCGCCGAGGGGATCGCCCGGATCCAGACCGGCGAGCTGGAGAAGGTGGTGCTCGCCCGCGACGTCGTGGCGACCGCCGAGCACCCGCTCGACACGCGGCACCTGCTGGGCCGCCTGGCGTCCGCCTACGACGCCTGCTGGGCCTTCAGCGTGGACGGCATGGTGGGCGCGACGCCGGAGCTGCTGGTGCGCAGCGAGAAGGGCCTGGTGGCGTCGCGCGTGCTCGCCGGCACGATCCGCCGCGAGCACGGCGTGGCGGACGCCGACGACGCCGACCTGCTGCGCGCCGCTCAGCTCGCCCGGTCCTCGAAGGACCTGGAGGAGCACGAGTTCGCGGTGCGCTCCGTGGCCGCCGCCCTGGAGCCGTTCTGCTCGTCGATGAACGTGCCCGAGGCCCCGTTCGTGCTGCACCTGCCGAACGTCATGCACCTCGCGACGGACGTGACCGGGGTGCTGACCGACCAGCACGCGGGTTCGGGCGCGGTCGCGAGGTCGGGCCGGCCGGCGCCGTCGTCCCTCTCGCTGGCCGCCGCGCTGCACCCGAGCGCCGCCGTCTGCGGCACGCCGACGACCGCCGCGCGCAGCCTGATCCGCGAGATCGAGGGCCTGGACCGCGCGCGGTACGCGGGCCCGGTGGGCTGGGTCGGGGCCGGGGGCGACGGCGAGTGGGGCATCGCCCTGCGGTCGGCGGAGATCTCCGCGACCGACCCGCGCCACATCCGGCTGTTCGCGGGCTGCGGCATCGTCGCGGCGTCCGACCCGGAGGCGGAGCTGGCGGAGTCGGAGGCGAAGCTGGAGCCGATGCGCTACGCCCTGGGCGCCCAGCCCTGACCCACCGCCGCACCCGCCCTCGTCGAGTGCTGGCTAGTTGTTGCCGGATCGGCGTCCGGCCAACAAATACCCAGCACTCAACGAGGGCGGAAGGGGTCGGTCAGGCGTCGCCCGCCCTCGGGCCCTTGCCGATCGGGTGGGTCGGGTCGCCCCAGACCTGCTCGCGGAAGGTGTCCCAGACCTGCAGGTCGGACGTGGCGCCCATGAAGCCCATCCGCGCGTCCGTCGCGGTCAGCAGGATCTCGATGAGCGAGGCGCCCTCGAGCACCTTGGTCGCGACCTCCAGGAGGTCCTGGCCGTCGGGCAGGTTCGCGTGGATCGACGACACGTACATGTGCGCGTTGCCCTCGAGCGACACGAAGTTGGCCCGCGTGTCCGTGCCCGCGACCGTGCCCTCGTCGTACGCGTACGACTTGAGCCAGAACCCGTCGACGACGACCTTGTCGGCCGAGATCTTGATGGCGTCGCGGCGCGAGCCGTCGTTCTTGACCGGCACGTTCGCCAGACCGATCCCGTTGATGCCCGTGAGCGGGATCGTGAGGTCCCGGCTCTCCAGGTCGGCGGGGAGCGAGAAGACGGAGCCGTCCTCCTTGGCGCCGCACTGGCCGGGCAGGTCGATGTTGAGGTCGAACTTGCCGCCGAACGTCACCTTCACGCACGTGCCGAGCTCGGTGTGGAGCGCCTCCTCGATCGTCGCCTGCGGGTCGATCTCGCCGCACGGGTCGCTCGGGGCCTCCTCCGCGGCGTCCGCGGGCACCTCGCCGTCCTGCGTCGGTTCCTGGCACTCGGGCTCGTCGCCCTCGGCCTTGCCGGCGTCGTCACCCGCCTCGCCGGAGCCCGCGTCACCGGAGCCGGCGTCGCCGCCCTCGGCCGGGTCGGTCCCGCCGCCGGTGACGTCGTCGACCACGTCCCCGACCGGGTCCTCGGCCTCGTCGCCGCCCGACTCTGAGGTGCTCGGCGACGGTGTGGGCGAGGCGGACGGTTCCGCGTCCCCGTCGTCGCACGCGCCGAAGACGACGCACCAGAACGAGTCGTCCTGGGTCTCGGCCATCGACGTGGTCGCCGGCAGGCTCATGCCGCCGACCGCCATCGCGCCCGCCACCACGACCGCCGCGGACTTCTGGGACAGGGCCTTCAGCGCGCCGCTCAGCGAGTCCACGCGGGGGATCGACTCGGTCTCGGGGGCGGGCTCGGCGGCGGCCTTCGGCGCCGGCTCGTCCGCCTGCGGGGCGTCGTCGCCCGCGGGCGTCTCGGGCTCGGGCGTCTCGGGCTCGCGCGTCTCGTCCGCGGAGGTCTCGGGCGCGCGCGTCGTGGTCTCGCTCGCCCCGGCCTCAGGCGTTCCGGTCCCGGCCTCGCTCCCGGACTCCGCCTCGTCGGCGCGCTCGGCCGTGCCGGTCCCCGCCGCCTCGGGCGCCCAGGACACGACGATGATGCCGCCGACCACCCCCAGCAGGAACCCGACGATCCAGCCGCCGAGATTGACGCCGGCGATCGAGTAGACGGAGATCGCGAGCGCGATCACGCCGTAGAAGATGCGGTGCACGGGCTGGGCGATCACCAGGATCCCGAGCAGCACCAGGGCGAGCGGCAGGATCGTCGCCTGCGCGCCCTCGACCCCGAACTGCAGCACGACGTTCATGCCGAGCTGGTCCAGCTTGATGGGGCCGGACAGGAGCATCTCCAGGCCCGCGAGCACTACCAGCACGCCCCCGACGAACGGCCGCTGCCTGCGCCAGGGGCGGAAGTCCCTGCGCCAGTCGGCGAACCTCGCGCGCAGTCCGGGGCGGCCGGCGGACGCCGGGCCGTCACCCGGACTCAGAAGCACTCGGTGCCGTCCGTGATCTTGAGGCTGAGGTCCGTCAGCTGGAAGACGGCGGCCTGCGTGCTCCACGACACCTGCTGGAGCCCGTCGATGTCGATCGAGTCGGAGTCCATGGCGAAGTCGCCGGCGTCGCCCTTCTTGGTCGTGTTGACCGTCGAGGCGTCCACGCCGATGCGGATGTTCTTGAAGATCGCGGTACCGGACAGGTCGCTCATGCCGATCTGCAGGTCCGTGGCCTTGGCAGGCTCGTCACCGGTGCCCGCGGAGATCAGCAGGCCCACCTTGCCGAGCGGCGTGTCCTGCACGACCGACTGGCACAGGTTGTAGAGCTGCGCGTCCTTGATGTTCGCGATGGCGGCGGGGTGCTGCGTGCCGTCGGAGGCGGTCGCGACGCCCGCGTACTGCGAGAAGCCGGTGCCCGCGAGCTTGTCGGCGCCGATCTTGAACTGGCTGCCGGAGATGGCGAACGAGACGGGCACTGCGCCCTGTGCAACCCCACCGAGCAGGACGCTGGCGGCAATGGTGACCGGGATGACGGCGAGGGCCACGCGGCCCTTACGCGTCCCCGTGAGCTTGCTGAGCTTCATTGGTGTTCCCCTCATGCCAATGTGAGGACGACGGCATCGTCGTCCCGTCGCGACCGTAGCGCGATTACTGACTCACCGTCAATTGACCCCCTGACGGCGGCGCAAAGCATGCCGGATATGCTCGACTCATGGCAACAGCCCGACGCACGCGCCTCCGCCCGGAGGAACGCCGCAACCAGCTCGTGGCCCTCGGAGTCGCGACCCTCGCGGACCGCCCGTTGGCCGAGGTGACCGTCGAGGAGATCGCCGCCGAAGCCGGTGTCTCGACGGGCCTGGTCTACTACTACTTCGGCTCCAAGAACGGCCTGCACCACGAGATCGTGCGCCGCGCGCGCGACTCGATGCTCCACGCCTCCGAGCCGCAGCCCGAGCTCCCGCCCGCCGACCGCCTGGCCAACACGCTGACCCGGCTCGTCGAGTACGTCCGGGAGCACGGCCCCACCTTCTACTCGCTCGTGCGCGGCGCGGCCAGCGGCGACGAGGAGGTCCGCGCGGTGATCGAGGACGCGCGGCGCCAGCAGACCGAGCGCGCCCTCGCCGTCCTCCTGGAGCTGGGCGTGCCGGAGACCGAGCTGCTGCGCATCGCGGTCCGCTCCTGGGTCGCGCTCGCCGAGCAGGCCCTGGTCGACGGTGGCATCAACTCCGACCTCGCCGACGACGAGCTGGTCGGCTACCTCGAGCGCAGCCTGGGCGGCGTCGTCGCCGCCGTGGTGCCGGGTGCCGCCGAGGCGCTGTTCGGGGCGACGAAGGCCAAGGCCTGAGTCGGGCCCCTGGCCGGCCGGCCCGGGCCCGACCCTGACCGGCAGGTCAGAGGGGCTTGACCATCAGCAGGCACGGGTCGCCCGCCCAGAGGTCGGGGAACTCCTCGACCGGGTGGAAGCCGCAGGCGCCGTAGAAGGCGCGGGTCTGGTCGAAACCGGGGTCGTGCGCCGAGGGTCCCAGCGTCTTGACGCTGAGCAGGCGCACGCCCTGGCCGCGCAGGTCGTCCTCGACGCGGGCCACGAGGTCGCGCCCGATGCCGGCGCGGTGGTGCTTGCGCCGGACGGCGAGCAGATGCACCTCGGCCGACGTCGGGTAGCGCTGGTCCAGGAGCAGCACGCCGAGCACGTCGTCGGCCGGGACCGCGCCGCCGTCCGCCCCGACGGAGGGCGAGGCGACCGCGAGGTAGTTGGGGAACCGGGCCGCCGCATCGACATACTCGTGCGTGAACCGGTCGATGCCGAACCATTCGGGCAGCTCCTCGAGGATGTCGTGCGCGGCATCCGCCCTGCCGAGAGTCCTGATCACGGTGTACGTCCCAGACACGCGGACCAACCTAAACCGGTCGGGCCAAGTTCACCCGCTGAACGCGAATACGCGTCAGACCCCCAGGTCACCTCCGTGATCCGAGGGTCTGACGCGCGTCCTCCGGGGCCGGTCAGCCCTGGTTGTTGAAGAAGTCCTGGAGCCAGTCCGGGATGTTGTTCGGGTTGGTCTGGTCGGAGCCGGAGCCGTCCTGCTGGCCGGGCAGCTGCCCCTGCTGGTCCTGCTGGTTCTGGTCCTGCGAGTCCTGGGTCGCGGACTCCTCCTTCACCGCGAGCGTCACCGTGACCTCCTCCGTCTTGCCGTCGCGGACGAGGGTCAGCACCGACTTGTCGCCGGCCGCCTTCTCCCGCACGAACGCCGTGAGCGACTCCGGCCCGTTGACCGGGTCGCCGTCGATCGCGACGATCACGTCGCCCTGCTGGATCCCGGCCTTGCCGGCCGGCGAGTCGGCGACGACGTCCTCGACGCCCGCGCCACGGCGGGTCACGCCGTCGGCCGTCGCGGTGGCGTCCGACATCGAGACCCCGAGGAACGCGTGCTCCGCGGTGCCGTTCTCCTTGAGCTGGTCGCCGATCTGCGTGGCCAGGTTCGCCGGGATGGCGAAGCCCAGGCCGATCGAGCCGGAGCTGCTGGACGTGCCGCCGCCACCGCTGGACAGCGTCGCGATCGAGGACGTGATGCCGATGACCTCGCCCGACGCGTTGAACAGCGGTCCACCCGAGTTACCGGGGTTCACCGCGGCGTCGATCTGGATCGCGTTGGTGACCACCTGGTCGGACCCGTCCTCGGCGCTGGCCGTGACCGGGCGGTCCAGGGCGGACACGATGCCGGTCGTGGCGGTGTTCGCCAGGCCCAGCGGGTTGCCGAGCGCCATCACGGGCTCGCCCACCACCACGTCGTCCGAGTCGGCGAACTTCGCCGGCTTCAGGTCCGACGGCGGGTCGTTCAGCTGCACGACGGCGAGGTCCGTGGTCGGGTCGGTGCCGACGATCTTGGCCTCGTACACGCTGCCGTCGCTCAGGGTGACCTGCACGGTCTGCGCGCCCGAGACCACGTGGTTGTTGGTCAGGACCCGGCCGTCGGAGTCCAGCACGACGCCGGACCCCTCCGCGCCGCCCGCCTGGCTCTCGACCTGGATCGACACCACGGACTCCTGCACCGCGGAGGTGACCGCGGTCCAGTCCGGGTTCTCGACGGTCGAGCTCTTCACGGGGACGGTCTGGTTGTTCGTCTGCCCGACGTCGGCGAGGGAGGCCGCGCCGTCCGAGCCGTTGGTGAGCGAGATGGCACCGGCCGTGCCCAGGCTCGCCAGCAGCGCGGCGGCCGCGGCGGCGCTGACCACGGGGACCCAGGTGCGGTTCCGCGGGCGCGGCTCGGCGGTCGCGGTGGCGGGGGCCGCGTAGGGGTTGACGTACGACGACGACGGCGGCGGGCCGGCGGGGGACACGGTCTGCACGGGGGTGGTGTGGTGCTGGGCGGGGGCGTGCTGGGCCGGTGCGTGCTGGGCCGGGGTGTGCTGGGCGGGGGCGTGCTGGGCGGGGGCCGGCTGGGCCGGCGCCGGTGCGTGCTGCGCCGGGACCTGCTGCGTGGGGGCCGGCTGCGGGGCCGGGGCCGGCTGCGGGGCCGGGGCCTGCGCCCGCTCGTGCTGGGCCGGCGTCATGCCCGCGGGCGTCGCGCCCTGAGGCGTTGCACCCTGAGGCGGCGCGGGGACGGGCGCCGTCGACTGCGCAGGGGTCGGGGACTGCTCGGTGCCCGCGTCGTGGGCGGGTGCCGGGCCGGCGACCGGCAGCTGCTGGGTCGGCTGCGGCTCGGACGGCTGCTGGTCCGGCTGCGGAGTGGTGCTGTTCTGCTCGGTCATCGTGACCCTCCTTGAAGTCAGAACCAGTTGACACCCCGTTCCTTGTCCCACCCTTAAACGAGTCTGTGAGTTCCCTGCGTATCCCGAGACCCCGCTGAGTGCGGGCTATTTGCGCTTCCGGAGGGCTCGGAAGCGCAAATAGCCCGCACTCACGATCAGACGGCGAGGGTTGCGGCCTCCTGGACCATCGTCGCCAGCGCGCGCGACTCCGTCAGGCGGTCGCCGCGCGGCACGCGCACCTCGATGACCTGGATGCCGTGGCTGGGCGCCTGGAGCGCGTGCCGGAGGGTCGGCACGTCCTTGACGAGCTGGTGGTCCACGCCGTACCCCGCGCAGAGCTGCGCCAGGTTCGCCCCGTGCGGCGTGCCGAACACCCGCTCGAACGTGGCGCCCGCGGCGTCCCCGGTCGCGGCGAGCGCCCCGTGCTCCAGGGTCGCGAAGATCGAGCCGCCGTCGTCGTTCACCACCACGATCTCCAGGTCGACCTGGTGCTCGTCGGGACCGCGCAGCAGGCCGCCGACGTCGTGCAGGAACGTGAGGTCGCCCAGGAGGGCGCGCGTGCGCAGGCCGCGGCGGGCCGCGGCGAGGGCGACGCCGGCCGCCGTCGAGACGGTGCCGTCGATGCCCGCGAGGCCGCGGTTGGCGAGGACGGCGGGGCCGGGGCCGTCGAGGCCGAGCACCAGCTCCAGGTCCCGCACGGGGTTCGAGGAACCGACCACAAGGAGGTCGGCGGGGCCGAGGACCCGGGCCACGGCGCGCGCCACGGAGAGCGCGGTCGGACCGCCGAGCACCGCGTCGTCGGAGGTCACCTGGTCCAGGACGCGCGCGGCGGTGGCGCCCGCCGTCCGCCAGCGCTCCAGGAACGGGGTGGGCCGCTCGGCGGCCGGCTCGAACCAGACGGGCGCCAGGCCCGGCAGCACGACGGCGGCGTTGCGGGCGGCGTCGGGCCAGGGACCCGCGCCCGGCGCGACGACGGTGACCGCCACGGACGGGCGGCTCAGCAGCCGCTGCACCGGTCGCGACAGCGTGGGGCGGCCGAGCACCACCGCCTGCTCGATGCCGTCGGCGAGCCCGTCGGAGCCGAGCAGCAGCCGGTACCCGGCGATCGCGTGGGTGCCGCCCGTGGCGCCCGACGACGGCTCCGCGAACAGCGGCCAGCCCTGCGCCTCGGCGAGCTGCCGCGCCTCGGCTCCGGCGCCGTCGCCCGCGACGACGACGGTGCGCGCCGGGTCGCCGGGCAGGGCCGGCGAGCCGAAGTGCTGCAGCACGGCGGGCACGACGAGCGGCGGGTCGGGCTGGCGGTACCCCTCCTGCGCGGTGTCCGCGGGCGGTCCGGGCAGCGGGGCCGACGGCGTCAGCGGGTCCCGGAAGGCGAGGTTGAGGTGCACCGGCCCCGGGTGTCCGGAGCGGAACCCGAGCGCGGCGCTGACCGCGCGGGCGGTGACGCTCCGCAGGTCGCGGGCCGCCTCGGCGTCGAGTCCCGACCCGCCGGCCGGGTCGTCCGGGCCGGACGCGCCCGCCGGCGCCGGGACGTCCACGGCGTAGCGCACCGCGGAGCCGAAGATGCCGACCTGGTCGGTGGTCTGCGACGCGCCGGTGCCGCGCAGCTCGTGCGGCCGGTCGGCGGTGAGCAAGACGAGCGGCAGGCCCGTGTGGCTCGCCTCCAGCACGGCCGGGTGCAGGTTCGCGACGGCGGTGCCCGACGTCGTGACGACGGCGACCGGCGCACCCTCCGAACCCTTGGACAGGCCGAGCGCGAGGAACCCGGCGTCGCGCTCGTCGATCCGGACGTGCAGCGTGAGCCGGCCGGCGTCGGCGGCCTCGGCCACGGCATAGGCCAGGGGGGCGCTGCGCGAACCGGGCGCGAGCACGACGTCCTGCACACCCCGGGTGACCAGGTCGGCGACGAGGGCTCGGGCGGCGGCCACGGCGGGCGGGATGGTCATGCGTCCTCCAGGATCCGGGTCAGGCGGTGGTACCGGGCGAGCCAGCGGGCTCTCGTCGGGCCGTCGGCGGGCGTGGCCGCGAGCGCCTCGGGTGACGGTTCCGGGCGGCGCACGGGGAGCGCGCCGTCGACGGGCAGCAGGGGCTCGGCGACGACGTCGTGCGCCAGGAGCTGGGACGTCGCGAGCCCGCAGGCGTACGGCAGCTCGGGGAGCGCGGCGGCCAGCGCGACGCCGGCGGCGAGACCCACCGAGCTCTCCAGCGCGGACGAGACGACGACGGGCAGGCCGACCTGCTCGGCGAGGTCGAGGCAGGCGCGGACGCCGCCGAGGGGCTGGACCTTGAGGACCACGATGTCGGCGGCCTCCTGGCGCACCACGCGCATCGGGTCGGACGCGCGGCGGATCGACTCGTCGGCCGCGACGGGCACGTCCTGCTTGCGGCGCACCAGGGCGAGCTCGTCGACGTCGGCGCAGGGCTGCTCGACGTACTCCAGCCCCCCGGCGGCGCGGTCGATCTCGGCGAGGTGGGCCAGTGCCTCGTCCGGGGTCCAGGCGGCGTTGGCGTCGACCCGGATCGCGCCGTCGGGCCCGAGGGCGTCCCGGACGGCGGCGACCCGCTCGATCTCGGCACCCACGGGCTCGAGCGTGCCGTCGGGGCCGCGCTGGGCGACCTTGACCTTGGCGGTGCGGCAGCCGCCGGACGCGAGCACGATCGCGCGCGCCCGCTCGGGTCCGACGGCGGGGACGGTCACGTTGACCGGCACGGTCCGCCGCACCGGCTCGGGCCAGCCGGTGAGGGCGGCCTCGTGCGCGGCGCGCAGCCAGGTGGCGGACTCCTCGTCGTCGTAGTCCCAGAACGGGGACAGCTCGCCCCAGCCGGCGGGGCCGTGGAGCAGCACGCCGTCGCGCACGTCGATCCCGCGAAAGCGGGTCCGCAGGGGCGTGGACCAGACGACGGGTTCACCGATCAGCAGCACGCCCCCAGGCTATCGACCCGGGTAGCTGCCCGGGTCGCGTTCGGCTGCGGCCAAATGATGTGTTGCCCGGCGGCGTGGTCGTCGATACTCCACGTGTGTCCCCCATGAACGACGACGGCTATCGACGCGGCCCGGCCGCTCGGACGTCGCTGACCGCTCTGGTGGGGCGTGGCCTCGGCGGGGTCCCGCCGACGGCTCTCGTCCTGCTCGGCATCGTCAGCGTCCAGCTCGGCTCCGCGCTGGCCAAGCAGCTGTTCGGCGAGGTGGGCAGCTTCGGGACGGTCGCGCTGCGCCTGTTCTTCGCCGCGGCGATCCTGCTGCTCCTGTGGCGGCCGTCCCTGCGGCTGACTCGTCGGACGTGGACCGTGGTGGCGGCCTACGGCCTGACCCTCGGCCTGATGAACCTGTGCTTCTACCTGGCGCTGGACCGGCTCCCGCTGGGGATCGCGGTCACCGTCGAGTTCCTCGGGCCGCTCGCGGTGGCCCTGATCGGGTCGAGGCGGTGGCTGGACGCGCTCTGGGCGGTGCTCGCAGCAGCCGGCGTGGTCCTGCTCATGGGTGGTGGCGGCGACGTGAACCTCGTCGGCCTGCTGTTCGCCCTCGGCGCCGGGGTGTGCTGGGGCCTGTACATCGTGGTCAGTGCGGCGCTCGGCCGTCACACCACGGAGGGCAACGGCCTGGCCCTGGGCATGCTCGTCGCGGCGGTGGTCGCGGTTCCCGCCGGCGTGGCCGACAGCGGTGCGGCGCTGGTCCAACCGTGGGTCCTGGTCGCGGGGCTCGGTCTCGCCCTGTTGTCGTCGGTGGTCCCGTACTCGCTCGACCTGGAGGCGCTGCGCACGATGCCGCCGCGCGTCTTCGGCATCCTGATGAGCCTCGAACCGGCCATGGCGGCTCTCATCGGCCTCGTCGTGCTCGGCGAGCTGCTGCACTGGTCGCAGTGGTTCGCGGTGCTGTGCGTCGTCATCGCGTCGGTGGGGGCGACGCGCGGCGCGCGGCCCAAGGTCCGGTCGGAGGACCTCGCGCCGGCACGGCGCCCGGAGCGCCCGAGCTAGACCGCCCCCGCCGCTACGTGGTCCCGTCGACCGGCGCATCGTCGCGGTGCGCGCCGTAGTAGTCCGACTGCGCGCGCATGAGCTCGCGCATCGAGACGTCCCGGCCCACCCCGTACACCGTGCCGACGAAGTCGAGCTCTCGCTGGATCGCCCAGATCTCCTCGTGCCTGTCCGGCGGCAGGATCGTCGCGGGGTCACCCACGGCGACCCAGCCGATCGGCACGACCTCTCCCGGGGCGAGGACGGTGTTGACCTGCACGACCCCGTGGATGCGCACCTCGGCGCCGGCCCCGATGACGCTGCCGGGGAACAGCGCGGCGCCCGTCGCGACGAACGCCTCCTCCTCGACGCGGGCGCCGTTGACGTGCGCGTGCGGGCCGATCAGCACCGCGGGCCCGATCTCGGCGGGATGCTCCCGGCGGCCGCGGACCAGCGCGTTCTCCATGACCACGGTGTCCTCGCCGATGACGACGACGCCGTCCTCGGCCGTGAGGACCGCGCCGTGCAGGATCCTGGCCCCTGCGGCGATCCGGACGTCGCCCACGAGGGTCGCCGACGGGGCGACGTAGGCCGACGGATCGATCGACGGTTCGAGACCGCGATGACGAACGAGCATGTGGGGCTCCTCTCCTCGCCGCCACCCTAGGTGCCGACACCCACACGGGCCGAACTAGGCTGGCCCGTGTGAGCACGAGCACCGATCTTCCCCGCCAGGTCTCCGAGACGTTCGACCCGCAGCGCTGGCGCACGGTCACCGGGTTCGAGGACCTGACCGACCTCACGTACCACCGGGGCGTCGACCGCAGCGGCCCCGAGCCGCGCGACCTGCCCGTGGTGCGCGTCGCGTTCGACCGCCCCGAGGTGCGCAACGCGTTCCGCCCGCACACCGTGGACGAGCTGTACCGGGTCATGGACCACGCCCGGATGACGTCCGACGTCGGCACCGTGCTGCTGACCGGCAACGGCCCCTCCCCCAAGGACGGCGGCTGGGCGTTCTGCAGCGGCGGCGACCAGCGCATCCGTGGGCGCGACGGCTACCGCTACGCCGAGGGGGAGAACGCCGACTCGATCGACCCCGCCAAGGCCGGCCGCCTGCACATCCTGGAGGTGCAGCGCCTCATGCGGACCATGCCCAAGGTGGTGGTCGCGGTCGTGGACGGCTGGGCCGCCGGCGGCGGGCACTCGCTGCACGTCGTCGCCGACCTGACGGTCGCCTGCCGGGAGCACGGCAGGTTCAAGCAGACCGACGCCGACGTCGGCTCGTTCGACGCCGGCTACGGCTCCGCCTACTTCGCCCGCCAGCTCGGGCAGAAGCGGGCGCGCGAGGTGTTCTTCCTGGCCCGCGAGTACTCCGCCGACGACGCCGAGCGCTGGGGCTCCGTCAACGAGGTCGCCGCCCACGAGGACCTGGAGGGGCTGGCGCTGGAGTACGCGCGCATCATCGCCGGCAAGTCGCCGCAGGCCATCCGGATGCTGAAGTTCGCGTTCAACGCCGCCGACGACGGCATCGCCGGCCAGCAGGTGTTCGCCGGCGAGGCGACGCGGCTGGCGTACATGACGGACGAGGCGGTCGAGGGCAAGGAGGCGTTCCTGGAGCGCCGCGACCCGGACTGGTCGGCGTTCCCCTACTACTACTGACCAACTGACTGACTCGGCAGACACGATGCGCCGAGTCAGGTGGGTGGTCCGACCACCTGGCTGACTCGGCAAGGTGGGATCACTGGGTCAGGTGGGTGGTCCGGCCACGCTTTCCGCCGTCGCCGTGCGGGAAGAATACCCGGGCCGGCGGCGGCTCCGGATCACTCCACCTGCCAGCTCCCCTTGCCCTTCGGGACGAGCTCGATCCAGGTGTTGCCCGGGTCCAGCAGCACGTGCTCGCCGTCGCCCGTCCGCAGCACGATCGGCGAGTTCAGGTCCTTCTTGGACCACGTCACGGAGAGGCCACGCCCCATCGAGAGCAGCGTGCCCTTGCCGCTGCGTCCGGCGAGCCGGTGCTCCGGCACGGGCGCCCCGGCCGGGTCACGCCACTTGGTGTTGAACACCTCGGTGGAGAGCACCAGGACGTTCCGCGCGGCGTGCCGGCGGCCGTCGGCGGCGACGGACGGCGCGGAGCCCTCGCTGCGCAGGTACTTCCGGTTGTCCCCGTCCCACGTCCAGACGGTGCGCTGCAGCGTGGACAGGCGCACGTCGACCGAGCGGGCGACCTTGCCGTCCTGCGGCGCCGAGCCCTGGCCGACCTTGCGTGCGTACTCGAACTGGGCGGGCGGCGGGCTCGTCCGGCCGCCGTCGGCCTGCTCGACCCAGGTCGGCACGTGGCCGATCACGTTGTGCGGCGCGGCCCGGCCGGGGTCGCGCCGGAAGCCGGGGGCACCCTTGTCCATGATGACCGTCTGGGTGCCCGCCCGCTGCGCCGCGGCGATGAACGGCCCCTGCCCGCCGGAGAACGCCAGGATCCCGTCGAGCGGCGCCACGATCGCGGCGTCCATCGGGCGGATGGAGCGCACCGGCTCCACGGCGTCCGGGAGGTTCGAGTGGTAGGTCGCGACGAAGCGGGTGATGCCGCCCTCGACGACCTCCTCCCACACGATGTCGGCCTCCACCAGGCCGCTCTGCGGCCGGGCCGCGGTCGCGTTCTCGATCTTCACCGACACCGCGGGACGGTGCGCGATCTTCTCGGTCCGCACGCCCGTGAGCGGCCACACCAGCGGCACCTCGGGCTCGGGCGGCCCGCCCCGGTCGCCCTCGACCGAGGCCGCCACCGTGGTGGTGGGGGTCGCCTGCGCCTCTGCGGGGCGGCCGCCGTCGCATCCGGTCAGCCCGACCGCCAGCACCATGGCCGCACCCGTGGCACGGACCGCCGTCCTCCAACGCGTGGTCATCGATACTCCTCCGCGAGCGTTCGGTGCCGAGCCCCGAGGGGTCCGTGTGGCGCACACCTTACAGATCCGGGCGGCGCCCGGCCCCTCGAGCGCGTCTACGCTCAGGAGGTGACCCTGACCGACCCCGCGGGCGCCGTGGTGCGCGCCGTCCGGGACGCCCTCGACGGCGGTGCCGTCTACGCCCCGCAGCCCCGCCTGTCCGACGCCTCCGTGCCGCCCGGGACCGCGCTCGTGCTCCGGACCTCCGGTTCCACGGGAAACCCCCGCGAGGTCGCGCTGAGCGCGGCGGCCCTGCGTGCCTCGGCCGAGGCCACCCACGACCGGCTCGGCGGACCCGGCCGCTGGCTGCTCGTGCTGCCGCCCACCCACGTCGCGGGCGTCCAGGTCGTCAACCGGGCGGTCGTGGCGGGGACCGACGTGCGCGTGGGCGACCTGAGCCCCTTCACGCCCGGCGCGTTCGCCGCCCTCGCGCGCGACTTCCTCGACTTCGCGGGGGCTGACGTAGGCGGCCGCGCCTACGTCTCGATCGTCCCCACCCAGCTGCACCGGCTCGTCGCCGCGGCCGACGGCGGGAGCGGGGACGGGACGGGGACCGGGGACGACGACGGCGGCGCCGGCCTCGCGGCGCTCGCACGGTTCGACGCCGTGCTGGTCGGCGGCGCCGCGACCCCCGCCCCGCTCCTGGCCCGCGCGCGGGCCGCCGGGGTCCGCGCCGTGACGACCTACGGCATGTCCGAGACGAGCGGCGGCTGCGTGTACGACGGCGTCCCGCTGGCAGGCGTGCGGGTGCGGGTGGTCGCGGCCGGGAGCCCCGACGGCGCGGCCGCCGAAGCCGTCGGCCCGGGCGACGCCGGCGACACGACCTCCGGCGCACCGACCACGACCGGCGTCGTCGAGCTGTCCGGCCCCGTGCTCGCCGAGGGCTACGTGGGCGACCCCGACGCGACGGCCGCCGCCTTCCGCACCGACCCCGACGGCACCCGCTGGTTCCGCACCTCCGACCTGGGCCGCCTCGACGACGGCCGCCTCACGATCCTCGGCCGGGCGGACGACGTGATCCTCACCGGCGGGGTCAACGTCGCCCCGGCCGCCGTCGAGGACGCGATCGCCGGGCACCTGGCCGAGCGGGGCACGCCGGGCGAGGCGTGCGTCGTCGGGGTGCCGGACGACGAGTGGGGCCAGGCCGTGGTCGCCGTCCTCGCCCTGTCGGGCCATCCGCCCGCCGCCGGCGCACCGGAGAGCTCGCCCGCCGTCGGCGCACCCGAGAACCTGGCCGACGCCGACGGCGAGCTGCTCGCCGAGCTCCGCACCGCCGTCGGCGGGCTGCTCGGGGCGCCGGCGGCGCCGCGCCGCGTGTACGTGACCCCGGCCCTGCCGACCCGGGGCCCGGGCAAGGTGGACCGCCGGGCGGTGCGCGACGCCGTCGTGCGGGCCGAGCGAAATCCGGGCCGGGAACCCGTGCGACCATGACTTCGTTCCTCCGCCAGGACCGGGCCCCGGCCCGGTGCCGCTGTGGCGAGGACACAGGCACACCCCACGAACGAAGGACACGCTGATGGCCACTGCCGCCGAGTGGATCTCCGGGGCACGGCCCCGCACGCTGCCGGCGGCGGCCGCCCCCGTGATGGTGGGTACCGGCGCGGCCGCCCAGGTCGGCTCCTCCGCCTGGCTGCCCGCGCTGCTCGCGCTGGGCGTCGCCCTCGCGCTGCAGGTGGGCGTCAACTTCGCCAACGACTACTCCGACGGCGTGCGGGGCACCGACCTCGACCGCGTGGGCCCCATGCGGCTCACGGCGTCCGGGGCGGCCCCGCCCCGCGCGGTGAAGGGCGCGGCCTTCGCGGCGTTCGGCGTCGCGGGGGTGCTGGGGCTGATCCTGTGCGCGGTGTCGGGGCACTGGTGGCTGCTCGCGGTGGGCGCGGTGAGCGTCGTCGCCGCCTGGTACTACACCGGTGGCCGGACGCCGTACGGGTACCGGGGCCTGGGCGAGATCGCCGTCTTCGTGTTCTTCGGCCTGGTCGCGGTGCTCGGCACCACGTACACGCAGGCCGACCGCATCACCTGGCCCGCGGTGCTCGGCGCCGTGGGCGTGGGCCTCATCGCGTGCGCGCTGCTCATGGTGAACAACCTGCGCGACATCCCCACCGACGTCCTCGCCGGCAAGCGCACCCTCGCGGTGCGGCTCGGCGACTACCGGGCGCGGCGCGCATACATCGCGATGATCTGGGTCCCGGTGCTGCTCGGCGCGCTGTGCGTGTTCTGGGCGCCGTGGTCGCTCGTGGTGCTGCTCCTGCTCGGCCCGGCGGCGCTGCTGTCCATCCCGATCCTCGCCGGGGCGCGCGGCAAGCTGCTCGTCCCGGTCCTCGCGGGCACGGGGCTGTACGAGCTGGGCTACGGGCTGCTGCTCTGGTTCGGCCTGTCGATCTGAAGCTCCCGCGCGTCAGTCGGCGCGCAGCTTCTCGTCGACCTCGGCGTCCTCGTGGGCGGCGTCGGCGTCGATCTTCGGGGCCGCGGCCCGCGCGGCGGCTCGCCGCTCGGCCCGGCCCGCCATCCACTGCGTCGCGGCGTCACGGGGCTTGCCCAGGGTCAGGTACGACACCGCGAGGGCGACGAGCACGGCGACGACCGGGAGCAGCCAGCCCCGCAGTCCGACGAGGTAGAGCACGCCGAGTGCCGCGGCGACGAGCGCGACACGGAGCAGGGAGTAGATCACGAGGGGCACCCACCCATGGTAGGCCGGGGCGCGCGCCACGTTCGCCCGACGACGGCCCGGCGGGCGACAACGGGGCGAACGTCACGTCGAGGGCTGCCCTGCCCGCGCCAACCCACCGTAGGCTGGGGGTATGCCTCGCGTACTCCTGATCTTGGTGGTCGTCGGACTCATGGCGTATGCCCTGACCGATGTCTGGGGCGCGGACGAGGACGAACGCGCAGGTCTGCCCCGCTGGCTCTGGGTGCTCCTGATCGTCCTCCTGCCCCTGCTCGGTGCGATCTCGTGGATCGTGGTGCGGGTCAGCCGCCGGTCCGGTGCCGGCCCCGCCTCGGGCCCCGGCTCCGGCGGTACCCGCCCGACCACGCCCCCTCGGCCCGGCCCGCGCCGCCCCTCCGGCCCCGTGGCCCCGGACGACGACCCGGAGTTCCTCTGGCTGCTGGAGCAGGAGAAGCGCAAGCGTGAGCGCGAGGCCCGCGGCCGCCAGGAGGCCAAGGACGACGACGCCGAGAGCAGCTGAACCTCGGGAACGAGCTTCGAGAAAGACCGAGGGCACCGGATCCGCGCGGATCCGGTGCCCTCGGTCTTTTCGTTCTCAGGGCTCACAGCCCCGAGTACGAGTGCTTCCCGTTGAAGATCAGGTTCACGCCGGTGAAGTTGAACAGCACGCACGCGTAGCCGGCCACGACGAACCAGGCCGCACGGGACCCGGACCAGCCGCGCGTGGTGCGCGCGTGCAGGTAGGCCGCGTAGACCACCCAGACGATGAAGCTCCAGACCTCCTTGGGGTCCCAGCCCCAGTAGCGGCCCCAGGCGTCCTCGGCCCAGATGGCGCCGCCGATGACCGTGAAGGTCCACAGCACGAACGCCACCGAGTTCAGGCGGAACGAGAGCGACTCGAGGGCGGCGGGCGCCGCGGTGTGGTCGAGCCAGCCCCAGTGCCGGCTGCCGAGCACCGGCGAGCCGTTGTCCCGGGCGTCCCGCAGGAGCTGCAGCACCGACGCCACGAAGGCCACGGTGAAGATGCCGGTGGCGCAGATGGCGACGCCGACGTGGATCACGAGCCAGTACCTCTGCAGCGCGGGCTGGACGCCCATCGCCTCCACGAAGAACTTCTCCTGGGCCAGCACGAGGAACAGCACACCGAGCCCGCTCACGAACGCGCCCAGGTACCGCGCGTCACGCCGGGTGTTCACCCCGGCGAACACCGCGACGGCCACGAACGTGCCGACCAGCGTGAACTCGTACATGTTGGCCCACGGCGTGCGCCCCGCCGCGATGCCGCGCAGGACGATCGCGACCAGCAGCAGCGCCGCGGCCAGCCAGGTCACGGACATCCCGATCCCGGCGAACTTGCGGTTCACCGGCCCGGCCGCCGCGGCGGGGGCCGCGGACCTCGTGTCGATCAGGCCGGGCACGTCGTCCCCGGCCCCCGCGCCGACGCTCACCTTCTCGCGGCCCCGCGCCGCGTCCCGCGCGTCGACCTTCGCGCCCGACAGGCGCGAGAGGTCCACCGAGAACGCGATGAGCCCGATCGCGAGCGCCGTCGCGGCGCCCCAGACGAGCAGCACGCTCAGGTTTGCCAGCTCCATGTTCAGTCCTTTTCCGATCCGGTCTCGATGCGCGGTTCCTGAGCTTGTCCGGTGGCCGCCGGTCCGGGTTCCGCTCCCGGCACCGCCCCCACGGCGCGGTCGACCTCGGCCTGGAGGCCGGCGTCGTCGCCCCGCGCGAGCCCCGCGACCTCGACCACCGTAACGCCGTCCGCGTCGTACGCCCGCACCCAGACGCGACGCCGCGGTGTGAAGAGCGAGACGGTGAGCCCCGCGAGCGCGAGCAGCGCGAAGACGAGCACGAACGCCAGCGACGGGTCGTGCCGCAGGTCGAGCGCCACGTACCGCGGGAGGTCCTCGCCGAGGGTCAGGGTGCCGAGCCCGTCCGGTAGGTCCACGGTCTCGCCGGGCCGTGCCAGCACCTTGACGCGCTCGCCGGAGTCCTCCAGGGCCGGGGTGAGCGACGCCGTGTCGAGCTCGTACACGTTCTGCGGCGAGCCGTCGTCGAGCCCCAAGTCACCCGTGTACACCTCGAGCACGAGCAGCGGGTCCACGGGCTGCGGGAACGCCGAGCGGGCCGACCCGTCCTCGTTCACCTCCGCCGTCGGCAGGAAGTAGCCGACGAGCCCGATCTGGTCCAGCCCGGGCGACACGTCCGGCACCTTCACCACGCCGCGGGAGGTGTACATCGTGTCCTCGGGGATGAACGTGACCCGGCCGGAGAAGGCGACCTCGCCCTTGGCGTCGTGCACGGTGATCTCGGGGGCGAAGCCGTTGCCCTGGAGGTAGATCTTGGCGCCGTCGACGACGACCGGGTGGTTCACCTTGATCTGCTCGGGCCGCTCCTCGCCGGACGGCTCGGTCACCGTCACGTGCGCGGTGAAGTCGCGCGCCTGGGCGAAGGCCACCGTGTCGCTCGCGAACTCCGACTCGAACTTGTCGAGCGTCATCGAGAACGGCACCAGCGAGCCGGGGCGGAACCAGCCGCCCTTCTCGAAGGTGTCGTAGTCCACGACGGCGTTGGCGAAGCCCCGGCCCTCGGTGACGATGGCCTGGCCGCGGTAGTGCAGCATCTGGCCGGTCGCGACGGAGACCAGCAGGCCGACGAGGGCCAGGTGGAAGACGAGGTTGCCGGTCTCGCGGAGGTAGCCGCGCTCGGCGCTCACGGTGGCCGCCGCGGGACGTCGTCCGCGGGCGGCCTCCTCGCCCCGGTCCACCCGGAAGGTCGGCAGCCAGGAGAGCCTGCCGCGCAGGCGGGCGGCGACGGCGTCGGCCGCCTCCTCGGGCGAGACGCCGGTGGTCACCGTGGCCTTGGCCGGGAACCGGTTGAACCGGGACGGCACGCGTGGCGGGCGGCCGCGCAGGGCGCGGTAGTGCGCCGCCGAGCGCGGGAGGATGCAGCCCACGAGCGAGACGAAGAGCAGGATGTAGATGGCGGAGAACCAGACCGACGTGTAGACGTCGAAGAAGCCGGCCTTGTCGAGCCAGTCCCCGGCGGTCGGGTGGTCGGCGAGGTACTCGAGCACCCCGGCGGCGTCCTGGTTGCGCTGCGGGAGCACCGACCCGGGCACGGCGGCGACGGCGAGCAGCATCAGCAGCATGAGCGCCACGCGCATCGAGGTGAGCTGGCGCCACATCCAGCGCAGCGTGCCCACCAGGCCCAGCGTTGGCACGGTAGGCCGCTCCGGCTTCTGCCCCTTCGGGTCGGACGCCGGGGTGTCGTGCGCCTCGCCCGGCTCGCCCTGCGTGAACGCGTCCGCGATGCCCTCGGGCACGTAGGTGCCGTCGCTGCGGTCCCGGGTGGTGTCCCGGGCGCCGTCCCTGCTGCTGGTTCGACCGGCCATCAGATCACCGTCTCGAATCCACCGATCCAGAGCTGCATGGCCCCGGTGATCTGCGTCCACAGCCCGGTGACCAGCAGCAGCCCGACCAGCACCAGCAGCCCGCCGCCGATCCGCAGCGCCGCGAGACGGTGCTTGCGCAGGAAGTCCAGCATGCGCTCCGAGCTCTGCAGCCCGAGGGCCACGAGCAGGAACGGCACACCCAGCCCGATGCAGTACGCGACGCCGAGCAGGGCGCCGCGACCGGCCGAGGCCTCGTCGATCGCGAGCGCCTGCACGGCGCCGAGGGTCGGGCCGATGCAGGGCGTCCAGCCGAGCCCGAAGACGACGCCGAGCAGCGGCGCGCCCCACAGACCGGCGCGCGGCGTCAGGTGGAACCGGGCCTCGCGCTGCAGGAACGGGACGGCTCCGAGGAACCCGAGGCCGAGCAGGATCACCACGGCGCCGAGCACGCGGATGATCACGTCCTCCCAGCGCACCAGGTAGGCGCCCAGGCTGCCGAACGCGGCCCCGAACGAGACGAACACGACGGTGAAGCCGAGCACGAACAGCGCGACGCCGCCGACCACGCGGCCGCGCGCCGGCTTGGTGCGCGTCGTCACGATCCCGGGGGTCGTGCCGGCCGACGCGGCGGCCATGCTGCTCACGTACCCGACGTAGCCGGGCACGAGCGGCAGCACGCACGGCGAGGCGAACGAGACGAGGCCTGCGAGCAGCGCCACGGGCACCGCCAGGAGCAGGGACCCGCTGAAGGCCGTGCTCGCGAAGCCGCCGCCGACGGCGGTGGCGAGGGCGCCGGTCGAGAGCATCAGGCGGCCTCCGCCACGACCTCGTCGATGAGGGCCTCCAGCGTGGAGCCCTCCACCTGCCCGATGACGCGCGCGGCCACGTTGCCCTCCTGGTCCAGCACCACGGTGGACGGCACGGCCTGCAGCGGCACGACGCCGGACAGGCCCGCGATCACCTTGCCGGTGCGGTCCTCGATGCTCGGGTAGGGCACCTCGAACGTGCGCTGGAACGCCTGGGCGGCGCCGGCGTCGTCCTCCGTGTTGATGCCGAGGAACTGCACGCCGTCCTTCGACCCCGCGAGGTCGACGAGCTCGGGGGCCTCGGCGCGGCACGGCGCGCACGAGGCGTACCAGGTGTTCACGACCACCACGTCGCCGGCCCACCCGGAGGTGTCGACGTCGTTGCCCTCGAAGTCGGTGCCCGTGATGGTCACGGGCCCCTTGCGTTCCCCGACGTCGTACGTCTGGACCGAACCGTCACCGGAGACGTACCCCTGCCCGACGACGTCGCCGGCGCCCGAGTCCTCCGGGCTGCATGCGGCGAGCGACACGACGAGGCCGAGCACGATGCCGACGACCACTACCCACTGGACCGCCTTGACGGTCTTGCCCCGCATCACGCGCCGGCGACCTTGCTCGCGCCGTCGTAGAGCTCCGCGGCGGGCTCCGTGTAGTGCAGACCGACGAACCGGTCGTCCTCGAAGTGCAGGGACGTCAGGGACGCGAGGTTGCACTGCCGGTTTCGCGGGTCGTGCCAGAGGGTCCCGCCCTCGAGCGCCCGGCGCGTGAGCCAGATGGGGAGCTGATGGCTGACCAGCACGATCTCGTGGCCCTCCGCGGCGCGGCGCGCGTCCTCGACGGCGGCGCGCATGCGCTCGACCTGGGCCGTGTAGGGCTCGCCCCACGACGGCCGGAACGGGTTCCACAGGTGCGGCCAGTTGCGCGGGTTCTTCAGCGCCCCGCCGCCGGGACCGGAGACGACCAGGCCCTCGAACCGGTTGTCGGCCTCGATGATGCGGTCGTCGGTGGCGAGCTCGACGCCGAAGCCCTGCGCCACGGGGGCGGCCGTCTCCTGCGCGCGCTGCAGGGGGGAGGCCACCACGCGGGTCACGTCCCGGCCGGTGCTCGTCAGGTGGTCGGCGACGATCTTGGCCATCGCCTGGCCACGGTCGGACAGCCGGTAGCCGGGCAGGCGCCCGTACAGCAGGCCGTCGGGGTTGTACACCTCGCCGTGACGCAGCAGGTGAACCGTCGTGGAAACCATGACCCACAGTCTCCCATCCGACCCTGGGTGCCCGTGACCTCCAGCGAGTGTGGATTACGTCATCTCGCGCCGATCCGCCAGGGCCGACCTACATTCAGCGGAAAGGTTTCGCCATGAAACCGTCCGATGCAAGCAAGGGGGCTCCACATGAGTGAGACAGCATCGCCTGCCATGTACGCACGCCTGGCTGCCGAGGCGCTGGGCACGTTCGTGCTGGTGCTGGGTGGCTGCGGCACCGCGGTCTTCGCAGCCAACTTCCCTGACGCCGAGACCAACACGGTGGGCGTGGGCTTCCTCGGGGTCGCCCTGGCCTTCGGCCTCACCGTCGTGGTCGGCGCGTTCGCGCTCGGCCCGATCTCGGGCGGCCACTTCAACCCGGCCGTCACGCTGGGCCTGGCGGCCTCGGGCCGGTTCTCCTGGAACGACGTCGGCGGCTATGTCGTGGCGCAGATCATCGGCGGCGTGCTCGGCTCCAGCGTGCTGGCGCTGATCGCCCTCGGCGGGCCGGACGGCTACTTCGACGCGGCACGCGAGTCGGGCTTCGCGGCCAACGGCTTCGGCGAGCACTCCCCGGACGGTTTCGGGCTCGGTTCCGCGATCCTGACCGAGACGGTCCTCACCGCGGTCTTCCTGTTCGTCATCCTCGGCACGACGGCGCGGATCGCCTCCCCCGGGTTCGCCCCGCTGGCGATCGGCCTGACCCTCACGCTGATCCACCTGGTCTCGATCCCGATCACGAACACGTCGGTGAACCCCGCCCGCTCCATCGCCACCGCGATCTACGCCGGCGGCTGGGCCTGGGGGCAGCTCTGGGTGTTCCTGCTGTTCCCGATCCTCGGCGCCCTGGTGGCGGGGTACGCCTACCGCCCCATGTTCAGCCGCGTGCTGACCGAGTAGGCCCGATCATCCCCACCTTCCCCGTGTCAGACGCACAGGTCACCCGGGGGACCTGTGCGTCTGACCCGTGCCCGCTGCCGCGGTCGGTCGCGTACCGCGGGACGCGTTCAGTCGCACAGGGCCGTGAGGCCTTCCTCCGTGCCGCCCGACATCTTCGAGGACTCCGCGACCTTGGCCATGATGCGCCCGAGCATCGCGAACTCCTCGGGGTCCAGCGCTTCCACCATGATCCGGCGTACCGCCGCGACGTGGCCGGGCGCCGACACCTCCAGCGCCGCGTAGCCGGCGTCGGTCATGGTGCAGTTCACGCCGCGCCGGTCGCCCTCCGCCGCCCGGCGCTCCACGAGCCCGCGCGCCTCCATGCGCGCGACCGTGTGCGTGAGACGGCTGCGCGACAGCACCAGGCCGTCCGCGAGCGTCGACATGCGCATGGTGCGCTCCGGAGCCTCCGAGAGCTGCACCAGCAGGCTGTACTCCCCGAGCGAGAGGTCGAGGGTCCGGTCGTGCACCGCGCTGAGCGCCTCCACGAACCGCGCGGTCCCCTCGAGATAGTGCCGCCAGGAGCCCTGCTGCTCCTCGGTCAGCCAGAGATCGGAACCCTGGATCGTCTCCGCTGCCACTTCGCCCACCGCCTTCGTGCTCGCCGAGCTGCCAGGAGGGCCGGCCCGGGTGTCGCCGTCACGCCGAGAGCCATGATGGCCCGCCGCGCGAATGTGATCTGCGACGTGCCGGGCGCCCTCTAGGAATACGTTACGGGACCCGTTATGTTGGAACGCAGCAGATCTAGTTGATCCCTCAACTATCTACCTCAACCGTCACACCCACAAGGAGTCCCCCTGATGGCCACCCCGCTCCCCGCAGGTCTCACCACCGGCGTCTACGAGATCGACCCCTCCCACACCGCTGCCTCCTTCTCCGTCCGCCACGCCGGGATCGCGAAGGTGCGCGGCAGCATCGCCGTCACCTCGGGCACCATCACGGTGGGCGAGGACCTGGAGTCGTCGAGCGTCACCGCCGAGCTGGACGCGGCCTCCGTGAGCACCGGCGACGCCGGTCGTGACGGCCACCTGAAGAGCGCCGACTTCTGGCACGCCGACGAGAAGCCGACCTGGACGTTCTCCTCGACCGACATCAAGGCCGACGGCGACGACTACATCATCTCGGGCGACCTCACCATCAACGGCATCACCAAGGGTGTCGAGCTCGAGACCGAGTTCACCGGCACCGCCAAGGACCCGTTCGGCAACGACCGCGCCGGCTTCGAGGCGAACCTCGAGGTCAACCGCAAGGACTTCGGCCTCACGTGGAACGCCACGCTGGAGACCGGCGGCTTCCTGGTGGGCGACAAGGTCAAGATCACGCTGGACGTCAGCGCGATCGCCAAGGGCTGAGCCCCACCCCACCCCCGCTGAGTGCGGGGTATTTGTTGGATCAAGCTGCTTGATCCAACAAATACCCCGCACTCAGCGTTTTTTGTGGGTCAGAGGGCCGCGGCGCGGGCGGCCGCGTGGAACGCCAGGATCTGCAGCTCGCCGCCGACGTCGACCGAACGCACCACCACGTCGTCCGGCACCTGGAGCGCCACCGGCGCGAAGTTCAGGATCTCCCGGACGCCCGAGCCGACCACGGCGTCGGCCACGTCCTGGGCGCCGTGGCCAGGCAGCGCCAGGACGACCATGGACACCCGCTCGCGCTCGATGACCTCGGCCACCCCGCGCACGTGCTCGACGGTCACGCCCGCCACGCGCGTGCCCACGACGTCGGGCGACGCGTCGAGCAGCGCCACGACCTGGAAGCCGCGCGTCGCGTACCCGGAGTAGTTCGCCAGGGCGTGCCCCAGGTTGCCGATGCCGACGATCGCCAGCCGGTGCTCCGTCTCGAGCCCCAGGGCGACCGTGATGTACGAGGCGAGCGACTCGACGTCGTACCCGACGCCGCGCGTGCCGAACGAACCCAGGTACGAGAGGTCCTTGCGCAGCTGCGCCGAGCTCACGCCCGACCGTTCGGCGAGCTCCGTCGAGGAGGTGAGGTCCACCCCCTCGGCCGCGAGGTCACGCAGGGCGCGCAGGTAGTACGGCAGCCTCCCTACGGTTGCTGCCGGGACTGTCCCGTCACTGAGTTCGACCACGTGCTGCTCCCCTCCCCGCGACCACTGTGTCGCGGGCGTACGCACACACTGCCTGGACGATCATGCCAGGAGGCGTGCCAGGCGCGCACCGTCCACGCGCCAGAAACCTTGCTGGACACCGTCCACCTCGAGCACGGGGACGTACTCCCCGTACTTGTCGCGCAGCTCGGGCGCGCTGTCGATGTCGACCTCGCGCCACGCGGTCCCCGAGCTCTCGCACACCTTCTCGACGACGGCGCGTGCGTCCTCGCACAGATGGCACGCCTCGCGTGTGTAGAGAACGACCCGGGTCTCGGCGGCAGTGGTCACGCCCCGAGGTTACGTCACGTGCGGGCCAGCGAACGGTCGGTGTCCGGCAGCCGCCCGTCCGCCCAGCGCACGCCCCAGGCCAGCACGAGGAAGACCACGGCGACGCCGGCCGCGTTGGTCAGCGCGCCCGCGTGACCCAGGTCGCCTGCGTCCAGGAACGGGTACGGGTACCAGCCCGTGACCGCGCCGCGCACGAACGTGTAGACCAGCCAGGCGACGGGGTACGCCACCGACCACCACACCGTGGCCGCCGTGATGCGGGGGCGCGGGCCCACCCACACCCAGACGACCACCGCGAACAGCGGCGCCAGGACGTGCAGCATCGTGTTCGGCACCGGCCCGGCGCCGCCCACCATCTCGAGGCCGCGGAGCACGGTGTTGTAGACGATCCCCGTGACGGCGATGCACAGCAGGCCGTCGAGACGCAGCACGCGGAACACCGGGCCGTCCCTGCGGGGGTCGAGCACGAGCGCCAGCGACGTCCCGCCGACGAGGAGGTTCGACTGGATGGTGAAGTAGCTGAAGAACCGGACCATCCGTTCGGCGTGCGTGGGGGCTAACCCTGGGCCGCTGGTCAGCGCGATGACGAACTCGATAGCGAAGCCGCCGAGGGCGAGCACCGCGACCAGCAGGTGAAGGAACCGCGCGAGCGCGGCCCCCTCGGAGGTCCGGATGTTCTGCGTCACTCCCCGGTTCTACCAGCGCTTCTGCGCCGGTGCCCGGCGAGGACTTGCGTGCTGTGGCACGCCGATAGAGTGACCTCCATGCCGTCGACGCTCCCCTCGTCCGCCACCGCGGCGTTCTTCGACGTCGACAACACGATCATCCGCGGTGCGAGCGCCTTTCACCTGGCCAAGTCGGCGTACCAGCGCAAGTTCTTCGGTACGCGGGACATCCTGAGGTTCGCCCTGATCCAGGCGCGATACCTGCTGTGGGGCGAGAACCGCGAGGAGATCGACCAGGTGCGCGACCGCGCGCTCTCGCTCATCGCGGGGCGCAGCGTCGCGGAGATCGCCACCCTCGGCGAGGAGGTGTGGGACGCCGTCCTCTCGCTGCGGATCTACCCCGGCACGCGCCGGCTGCTGGACGAGCACATCGCGGCCGGCCACCAGGTGTGGCTGGTGACGGCCACGCCCGTGGAGATCGCGCAGCTCATCGCCCGCCGCCTCGGCGCCACGGGCGGGCTCGGCACCGTGGCCGAGCACAAGGACGGGTTCTACACCGGCCGGCTCACCGGCGACCTGATGCACGGCCAGGCCAAGGCGGACGCCATCGTCTCGCTCGCCGACGCCGAGGCCATCGACCTCGACGAGAGCTACGCCTACGGCGACTCGCTCAACGACCTGCCGATGATGCGGTCCGTGGGCCATCCCTGCCCCATCAACCCCGACCTGCGGCTGCGCCGGCACGCGCAAGAGGTCGGCTGGCCCATCCGCGAGTTCCGCGGACGGTCGCAGCGCGCGGCCGGGCGGGGGGTCCGGACGGCGTCGTGGGCCGGGGCGGCCTGGGTGCTCGGCCTGGTGCTGCGGGCGGCCCGACGGCGGCTGCGCGGGCACTAGGCCCGGCTGTCCCGGCGTCGAGTTCGGTCGGTTGCATCGAGATCGGTCCATCGATCGGCCGATCTCGGTGCAAGGGACCGATCTCGACACCCTGGCGGGAGCACAAAAAGAAGGCCCGGCCCCTCAAGGGGCCGGGCCTGCTCGTCACGCGCCCGACGGCGCGCGCGTCACTTCTTGTTGCGGCGCTGGTGGCGCGTCTTGCGAAGCAGCTTGCGGTGCTTCTTCTTGGCCATGCGCTTGCGGCGCTTCTTGATGACGGAGCCCATAGGTCCTCGCAATGTTCGGTCGGTCGGTCGGCGGCAGCCCGACGACGGGCCGCGCGGCGAAATGGTCCACGGTTGGTCCGGGACAGTGACGCCATAGTGACGATGGCCGACCAACACGAAAAGGAGTCCGCTACCTAGGCTACCTGCTCTGCCGCGCGCCCCGTAATCGACGGCGGTGTGAGGTGCGCCGGACCTGCCTCCCCGGCCGGCCGACGGACCCGTCCGCGGCCCCGCTCAGGGCCGGGCCGCGAACCGCTCCAGCAGGTCGGCGTGGCCGGAGCAGACGAGCAGGTCGTTGGCGGAGACCCGGGTCTCCGGCGTCGCGTAGACGAAGTCCACGCCCGGCGACTTCACCCCGATCACGGTGATCCCGTACCGCTTGCGGATGTTCGACTGCGCCAGCGTGAAGCCCTGCGCCTCACGGGGCGGGCGCATCTTCACGATGGTGAAGCCGTCCTCGACCTCGATGTAGTCGAGCAGCTTGCCGCTGACGAGGTGGGCAACGCGCGAACCGGCGTCCGCCTCCGGGAAGACGACATGATGCGCGCCGATCCGGGTCAGGATCCGGCCGTGCTCGGCGGAGATCGCCTTGGCCCAGATCTGGGGCGTGCCCAGGTCCACCAGGTTGCCCGTGATGAGCACCGACGCCTCGAGCGACGAGCCGACGCCGACCACGGCGACGCCGAAGTCCTTCGCGCCGAGCTGCTCCAGCGCGTCCGGGTTGGACGCGTCGGCCTCGACCAGCGGCAGCCGCCCGGACCACTGGGCCACCAGCGTGGGGTCCTGCTCCACGGCGAGCACGTCCTGGCCCAGGCGGTCCAGGGTCGCGCCGATCGCCGACCCGAACCTGCCCAGGCCGATCACGAGCACACCCGCGTCCCGCTCGGGTTTCTTCTCCGGCACGGTAGTCCTCTCCTGTCAGCCGATGTTGTCTGTCGCATGAGGCCTGCGTTCCGTTCCGGGCGCGTGCCTCGTTCCTCGGCCCCACCCTGCACTGCACTCCGGCCTCACCCGATGTTGTCTGTCGCGTGAGGCCTGCGTTCCGTTCCGGGCGCGTTCCTCGTTCCTCGGCCCCCACCCTGCACTGCACTCCGGCCTCACCCGATGATGGGTCGTTCCTCCGGGAAGCGTACGATGCGCCGCCGGTCACGCAGCGCCAGCACCGCCACGACGGTCACCGCCCCCGTGCGCCCCACGAACATCAGGGCGGCGAGCACATACTTGCCGGCGTCGGGGAGGTCGAACGTGATGCCGGTCGAGAGGCCGACGGTCGCGAACGCCGACAGCACCTCGAACAGCACCCTGGACAGGGGGAGGTCGGTGACCTGCAGCAGCGCGACGCACGAGACCAGCACGATGCTCGCGCCCGTGAACACCACCGCGATCGACAGCCGCAGCACGTCGCGCGGGATCCGGCGACCGAACGCCTCGATGTCCCGGTCGCCCCGCGCCTCGGCGATGATCGCCAGCAGCATGACCGCGAGCGTGGTCACCTTGATACCGCCCGCGGTGGACGCCGAGCCACCGCCCACGAACATCAGCGCGTCCTGGATGAGCCAGCTCGACTCGTGCATCGCGCCGATGTCCACGGTGCTGAACCCGCCCGAGCGCGGCATGATGCCGGCGAAGAGGGCGGCGAGCAGCTTGTCGCCGACGCTGAGCGGCCCGAACGTGCGGGGGTTGGTCCACTCCAGGACCAGGAGCAGCAGGGCGCCGACCACGAGCAGCACGCCGCTGGTCACGAGCGTGAGCTTGCTGTGCAGCGACAGCCGCTTGGTCCAGCCGTGCCAGCGGTGCCCCGGCCGGGGCAGGGACCGCTGGACGTTGAGGATGACGGGGAAGCCGAGCGCACCGATGAAGACGCCGAGCGCGATCGGCAGCAGCAGCGTCCAGTCGCCCACGTGCGGCATGAGGCCGTCGGGCGTCGGCACGAACCCCGCGTTGTTGAAGGCGGAGATCCCGTAGAACAGGGAGTGCCAGGCCGCCGTGCCCACGTTGTCCTCGAGGATCAGGAAGCGCGGGAAGAGCAGCAGCGCGATCGACAGCTCGAGCGTGGTCGCGGTGACGATGATGACGCGGACCAGCGAGCCGACGTCGCCGAGCCGGCTCGTCTTGGTCTCCGACGCCGTGAGCAGCTTCTGCGTCAGCCCGATCTTGCGCGACACCATCATGCCGAGCAGCGAGGCGACGGTCATGATGCCGAAGCCGCCCACCTTGATGCCCGCGAGGATGACGACCTGACCGTAGAACGACCAGTAGGTCGCCGTGTCCTGCACCACGAGCCCCGTGACGCAGACGGCGGAGACCGCCGTGAACAGCGCGTCGACGAAGCTGGCGCCCTCGCCGTCGGCGGTCGCGAACGGCACCAGCAGCAGGATCGCGAACAGCCCGATGACACCCGCGAAGACGGTGACGGCCAGGCGCGCCGGAGCACGGAACGCCAGCTCGTCCACCAGCTCCCGGAGGCCGAACAGCCTGTGCCGGAAGATCGGCGGCATCCGACCTGCTCCCTCCGCTGCGTCCTGATGATCGACGCCCTACTCTGCCACGCCGCGAGGCGCATGCCGGGCACAACGCCGGTGCCGAGGCCGTCGGTGCCGTTTCTGGGCCACGGCACCCGCCCCAGTCCGGGTCCGTTACCGTGGGCGGGTGCACCTCGCCCGGCTGGTCTGGAGTCCGCGACTCCTCGAGTACGACTTCGGCCCCGGGCACCCCATGTCGCCCGCCCGCCTCGACCTGACCATGCGGCTCGTCGAGGCACTCGGTCTGCTCGACCGGCCCACGCTCGAGGTGGTGGACGCCGAGCCCGCGACCGACGCCGTCATCGAGTCGGTGCACGACGCCGAGTACGTCGCCGCCGTCCGGCACGCCGGGACCACGCTGGAGCCCGACCTGATGCGCGGCCTGGGCACCGACGACGACCCGCTCTTCGTCGGGATGCACGAGGCCGCCGCCCGCCAGGTCGGCGGGTCCGTCGCGCTCGCCGACGCCCTGTGGCGCGGCGAGGTCGCGCACGGCGTGAACGTCGCGGGCGGCATGCACCACGCGATGCCGGGCGCGGCGTCGGGCTTCTGCGTCTACAACGACGCGGCCGCCGCGATCCGCCGGCTGCTGGACCTCGGCGCCGAACGGGTCGCCTACCTGGACTTCGACGCCCACCACGGCGACGGCGTCGAGGCGATCTTCTGGGACGACCCCCGCGTGCTGACCTTCTCGATCCACGAGGACGGCCGCACCCTGTTCCCCGGCACGGGCGCCTCGGCCGACGTCGGCATGCCCGGCCCGGCCGAGGGCACCGCCGTCAACGTCCCGGTCCCGGCACGCACCTCGGGGCCGGCCTGGCTGCGGGCGATCGACGCCGTCGTGCCCGCGCTGCTCCGGGAGCACCGCCCGGAGGCGATCGTCTCCCAGCACGGCTGCGACGCCCACGGCCGCGACCCGCTCTCCAACCTGAACGTCTCCGTGGACGCGCAGTGCACCGCGCAGCAGTGGGCGCACGCCCTCGCGCACGAGCACGCCGACGGCCGCTGGCTCGCCCTGGGCGGCGGCGGGTACGCGGTGTCCGACGTCGTCCCGCTCGCCTGGACCGCCCTCGTCGCCGAGGCCGCGCACGTACCCGTGGAGCGCGGGAGCGAGCTGCCCGCCGCCTGGCGCGACGCCGTCGAGGCCCTGGACCTGGAGGCCGCCCACACGATGGGCAGGGCCGAGGTGCCGTTCCGGAGCTGGCGCGACGGCTACGACCCGGCCGACCCGGTCGACCGCGCTGTCCAGGCCACCCGCCGCGCCGTCTTCCCCCTGTGGGGCCTGGACCCCTTGCTGGACTGACGGCCCCGGCCGCAGCGGCTCACCTTCGAGGCCCGGCGGCTCCCCTTTGAGGCCCGGATTACTTCGCTTTGGCGCGCGTCAAAGGGGAGAAAGCCGGGCCTCAAAGGGGAGGCCACCGCGGCCGGAGAACGCAGCGGCCGGAGAGCGCAGCGGCCGGAGAACGCAGCGGCGGATCGGCGGCCGAAGCGTTCGCGTGGAGTTCAGGTCGACGACACCTGCGGGCGGAAGGCTCGGGGCCATGCGACGTCGCCTCGCCGCCCTGCCGGCCGCCCTGCTGCTCGTGTCCCTGCTCGCACCGGTCGCGGCACCCGCGTCGGCCGTCGCGGACGGCCCGGCCTCCGGGGCCGGCGGCGTCGGCGGAGTGCACCGGACCATCACCGTCACCACCTCGGTGGAGACTCCCCCGCTGTACGACGACGAGGCCGGCGGCAACGCGTCCGGCGACGACCCCGCGATCTGGGTACACCCGGACGACTCGGAGCGCTCGATCGTGGTCGCGACGGCCAAGGAGGGCGGGCTCCGGGTCTACGACGTGGCCGCGGCCGAGCTGCAGTCGGTCGCGGCCACGCCGGCCCCGCGCGCGGACGGCGTGCCCGGCCGGTTCAACAACGTGGACATCGCCCACGGCCTGGCGGTCGACGGCCGGGCGACGGACGTCGCCGTCGTCTCGGACCGGTACAACGACCAGATCCGGTTCTTCGCGATCGACCCCGCGGGGGCGGCCGCCGCGACGCCGCTCACCGAGGTCACCGCCCCGGAGCTGGAGTTCCTGTTCAGCCCGGACCGGGAGACGGTTGCCGAGGACCAGACCGCGTACGGCCTGGCCGTCTACCAGCCGCGGCGCGGCGGCACGTACGCCGTCGTGACCCAGGAGGGCAGCACCACCATCGCGACGGCGCGGCTGACGACCGGGCCGGACGGCGTGGGTTACACCGACATCGAGCACCTGGAGCTCCCCGGCGAGTTCCGCCTGCCGGACGGCACCACCTGGGTGCCGTGCGAGGAGCCGGGCGTCGAGCCGCAGCTCGAGGGGGTCGCGGTCGACCGGCGCACCGGCACGCTGTATGCCACGCAGGAGGACGTCGGCCTGTGGCGCGTGCCGTTGCCGCTCGGCTCCGGCGCGCCGCGCCTCGTCGACAAGGTCCGCGACTTCGGCGTGCACGACGCCTACGACCCCGAGACCGAGGAGTGCGCCCCGGTGGACCCGGCGGCGCCGTCGTACGGCGGGACGAACCTGACCGCCGACGCCGAGGGCGTCGACATCTGGTACGGCCCAGGCCGCGCGGGCTACGTCATCGTCTCCAGCCAGGGCGACGACACCTACGGCGTCTACGCCCTGACCGGCGGCAACCGCTCGCTCGGCACCTTCCGCGTGGCGGGCGACGGCGTGGACGACGTCGACGGCTCGGACGGCCTCGCGGTGTCCAACGCGCCCGTCGGCGAGTACGAGTCCGGTCTGCTGGTGACGCACGACGAGCCCGAGACCGGCCCCGACGTCGACCCGGACCGGGACGCCACGGGCTTCTCGTACGTGCACTGGGGCGACGTCGAGACGGCCCTGCACCTCCACTGACGACGTGTCAGACGTACAGGTCCCTCCAGGGACCTGTACGTCTGACACGGGTCACGCCGTGCGGCGGCGGAGCGTGAGGATGCCCAGCACCACCGCGCCCACGATGAACAGGACGATCACGCCGACGGCACCGCGGATGTCGGCCCACTCGTCCCCCGCGGCGAGGGACGTCATCGCCTCGATGGCGTAGGTGAGCGGGAAGACCCGGGACAGCCACTCCAGGACCTCGGGCATCTGGTCGCGCGGCATGAGGAGGCCGCAGGTGATGAGCTGCGGGAACAGGATCGCGGGCATCATCTGCACCGCCTGGAACTCGCTCCGGGCCAGCGCGGAGGCGGCCAGACCCAGGGTGCAGCCGAGGATCGCATCGAGCAGCGCGACGACGACCACGAGCCAGAGCGGGCCGGCGACGTCCATCCCGACCAGCACGGCGAAGCCGACCACCACGCCCGCCTGCACCAGCGCGAGCGTCGCGAACGCGAGGCCGTAGCCCGCCACGAAGTCGCCCTTGCGGATCGGCGTGGTCATGAGCCGCTCCAGCGTGCCCGACTGCCGCTCGCGCAGCGTCGCGACGCTCGTGACCAGGAACATCACGATGAGCGGGAACAGGCCTACCAGCATGGGGCCGAACTGGTCGAGCACCTGGGGCTGGTCGTGGAACATCCAGGCGATGAGGCCGATCAGCAGGCACGGCAGCAGCAGGATGAGGGCGACCGTGCGGTGGTCGCCGCGGAGCTGGGACAGCACGCGGCCGGCGGTGGCGAGGGTGAGGGTCATCGTGCGGTCTCCTCGTGCGTCGGGGTGTCGGCGACGGCGGCCGCGTCGGAGTCGGCGGCGGCGTCGGCCGCGTCGATCAGGGCGAGGAACGCCCGCTCGGCGTCCGGCGCCCCGGTGCTGGCCAGCAGGTCGTCGGGCGTCGTGTCCGCGACCAGGCTGCCGGCCCGCATCAGGAGCAGGCGGTCGCACTGCGTGGCCTCGTCCATCACGTGACTGGAGACCAGGAGCGTGCGCCCCTCGGCCGCGAGGCGCCGGAACACCGTCCACAGGTCGCGGCGCAGAACGGGATCGAGGCCGACCGTGGGCTCGTCGAGCACGAGCAGCTCGGGGTCGCTGACCAGGGCCGCGGCCAGCGAGACGCGGGACCGCTCGCCGCCGGACAGCGTGCCGACCCGCTGCTTCTCGTGCCCGCCGAGGTCGACGGTCGCCACGGCGGCCGCGACCGCCTTCGCCGGGGAGGCGACACCGGCCAGGGCCGCGAAGTACCGCAGGTTCTGGGCCACGGTGAGGTCGGTGTAGACGCTGGCGTCCTGCGTCATGTAGCCGACCTTGCGGCGCAGGCCCGGGCTGCCCGCGGCGGCGTCGAGCACCTGGACGGTGCCGGTGACCTTGTCCTGCACACCCACGACGGTGCGCATGAGCGTCGTCTTGCCGGAGCCGGACGGCCCCAGGAGCCCCACGACGGATCCCGCGGGCACCTCGAGCTCCAGCCCGTCGATGATCGGCCTCCCGCCCCGGACGACCCGCAGGTCCCGGATGACGACCGCATTTTTCCTCATGTGAGGAATTGTGCTCCTGCGGCGGCTACCGCGCAAGACCCTCGGCGGCGCCCTCCGTGGGGGAGAGTGTTCCGGTGAGATAGCGCTGGAGGGTGGGGCCCACGTGCCGCGCCACCTCGGCCGGGGCGAGCGAGGCGAGCGGCTCCACCGGGATCAGGTAGCGGGTGAGCAGCACGCCCGACATCTGCGAGGCGACGAGCGCGGTGCGCAGGGGGGCGTCCGGGACGGCGAGGGCGCGCATCACCGGCGCCAGGATGGCCGCGCCGATGAACTGCGGCAGCAGGCCGCGCAGCTCGGCGTCGGACATGACCGCCGGGATGACCACGCGGACGGTGTCCCCGCCGTCGAAGTCCCAGATGCCGATCACCGCCTCCACGAGGCGCTCCCCGAGCGACTCGACCGGTCCGGCGGACACCCGCTCGACCACCTTGTCCGGCTCGATCCCCGCGACGCCGAGCGTCGCCGTCAGCAGGCGCGCCTTGTCGGGGAACCAGTGCCGCACCGTGCCCGGGTCCACCCCGGCGCGCCGGGCCACGGCCCGGAGCGAGGCCGCCTGGTAGCCGTTCTCGACGAACTCGTCGCGGGCGGCGGCCAGGATCTCGGCGCGGGCGTCCTGCCCGGCAGGACGGCGGCCCCGCCGGGGCGCGGGATCAGGGTGGGCCATCCCGCCATTCTCGCCCACCCCCGAGAACGCCGAGGTAGAACGGTGGCGAGGTAGAACCGCAGCACAGGTCTGCGGTTCTACCTCGCCACGGTCCTACCTCGGCGGGACGGGTGTCAGCGGGTGGCCGCGGCCCGCTTCTTGTTCCAGACGTCGAACGCGACGGCCAGGAGCAGCACGATGCCCTTGACGATCTGCTGCGTCGACTGGTCGACACCCATGAGCGACATGCCGTTCGACATGACGGCCATGATCAGACCACCGACCATCGCACCCGTCACGGTGCCGATGCCGCCGGTCACGGCGGCGCCACCGATGAAGCACGCCGCGATCGCGTCGAGCTCGAACATGTTGCCCGCCGCCGGCTGGGCGGCGCTCGACCGGGCGGAGAACACGATGCCCGCGATCGAGGCGAGGAAGCCCATGTTCACGAACATCCAGAAGTTCACGCGCTTGACCCGCACGCCGGAGAGCTGCGCCGCGGCGAGGTTGCCGCCGATGGCGTAGACGTGGCGGCCGAACACGCTGTGCTTGGTGATCAGCGTGTAGGCCAGGACCAGCACGGCCAGGATGATCAGCACGGCGGGCAGGCCCCGGTACGTGGCGAGGTTGTAGGCGAACCACATGACGACGGCGGCGACCACGACCAGCTTCAGCACGAACAGCACCGGAGCCTCGACCGTCTGGTTGTAGGCGATCCGCGCACGGCGGGTGCGCCACGCGTTGTAGGCGAAGCCCAGCACGCCGATCGCGAAGATGACGAGCGTGAAGGTGTCGTACCCGTACCCGCCGAGCAGGCCGTTGAGGAAGCCGGTGGCGATGCTCGTGTACTCGCTCGGGAACGGCGAGAGCGAGACGTTGTTCAGCACCTCGAGCGTGAGGCCGCGGAACAACAGCATGCCGGCCAGCGTCACGATGAACGCTGGGATCCCGACGTACGCGACCCAGAATCCTTGCCAGGCTCCGACCAGGAGTCCCGTACCGAGCGCGGCGAGGACGCCGACCCACCAGGGCAGGCCGTTCCGGATGACGACGACGGCGGCGACCGCGCCGGTCAGCGCGACCACCGACCCCACCGACAGGTCGATGTGCCCGCCGATGATGATGATCACCATGCCGATGGCGAGGATGAGGATGTACGAGAACTGCAGCACGAGGCTGGTGAGGTTCCGCGAGCTGAGCAGCAGTCCGTCGGTGAGCACCGAGAACAGCACGATGATCAGCACGAACGCGATGTAGATGCCGCTGGTGCGGATGTTCCGGGTGAGCAGGTCCCGGATGTTGGCGATGCCGGTCATGCCGTCGCCTCCTGCGTCTGCTGCGTGGTCTCCTGCGTCATGAGAGCCATGAGTCCTTCCTGGGTGGCGGAGGGCACGTCGACCTCGCCAGTGATGCGGCCGAAGGCCAGGGTGTAGATGCGGTCACAGATCCCGAGGAGCTCGGGGAGCTCCGACGAGATGACCAGCACGGCCTTCCCGGCAGCGACCAGCTCGTTGATGATGGTGTAGATCTCGTACTTGGCGCCGACGTCGATGCCGCGGGTGGGCTCGTCGAGGATCAGCACCTCAGGGGCGGTGTACAGCCACTTGGACAGCACCACCTTCTGCTGGTTGCCGCCCGAGAGCTTGCCCACCTCCACCAGCACGTTGGGGGTGCGGATGTTCATGGACGCGCGGTACTCCTCCGCGACCTTGAGCTCCTCGTTCTCGTCCACGAAGCCGTTCTTGGACAGCTTGCCGAGGCCCGCCGCCGAGATGTTCCGGCGGATGTCCTCGATGAGGTTGAGCCCGTACTGCTTGCGGTCCTCCGACACGTAGGCGATACCCGCCCTGATCGCGTCCGGCACGTTGTGCACGTCGACCGGCTGGCCGTGGATGTACGCCGTGCCGCTGATGTCCCGCCCGTAGGAGCGGCCGAACAGCGACATCGCGAGCTCCGTGCGCCCGGCGCCCATGAGGCCGGCGATGCCGACCACCTCGCCGGCGCGGACGTTCAGGTTCGCCTTCTCGACGATGACGCGCCCGGGCTGGGTCGGGTGGTACACCGTCCAGTCCTCGACGCGCAGCACCTCCTCGCCCGGGTTCGACACGCGGTCGGGGTAGCGGTTGTCGAGGTCCCGACCCACCATGCCGCGGATGATGCGGTTCTGCACCGCCTCGGACGACGCGCCCGCGGTGGCCATGTCGAAGGTCTCGATCGACCGGCCGTCGCGGATGATGGTGGTGCGGTCCGCGATCTCGGCGATCTCGGCCAGCTTGTGGGAGATCATGATCGAGGTGATCCCCTGCTCCTTGAACTGCCGGAGCAGGCTGAGCAGGTGCTCGGAGTCGTTGTCGTTCAGCGCCGCCGTCGGCTCGTCGAGGATGAGCAGGCGCACGTCCTTGGAGATCGCCTTGGCGATCTCCACGAGCTGCTGCTTGCCCACGCCCAGCGCGGAGATCGGCGTCGTGGGCGACTCGCTCAGACCCACCCGCGCGAGCAGCTCGGCCGCCTCGGCGTTGGTCCGGTTCCAGTCGATGGCGCCGCCGGCCCGGACGCGCTCGTTCCCGAGAAAGATGTTCTCGGCGATCGACAGGTACGGGACGAGGGCGAGCTCCTGGTGGATGATCACCACGCCCAGCGCCTCGGAGTCGTTGATCGTGCCGAACTGGGCGGTCTCGCCGTCGAGCACGATGTCGCCCTCGTAGGTGCCATACGGGTACACACCCGACAGCACCTTCATCAGGGTGGACTTGCCCGCCCCGTTCTCGCCGCAGATCGCGTGGATCTCGCCCCGGCGGACGGTGAGGTTGACGTCCTGGAGTGCCTTGACCCCAGGAAATGTCTTGGTGATGCCGCGCATCTCGAGGATGTCGGTCGGCGCCGAATCGGCCATGCCAGTCCTTGTCGCGTACTTGTCGCCAATAGAGAGGGTGCGAGGCCGTGCCCGTCCGACGGCCCCGGGTCAGGCCGTCAGGTCACCCGGAGGTGGCCTGACGGCCTGACGCGGGGTCAGCGGTGTCGAGCCGGTGTCGCGAGGAGGTCAGACCTACTCGTCGACCTGACCGGAGGCGACCTCGTCCTCGGTGAGGTAACCGGAGTCGATCAGCTCGGCCTGCAGGTTGTCCTTGGTGACGATCACCGTGGGCAGCAGGTACGACGGCACGACCTTGACGCCGTTGTCGTACGTCTCGGTGTCGTTCGCCTCGGGCTCGTTGCCCTCGAGGAAGGACGTGGCGGCGGTGACGGCCTGCTCGGCCAGCAGTCGCGTGTCCTTGAAGATCGTCGAGTACTGAGCACCGTCGACGATCAGCTTGGCCGACGACGCCTCGGCGTCCTGGCCGGTGATGATCGGCATGGCGAGGTCGCCCTTGCCGTAGCCGGAGTTCTCGAGGGCCGTGATGATGCCGCGCGAGATCACGTCGGCCGGGGCCAGCACGCCGTCGACGGTCACGTCACCCTTGGTGTACGTGGCGGTCAGCAGGTCCTCCATGCGCTTCTGGGCACGCTCCTGCTCCCAGCGCTGGATGGCGACGGTGTCGAAGTCGACCTGCTTCGAGGGCACGACGAGCGTCTTGTCGTCGATGTACGGCTGGAGCACGGACATGGCGCCGTCGAAGAAGAACCCGGCGTTGTTGTCGTCGGGCGAGCCGGCGAACAGCTCGATGTTGAACGGGCCCTCGGGCGCGTCCGCGGCCTCCTCGCCGTTCTCGTCGAGGATGCCCAGGCCGGTCAGCAGCGAGGTGCCCTGCTGCACGCCGACCTCGTAGTTGTCGAACGTGACGTAGAAGTCGACGTTCTCCGAGTCGCGGATCAGGCGGTCGTAGGAGATGACCGGGATGTCCGCGGCGGCGGCGGCCTCGAGCTGGCTGCCCAGCGCGGTGCCGTCGATCGAGGCGATGATGAGCGCCTCGGCACCCTTGTTGATCATCGCGTCGATCTGCTGCTGCTGGGTCGGGATGTCGTCGCCCGCGAACTGCAGGTCGACGTCGTACCCGGCGTCCTCAAGACCCGTCTTCACGGCGTCGCCGTCGGCGATCCAGCGCTCGTACGTCTGGGTGGGCATGGCCACACCCACGAGGCCGCCGGCCTCGCCGTCCCCGGCACCGCCACCGTCAGCGCCGCCACCCGCACCGGCACCGCCACCGCCGCATGCGGCGAGCGAGACGGCCATCGCGCCCGTTGCCAGCGCGGCCAGACCACGCGTAGCCCACAGCTTCCTTGCCATGACTTCTCCTCTTCGAGTGTTGCCCGGGCAACGTCTCTGCAACCCGGCCGACTTCACTTTGTGAACGCAACAGATTGTGAACGCTCACAAGCCCATTGGTCAAAGTCGCGTGGGCTGAACCCCGCCACGACCCATCGGTGACGGGGTTCACCGTAGCCGTGGTCCGGGAAAAGTAAGGGAGCCTTCTTGAATGGTTACGGCATCGAGACCGTCAACCGTTCAAGACATGTGTCAAGGAAGCACGGGCTCGGCCGGCCCGCCACGCGGGCCGGCCGACGTCACCGGACGCTGCCGAGCGACAGCCGGCCCTGCCAGTACCTCTGCAACGAGAGAAACGCTGCGACCAGCGGAACCACCGACAGGAACGACCCCGTGACGATCAGGTTCCACACCTGCTCACCACCCGCGCCGGCGTTCGAGAGGGCCTGCCAGTCGTAGATGCCGACCGTCACCGGCAGCAGGTCGGGGTCGCGCAGGACCGCCAGCGGGAGGACGAAGTTGTTCCATGGCGCGACCGTCGTCAGGAGCAGGACGGTCACGATCGCCGGCCGCAGCAGCGGCAGCACGACCTGAAAAAAGAGGCGAAGTTCACCCGCGCCGTCGACCCGCCCGGCGGCCCGGCAGAGGCCGGCCGCGGTCATCGGCCGTCAGGCCCAGGTGAGGTCTGCCGCGACCTGTTCGACGCCGCCCGGCTGGACGCCCACCACGTCGCCCGGCTCGCCCGTGGACTCGCGCCCCACGATCCGGGAGTCGGGAACCACCCTGCGGAACGGCGCCGGGTCGCCGGACGCGCCGATGCGCTCCAGCAGCAGCTCCACCGCGGTGTGCGCGATCTGGTCCCTGCCCGGGTCCACGGAGGAGAGCGCGGGGACGGAGTACCGCGCGTCGTCGACGTCGTCGAACCCGATGAGGGCGACCTGCCCCGGCACGTCGATCCGGTGGGCGTGCAGGGCGTGCAGGGCGCCGAGCGCCAGGGCGTCGTTGAGGGCGAAGACGGCGTCGATCTCCACACCGTCGTCGAGCATCCGGCTCATCGTCTCGGCGCCGGTCGAGCGGTGCCAGGGGCCAGCCTCGCCGACCAGCGCCGGGTCGAACGGCAGCCCAGCCTCCGCCAGCCCCTCGCGGTAGCCCTCGGTCCGCAGCGCTGCCGACCCGACCTGCTCCCCCTCGTGCGCCCCGATCACCGCGATCCGCCGTCGCCCGAGCGACGCCAGGTGGAGCGTCGCCGCCTTGGCCGCGGCCACGTTGTTCATCGTCACGTGGTCCGCGGGCGCGCCGAAGACACGCTCGCCGAGGATCACCAGCGGGAAGTCCACCGAGAACAGACCGATGTCGTCGGGGCCGAGCGCCAGCGGCGAGAAGATCAGCCCGTCGGTCAGGTGGCGGCGCCGGCCCGAGAGCACCTCGGTCTCCCGCTCGCGGCTGGCGCTGGTCTGCTCGATGAGCACGGTCCAGCCCGCGGCGTCGGCGGCCGAGATGACGGCGTCGGCCAGCTCCGCGAAGTACGGGAGCGACAGCTCGGGGACCGCGAGCGTGATCAGCCCGGTCCGCCGCGCGCGCAGGTTCCGCGCGGACATGTTGACGCGGTAGCCCAGCTCCTCGATCGCGGCCTCGACGCGTTCCTTCGTGGCGGCGCGGATGTACGGGTAGCCGTTCACCACGTTCGACACGGTCTTGATGGAGACGCCCGCGCGCTGCGCCACGTCGTGCATCGTCACGGCCACGCTGCCTGCCTCCGCTCGTCCGGTTTTTCCACAGGGTAGAGGACGGGCATCGCTGCCGCGCCGTCCATCGGCTAGTGTGCAACGTTGTAGAACCGCCGACCGATCAGCGAGGAACAATGACGACCTCCCGCACCCGCGTCCTGCTGCACCCCGACTTCACCGTGGGCGCCGTCGACCGCCGCCTCTTCGGCTCCTTCGTGGAGCACCTGGGCCGCGCCGTGTACACGGGCATCCACGAGCCCGGCCATCCGACGTCGGACGAGCACGGCTTCCGCCGCGACGTCGCCGACCTGACCCGCGAGCTGGGCGTCACGACCGTCCGGTACCCCGGCGGCAACTTCGTGTCGAACTACCGGTGGGAGGACGCCGTCGGGCCCGTGGAGCAGCGCAAGCCGTTCCTCGACCTCGCCTGGCGCACCGTGGAGCCCAACCTCGTGGGCACCGACGAGTTCCTGCAGTGGGCCGAGCGCGAGGGCATCCAGCCGATGATGGCGGTCAACCTCGGCACGCGCGGCGTCGAGGAGGCCGTGGCGCTCCTGGAGTACTGCAACGGCGAGGCCGGCACCCGCTGGGCCGACCTGCGCATCGCCAACGGCCGCGAGAAGCCGTACGGCGTCAAGCTCTGGTGCCTCGGCAACGAGATGGACGGCCCGTGGCAGATCGGGCACAAGGACGCGCACGAGTACGGCAAGCTCGCCCGCAACGCCGGCGCCGCGATGAAGCTCGTGGACCCGTCGATCGAGCTGGTCGCGTGCGGCTCCTCCTCGATGCAGATGCCCACGTTCGGCGAGTGGGAACGCATCGTCCTCGAGTACACGTACGACCTGGTGGACCACATCTCGATGCACGCCTACTACGAGGAGGTCGACGGCGACCGCGCGTCGTTCCTCGGCTCGGGCACCGCGATGGACCGGTTCATCGAGCGGGTCGTGTCCTCGGCCGACGCCGTGGGGGCACAGCGCCGCTCGGACAAGAAGATCACCGTCAGCTTCGACGAGTGGAACGTCTGGTACCTGACCACGCGGTTCCCGGGCGAGGAGAACCTGCCGATCCAGCGGGACGCCCCGCGCATCATCGAGGACGTCTACTCGGGGCTCGACGCCGTCGTGGTGGGCGACCTGCTGGTCACGCTGCTCAACCACGCCGACCGGGTGCCCGTGGCCTGCCTGGCCCAGCTCGTCAACGTCATCGCGCCGATCATGACCGAACCGGCCGGCGAGGCGTGGCGGCAGCCCACGTTCCACCCGTTCGCGACGACGGCGCGGCTCGCGCAGGGTGAGTCGCTCGACCTGCGCGTGACCACGCCCCCGATCACGACCAAGGCCCACGGCGAGGTGCCGTCGGTGACGGCGGCGGCCACGCTGTCGGACGGGGCCGTGGCGCTGTTCCTCACCAACCGCTCCCCTGAGCCGGTCGAGGTCGAGCTGGCGCACCTGGGCGCGGCGCTCGGGATCACCAAGGGCTGGTCGATGACGGCCGACCACGAGCCCGCCGTCGCCGGCCCGGAGCACGCGGCGAAGGTGGCCGAGAAGCACTGGGGCGCGTTCGACGTCGCCGGCCGGGTCGCGGCGGGCGACGGCACGACCACGACGGTGACGCTGCCGCCGGAGTCGTGGACAGCACTGTCGGGCAACCTCACCTCGCGATAGCGCGTCGTCGACGGTCGAGCTTGTCGAGACCTGGGTCTCGACAAGCTCGACCAGCAAAAGGCTCGACCGGCCGCCGGTCAGGTCTCGCTGTCGAAGCCGAAGCCGCCGTCGGCCTCCGCCGCGCGCCAGAAGTCGCGCAGCATCTCCTCCGGCGTGTGCAGGTTGTGCCGGCTGGCCACGGGCTCCTCGTCGCCCGAGATCGCCTTGACCTCGTCATGGATGCGCTCCATCGAGGTGTCGAGCGACCACGCGACGTCGGCGGCGAGCTTGAGTGAGTCGGTGAGGTGCCGCGGCACGTCGCCGTCGTACTTGTAGTAGATCTTGTGCTCCAGGCTCGCCCAGAAGTCCATGGCGATGGTCCGGAGCTGGATCTCGACGATCACCTTCTCGACCCGGTCGGACAGGTACACGGGGATCTGCACGATGAGGTGCAGCGACTTGTACCCCGTCGCCTTCGGGTGCTTGATGTAGTCGCGCTCCTCCAGCAGCGTCAGGTCCGTCTGCTGGAGCAGCATGTCGCGCACCAGGTAGATGTCGTTGACGAAGCTGCAGGTGATCCGCACCCCGGCGACGTCGAACATCTGCTCGCGCACGCCCTCCGGCGTCAGCGGGATCCCCTTGCGCCGGCACTTGGCGACGATCGACTCGAACGACTTGAGCCGCGACCCCACGTGCTCCACGGGGTTGTAGTTCTGCATGTGCCGGAACTCGTCCCGGAGGATCGAGATCTTGGTCATGACCTCGTCGATCCCGAACTTGTAGGTCAGCACCAGGCGGCGGAGGTCGGCGACCAGCTGACGCAGCTCGGCAGGATCAGGCATGGGGCGTTCCCGGACGTCCTCGGGCAGCTTGCTCACGGGACCACCGTACGGGGTGACGGTGGTCCCGTGGGCGTGAACCGGCTAACGCTCCTGAAGACGCAGGAACGTGATCGAGTGGGCCGGGAAGTCGTACGTGAACTCCGACCCGTCACCGGAGCGGGACACGTCGAGCCGCGTCCGGCTCTCGACGGGTACCACCCGTTCGGGCTGGGTCTTGGTGTTCCTGGCCGACGGCGCCCCGCTCATCTCCGTGACCTCGGCACGGGAGGTCAGCGCGGCCCCCGCCACCGAGACCGCCGTGCGCGCGACCGACTCGTACGGGTTGACCACCTTGAGCACCAGGTCGCCCGTGCGCTCGTCGCGCGTGACCACCTGGTACAGCGACTCGGTGGTCGGCTCGGTGTACGTCATCTGCAGCGCGCCGTCGAGGTAGAGCCGGATGGTGCGCCCCGAGACCACGATCTTGACGTGGTAGTCCCGGCCGGTCTGCAGGGAGTGCCCCTCCACGGCCGCCACCTCGTTCGCCGAGCTGTTGTCGGCCCGCTGGAGCGCCTGCCGGGTGTTGTTCCACCCGCCGAGGTTCCACCAGTAGAAGTCGTCCCGGCCGCCGGCGGCGAAGCCGATCAGGAACGCCTCGCTGCCGCCCAGCTTCCGGGCGTCGAGCTCCAGGGTGTAGTTGTCCCAGTCCTTGGCGTACGCGTCCGCGATGATCGAGCGGGCGTCGGTGACGTTCCCGGCGGACTGCACGTACTCGCCGTCCGCCACGGCCCACGTGCCGGACTGGGGGTCCCAGCCGGACGCGTCGTCGAACGAGTCCGAGAAGAGCACGTCGCCGGACGCGTTGTCGGTGACCACGACGTCGTCGTACGCCGCCCGGGTGTTCCACGTGGACAGGAAGATGCCGCCCGAGAGGTCCGCGGGCGTCTCCTCCGGGCCGTCGTGCGCGGACGGCACCACCCGGTCGCCCGTGTTCGTCATGAACATCTTCTGCGTCCAGTACGACGTCGAGCCCCACGACTCGTCGTTGTCGAACCACATCATGTCCGGGGACCACTGCACGTAGTCCTCGTTGGCGAACATCGGGGCGTAGGACGCGAGCTCCACGAGGTCGGAGTTGCGCTCGATCCCGGTCATGTACGCGGCCTCGGACAGCGCGTTCGACCACGCGTTGCCCCGCGAGGCGTACTCACCGAGGAACACGTGCGGCCCCGCGCGGTCGTAGGAGTCGTACCGCTCGGTGTTCGACAGGAACCACGACGGGTCGTTGTAGTAGTGCTCGTCGACCATCGCGACGCCCTGCTCGCGGTTGAAGTCCCACAGCTCCTCGAAGCGGGCGCCGGTGTCGTCCGGGCCGGAGTTGGAGATCACGGTGACCTCCGGGTGGGCCGCCTCGACGGCGTCGCGGAACCGCGGGAAGTTGGCCTGGAAGGTGTCCGTGTTCTCCTCGTTGCCCAGGCCGATGTACTTCAGGCCGAACGGCTTGGGGTGCCCCAGCGAGGCGCGTACCTTGCCCCACTCGGTGCGCACGGACCCGTTGGCGAACTCGATGAGGTCCACGGTGTCCTGCACCCAGCGGTCGATGCGGGCGTCGTCGGTCATCTCGGGGATGGTGCTGCCGCAGCCGTTTGCGCCCACCGAGAGCACGGGCAGCGGCGTCGCGCCCAGGTCCTCCGCGAACTCGAAGTACTCCAGGTACCCCAGGCCGTAGGTCTGGTTGTAGCCCCAGAAGTTCCAGTTCGTGGGCCGCTCCTCGACCGGCCCGATGGTCTCCTTCCACTGGTAGGTCCGACGGCGGTCGGCACCGTCCGACTCCAGGTACGTGTCGAAGGTGCCCACGTTGGTGACGCAGCCGCCGGGGAACCGCAGGAACGACGGCTCCAGGTCGGCGACCTTCTCCGCGAGGTCCTTGCGCAGCGCCGAGCGGCCGTTGACCGGGCCCACCCAGGTGTCGCGCGGGAACAGCGAGACCATGTCCAGGCGCAGCGTGCCGCGAGCGCCGCCGGTCACCACGAGCCGGGCGTCGTGCACGGTGCGGTTCGCGGTGAGGGTGGCCGTGTGCTTCTTCCAGCGGTCGGAGCCGTTGACGCTCACGGTCGTGGAGGCGTAGGTGGTCCCGCCGTCCGGCGACTCCAGGCTGACGGTGAGGCGCTGCCCGCGCTCGGCCCGGGCGAACACGGAGAAGTCGTACCTCGCGCGCTTCTCGAGGGCGAAGCCCTCGTTGTAGCCGGCGTTCCGGACGCCGACGCCGGGGCCGTCGGCCTCGACCGACAGGTAGGCCCGGTTGCTGTCGTTGAGCCACTCGCCGCGCTCGGACTCGACGACGGTGGTGCCTGCCGAGCCGCGCTGCACCACGTCCCAGCCGGTCATGCCGGTGAAGCTCGCGTTGTCGGTCGCGGCGAACTCGAAGGACCGGTTGCGGACCAGCTCGGCGTACAGGCCGCCGTCGGCCGCGTAGTTGATGTCCTCGTAGAAGACGCCGTAGAGGTCGTCGCTCATCTCCGTGCCGGCGGCGTCGGCGTCGACGTCGAGCGTGTGCTCCTGGACCGGGGTCTCGGCGGGCGGGTACGCGGCGAGCAGCCGCTCCCGCTCCTCGGCGGTGATCGGCAGGACCGTCCCGTGCCGCGGGCTGGCGGGCAGGATCGCGTCGAGGTTCGCCGTCCACTCGCCGCTGCTCAGGTCGTCGGTCTCGAAGAGCATGTAGCCCTGGCCGCCGTGGTAGCTGGGCTGGTCCTGGAGCAGGAACCAGCGGTCGTCGGTGAGCGACGGGAACACCGTCGGTCCCTCGCCCCCGGTGAACGTGCCGCCCCACGGGTTGGGCTGCCCGAAGCCGATGCGCTCCTTGATCAGGTCCCAGCCGTCGCCCTCGGTCACGCCCTGGGTGCGGCGCAGGTCGGTGGACGACTCCTGCCGCATCCCCATGTACGACTCGTCCTTGGTGAGGCGGTAGTAGACGCCGTCCTCCTGCGCGACCGTGGAGTCGATCATGCCGAGGCCGTCGCCCTGCGGCTCGTCGATCCAGGGCTGTGGCTCCGAGAACGTCTCGAAGTCGGTGGTCGTGGCGTACAGCATGCGCTGGTAGGAGTCGCGGATGTCGCGCTCGGCGGGCGGGACGTCCTCGGGGTAGAGCGCCGAGGCCCAGTAGACGACGAACTCCCCCGCCGCCTCGTCCCAGAAGGCCTCGGGTGCCCAGAGGTTGCCGGCGTTCTCGGGCGCGAGCTCGATCTCGCGCTGCTCGCCCCAGTTCACCAGGTCGCTGGACTCCCAGACCATGATCGACCGGCTGCCGGTCTCCTGGGCGTCGCCGAAGTTGCCGCCGCCGTAGATCTGCAGGTCGGTGGCGAGCAGGTAGTAGGTGCCGTCGCCGCCGCGGATCAGGAACGGGTCGCGCAGGCCCTTAGTCCCGAGGTCGGAGGTGAGCACGGGCTCGTCGCCGTTCAGGGTGGTCCACTCCAGCGGGTCGGGGCCGTCCGAGACGGCGAACGAGATGGTCTCGCCGTCCGCGGTGGACTCGCCCGTGAAGTAGGGGAAGAAGTAGGCGGCGTGCTCGGCATCCACGGCGGCCGCCGGTCCGGCGGGGACGACTGCGGACGTCGTCGCCGCCGCGACCCCCGGGGCCGCCAGCCCCAGGGTCAGTGCTGCCGCCACCAGGGCGGTCCTGCGTCTCGTCGATCTCTTCATCGTTGTAATTCCTTTCGTCACGTCGTTGTGGCTGTCGGATGGGACTACACCCCTGACTCGGCGAGCGGGGCTTGCCGAGTCAGGGGGTTGGTCGGACCCCGCCCCTGACTCGGCGCAGGGGGCTTGCCGAGTCAGGGGGTTGGTTACGTGCGGCGGAGGCTCAGGACGCGCTGGAGCAGCACGAAGATGAGCAGCAGCACGCCGATCACGATCTTGGTCCACCAGGAGCTGAGGGTGCCCTCGAACGTGATGATCGTCTGGATCAGACCGAGCACCAGCACGCCGAGCACGGAGCCGAGCACGAACCCGGTGCCGCCGGTGAGCAGCGTGCCGCCGATGACGACGGCGGCGATGGCGTCGAGCTCCATGCCCACGCCGGTCAGGGAGTAGCCGGACCGGAACGCCATCGCGAACAGCAGGCCGCCGAGCCCGGCGCAGGTGCCGCTCACCACGTAGGCGAGCACCTTGGTGCGGGCCACGGGCAGGCCCATGAGCAGCGCGGACTGCTCGCCGCCGCCGATCGCGTACACCGTGCGACCGAACCGCGTGAAGTGCAGCACCAGGAACCCGAGGCCCACCACGATCAGCGCGATCAGCACGCTGGAGGTCATGCGCCACTCGCCGAAGATCTGCACCCAGGTGGCCAGCTCGATGAACGCCGGGTTGTCGATCGCGATGGACTCCGGCGCGATGAGGAAGCAGAGTCCGCGCGCGAGGAACATGCCCGCGAGGGTCGCGACGAACGGCTGGACCTGGAAGTAGTGGATCATCACGCCGTGCGCCAGGCCGATCACCGTCCCGGCGAGCACGGCGAGCGGGATCACCACTCCCACCGGCCAGCCGGCCTGGAGCAGCGCCGCGGTGATCACCGTGGACAGCGCCAGCACCGACCCGACCGACAGGTCGATACCGCCCGTGAGGATCACGAACGTCATGCCCACCGCGAGCACGATGAGGTGCGCGTTGTTGATGAACAGGTTGGAGATCACGGCGGGCGTCAGGAAGTTCTCGTACCGGGTGCCGCCCACGATGAGCATGAGGGCGAGCACCACGAACGTGCCCAGCACCGGCAGGTAGCGCCGGTCCAGCCGGGTGGGGAGCCGCAGCCCGCGGCGGGCGCGCGGGGTACGGGTGGGGGCCGACGTCGTCATCAGGCCTTCACCTCCGTCGAGTCGGGGGACGGGTCGGGGCGGGCGGCGGGCGGCGGCTCGGTCGGTGCCATGACCTGGCGGCGGCGCGCGGCCGTGAGCCGCTCCCGCATCCGGGGCGACTGGAGCAGGGTCACGGCGATCACGACCAGCGCCATGAACAGGGGCGTGACCAGCGGCGAGATGCCGAGCACGGTGACGGTCCGCTCCAGGGTGGCGATGACCAGCGCGCCGACCAGGGTGCCGGACAGGTTGAACTTGCCGCCCGAGAGCGCCGTCCCGCCGATCACCACCGCGAGGATGGCGTCGAGCTCGATGAACAGGCCGGCGTTGTTGGCGTCGGCCGCCATGGTGTCGGCGCTGATCAGCAGGCCGGCCAGGCCGGCGAACAGGCCCGACGCCGTGTACACGGTCCAGGTCAGCGTCCGCGACCGCACGCCGGAGAGCCGGCTGGCGGCGGGGTTGATGCCCGTCGCCTCCAGCAGCATGCCGAGCGCAGTGCGCCGCACGACGAACGCGACCACGGCAAAGACGCCGAACGCGATGACGGCGGCCACGGGCAGGCCGAGCCAGAACCCGGAGCCCAGCACCTTGAACGGCGCGCTGTTGACCGTGGTGATCATGCCGCCCGTGATCAGCATGGCCACGCCGCGGCCCGCCGTCATGAGGATGAGGGTGGCGATGATCGGCTGGATGCCGAGCACCGAGACCAGGAACCCGTTCCACACGCCCAGCACCAGGCAGAGCGCCAGGGCCAGCGCGATCGCGGTGAGCACCGTGACGGGAGAGTCCGGGTTCGGCGACGACGCGATGTGCGACAGCGCGACGGCCCCGGAGACCGCGACCACCGCGCCGACCGACAGGTCGATGCCGCGCGTCGCGATGACCAGCGTCATGCCGAGGGCGACGAGCAGCAGGGGCGCCGTCGTCCGCAGGATGTCGATCGGGGCCCCGAAGAGGTGGCCGTCCCGGACGGTGACCGCCAGGAAGCTGGGCCGGGCGACCGTGTTGGCGACCAGCAGCGCGACGAGCGCGGCCACGGGCCAGAACAGGTGGTGGCGCAGGACGTCCCTCATGCTGCCCCACCTCCCGCGATGAGGTCGACCACCTGGTCCATCGTGGCTCCTCCTCCGTCGATCTCCGCCACCTTGCGCCGGTCGCGCAGCACCGCGATGCGGTGCGAGATGCGCAGCACCTCCTCGAGCTCCGCGGAGATGAAGACGACGGACATGCCGTCGGCGGCCAGCTCGGCCACCAGCTTCTGGATCTCCGCCTTGGCGCCGACGTCGATGCCGCGCGTCGGCTCGTCCAGCACCAGCAGCTTCGGCGCGGTGGCGAGCCACCGCGCGAGCACCACCTTCTGCTGGTTGCCGCCGGACAGGTTGCGCAGCAGCGCCTCCGGGTTGGCGGGCCGGATGCCGAGCTGCTTGATGTACCGCGCGACCAGCTCGTCCACCTGCTTGCGGGGCAGCGGTCGCATCCAGCCGCGCTCCGCCTGGAGCGCGAGCACGATGTTCTCGCGCACGGTCAGGCCGTCCACGACGCCCTCGCCCTTGCGGTCCTCGGACGTGTACGCGATGCGGTGGCGCATCGCCGCGCGCGGGTTGCGCAGGCGCGTCGGCCGCCCGGACACGCGGGCCTGCCCGACGTCGGCCCGGTCGGCGCCCGTGAGCAGGCGTGCCAGCTCCGTGCGGCCCGAGCCGAGCAGCCCGGCGAGGCCGACCACCTCCCCCTCGAACAGGTCGAGGTCGAACGGCTGCACCGAACCCTTGCGGCCCAGGCCGACCACCTGCAGCAACGGGGTGGTGTCGGCGGGGCGCTCGGCCTGCTCCAGCACCTCCTCCGCGGCCTCCAGGACGTCCATGGACCGGCCGATCATGTGCTGCACCAGCTCCGCGGCGGGCAGGTCGGCGGTCACGTACTCCCCCACGAGGGTGCCGTTGCGCAGCACCGTCATCCGGTCGGAGACCTCGTAGACCTGGTCCAGGAAGTGGCTCACGAACAGGATCGCGACGCCGTCCGCGCGCAGCGCGCGCATGACCGTGAACAGGTGCTCGACCTCGTCCGTGTCCAGGCTGGAGGTGGGCTCGTCGAGGATGAGCACCTTGCAGTCGCCCACCGTGGCCCGGCAGATCGCCACGAGCTGCTGCACCGCCAGCGAGTGCGACCCCAGGGACGACGCCGGGTCGATGTCCAGGCCCATCCGCTCCAGGTGCGTCGCCGCCTGCCGGCGGATCGCCCGCCAGTTCAGGCCGCCCAGCACCCGCGGCTCCGCCCCGAGCATGATGTTCTCCGCGACCGTGAGGTTCTCGCAGAGGTTGACCTCCTGGTACACGGTGCTGACGCCGTGCGCGCGGGCGTCGGCCGGGCCGCTGAACCGCCGCTCGACGCCGTCGACGCGGATGGTCCCCGCCGTCGGCGAGTGGATGCCCGTCAGGGCCTTGATGAGGGTGGACTTGCCCGCGCCGTTCTCGCCCATGAGGGCGTGGATCTCACCGGGCCGCAGGCTGAGGTCGACGCCGTCGAGGGCCTTGACCGGTGGGAACTCGACGCTGATGCCGGCCATCTCGACGACGGGTGGTGTGGTCTGCTGGGTCATCCTCGACCTTCTTACGTGGTCCCCGGGTTGCGGGCCCACCCGCTGGTCGAGCTTGTCGAGACCCGGACCTCGACAAGCTCGACCGGCGGACGCGGCTCACGAGCGCGGGGGTGGCGGCAGGGGCGTCAGTACTCGCGGGTGGGCAGCGCTTCCTTCGCCGCCTCCTGGTCGAACGCCTCGTCCTTGACGACGATGCGCTTCTCGACCTCCTCGCCGGCGATGACCTTCTTGGCGATGTCCGCCAGGTCCGGGCCGAGCAGCGGGTTGCACTCGACGATGTAGTTGATCTTGCCGTCGGCGAGCGCCTGCATGCCGTCCTTGACGGCGTCGATCGTGATGATCTTGATGTCCTCGCCCGGCGTCAGGCCGGCGGCCTCGATCGCCTCGATCGCGCCGAGGCCCATGTCGTCGTTGTGCGCGAACACGAGGTCGATGTCGTCGTGGGCGTTGAGGAAGCCCTCCATGACGGTCTTGCCCTCGGCGCGCGTGAAGTTGCCGGTCTGGCTGTCGATGATCTCGATGTCGGAGCCCTCGATGGCGGACTCGAAGCCCTCCTTGCGGTCGATCGCCGGCGCGGCGCCGGTGGTGCCCTGGAGCTCGACGGCCTTGTAGCCCTCGCCGTCGTACTGCTCGACGGCCCACTCGCCGGCCGTCTCCCCCTCCTTGACGAAGTCGGAGCCGATGAACGACTCGTACAGGGTCTCGTCGCTGGAGTCGACGGCGCGGTCCGTGAGGATCACGGGGATGCCGGCGGCCTTGGCCTCCTGGAGCACGGCGTCCCAGCCGGTCTCGACCACCGGGGAGAACGCGATGACGTCCACGCCCTGCGTGATGTAGGAGCGGATCGCCTGGATCTGGTTCTCCTGCTTCTGCTGCGCGTCGGAGAACTTCAGGTCGAACCCGTTCTCCGCGGTGAGCGTGTCCTGGATCGACTTGGTGTTGGCGGCGCGCCACCCGGACTCCGCGCCGACCTGCGAGAAACCGAGCGTGATGACGCCGTCGTCAGCGGCGGCGCCGGTCTCGCCACCACCGCCGGACTGCGTGCCGGCGTCCGAGCTGCACGCGCCGAGTGCGAACAGCGCGGCTGCCGACGCTGCGGCCAGAACGGTACGGGTCAGGGTCGTGCGTGCCATGTCTCCTCCTTGAGATCCCGCACGGCATCGTGCGGGTGTAGCGGCGTGGTGCCCGTTGGAATGTTAGCGCTCACAAATACGGACCGAAAGTGGAGGACGTCACATTCCAGTAACGAGTCTGTCTCGTTTGCCCCAGTAACGGAACGGAACAAGCCAACTGGCACGTTCCGGACATTGCTCGCACACGCCCTCGTTCGTCGAGTGCGGGCTATTTGTTGCTCAGAGGGCTTGGGAGCAACAAATAGCCCGCACTCAACGAAGGGGGGCGTGGGGTCAGAGGGCCTGGGCCAGTCGGTAGTACGCCGCGTTGTGGCGCACCTGGTCGGCGAAGCCGCGGCGCGTCGTGTCCTCGTCGATGACCAGCAGCTCGGTGCGCGCGATGTTCGCGAACACCTCGAACGCCTCGATGCCCGCGGCGGTCGACATGACGGTGTGGTGCGCGCCGCCCGCCGTCAGCCACGACTCCGCGGAGATCTCGAACGACGGCCGGGGCGCCCACATGGCCCGGGCCACGGGCAGGTTCGGCAGGTCGCGCGGCGGCGTGACGACGTCGACCACGTTCGCCGTGAGGCGGAACCGGTCGCGCATGTCGGCGAGCGACACCACGACGGCGCCCTCGACGGCGTCCGCGGAGAAGACCATGCGGACCGGGTCCTCCTTGCCGCCGATGCCGAGCGGGTGGATCTCGATGCGCGGCGTCGTGGTGGTCAGCGACGGGCAGACCTCCAGCATGTGCGCGCCGAGGATGAGCTCGGAGCCGGGGGTGAGGTCGTAGGTGTAGTCCTCCATGAGGCTCGCCCCGCCCGGCAGGCCGAGCCCCATCACCTTGGCCGCACGGACGAGCACCGCGGTCTTCCAGTCGCCCTCGGCGCCGAAGCCGTAGCCCTTCTCCATCAGGCGCTGGACCGCCAGGCCGGGGAGCTGGCGCAGGGCGCCGAGGTCCTCGAAGTTGGTGGTGAACGCCTTGGCGCCGGCCGCCTCCAGGAAGCCCTCGAGGGCGATCTCCTGGCGCGCGGCGTACCGCAGCGACTCGTGCCGCTCGGCGCCGGCGCGCAGCTCGGGGGCGACGTCGTACTTCGCCTCGTACTCCGCGACGACGGCGTCGACCGCGGACTCCTCGACCGCGTCCACCGCCGCGACCAGCTCGTTGACCCCCCACGTGTTCACGGAGACCCCGAACCGCAGCTCGGCCTCGGTCTTGTCACCCTCGGTGACCGCGACGTTGCGCATGTTGTCACCGAACCGGACCAGCGTGAGCTCGTGCGTGGCGGCCCAGCCGGCCGCGCCGCGCACCCAGGTGCCCACCCGGCGGGTGACGGCCGGGCTGGAGACGTGCCCCACCACCGTCGTCCGCGCGACGCCGAGCCGGGTCGCGATGTACGCGTACTCCCGGTCGCCGTGCGCGGCCTGGTTGAGGTTCATGAAGTCCATGTCGATCTCGTCCCAGGGGAGCTCGACGTTGGCCTGCGTGTGCAGGTGCAGCAGCGGCTTGCGCAGCGCGTCCAGGCCGGCGATCCACATCTTCGCGGGGCTGAAGGTGTGCATCCAGGTGACGACGCCGAGAACGTTGTCGTCGCCGTTCGCGTCCAGCATGGCGCGGCGGATGGCGGCCGAGTCCTTGAGGACGGGCTTCCACACGACCCTGACCGGCACGTCGGACGACGCGTCCAGGGCGCGGGCGACCTCCTGGGACTGCTCCGCGACCTGGGCCAGGGTCTCCTCGCCGTAGAGGTCCTGGCTCCCGGTGAGGAACCAGACCTCACGGTCCGCGTAGGGCTTGGTGGTCATGCCTGTCCTTCCGTGGTGGTCGCGGCCTGCTGGCCGTAGACGTTCTGGTAGCGGTCGTAGAGGGCGTCGATGTGCTGCTGCTCGATCGGCAGGGGGTCGCCGAGCTGCCGGGCGACGTGCACCGTGCGGGCCACCTCCTCGACCATCACGGCGGCCTTCACGGCCGCTCGCGCGTCCTTGCCGATGGTGAACGGGCCGTGGTTCTGCATCAGCACGGCGGGGCTGCGGTGGCCGCTGAGGGTCTCGACGATGCCGCGGCCGATCGAGTCGTCGCCGATGATCGCGAACGGCCCCACGGGCACGGGCCCGCCGAACTCGTCGGCCATCATCGTCAGCACGCACGGCACCTCCTCGCCGCGCGCGGCCCAGGCCGTCGCGTACGTGGAGTGCGTGTGCACCACGCCGCCCACCTCACGCATGTGCGCGTACACGTAGGCGTGCGCCGCGGTGTCCGACGACGGCGCGCGGGTCCCGTCCACGAGGTTGCCGTCGAGGTCGCAGACCACCATGTCGGCCGGCGTCAGGTCGTCGTAGGAGACGCCCGACGGCTTGATGACGAACAGGTCGGCGCTGCCGTCCGGCACGTCGGTGTTCGGCACCCGCTGCGACACGTTGCCCGCGGTCCAGACCACGAGGTCCCAGCGCGGCAGCTCCGCGTGCAGGTCCGAGACGACGGCGCGCACGCGCGCCACCTCCTCCTGGACGGCCGCCGAGTAGTCGGTCAGTGTCTTGCTCATCAGTCGCTCTCCTGCGTCGTGTCTCGGGTGCGGAGCGCGGCGACGGCGGCGCGCTCGACCGCCAGGCCCGCGCTGTAGCGCTCCAGGAAGGCGGCGTAGCCCGCCACGTCGTCGGCGTCCGGCTCGACGACGTCGAGCGCGGCGTCCGCGAACACCTCGGTGCTCAGGTACTCGCCCAGGTCCTGCGCCGGGGCGGCCGCGCCGGCCGCGGACGCCCGGTAGGCGGCCAGCACGGCGATGCCCCAGGCACCGCCCTCGCCCGCCGTCCGGCCCACGGCCACCGGCGCGCCGAGCGCGGCGGCCAGCAGGCGCTGGGCCACGCCCTCGGTCTTGAACATGCCGCCGTGCGCGAACATCGCGTCCAGCTCGACCTGCTCCTGCGCGAGCACGCGCATGCCGAGGCTCAGGGTGCCGAACGCGCTGTAGACCTGCGTGCGGGCGAAGTTGGCCAGCGTGAGCCGGCTGTCCGGCATGCGGGTGAACAGCGGCCGGCCGGCCTCCAGGCCGGTGATGGGCTCGCCGGACAGGTAGTTGTAGGCGAGCAGGCCGCCGCCGTCGGCGTCGCCGTCCAGGGCGGACCGCAGGAACGCCTCGAAGACGGCGCCCGGCTCGGCCGGCTGCCCCAGGGCGGCCGCGAACTGGCCGAACACCTCGGCCCAGACGCCCAGCTCGCTGGCGCCGTTGTTGCAGTGCACCATCGCCACGAGGTCGCCGGCGGGGGTGGTGACGAGGTCCAGCTCGTCGTGCACCCGCTCCAGCGGCTTCTCCAGGACGACCATCGCGAAGATGCTGGTCCCGGCGCTCACGTTGCCGGTGCGCGGCGCCACCGAGTTGGTCGCCACCATGCCTGTTCCGGCGTCGCCCTCGGGCGGGCACAGCGGGATGCCCGGGCGGAGCGTGCCGCTCGGGTCCAGCAGGGCGGCGCCCTCCTCGGTCAGGACGCCGGCGTCCGCCCCCGCGGGCAGGACGCCGGGCAGCAGGTCCGCGATGCCCCGGCCGAACCCGTGGCCGGCGGCCGCCTCGTCGAACTGCGCCAGCATCCGCCGGTCGTAGCCCTTGGTCGCCGGGTCGATCGGGAACATGCCCGAGGCGTCGCCCACGCCGAGCACGTGCCGCCCGGTCAGGAGCCGGTGCACGTACCCGGCCAGCGTGGTGACGTGCCGCACCCGCGGCACGTGCGCCTCCTCGTCGAGGATCGCCTGGTACAGGTGCGCGACCGACCAGCGCAGCGGGATGTTGTGCCCGAACAGGCCGGTCAGCTCCGTGGCCGCACGCTCGGTGGTGGTGTTGCGCCAGGTGCGGAACGGCACCAGCAGCTCGTCGGCGTCGTCGAACGCCAGGTAGCCGTGCATCATCGCCGAGACGCCGAGTGCGCCCACGGTGGTGGGCCGTACGCCGTACTGGCGCTCGACGTCCGCCAGCAGCGCGGCGACGGACTCCTGCAGGCCGGTCCGGACCGCCTCCAGCGAGTAGGTCCACACGCCGTCGACGAGCTGGTTCTCCCAGTCGTGGCTGCCGCTCGCGAGCGGCGCGTTGTCCGGTCCGACGAGGCACGCCTTGATCCGGGTGGAGCCGAGCTCGATGCCGAGAGCGGTGCGCCCCTGCTCGATCGCCTCCCGGTGGCCGGCGAGCTGACCCGCTCCTTCGTCCTGCCGCTCCACCATCGTGGACCGCTCCGTCCTGCCCGCACCGTCGCGAGGCGTAGCTCGTGTCTCCGTCGTTCGGCCGCCCTGAGGGCAGCCCGCTCACCGCCTCGGCGATGTTAGCGCTCACACGATACCTGCCTACAACGCTGTACCCAAGCCGGTCCCCCGCACGCGTCAGACCCCCAGGTCACCCGAGGGACCTGGGGGTCTGACACGTGCGGGGCGGGGGTCCGTCAGCCGCCGTTCACCTCGAAGCCCTGCTCGGTGCCGTACGACACGTTCTCCTCCTGCCAGGCGGCGAGGCCGTCCAGCAGCGAGGACTTGTCGAGGTAGGCCTGGCCCACGGTGTCCGCGAAGATGCTGTTCGCGTACGACTGCCACGGCAGGTACTGCCAGCCCTCGTTGACGTCGGCCGCGCCCGCGGCGAGCACCTCGTTGATCTTCTGCCCGCCGAAGTACTCCGACTCGTAGCCCAGGAACTCCTCGGACTCGAGCTGCTTGACGGTGGCGGGGAACCCGCCCGTCGCCATGAAGGCGTCGATCGACTCGTCGCTGGAGTTGAGCCACTTGAGGAAGCCGGCGGCGAGCAGCTTGTTCTCCGCCGCACCCGGGATGGACTCGGCGCTGCCGCCGTTCTCGGCGTTGGTGGGGGTGCCGTCGTAGGTCGGCATCGGGGCGACGCGCCACTTGCCCTTGCCGTCCGGGACGCCGTCCTCCAGGATGCCGGGCATCCATGCGCCGAGCGCGACCGAGCCGATGGTGCCGTCGTTCAGGGCCTGGTACCACTCGTCGCTCCAGCCCGGGAGCTGGCACAGCAGCTCGTCGTCGATGAGCGGCTGGTACATGTCGGCCCACTTGGTGGTGCCCTCGTCAGCCAGGTCGATGGTCACGGCGCCGTTCTCGGTGTGGAACGGCTTGCCACCGGCCTGCCAGATCATGCTGGTGGTGAAGCCGGCGTCGCCGCTGTCGTTGCCGATGCAGGTGTCGGGGTCGTTCTCCTTGATGGTGCGCGCGGCCTCGATGTACTCGTCCCAGGTCGTGGGCACCTCGACCCCGGCGTCGTCGAACACGTCCTGGTTGTAGAAGAACGCCATGGGGCCGGAGTCCTGCGGCAGGCCCCAGATGCCCTGCTGCGAGACGGCGCCCCAGGTGGACGGCGTGTACAGGTCCTCCAGGTCGGCGAACCCGAACGCGGTGAGGTCCACGAGCTGGCCGGGGAGCTGGAACTGCGGGATGGACTGGTACTCGATCTGCACCACGTCGGGCACGCCGTCGCCGGCGGCGATCGCGTTCTGCAGCTTGGTGTTGGCGTCGCCGGCGCCCACGGTGTCCACCAGGGTCACGTCGACGTTCGGGTATGCCTTCTCGAAGGCCGCGACCTGCGTCTCCGCCTGGGGCGTCCAGGTCCAGTAGGTCATGCTGCCGCCCTCCTGGAGCGCGGCCTCGATCTCGTCGGCGTTGGCACCCTCGGAGGCGCCGCCGCCACCGTTGTCGTCCCCGCCACCCGAGCAGGCGGTGAGCGAGGCTGCCAGCAGAGCGGTCAGGGCGCCGAGCGCGACCCGGCGGTTACGGGTGATGGTCATGGTCTTCCTTCTTCCACATCGTTGTAGTTCAGGTCTTTCGACGTCGGCGGGGCCGACCTCGCCTATGCCTTGACGCTGCCCGCGTTCAGGCCGGACTGCCAGTACCGCTGGAGCACGAGGAACACGACGACGATCGGCACGATCGTCAGGAACGAGCCCGTGATCACCAAGTTGAACACCGGCTGGGCGCCGATGCCCGACGCATCCGCCAGCCACTGGTACAGGCCCAGCACCAGCGGGTAGAGATCGGGGTCGTTGAGCATGATCAGCGGCAGGAAGTAGTTGTTCCACGTGGCGACGATCGCGAACAGCGCCACCGTGACGATGCCGGGCGCCAGCAGGCGCAGCGAGATGGTGAAGAACGTGCGCCACTCGCCGGAGCCGTCGACCCGGGCCGCCTCCAGGATCTCGGTGGGCACCGCCTCCGCCGAGAACACCCACATGAGGTAGAGCCCGAACGGGGAGACGAGCGACGGCAGGATCACCGCCCACATGGTGTTGGTCAGGCCCCACTGGCTGAACAGCAGGAACGTGGGCACGGCGAGCGCGGTGCCGGGCACGGCGATCGCCCCGAGGATGACGGCGAACACGGCGTTCCGGCCGCGGAACCGGTACTTGGCCAGGCCGTACCCGGCGGCGGTCGCGAGGACCGTGGCGCCGCCGGCGCCCACCACCACGTAGACCAGGGTGTTGGCGAACCACTTGAGGAAGACGCCGTCGTCGTGCGTGAGCACGTCCCGCACGTTGTCGAAGAACGCGAAGTCGCCCGAGAACCACAGGCCGAACGAGCTGAGCAGCTCGGGCTGGGTCTTGGTGACGCTGAACAGCATCCAGGTGAGCGGCAGGATCGAGTAGATCAGCAGCGCCGCCATCAGGACGGTCAGCGTGATCGACCTGCGCGGGCGGAGGTACGAGTAGCCGGCCATCAGATCTCCCTCCGGGTCCCGCGGAGCTGCACCACGTAGGCGACGACGGCGGTGACCACGCCCATCACGATCGCGACCGTGGCGGCGTAGCTCACCTGGTTGCCCACGAAGCTCAGGTTGTAGGCATAGATGTTCGGTGTGTAGTACGTCGAGATCAGGGCGGGCTCGATCTGCTTGAGGATCGTGGGCTCGTTGAAGAGCTGGAAGCTGCCCAGGATCGAGAAGATGGTGGCGATCACCAGCGCCCCGCGGACGGCGGGGATCTTGATCGACCGGACGATGCGGAACTGGTTGGCGCCGTCGATGGCCGCCGCCTCGTAGATCTCGAGCGGCACCGTCTTGAGCGCCGCGTACAGGATCAGCATGTTGTACCCCACGAACTCCCAGGTCACGATGTTGCCGATCGCGGTGAGGATCCACTGCTTGGTGTACGGGTCGATGAGCGGGAAGCCCACCAGGTCGTTCACGCTGCCGGTGAGGCCCAGCCGGTCGTCGTACATGAAGCCCCACATGAGCACCGCGACGACGCCGGGCACGGCGTACGGCAGGAACAGCGCCACGCGGAAGAAGCTCTTGCCGTGCAGGCGGCCGCTGTCGATCGCGAGCGCGGCGATCAGGGCGATCCCCAGCATGATCGGCACCTGCACCACCAGGAACAGGCCGACACGGCCCACGCCGTCCCACAGCTTGGGGTCGGTGAAGGCGGTCACGTAGTTGGCGAACCCCGCGAAGGTGGTTCCGCCCATGAGCTGGTTGCGGAACAGGCTCAGGTACATGGAGTAGACCAGCGGGGTCACGATGAACAGCGCGAACACCACCAGGAAGGGCGTCACGAAACTCCAGCCCGCTGCGGAGACGCGGCGGCTCGGTGGGCGGCGACCGGGCACGGCCACACCCCTTTCCCCGGACGACGGCGTCCGGATTCACCTGGACGGCTATGTCCTGGAACACGCCGGACGACGCTGCCCGACGACGGGAATGTGAACGTAAACATCCTCGTGCGCGGTGACTCTGCCACTGCCTCGCGGACGTGTCAACGTCCTCTGCGGCAACGTTCTGAGAAAGGTATGCGGGGCGTCCGGGGCGGTCAGGCGCGCGGGGAGGCCGCGCTCCTGCGCACCACCAGCTCGGGCGCGATCAGCTCGGCCGCGGGCCGGCCGCCGTCGACCGCCGCGAGGAGCAGCGCGACGCTCCGCCGGCCGAGGTCGACGAACGGCTGGCGCACCGTCGTCAGCGGCGGGATGAAGTGGCCGGAGCCGTCGACGTCGTCGAAGCCGACCACCGACACGTCGTCGGGCACCGAGACGCCGCACTCCCAGAAGGCGCGCAGCAGGCCGAGCGCGAGCTGGTCGTTGGCGGCGAAGACCGCCGTGGGGCCGGTGCCGGACCGGACACGCTGCGCCAGGTCGAGGCCCACCATGTAGCCGCGGTCCGCGGTCCAGCCCGCGACGACCGGCTCGGGCACGGGCAGCCGGTGCTCGGTGAGCACGGCGCGCCAGGACTCCTCGCGCTCGACGGCGTCGAGCCAGTCCAGCGGGCCCGCGACGTGCAGGATCTGGCGGTGGCCCAGCTCGATCAGGTGCTCCACGGCGAGCCGCGCCCCGGCCCGCTGGTCCACGGACAGCGGGATGACCGGGACGTCGGGCTGGAGCTCGCGGGCGGCGATGAGGACCACGGGCACGGGCGCCTGGAACGACTCCACGGCGTCCGCCACGTCGCTGTGCGGCGCGATGACCACGATCCCCTCGACCGCCTGGTCCATGAAGTGTTCGAGGGCCTTGTGCAGGGTGGCGCCGTCGTACTGCCGCAGCGTCGCGACGCTGACGTACCAGCCCTGCTCCCGCGCCGCCTCCTCGACCGCGATCAGCGTGCTCGACGGACCGAACAGCGGCGACCCGGTGGTCACCACGCCCACCGTGGCCGACCGGGCCGTGACCAGGGCGCGCGCCGCGCTGTTGCGGCGGTAGCCGAGCTCGGCGATCGCCTCCAGCACCCGCTCACGCGTCGCCGGGCGCACGCTCCGGTGGCCGTTGAGCACCCGCGACACGGTCTGGTGGGACACGCCGGCGAGCGCGGCGACGTCGGCCATGGCCGGCGGCCGCGTCGTCGCGGGTCGAGAGATGGTCACGGGAGGAATCATCCACCCAGCTCACGGGCGCGGTCACGCGCCGCGGTGGCGGCGGTCAGGAACGAGGCGCGCACGCCGCCGTCGTCCAGGGCTCGCAGGGCGGCCGCCGTCGTGCCGCCGGGCGAGGTGACCTTCTCGCGCAGGATGACGGGGTGCTCGCCCGTCTCGTCCATGAGGCGGGACGCGCCGAGCAGCGTCTGGATCGCGAGGCGCCGCGCGACGTCGCGCGTCAGGCCGAGCAGCACGCCGGCCTCGGCGAGCGCGTCGGCCACGTAGAAGACGTACGCGGGGCCCGAGCCGGAGATCGCCGAGACGGCGTCCAGGTCCTTCTCCGCGGCGCGCACCACGGCGCCCGTGCCGGCGAACAGGTGCTCGACGGCCTCGAGGTGGACCTCCGTGGCGGCGGCGCCGGGCGCGATCGCCGTGATGCCCGCGCCGATCGCGGCGGGCGTGTTCGGCACGGTGCGCACCACGGCGACGCCAGCCGGCAGCCTGCGCTCGTAGAACGCCGTGGGGTGGCCGGCCGCGACGGTGACGACGACGGCGGCCGGGTCGATCGCGGACGCGATCTCGTCGAGCAGCGCGCCGACGTCCTTGGGCTTCACGCCGACGAGCACGATGCCGGCGCCCTGGACCGCGGCGACGTTGTCGCTGGTGGTGGCCACCTGGTAGGTCTCGCGCAGGTGCTGCGCCTTGGCCTCGGTCCGCACGGTGGCGACGACGTCGGACGCGGCCCAGCCCGCCGACAACGCACCCGCGAGCACCGCCTCGCCCATGTTCCCGGCCCCGAGCACTGCAAGTCGCTGGTTCACCACACCATTGTCCCTCGGCGCGCACGCACGAGGTGCCGCACCCGTCCGTGCGCGGACGGGTCCGGCCGGGACCCCGTCACAGGGGGAACGCCGTGTAGAAGTCCTCCATGACGTCGGTCGGGCCGGTCGCCCGGAGCACGGCGGTGCCGTTCTGCCACACGACCACGGTCTTGCCGCCGTCGGCGGGCACGAACGCGTACTGCCCCACGACCTTCTTGCCGACCTTGACGTCGCCCGTCCGCTCGGCCTCGCCCGCGGACGCCGTCCAGGCCGCGGCGCCGGTGGCCGCCTCGTCGTCCGTGGCCCACTGGCCCGCCACGACCGCGACCTCGACCGAGTCGCCGTCGGAGTACTCGGCGTTCCAGGCCTCGAGCGCGCCCTCGCCCTTGGGTTCCTTGGCCTCGGTGAGCGAGCCGAGCGCGAGCTGCAGCACCGCCGACGGCAGGGCCTTCTGGAACGCGGTCTCGTCGCCGCTGCGGTCCATCGCCTTGACCGTGGGCGTCGGCACCGGGGCCGTCACGGTCACCGTGGGCACGGGCTCCGGCGTGGCCGTGGAGCGCCAGAAGCCGGGCCACACGAGGCCGGCCAGGAGGACCAGCACGAGCACGACGACGAGCACGCCCACGAGCACGACGAGGCGACGGCGCCGGTACACGGCGGGCGACGCCTTCCTCGCGGCCACCGATGCGGTCGCACCGGTGCGCGGTGACTTCACGCGCTGGTCGGTCATGTCTGGCTCCCCCGTGCTAGGTCCATCGGATACCTCACGATGGCTCATCCGAGACCTTATGTCGCGCCACTGACATCGGCAGGGAGGCACGCCCGGCGGGACCGGGTGAGGGCGGGTGGCTTCGGCGGCGCGGCGGGCTCAGGGTGTCGCGGGCTCAGGGGGTCGCGGGCTCAGCGGGTCGCGGGCTCAGCGGGGCCGTGTCGCCGCCTGGCACAGCGGGAGCAGCACCGCGAACGCGGTCGCCGTGATCGCGCACGCCGCGAGGTGGCCGCCCGCGTACGCGGTGAGCCCTGCGTCCCAGGGCAGGCCGGACCCGAGGCGCCCCTCGGTCTCGGCGGCGGCCAGGACCGACAGCACGGCGGCCGGGACCGCGGCGACACCGAGCGCGACCGCGACGATGCGGGTCGGCAGGACGGCGCGCCCGAGGGGATCGTCCTCGGGCCGGTCCGCCCACCCGGCCGGCGTCGCGGCGGCCGCCAGCGCCGTCCACAGCACCACGACCAGGACGGCGGCGACCACGTCCGAGGGGCGGTGCCAGCGGTCCGCGATCGTCGCGAGCCCCATGGCGCAGGTGACGGCGGCACCCGCGAGCGCCGCCACCGGCCGCCAGCGGCGCGGCGCGACCAGCAGGAGGGCGGCCCAGGCCGCCGCGACCACGGTGACGTGGCCGCTGGGCAGGGTGTTGACGTCGCGGTTCCACTCGCCGACGAGGCCGGCCCGGTAGAACACGTTGTCCTTGATCACCTGCGTGGTCAGGTTCGAGCCGAGGATCACGGCGGCGGCCAGGGCGGTGACGCCCCACCTGCGCCGGACCAGCCCGATGCCGCACACGGCGAGGAAGCCGGTCACGAGCCACGGCGGCGAGCCGAGCAGCAGCACGGGCTCCACGGGCCGGTTGACGACGTCCTGGAAGAGGTCGGCCGTGACGAAGACCCGCTCCTCGACCCGCTGCCCGGGCCACGTGGTGACCATCGCCCACCAGACCAGCAGGGTCCCGAGCCCCGCGGCGAGCGCGACCGTGAGGGCGGCCGGGCGGGTGGTCGAACGGGGCGCACCGCGCGGGCGTGCGGGTGGTGGGAGGTCTCGGCGGGTGCGCGACCCGGCGGGGCGCACCATGCGCCCGTCGGTGGCCGGCATGATCGCAAACTACCTGGCCGGGGCGCCGGCCGCGGCCGCCCGAGGGGGTACGGCGCGGGTGATCTTCGGCCGGTGTCAGTGGTGGCACGTACGGTTCCCCTCGTGACCTCATCGACCTCCAAGAAGGCCCGGCCCGCGTACCGGTGCACCGAGTGCGGCTGGACCACCGTGAAGTGGGTCGGCCGCTGCGGGGAGTGCCAGGAGTGGGGCACCGTGACGGAGGACGGTCCGGCGGCGGCAGGCCCGCGCACCGCCGCCGTCTCCCCCGCTCGCGCGCCCGCCCGACCCATCGCGGACATCGACGTGGAGTCGGCGCGCGCCAACCCGACCGGCGTCGGCGAGTTCGACCGGGTCCTGGGCGGCGGTCTCGTGCCCGGGGCCGTGATCCTGCTCGCGGGCGAGCCGGGCGTGGGCAAGTCGACCCTGCTGCTCGCGGTCGCGAGCAACGTGGCCGACGGCGCGCTGGGCCCCGACGGGTTCGAGTCGCCGCGCACGGTGCTGTACGTGACCGGCGAGGAGTCGGCCGGGCAGGTGCGGCTGCGGGCCGAGCGGATCGGGGCACTCTCGCGCACCCTGCTGCTGGCCGCGGAGACGGACCTGGGGACGGTGCTGGGTCACCTGGAGGCCAACCAGCCGGACATGCTGATCGTCGACTCGGTGCAGACCATCGCGTCCGCGCAGGTGGACGGGGCCCCGGGCGGCGTCTCGCAGGTGCGGGAGGTCGCCGCCGCGCTGATCGCCGTGGCCAAGGAGCGGCAGATCCCGACCATCCTCGTGGGGCACGTGACCAAGGACGGCTCGGTGGCCGGCCCGCGCACGCTGGAGCACCTGGTGGACGTCGTATGCCAGTTCGAGGGTGACCGGCACTCGCGTCTGCGCATGATCCGCGCGGTGAAGAACCGGTACGGCCCCACGGACGAGGTGGGCTGCTTCGACCTGTCGGAGGACGGGATCGTGGGGCTGCCCGACCCCTCCGGTCTGTTCCTGTCGCACGCCGGCACGGGGGTGGCCGGCTCCTGCATCACGGTCACGCTGGAGGGGCGGCGCCCGCTCGCCGTCGAGGTGCAGGGGCTCGTGGCGCCCAGCCCGCTGAACAACCCGCGCCGCGCGACCAGCGGCGTGGACTCCAGCCGGCTGGCGATGATCCTCGCCGTGCTCCAGCGGCACGGCGGGCTGCGGCTCGCCGACCAGGACGTCTACGCCTCGACGGTGGGCGGCGTCCGGATCACCGAACCGGCGTCCGACCTCGCGGCCGCCCTCGCGCTGGTGTCCGCGCGGACGGGGAAGCCGCTGCCCGGCGCCACCGTCGCCGTCGGGGAGGTGGGCCTGGCCGGGGACCTGCGGCCCGTCGCCGGGCTGGACCGCCGGCTGGGCGAGGCCGCCCGCCTGGGGTTCGCGCACGCCGTCGTACCGCACGGGACCGGGGTCAAGGCGCCCGAGGGGCTCCAGCTCGTCGAGGCCACGCACATCCGCGACGCGGTGGAGTGGGCGCAGGGCCTAGGCCGTCGAGGTGACAACACGATGGACGACAGATGACCGGTTCATGAAACCAACTGCTTGGCCCCGAGGGCACAGCGTAGGATTTCTTCGTGGCCACGACCTCCTCGCACACTGACGAGCTGCTCCGTGAGACCCTGGCCGCCGTCGCGCCCGGGACCGAACTTCGCGACGGACTCGAACGCATCCTGCGCGGTCGCACCGGCGCGCTCATCGTGCTCGGTCTCGACCCGGTCGTGGAGCAGATCTGCTCCGGCGGTTTCTCGCTCGACGTCGACTTCTCGGCCACCCGCCTGCGCGAGCTGTCCAAGATGGACGGCGCCGTCGTGCTCGACCGGCACGCCACGCGGATCCGCAAGGCCGCCGTCCAGCTGCTGCCCGACCCGACGATAGAGACGACCGAGTCCGGCACCCGGCACCGCACGGCCGAGCGCGTGGCCAAGCAGACCGGGTTCCCGGTGATCTCGGTGAGCCAGTCCATGCGGATCGTCGCCCTCTACGTGGGCGGCCAGCGGCACGTGCTGGAGGACTCGGACACGATCCTCGGCCGCGCCAACCAGGCCCTCGCGACGCTGGAGCGCTACCGCGCCCGCCTCGACGAGGTCTCCGGCACGCTGTCGGCGCTGGAGATCGAGGACCTGGTCACCGTGCGCGACGTGTGCTCTGTGGTGCAGCGCCTCGAGATGGTGGGCCGCATCTCCGACGAGATCGCCGGCTACGTGATCGAGCTCGGTGTGGACGGCCGCCTGCTCGCCCTGCAGCTCGACGAGCTCATCGGCGACGTCGGCTCCGACCGCGAGTTCGTGATCCGCGACTACGTGCTCAGCCGCAAGGACCGCACGCTCGCCGACGTGCAGGCGGAGCTCTCCGCGCTCACGTCGCAGGAGCTGCTCGACATGAGCCAGATCGGCCGGATCCTGGACCTGCCGGGCGGCGGGGACGCGCTGGACGCCGCCGTCGCGCCGCACGGCTACCGGCTCCTGTCCAAGGTGCCGCGCCTGCCGAGCGTCACCATCGAGCAGCTCGTGGGCCACTTCAGCAGCCTGCAGAAGCTCCTCGCCGCGAGCGTGGACGACCTCATGTCGGTCGACGGCGTGGGCGAGCAGCGCGCCCGGACGATCCGCGAGGGGCTGTCCCGGCTCGCCGAGTCGAGCATCCTCGAACGCTACGTCTGACCCACTCCCGCCCGGTCCGCGACGCCGAGTCAGCCGGTTGGTCGGACCACCCACCTGACCCGGCATCCGCATGCGGCCGAGTCAGCGACCTGGTCCGACCAACCACCTGACTCGGCATCCGCATGCGGCCGAGTCAGCTGGTTGGTCCGGAGAACTGGGCTCAGGGGCTCGACAGCTCAGCCTTCTCGTCGGTGGCCGGCTCCGCGCCGGTATCCGCTCACTGCTTCTCGCCCTCGTCGGTGTCCGGCTTCCCGGAGCCGCTCGGCGACGCGGCCCCGGACGGCTCGCCCGACGGCGATCCGGACGCCCCGCCCGACGGTGACCCGGACGGCGACGGCGACCCGGACGGTTGCGGCACCGTGTACGTCAGCCGCACGACGTCGCTGGCCGCGCCCTCGACACCGGCGAGCGTGACCTGCGCCGTGTACGCGCCGGCCGTCGGCTTGGGCTGGCCGGCCGCGCAGCCCGGCGCCGAGCGCGCGTCGGACCAGCTCACGTTCGTCACGTCGACGTCGCCCGGCCCCAGGAGCAGCAGCCGCTCCTCGTCCTGGTCGGCACAGTCCGCCGACGACCAGGCCCGCTCCGCCGTCTGCTCGCCCAGCTCGCCCTCGTACACGGTGACGGCGAGGCCGTGCCGGGGAGCCTCGACCAGGCACTGCACCTGACCGGTGTTCCGCACCGACACGGTGAACTTGACCGGCACCCCGGGCGTGACCGCCGTGCGGTCGGCCACGAGCCCCACGTCGAGGTCCTCGGGTGTGCACGGCGCGGCCGCGGCGTTCGGGTCCACGGGCTCCGGCGGGCTCAGCTTCTCGGCGACGATCGGCGGGTCCGGCTGCGGCCACGTCGCCGCGACCCCGATCCCGCCCAGCGCCACCACGACCAGCACCGCGATCAGGCGTCCCGGCCGGCGCGGGCGTCTGCCGGACGGGCGCTGCTCCACGGCGACGCGGCCCAGAGTCCACTCGGCCCGTTCCGGCGCACTGACCACCTGCTCGACCCCCAGAAGCTGTTGCGACACCTCCGGCCCGACGCGCTCCGCCGGCCGCGGCACCAAAGTACGACTCCGCGCCCGGCCCGGGCGGCAGCCGCGCCGCCGAGTCGGTCACATGTCCTACTTCACGGCCCGGCCGGCCGCATCCGCCGGCCGTCCCGCCGGCCGTGTCCGCCGGCCGTCCCGCCGGCTGTGTCCGCCGGCCGTCCCGCCGGCTGTGTCCGCCGGGCGCCGACCCCGCCAACCGGCCCCGCCCACCGGCCCCACCCTGCCCGCCCACCGCCCACCACCAGCCAGCGGGTCGGCCGGACCACCCCCCGTGCGGCAGGATGAGTCCCCGTGACAGCAGCGGAGGCGACGCGACGTACCGAGATGCGCTCCGGCGTCGTGCAGTGGTTCGACGGCGCCGCGCGCGACCTGCCCTGGCGGGCGCCGGACCGCACCGCGTGGGGCGTGCTGGTGAGCGAGGTCATGCTGCAGCAGACCCCCGTGGTGCGCGTCGAGCCCGCCTGGCACGCGTGGCTGGAGCAGTGGCCCACGCCCGCGGACCTGGCGCGGGCGCCGACCGCCGACGTCCTGCGCGCCTGGGGCCGCCTCGGCTACCCCCGGCGCGCGCTGCGCCTGCAGGAGTGCGCCCGGGCGATCGTCGAGCGGCACGACGGCGTGGTGCCGCGCACCGAGCCGGAGCTGCTCGCTCTCCCCGGCGTCGGCGAGTACACGGCCGCCGCGGTGCTGGCGTTCGCCTACGGGAAGCGGTCCGTGGTGGTCGACACGAACGTGCGGCGGGTGCTGGCGCGGGCGGTCGGCGGGTCGGCGCTGCCCGCGCCGTCGTACACGGCCGCCGAACGGGCCCTGGCGACGTCGCTCGCCCCCGAGGACGACGCCGAGGCCGCGCGATGGGCCGCCGCCTCGATGGAGCTGGGCGCGCTGGTCTGCACCGCCAAGGCGCCGAAGTGTGGCGCGTGCCCCGTCGCCGGGCTGTGCGCGTGGCGCCGCGCCGGCTCGCCCCCGGACGCGCACGCCGACAAGCGCCGCACCCAGGCCTGGGCGGGCACCGACCGGCAGGCGCGCGGCCGGGTGATGGCGGAGCTCCGGCATGCGTCGGAACCTGTGGACCGGGCGCTGCTCGCGGGCCTGTGGCACGACCCGGCACAGCTTGACCGCGCGATCGCCGGCCTGGTCGAGGACGGCCTGGCCGAGCAGGACGACGTCGGCCGCCTGCACCTGCCCCGGTAGCGCGGGGTCCACCTGACCCGGTAGCGCGGGGTCAGAGCTCCAGCAGCATCCGCGAGTTGCCCAGCGTGTTGGGCTTCACGCGCGCCAGGTCGAGGAACTCGGCCACGCCCTCGTCGTACGAGCGCAGCAGCTCGGTGTACACCTCGGGCGTCACGGGCGTGCCGTCGATCTCCCGGAACCCGTGCGCGGCGAAGAAGTCGACCTCGAAGGTGAGGCAGAAGACCCGGCTCAGGCCCAGCGCGCGGGCCCGCTCGATCAACGCCTCGAGCAGCGCGTGCCCCACCTTGCGACCGCGCCAGTCGCGGTGCACGGCCAGCGTGCGCACCTCGGCGAGGTCGTCCCACATCACGTGCAGCGCGCCGCAGCCGACGGCGGAGTCCGGCGCGGCGGGGTCGACCGCCACCAGGAACTCCTGGACCGCCTCGAAGTACCCGACCATCTCGTACGGCCGGAGGATGCGCTCCTGGCTCAGCGGCTGGACGAGATCGCGGATGGTGCGCACGTCGGACGGAAGGGCGGGTCGGATCACGGGCACAGCCGGCGCCTCAGGTGTCGTCACGGCGACACACTACGGCGGGCAGGCGCGGCGGGTGACGTGCGGGTGACATCCGGACGCGCCCGCACGCCCCGTACCTGGTGAAACGATTGGCAAACCGGAAAGTGAGCGAGAGAACATCCCAACACACCCTCGCCACAAGGGCAAAGGTCTTGCCAAGTCACGGAATGCGTGGTGAGTTTGGCGCATGGCCTCTACACGCCTGACCGCAGAAGCGAGGACCCAGGCGCTGGCTGCGCTCGAAGCCAGTGCCAGCCCCGCCGCAGAGCTCGACGTGCTGGTGATCGGCGGCGGCGTGACCGGCGCCGGCATCGCCCTGGACGCGGTCACCCGGGGGTTGTCGACCGCCGTCGTCGAGGCACAGGACTGGGCGCAGGGCACGTCCAGCCGCAGCAGCAAGCTGGTGCACGGCGGCCTCCGCTACCTCCAGATGCTCGACTTCGAGCTGGTGCACGAGGCGCTCACTGAGCGCGACCTCCTGCTACGGGACCTCGCGCCGCACCTGGTGCGGCCGGTCCCGTTCCTGTATCCCCTGGAGCACCGCGTCTGGGAGCGCGCCTACGTGGGCGCCGGCATCGCGCTGTACGACGTCCTCGCGACCGTGACCCCCGGCCGCCGGCCGATGCCGTTCCACCGGCACCTCAGCCGCCACCAGATGGAGACCAAGTTCCCGGACCTGGCGCACGACGCCGCCGTCGGGGCCGTCCAGTACTGGGACGCGTCGGTCGACGACGCCCGCCTGGTCGCGACCCTGATCCGCACGGCCGCCAGCTACGGGGCGCACGCCGCCAGCCGCACCCAGGTGGTCAGCCTGACGCAGGGCGCGACCGGTGCCGTGAACGGCGCGGTGGTCGTGGACCTGGAGACGGGCAAGGAGATCACCGTCCGGGCACGGTCCGTGATCAACGCGACCGGCGTGTGGACGGAGGACACCGAGGCCCTGGCGGGCTCGGAGGGCGGGCTGCGCGTGCTCGCCAGCAAGGGCGTGCACCTGATCGTCCCGCGCGAGCGCATCCGGGGGCACGTCGGGCTGATCCTGCAGACGGAGAAGTCCGTGCTGTTCGTCATCCCGTGGAGCCGGTACTGGATCATCGGCACCACGGACACCCACTGGAGCCTCGACCCGACCCATCCGGTGGCCACGAGCACCGACATCGACTACGTGCTGGACCACGCGAACGCGGTGCTCGCGCACCCGCTGACCAGGGAAGACGTCATCGGCACGTACGCGGGCCTGCGCCCGCTGCTGCAGCCGGGCACCAAGGAGGGCACGAGCAGCGCGAAGGTCAGCCGCGAGCACACGGTCGCATCTCCGACGCCGGGCCTCACCGTCGTCGCGGGCGGCAAGCTCACGACGTACCGGATCATGGCCAAGGACGCCGTGGACTTCGCGATCGGGCAGCGCGCCGCCGCGCTCCCGTCGATCACGCACCAGATCCCGCTCACGGGCGCCGTCGGGCTGCGCGCCGTCCAGCGCCAGGCGCGCACCTGGGGCAAGCGGTTCGGCTGGTCGCCCCCGATGCTGGACCACCTGCTGCACCGGTACGGCGCCAACCTCGCCGAGATCGTGGAGCTGTGCGACGCCGACCCGTCGCTGGCCAAGCCGCTCGAGCACGCCTCCGCCTACCTGCGCGCCGAGGTGCACTACGCGGTGAGCCACGAGGGCGCCCTCCACCTGGAGGACGTGCTCTCGCACCGCACGCGCCTGGTCTACGAGGTGGCGGACAGCGGCACGGCGGCGGCCGACGAGATCGCCGCCGTCGTCGGCCCGCTGCTCGGCTGGGACGCGGCGGACACCGAGCGCGAGATCAGTGCCTGGCAGGCGCGGATCGACGCAGAACGCCAGGCCGCGCAGGAGCCTGACGACGAGGGCGCCGAGCGCGCGCGCCTGACCACACCGGACGTGGCGGCCATGCAGCCGCTCCGCAACTAGGAGAGCGAAGGACCACACCTACTCACAAGCCGACGGGTCGCCCCAAGGGACCGCCGGGACTACCTCCGTACGCCGACAGAGCTGTCGGCAGAAAGCGAGTCAGCGATGAACGCATTCACGGACATCATCGTGCCGGAGTTCCTCGGCACGATGATCCTGCTCCTCGGCGGTGCCGGTGTGGTGGCGAACGCCATCCTGCCCAAGAACAAGGGCTTCAACGGCGGCTGGCTGATGATCAACTTCGGGTGGGGCCTCGCGGTGTTCGCGGGTGTCTTCGTGTCGCTGAAGTCCGGCGCGCACATCAACCCGGCCGTCACCCTCGGCATCCTGGCCAGCGGCGCCGAGGAGTTCGCCCCGGGTGTCGCCGCCGACTTCGGCAACATGCTCATCTACTGGGTGGCGCAGCTCTGCGGCGCCTTCGTGGGCGCCGTCCTCGCGTACCTGGCGTACAAGCAGCACTTCGACGAGGACGCCGACCCGGCCGTGAAGCTGGGCGTCTTCTCCACGGGCCCGGCGATCCGCTCGTACACGTGGAACTTCATCACCGAGCTCATCGGCACGTTCATGCTGGTCTTCGTCATCCTGTCCTTCGCGAACTGGCCGGGCGACATGGGCCCGCTGGCCGCAGCGCTCCTCGTGCTCGGCATCGGTGCCAGCCTCGGTGGCCCGACCGGGTACGCCATCAACCCGGCCCGTGACTTCGGGCCGCGCATCGCCCACTTCGTGCTGCCCATCCCGGGCAAGGGCGGGAGCGACTGGGCGTACTCGTGGGTCCCGGTGCTCGGCCCCCTGGCCGGCGGCGCGCTGGGCGGCCTGCTCATCGCGGCCCTCTGAGCCGAACCCCCAGGCAGACCTCGACACAGACAAGGGAGTCAACTCCGATGGCTGACTACGTACTCGCGATCGACCAGGGCACCACGAGCACCCGGGCGATCGTGTTCAACCACGCCGGGACCATCGTGTCCACCGGCCAGATCGAGCACGACCAGATCTTCCCCAAGGCCGGCTGGGTGGAGCACAAGCCGGACCAGATCTGGGACAACACCCGCCAGGTCGTGGGCCTCGCGCTGACCAAGGCGAACCTCAACCACACCGACCTGGCGGCCGTGGGCATCACCAACCAGCGTGAGACCACAGTGGTGTGGGACAAGACGACGGGCAAGCCGGTCTACAACGCGATCGTCTGGCAGGACACGCGCACGCAGGCGATCGTCGACGAGCTCGGCGGGTCCGAGGGCGCCGACAAGTACAAGGCGATCGTCGGCCTGCCGCTCGCCACCTACTTCTCCGGCCCCAAGGTGAAGTGGATCCTCGACAACGTGGAGGGCGCCCGCGAGGCGGCCGACCGCGGTGACCTGCTGTTCGGCAACACGGACGCGTGGGTCCTGTGGAACATGACGGGCGGCGTCGACGGCGGTGTGCACGTCACCGACGTCACGAACGCGTCCCGCACCATGCTCATGGACCTGGACACCCTTTCGTGGCGTGAGGACATCGCGGCAGACATGGGCATCCCGCTCTCCATGCTCCCCGAGATCCGCTCCTCCTCCGAGGTGTACGGCACCGGACGCCCCCGCGGCATGGTGCCCGGCGTGCCCATCGCGGGCATCCTCGGCGACCAGCAGGCCGCGACGTTCGGACAGGCGTGCTTCGAGGTCGGTACGGCCAAGAACACGTACGGCACCGGCAACTTCATGCTGCTCAACACGGGCACGGAGAAGGTGCCGTCGGAGAACGGCCTGCTCACCACGGTCTGCTACAAGATCGGCGGCAACGCGCCGATCTACGCGCTGGAGGGCTCCATCGCCGTCACGGGCTCGCTGGTCCAGTGGCTCCGCGACAACCTGGGCATGTTCACCGACTCCCCCGACGTCGAGTGGCTCGCCCGCAAGGTGGAGGACAACGGCGGCGCGTACTTCGTGCCCGCCTTCTCCGGCCTGTTCGCGCCGTACTGGCGGCCCGACGCGCGCGGGGCGCTGGTGGGTCTGACCCGGTACGTCAACCGGAACCACATCGCCCGGGCCGCGCTGGAGGCCACGGCCTACCAGACCCGCGAGGTCATGGACGCGATGCGGGCGGACTCGGGGGTGGAGCTCACCGAGCTCAAGGTCGACGGCGGCATGGTCTACAACGAGCTGCTCATGCAGTTCCAGGCCGACCAGCTCGGTGTCGACGTAGTGCGGCCCGTCGTCGCGGAGACGACCGCACTCGGCGCCGCGTACGCGGCGGGCATCGCCGTCGGCTTCTGGAAGGGTGAGTCGGACGTCGAGGCCAACTGGGCCGAGGACCGGCGGTGGTCGCCCGACATGGACGCGGGCGAGCGGGACCGGCTGTACCGGAGCTGGAAGAAGGCGGTGACCAAGACCTTCGACTGGGTGGACGCGGACATCGGCTGAGCGCGCGACCACGTGTCAGACGCTCAGGTCCCCCGGGGGGCCTGAGCGTCTGACACGTCCTGGGAGGTGCGGCGTCAGGGCGCCAGGAACCGGCGCGCCGTCTCCACGAGCGTCTCCTTCTCGCCCTCCGCCGTGAACCCCTCGTCGACCGCGACGCGTCCGAGGAACCCGTCGGTCAGGAGGTACAGCCACGAGGTGATCCGGTCCGGGGTCAGGTCCGTCCGGATCTCGCCGGCCCGCTGGGCCCGCTCGACCCAGGGCCGGATCAGGTCGTGCTGTGCCCGCGTGTCCTCGTCGAGCCGCGCCGCGACGTCCGGCAGGTGCATGACGCCGCCCACCGCGCGCACGAACCCGGGCATCCGGGGTTCCGCGGCGTCGTCGGCGCCCTGCCGGACGATGTCGAGCACGACGCCGAGGGCGTCGGTCCGCCCCGCGTACACCGCCTCGGCGTCGCGCACCTCCTGGATGCCGAGCGCCAGGATCGCGAGCAGGAGCTCCAGCTTGGTCGGGAAGTAGTGGAAGAACGTGCCCGACCCGATGCCCGCCTGCCGGCAGATCGCCGCGGTGGTGGCGCCGTCGTAGCCGCGCTCCGCGAAGACGGTGAGCGCCGCGTCGATGATGACCAGCCGGCGCGCCTCGTGCCGCGCGGGGTCAACGGTCCGTGCCACGTGCGTCCTCGGTCGCGGCCGCGCGGCGCACCTGGATCCGGTTGTCCCGGACGCGCGCCACGAGGCCGAGCGCGGCCAGGTCCGCGTCCGCCTGGCGGCGGGCGGCGGCGTCCTTGCGCTCCTCCAGCCGACGGCGGAGCGCCTCGTGCTCCGCGGCCGTGAAGCCCGGCCGGCCGTCCACCCAGCGCTCGTACTGCTGCTCGTGCGGGTCGGCGTCGTGCCAGGGCCAGCCGTGCCGGGTCAGCGCCTCCTGCACCTGCGCGGCCGAGAGGGTGTCGGTGTCGAGGCGGGCACGCAGGCCGCCGTCGGGCCGCAGCAGCACCAGGTCCTCCTTGTCGCGGAACGCCGCGCCGACGGCGGACCGCTCGACCCACATCTCGCGCTCCTCCTGCCGGTGCTCGAGGTGGTCGTCCGCGACGGTGAGCTGCGGCGCCTCACCCACGGTGACGAAGGCGACGAAGGCGCCGCCCACGAGGCCGAGCCCGCCCAGGATGCCGAGCGTCCAGGGCAGGGGCAGCGACTCGATCAGCGTGAGCAGCCGCGGCACGGGCAGCGGCGTCGCGCCGATCAGGCCGGCGATGCCGCCCGCCAGCGGCGCGGCGAACCAGCCGAGCAGGAGGCCGAGCGCGAGCACGGCCAGGCCGAGCACGGTGGGGAGCGCGGGCGGCTGGCGTACCTCGGTGGTCGTCATGGTCCCATTATCAGAGCAGCCACTCCATTAATGCAACGAATATCGCGACCGGGGCACTGCCGTGTCCCGGCGTGCGGTCGTAGGCTCGGCCCGTGCCCATCAGCTACACGCTTCCCGGTGTCCATGTCACCGACCACTCCGTCGACGTCCCGCTCGACTGGTCCCAGCCCGACGGGTCCCCCTCGATCTCCGTGTTCGCGCGCGAGCTCGTCGACCCCACGCGCCGCACCGAGGACCTGCCGCTCCTCGTCTTCCTCCAGGGCGGCCCCGGCGGCAAGGGTCCCCGCCCCACCGGCCCGGACGGCTGGGTGGGCGCGGCGCTCGAGCGGTTCCGCGTGGTGCTCCTCGACCAGCGCGGCACCGGGCGCTCCAGCGCCGTCCGCGCGGAGGCGCTGAACGCCCTCGGCACCCCCGCGGAGCAGGCGGAGTACCTGACGCACTTCCGCGCCGACAACATCGTGCGCGACGCCGAGCACATCCGGACGACGCTCTTCGGCGGCCGGCGCTGGACCTCGCTGGGCCAGTCGTACGGCGGCTTCATCACCATGACATACCTGTCGTTCGCACCCGAGGGCCTCAACGCGAGCCTCGTGACCGGCGGCCTGCCGGGCCTGACGGCGTCGGCCCGGGAGGTCTACGAGCGCACCCAGCCGCGCGTGGTGGCCAAGAACGAGCGGTTCCGCGCGCGGTACCCGCACGTCGCCAAGACCCTCGGGCGCATCGCCGACCGGCTCGCGGCCGGCGGCGTGACGGAGCCCGGCGGCGACCCCCTCACCGTGCGGCGGTTCCAGACGCTCGGCATGGACTTCGGCATGCAGCCCGGGTTCGAGCGCGTGCACTGGATCGTCGACGAGGCGTTCGACTCCCCGCACGGGGGCCCGCTCAGCGACACGTTCCGCGCCACGGTCGCGGCCGAGACGTCGTTCGCGACGAACCCGCTGTACGCCCTGCTCCACGAGTCGATCTACGCCCAGTCCCACACCGGCCCCACCGCGTGGGCGGCCCAGTCCGTGCGCGATGCCGACCCCGCGTTCGGCGAGGACGCCCGGCCGCTGCTGCTGACCGGCGAGATGATCTACCCCTGGATGTTCTCCGAGATCAGCGCCCTGCGGCCGTTCGAGGCCGCGGCCGACGCCCTCGCCCAGCGGCAGGACTGGGGCGACCTGTACGACCTGCACCGGCTCGCGGACAACGAGATCCCGGTCGAGGCCGCCGTGTACTTCGACGACATGTTCGTGGACTCGTCCCTCTCGCTGGAGACCGCGGCGCACGTGGGCAACGTCGAGCCGTGGGTCACCAACGAGTTCGAGCACGACGGGCTGCGGCTGGGCGACGTCCTGCCGAAGCTGCTGGACCGCCTGGACGCCCGGGGCGGCCCGCTCCCTGCCGAGTAGCTCCCCTTCGAGGCCCGGGTTTCTTCGCTTTCAGCCGCCGCAGAGCGAAGAAACCCGGGCCTCAAAGAGGAGGTGCGTCCCGCAGGAGTCAGCGCAGCTCCGGCAGTGACGCCACCACGTACCCGTCCACCTCGACGACGTCGCCGACGGTGAGCGCCGGCCGACCGGCCGGGTGGCAGAGGGTCACCTGGAAGCCGTCGGTCTGCACGCGCGCGGCGGTGAAGTCCTGGCCGGTGCGGGAGACAGAGCGCTGCTCGATCGCGAGCACCACGCCGGTCAGGTGCGCGACGGCGTCGGTCGACGCGGCGTACGCGCCGGTGGGCTCGAAGACCAGGCCGGACACGGCGGCGTCGGCCCGCCCGATCACCTGGACGGAGTTGCCGAGCACCACGATCGACGCCGGGCCCGTGACGGGGGCCTCCGCGGAGCCCAGCAGGGCGAGCTCCTCGAGCTGGCAGGCGATCTCGGTGATGACCTCGTCGTGCTGGTTCACGAGCTCGGCGAGCACCAGGCCGCCGTCGACCGCCTGCGGCTCGGAGAGGATGGCGCCGGGCGCGGCGTAGAACGTGGGCGTGACGACCCGCACGAGGTCGCCCTCCGTGGTGATGATCAGGCGGGCACCGGACGCGTCGGTCCAGATGTGCACGCCGACCTCGCCGTCCTTGGCGATGGTCTCCGCCTCGGCGCGTGCCGAGGCCACCAGGTCGCGAAATTCGCTCCGTCGCCAGACGTCCAGTCCGATGCAAGCCAGGTTCGATGCCACGGTCGCCTACGCTAACCCGACGCCGCGCCAGGGTCCTGACGGGAAGGTCATACGTGCGTGTCGGACGCACGGGCCACCCGAGGGACCCGTACGTCCGACACGGGGGTCAGTCCGGGGCGTGCTTGTCCAGGAACGCGTACACCTCGGCGTCGTCCACGCCGGGGAACGCACCCCGCGGCAGGGCCGCGAGGATCTGCTGGTGCATGCGCCCCGACGGCCAGGCCTCGCCCGACCAACGCTCGGTGAGCTCCGGCGACGGGCGCTGGCAGCAGGCCGGGTCCGGGCAGGTCGAGACGCGGCGCACCTGGGTGTCCCGCCCCCGGAACCACTTGGCGTGCGCGTACGGCACGCCCACGGTGATCGAGAAGGCGCCCGAGCCGCCGTCGGGTCCGCCCGCGGGCGACGTCGACCCGGTCTGGGTGGAGCACCAGAACGTCCCGGCCGGGGTGTCGGTGTACTGGTAGAACTCGGTGGCGCGGTCACGGCGCTCGAACGCCTCGCGCGCCGCCCAGCGCCGGCAGATGAGCTGCCCCTCGATGGCGCCCGTGACGTCCTGCGGGAACGGCAGGCCGTCGTTCGCGTAGCCCCGGAACAGCGCGCCGTCGGCCCCCACGCGCAGGAAGTGCAGCGGGATGCCGAGGTGGTGCGTCGCGAGGTTGGTGAGGCGCATCGCCGCCGCCTCGTGCGTGATGCCGAAGGCGTCGCGGAAGTCCTCGACCGCGAGGTCGTGCTCCCGCTTGCGCTCCTGGAGGAACGGCACGGCCACGAACTGCGGCACCAGGCACGCGGCGGCGAAGTACGTGATCTCGACGCGCTGCCGCAGGAACTCGCCGTAGGACCGAGGCCGGTCGTGCTCCAGCACGCGGTGCGCCAGCGCCTGCAGCGCGAGCGAGCGCAGGCCGTGCCCGCCCGGGGTCGACGCCGGGGGCAGGTAGATGCGCCCGTTGCGCAGGTCCGTCACCGACCGGGCGGACCGGGGCAGGTCGCCCACGTGCAGCAGCGTGAAGCCCATCTGCTCCGCCATCCGCGCCACGGTGCGGTGCGTCAGCGCGCCGCCCGTGTACCCGGCGGCCTTGACCATCTGCTCGGCGACGGCCTCGAACTGCGGGTAGTGGTTGTCGCGGGCCTCCCGCTCCAGGCGCAGCTCCGTGTTGGCCCGCCGCGCCTCCTCGGGCGTGGCGATGGCCATCTGCTCGCGCCGGGCCAGCTCGTCGTGCAGGCCCACGAGCTGCTCCAGGACCGGCATCGGCAGCTTCTGGCTCGGCTTGACCGCGGGCACGCCCAGGGTGGTGAACAGCTGGCCGCGCTGCGCCCGGTCGAGCGCGATCTCCAGGGCCGCTCGGCGCGACGGCGGCTCGGCGCTGAGCAGCTCGCCCATCGGCACGCCGAGCGCCTCCGCGATCGACCGCAGGAGCCCGAGCCGCGGTTCGCGCCGGCCGTTCTCCACGAGCGACAGCAGGCTCGGCGCCGAGCCCACCTTCTCGCCGAGCGCGTCCAGCGTGAGCCCCTGCGCGGTGCGCAGGTGCCGGATCCGGCGGCCCAGGGTGATCAGGTCCGTCTCGCCGCCCGACGACGTCGGCTCGCCTCCGGCAGGCATGTCGCCCTCCGATCGTGGTCGCTTCACCCGGTCCGCTGCCCGGGACGGGCCAGCAGGAACCCGCTCCTTCACACTACGTGAAGATCGGCGATTCTTGACAGCTCGTGGGCTGGAATTCGGGGCGATCCGCACGTGAGGGTGGAAACAAGCCCGCCACCGTGGCCCGCAGTCTGACGATCGGAGCGCACATGTCCGTCCTCGCGAACCCCCGCCGAACCCGGCTCGTCGCCGAGCTCGTGGCCGACGTGACCATCGGTCAGGACTCCACCACGGCAGACACCTCGGCGTCCACGGCCGCGAACGGCATCCCCGCCGCCGGAGACCTGGACGTGCGCGACTGGGTCGCCCGCGTCGCCGAGCTCACCCAGCCGGACGAGATCGTCTGGTGCGACGGCTCCGCCGACGAGAAGCAGCGCCTCATCGACCAGATGCTTGCCGCCGGCACGCTCGTCGCGCTCAACCAGGAGAAGCGCCCGGGCTCGTACCTGGCGCGCTCCAACCCGGCCGACGTCGCCCGCGTCGAGTCGCGCACCTTCATCTGCTCGCAGGACGAGGAGGACGCCGGCCCCACGAACAACTGGGTGGCGCCCGCCGACATGCGGACCGAGCTGAAAGGCGTCTTCGAGGGCTCGATGAAGGGCCGCACCATGTACGTGGTGCCCTTCTCGATGGGCCCCGTGGGCGGCCCCATCTCCCAGGTGGGCATCGAGCTCACCGACTCGCCCTACGTCGTCGTCTCCATGCACGTCATGACGCGCGTCTCGGACGAGATCCTGCGCCTGATCGACGCCGGCCAGCAGTGGGTCCCCGCCGTGCACTCCGTGGGCGCGCCCCTGGCCGAGGGCGAGGCGGACGTGCCCTGGCCGTGCAGCGACACCAAGTACATCGTGCACTTCCCGGAGAGCCGCGAGATCTGGTCGTACGGCTCCGGCTACGGCGGCAACGCGCTGCTCGGCAAGAAGTGCTTCGCGCTGCGGATCGCCTCGGCGATGGCGCGCGACGAGGGCTGGCTCGCCGAGCACATGCTGCTGATCCGCATCACCTCGCCCGAGCAGCGCCAGTACCACCTGGCCGCCGCCTTCCCGAGCGCCTGCGGCAAGACGAACCTGGCGATGCTGCAGCCCACCATCCCGGGCTGGAAGGTCGAGACCCTCGGCGACGACATCGTGTGGATGCGCCCCGGCCCGGACGGGACGCTGCGCGCCATCAACCCCGAGGCCGGCTTCTTCGGCGTCGCGCCCGGCACCGGTGTCGACACCAACCCGACCGCCGTCGCGACGTTCGACCGCGACACCATCTTCACGAACGTCGCGCTGACCGACGACGGCGACGTCTGGTGGGAGGGCCTCACGGCCGAGCCGCCGGCGCACCTGACCGACTGGCAGGGCAACGACTGGACGCCGGACTCCGAGACCCCCGCGGCGCACCCGAACTCCCGCTTCACCGTGTCCGCCGCACAGTGCCCGACCATCGCGGACACCTGGGAGGACCCGGCGGGCGTTCCGGTCGACGCGATCGTCTTCGGCGGCCGCCGCGCCAGCAACGTGCCGCTCGTGGCGGAGTCGTTCGGCTGGGAGCACGGCGTGTTCATGGGCGCCACCATCTCCTCCGAGCGCACGGCCGCCGCCGAGGGCGCGCTCGGCGAGCTGCGCCGCGACCCCTTCGCGATGCTCCCGTTCTGCGGCTACAACATGGCGGACCACTGGGCGCACTGGCTGGAGGTCGGCGCGGGCATCGAGGAGTCGAAGCGCCCGCGGATCTTCCAGGTCAACTGGTTCCGCCGCGGCGAGGACGGCCGCTTCCTGTGGCCCGGGTTCGGCGAGAACTCGCGCGTGATCGAGTGGATCGTGGGCCAGGTCGAGGCCGCCCGCGGCCTGCGCGAGGACACCTCCGTGGCCACGCCCGTGGGCAGCCTGCCCGCGCCCGGCACGCTGAACCTGGACGGCATCGACGTGCCGGACGCCGACCTGGCCGCGCTCTTCGACGTGCCGACCGCCCCGTGGCAGGCCGAGGCCGACCTGACCGAGGAGTTCTTCGACCGGTTCGGCGACCACACGCCGGCGGCGCTCCGCGCCCAGCTCGACGCCCTGCGGGAGCGTCTGGCCCGATGATCTCGGGCGGCTGACGGCGCGACCTTCTCGGGTGGCTACCCGTCGCGCCGTCGGCCGTCCGAACAGATTTCCCCGGCCGGGTTATTGAGGCATCCCGGCCGGGGATCTTCTTTGTCCACAGGCCTGTGGACCCAGCCTGGGCGGACGCGCCCGGTCAGTAGCGCATCCCCATCAGCCCGCGGACGTCGTCCAGCGTGCGGTCCGCGATCTCGTTCGCCCGTGCGTTGCCCCGCGCGAGCACCTCGTCGAGGTACCGCGGGCCGGCGGAGGCGAGCTCCCGGCGTCGGGCACGGAGCGGACGCAGACCCTCCACGACCGCCTCGGTGACCACCGCCTTGAGGCGCCCCGCGCCCGCCGCACCCACCTCGTCGGCGAGCGCCTCGGGCGACGTCCCGGTGAAGTACGCACCGATCTGGAGCAGGTTGGCGATCTCCGGCCGACGCTCCGGCTCGTAGGTGATGGTGCGCTCCGCGTCGGTCCGGGCACGCCGGAAGAACGTCGCCGTGTCGTCCTCCGAGGCCCGCAGCTCCAGCGCGTTGCCCCGCGACTTGGACATCCGGCGGCCGTCGCTGCCGAGCACGGTGGTGGAGGGCGCGATGAGCGCATCCGGCTCGGGGAAGTACGGGCGCGCGGCCGAGTACCGCTGGTTGAACCGCCGCGCCACGGTCCGGGTGATCTCCAGGTGCGGGAGCTGGTCCACGCCGACCGGCACGAGATTGCCGTGGCAGAACAGGATGTCGGCGGCCTGGTGCACCGGGTAGGTGAGCAGCAGGCCCGAGATGCCCCGCTTCTGCCGCAGCAGGGCTGCCTCCGCCTCGGACTTCACCGTGGGGTTGCGCTCCAGCTCGGCCACCGTGACCAGCGACAGGAACGGCAGCAGGAGCTGGTTCAGCGCGGGCACCGCCGAGTGCGTGAAGACCGTGCTGCGCTCCGGGTCCAGGCCCGCCGCGAGGTAGTCGAGCACCACCTCGCGGACGGTGGCGGGCAGGTCGCCGGCGTCGTCCCGGTCGGTGATGACCTGGTAGTCGGCGACGATGAGGAACACCTCGACGCCCAGGTCCTGCAGGCGCACGCGGTTCGCGACGGTGCCCAGCAGGTGCCCCAGGTGCAGGGCCCCGGTGGGGCGGTCGCCGGTCAGCACGCGGTACTCCCCCGGGTTCCGGGCGATCCGGCCCTCCAGCACGGTGGTGCGCTCGCGCGCCGCGACGGCCGAACGGGTGGTGGCACGCTTCTCGCGGGCGGCGCCGAGGTCGTGCAGGGTGGCGGTGTCGTGCGGGGCGGACGACGTCGGGGCCGCCTCGGGCGGCAGGGTCATGGACATGATGGGTCTCCTGGGTCAGGGAGCCGCCCGCGCACGACGTCGGGCACAGAAGAGTCCCGGGCTGCGGCGAGCAGCTCGGGACTTCTGTGCGGGTGGGCGCGTCAGGTCACGGCTGCGGGTGCAGCCGCCACCAGTTGAGCCCGTGCGTCATGTGGCCAGGGTAGGCGGGGGCGCCCGGCGGCGGCAAGGACGACGCCCCGCCGTCCGGCAGCGAGAATGGTCCCGTGCCGCACCCGTCTGACGCCCCCGCCCCGCCCGAGAACCCCCTCGCCCACATCGTCTACTTCGAGCCCCGCATCCCCGGGAACACCGGGTCCGCGATCCGGCTCGCCGCCGTCACGGGCGCGCGGCTGCACCTCGTGGAGCCGCTGGGCTTCGACCTCTCGGAGGCCAAGCTGAAGCGCGCCGGCCTCGACTACCACGACCTCGCCGTGATGGACGTGCACCCGTCGCTCGACGCCGCCCTCGACGCGCTGCCGGAGGCGCGGGTGTTCGCGTTCACGACCCGCGCGACCACACGATTCACCGACGTCGAGTACCGGCCGGGCGACGTGCTGCTCTTCGGCCCGGAACCCACGGGCCTGCCGCCCGAGGCCCTGAAGCACCCCCGGGTCACCGACGAGCTGCGCATCCCGATGCTTCCCGGCCGCCGGTCGCTCAACCTGACCAACGCGGCGTCGATCGCGGTCTACGAGGTGTGGCGCCAGGCGGGATTCACCGAGGGGGCGTGAGGTCCGGCTACGCCCGCACCACCAGCACCCGGCCCGGGAACTGGGAGTCCCTGCCCTCCCAGCACCTCGAGCGCTCGCAGAAGTGATATCGAGAATCTCGCAGAAGTGATATCAGACGCGCGTGCACTCCCGGGTCAGTTCATCCTGACCGGCTCGGCCACACCCGCTGATGACATCACCCGCCACAGCGGCGCTGGTCGCTTCCTCCGGGTAACCCTCCGTCCCATGACGCTGGCCGAGAGCGGCGAAAGCATAGAAGCTTTCACCCTCGCCGACCTGTTCGACAACGCAAAGATCGGCGGGGTCGGTGGTCCCACCGTCGAGGAGTACACCGACCTTCTGGTGCGTGGCGGCTGGCCCGCCCTCGTCGCCCAACCCAGCCGTTCGGCCCGGGAATACCTCAGCAGCTATCTCGACGACGTCGCTCGTGTCGACCTGCCCCATGCCGACCTTCGAGCCGATCCGATGCGCATGCGTGCCCTCATCCGCGCACTGGCACGCAACGTCTCCACAGAGATATCCGCATCGAAACTGAGCAGAGAGTCCGAGATCGGAGACTCGGACACCGAGGTCTCTGCCCAGACAGTCCGCAAGTACCTCGATGCCCTGACTCGGGTCTTCGTCGTCGAGGAACAACCAGCGTGGGCAACGCACCTCCGCTCCAAGGTCCGCCTACGCACTCAGCCCAAGTGGCACTTCATCGACCCGTCGCTCGCAGCGGCCGCGATGGGGGCAGGCCGGGAAGCGCTTCTCAATGACCTGAACACCCTGGGCTTGTTGTTCGAGTCGCTGTGCATCCGGGACCTGCGGGTCTACGCCGAGCAACTCGCTGGCTCCGTGTACCACTACCGCGATGAGGTCGGCCTGGAGGTCGATGCAATCGTCGAGCTCCACGACGGTCGCTGGGCTGCATTCGAGGTCAAGATGGGCGGCGCCAAGAACCTCGAGCTCGCCGCCCGCAACCTGAAGGCTCTCGAGACCAAGGTTTCCGAGAAGCGCTCGAGCCAGCTCGCATCACTCAACATCCTCACAGCCGGCAACACCAGCTACACGCGCCCCGACGGCGTCAACGTCGTCGCGCTCGGACACCTCGGCGCCGACTGACGCGCGAATGACCTACGCCCGCACCACCAGCACCCGGCCCGGGGCCAGCTCGTACCGCCCAGGCACGACGCCCGGGCTCGACGGTCCCGACTGCGCGACCACGGTCACGGGAGGCTCGCCCACCACGCGGTCCGACGTCGGGAACCAGGTGCGGCCCACGCTGACCAGGATGAGCATGCCGTCGATGTGCCCGGCCGGGCTGAACGTCGCCGACCCGCTCGGGTAGCGGCCGATCCCGGCGTCGGCGAGCCGGTCGGCGGTGCCCACGACGTCGGGCACGGCGATGCCCACCTCGCTCACGGACAGCAGGTCGCCCGGCCCGAACGGCGCCGACGGGCTGGGCTGGGTGCCGGGCACGGGCGGGCTCGAGGCCTTCGCCCCCGCACCGCCCCCGGCACCCAGGTCTCGGGGGAGATCACGGCGCGCGATGACCTCCAGGACGGAGCGGTCCGGCCCGGGGAAGTACAGCGACCGCGCGTTCCAGGCGTCCTGCGCCTCGAACTCCGTGCGCTCGCCGTCGCTCAGCAGACCGGGTCCCGCCGCCAGGAAGGCGCGGGCGGCGTCGAACCGGGCGTCGTCGACCAGGAAGGCGTAGTGCTGGTCGCCCGCGGCGTCGGCGTCCTCGTGGAAGCGCAGGACCGTGCGGCCGACGGTGACCTCGACCGCGCCGATCTCCTTGCTGACCGGCAGGCCGAGGACCGACTCGTAGTACGCGGCGGTCTCCGCGGTCGAGCGGGTCACCGTGTCGACGCTGAGGATCTCCATGCGGCCCAGCCAACAACCTCAACAACGGTTGAGGTCAAGCGGGTCAGGAGATCCCGAGGTGCACCAGCAGGGCGTCGTCGAGCGCCGCCGACTCCTCGGAGGACAGCTTGCCGACACGGTTGACCAGGCGCCCCATGTCGACCGCCCGCACCTGCTCCGCCTGCGCCTTGGAGTCGACCGCGAGCCCGGAGCCCCGCTTCGAGACGAGCACCTGGAACGAGAGCACGCGCTTCACCTTGCTCGTCAGCGGCACGACGGTCAGGACGCCACGGCCCAGCCGACGGGCCGCCGCGTTGTAGGCGTCGTTCGACACGATGACGACGGGCCGGACCTTGTTCGCCTCGGAACCGCGCACCGGGTCAAGATCCGCGTACCAGACCTCACCGCGATACATCGGACTCGAGGCCGTCGGCGACCGTCACGTCCCAGACCTCGGCCTCACCCGAGTCGTACCACTCCGAGATCGCCTGCTCGGCCTCCAGCGTGAGCGCCATCTGCCGCAGGGCGCCGATCGCCTCGTGGACACCGGCGGACCGCGAGCCGAGCCCGTTGTCCACCACGTAGTCGTCCAGGAACCGCAGGTCCTGTTCCGGAATGCTCACACTCACCTTCATACCCTTGATCCTACCCTGGGGGGCAACTCCTGGACCAGAGGTAGCACTGCCCGTGCTACGCCAGCAGCCAGGAGGCGGCGCGGCGCAGGAGCTCCTGGTGCCCCTCCGAGGCGAACGACCGGACGTCGTGGCCCAGCCCCGAGAACACGCTGCGGCCGCCGTGCGCCTCGTTGATCCACAGGACCGGGTGCGGGGCGCCGTCGTCGTCCAGGGTGGTGCCGAGCACGCGCGTGCCCGAGGCGACACGGAGCCGGCAGTACCGCTCGTCGAATGCCTCGACCACGCTCAGGCCCTCGGTCATCGGGTGGCCGATCGTCAGCTCGAAGCGGGCGGTACCGATCGGCGGGTGCATCGACTCGCCGGGGACCCAGCGGCCGCCCAGCACCGCCTCCCAGTCGGGCGCGTCGTAGAAGGTGTTCGCGGCCTGGTGCAGCCCGAGCACCGCGCCCCCGGCCCGCGCCCAGCCGGCCAGCCGGTCATGGAAGCCGCGCCAGTCGTCGTCGGACCCGTCGAAGTCTGCGTCCCGGCGGCCCGTGCCGCCGTTGACGACCAGCAGGTCCACGGAGTCCAGGTCGTCCAGCGCGTCGCGGAACAGCCCGCGCACCTCGACCGCGCCCAGCTCGCCGAGCACCCCGGCCGCCACGTGCGACGTCGCCGCGTGGTCGTGCCAGGGGTCCTCGTAGCGTCCACGGCCGGAGAGGATCAGGATGCGGCGTTGCGTCATGAGCCCGATCCTGCCACCTGCCCGGCGGGCGCCTTGCCCGGCGGCGCCGCGTGCGCGGCGGGCGTCGAACGTAGGGTTGGTCGCGCGAACAGCGCTCTTGGAGCGACCAGACCTACGTTCGACGGCGCCTACGGTATGAACAAGAGCTTGCCGCGGGCCGCGCCCGTGGCAAGGCGGTCGAACGCCTCCGCGGCGTCGCCGAGGCCGTAGCGGCGGTCGACGACGGGGCGCACCGCGCCCGAGACGAGCAGCGTCGCGAGCTCGTCCAGGTCGGCCCGCCGGTTCGGGTGCCAGGCGAACGTGCCCATCCGGGCCCCCGTCAGCCCGCCGACCACCGGGCCGAGCAGCGCCTTCTCCGCGAAGGACCCGATCCGCCGCGCGATCAGCACGTACCGACCGCCAGGGGCCAGGCAGCGGCGCATCGCGAGGAGGGACCGGGTGTCGGCGATGTCCAGGACCACGTCGAACCGGCGGCCGGAGCGCGTCACGTCGTGCCGGGTGTAGTCGATCACCTCGTCCGCGCCCACCTCGCGGAGCAGATCCAGCTTGTCCTCGTGGTCGACGGCGGTGACCACGGCGCCGCGCGCCTTGGCGATCTGCACCGCGAACGGCCCCACGCAGCCGCCCGCGCCGTTGACCAGCACGCGCTCGCCGGCCCGGACCGGCCCCGCGGCGCGCAGTCCCTGGAGCGCGAGCGAGCCCGAGTGCGGCACCGTGGCGGCGTCGTCGAACGAGACCTGCTCCGGGAGCGGGGCGAGGGCCGACGCCGGGACGCACGCCCGGTCGGCCAGCGACCCGTGCCCGCTGTCGAAGAGGTCGGCCCAGACGCGGTCACCCGGGCGCAGGCCGGTCACGTCCGCGCCGGCGCGCTCGACGGTCCCGGCCACGTCGAGCCCGACCCGGGGGTTCGCCGGGCGCACCAGGCCCGTCGCCAGACGGGCGAGCCGTGGCCGGCCCAGCAGGTGGTCGACGTCGGCCATGTTCAGCGAGGCGGCCTCGACCCGGACGACCGCCTCGCCCGGGCCCGGCTCGGGCGCGTCGAGCGTCGTCAGCCGGAGCACGTCGGCCGGGCCGTAGCGGTCGCGGACGACGGCCCTCACCCGGCGCCACCCGCGATCGCCGGGGCCGGCTGCAGCACGAGGTAGTCGGTGACGCGGAAGAGCCGCGCGACCCGGCGGTCGCCGCCGGACAGGTGGGGCAGCGCCTCCGCCCGGTCCACGACCCGCGGCGTCACCTGGTGCGTGCGCCCGTCGGTGACCAGCTCCGCGGAGCCCGCCGCGCGGATGTTCCGCACCCAGTCGGCGTCGGCCCCGTACGGGAGGAAGACGAGGAAGCCGTCACCCGCCGGGGAGACCCCGATGGGGGTCGCGTACGGCTTGCCCGACCTGCGCCCCACGTGCCGGATGACCGCGTAGCCCGAGCCCGGCTCCCCCGCGTGCCGCATCGCTCGCCGGTTGGTGAAGCTCCGGTTGAACCGGCGCACGAGGGCGAGCCCGCGCGGGTTCTTGTAGCGCATGACCAGCACGATCGCGAGGAAGAAGGCCAGCGCGAGCACCACCAGCCCGAGGACCGTCCAGAGCAGCCAGCTCCACATGACACACCGCCTTCCTGTTCTGCCTTACAACGTAAGGCTTACGTTGTAAGGTAGAACCGGGGCGCCGGTCCGTCAAGGGTGAGACCGACGTAGGATCGCGAGACCATGACTTCCCCGCAGAGAGCAGCACCCGCGCCGCGGAGCACGCTCACCCGTGCCCGGGTGCTGGAGTCGGCGGTGGCCCTGGCGGACCGGGACGGGCTCGGCTCGCTGACCATGCGCAGCCTCGCCCGCGAGCTCGGCATCGAGGCCATGTCGCTCTACCACCACGTCTCCAGCAAGGAGAACCTGCTGGACGGCGTGGTCGACCTCGTCGCGGCGGAGATCGAGGACGCCGTCGCCGGGCTGGAGCCGCCGCCCGACGACGCGCCGCCGTCCGCCTGGAAACCGGCGGTGCGGCGGCAGATCCTCGCGGCGCGCGCGGTGCTGCTGCGCCACCCCTGGGCGTCGCAGGCCCTGCAGACCCGGACGTCGTTCAGCCTGCACGTCGTGCAGTACTACGACTCCCTGGTCGGGCTGATGCGCCGCGGCGGTCTCTCCTACGACCTGATCCACCACGCGATGCACGCCCTGGGCAGCCGAGCGCTCGGCTTCACGCAGGAGCTCTTCGAGCCCGACGGCGCCGTGGCCGGCTTCGCGACCGGCGGCGGCCCCGCTGAGGGCGCCGACGACGCCACCGTCGCGATGCTGGAGCAGATGGCCGACCAGCTGCCGTACATGACCCAGATGCTGGCCGAGGTGGCCCACGAGGGCCCGGAGTCCACCCTGGGCTGGTGCGACGACCAGAGCGAGTTCGAGTTCGGGCTCGACCTCGTGCTCGACGGCCTGGAACGACTCCGGGTCAGCGCAGCGGGTCGAACGGCCTGATCTCCTCCGGGGTCTCCCCCGTCGTGATCTGCGCCGCGAGGGCGCGGCCGGTGGCCGGGCCGAGCACCATGCCCCACATGCCGTGACCGCCCGCCACGTAGACGCCGGGCGCCGCCGTCCGGCCCACGAGCGGCAGCCCGTCCGGCGTGACCGGCCGGGAGCCCACCCACTCGTCCTCGCGGGAGTCCAGGTCGACGCCCTCGAAGAGGCCGCGGACCGAGTTCACGATCGCCTCGATCCGGCGCGGCTGGAACGGCTCGTCGGGGCCGCGGAACTCCATGGTCCCGGCGACCCGCAGCCGCCCCTGGTACGGGGTGCAGGCCACGCGGCGGGCCGGGAAGTAGACCGGGTGGTCGATCGGCGGGCCGGACACCGGCACGCTGAACGAGTACCCCCGCCCCGCCTGCACCCGGGTGCGCATGCCGAGCCGCCGGGTCAGGTCCGGGAGCCACGCGCCCGTGGCGACCACGACGGCGTCCGCCCGCAGCGCGTCCCGGCCGGCCACCTCGACCTCGGCACCGCCGCCCGGCGTCGGCCGGACGGCGGTGACCCGGGCGTCCGTCAGCACCTTCGCACCCCGCGCGCTGACCGACGTCGCCAGCGCCTCCACGTACGGCCCCGGCTCGATGTACCGCTGGCCCTCCAGGGTCCAGGCCGACCGGACCGCACGGGAGAGGTGCGGGACGCGGACGCCGTCGGGCACCCGGGACAGCTTGATGTCCTGGCCGGCCTTCGCGACCGCCCGCAGCTCGTGGACGAACGGGCGCGACTCCCGCTCCCGCTCGAACCCGACCACCCAGGGCCGGGCGTACGACGTCGCGTGCACGCCGCCGGCCTCCAGCTCGTCGTACGCCTCGAGCGCCATGCGGTCGATCGGCGTGAGCGCGGCCATCGCGCGCTGCCAGGCGCCGGGCGTCGCATGGGACATGAACCGGGCGAGGAAGCCCCAGAGCGCCCGGTCGAAGCGGAAGGGGACGCTGAGGGCGGCGTCGGGGTCGAGCAGCGCCTTCGGCCCGTAGGCCCACAGCGACGGGTCGGCCAGCGGCATAGCCATGCCGGGGGTGAGCCAGCCGGCGTTGCCCCACGAGGAGCCGGCGGCGACGCCGTGCCGGTCGAGGACGGTCACCTCCACACCGCGTTCCTGCAGGTGCCAGGCGGTGGACAGGCCGACCATGCCGGCCCCGACGACGATCGCGGACTTGGTGTCGGTCACGTTCTGCTCCTTCTCACGAGTGCAGTACCCCGGTACCCCTCCCCGTCGAGCGGCGTGCTCCCCCATCCTCTGCCGCACCGGTCGATTCGGCGCGACGGCCTCGTGAAGTGCGGTGGAACGGGGGGTGTGGAGCAGCCGACGCCGTCCGCCCCGGGCGGGTCGCCCGGGGCGGACGGCGGTCGAGCGGCCGTGCCGGAGCGTCAGCCGAGGGGACGCGCCAGGGGCTCGATCGCCGCGATCTCGTCCGCGGTCAGAGGCCCCGCCGCGAGCGCCGCGACGTTGTCCTCGAGCTGCGCCACCGACGACGCGCCGATGAGCGCCGACGTCACGCGCTCGTCCCGGAGCACCCAGGCGAGCGCGAGCTGCGCGAGCGTCTGCCCGCGGCCCGCGGCGATGTCGTTGAGGGCCTTGGCGCGGCCCAGGTAGTCCTCGGTGAGGGCGCGATCCGAGAGGAACGGCGAGTCGGAGCGGGCCGCGCGCGACCCGGCCGGGGCGGCGCCGGCGAGGTACTTGCTGGTCAGCAGGCCCTGCTGCAGCGGGGAGAACACGATGGTCCCGACGCCGAGCTCGCCGACGACGTCGAGCAGCGACTCGCTCTGGACGCCGTCGTACCCGTCCTCGTGGGCGGGGTTCTCGATGTGCCGGTTGAACATCGAGTAGGACGGCTGGTGGATGAGCAGCGGCACGCCCAGCTCGCCGAGGATGCGGGCGGCGTCACGGGTGCGCGCCGGCGAGTAGTTGGAGACGCCCACGTACAGCGCCTTGCCCTGCTGGACCGCCGAGGCGAGCGCGCCCATGGTCTCCTCGAGCGGCGTCGAGGGGTCGGGGCGGTGGTGGTAGAAGACGTCGACGTAGTCGACACCCATCCGGGTCAGCGACTGGTCGAGGCTGGCCAGCAGGTACTTGCGCGAGCCGTGGTCGCCGTAGGGGCCCGGCCACATGTCGTAGCCGGCCTTCGTGGACAGGACCAGCTCGTGGCGGTACGGCTTGAGGTCGGCGGCGAGGTGCCGGCCGAAGTTCGCCTCGGCCGCGCCGTAGGACGGGCCGTAGTTGTTCGCGAGGTCGAAGTGCGTGACGCCCAGGTCGAGGGCGCGGCGCAGGATGGCGCGCTGCGTGTCGAACGGGCTGGTGTCGCCGAAGTTGTGCCATAGCCCCAACGACAGCGCGGGCAGGTCCAGACCCGAGCGGCCGGTGCGGCGGTACTGCATGGTGTCGTAACGGTCCTCTGCTGCGAGGTACCGGGATGCGAGAGGCATACGGTCATCGTGGCACGGGAAACCTCTCCTCCCGGACCACGGTTCCGTGCTGGCCCGCCGTCGTCCACCGGTGTTGACCACAGCAGCTGCTGCCAGGACGGGCGTGCTCCTGGCAGCAACTGCTGTGGTCAACGGATCTGGCCCGGGTGGGTCAGGGGGTCAGCAGTAGAGGTTGCCGCCCGGGTCGACGCCCAGGGCGCTCGTGAACCGCAGGTAGGTGTCCACGCGGCCCTGGACCTGGGCCGGGTTGCCGCCGTTGCACTCGATGGAGCCGTTGATGCTGCGGATCGTCTCGCCAAAGCCGGCGCCGTTCACGATGGCGTTGTGCGGCGTCATGGTGCCCGGGCCGTTCTGGGTGTTCCAGTACCAGAGGCCGGTCTTCCAGGCGATGGCCGAGTTGGTCGAGACCAGGCTGGGGTTGTTCAGCAGGTCGATGCCGAGGGCGTCGCCCGCGGCCTTGTAGTTGAAGTTCCAGCTGAGCTGGACGGGTCCGCGGCCGTAGTACTGGTCGGTGCCGGCCGGGCAGCCGTAGGGCTGGTTCCGGTCGCAGTAGTGCGGGTAGTTCGCGGTGTTCTGCTCGACGATGTAGACGAGCCCGCCGGTCTCGTGCGAGACGTTGGCGAGGAACGCCGCCGCCTCACGCTTCTGGACGGTCTCGCTGCCGCTGTTGGCGAAACCCGGGTACGCGCTGAGCGCGTCGACGAGGCCCGCGTACGTGTAGAACGAGTTCCGGTTCGGGAAGAACGAGTTGAACTGGGCCTGGCTGACCGGGAAGTCGTCGGTGCCGGGCGGGTCGACGGGCGGCTCGCCGCCGTCGCAGGTACCGACCCGCTCCCAGACGCCCCACTCACCGGTGGTGCCGGGCGTCTCGCCCTGGGTCCACCACTTGGCGCGCCACGAGGCGCCGGCGTGCGTGACGAGGTTGCCGCCGACGTAGACGGCGCCGGCGCTCCAGGCGGGCGCGCTGCAGTCGGCGACCGCGGCGGGTGCGGCCGAGCTGCCCGCGGTGGCCGCCGAGCCGGGGACTGCGACGACCCCGGTCGTCAGGAGTGCGGCGACAAGGGTTGCGACAAAGAGCGGTACACGACGAGCTCTCACGGGGAACCACCTCGCTTCGGGTCCTGGGCCGTCGTCGACACCGACGACCGATTTGTTCAGGAACCTAGCAAGGTACGTCCAGCCCGGTCGTGAGGGATTCCCACACGGGCGACCCGTACGTGATGGGTCAGGCTCGACCTCGACGGGGAACACCGGCCAGGGTCGGGCCTCCCACGCGAACATCAGCGGAACGGACCTTCCGCTGATATCTTGCCGGAGAACTCAGTTACCGCTGACTTCCCACTGCGACGGCATAACTAGTCGCCTAGGCTTCTGGGGTGAAGATCACGAGCTTCAGCTCCAGCCCCGTCGGACGCCTCGTACCGATCTCAGGGCACGATCGTCGCCACAACCGCGCCTTCGAACATCACGCGTTCGTCGCCAACCCACTTGACCAGGAGCCGGAGCTCGATGGTGCGACCTGGAAGATGGTCGCCAATGCCGGCCGAGCGCTTGCCAGGCTCGATCAGGCATCACGTCAGATCCCCGACCCGGGGATCCTGCGTCGACCGACGCTCCGGAGGGAAGCCCAGAGCACCTCAGCTCTCGAAGGTACCTACGCTCCGATCGAAGAGGTCCTCGCCGCTGAAGCCGCGGCACAACCGTCCGGGAGCGCCGAGCTTCGCGAGGTCATGAACTACGTGGAGGCTGCCGACCCGGCGTTCCGCTGGGTACACCAGCATCGCCAGGTTTCGGTCGCCCTCTTCGCGGAGACACAGAAGACACTGGTCCGAGGCACGAGCGCCGATACACACGACGCCGGAAGCGTTCGAACCACCCAGGTGGTCATCGGAAGCCCAAGTGGACGCGTCGAAGATGCGCGCTTCATTCCCATGCCACCCGACTACGGGATAGAACCAGCACTCCGTGACCTGTCCGACTGGATCAACAACGGGAAGTCACGTGAGCCGGTGATCTCCGCCGCGATGGCCCACTACCAGTTCGAGACGATCCACCCCTTCAATGATGGGAACGGGCGGATCGGCCGACTCCTCATCGTCCTGCAACTCATGATCGACGGAGTGATCGACGAACCGCTCCTCACCGTGTCGCCGTGGTTCGAAGCCCGCCGCAGCGAATACCAGGACCACCTTGCGCACGTCTCCGCGACCGGAGACTGGGTTCCGTGGATCCGTTTCTTCAGCACCGGGCTCGAAGCGTCCGCAACCGACACCGCACAACGCGTCGACCGGATGCTCAAGATCAGGGGTGAACACATCGAGAAGCTGAAAGACGCGAATGTGCGCGGCGCGATCGTTCGTGACATCGTCGATCTGCTCATCGAGGTTCCGATCGTGACCGCACCAGGTGTCGCAAGGCGACTCGGCAAATCGCTCCAGGGTGTAAACCAGGCATTCGAGAAGCTCGTCGGTCTCGGCATCCTGGACGGACCGATCGGCACCTACAACCGCCGGTTCATCGCCCGCGACATCCTCGAAGCGATCACCGCACCACTGGAGGCGTGACCAGTTTCGTTGATCGCCGGGCTCTTGCGGGTCGCCCGTGCGCGCCCCCGTGCGGGCATGGACAGTTCGACTCACGCCGAGTCGCGGACCACCAGGATGGGCTCGAAGATCGCCGACCGGACGGCCGGCTCGTCGGCGTCGATCTGCTCCAGCAGCATCCGCGCCATCTCCTCCGCCATCTTCTCCACGGGCTGCCGCACCGTCGTCAGCCGGGGGCGGGTCTGCACGGCCACGGGGCTGTCGTCGAACCCCACGATCGCGACGTCGTCGGGGACGCGCCGCCCGTGGGACCGGAGCACGTGGATGGCGCCCTGGGCCATCAGGTCGTTGGAGACGAAGACCCCGTCAAGGTCCGGTGCGGAGGCGAGCAGCTCGGTCATGGCCGACTCCCCGCTCTCGAAGGTGAACGAACCCGCCACGCTGGGCACGAAGGCGTGCCCGCGCCGGGCGGCGGCATCACGGAAGCCCTCGAGCCGGTCCCGCGCGGAGGGGACGTCGAGCGGTCCCGAGATCACGCCGAGCGTGCGGCAGCCGCGGTCGAGCAGGTGGTTCGCGGCCATCCGGGCGCCGTCGGCGTTGGCCAGGTCCACGTAGCTCGCCGGGATCGCGTGGCCGGGCCGCGCGAACAGCACGATGGGCCGGCCGGTGCCGATGAGCTCCTCGGGGAGCGGGTCGTCCGCGTAGGTCGAGACCAGCAGGGCGCCGTCCGCATTGCCGAACCGCAGGTAGGAGGTGACCTGCCCGCGGGTCTGCGCGTCGTCGGCGAACATCAGCACCGGGTGCACGTCGTGCGGCCGGAGCGTCCGCACGAGCGACCCCACCACCCGGCCGAAGAACGGATCGGAGAAGACGCCCGACAGGTCGAGCTCGCCCTCGGGATCGGCGTCCGCACCCGAGATGACGACGGCCACCGTGCCCGTCCGGCGCGTGACCAGGGACCGCGCGGCCCGGTTGGGCACGTAGCCGGTCTCGGCGACCGCCTCCAGGACCACCTCCTGGACGGCCGGCGCCACCTTGCGCTTGCCGTTGATGACCCGGGACACGGTCGCGCGCGAGACGCCGGCGACCTTCGCCACGTCCTCCAGGGTGGGCGCCGCGCGCCGCAGATCCTTGCTCACAGGCCGACGGTAACAGAGTAAGAGCGCTCTCCGAGGGAGCCCGTGCGGATGAGATGCGACGGATCTCGCGCCGCCCGGCGTCGCCGTCAACATTAACTATTGCTGCCCAAGCAGGAAGAAAGAGCCGAAAAGAGCAGGTGAAGTCTCGCGTGCCAGGCCTTGACGCTCCGCCAAGGACGGGTCAAGGATGGGCGGCGTAAGAGCGCTCTCCCAACTCGCGGCGCACCGGAGCGTCGCGAGCGCAGGCTCAACGACGAACCGCGCCCCGGCCGCCGCACCTGGCCGCCGACGAGCGGACGGAGAGGAACACCCATGACCACCACCGGATCATCCGGCGCACGTGCGACCAGGCTCAGGCGTGGCGCACGCGCCGGGGCCGCCGCCCTGGCGACCGGCCTGCTGGCCGCGGCGGCACTCGTCGCGCCCGCCGCCTCGGCGCCCGCGGCTCCAGCACCCGCCGCGCCCGCGCCCGCAGCGCCCGCGGCCGCCGCCGCACCGGCGGCGCCGGTCCTGCTGTCGCAGGGCCGCCCCGCCACCGCCTCCTCCGTGGAGAACCCCGACTACACGCCCGCGAGCGCCGCCGTCGACGGCGACCTGGGCACGCGCTGGGCCAGCGAGTTCAGCGACCCGCAGTGGATCCGGGTGGACCTGGGCCGGTCCGCCGCGCTCGACCACGTGGAGCTGGTCTGGGAGTCGGCGTACTCGACGAAGTACCAGTTCCAGGTCTCGGCCGACGGGTCGTCCTGGTCCACGGTGTACTCGACCACCTCGGGCGACGGCGGCACCGACACCTTCGACGTGGACGGCACCGCTCGCTACGTGCGGCTGCTCTCGACGGCGCGCTCGGGCGGGTACGGCAACTCGCTGTGGGAGCTGCGCGTCTTCGGCGAGGCGGGCGGCAGCACCGACCCCGGCGACCCGGCCTACGTGAACCCCGGCCACCCGAACGTCCCGGTGCGGGACGCGGGGGCGAGCACCGTCGAGGTGGTGGGCGGGAACGGTGACTGGGACCTGGAGGTGGACGGGCAGCCGTACACGGTCCGCGGCTTCACGTGGGGTCCGGCGTTCAGCACCGCCGACCACTACATGCCGACACTGACGGCCATGGGCGCCAACACGATCCGCACGTGGGGCACCGGGGCGGACACGCGCCAGCTCCTCGACTCGGCGGCGGCGCACGACGTCCGCGTGGTGATGGGCTTCTGGCTGCTCCCCGGCGGCGGGCCGGGGTCCGGTGGCTGCATCGACTACCGCAGCGACACGACCTACAAGGCGAACACGAAGGCCGACATCCTCAGCCAGGTCGCGGCGTACAAGGACCACCCGGGCGTGCTCATGTGGAACATCGGCAACGAGTCGCTCCTGGGCCTGCAGAACTGCTACTCGGGCACCGAGCTGGAGGCGATCCGCAACGCGTACGCGGCCTTCGTCAACGAGGTGAGCGTGGCCGTCCACCAGGCCGACCCGAAGCACCCGACCACCAGCACCGACGCGTGGGTCGGCGCCTGGCCGTACATCGAGCGCAACGCCCCGGACCTGGACCTGCTCTCGGTCAACGCGTACGGCGACCTGTGCAACGTGCCGGCGGCCTGGGCGGCCGGCGGCTACGACCGGCCGTACATCATCACGGAGGGCGGCGCGGCCGGGGAGTGGGAGGTGCCGGATGACGCGAACGGCGTCCCCGACGAGCCCACCGACCTGGAGAAGGAGCAGGCGTACGTGGACTCGTGGCGCTGCCTGCGGGAGCACGACGGCGTCGCGCTGGGCGCCACGTTCTTCCACTACGGCATCGAGGGCGACTTCGGCGGCGTGTGGTTCAACGTCCTCCCGGGCGACAACAGGCGCCTGGGCTACTACTCGATCGCGCGGGCCTGGGGCGTCGACACCTCCGGCATGAACACCCCGCCGCGCATCACCGCGATGAACGTGCCGGGTTCGACGGCGGTCGCCGCCGGCGAGGAGTTCACGGTGAACGTGGACGTGACCGACCCCGACGGTGACGCGATCGACGCCAACGTGATGCTGAACAGCAAGTACGTCAACAACGCGGGCGGCATCGCGCAGGCGGACTTCGAGCAGACGGCGCCCGGCACGTTCCGGGTCACGGCGCCCGAGATGCTCGGCGTCTGGAAGGTCTACGTGTTCGCCGAGGACGGCCACGGCAACGTGGGCGTGGAGACGCGGTCGTTCCGCGTCGTCGCGCCCCCGGTGGACGGGACGAACATCGCGCGCGGCAAGACTGCCACGGCGTCGAGCTTCGACCCGTGGAACGGCGACTGGACGCCGGGCCGCGCCGTCGACGGCGACGCCACGACGCGCTGGGCGAGCGAGTGGGGCCCGACCGCCTGGTACCAGGTGGACCTGGGCTCGGTGCAGTCGTTCGACCACGTGCAGCTCGTCTGGGAGACGGCGTACGGCAAGTCCTACCAGGTGCAGACGTCGAACGACGGGAACACCTGGACCACGGTCCGCACGGTGACGGGCGGCAACGGCGGCGTCGACAGCCTGGACGTGGCCGGGACCGGCCGGTACGTGCGGCTCAACCTCACCGAGCGCGGCACGGAGTGGGGCTACTCCCTGTACGAGGTCGGCGTCTACCAGCAGTGAGCACGGCAGTGACGGGTCAGCAAGGCACACCACCATCGAAGGAGGAACCATGCGCACAGCACTCCGCACGCCACGCGGCCGCGCACCCCGCGTCCGCACACCCCGCGACCTCAGACCTCGTGTCCTGGGCGGCCTGGCCGCCACGGCCCTGCTCGCCTCGACCCTGAGCGCGGCGGGCGCCATCGGCGCCACCACCGCCGTCGCCGATCCCAACACCCTGCTCTCGCAGGGCGCGCTCACGGCGGCGTCCAGCTCGGAGTCCGGCGGCCTCGGGCCGCGGTTCGCGGTCGACGGCGACCGCACCACCCGCTGGGCCAGCGCGCCCACGGACGACGAGTGGATCCGGATCGACCTGGGTCGCTCGTACGCGCTGGACCACGTCGCCCTGGAGTGGGAGGCCGCGTACGGCGCGGCGTTCACGCTCCAGGTCTCCGCCGACGCCCAGACCTGGACCACGGTCGTGACCGAGGGCGCCGGGACCGGCGGCACCGAGGTCTACGACATCACCGCGACCGGCCGCTACGTGCAGCTCGTCGGCACGGCCCGCGGCACCGGGTACGGCTACTCGCTCCTGGAGTTCCAGGTGTTCGGCGACGGCGAGGCCGGCGGGCCGGAGGACCCGCCGCCGTTCCCCGGCGACGAGGTGACGCACCACGAGTTCCAGGCGAACTGCACCTTCTCGCACTTCCTGCCGGACGACTCGATCGTGTACCCGAACCAGCCGGGGCGGTCGCACCTGCACACGTTCATCGGCAACCGCTCGACGGACGCGTTCACCACGCCGACCAGCCTGAACGCGATGCCGGAGAGCACCTGCACGGTGCCGCAGGACCACTCGGCCTACTGGTTCCCCGCCCTCACCAAGGGCGGCGTGCCGGTCGAGCCGAACATCCCGATGACCGTCTACTACAAGTCGGGCATCGACGACTACGAGGACGTGGTGCCGTTCCCGGAGGGCCTCCAGTTCGTGACCGGCGACATGATGGCCACGGTCGACGCGTTCCGCACCGCGCCGGGCGCCGTCGAGGGCTGGGAGTGCGGCGACATCTCCAAGAGCTGGGAGATCCCGGCCCGCTGCCCCGACGGCACGCAGCTCAACATCCGGTACCAGGCGCCGAGCTGCTGGGACGGGATGCACCTGACGCCGGAGGAGTCGGCGCACATGGGCCACGGCTCGCACATGGCGTACCCCGAGGCGGGCCAGTGCCCCATGAGCCACCCGGTCGCGGTGCCGATGCTGGAGTTCAAGATCGCGTGGCCCGTCAGCGGCGACATGTCCGACGTCGCGCTGGTCAGCGGGTCCGACCAGTCGTGGCACTACGACTTCGTGAACGCCTGGGACCCCGAGGTGCTGCGGCGGCTCGTGGAGCACTGCATCAACGGCGGCCTGCAGTGCAACCCGCGCGGGTACGACCTCTACAAGCCGCACCGCGGCACCGTGCTCGACGAGAACTACGAGCTGGTGCCCGAGACCACGGCCGCACGCGAGGAGGTGGCCTCGTGAGAGCGGGCCGGGTCTGGCTCGCGGCCGCGGCGGTCGCGGCCTGCGTGGCGGCGCCGCTGACGGCGGCGGCCGCTCCGGCACCGGCCGGGGCGGCAGCGGCCGGGGCGGCAGCGGCGGGGGCGCGGCCGGCGTCCGCTCCAGCGACCGGCCCCGACCGGGCCGCCGCCGCGGCCTGCGGCACCACGAACGCGGCCCTCGGTCGGACGGCGACGGCGTCGTCCACCGAGGGGCCGTTCGGCGCGGCCTCGGCCGTGGACGGCGACCCCGGCACCCGCTGGAGCAGCGCGGCCGCCGACCCGCAGTGGATCCGCGTGGACCTCGGCACGGTCGCGGACCTGTGCCGCGTCGAGCTCGCCTGGGAGACGGCCTACGGCCGGGACTTCCGGATCGAGGCCTCCGACGACGGCACGACCTGGCGCACGCTGACGACCGTCACGGACGGGACCGGCGGCAACCAGTCGCTGGACGTCGCCGGGTCGGGCCGGTACGTCCGGCTCACGGGCACGGAGCGCGGCACCGGGTACGGCTACTCGCTCTGGGAGCTGAAGGTGTTCACCGGCGACGCCGGCACCGCGCCCGGCGACCCGATCCCGGGCGGCGGCGACCTCGGGCCGAACGTGCACGTCTTCGGCCCGGACACCCCGACGGCCCAGGTCCAGGCGGCCGTGGACGCCGTCTACGACCAGCAGGAGGCGGACCAGTTCGGCGACGGGAGGCACCAGTTCCTCTTCGAGCCGGGCACCTACCCGGTGCACGTCAACGCCGGATTCCACACCTCGATCTCCGGCCTGGGGACGAGGCCGGACGACGTGAACATCACCGGCGGCGTCTGGGCCGACGCGGAATGGTTCGAGGGCAACGCCACGCAGAACTTCTGGCGTTCGGTCGAGAACCTGGCCGTGACGCCGTCGGGCGGGGACATGCGGTGGGCCGTCTCGCAGGCCGCGCCCATGCGGCGCGTGCACGTCAAGGGCAACCTCATGCTGCACTCGTCGCGGTACGGCTGGGCGTCGGGCGGGTACATCGCCGACTCCGTGGTCGACGGGCAGGTCCGCGCCTGGACCCAGCAGCAGTGGTACACCCGCGACTCGACGCTCACGGGCGGCTGGGCCGGGACGCTGTGGAACATGGTGTTCTCCGGCGTCGAGAACGCCCCGCCGACGTCGTTCCCCGAACCCGCGGTGACCACCCTGGACACCACGGGCACCATCCGCGAGAAGCCGTACCTCTACCTCGACGGGGACGACTACGCGGTGTTCGTACCGTCGGTCCGGACGGGCACGCGCGGCGCGACGTGGGACGGCGGGACGACGTCGGGCATCTCGATCCCGCTGGACCGGTTCTACGTGGCGCGCCCCGGCGACTCGGCCGCACGGATCAACCAGGCGCTCGACCAGGGCCTGCACCTGCTGCTCACGCCCGGCATCTACGAGACGACGGGGACGATCGAGGTGGACCGCGCCGACACCGTCGTGCTCGGTCTCGGGTACGCCACGATCGTGCCGACCGCCGGGCAGACGGCGATGCGGGTCGGTGACGTGGACGGCGTCCGCGTGGCGGGCGTGCTGTTCGACGCCGGCGCGGCCGAGTCGCCGTCCATGCTCACCGTCGGCACCGCGGGGTCGACGGCGGACCACGCCGACGACCCGATCTCGCTGCACGACGTGTTCGTCCGCGTGGGCGGCGCGCACGCAGGGCGCGTGGACCAGGCGATCGTCGTGAACGCGGACGACACGATCGTGGACCACATCTGGTCGTGGCGCGGCGACCACGGCGACGGCGTGGGCTGGGACGTGAACACCGCGCGCAACGGCCTGGTGGTCACCGGCGACGACGTGGACGGGTACGGGCTCTTCGTGGAGCACTACCAGGAGTACAACACCCTGTGGAGCGGGGAGCGCGGCCGCACGATCTTCTACCAGAACGAGCTGCCGTACGACCCGCCGAACCAGGCGGCGTGGAACCACGACGGCGTCCGGGGCTGGGCGGCGTACAAGGTCGCGGACGGCGTGACGCAGCACGAGGCGTGGGGTCTGGGCTCGTACTGCGTGTTCACGTCGGACGCGTCGATCACCTCGGACAACGGCTTCGAGGTGCCGGTCACGCCGGGCGTGCGCATGCACTCGCTGCTCACCGTGTCGCTCGGCGGCGTGGGCACGTACGAGCACGTCATCAACGGCGTGGGCCCGCGCGCGGCGGGCACGGAGACGATCCCGGCGAAGGTGGTGAGCTACCCGTAACCCACCTCGCACGTGTCAGACGCTCAGGTCCCTCGGGGGACCTGAGCGTCTGACACGTTCCGTGTGGGTCAGGTGACGGCGCCCAGGTGCCAGGGGATGAACTCCTCGGCGCCGATCTCCAGCTCCTCGCTGACGGTCCGCTGCCCGGAGGCGACGGCGAGGATGCGGTCGAAGATCTGCCGGCCGACCTCGGCCACGGTCGCGGTGCCGTCGACGATCACGCCCGCGTTGAGGTCCATGTCCTCGGCCATCACGGAGTACATCGGGGTGTTGGTCGCGACCTTGATGGACGGCGTGGGCCGGCACCCGAACACCGACCCGCGGCCGGTGGTGAAGACGACGACGTTGGCGCCGCCCGCGACCAGGCCCGTCACCGAGACCGGGTCGTAGCCCGGGGTGTCCATGAACCCGAACCCGCGCTGCGTGATCGGCTCGGCGTACTCGTAGACCGCGGCCAGGTCGGCCTGCCCGCCCTTGGCGACGGCCCCCAGGGACTTCTCCAGGATGGTGGTCAGGCCGCCCGCCTTGTTGCCCGGGGACGGGTTGTTGTCCAGGGTGCCGCCCCCGGCTTTGACGTAGGAACGCCACCAGTCGATCCGGTCCAGCAGCTTCTTCGCGACGGCGGGCTCGGTGGCGCGGGCGGTCAGGAGGTGCTCGGCGCCGTAGACCTCGGGGGTCTCCGCGAGCACGGACGTCGCGCCGTAGGCGACCAGGTGGTCGGACGCCCAGCCGAGGGCCGGGTTGGCGGTGATGCCGGAGTAGCCGTCCGACCCGCCGCAGTTCAGCGCCAGGACCAGCTCGGACACGTCGCACTCGACCCGTTCCCGCTGGTTGACCAGGGGCAGCATCTCCCGGACGGCGGCGACCCCGGCCCGGACCGAGGCGCGAACGCCGCCGGTCTCCTGGATCGTCAGGGACCGCACCACGGTGTCGTCCGCGATGGCGGCCAGCAGCCCGGAGCGGGTCTCGTCCGGGGCGCCGATGCCGGGCATGCCGAGGTCGGCGACCTGCCCCGACCGGGCGGACAGGGCGGCGCCGGGCACCATCTCGCAGCCCAGCCCGAGCACGAGCAGGCCGGCGACGTTGGGGTGGGCGGCGTACCCGCGCAGGGTGCGCAGCAGGACCTGCCCGCCCTCGGAGTCGGGGACGAGGCCGCAGCCGGAGGTGTGGGTCAGGGCGATCACGCCGTCGACGTTCTCGAACTCGTCCAGCGCGGCGCCGCGGAACTGGTCCGCGATCATCTTCGCGGTCGAGGCCGAGCAGTTCACGCTGGTCAGGATCGCGATGAAGTTCCGGGTGCCCACGCGCCCGTCGGCCCGGCGGTAACCACGGAAGGTGGGCCGCGGCTCGTCGTCCGGCACGGGAAGGTCGTGGTGCGTGCCGCCCAGCGGCGTCTCCCGTGACCCGTCCTCGAAGCCGAGGTTGTGGGAGTGCACGTGATCGCCCGGGGTGATGGGAGCGGTGGCGACCCCGATGACCTGCCCGTACTTGCGCACGTGGCCGCCCACCGGCACGGGGCGGAGCGCGATCTTGTGCCCGCGCGGCACCGGTTGCCGCACACCCACCGGGTCTGCGCCGGCAGCCACGACGGCATCCCCCGGGCTCAGGTCCCGCGTGGCGACGGCGACGTCGTCGCCCTCCCGCAGCACGAGCAGATCATGTGACACCTGTGGCACCTCTCCTCTGAACCGTTTCATCCTACCCAGCGCAAGAACGTGTCAGACGTACAGGTCACCCGGGTGACCTGTACGTCTGACACGTCGTGGGTCAGTCGGCGATCGCCGCGTTGACCTCGTCCAGGAACTGGGCGGCCGCCTCGTCCGGGGTGATGCGCTCGAAGAGGACCTCCGTGTTGATGCGCTCCATGATGTCCGCGAGCTCGGCGCTGCCGTGCGGCGGGACCGGCGGGTTGTCGACGATCTCGTCCTCGATGTCCGCCATGAAGTCGGCGACCTTCTGGTCCGTGGGCGACAGGTCGTCCAGGATCGCCTCGCGCACGTCGGTGTTCGCCGGGAGGCCGCGGTCGGTCAGCATGATCTTGGCCGCCTCCTCGGAGTTGAGCAGGAAGTCGACGAACTTCGCGGACGACTCCGGGTATTCCGTGTCCGCGGAGACGGAGTAGAACATCGCCGGCTTGTAGTACATGCCGGTGCGCTCGCCCTCCGACTCGCCCGGGAGCCGCAGCAGCTCGAGCTCGTGGCCCGACGAGTCGGACAGCGCGCCGAGCTGGTTGGTCCACCAGACGCCCATGGCGCCCTTGTTGGTGCCGAGCAGACCGCCCTCGGGGCCGGCCGCCTGGTACTCGACCGTGCGGGCGGCGTCGGGCTGACCGCCGCCCTCGACCAGGTCGAGGGAGACCTGGAAGAAGTCCGCGACGGTCTCCTCGGAGACGCCGAGCTCGCCCTCGGGCGTGAACAGGGTCTCGCCGCGCTGGCGCGCCATCACGTTGAGGCCGGCCTCGTTGAAGCCGTAGTCCTGCGTGCCCCAGACCTTGTCGCCCGAACCCTCCGCGACGGCGTTCGCCGTGGTGACGTAGTCCTCCCACGTCCAGGTGGTGTCGTCCGGCATGTCGACGCCGGCGTCGGCGAAGAGCTCCGGGTCGGCGACGAGCGCGTAGGCGTTGATGCCGGTCGGGATGCCGTACTGGGTCCCGTCGATCTGGCCGCCGGCCAGCACGCCGTCGTCCACCTTGGAGGTGTCGATGTCGAGCGTGCCCAGGTCGGCGAGCACGTTCTTGGTGGAGTAGTCGGAGATGTAGCGCTCCTCCTGGGTGATGACGTCCGGGGTGTCGCCCGCGGCCACGGAGGTGGCGAGCTTGTCCCAGTAGCCGTCCCAGTCGGTGAAGTCGGGGACCACGGTGATGTCCGGGTTCTCCGCCTCGAACGCCTCGATGATCTGCTGCGTCGACTCGTGGCGGCTGTCCGAGCCCCACCACGAGAAGCGGATCTCGCAGGGGCACTCCTCGGCGGCGGCCGGGGCGTCGTCGCCGCCCCCGCCGATGCCCGAGTCGCCGCCCCCGCAGGCCGCGAGGGTCAGGGCCACGGCCGCGATGCCCGCGGCCGAGCCGGCGAGCCGCTTGCCGCGCCTCGTGGGTCGTGGGTTGCCGGTGGTGCTCATGTCTTTCTCCTTCGGTGACGTTGACGTCGTTGTCGCATCGCGGGTGGAGCTACTTGATCCCGGTGGTCGCAATGCCCTTGACCAGGTACTTCTGTCCGAACAGGAAGGCGATGAAGACGGGGATCAGGGAGACGATCGACATCGCGAACAGCGAGCCCCACGAGCTCTCGCCCGTGGAGTCGACAAAGGTGCGCAGCGCGATCGGCACGGTGTACATCTCCGGCCGGGTCAGGAAGATCAGCTGGCTGAAGAAGTCGTTCCACGTCCAGATGAACGTGAAGATCGCGGTGGTGGCGAGGGCCGGCATGGACAGCGGCAGCATGATCTGCAGGTAGATCCGCAGGTGGTTGCAGCCGTCGAGGGTCGCGGCCTCGTCCAGCTCGCGCGGGATGCCGCGGAAGAACTGGACCATCAGGAAGATGAAGAACGCGTCGGTCGCCAGCAGCTTGGGCACGATCAGCGGCAGGAACGTGTTGATCCACTCGAGCTGGGAGAACAGCACGTACTGCGGCACGATCACCACGTGGATCGGCAGCATGATCGACATCAGCATGATCGCGAACCACAGCCGCTTGCCCCGGAACTCCAGTCGCGCGAACGCGTAGGCCGCCAGGGAGCAGGACAGCAGGTTGCCCAGCAGCGAGCCCAGCACCACCAGCGCCGAGTTGATCAGGTAGTGGCTGAACGGGTGCAGCAGCGCGTTCCACCCGTCCGTGTAGTTGGACAGGTCGATGTCGGTGGGGATGAGGCCCGGCTCGCGGAAGATCAGCGCGTTCGGCTTGAACGAGCTGGCCAGCATCCAGAGCAGCGGGTACAGCATCACGAACCCGAAGGCGATGAGGCCCGCGTGCTTGAGCACGCTCCCCACCCGGGCCCGGACGCGCCGGCCGCGCGGCCGGACGGTGGTCGGACGGCGGTCGCCCGGCCCGGCGCGCCGGGCGCCGGGTGCGGTGTCGGACGGCGGGCGGACCGCCGTCGGCGTCGTGGTCTGTGCGGTCGTCGAGGCGTCAGTCATCGTAGAAGACCCAGTACTTGGAGGCGAGGAAGTTGACGACCGTCATGCCGCCGATGATCAGCAGCAGGAACCAGGCCATCGCCGAGGCGTAGCCCATGTCGAGGGAGCCGAACCCCTTGAGGTAGAGGTACAGCGTGTACAGCAGCGTTGAGTCGGACGGGCCGCCGTTGCCTCCGCTGACGACGAACGCCCGCGTGAACGACTGGAACGCCTCGATGAGCTGGAGCACGAGGTTGAAGAAGATGATCGGCGTGAGCAGCGGCACCGTGATGCTGCGGAACTGGCGCCACCGCGAGGCGCCGTCGATCGCGGCCGCCTCGTAGTACATCTGCGGGATCTGCCGCAGGCCGGCCAGGAAGATCACCATGGGCGCGCCGAACGTCCAGACGTTGAGCGCCATCAGGGTGCCGAGCGCGTAGTCCGGGTGCGAGACCCAGCCCTGCCCCTGGATGCCGAAGAGCGCCAGGACCTGGTTCACCAGGCCGTCCGCGCCGAAGATCTGCCGCCACAGGATGGCGATGGCCACGGACCCGCCGAGCAGCGAGGGCAGGTAGTACACCGAGCGGTACAGCGCGAGCCCGCGCATGCCCTTGTCGAGCAGCAGCGCCAGGCCGAGGGCCGCGGCGAGCTGGAGCGGCACCGAGACGAACACGTAGGTGAACGTGACGCCGAGGGACTGGAGGAACCGCGGGTCGTCGAACATCCGCGTGTAGTTCTCCAGGCCCACCCACTGCGGCGCGGAGAGCAGGTCGTAGTCCGTGAAGGACAGGTAGAGCGACGCGCCCATGGGGCCGGCCGTGATGAGCACGAGGCCCACGAACCACGGCGCGAGGAAGAACAGCGCCCAGCGCCCGTCCCCCTTCTTGCGGACGGCGCCGGCCTGCTTGCCGCGCGAGAGCTCCTGGATCACTGACATGGGTTCACCCCCGCGCGGACGGGCCCCGTCAGGGCGGGCGGGGGCTCGGACCGCCAGGGTCCGGGCTCGCGGTTCGGGTGGCGCATCGCGTTGTCCTCCGGATCGTCGTCGATCCCCGGCTCGTCGGTGAGAAACCGGTCTCTGGTGGAGGAACGTAGCACATGAGGAACCGGTTTCCCATGGTGTACGGTCACATCGGGAAACCGGTAACGCGGGGGCCACGCCGACGAGGGCGCGCGCCACGCGCGATCCGGTCGGAGAAGGTCACGGACGGAGAGCACATGGGCAGCGGCAGCGTTCGAGGCGCAGGTCAGCGCCGTGCGGTCGCCACGATCGGCGACGTCGCGGCGGCGGCGGGGGTCTCCCGGGCGACCGTGTCCCGCGTGATGAACGGGCGCAGCACGGTCGACGCCGCGATCGCCGAGCGCGTGCGCGGCGTCGCGGCGGAGCTCAGCTACCGGCCGAGCAACGCGGCGCGCAGCCTGGCGCTCGGCCGCACGCAGACCGTGGCGCTCGTGGTGCCGGACCTCGGCAACCCCGTGTTCCAGCAGATCCTGCGCGGCGTCATGGACGGCGCCGCCGAGGACGGCTACCGCGTGCTGGTCGCGGACACGGTCGAGGACGACCAGCAGGAGGGCGCCATCGCCCTGGAGGCGCGCATGCGGTGCGACGCGCTGGTACTCGTCTCGCCTCGCATCGGGGACGCCGAGCTCAGCGCGCTCATCGCCGACGTCGAGCCCGTGGTGCTGGTCAACCGCGAGACCGGCGGGACGGCGCCCAGCCTGGTCGTGGACTACGAGGACGGCGCCGTGCAGGTGGTGGAGCACCTCGTGGCGCTCGGCCACCGCCGCCTGGTCTACCTGGGCGGACCCGTGCGCAGCGCGTCCGACGGGCTGCGCCGGGCCGGCCTGGCCCGCGCCCGGCAGCGGCACGCCGACCTGGAGATCCTCGACCTGCCCGCCGGACCGGACATCCAGGCGGGTCACGCCGCCGCGCCCGCCGTCCTCGCCACCCGCGCCACCGCGGCGCTGGCCTTCAACGACCTCGTCGCGTTCGGCCTGCTCGCAGGCCTGAACGAGGCCGGGGTGGCCGTGCCCGCCGACATCTCGGTGGCCGGCTTCGACGACATCGAACTGTCCCGCTACGCCACACCCGCGCTGACGACGGTCGCGGTGCCGCAGGCCGAGCTCGGCCGCCACGCCTGGAGGGAGCTGCACGCCGTGATCGACGACGACGCCCACCCCGCACGCTCTGCACGGTTCACACCCAGCCTGGAGGTGCGCGGGAGCACCGGACCCGTGCCCCAGGGCCCGGAACGGGTGCACATCACGGACGACGACCTCGTCGTCGGGCAGCCGGAGGAGGTGCCCACCGTGCCCCCGACCGCCACGCCGGTCTGGTCCGTGCCCGCCGATCCGTCGGCCGACGCCGTCGTGCTGACCTGCGGCGACGGTCTGGAGCTGGTACGCCGGGACGCGGGCGACCGCATGCCGAAGGTGCACGCCCGCCGGCCCTACCTGCACCCCGTGCACACCCTCGCGGGGGTGCCGCTCACGGACGTGAGCCCCGTGGACCACCGCCACCACTACGGCGTCGGCATCGCCGTGCCCGACGTGAACGGCACGAGCCACTGGGGCGGCCGTACCTTCATCGAGGACGTGGGCCCCACGCTGCTGAAGAACCACGGCCGGCAGACGTCGTCCGGGATCCGCGTGGAGCCGGGTGCTCCCGGTGCCGTCGGCGCTGTCGGTTCGGCCGGCGAGACCCTCGTCGAGGACGTGCTGTGGTCCGACGAGCACGGCGAGCCGCAGCTCCGCGAGGAGCGCCGGGTCTCCGCGCGTCTGCTCCCGCTGGCGCCCGGGGCCGACGCCGCCCCGGGCTGGGTGCTCGACTGGCGCTCCACCCTGCACGCGGACCACGGCCCGCTGGAGATCCGCTCGCCCGCGACGAACGGGCGGCCGGGCGCGGGGTACGGCGGCCTGTTCTGGCGCCTGCCGATCGCGGAGAGCGCCACTGTGCTCTCCGCGGCGGGCACGGGCGAGAACCGGGCGCACGGCAGCACCTCGCCCTGGGTGGCGTTCGTGCAGCAGCACGGCGGCCGGTCCACGACCCTCCTGCTGGTGCAGCCGGGCGAGGTACGGCCGTGGTTCCTGCGTTCGGCCGAGTACCCCGGCGCCTGCCCCGCCCTGGCCTGGGACACGCCCCTGCTCGTGCCCGACGGCGGCTCCGTGCAGCTCGACCTCGTGGCCGTGCTGCTGGACACCGAGCTCACGGCCGCCGCGGCCGAGGCCCTGGCCGCCGACCTGACCGACGGCGGCCGGCGGTGAGCCTGCCCCAGGTGGCCGTGGTCGGCATCCACGGCCACGGCGGCTCGCACCTGCGGGCGGTCGCGGACCTGGAGGAACGAGGGCTGGCGCGGCTGAGCGCCGTCGTCGACCCGCGGGAGCCCGACGACGAGCCGGCCCCGTGGTTCGCGAGCCTGGGCGACCTGCTGTCCGCCGACGCCGACGCGCTGCCCGACGTCCTGGTGCTCGCGACGCCCATCCACACGCACCTGCCGCTCGCGCGCGCCGCGCTGGAGGCGGGGATCGACGTGCTGCTGGAGAAGCCGACCACGGCGTCCCTGGCGGAGCACGCCGACCTGGTCGCCGTGGTGGAACGGACCGGACGGCTGTGCCAGGTCGGGTTCCAGACCTTCGGGTCGCACGCGCTGCCCGCCGTCGCCGACATGGTCGCGCGTGGTGAGGTGGGCCAGGTGACCGGCATCGGCGCCGTCGGCACCTGGGTGCGGACCGCCGCCTACTGGGCGCGCTCGCCGTGGGCGGGGCGGCGGCGCATGGGCGACCGCGCGGTGGTGGACGGCGTGGTGACCAACCCGCTGGCGCACGCCGTGGCCACCGCCCTGTGGGTGGGCGGCGCCCGGACCGCCGCGGACCTCGCGTACGTGAACACCGACCTGTGGCGCGCCAACCCCATCGAGGCCGACGACACCTCGTCCTTGCGCGCCGTCGGCACCGACGGGACCCGCTACGGTTTCGGCCTCACGCTGTGCGCGGCGGAGCGCACCCCGGCGCGCGTGATCGTGCAGGGCACCGAGGGCGAGATCGAGCTCGGGTACGAGCACGACCTGGTGCGGCTGCGCACCGGGCGCGTGGTCGCCGAGAAGCGGTACGAACGCACCGGCCTGCTGGAGAACCTGCTGCGGGTCAGGGCCGGCACGGGAGAGCGGCTCCTGTGCGACGTGCGGGACACCGGCGCGTTCATGCGGGTGCTGGAGGCCGTGCGGACCGCGCCGGACCCGGCACCGATCGGCGACGCGTTCGTGGACTGGGTGGACGGCGTGGCGCCGGTCGCGGGCGGACCGGGCGGGCCCGGCGGCGTCGGGCAGGGAAATCCCGAGGGCGACGCGCGGCACCCGGTGGTGCACGACGTCGCCGCGTGGTGCGAGCGCGCCGCGCGCGAGCAGCGCACGTTCACGGAGCTCGGCGCCCCGTGGACACTCGCGAGGTAGAACCGGAGTGCGTGACATGGTGCTCGGGTGCTGCCCGTCCTGACTGCCATCGGTTCCATGGCCTGCGTGGTCGCGCTCGGCTGGGTGATCCAGCGGACCGGCCTGCTGGCCGGCCGCGGACTCCCCCGCGGGGTCGCCCGGGCCGCGGCGGGTGACGGCGGGGCCGGCGCCCGGCAGACGCTGGCGACGCTGTCGTTCACGATCTGCGCGCCGGCCCTGATGTTCAGCACGTTGGCCTCGACGGACCTGGCGCACGTGCTCTCGCGTGGCGCGCTGGTCACGTGGGTGACGACGGCGGTGCTCGGACTGGCGACGGCCGCGGCCGCGCGGTGGCTGCTGCGCCTGCCCGCGGGCCCCGCCGCCGTCACGACGCTCGCCGCCGTCTACGTCAACGGCGGCAACATCGGGCTTCCGCTGGCGGTCTACCTCTTCGACGACGCCCTCGCCGTCGTGCCCACGCTGCTGTTCCAGCTCCTGGTGCTGGCGCCGCTGACCCTCTCGGCGCTCGACCGGGCGACGGCGTCGGCCGACGGCGGGGCTCGCGCCCGGTCGGGCTGGCGGTCGATGGGGCAGGTGTTCCTCGCGGCGTTCCGGAACCCGATCACGCTCGGCACGGTCGCGGGCCTGCTGGTCGCGGTGGCGGCCGAGCTGACCGGCGCGCGGCTGCCCGACGTCGTGCTGCTCCCGTTCGACCTGATCGGCGCCGCGGCGCCGCCGCTGGGCCTGCTCACGTTCGGCATGACGCTCGCCGTCCCCCTGCCGGCCGCGGACGCCGACCTCGGCGTGACCGCCGGGCGGGGCCGCCGGCTCGTGGGCTGGGTGATCACGATCGCCGTGCTGGTGCGCAACCTGCTGCACCCGCTCGCGGCGTGGGCGCTCGGGTCGGCGGTGAGGCTGGACGCCCCCGCGCTGGCCCTCGTGGTGACGATGGCCGCGCTGCCGACGGCGGTGAACGTGACGACCTACGCGACCCGGTACGGCGTGTTCGACGGCGTCGCGGCGCGCGCGACCGTCTGGACGACGGCGCTGTGCGTGCCGGTGCTGGTCGTGATCGGCGCGCTGCTGGTGTGACGCCTCTTCCCTTTGAGGCCCGGGTTTCTTCGCTTTGACGGGCGTCAAAGCGAAGAAACCCGGGCCTCAAAGGGAAGGGGAGACCGCCTGACGGGGCGTCAGATGCCCAGGTTGAGGTCCTTGACCGGGACCGGGGCGCCCGTCTCCAGCGAGCGGTTGCCCGCGTAGCCGACCGAGGACGCGCGGACGCCGTCGACGTAGCCGGCCGCGCGGGCCAGCGGATCAGGCTCGGCCGACGGCTTGAAGACGTCGGCCAGCAGCAGCGCGTCGCCGCCGCCGTGCCCGCCGCCGCCGCGCACGATCGGCCGCTCCTCCGCGCGCTCCCAGTGCCGCTGCACCACGAGCCGCTCGCCGATGGGCCGCACCAGGTCCTCCTCGAACACCTCGGTCGCGCTCGGGTCGAGGATCGCGGCCTTGTCGCCGAACTCCACCGAGCCGCGCTCGGTGACCTCCAGCTCCGCCCGGCCGCGCGTGCCGTTGACCACCACGCGGTAGCCCTCCCAGGGCGAGTGCGCGGTGAGCGAGTAGGTGAGCAGCGCGCCGCCCTCGTACTCGACGACCAGACCGAGCGTGTCCTCCGTGGTGATGCCCGCGTCGAACACCGAGCGGTTGCGCACGTAGCCGTCCACCGCCTGGGCCTCGGGCCCGTAGAGGGTGGACAGCCACTCGTTGTCCGCCACGGAGAGCTGCCACGGGTCGATGCCGCGCTCGTTCAGGGCGCGCTCGCCGGCCGTGGGCTCGTAGCCGGACTCGTGCGCGCCGTCGTCGCCGTAGAAGCGCCGCCCGCCCGTGGCGAAGACGCGCTGCGGCACGCCGTCGATCCACCAGTTGACCAGGTCGAAGTGGTGGCTCGACTTGTGCACCAGCAGGCCGCCGTTGTTCACCTTCTCGCGGTGCCAGCGGCGGAAGTAGTCGGCGCCGTGCACGGTGTCCAGCGCCCAGTCGAAGTGGACCGACAGCACCCGCCCGATCTCGCCGCTCGCGATCACCTCGCGCAGCGCGCTGTTGCGGGGCGAGTAGCGGTAGTTGAACGTCGTGACGAGGTCGCGGCCCGTCTCGGCCACCGCGTCGACGATCTGCCGGGCCTGGTCGGGGTGCGCGGCGATGGGCTTCTCCACGACCACGTCGGCCCCGGCCCGCAGGGCGCGGGTGACGAGGTCGCCGTGCGTGCGGTCGACCGACGTGACGATCACGCGGTCCACGGACTGCTCCGCGATCGCCTTCTCGAGGTCGTCCGGCCCGTACACGGGGCGGACGCCGCCGAACGCGGCCGCGACGCGCGCCTCGTACGCCGCGGCGCGCACCGGGTTGGGCTCCACCCAGGCGACGATCTCGCCGTCGGGCGCGTGGGTGCCGATCAGGGCGTCGACGTACATGGACGCGCGGTGCCCCGTCCCGACCACCGCGTAGCGGCGGCGCCCCTCGGGCAGCGGTCCCGACGGCGGCGCGGGCTCGTGGGTCGGTCCGGTGATCGGCTCGGTGGTCGGCTCGGGCATCGGTGGAGAGCTCCTTCGGTCGTCGTCGACGTCGGGTGGACGGGATGGAAACGATACGACGCCGGGAAAGCGCTGTCCATGCCCCCGCCCGGTCACCGCTCCGGCGTGAGCACCACCTGGCCGGCCCACGCGAACCCGCCGCCGAACCCGAACAGCAGCGCGGGCGCGCCCGCCGGGATCTTGCCCGCGTGCCACCACTTGGACAGCCCCAGCGGGATCGACGCAGCGGACGTGTTGCCCGACTCCGTGATGTCCGTGACGACGACCTTGCCCTCCAGGCCGAGCGCCTTGGCCAGCGGCTCGATGATCCGAAGGTTGGCCTGGTGCGCCACGAGCACCTCGATGTCGTCGAGGCTCAGGCCGGACGCCGCCACGACGTCCCGCGCCCGGTCCGCGGCGCGCGTGATGGCCCACTTGAACACCGAGCGGCCGTCCTGCTGGAACTTCACGTCGGGCGCCTCGATGCGCACCGCGGGCGTGAGCTCCGGCTCGGTGCCCCACACCACGGGTCCGACGGCGGGGGCGTCGGCCGCCTGCAGCACCGCCGCCCCGGCGCCGTCCGCCGTGAGGATGCACGTCGAGCGGTCGGTCCAGTCGGTGTACGCGGTGAGCTTCTCCGCGCCGATCACGAGCGCCGTGCGCGCCGACCCGGTGCGGATCGCCTGGTCGGCCACGCCGACCCCGTGCGCGAACCCGGAGCACGCCACGTTGAGGTCCAGCGCGGCCGGACCCACCACGCCGCGCAGGTCCGGCGCCTCCTCGCCCTCCGGCGTGGAGGCGCCGGGCTGCACACCCGTGTGCAGCGCGTAGGCCACCCGGCCGGCCGTGTTGGGCGACCGGTCGTCGTTGGTGGCGGTCGCGACGATCACCAGGTCGACGGCGTCGGCGGTCAGGCCGGCGTCGGCCAGCGCGTGCTCCGCCGCGGCGGTCGCCATCTGCGCGACGGTGACGTCGTCGGCCGCCACGTGCCGCGTGACGATGCCGGTGCGCGACCGGATCCACTCGTCGTTGGTCTCGACCCGCTGGGCGATGTCGTCGTTCGTCAGCGTCTGCGGTGGCTGGTGGTGCCCCAGGCCGACGATGCGGGAGCCGGCGGCGCCGGACGGGAGCGTGAGAGCGGTAGCCATGAGGTCAACGTAGCGCGCCGAGGTCGAACGGCTCCATGACGGTCCCGGCGGCCAGCGCCCGCGCCGCCCGGGCCACGCGCTCCTCGGCGCCGGGTCCGGCGGCCGGCACCTCGCCCACCTCGCGGAAGGCCCCACGGAGCTGGGAGTCGTACCGCTCCCCCATCGCCGCGTTGCGCCCCTTGTAGGTCCACGCGATGAGGTTGGCCAGGGCGAACCGCGGAGCGCACGAGCGGCAGGACATGATGCCCGGCGGCCGCCGGAACCGGGTGCTCCGGTGGCCGGACGGGCACGTGCCCACCCACGGCCCGTCGATCGACGGCGCCGACGGGTCCACGCAGCGCAGCCCCGAGCACCCGATCCGCACCGCCACCTCGCGCCACGCCGCGCCGTGCTTCGCCTTGGGGCCCGCGAGCGCGTGCGCCACCTCGTGCAGGATCGTGTCCCGCACCTCCCGCTCGTCGTGGATGCGGGTGAGCGGCGCGGACAGGCTGATGCGGCGTTTGCCGTAGCTGCACATCCCGGCGCGCCGGACGGCGTCGTCGAACTCGAACGTCCAGGCCTTCAGCCCGTGCTGGTCCATCAGGTCACGCGCGAGGCGCGAGGCGGCGACAAGGTTCATGGGTACCCCTGCGGTGGTGGTTCGACGGTGAGATCGCGTCCGGCGGCACCGGACGCGATCGAACCTACGGGTTCTCACCCACACGCAGGTGAAGTTATCCACAACCGGGCGTCACAAGGCGGACCTGTCAGGCATCGCTCCCCGAGGCGCCCTCGGCCGGGTCGGCCGGCGGGATCGGGAAGTTCGTCCGGAACACGTTCGACGGATCGTAGACCGCCTTGACCTCCCGCAGCCGCGTGAACGTCGGCTCCGGGAACGCCTCCAGCAGCCGCTCGGGCCGGCTGTCGGTGTCGAAGGACAGGTACGAGCCGTCCATCACGGACCCGATCTCGGCGTCCCACGCCTGGTTGAGCCGGTCCTGGTTCGAGCCCAGGGCCGAGAGCGCGAAGTTCTGGTGCCGGTGCGCGTACGCCGTCGCGTCCGGGGCGACGTCGTTCCCCGCGCCGCCCGTGGCCCGGATCGACGTGAAGTACGACTCCCCGGTGCCCAGCAGGCGTTCGACCGCCCGGCTCGTGCCCTGGTCGAGGTGCGTCAGCAGGCCGGACCGCGCCGACGGGTCGCCGCCGCCGGAGTGGTGGGCGTCCTCCTTGCGCACCACGCCCGAGTACGGCAGGAGCTGCGCCTGGTGGCCCAGCAGCGGGCCGGCGTCGGCCAGCAGCTCGAGCTGGGCGATCGCCTCGTCCGGGTCGGCGTCGGCGCCCTCGGCCGCGAAGACGGTCAGGAGCTGCGCCATCGGCGTCTGCCCGCGCCGTCCGCCACCCAGGATCATGAAGGACGTGAGCCCGCGCGGCGCCGCCTCGACCGTGGCGCCCCACCGCTCCAGCAGGCCGGCGGTGTCGGAGGCGTCCAGCGTCATCTGGGAGAAGACCACGTCGCCGACGGCGCCGGCCTCGATCTCCAGCCAGGTGACCACACCCATGTTGCCGCCCGCGCCGCGCAGCGCCCAGAACAGGTCCGGGTGCTCGTCGCGGGACGCGTGCAGCACCCGCCCGTCGGCCGTGACGACCTCCGCGGCCACCACGTGGTCGACGGTCAGGCCCTGGAGCCGGCCCAGGAACCCGATGCCGCCGGTGGTGGCGAGCCCGCCCACGCCCACGCCGCCGTAGTCGCCCGACGTGATGGCCCAGCCGCGCGGGGCCAGGACCTCCGCGACCTCGCCCCAGGTGGCCCCGGCGCCGATCCGCACCCGGCGCGTGGCCTCGTCGACCACCTCGACGGAGCGCATCCGGCTCAGGCTGAGCACCACGCCGCCGTCGTTCGTGGAGCGGCCCGAGATGCCGTGCCCCGCGGAGCGGACGGCGAACTCGACGTCCTGCTTCTGCACCCAGGCCAGCCCGGCCGCGACCTCGTCGACGCCCTGCGGCCGCAGCACCAGGCCGGGCGCCCCGGACCGGAGGTAGTTGTGCCGCACCGCGCCGTACTCGCGGTCGCCCGGCTCGACGGCGTGCGCCGCGAGCTCCGGCGGGAGCGAGTCGTAGTCGATCCCGTCGCGGCGCGCGGCCAGCGCCGTCGCGCCCCGGCGGGCCGCCGCCGGCGCCGTCCCCGCGGAGCGCCGCTCCGCCGCCACGGCCTCGCGGACGGCGGGCGCCACCTCCTGGGCGAACGCGCGGATCTGGTCGGGGTCGTCGCCCATGGCGATGAACCCGCTGACGCCGTCCTCCAGCGCCATGAGGGTGAGCTCCTCGACCCACTGGTCGGCCGGGCCCTGCAGCGGGCCGGTGGACCGGTCGGTAATGGACCCGCCGAGGTTCAGCAGGCGACGGATCTCGCTCGGCGAGCGCCCGGCCTCCTCGGCCGCCTCGTCGATGGTCGCGTTGCCGCGCGCCAGGTCGTCGTCCTTGAAGTAGGGCAGCGAGGGCAGCCAGCCGTCGGCCTGGGCGCCGGTGAGCCGGAGCATGCGCTTCTTGTAGGCACCGAGCCAGATCGGGATGTCGTGCGCGGGGGCGGGGCCGCGCTTGGCGCCGTCGACGTGGTGGAACTGCCCGGGCACGCGCAGCGGCGTGCGGTTCCCGGCGTCCCAGATGCCGCGCATGATCTCGATGCCCTCCTCGAGCGCGGTGACGCCCTCTCCGGGCGTCAGACGCCTGGCGCCCATCGCGACCATCGCGTCCCAGAAGCCGCCGGTGCCCACACCCATCTCGAAGCGGCCGCCGCTGAGCAGGTCGAGGCTCGCGGCGGCGCGCGCCAGGTGGGCGGGCGGGCGCATGCCCAGGTTGAGCACGTTCCCGGAGAGGTGGATGCGCTCGGTCTGCGCGGCCACCCACGACAGGAGCGTCCAGGTGTCCAGGAACGACGGCTGGTACGGGTGGTCCTGGAACGTGACCAGGTCCAGGCCCAGCTGCTCGGAGAGCTGGGCCAGCCGGACGGGAACCTGCGGGTCGCCGTTGGACGGGGTGATGAAGGTGCCGAAGAGCAGGTCGTGCCCGTAGTCGGTCATGCGTGCGGTGTCCCTCGTGTCGCTCTGCGCCTGCCGCGCCTCACGGCAGATCGTCTGTCTGGCAGACGATATTACTCACAACTCTTCTGGTTCGCCGCACATTCCCCTAGGATGAGGGCATGAGCACCGCGCCCACCCAGACCCGTCCGGGCCAGCACTCCCTGTTCGGCTGGTCGCTCGCCGCGCTCCTGCGCGAGTGGAGCGCCCGGGTCGACGCCGCCGCCGACGACCTGCCGCAGGGCACGCGCGGTTACCAGCTCCTCACGGCCGTGGTGCACGGCGATCTGCCGAGCCAGGCCGCGCTCGCGGCGTCGCTCGGCATCGACCGGACGGTGATGACCTACCTGCTCGACGCGTTCGAGGGCTGCGGGCTGGTCGAGCGGCAGCGCGACCCGGCCGACCGGCGCGCGCGCCGCATCGTCGCGACGGAGCGCGGGCTGGAGGTGCTCGCCGCGATGGACGCGCGCGTGGCCGCCGCGGAGGACGAGCTGCTCTCCGGACTGGAGCCGGCGCAGCGCGCGGTGCTCCGCGAGCTGCTGGAGCAGGCCGCCACGGGCACCGGCCCGGACCACGACCCGTGCCGCACGGTGGTCCAGGCGACCAAGGCGACCGACGTGTCAGACGCTCAGGTCCCCCGAGGGGCCTGAGCGTCTGACACGTCGAGGCGTCAGCGCCCGCCGAGGCCCGTCTCGCGGTAGAAGCCCTCGATGTGCTCGCGCATGAGGCGTTCCGCCCCGGCGGCGTCGTGCCGCGCGACGGCGGCGACGATGCCCTCGTGCTCCGCGCACAGGCGCGCGGCGGTGCGCGGCCAGTCCTCGACCGCCTCCGCGCCGGCCGCCACGTAGGACGCGACGGCGGCCCGCATGCCGCTCAGGATCGCCTCGAGGAGCTGGTTGCCGCCGAGCCGCGCGATCCCGAGGTGCAGGTCCTGGTCGCGCTCCAGGAAGTCGGCCACGCCCAGCCCGGCCTCGGCCATCGCGGCGAGGTGCCCGCGCAGGGGCTCCAGGTCCGCCTCGTCCCAGCGCCCCTCGGCGGCGTCGCGCACAGCCCCGGTCTCCAGCAGCACGCGCGTGCGGACGACGTCGGACACGGGGAGGGTGCCGGAGGCCACGTGCAGGCGCACCGCCGCGCCCAGGCCGGCCGCGGGCCGGTCGATCACCGTGGCGCCCGCCGTGGGGCCGGAGCCGACCGCGGTGCGCACGATGCCCATCGCCTCCAGGATCCGGATGGCCTCGCGCACGGACGGGCGGGACACGCCGAGCTCCTCCGCGAGCGCCCGCTCCGCCGGGAGGCGCTCGCCGATGGACCACCTGCCCACGGTGAGGCCCGCCTCGATCTGGGCCAGGACGCGCTCGTGGGTTCGCACGGCCGCCATGCTACTTCAGTGGTCTGTCCACAGTGGGCTATGGTGTGGACAGACCTCGAAGGAGAGTGCCCATGCGTATCGCCCTGGCCGCCACCTGTATCGCCGACGCGATGTTCCCGCAGGCCCCGAAGGCCGTCGTCACGCTCCTGGAGCGCCTGGGTCACGAGGTGGTGTTCCCGGCCGCGCAGGCGTGCTGCGGCCAGATGCACGTGAACACCGGCTACCTCGCCGAGGCCGTGCCGGTGGTGCGCAACCACGTGCGGACCTTCGCCCCGGTGGCGGACGGCGAGTGGGACGCGGTCGTGGTGCCGTCCGGCTCGTGCACGGGCTCGATCCGGCACCAGCAGAAGATGGTCCTGGAGCGCGCGGGGCTGGCCTCCGAGGCGCGCACGGCGACGGCAGTCGCCGACCGCACCTACGAGCTCTCGGAGCTGCTGGTCGACGTGCTCGGCGTGACCGACGTCGGCGCCTGGTTCCCGCACCGGGTCACCTACCACCCCACGTGCCACTCGCTGCGGATGCTCGGCGTGGGCGACAAGCCCGAGCGCCTCCTGCGCGCCGTCGAGGGTCTGGAGCTCGTGGCGCTGGAGCAGGCCGAGGGCTGCTGCGGGTTCGGCGGGACGTTCTCGCTGAAGAACGCGGACACGTCGGCGGCGATGCTCGACGACAAGGTCGCGGACGTGGTGGGCACGGGTGCCGAGGTGCTCACCGCGGGCGACTGGTCGTGCCTGATGCACATCGGCGGCGGCCTCTCGCGCGGCGGCACGGGCGTGCGGCCCATGCACCTGGCCGAGATCCTCGCCTCGACCCGCGAGGCGCCCGTGCACCCCGGCGACCGCCAGGAGGTGGCCCGATGAGCACCTTTCTCGGCATGCCGGCCACGCGCGCCGGCCGCGGCCCCAGCCCGGACGCCGCGCCCGGCACGCTCGGCGGCGTCGGCCGGCCGGAGGACCCCCTGCACTGGGGCGCCTCCTTCCCCGACGCCGCGAAGGCCGCGCTGGAGAACGAGCAGCTCCGCCGCAACCTCGGCAACGCGACGCGGACCATCCGCACCAAGCGGGCACGCGTGGTCGGGGAGGTGCCGGACTGGGAGGCCCTGCGCGACGCCGGCTCCGCGATCAAGACCGACGTCATGGCCCGGCTCCCCGAGCTCCTGGAGGAGCTCGAGCGCAACGTGACCGCGCGGGGCGGCGTCGTGCACTGGGCTCGGGACGCCGCGGAGGCCAACCGGATCGTCGCCGGCCTGGTGCGTGCCAAGGAGACGGACGAGGTGGTCAAGGTCAAGTCCATGGCCACCCAGGAGATCGGGCTGAACGAGGCGCTGGCCGAGGAGGGCATCGCGGCGGTCGAGACCGACCTGGCGGAGCTGATCGTGCAGCTCGCCGACGACATGCCGTCGCACATCCTGGTGCCCGCGATCCACCGCAACCGTACCGAGATCCGCGACATCTTCCTGGAGCGCATGGCCGACGCCCCGCCGGACCTGACGGACGTGCCGCGCGAGCTCGCGATGGCGGCCCGGGCGCACCTGCGGCGCAAGTTCCTCTCGGCGAAGGTCGCGGTCAGCGGGGCCAACTTCGCCGTCGCGGACAGCGGCACGCTCGCCGTGGTGGAGTCCGAGGGCAACGGCCGCATGTGCCTCACGCTCCCCGAGACCCTGATCACCGTGATGGGCATCGAGAAGCTGGTGCCCACGTTCGACGACCTGGAGGTCTTCCTCCAGCTCCTGCCGCGTTCCTCGACGGGCGAGCGGATGAACCCGTACACCTCGATGTGGACCGGTGTGACGCCGGGAGACGGGCCCCAGGAGTTCCACCTGGTGCTGCTCGACAACGGCCGCACCCGGGTGCTCGCCGACGAGGCCGGACGCTCGGCCCTGCACTGCATCCGCTGCTCCGCGTGCCTCAACGTCTGCCCCGTGTACGAGCGGGTGGGCGGGCACGCCTACGGCTCGGTCTACCCCGGCCCGATCGGCGCGATCCTCACCCCGCAGCTCACCGGCGAGAAGTCGGACCTGCCGTACGCCTCCACGCTGTGCGGCGCGTGCTACCAGGTGTGCCCCGTCAAGATCGACATCCCGTCGATCCTGGTCGAGCTCCGGGCCCGCGAGGTCGAGCTCGCGGGCCCCTCGCCCGACGCCGCGGACCGCGTCTGGAAGGCGGCCATGAAGGCGGCGTCCTTCGCGATGGCCGACGGCGCGCGCTTCCGCCGGGCCGCCCGCGTGCCCCGGGCGCTGCGGGCGATCTCGCGGCACGGCGTGATCCGGCGGCTGCCGTTCCCCGGCTCGCTCTGGACCCGGTCGCGGGACCTGATGGAGCCGCCGCGGCAGACGTTCCGTGACTGGTGGGCAGAGCGGGAGGGCGACCGATGAGCGACGCCAGGACGGAGATCCTGTCCCGGATCAGGACGGCGCTGGGTGCTCCTGCGCCGGCGCCCGCGGCGGTCCCGCGGGCGTACCGTTCCGCGGGCCGGCATGCCGCCGGGTCGCCGGAGGTGCTGGACCTGCTGGTCGACCGGCTGGAGGACTACAAGGCCCACGTGCACCGGGTCACGGCAGCGGAGCTGCCAACGCTGCTCACGCGGCTGCTGGCGCCGGATGCCCCGAACCCCGATCCCGAGAGATCGGCAGAACGTCAGGTCATCGGCAGCTCGGACTACCGATCGTCTGACATTGTGCCGACCGGCCGGGAGGCGGCGCGGAGCGTCGTCGTGCCGGACGGGCTGGAGCGCGTGTGGCTCTCCGAGCTGGCGGCCGGCGTCGACGTCCGGGTCGACTCGCGGGGCATGCCGATCTCCGCCGTCGAGCTGGACGGGATCGACGCCGTGGTGACGGCCGCGCGGGTCGCCGTCGCCGAGACCGGCACCATCGTGCTGGACGGCGCCCCCGACCAGGGCCGGCGCGCGATCTCCCTGGTCCCCGACGTGCACGTGTGCGTGGTCCGGACCGACCAGGTGGTGCAGACCGTGCCCGAGGCCGTGCGCCTGCTCGACGCCGAACCCGGCCGGCCGCTGACCTGGATCAGCGGGCCGAGCGCCACGAGCGACATCGAGCTCGACCGCGTCGAGGGCGTGCACGGGCCCCGGACGCTGCACGTGGCCCTGGTGTCCTGACGGCATCCGACGCCGGCCCGGGCCCTCAGGGGTGCAGCCGCGCGCCCTTGACCACCTTGTCCACGACGCGCCGCTCGCCGGCCACCGCGAGGCCGACCAGGTCGAGCTTCTCGGTGGCCACGGCCGCGACGGCGGCGCGGTTGTCGACGTCGTTGCCCGTGGCGAACAGGTCGGCCGTGTAGACGCCGATGCGCAGCCCGCGGGTCGCGGCGCGCTCCCGGAAGGTCGCGAGCCGGCCGCCGTCGGCCACCATGACCATGACCGGGGTGCCGAGCATCGCGAGGTACTCCTGGCCGTCGGCGTCCCGGTAGGTGTCGCCGACGAGCTCGGGGTAGGCGGCGGTCACCGCGCTCGACAGGAAGGCGGTGACGTTGTTCTCCTGCCAGGCGAGCAGGTCGTCCCGCAGCACGATCACGATCTTGGGCTGTTCGAAGGTCATGGTCCCCAGGGTGCGGGCGGACGGCGGCGGGAATCTTGTACGTTCTTGATGTGCGCCCGCCCGATCTCCCCGCCGGAACTGCCCCGGACGTGGTACGCGCCTGGCGGCCCGAGGTGCCCGGCGTCGCCGAGGTGCTGCACGCCGCCTGGCACGAGCACGCCTACCCCGCGCACACCCACGACACCTGGACCGTGCTGATCGTCGACAGCGGCCTGATCGGCTACGGCCTGGACGGGCACGAGCACGCCGCCCGGCGCACCGGGGTGACCGTGCTGCCGCCCGGGGTGGTGCACGACGGGCGGTCGGTCACCGCGACGGGCTTCAGCAAGCGCGTGGTCTACCTGGAGCCCACGGTGCTCGACGGCGCCCTGGTGGGCCGGGCGGTCGACGCCCCGCTGGTCCTGGACGATCGGCTCCGCACGCGGTTCGCGGGCCTCGACCGGGCGCTGACCGTGCGCGAGGACGTCGCGGCCGAGAGCCTGCTCGCGCTGGTCACGGAGGGTCTGGCCTGGCACCTCTCCGGCCGCCCGACGCCGCCGCGCGAGCCGCCCGCCGCCTCCACCGCGCGGCGTGCCCGCGACCTGCTCGACGCCGACCCGACCCGGCCCGTCCGGCTCGCCGAGGTCGCCGCCGCGCTGGACGTCACCGTGCCGCACCTGGTCCGCGCGTTCACCCGGGAGCTGGGTCTGCCGCCCCACCGGTACCTGGTGGGACGTCGTCTGGACCTGGCCCGACGGCGGCTGCTGGCCGGCGAGCCCGCGGCCGACGTCGCGGTGGCCACGGGGTTCCACGACCAGGCGCACCTGACCCGGCACTTCCGCCGGCTGCTGCGCACGACGCCGGGCCGGTACCAGCGGGGCTGACCGGGCCGGGACGGGGCGGGCCGCCGTCGTCCGGGCTCGAACAGTCCTGGCCCGGCAACGCCTCCCCTTTGAGGCCCGGCCTTCTCCGCTTTCAGCTGCCCCAGAGCGAAGAAAGCCGGGCCTCGAAAGGGAGGAGCGTCACGCCCCGAACCCTCGCGCCCCGCCGCGACCCGGCGTCCGGTGCGGGAGAATGGGATCTCGTGACCGACCCCGTGATCGAGCCCGCCCTCTTCGACCTGCCTCCGGGTGCGCGGCGCCCCCGCGCGCGCGTGGTGCTGCTGACCGGCCCGTCGGGCTCGGGCAAGACGTCGCTCACGCAGCGGCTCGGCCTGCCGGTGGTCCAGCTCGACGACTTCTACCTCGACATCGACCACCCCGGCCTGCCGCAGCGGTACGGCAGCGTGGACTGGGACAGCCCGGCGAGCTGGGACGGCAAGGGCGCCCTGGCCGCGCTGCAGGAGCTGGCCACGGAGGGCCGCGCCGAAGTCCCGGTGTACGACATCCCGACGTCGCGCCGCACCGGCATGCGCCGCCTCGACATCGGCGACTCCCCGCTCATCCTCGCCGAGGGGATCTTCGCGGCGCAGCTCGTCGAGGAGTGCCGCGCCGAGGGGCTGCTCGCGGACGCGATCTGCCTGTCGCGGCCGCGCCTGGTCACCTTCTGGTTCCGGTTCCTGCGCGACGTCGCGGAGGCGCGCAAGCCGCTCGGCACCCTGCTGCGCCGCGGCACCTCGCTGCTGCGGTCCGAGCCGGCCATGATCGAGCAGTGGGTGGCGCTGGGCTGCCGCGAAACATCACCCGCCCAGGCCGAACGGGACATCCGCAACCTCCTTGTGCAGAAGTCCTCGGATACGTAATCCTCGTGTAACCGAACTGCCATGTAATGCACATCCGTAGGGCTCACTCTGGGCGCAGGAGGTGGTGTCTGTGATCCAGCGCAACGGCTTGCGTGTGCTCTCGCTCTACGAGGGCTTCTTCAGCGGCGGGGCTCGTGTCCTGCACTCGACGGTGGTCGCCGGTCTGCATCAGGGCGGTCGTCAGCAGCATTCCGTGCTGAGTCTGCACCACGAGGTCCGGCGCGAGGCCACCCTCCAGCGGATGGAGGACGACCCCCGCTACCGCGCGCTGCGCGCCGCGGGCGTCCGGATCGGCTCCCTGGGCCGCAGCACCGACGCGAACCACGACCCGCGGGTGTTCAGCGAGGCCGAGCTCCGGGCCGCGGCCCACCAGGCCGAGGGCTCGCACGTCATCCTGTCCCTCAAGGAGCAGCCGCTCCGGCTCGTGAACCAGGACGCGTTCCCGCAGCGCCCCGTCATCGCCTGCCTGCACCGGTCCGACCCGGAGCACCAGGGTGACGCCCTCGGCGACCTGCTGACCGCGGCGGAGCGCGGCCGGCTCGCCGCCGTCGTCTGCTGCGCGGAGTCCACGCGCGACGCGTACCGGGCGGCGGGCGTGCCCGCCGAGCTGCTGCGTGTGGTGCCCAACGGCATCAACCTCGCCCGGTTCCGCCCGGTCCAGGGCGCGCGCCGGCTCGCCCTGCGGGGCGCGGCCGGGATCCCGGCCGACGCGACCGTCGTGGTCTACGCCGCGCGGTACGACGAGATGAAGAACCCCGAGCTGTTCCTCCGGTCGGCCCGGCTGTTCCTGGCGCTCGAGCCCACGGGCCGGGTGCTCATGTGCGGCGCCGGCATGACCGCGGCCAACCCCGAGCTCCAGGCCGACCTGGAGCGGATCTTCGGCGACCGCCCCGACCTGCTGGCGCGCCTGGACCTGCTGGGCGTGCGGCACGACATGGAGCTGGTCTACGCGACGGCCGACGTCGTCGCGCTCACCTCGACGTTCGGCGAGGCCGCGCCGCTGTGCCTCATCGAGGGCTCGATGTGCGGCGCCGTGCCGGTCACGACGCCGGTGGGCGACGCACCGTCGATCGTCGAGCGGATCGGGTTCGTGACGTCGTTCGAACCCGACGAGATCGCCGCGACCTGGATCGAGGCGGCCGCCCGGCGCGAGGAGCTGGAGTCGGCGCGCACCGCCGTCCGGCCCCGGTTCAGCCACGTCCGGATGATCGCCGGGTACTCGAGCATCATCGAGCGCACCCACCGCGACGCGGGCTTACGCATGGCGCGGGTGTAGCCGGTCCCGGGCACCGCCCGGGTGATCGGTAGGACGTCAGGTGATCGGTACCCCGGGGTGCCGATCACCTGACATTCTGCCGATCACCCGTCCTCACGCCGCCGTCGGCAGCCACGTGCGGGCCGCCGTGACCAGGGCCGTGACGCCCAGACGCAGGGTCGGGTCCGGGACCGGGGCGTAGTGCGGGGAGTGGTTGGAGGGCACGGTCAGGAGCGCGGGGTCGCTCATGTCGCCCGTCGTGAACAGGGCCGGGTCGGTGCCGCCGAGCAGCCAGTACGACAGGGGCGCGCCCGCGCTCGTCGCCAGGATGCCCACGTCCTCGCTCCCCGCCCCCGCGCCGGGATCGAGCAGGTTCTCGGGGCCGAGCCACGAGCCGAAGGCGGCGAACGTCCGGGCGAGCGCGGCGTCGTCGTTGACGACGACGGGGAACCGCTCGATCGCGGTGATCGTGGGCTCCTCGGTCGCACCGGCGGTGATCGCCTCGCCGCGCACGATGCGCTCGACGGCGTCGAGGATCCGCTGCCGCACCGCCTCGTCGTAGCTGCGGATGTTGAGCTGCAGCTCGGCCTCGCCGGGGATGACGTTGGCGGCGTCGCCGGCGTGGATCGAGCCCACGGTGAGGACGGCGGTCGCGGTGCTCGGGATCTCGCGGGACACGACCGTCTGCAGGCGCAGCACGGTCTCGGCCGCCATCACGATCGGGTCGACCGACGCCTGGGGCATCGAGCCGTGCGCCCCGCGACCGGCGAGCCGGACCCGGAGCGAGTCGGAGCCCGCGTACGACGCGCCGGGATGCCCCGCGATCTTGCCCGCCGGCAGCGGCGCCACGTGCTGGCCGAGCACCACGTCGGGGGTCGGGAAGCGGTCGTAGAGGCCGTCGTCGACCAGAGCCTGGGCGCCCTGGCCCAGCTCCTCGGCGGGCTGGAACACCACGAGCAGGGTGCCGGCCCAGCTCTCGCGGGCGCGCGCCAGGACGTCGGCCGCGCCCAGCTGGCACGTGGTGTGCAGGTCGTGCCCACAGGCGTGGTCGACCGGGACCGTCTTCCCGGCCGCGTCCGTCGCCGTCGCGGTGCTGGCGTAGTCCAGGCCGGTCTCCTCCCGGACCGGCAGGGCGTCCATGTCGGCGCGGAGCAGCGCCGTCGGGCCGGACCCGTTCCGCAGGACGCCGACCACACCCGTCTTTCCGACGCCCGTCGCCACCTCGAACCCGGACGCCGTGAGCCGGTCGGCGACGATCCGCGCGGTGCGCTGCTCCTGGAAGCCGAGCTCGGGATGTCGGTGCAGGTCCTGGTACAGGTCCGCGAGCGCCGGGTCGAACGGGACGTCCTGATGTGGGGTCATGGCGGTCCTCCGTCGTCCGTCCCCACGCTAGGCGCGGACCGGAGGTCCCGCGCGGCGGGGGTCCCGGATGAGGTGCTGCGGGCCGGGGGCTGGGTGGTCGGGGCGTCGGGCGTCGGGGTGTCGGGCGTCGGGCGTCGGGCGTCGGGGTGTCGGGCGTGGGGTGGTCGGTAGAACGTCAGGTGGTCGGTGGAATGTCAGGTGGTCGGCAGCTCGGGGTGCCGATCATCTGACGTCATGCCGGTCATCTGACGTTCTACCGACCACCCGGGCCCTCGCCGCGGCCCTCGCCACAGGCCGTGCCGCGGCCGCGCCGGGCGCTCGGCGACCATGAGAGGGCCGGACACGGCAGGATGACCTCATGTCCGACGCCCCCGTCACCCTGAGCCAGGTCGCCCGCGAGGCCGGCGTCTCGCTCGCCACGGCGTCGCGCGCGATCAACGGGAGTGCCACGCGCAGCGTCCGCGAGGACCTGCGCGAGCGCGTCCTGGAGGCCGCACGCCGCCTCGCCTACTCGCCCGACCCCAGCGCACAGGCCATGGCCCGCGGCCGCACCACGGCGCTCGGGCTCGTGGTGCACGACATCGCCGACCCGTACTTCTCGACGATCGCCGCCGGCGTGGCGCGCGCGGCGGAGCAGGCCGGCCTCATCGTCACGCTCGCGTCCACGGAGCACAGCTCCGAGCGCGAGCTCGCCTTCGTCGAGCTGGCGCGGCGCCAGCGGTCGCGCGCGATCATCCTGGCGGGCGGCCGGCTGGAGCCGGCGGAGGGGACGACGGCGGAGGGTGGTGCGCTGGAGGCCGCCCTGACCGCGTTCCAGGAGGCCGGGGGCGGGGTGGCGCTGGTCGGCCAGCCGATCGGCGGGCTGCCCGTGGTCGAGATCGCGAACGCGGACGGCGCGGCCGACCTCGCCCGTGCCCTGCACGGCCACGGCTACCGCCGGTTCGCCGTGCTGGCCGGCCCCGTGGGCCACCGCACGGCGGCCGACCGGACGAGCGGCTTCACCGGGGCACTGGCCGAGCTGGGCAGCCCCGTGGCGCCCGACGACGTGCTGACCTGCCCGTTCACGCGCGACGGCGGGTACTCCGCGATGCGCGACCTGATCGAGCGCGCCGGCGGGACCGTCGGCGGAGCGGCAGCGCCGTCCGACACGTCCGGGTCGACGACCTCCGGGGCAGCGACGTCCGGAGCAGCGACCTCCGAAGCAGCGACGTCCGGAGCAGCGACCTCCGAAGCAGCGACCTCCGAAGCAGCGACCTCCGGAGCAGCGGCCTCCGAAGCAGCAACACCCGGAGCGGGAGCGGCGTCGTCCGGAGCGGCGGCCCCCGGAGCAGCGACCTCCGAAGCAGCCACACCCGGAGCGGCGTCGTCCGGCGGCGTCGACGGGCTGCCCGAGCTGGTCTTCGCCGTTAACGACGTCATGGCGGTGGGCGCGATGGCCGCCGTCCGCGACGCGGGCCTGAGCGTGCCCGACGACGTCGCCGTGGCCGGGTTCGACGACATCCACACCCTCCGCGACGTGTCCCCGGGGCTGACGACGGTGCGGATCCCGCTGGCCGAGGTCGGCGAGCTGGCGACCGAGCTGGCGCTGGGCCGCGGGGAGCAGACGCGTACCGCGGTGCACGGCGAGGTGGTGCTGCGCGACTCGACGCCGCGCCGCTCCGTCGGGGCACCGGCGCCCCGGGCCTGAGTTCGGTACTCCGCCGACAACGCACCGGCGCGAGTTCGGCACTCCCCTACCCGCTGAGCGTGAGGGCGGCAGTTGGCGGGGGGGGGGGGGGGCGGGGGGGGGGGCGCCCCCCCCCCCCCCCCCCCCGCGCCCCGGCCCCCCCCCCCCCCCCCCCCCCCCCCGCGGGGGGGCGCGCCCCCGCCGGT
>NZ_JBIRXX010000001.1:7887-837301 GCF_044389365.1 Promicromonospora sp. NPDC019610 | reverse complement strand
CGGTGCCCCCGCGCCCCCCGCCCGGCGGCGGGGGCCCCGCGCCGCCCCCGGCGCCGGGTGCGGCCGCCGCTGGGGCGGGGGCCGGCCCCGGGCCCGGCCCCCCCCCCACGCCAACTGCCGAACTGGAGGCCAACTGCCGAACTGGACGCCGACCGCCGAGCTGGACGCCGACCGCCGAACTGGACGCCGACCGCCGACCTCCCCTGACGGCCCACCACGGACGGCCCATGTACTCCCCCGGAAACGTGCGCTATTCTCGGCTGGAAAGCGCATTCCCACGACGATGGAGTCTCGCCCGTGACCACACTTCGCATCGCCATGAACGGCGTCACCGGCCGCATGGGTTACCGCCAGCACCTCGTGCGCTCGATCCTGCCGATCCGTGACCAGGGCGGCGTCACGCTCCCCGACGGCTCGCGCGTCCAGGTCGAGCCCGTGCTGGTGGGCCGCAACGCGGACAAGCTCAAGGAGCTCGCGGCCCTGCACGACGTCGAGCACTGGACCACCGACGTCGACGCCGCCATCAAGGACGCCGACATCGTGTTCGACGCCGCCATGACCAACCTGCGCCCCGCGACGCTGTCCAAGGCGATGCAGCAGGGCAAGCACGTCTTCACCGAGAAGCCGACGGCGGAGACGCTCGCCGAGGCCATCGAGCTCGCGCGGCTGCAGGCCACCACGGGCGTGACCGTCGGCGTGGTGCACGACAAGCTGTATCTGCCGGGCCTCGTGAAGCTGCGCCGCCTGGTGGACGAGGGCTTCTTCGGCCGCATCCTGTCGCTGCGCGGCGAGTTCGGCTACTGGGTGTTCGAGGGCGACTCGCAGCCCGCCCAGCGCCCGTCGTGGAACTATCGCACCGAGGACGGCGGCGGCATCACCACCGACATGTTCTGCCACTGGAACTACGTGCTGGAGGGCATCCTCGGGCAGGTCAAGACGGTGACCGCGAAGACCGCCACGCACATCCCGACCCGCTGGGACGAGCAGGGCCGCGAGTACGCCGCGACCGCCGACGACGCCGCGTACGGCATCTTCGACGTCACCACCCCGGGCGGGGACGACGTCGTGGCCCAGATCAACTCGTCCTGGGCCGTGCGGGTGTTCCGCGACGAGCTGGTCGAGTTCCAGGTGGACGGCACGCACGGATCCGCGGTGGCCGGCCTGCGCGAGTGCCGCGCCCAGCACCGCGCGCACACCCCCAAGCCCGTGTGGAACCCGGACCTGCCGGTCACCGAGCCGTTCCGCGACCAGTGGCTCGACGTCCCCGCGAACGCCGACCTCGACAACGGCTTCAAGCTGCAGTGGGAAGAGTTCCTGCGCGACGTCGCGGCCGGGCGCCCACACCGCTACGACCTGCTCTCGGCCGCGCGCGGGGTGCAGCTCGCCGAGCTGGGTCTTCGGTCGTCGGCCGAGGGCCGCCGCATCGACATCCCGGAGATCACCCTGTGAGCGAGACGTCGAGCGGGGTCGCCGTCGTCCTCCCCCTGTTCGACGCCGAGGGTCGCGTCAGCGGCTCCGAGGCCGTCGAGCTGAACGCCCCGGGTCCCTGGACCACGCCGTCGGGCCCGATCACGTCGCGTATCGCCTTCGCGGCCGCCCACGTGGTACCGCAGGTCGGGGCGGAGAACGTGCCGGGCGCCCCCGCCGTCGTCGACTGGGACGCGACGCTCGCCTACCGGCACCGCATCTGGGAGCACGGGCTCGGCGTCGCCGACGCGATGGACACCGCCCAGCGCGGCATGGGCCTCGACTGGGCGACGACCCAGGAGCTCATCCGCCGCTCGGCCGCCGAGGCCGCCTCCGTGGGCGCGCGCGTCGCGTGCGGTGCGGGCACGGACCAGCTCTCCCCCGAGGTCGTCGCCGCGCTCGAACCGGGCGACGCCGGCCTGGCCGTCGTCACCGAGGCCTACCGCGAGCAGGTGGGCGTGGTGCAGGACGCCGGGGCGCAGGTCATCGTCATGGCCTCCCGCGCGCTGGCCCAGGTCGCCCGCGGGCCCGAGGACTACGCCCGCGTCTACGACGACGTGCTGGCCGAGGCTGACGAGCCCGTGGTGCTGCACTGGCTGGGCACCATGTTCGACCCGGCGCTGGCCGGCTACTGGGGCTCGGACTCGGTGGACGACGCCACGAAGACGTTCCTCGACCTGATCCGCGCCCATCAGCCCCGGATCGACGGGGTCAAGGTGTCGCTGCTCGACGCCGCGCACGAGGTGGGGCTGCGCCGGTCCCTGGCGGCCCTCCCGGCGTCGGACGACGGGGTGCGGCCCCGGCTGTACACCGGTGACGACTTCAACTACCCGGAGCTCATCGCGGGCGACGAGCAGGGGCACTCGGACGCGCTGCTCGGCATCTTCGCGGCGATCTACCCGGCGGCCTCCACGGCGCTGCAGGCGTTCGACGCCGGCGACGCCGCGCGCGGGCACGAGATCCTGGCCTCGACCGAGGCGCTGGGACGGCACATCTTCGCCGCGCCCACGTACTACTACAAGACCGGGATCGCGTTCCTGTCCTGGCTGAACGGCTTCCAGCCCGGGTTCTCCCTGGTGGGCGGCCTGCACTCCGGCCGGTCCCTCGCGCACCTGGTCGAGCTGGCCCGCCTCGCCGACGGCTGCGGCATGCTGCTCGACCCGGCGCTGGCCGCCGCACGCCTGCGCACCTTCCTCACGACGAACGGGGTGACCGCATGAGCAGGGCCTCCCTGAACACCGCCACGGTGAAGCACGCGAGCCTGGCCGAGGCGTGCGAGGCGGCGGCGACGGCGGGCTTCGGCGCCGTCGGGCCGTGGCGCGACGTCGTCCAGGCCGTGGGCGCGCCGCAGGCGGCGCGCATCATCGCCGACGCCGGGCTGCGCGCGTCGTCCCTGTGCCGCGGCGGGTTCCTCACCGCGGCGGACGACGCCGGGATCCGCGCCGCCCTCGACGACAACAAGCGGGCGATCGAGGAGGCCGCGACGATCGGTACGTCCGAGCTGGTCTTCGTCGTCGGGGGCCTGGTGGGGTCGACGCCGGGCGGCGCCCCGACGCCGGACGTGGACCGCGACCTCGTGGCCACGCGCGGCCGGGTGGCCGACCGGATCGCCGACCTGGTGCCGTTCGCCGCCGAGCACGGCGTGCGGATCGTGCTGGAGCCGCTGCACCCGATCTTCGCCGCCGACCGGGCCGTGATCTCCACGCTCGCGCAGGCGCTGGACCTGGCGGCGCCGTTCGCGGCGTCGGAGGTGGGCGTGGTGGTGGACACCTATCACGTGTGGTGGGACCCGGCCCTGCAGCGGTCGATCGCACGGGCGGGACGGGAGGACCGCATCGCGTCGTACCAGGTGTGCGACTGGGCGCTGCCGCTCGCGGCCGAGCCGCTGAACTCGCGCGGGCACGTGGGCGACGGGTACATCGACTTCGCCACGATCACGGGCTGGGTGCGCGACGCCGGCTACGTGGGCGACATCGAGACGGAGATCTTCAACGAGGAGATCTGGGCCGGGCCGACGTCGAGGACGGCGGAGACGGTTCTCGCTCGCTACGAGCAGCACGTGGCCCCGCACCTCTGACGCCCCCGGCCGTTCAGCACAGCAGCTGCTGCTGACCGAACCCTCGGTCTGGCAGCAGCTGCTGTGGTCAACAGCTGGGCGGCCGGGCGGCGTCAGGGGGTGGCGCCGACCTCGTCCACGATGGTGCGTTCGACGATCGCGTACGCGTCCGCCATACCGTCGGGGTAGGAGTTCGCGACACCGAGCAGGTCCTTGGTCTCCGGATCGAAGATCAGGTCCTGTCGGTAGTACTCCAGCTCGACGCCGACGGCGATGCCGGGCCGCCCGATGGCGTCGGTGACGCCGGGAGTCACGATCAGCCCCTCCACCCGGCTGAGCGCCTCGAAGACCGCAGCCTGCGACCCCGGCGTCAGGGAGCCCAGCAGGTCGTTGGCACGGATGAACATCGACGCTGCCGATCCTTCGCCCTCAACCGGCGGCTGGTCTCGCAGGTAGTCGTACATCGCGTCGGCGTCGGTTGGTGCGTCCAGGTCGAGCCCGGGCTCCGAGCTGCAGTCACCGCCGGCCGCACGTGCCCGTTCCAGCCCGTCCCCCGCACAGGTGAAGAGCTGGTACTCCTCATAGGGTTCGTCGGCGAACCTCCCCGCCGACAGGCCGTCCTGAGTTCCGTCCACCGAGGTCCAGAGCTCGGACTCCTCCGTCTCCAGGCTGATCTTGGGATTCTCGCTGACGATCTCGTAACGGGTGGTTCCCGTCGTGTGCTCGTACACGAACTGGTCCGGCCGGACGTGGTCCCACGCGTCGTCTGCGGCGACGACGGTCCGGGTCGCGGCGGCCTGCAGGATCTCCGCCGCCGAGGCGGACGCGGGCGGCACCGCGACCGCGCCGCCGTCGTCCTCCCACGGCATGGTGAGGGTCACCGTGGGTGCGAGGAGCAGGCCGCCCGCGACCGTGGCCGCGACACCCAGGCCGACGGCGGCGCGGACCGCCGGCCTGCGCGCCCCTCCGCCTTGCCGCCCGCTGCCCGGCCGACGCCGGCGGCCGGGCCGGACGTGGTCGCCGGGAGCCTCCATCGCGCGGAGCCGACCGGTCCCCGGCGCATGCCGGAGCCGCCCGTCAAGCGCCTCACGGGTCGCCCCGGCTGCCGACCCGATCTCCGCGGCGAGGCGTGCCCCGGCCGAACGGAACGCGGCGTCCGTTCCCGCGTCGGACGGGTCCAGCAGCACGCCCAGCGCGTGCAGCGCCTCCACGTCGGCCGCGCCGGGCTCCTGCCCGGCCGTTCTGGTGCTCGTCGTCATCGTCCGTCCTCCTCCACGTCCCAGAGCCCACCCGGCAGCGCCGCGCGGACCAGCCTCCGTGCCCGGTGCAGCCGGGACCGCACCGTGCCCTTCTTGATCTCCAGGGTGGTCGCGATCTCCTCGTAGCTGAGGTCGCCCCAGGCCCAGAGCAGCAGCACGTCCCGGTCACCGGGGCGGAGGCCGGCGAGCGCCGTGCCGAGCGCGCCCCCGGCCGCCCGGGCGGCGACGTCCGTCGTGGCCCGGTCCGCGAGGTTGTCCTCGGGGCGCGCCGTCCCCACGCGCGCCATGGCGCGGTACCGGGTCGCCTCCGCCCGGCGGAGCTGCGAGATCTCCCGGGTCGCGATCCCGAGCAGCCAGGCCCGGGCGTCGGGCCGGGCCAGGTCGTAGGTGGCACGACGGCGGAATGCCGCGACGAACGTCTCCGCCACCACGTCCTCGGCGTGCTCCGGACCGACCCGGCGGTACGCGTACCGGTGGACCGTCCGCGCGTGCCGCCCGTAGACAGCCGCGAAGTCCTCCGGCTCGTGCAGGGACGACGCGATGATCTGGGCGTCGGAGCGACCCGCCTCGGGGTCGACGTCGGCGCCCACCAGCTCGGCGGCCGCCGTCATGGCACCGCCCCGCTCGACGTCGCGATCTCGTTCGTCTGCATCGTGCCTCCCTGCCCGTCGGAACCACTGTCACCCTGGTATCCGCACGGCGACAGCAATCGGTTCACGACACGCAGGCCGTGGGCGGGGCGGGTCAGCGGGGACGGGTCAGCGGGGCGGCGTCGGCGCCGGCGGCGCGGCACGCAGGACGAACCGGCAGACGCCCCACACCGCGAAGAGGAGCGGGGCGGCCGCGAAGCCGAGGCCCACGGCCGGGCGGGTCGCGACGACGCCCGCCAGCAGGCCGAGCACGACCAGGGCACCGGCGGACAGGTACCAGCGCCGCACGCCGAGCACGAGGGCCGCGAGCAGCAGGTCCCGCAGGCGGGCACCCGGCATCTCGGGCACGGCGGCGAGCGCGAGGAGCGCGGTCAGCACCGCCACGACGGCCAGCGTGACCAGCACGGGGATGGCGGCGGCCCCCGCCGTCCGGCCCCAGAAGAAGGCCACGTCGACGGCGGCCACCACCAGCGCGCCCGTCGCGAGCGCCCCGATCGCCAGACCGCGGCGCAGGTGCCGGCGCCAGGCACGGGCGAAGGTGCGGACCACCGTCGTCGACCCGTCGGCGCTGAAGGCGCCGAACACCGCGAAGGCCGCGACCAGGGCCGGGCCGAGCAGCGGCGCCGCCAGGGCGGCGAGCGGCCAGGTCGTGGCGAGGTCGGTCGCCACGACCAGGACCACCAGGGGCAGGCACGCGACCGCGAGGAGCAGGTTGGTCATCAGGCCGGTGTAGACGGTGCCGAACACCAGCTCGTAGGTCTCGGGCCCGAGCAGGGTCCGCCGACGGCGCGGGGCGCCGGCGCCGCCGGCCGCGGCCGCCGTCCCGACGGAGCCCGCCGCACCGGCGACACCGGCCGCACCCGCGGCACTCATCCCTTCACACCCGTCGTCGCGATGCCCTGCACGAAGTACCGCTGCCCGAGCAGGAAGATCAGCGCGATCGGCAGCACCGACAGCACGGACCCCGTCATGATCAGGGCGTGCTCGGCGTTGTACTCGCCGATGAACGACTGGAGGCCGATCTGGATGGTCCACAGCTCGCGGTCGCGCAGGTAGATGAGCGGCCCGAGGTAGTCGTTCCAGGTCGAGACGAACGTGATGATCGTCAGCGACGCCAGGGCCGGGACCGACAGCGGCATGATGATGCGCCACCAGATCCCGTACTCGGAGAGCCCGTCGATGCGCGCCGCCTCGGACAGCGAGTCGGGGATGGACTCGTAGTACTGCTTCATGAGGAACACGCCGAAGGCGCCGAACGCCTGCAGCAGCATGATCGCCCACAGGGTGTTGTTCAGGCCCCAGCTCGAGAGCATCTGGAACTGCGGGATCATGTACGACTGCCACGGCACGGCGATGGTCCCGATGTACAGCAGGAACAGGGCGTCGCGGCCCGGGAAGCGCATCTTGGCGAAGCCGTAAGCGGCGAAGCTGCCGGTCAGCACCTGGAGCAGCGTCACGGCGACGGACAGGACGAGGGTGTTGCGCACCCACGTGACCATGTCGGCCTTGACCCAGATGTCGAGGTAGTTGCGCCACTGCACGGGATCGGGGATCCACTCCACGGGCGCGGTGAACACCTGGTTGTTCTGCTTCAGGGACGAGATCACCATCCAGGCGAACGGGAGCATGATGCCCGCCGCGGCGAGGATCATCACCACGTAGAGCAGCACCCGGCCGGACCTCCGGAGGGCGGACGGACGGGCGGCCATCACGCCTCCTTCCGCTTGTTGTACAGGAACTGCACCACGGTCACGAGGATGCAGATGAAGAACAGGACGACGGCGACGGCCGAGGCGTAGCCGAACTCGAACTGCTGGAAGCCCTTCTGGTAGATGTACTGGCTGAGCACCAGCGTGGCCTGGCCTGGACCGCCGTCGGTCATGACGAGGATCAGGTCGAAGACCTTGAAGCTCTGGATCGTGACCATGACCGTCACGAAGAACATCGTGGGCCGCAGGCACGGCAGCGTGACGTTCCAGAACCGCTGCCACGCGTTGGCGCCGTCGATCCGCGCCGCCTCGTGCAGCTCACCGGGCACGGTCTGCAGGCCGGCCAGGAACAGGAGCATGTAGTAGCCCATGTCCTTCCAGGTGCCGACGATGATCACCGCGGGCATCGCCCAGTCCTTGGAGACGGTCCAGCCGGGCATCTCGCCGTCGACGAACAGGCTCAGGAACTGGTTGATCGGCCCGTACTCCGGGCTGAACAGCATGTTCCACACCACGGCGACCGCGACGATCGACGTGATGTACGGGAAGAAGGCCACCGTGCGGAAGAAGGCCGCGCCACGCAGCTTCTGGTTCAGCAGCAGCGCCAGGCTCAGCGACACGACGATGGTGATCGGGATGTGCAGCGCGGCGTAGTAGAAGGTGTTGCCCAGCGCGGTGTGGAAGCTCTTGTCCCCCACCAGGCGCGCGAAGTTGTCGAGGCCCACCCACTGCGCCGCGCCGAAGATGTTCCAGCTCGTCAGGGAGATGTAGAACAGCGTGACCACCGGCACGAGGGTGAGCACCGCGAACCCGGCGAAGTTCGGCAGGATGAACGTCCAGCCGATCAGCGCGTTGCGGACCTTGAGCGACGTGCGGGGTGCCCGGAGGGGCGGGCGCCCGGGCTGCGTGAGCCCGAGCGTCCGCCGGTCGTCGGCGACAGGAGTCGCCATCAGCCGACCTCGTTGGCGACGCGCTCCTCGGCCTCGGTGATCGCCTCGTCCACCGGGGTGGACTCCGACATGATCGCCGAGTGCATCTCGCCGAGGATGGTCTGGATGGCCGCGGTCTTCTGGCCCACCGGGTTCTCCGGCAGCGTGTCGTGCGTCGTGTAGGCGAAGCGGGACAGGTCGTCCTGCGGCACGCCGTCGAGCGCGAAAATCGCGTCGGCTACGGTGTCGTCGATCAGGGCCGGCGTGATGCCGATCTCCGCGAGCGCCGCGGCACCCTCGGGGCCTGCGGCGAACCGCAGGAAGTCCTTCGCGGTCTCGATCTTGGACTCGTCGATGTTCGAGCTGATGCCCATCGTGGTCGGGTCGCCGAACGTGGCCGGGGTGTTCTCCGTGCCGGTCGTGGACTCGTCGAGCTGCGGGATCGGCGCGATGCCCCACTCGAAGGTGTCCGCCGCACCCGAGGCCTGCTCGGCGACCAGCGTGCCGATGTACCAGGAGCCCATCGGGAGCATTGCTGCCTTCTGGGTGCCGAACTGCGACTGGTAGGCCAGCTCGTTCGTGGTGACCGTCGCGAACGACGGCTGCGAGCCGTTGTCCTGGAGCGCGAGCTGCCGCTCGTAGTACGGGGCAAGGTACGAGAAGTCGCCGCCGTCGAGCGTGGCGCCCTCGGTCTGCGCGAGCGCGAAGCCCTGCACGGTGGACTGCCAGCTGTGCAGGTAGGTGCCCGTGACCTCCTTCTCGCCGATGCCCTGGGTCAGCTTCTCGGCGGCCTCGGCATAGTCGTCCCAGGTCCAGGAGCCGTCGGGCAGGTCCACGCCGGCCTTCTCGAAGAGCTCCTTGTTGTAGTAGAGCAGCCACGAGTCCTGGCGGTAGGGCACCGCGTAGGTCTTGCCGTCAACCGCCATCGGCTCCAGGCCGCCCGTCGCCGGGTCGAGCTCGCCCGCCACGTCGGAGATGTCGAGCAGCGTGCCGCCCTCCTGGAACGTGATGTAGTTCTTCAGGTTCTTCACGATGAAGACGTCGGGCGCGGCACCCGCGGACAGGTCGGCCGTCAGCGCCGTGTCGTAGTCGTCGCCGGCCGGGTACTCCTTGAGCTCCACGGTGACGTCCGGGTTCGCCTCGTGATAGGCGTCCGCGAGCGTCTGGAACTCCGGCGTGGACGCGAAGTCCCAGCCGGCCAGGCTGATGGTGACCGGGCCGTCGGCGGCCGCGGGCTCGTCCTGTCCGCCGCACCCCGTCAGGGTCAGCGACGCGGCGGCGGCGATGCCGAGCGCGCTCATGATCTTGCGGTTCATTCCTACTCTCCTTCGAGTGAGTCGTACTGCGACGCCCCGGTGACGAACCACCGGGTGCGTGGGGTCAGGGCAGGTCTGCCGTGGGCAGCTCTGCCGTGGTCCGTTCCCCGTCCGGCCAGGTCACGACGGCCTGTCCGGCGGTGAGGTCGAGCTGCGGCGCGGCCGGGGTTGCCGGTGCGTCCTGGTCGCCGGCGTGGCCGGCGTCGCCGGCATCGGCGGTGCGGCCGAGGTGGACGGCGACGCCGGTCCAGCCCTCCGGCACCGGGGCGTACCGCAGCCAGGGGGTGGTGGCCGGGCCGGCGAGCGGCGTCGCGTCCTCGGCCGTGGCCGTCCCGCTGACCGGCGCGATGTCGCCCAGCAGCGGTACGAGCGTCGAGTCGAGGCCGGGCCCGGCGGCCCAGCCGCCGATCCGGAGCGCCGCCGCCCGGGCGTCGACGTCGTCCGCGGCCTTGACCAGCCGGACCTCCCAGGCGCCGCGCACGATCGAGACGGTGGTGATCCGCCCGGCCACGGTGGCGACCCCGGGCCGCCCGGACCCGTGATCGGGCGCCCCGGGATCGGCCTCGACCCAGTGCGCGGAAGCCACGGACCCCAGCCCCGCAGCAGCCGTTGAGTGCTGGCTGTCTGCGTTGTCGGAACGATCCGAGGGCGCAGATACCCCGCACTCGACGGGGATCGGGGTGAAGCCTGTGCGGTGGGTGGCCTCTCCCGTCGCGGTCAGGAAAGTCACCGACTGGTCCAGCGGGGAGGACCAGGCGTCCTCGTCCAGGAGCGGGGACGTCGCCGTCGAGTAGCCGAGGCGCGCGTACAGGGGCGAGTCGCCCCCGTCGGCCCCGGGCAGGGCGTGGTCGGTGCCGTGGTTGATCACCCGGACGATGCCGTCGTCGCGCGTGGCGCTGATCGCCCAGCCGGGCGCGGCCGCCACGGTGAGCACGTCGCCGACGTCGACCGGGAGCGGCTCGGGGGCCGCCGTCCACACGTCGTGCGAGGCGGGCAGCGCCAGGCCCAGGAGGCCCTTGCTCGCCCAGTACGGCGAGCCGGTGCCGCTGTACCGCTGCGCGAGGGGTCGCCACGGGTGGTGCCAGCCGAGCGTCAGCAAGCCGTCGTCGCCGGGCACGTCGCGGTCGGCGAAGTGCCGCACGATGCGCGTCGCCGCCTCGCGGAGCTGCCCCGGCCGGCCCACGCCCGACACGGCGCCGGCCCAGAACGGCGCGGCGGCCGCGAAGCGGTAGGTGAGGCTGCGGCCCTGCAGCAGCGGGGAGCCGTCGGCGCCCACGAGCGCCAGGGCGTCGTCGAGGTAGCGGGCCAGGTGCTCGCGGTCGGACGCCGAGCGCACGGCCAGGTCGTCGCCCGCCGCCCGCGCGACCTCCGCCGCACCGGACATCCGCGCCCACAGCGCGGGGTACAGGTGCAGGGCCCAGCCGGCGTAGTGGTCGAAGCTGCGCTCCGGGCCGTCGGCGAACCAGCCGGCGGGACGCCGGAACCGGTCGTGCGCGGCGAGGTCGCGGGCCACGTCGTCCGCGGAGAACGGGCCGCCCACCGAGCGCAGGAACGTCTCCACGACGATCCGGAACCAGACCCAGTTGTTGTCCGGGTAGCCGTCGTCGCCCACCACGGCCCCGAGGTAGCCGACCACGTGCTCCTGCGCGGACGGCGCCAGGCGGTCCCAGATCCAGGGCCGGGTCAGGTCGAGGATCAGGGCGAGCGAGGCGGCCTCGACCTTGGCCTGGCCGTGCTCGTCGGGCCGGGTCCAGCGCTCGGGGTGCGCGGGGTCGGTGCCCGCCGCCAGGCCGGCCGCGTACCGCTCGGCGAGGCCGGTCGGGTCCGCGCCGTCCTCCCCCGCGAGCCGGAAGCCCGCGAGCAGGAACGTGCGGGCGAAGCCCTCCAGCCCGTCGACGGCGGTGCCGTACCCGCCCGGCGTGCCGGGCAGCGTGATGAGCGACCCGCTCGGCGAGGCGTACGGCTCGACGGCGGCCAGCAGCCGGTCGGCGTACGCCGCGAGCCAGGCGCGGGCCTCGGGGCCGGACGCGCCCGCGCCGGCCGGGACGGAGATGTGGTGGGTCATGCGACGAACTCCATGTCCTCGCGCGTCACGGCACTGCGGGACGCCTCGCCCCGCGCGTACCGCTCCAGCTCGTCGAGCGCGGCCGCGGTCATGCGGCGCGCCTCCGTGCCGAGCGACCCCGCGATGTGCGGCGTGATCATGACGTTCGGCAGGTCGTACAGCACCGACGACGCCGGCAGCGGCTCGGGCTCGGTGACGTCGAGCATCGCGTAGATGCGTCCGGTCTCGCACGCGCGCTCCAGCGCCGCGGTGTCGACGACGGCGCCGCGGGCGGTGTTGATCAGCGTGGCGCCGTCGGGCAGCAGGGCGAGCTCGCGCGCGCCGATCAGGTGGCGCGTCGAGGGCAGGTCGGGGGCGTGCAGCGAGACGATGTCGGAGGCCGCCAGCAGCTCGTCGAGCGGCACCAGCCGCGCGCCGGCGGCGGCCACGGCGGCCGGGTCCGCGAGCGGGTCCGCCACGAGGATCTCGCGGGTCTCGGGGCCGGAGCCCGGGACGGTCAGCCGCGCCACCACCTGGCGGCCGGTCCGGGAGAAGCCGACGATGCCGACGACCCGGCCGCGGTTGGACAGCTCGCCGTGCTCGCCGAGGTAGGACCAGTCCTCGCGGCGCTTGCGCGCGATGTTCGCGAGGAACGGCGCCTTCTTGCCGGCCATCAGGATCGCGGCCACCGTGAACTCGGCGACCGGCAGCGCGTTCTCGGCCACGGCGTTGGTCACGAGCAGCCCGCGGTCCCAGACGGCGTCGGACACGAGCGACCGGACCGAGCCTGCGCAGTGCAGCACGGCGCGCAGGTTCGGGGCGAGGTCGAGCACGTCGGCGGTGATCCGCGGGGCGCCCCAGGAGGTGAGGAGCACCTCGACGTCGGCCAGGCGGGCCTTGGCCTCCGGGGTGTCGTACGCGATCACACGGGCGGGCTCGCCGAGCCTCGCGATCGCGCGCAGCCGGGAGTCCTCGTCCGGGCCGAACTGCATCCGCAGTGCCCGGTCGTCCATGACGAGCAGGGCCTCAGGTCGCCGCACCACCGCGCTCCTCTCCATCGAGTCCGCGTCCGCCTGACCGTTCAGACGAACAATTCCGATCACCTACGATCGAACGATGGCCCATTGAAGCCCACCCGCCTGGCCGTTGGCAAGCCCCTGGCGTTCGGCAAAGAGTTCTACTACGATCATTTTCGATCATTGGAGATACGCACATGACAGCACCGTCGCTGCCTGCGCCCGACGTCACGGCGCGGAGCCTCTGGGCCGGCCCGCGTGTGGCGGGCGCCCTCGCCCCCACGCTCGCCGCCGCCGACGCCGAGCGCGGTACCCCCTGGCCGCAGCCTCTGGCCTCGCAGTACGCGCGGTTCTTCCGCGACGGCGTCCGCACGGCCTACGAGGCGCAGGTCGCGGCCCGGCAGGCACGGCTGACCCGCGCCACGCTCGCGGCTCTCGTCGACCCGAGCGACGAGCGCGTCGACGAGGTGGTCGACGGCGTGCTGCTGCTGTGCGAGCAGTCCTCGTGGTGCTGGGCCGCACACGACGACACGTTCGACCGGTTCGGCCGGATCACGCCCACCGTCACCGAGCCGTACCTGGACCTGGGCGCCGGTGAGGTGGCCGCGCAGCTCGCGTGGGTGGACCACCTGCTCGGCCCGGCCCTCGACGAGCGCGCGCCCGGCGTGCGCTGGCGCGTCCGGCAGGAGGCGCAGGCCCGCGTGCTGCGGCCGTTCACCGAGCGGCGCGACTGGTGGTGGCTCGGCGTCGACCACCCGATCATGAACTGGAGCCCCTGGATCCAGGGCAACGTGCTCGCCGCCAACCTCGCGCTGGAGGAGGACCCGGACCGGCGCCGGGCCACCTCGGCGCTCGTCGCCGAGGGCATCGCCGCGTACTGGGCGTCCCTGCCCGCCGACGGCGGCGTCGACGAGGGCTACCACTACTGGTGGCAGGGCGCCGCGCGGGCCCTGGAGGCGCAGGACCTGCTCGCGCACGCGGGGATCGAGCCGGCCCCCGCGGCGCTGGACACGATCCGCGCGACCGTGGCGTTCCCGCACGCGATGCACCTGGGCGGCGACTGGTACGTCAACGTGGCCGACGGCGCCGCGCGGCCCCTCGCGACCTGGCCGTGGAACGTCGTGCACGCCTGGGCACAGCGGGTGGGCGACGACGCGGCGGCGCGGCACGCGGCGTCCTACCGCGGGCGGCCCGGCGGACTGTTCGACGAGCGCGCCTCCCTGCCACGCGCCGTGGGCCTGCTGACCGGCTCCTGGGCGGACGCGCCCGCCGCCGAGCCGCCGCTGGTGGGGCGGTCCGTGTTCCCGGCGACGGGCGTCGCGGTGGCACGCTCGGCGCCCGGGACGGCGCGCGGCGTCGCCGTGTCGGTCAAGGGCGGCCACAACGACGAGAACCACAACCACGTGGACGTCGGCTCGGTGATCGTGGCGCTCGACGGTGTGCCGGTCGTCGTGGACGCGGGCAAGCCCACCTACCGCGCGGGCACCTTCGGGCCCGACCGGTACGACCTGTGGGTGGTCCGGGGCGACTGGCACAACCTCCCGCGGGTGCGCGGGGTGGAGCAGGCCCCGGGCCGGCAGTTCGCGGCAAGTGCCTTCGAGGTGTCGGACGGCGGCGCCGACCACGAGCCGGCGACCGCCTGGCACGCGCGGGTCGAGCTGGCCGGGGCGTATCCCGTGCCCGGGCTCGAGCGGTGGCGGCGGGACGTACGGCTCGACCCGGACGCCGAGACCGTGAGCGTCGAGGACTCCTGGCGGTTCTCGCCGTCGGAGCCCGGCACACCGGACGGTCCGACGACACCCGCCGGTCCGACGGCGTGGCACTGGCTGCTCGCGGGCGACGTCACGCTCACGCCCGGCCGAGCGGTCGCCCGGTTCGCGCCGGGCGGTACCCCGGACGGGCCGCCCGGCCGTACGCTCGCCCTCACCTGGGACGACGCGGACGTCGACGCCGAGCTCGACGTGCGTGCGCTGGACGACCCCGAGCTGTCCGCCGTATGGGGTGAACACCTGACCCGGTTGCGACTCACGGCGCGCGCAGAGGCGCCGTCGGGCGCGTTCCGGGTCACCATGAGACCCACCGGGTCGGGATCGCAGGAGGTTGCATGACGCAGGAAGCGCCGCTCCCGAGCGAGCGTCGGGCGCGCCTGATCGCGCGGGTGCGGGAGACGGGGTCGGCACGCGTGAGCGACCTGTCGCGCGTGCTCGGCGTGACGCCCGTGACGGTGCGGCGCGATCTCGCCGTGCTGGTGATGGACGGCGCGCTGGAGAAGGTGCACGGCGGCGCCCGGATCCCGGCGCGCCCGGCCGGGCGCCAGGACGTCGAGGACGCCGCCGACGCCGGGCAGCCGACCATCGGCGTCGTCGTGCCGTCGCTCGACTACTACTGGCCCGAGGTGATCCGCGGCGCGCGCGGCGCCGCGGACGGCTCGGCACGGCTGATCCTGCGGGGCGGGTCCTACGACGTGGACCAGATCCGGCACCAGCTCACGGCGCTCGTGGGGGACGACGGCGGCCCCGGCGTCGACGGCCTGCTCGTCGTGCCGCCCGCCTCCGGGCCCGACGCCACCGAGCTGGGCGACTGGCTCGCCGGCCTCGACCTGCCGGTGGTGCTCATGGAGCGGCGCCTGGTGGGCGGCCCGTACCGCGAGCCGCTGGAGTCGGTGGCGACCGACCACGCGCTCGGCGCGGGCACGGCGGCGCGCCACCTCGCGGAGCGCGGGCACCGGCAGGTGGGCCTGGTGACCTCGCGGACCAGCCCGCACTCGGGGGCCGTCCGCCGCGGGTTCCTCGCGGCGGCGCAGGACCTGGAGTTCGACGTGGTGCTCGACCTGGAGACGGCGCCGCTGGGCGACGCCACGTGGGCCGCCGACGCCGCGTCGGTGCTGGACCGGTGCGCGGAGACGGGCGTGACGGCGGTGCTGGTGCACTCCGACCGGGAGGCGATCTCGCTGGTGGAGCAGGCGCGGGAGCGCGGCGTGCGGGTGCCCGCGGACCTCGCGGTGGTCGCCTACGACGACGAGGTGGCCGCCCTCGCCGACCCGCCGCTCACCGCGGTGAGCCCGCCCAAGGCCGCGATCGGCGCGCGAGCGGTGGAGCTGCTGACGCGCCGGCTCGGGGATCCCGACCGCCCGGTGCACCGGATCGAGCTGAGCCCCCGCCTGATCGTCCGCGCGTCGAGCGCGGGCTGACCGCGGACGACGTCCGGCGGAATCCCGAATCCCGAGCGGCGTCCGGGGGCGAACGTCACCCCGGCAAGTGGGTAACGGAGACGTAGCACTGCTCCGTCTCCGTTACCCACCCGGGTGCGGAACTGTTCTCCCGGGCCCGGGTTCGTACCGGCGCAGCGTGCCGCTCGCGCGCACGACGTCGCGCAGCGCCGTCAGGTCGCCCGACAGCACCCCGACGGCGCGCGCCTGCACCAGCACGTTGCCGAGCGCCGTGGCCTCGACCGGTCCGGCGACGACGGGCAGTCCGGTCGCCTCGGCGGTGAGCCGGCACAGCAGCTCGTTCCGCGAGCCGCCGCCCACCACGTGCACGGTGTCCACGGCCACGCCGGCCAGCGCCGACGCGTTGGCGACCGCCCGCGCCGACGAGGCAGCGAGGCTGTCGAGGACCACGCGGACCAGGGCGGGCCGCGTGGCCGGGAGGTCGACGCCGCGGCGCGCGACGGCGTCCGACACCCGGCGCGGCATGTCGCCCGGGGCCAGGAACTCGTCGCCGTCCACGTCGACGAGGCAGCGGCCGCCCGGTTCGGCGGCGGCCGCCGCGAGCAGGCCGGCCAGGTCCACGGGCGCGCCGTCGTCCTGCGCCCAGGCCCGGACGCACTCGTCCAGCACCCACAGGCCCATGACGTTGCGCAGGTAGCGCACGGTGCCGTCGAGGCCGAGCTCGTTGGTGAAGTTCGCCGCGCGGCTCGCCTCGGTGAGCACGGGCGCTGGCAGCTCCAGCCCCACGAGCGACCAGGTGCCCGACGAGACGTACGCGCCGGCCTCCCCGAGCGGCGTCGCCGCCACGGCGGACGCCGTGTCGTGCGAGGCGACGGCGAGCACCGGCACCTCGCCGAGCCCGGTCGCCGCGCGCACCTCGGCCAGGAGCGGCCCGACGACGGTGCCGGGCTCGACGAGCTGCGGCAGCCGGTCCCGCAGGCCCGCGAGCCCGGGATACTCCGCCCCGAGCCGGTCCAGGAGGTCGCCCGACCAGGTGCGCGTGCGGGCGTCGAGCAGCCCCGTGGTCGACGCGTTGGTCACCTCGGCGACCCGGCGGCCGGTGAGGCGGTAGGTAATCAGGTCGGGCACCAGCAGCAGGTGCCGGGCCCGCGCCCACTCCTCGCCGCCGACGCCGGTCGAGACCCCCGCGACGAGCTGGAACTCCGTGGTGAACTGCAGGTGCTGCAGCCCGTTGATCGCGTAGTGGTCGCCGAACGGGACGTGCCGGTACACGTCGTCGGCCACGTGGTCCGTGCGGGCGTCGCGGTAGCAGAACGGGTCCGCCACCAGGTCACCGGCGTCGTCGAGGAACGCGTGGTCCACGGCCCACGCGTCCACGCCGATCCCCCGGATCACGACGCCGCGCTCCCGCGCGAGGTCGCCCGCGGCCCGCAGCCCGTCGAGGATCCCGCTCCAGAGCGCGCCCACGTCCCACCGCAGGGCGCCGTGCTCGTCCGTCCGGGGCCCGTTCGGGAATCGGCCGCACTCGACGAGCTCGACCCTCGGTTCACCGTGCACCACCCCGAGCATCACGCGGCCGCTGGTCGCGCCCAGGTCGACCGCGACGAACCCGGCCCTGCCCACCACGTCGCTCACCGCAGGAACGCCGCTGCCACGCCCGCGTCCACCGGCACGTGCAGGCCCGTCGTGTGCGAGAAGTCGGAGGTGCACAGCGCGAACACGGCGTTCGCCACGTTCTCGGGCAGCACCTCGCGCTTGAGCAGGGTGCGCTGCGCGTAGAACTCGCCGAGCTTCTCCTCCGGAACCCCGTACACCGCGGCCCGGTTGGCGCCCCAGCCGGAGGCAAAGATGCCCGACCCGCGCACCACGCCGTCCGGGTTCACACCGTTCACGCGGATGCCGTACTGCCCCAGCTCTGCCGCGAGCAGCCGCACCTGGTGCGCCTGGTCGGCCTTGGTCGCCGAGTAGGCGATGTTGTTCGGCCCCGCGAACACCGAGTTCTTGGACGAGATGTAGACGATGTCGCCGCCCATGCCCTGGTCCACCAGCACCCGAGCCGTTTCACGAGAAACCAGGAACGACCCCTTGGCCATCACGTCGTGCTGGAGGTCCCAGTCGGCCTCGGTGGTCTCGAACAGCGACCGCGACAGGGACAGCCCGGCGTTGTTCACCACGAGGTCCACCCCGCCGAACGCCAGCACCGCCTCCTGGACCGCCGCCCGCACGGCCGCCTCCGAGGACACGTCCACGGCGACGCCGACCGCGGCGTCCGCCGAGCCGAGCTCGGCCGCCGCGGCCGCCGCCTTCTCCAGGTCGAGGTCCGCGACCACGACGCACGCCCCCTCGGCGGCCAGCCGCGTGGCGATCGCCTTGCCGATGCCCGACGCCGCCCCGGTCACCAGGGCGACCCGGGTCGCCAGTGGCTTGGGCGCGGGCATGCGCCGCAGCTTGGCCTCCTCCAGCGCCCAGTACTCGATGCGGAACTTCTCGGCCTCCGCGATGGGCGCGTAGGTCGAGATCGTCTCCGCGCCGCGCATCACGTTGATCGCGTTGACGTAGAACTCGCCGGCCACGCGCGCCGTCTGCTTGTTCCGGCCGTACGAGAACATACCGACGCCCGGGACGAGCACGATCGCCGGGTCGGCGCCGCGCATCGCGGGCGGCTCCTCGCCGCGCGCCCGGGCCACGGCGGCGCCGCGCTCGTAGTACGCGGCGTAGTCGGCGCGGTAGGCCTCGTGCGCGGCCCGGAGCGCGGCCACGGTCTCCTCCACCGTGGCCGACGTCGGGACGTCGACGACGAGCGGCTTCACCTTGGTGCGCAGGAAGTGGTCGGGGCAGCTCGTGCCGAGCTTGGCCAGGGACACCAGCCGCTCGCGCGCGACGAAGTCCAGCACCGGCTCCGTGTCGGTGAAGTGGCCCACCTGCGGCGCGTCGATACTGGCCAGGCCGCGGATCACCGGCGCGAGCGCGGCGGCACGCGCCCGCCGCTCGGCGTCGGGCAGGGGCTCGTAGCCGGGGCGCACCGCGCCGAAGGCGTGGGTCTCGCGGGCCGCGGCCCGGGCCGCGATGAACTCCTCGGCCCGCCGGATGATGTCGAGGGACCGCTCCTCCGCCTCGGCCGAGGTGTCGCCCCACGCGGTGATGCCGTGGCCGCCCAGGATGCAGCCGACGGCCTGCGGGTTGGCCGCCTTGATCGCCGCGATGTCGAGGCCGAGCTGGAAGCCCGGCCGGCGCCACGGCACCCACACCACGTCGGAGCCGAAGATCTCGGCGGTCAGCTTCTCGCCGTCGGCGGCCGCCGCGATCGCGATGCCGGCGTCGGGGTGCAGGTGGTCCACGTGGACGGCGTCGACCAGGCCGTGCATCGCCGTGTCGATCGACGGCGCCGCGCCGCCCTTGCCGTGCAGGCAGTAGTCGAACGCGGCGACCATCTCGTCCTCGCGCTCCTCGCCCGGGTACACGTCCACGAGGGCGCGCATCCGGTCGAGGCGCAGCACGGCCAGGCCCTGCTCGGTGAGCGTGCCGAGGTCGCCGCCGGAGCCCTTGACCCACAGCAGCTCGACCGGCTCGCCCGTCACCGGGTCGGTGGCGGTGCCCTTGGCGGACGTGTTGCCGCCCGCGTAGTTGGTCACCCGCGGGTCGGAACCCAGCCGGTTCGACCGGCCCACCAGGTCCTCGACCACGCCGCCCTCGACCACGCCGGATCCGCTGACGTCGCTCATGCTCCCCATCCCGCCTGCGCGCCACCGACGCGCTCTTGTCCGATCTTCTCGGCATAACCCGACGCCGCGAAGGCCGCGGTCGGGTTCGGGTCCAGCCCCATCTCCTCGCGCACCTGCGCGACGAGCGGCCGGACGTCGGTGTCGTACGCGTCCATGAGCACGCCGTGCGCGCCGAGCACGTCGCCCGCGCGCTGCGCCGCCGCCAGGGCCTCGACGTCGACGAGCAGCGCCTTCGCCGTCGCCTCCTGGACGTTCATCACCGACCGGATCTGGGCCGGGATCTTCGGCTCGATGTTGTGGCACTGGTCGAGCATGAAGTTGACGCCGCTGTCCGGGGCGTGCGCCCCGGCGGAGACGATCTCGTGCATGATCCGGAAGAGCTGGAACGGGTCCGCGGCGCCGACCATGAGGTCGTCGTCGGCGTAGAACCGGCTGTTGAAGTCGAAGGCGCCGAGGCGGCCCTGGCGCAGGAGCTGCGCCACGATGAACTCGATGTTGGTGCCGGGCGCGTGGTGGCCCGTGTCCAGCACGACCTTCGCCCGGTCACCGAGCGCCAGGACGTGCAGCAGGGAGGTGCCCCAGTCCGGCACGTCGGTCACGTAGAAGGCCGGCTCGAAGAACTTGTACTCGAGCACCATGTGCTGGTCGTCGTCCAGCGCGGCGTAGATCTCGGCGAGCGACTCGGCGATCCGGTCCTGCCGGGCCCGGATCGAGTCCTGCCCGGGATAGTTGAGGCCGTCGGACAGCCAGACCTTGAGGTCCTTGGACCCCGTGGCGCGCATGACGTCGATGCACTGCTTGTGGTGGTCCACGGCCTTGGCGCGCACCCGCGGGTCGGGGTGGGCCAGCGAGCCCAGCATGAAGTCCTCGTCCTGGAAGACGTTGGAGTTGATCATGCCGATCTGCACGCCCAGGTCCGCGGCGTGCCGGGCGAGCGCGCCGAAGTCGTCGACCAGGTCCCAGGGGATGTGCAGGCTGACGCGCGGGGCCACGCCGGTGTACCGGTGCACCTGGGCGGCGTCGGCGATCTTCTCGAACGGGTCGCGCGGCACACCCGGCTGGCTGAAGACCTTGAACCTCGTGCCCGAGTTGCCGAAGGCCCAGGACGGCAGCTCGATCGTCTGCTGCCGGAGCGCTGACCTGGCCGCCTCGACACGTGTGGATGCCGCCATGGCGTCCTCCCTCTCCGCGCACGCCCTCGTGCGCACCTTGAAACGATTCATTCGAAGCCTATTCCGCGACCGCCACAGGGTCAAGACGCGGGTGACCCGGGTGGTCGGTAGTTCGTCAGGCGATCGGCAACCCGAGCTGCCGATCACCTGACGAACTACCGACCACCCGGGTCAGCCGTCCACGCCCAGCGCCGTCAGTACCGTGCGTCCGCTGCGGCCAGGTACTTCGTGGTCACCACGATCGCGCGGCGCAGCGTGGCCTCGTCCTCGGTGGTACCGGCCTTCGTGAGGCGGTTGACCCAGGTGTCGGCCTGGGCGGTGGTGGGCGGCGTGCCCAGGAAGTGCTCGTACGTGGCGACCACGCGGAACCGCACCGCCTGCGGGTTCTTCCACAGGGCGTTGACCACGCCCGCGCGGCCCAGTGTCTTGAGCCGCGGGATCCAGTGGTTGAGCTGGTCCGACGTCGGCGGCCGGTGCAGGATGTGCTGGTAGAGGGCGGTCACGTACTTCGCGTCGGTGCCGCCGACGTGCTTGTAGTAGGTCGAGGTGCCCATCAGGTACGGCTCGATCTGGTCGATCGTGCGCGTCTTCGCCTTGACCATGGACAGGTAGTTGGCCGTCTGGGTGGCCGACGGCGTGTAGCCGAGGGTGGCCTGGAACGCCTGGGAGATGCGGAGCTTGCGGTAGTTGTCCGACTTGGCCATGCCGTCGGCCAGCACACCCGGCCCGTCCACCGAGACCCGGTAGGACCAGCTCTCGATGTCGGCCTCGGTGGCCGCCCGGCCCAGGTAGTCCTGGTACATCGCCTGCACGAAGTTCTTGGACTGCTCGTCCACCTCGGCGTACTGCTTCGCGTACACGGCCGCCTGGTCCTGGATCCCCGACAGCAGGGGGTAGGCGAGCTCGCCCGGGCACTCGGTCTGGTGCGTGTCGCGGTGACCGAAGACCCGGGGCAGCGTCACCTGGTCGCCCGCGTCGTAGCGGCCGCCGTCGGTGTGCCCGGCGGCGGTCAGGACCGTCGACTCGTCCGGGTTCACGTCATAGGCGGCCAGCCGGCTGCCGATGATCCTGGCCACGCCGTCCCGCTGCGCGGTCGTGGGCTTCACGCCCGCCGCGGTCGTGTACGTGCCGATCATCGCGACGCCGACCGTGCCGGTGTTGAAGCCGCCGGTGTGGGCGCCGATGATCGGCTCCTCGATGCTGCCGTCGGCACCCTCGTAGATGTTGCCCCACTTGTCGACCAGGAAGTTGTAGCCGATGTCGCACCAGCCGTGCGTCTGCTGGTGGTACGCCTGGTCGTTCCGGATCGCCTGCATGGCCTCGGCCACCGTGGCGTAGTCGTTCGGGTTGACGGTGTGGTGCACGGCGGCGGCCTTGAGGCCGCCCTCGGCGGGGAACCAGGTGGGGCCGGTGCCGGGCTCGAGGCAGCGGGGCGCGGCGCCCCACTCCTCGCGCGTGATGATCGTGGGCCCGGCCGTCGCCGCCGACGGCGCGACCGTGCCCGCCGTCGTCGCCGCGGCCGTGGTGACCTGGGCCGACGAGACCAGGCTGAGCTCGACGCCCGCCGGGAACTGGGCGGCCTCGTCGACCGTCGCGAGCTGCACGGCGTCCGCCTCGCCCACGTAGACCGGGGCGGAGGTCATGACGGCGGAGCCGGTGTCGGCGCCGTCGGTGGACTTCTCCAGGTGGCTCCACGCGCTCCAGGTGCCGTCGACGGCCCGGGTGCGCACCTGCATCTCGGGGACGACGTGGTCGATCTCGGCCGGCCAGGACAGCCCGACCGTCTGGAACCCCTCGGGCACCTCGATGGCGCCGGCGATCCGGCCGTCGGTGTCGGCGGTGTCGAGCACCACCGCGCCGTCCGCCGCCGTGGCGGTCTCGGCGGCCGGCTCGGGGTCGGCGCCGGTGACGTCGTCCACCACGGCCGTCTCCTCGACGGGGGCCGCGGCCACCTCGACCTTCTCGACCTGCGCGTCGGTGGTGCCGGCGTCGGGCAGCGCGGAGTCCGCGGGGGCCGCGATGCCCTCGGGCTCCAGGGACGGCTCCGTCGTCAGCGCCGTCGCCGCGGGGGCCAGCGCGCCGCCGAGCACCATCGCCGGCGCCACGCCGAGGATGAGCGTTCTGCCCACCACGCTCCCGGCAAGCGTCGTCCTGCCGGCGCCGTGCCGTGGGCCCTGCTTCGTCCGGGATGTCGGTGCTGCCGCGTGCCGAACCACTGTGTCCTCCTCGCATCGAAACGCGTCGGCCGCGCGGGACGCGGCTGACGCGAAGAACAGGGCGACGTTAGTGGTGACCAGGCACGACGGCCTAGGTTTTCACCCCTGTGGAGCGGGTGATCTTTCCCTGGACACGGCCTGGATCACCCGGTGATCACGGGCAGGCGTGGTAGTTGCCGTGGGCAACTCGGACTCACCTTTGAGGCCGGGGTTGCTCCGCTTTGAATGGTCGCAAAGAGGAGTAACCCCGGCCTCAAAGGGGAGCCCGGCCGGACCCCGGCAAGGGTCAGAAGTCGAAGTCGTCGATGTTGCTCTTGTCGAACACGAAGGGCTCGCCGAGCAGCACCTCGCCGTCGGCCCCCACGGTGTACTCGCCGAGCCGGCCGGCCTCGAAGGTGTCACCCTCCTCGCCCGTGATGTCGCCCGCCACCAGGGCCGCGGCGGCCTCCGTCGCCAGGTAGCCCAGGTCGGTCGGGTTCCACAGCGCGAACGCCTCGACGGTGCCGTCGTCCACGTACTCGCGCATCTGGTTGGGCGTGCCGAGGCCGGTGACCGCGACCTTGCCCTTGTACTCGGACGTCGACACGTAGCGCGCCGCCGCGGCGATGCCCACGGTGGTGGGCGACACGATCCCCTTGAGGTCCGGGTGCGACTGGAGCAGCGCCGCCGTCTTGTCGAACGACGTCTGGTCGTCGTCGTCGCCGTAGGCGGTCTCGACGAGCTCGATGTCCGGGTAGTCGGAGGCCAGCTTCTCCTCCATGATCGCGATCCACGCGTTCTGGTTGGTCGCGTTGGCCGACGCCGAGAGGATCGCGATCTCGCCCTTGCCGCCGATCTGGTCGGAGATCAGCTCGAGCTGCTTGTCCGCGATGCCCTCGGCCGAGGCCTGGTTGACGAACAGGTCGCGGTACTGCGGCTCGGTGTCGGAGTCGAACGTGACCACCTTGGTACCCGCCGAGCGCGCCTCGTCGAGCGCGTCGCCGATCGCCGTCGGGTCGTTGGCCGAGATCACCAGCGCGCTCACGCCCTGCTGGGCGGCGGTGTTGATGAACGGCACCTGCGAGTCGGGCGACGCCGTGTCCGGCCCGACCTCGTCGACGGTGGCCCCCAGCTCGCCGGCCGCCTCCTCGGCGCCGGCGGTGGACGCCTCGAAGTACGGGTTGCCGAGATTCTTGGGCAGCATGGTGATCGTGACGTCGCCCCCGCCGTCGCCGCTGGCGCCGTCACCGCCCTCGTCGCCCCCGGAACCACAGGCGGCCAGCCCGACCGCCAGCACAGCGGCCGTGCCGGCCGCGAGCACCGATGTGAACCTCATCGTTCGTCTCCCTAGCTTCCTTGCCCGACCGCCGGACGCCGTCGGACCCTGAGGCCGCCCGCGATGCGCGGCGCGACCACCGACACGACGAGCGCCGTGCCGATCACGATGTTGATGACGTTGACGGTGACCCCCTCCAGCCGGAGGGCACTGCTGAGCACGCCGATGAGCAGCACGCCCGCGACCACGCCGTGGATCGCGCCACGTCCGCCGAAGATCGACACCCCGCCCAGCAGCACCGCCGCGACGACCTGCAGCTCCAGGCCGGTCGCGTTGTCGCCGCGGGCGCTGCCGTAGCGGAGCGTGTAGTAGACGCCCGCGAGCGCCGAGACCGCCCCGGACAGCACGAACAGGATCAGGAGGGTCCGCCTGACGTCGACGCCGGAGAACCGGGCGGCCTCGCTGCTGCGGCCGATGTCCAGCACGTTCCGGCCGAACGGCGTGGCGTGCAGCAGCACCGCGAAGACGGCGATCATCAGGATCAGGCCGAGGGTGACCACCGGCCAGGGCGACTCCCCGAGGTTCTCGGTGGCGCCGTCGGTCCAGGACTCGGGGAAGTCGGTGACGGCCGTGGTGCCCAGGAGGCCCACGGCGAGCCCGCGGTAGAGGGCGAGCGAGCCGATGGTGACGGCCAGGGACGGCAGTCCGCCGTACGCGACCAGCGCCCCGTTGAGCGCGCCGCACACCGCGCCGAGCAGCACCGAGACGGGCAGGGCGACCGCCAGGCCGAACCCGGCCTGGTGCAGCAGCCCGAAGGTCACGCTGGACAGGCCCACGACGGACGCGACCGACAGGTCGATCTCGCCCGTGCCGATGATCAGCGTCATGGGCAGGGCGATGAGCAGCACGGGGGCGACGTCGAGCACGAGGTAGGTGATGGTGAGCGGGCCGTCGAAGCCCTGCACGGTCGCGGAGGCGATCACCCAGGCCGCGACCAGGATCAGGATCGTCAGCATCTCGCGGGTGAGCAGCGCGCGCTGCCACCACGGGCGGGTGTGGGTCCTCATCGGTTCGCCTCCTCGCGGTCGGCCGGGCCGGCGTCGCCGGGTTGGTCGGTATCTCGTGCGGCCGCGAGTCGGTGCGACCGCCGCCGGGCCAGCAGCCGGTCCAGCGCGATGGCGCCGATGATGAGCGCGCCCACCACGGCGCGCTGCCAGAAGTCGGGGATGCCGACGACGGGCAGGGCCCGGTTGATCGTGAGCAGCAGCATGGCGCCGAGTGCCGCGCCGACGACGGTGCCGCTGCCGCCGAAGATGGCGACGCCGCCCACCACGACGGCGCCCACGACCTGCAGCTCCAGGCCCACGCCCGCGCCGGACGACACGGTGCCGTACCGCGCGGCGAACATCACGCCGGCCAGCCCGGCGAGGGCCCCGTTCAGGGCGAACGCCCCGAGCAGCCGGCGCCGGACGGGCAGGCCCTGCAGCTCGGCGGCGTCGGGGTCGGACCCGATCGCGTAGAGCTGCCGCCCACCGCGCGCGGTGTACATGTAGTAGCCGACGACGGCCAGCACGACGGCGGCGACCCAGGTCAGCACCGGGATGCCCAGCACCTGCCGCGTGCCCAGGGCGAGGAACGCGCGCGGCATGTCGCCGGCGTCGATCCGGTCGCTGCCCGCCCAGGTCAGGGCCACGCCGCGGTAGACGTACAGCGTGCCGAGCGTGATCACGAGGGCCGGCACGCGGGCGAACGCCACGATCGAGCCGTTGACCAGGCCCAGCACCGCCCCGGCCGCGACCGCGACCAGCGCCACCACGACGATCGGCAGGTCCGGCACGTCGATGAACAGCCGGCCGGCCAGGTAGGCGGTGAGGCCGAGCATCGACCCCACGGAGAGGTCGACGTTGCGCGTGATGACCACCACCGCCTGGCCCACGGCGAGCACCACGAGGATCGCGGGGGTGAGCAGCAGGTCCCGCCAGCCGCCCGAGCTGAGCAGGAAGCCGGGCTGGATCGCGGTGGTCACGCCGATCACGATCAGGAGGGCCAGCGCGATGCCGGCCTCGCGCCGGCGCAGCAGGGCGCTCATGCGGCGTCACCCCGCTCGGACGACGCACCCGGCGTCGCGGCGCGCATCACGGTCTCCGGCGTGGCGTCCGCCCGGTCCAGCGTCGCGACGATCCGCCCCTCGCGGACCACGAGCACGCGGTCGGCCATGCCCAGCACCTCGGGCAGCTCGGAGGAGATCATCAGGACCGCGAGGCCCTCGGCGGCCAGGGTGGACAGCAGCCGGTGCACCTCGGCCTTGGTGCCGACGTCGATGCCGCGGGTGGGCTCGTCGACGATGAGCACCTTGGGCCCGGTGGCCAGCCACTTGGCCAGCACCACCTTCTGCTGGTTGCCGCCGCTCATGGTGGTGGCCACGGCGTCGAGCGCGCCGGCCTTCACCGCCAGCCGGCCCGACCAGTCGCGCGCGAGGCGCGCCTCGGCGTCGGGCAGCAGGATGCCCAGCCGCGCCAGGCGGCGCCGGGAGACCGCGGAGACGTTGCGGGCCACGGAGGACTCGGTGACCAGGCCCTCCAGCCGCCGGTCCTCGGGCACCAGGGCGAGGCCCGCAGCGATGGCCGCCGTCGGGTCGCCCGGACGCAGCGCCCGCCCGCCCACGGTGACGCGCCCGGCGTCGTACCGGTCGACGCCGAACACGGCGCGGGCGATCTCGCTGCGCCCGGCGCCGACCAGGCCCGCGAGACCCACGATCTCGCCCGCCCGGACCTCGAAGGACACGTCGTGGAAGGTTCCGGTGGACTGCAGCCCCTCGACCCGGAGCACGACGTCGCCGGGGGTGCTCGGGACCTTGGGGTAGAGGTCGGAGACGGCGCGGCCGACCATGCGCCGCACCAGCTCGTCGGCCGTCACGTCGGCGACCGGGTCGGTCGAGACGTGCTCGCCGTCGCGCATCACGGTGACGGTGTCGCAGAGGTCGGCGACCTCGTCGAGGCGGTGCGAGATGAAGACGACGGCGCGGCCGGCGTCTCGCAGCCCGCGGGCGACGGCGAACAGGCGGCGCACCTCGACGGCGCTGAGCGCCGCCGTCGGCTCGTCCATGACCAGGAGCCGGGCGTCCAGGGAGATCGCCTTGGCGATCTCGACGATCTGCTGGTCCGCGATCGACAGGCCCTCCGCGGGGCGGTCCGGGTCGAGGTCCACGCCGAGGTCCCGGAACAGCTCGCGCGCCCCCGCGCGCATGGCGCGCCGGTCGATGCGGCGGAACCGGCCCAGCGGCTCGCGGCCGAGGTAGATGTTCTCGGTGACCGTGAGGTCCGGGAAGCTCGCGGGCTCCTGGTGGATGACGGCGACGCCGGCCGCCTTCGCCTCGGCGGGGCCGGTGAAGTCCACGGGCGCACCGTCGAGCTCGACCACGCCCGCGTCCCGGCGGTACACGCCGCCCACGATCTTGACCAGCGTGGACTTGCCCGCGCCGTTCTCGCCGACCAGGGCGTGGATGCTGCCGGGCTGCACGACCAGGGTGCCCGAGCGGAGCGCTGCCACGGGCCCGAAGGACTTGGCGACCCCCTCCAGGCGCAGCGTCGGTGCGGCGTTCTGCATGTCTCTCCGTCGAGATGTGCGGGCGGTCTGCCTTGACCGCTATCTGGCGTTTGAATCGTTCAAACAGATACTTCGGAAGATAGACCTGCCAGGTCAGAGCGTCAAGAACTTGCGGCGCGTCCGTTGCCGAGTCGTGCCCGTTACGGAACCCTTGGCCGATCAGGGGTGCACACTGCCCGCAGCGTACGGAGGTGGCCCGACGACGTGCCGCCGCAGAACGGAGGCGACGGAAAATGAGCCAGCCAACGGCCGAGGAGCACGCAGCCCTCGGCGAGGAACCGACCGAGCTCAAGCGGGTCATGGGGCCCAAGCTCCTCCTGCTCTTCATCGTGGGCGACATCCTCGGCACCGGTATCTACGCGCTCACCGGCAAGGTGGCCGCGCAGGTGGGTGGCGCGGCGTGGGCGCCCTTCATCGTCGCCTTCGCCATCGCGCTGATCACCGCCTTCTCGTACCTGGAGCTGGTGACCAAGTACCCCCGGGCGGCCGGCGCGGCGCTCTACACGCACAAGGCGTTCGGGGTGCACCTGCTCACCTTCATGGTCTGCTACACCGTCATGTGCTCCGGCATCACGTCGGCGTCCACGGCGTCCCGGGCGTTCGCCTCGAACCTCGCGGTGGGCTTCGGGCTGGACGCCGAGAACTCGACGCTCGTCATCACCGTCGCGCTGGTCTTCATGGGTGTGGTCGCGGCCGTGAACCTGCGGGGTGTGGGCGAGAGCGTCAAGGCGAACATCTTCCTGACGCTCGTCGAGCTGTCCGGCCTGCTGCTCGTGATCCTCATCGGCTTCTACGCCGCGTTCGCCGGCGAGGTCGACTTCTCCCGGACCATCGTGTTCGAGGACCCGAACGACAAGGGCGCGTTCTTCGCCGTGACGGCCGCGACCGCCCTCGCCTTCTTCGCGATGGTCGGCTTCGAGGACTCCGTGAACATGGCCGAGGAGACGCACGACCCGGTCCGGAACTTCCCCAAGATGATGATCACCGGCATCGGCATCACCGGCGTCATCTACGTGCTCGTCTCCCTGTTCGCCGTCGCGATCGTCCCGGTCGGCGTGCTGGCGGACAGCGAGACACCGCTCGTGACCGTCGTCGAGACCGCCGCGCCGGGCATCCCGGCGGGCGACATCCTGCCGTTCATCTCGATGTTCGCCGTGGCCAACTCGGCGCTCATCAACATGCTCATGGCCAGCCGCCTGCTGTACGGCATGGCCAAGCAGAACGTGCTGCCCGGCGTGCTGGGGCGCGTGGGGGCGCGGCGGCAGACGCCGTGGGTGGCCATCCTCGTCACCACGGCGATCTCCCTCGGCCTGATCTACTTCGTCAGCCGGGACCCGGACAACGACGTCGTCGCCGCGCTCGGCGACACCACGGCCCTGCTGCTCCTGGGTGTGTTCGCCATCGTCAACGTCTGCGTGCTGGTGCTGCGGCGCGACCCGATCGACCGCAGGCACTTCGTGGCGCCGACGGTGCTGCCGGTCATCGGCGCGCTCGCCTGCGCGTTCTTCGTCGGCCCGTGGACCGGGCGCGACCCGCTCACCTACACGATCGCCGGCTGGCTCCTCGGGATCGGCCTGGTGCTGTGGCTCCTGACCTGGATCACCAACCGGCTGGTGGGTCAGCGCAGCGCGATCACCGACATCGAGGCCCTCAACGAGCCGGAGGGCGGCGTCAACTAGTGAGCTGGGTCTCGCTCGGCGTCACCCAACTCCTCACCTTTGAGGCCCGGGTTTCTTCGCTTTGGAACAGTCCAAAGCGAAGAAACCCGGGCCTCAAAGGGGAGGACGGCAGGGCCGTCCGACGGGTCAGAGGCCGCCGGACGCGGCGTCGTCCGGGAGGGCCGCGAGCTGGGACTCCAGGTGGAAGACCTCGTCCAGCAGCACGAAGCCGTCGTCCGGGTTGCCCTCGTCGACGAAGAAGCCCGACATCGCCGCCTGCCAGCGCGCGTTGACCTCGGTCGCGGCCATCCCCCGCTGCGCCGCCGCGTAGTCGTCGGTCACCAGGATGCCGACCAGCAGGCCGTCGTCGCGCAGGAACAGGTGGTAGTCCCGCCAGCCCGTGTCGCGCAGGGCCCGGAGCATCTCCGGCCAGACGGCGGCGTGGGCGGCCCGGTACTCGTCCAGGCGGTCCGCCCGCACCCGAGACGTGAAGCAGACGCGTGCGCCCGCCGTCTTGCTCGACATGTCCGGTCCTCCGGTTCCTGAGCCCGTCGCCGGGCGACCCGCTCCGCCATGAATCGGTTCATAATGTAGCCCGAAGCAAGGAGGCGCTCATGACCCAGCCGGCCGCTCACCGCCGAGCATCCATCGCCGACGTCGCCCGTGCCGCCGGCGTCTCCGTCGGCACGGTGTCCAACGTGCTCAACCGCCCCGAGCGAGTGCTGCCGGGCACGCGCGAGCGGGTCGAGGCCGCGATCGAGGAGCTGAGCTTCGTGCGCAACGGCTCGGCCCGGCAGCTCCGCGCCGGCACCATCACCACGGTCGGCGCCATCGTGCTGGACATCGCCAACCCGTTCTTCACCGACGTCGCGCGGGGTATCGAGCAGCGCCTGGACCAGGACGACTTCACGCTCATGGTCGCGTCGTCGGACGACAAGCCCGACCGCGAGCAGCGCTACCTGCGCCTGTTCGAGGAGCACGGCGTGCAGGGCGTCATGGTGGTGCCGGCCACGGACGACATCGAGCACCTCCTGGCGGTGCGTCGGCGCGGTACCGGCGTGGTGCTGCTGGACCGCCCGTCGTCCGACCCGAGCATCTCGTCCGTGGCCGTCGACGACGTGCGCGGCGGCGAGCTCGCCGCGCGGCACCTGCTCGACGAGGGGCACACCCGCATCGCGTTCCTCAACGGCCCGCACACGATCCGGCAGTGCGCCGACCGGCACGAGGGCGTGGTCAAGGAGCTGGTCGCGGCGGGGCTCGACCCCGCGACCGCGCTCGTGGAGATCACGGTGTCCAGCCTCAACGCCGAGGGCGGGGAGGCCGCGATCCGCGGACTGCTGGCGTCGGGCGACCGGCCGACCGCCGTCTTCTGCGTCAACGACCTGGTCGCGCTGGGTGTGCTGCGCACGCTGCGGACGGAGAACATCGCCGTCCCCGCCGACGTCGCGGTGGTGGGGTACGACGACGTCGCCTTCGCCGCGGAGCTGTCCACGCCCCTGACGTCGGTGCGGCAGCCGACCCACGAGATCGGGGTCCGCGCCGCCGACCTGCTGCTCGACGGGCCCGACGCCGCGGTCGAGCACGTGATGTTCCAGCCCACGCTGGTGGTCCGGGCGTCCAGCACCCGCACCCCGCCGAAGTAGAACCGCAGCGAGACAGAACCGCAGCGCGTGCTGCGGTTCTGTCTCGCTGCGGTTCTACTTCGGCGGGGTGGGGCTCAGCAGGTCGCCTCGAACATCGGGACCAGCAGCTCGTTGAGGTCGTACAGCGCCTCCGGGTCCAGCGTGACGTTGCGGCCGGTCACGCCCAGGGACACCTGCCGTTCGCCGTCGAGCGAGGTCAGGTTGACGCTCAGCGTGCCGAAGCTCGCGCCGTCGTGCCCGTACAGGTACTCGCCGGGCACGCACGGGTCGGGCAGGCGGTAGGTGCCCAGACCGTACTCGATCAGCTCGGCGCTGCGCGGGGTCAGCATGTCGGTCACGGTCTCCGGCGCGACCAGCTCGCCGGTGACCAGGGCCTCGTTGAACGCCGCGAGGTCCTTCGTCGTGCTGGTCACGGCGCCCGCGGCGCGGAACAGCGTCGGGTCGAAGTGGTCGATCGAGTACCAGCCTGCGCCGTCGGCGCCCGTGTAGGCGGCGTCGTGCAGGAGCGGCCCGCGCTTCTGCGGTCCCTCGGGGTAGTCGCTGCGGCGCATCCCGGCGGGCTCGAACACACGCTCCTCCAGGAGCTCGTCGAGGCCGGTCCGGTTCACCTTCTCCAGCATCATGCCGAGCGTCACGAACCCGGCGTTGGAGTAGGAGAAGCCGGCGCCCGGCTCCAGCATCCAGGGCGCGGTGTGCGCGGCCCGGACGTGGTCACCGTCCGAGTAGTGCTCGCCCAGCACCTGGAAGTACTCGTCGATGTCCGTCGGGTCCTGCATCTTGTCCAGGATCAGGTACTCCGACGCCGTCGGGGCGCCGGAGGTGTGGCTGAGCAGCTGCTCGATCGTCACGTCCCGCGGCAGTGCGCCGGGCAGCACGTCCTCGACGCTCGTGTCCAGCGTCCAGGTGCCCTTCTCGATCTCCTGCATCACCAGGGTCGCGATCATGGGCTTGGTGTTGCTCGCCACGCGGAACGGGTCGTCGGCCCGGGCGCGCGCGTGGCCCCCGAGCTCGCGGACGCCGTCCGCGCCCGCCCAGGTCAGGTCCGGCGTCTCGACCCGCGCGGTGACGGCGACGGCGCCGTCGTCCACCAGGCCGGCGACGGCCTGGTCGAGCTCGCGGCGGATGCCCGCCTCGGAGGTCAGCGCACGGGCGGTCGGCGCGGAGGCGGCCAGCTCGGCCGCGTCCCGGACCTGGCGGGACAGCGCCAGGGGGTCGTCGACCGCGGCCGCGGCGTCTACCGCGGGTGCGGCGGGTTCTGCGGTCACCGCGAGCGTCGCGGGCACCGCGGTCGCGGACGCCGTCGTCGCCAGACCCGCGCCGGTGAGCGGCAGCGCTCCGGCGACCACCACGCCCAGGGCTGCTCTGACTCGGCGGTGTGCATTCATGGGGATGCTCCTTCGTCTCGGCACCCCGTCAGTCTGCTGGGGAGCGGGCGAAAGACGGATCCCCCGCAGGAAGGACATCCTGGACACCCCCTCCACCCCGGGAGGGACCCTCCTGGGGTGGGACCGGCAGGGATGCGAGATCGGTCGGTTGCGTCGAGATCGGTCCATCGACGGACCGATCTCAACGCAACCGACCGAAGTCAGATGCGCCTGCCCTCAGTCCCTGCCCGGGATGGGGACCGTCGACCAGTCCGTGTCCGAGGCCAGGTAGAAGCTCGGGTACGACGGCTGGTTGTACGTCGTCTGCTGCCGCGCCACCTCGACGCGGTACTGCGGGTCCTGCATGAGCGTGTAGAGCGCGATGTCGCTCGGCTCGGTCGTCGTGAACAGCCGCAGCGCGGTCGAGTCCGTGGTGCGCACCAGCACCTCCTCGCGCCAGTCGCCGAGCACGTCGGCCACGAGCGACGGGTTGCCCTTGGTGCCGTTGTTGGTCAGCGTCCCGTCCAGCGTGGCGACGACGCCGCGCGACCAGTCCTTGATCGTCGGCACCGCGGGGTCCGCGCCGTCCACGATCTGCGTGGTGCCGTCGCCGGCCCACCGCACGGACTGGTTGGTCCCCATGGTCGACGTCGACACCTGCTCACCCGTGGCGCTCAGCGTCCCCGACCCGAGGGTGCCGTCCGGCATGGACGCCCACACCTCGATGCCCGGCACGTCGGGCAGCACGTCGCCGATCATCGAGCGGCCGGTGTCCCGCCCGGAGTACTGCCCGAACAGCACCTCGCCGTCCTCGGCCGAGCGCATCGCGGAGCCGTAGGGCGCCCATGTCGCACCCTCGTGCGCGGTCCAGATCTCCAGCCCCGGACGCTCCGGGTCGATGTCGGTCACGTGCATGGCGTCGCCGTGGCCCAGGCCCGCGGTGGCCCCGGGGTTCGCGGAGCCGTCCGGCAGGGTGTCGGACGACGAGTACAGGAGCGAGCCGTCGTCGTCGAGCGTCGCGGAGCCGTAGACGATCTCCTGCCGGCCGTCGCCGTCGACGTCCGCCGCCGACAGCGAGTGGAAACCCTGGGTGGTCATGCTCCCCCACTCGGGCGAGGTGCCGGGCACGCCGTGCGGGCTGTCGTTGAAGGGGTTGGACATGGGCGTCCAGCCCGAGTCCGCGAGCCAGCGCCGGGTCAGGTGCCTGCCGTTCCAGTCGTAGGCGGCGACGGTCGAGCGCGTGTAGTAGCCGCGCGCGAAGATCGCGCTGGCCTTGCCCCCGGACAGGTACGCGACCCCCGACAGGAAGCGGTCCACCCGGTTGCCGGGCTCGATGCGCGCCATGGCGTAGTCGCCCCAGCGCAGCCCGTCGTCGGTGCGCCCCGGCTCGTAGTCGACGGTCTCCAGGGGCCGCCCGCTCAGTCCGTCGAACACGGTGAGGTACTCGGGGCCGCTGATCACGAAGCCCTCGAAGAGCCGGAGTTGGTTGCGCGTCGAGCGGGACGGCGCGTAGACGTCGATGAAGTGGTCGACGGCGGCCCGGGCGTCGGCGTCGGACAACGGGTAGGTCCAGCGGGACTCGATGCCCCACGCCTCCTCCAGCGTGGCCGGCCACTGACCGGAGACGACCTCCGGGCGCGCGGACCAGCCGCGGAACGTGTCCACGAGGTGCTCGTAGTAGTCCCCGGCGGACATCCGGTAGTCGTCGGTGTCCCGCACCCCGGCCGCGCGGTCGTCCTGGGCGATGGGCACGTAGCGCTGCCCGGCGGGCCGCCCGTCGCGGTACGTGGTGACCCGGGTGCCGGGGGCGGTCTTGACCATGAGCTCGGCGCGGCCGTCGCCGTCGTAGTCGTAGACCGGGAACTCCGTGTAGTGCGCGCCCGCACGGATGTTCACGCCCAGGTCGATACGCCAGAGCTGGGTGCCGTCCAGCTCGTAGGCGTCGAGGTAGACGTTGCCCGTGTAGCCCACCTGGGACACGTCCTTGGAGTTGGACGGGTCCCACTTCACGACGACCTCGTAGTCGCCGTCGCCGTCGAGGTCCGCCACGGAGGCGTCGTTCGCGCGGTACGTGTAGGCCTCGCCGGCGGGCGTGACGCCGTCGGCCGGCTTGTCCAGGGGGATGTCCAGGTGGCCGTCGCCCCACACGTCGGCCGACGCCGCGCGTCCCTTGTTCGGGCCGCTCAGCGGCACCACGCGGTACCGGGCGTCCGCCGTGCCCGCGGCGTCGAGATAGTTGGTCGCGCCCGTCACCGTCGCGATCCGCCGCCCGTCGCGGTACACCGCGAAGCCCGGCCCCTTCAGGCCGGCGTCGGTGTGGCCCGTGACCTCGGGCGCGAGCAGGCGCCAGCTCAGGAACACACCCTCGCTGGTCGCGGCGGCCACGAGCCCGCGGCCCAGCTTCTCGGTGACCTTGATGCCCGGCTTTCCGGTGCCCGACGGCGGCCGCCCGGCCTGGGCGGTCAGGTCGCCCTGGGCGGTGGTCGCGTCGGTGCGGGTCACGTCGGTGGCGGTCGGTAGTACGGCCGGGGCCGGGGCCGGGGTCAGGGTCGAGGCGGGGACGGCGGTCGAGGCGGTGGCCGCGAACGCCACGGCCCCCACCCCGCTCAGTCCGAGACTGAGGGCCGTGGCCAGCACGGCTCCGGTCCGGATGGTTCTCGGGATCATGGTCGAATTCCTCTCTGAATTCTCGATCTCACGAAGATGTGCGCTTCTACCCCGTCATTGCGCCCGAAAACGGCTCGGTTTCGGGCCGAATGGCGGGGTAGAAGCGCACTTTCAGTCGACCGGGCGCGGCAGCGCGCGCCGAGCCTCGACGGCGACCGCCGCCAGGCTGAGCAGGCCACCCGTCACCACGACGAGCGGCGTCAACATCCACACGAGCACCGCGCACATCACCAGCGCCGCAAGCAGCAGTGCCGAACCCACCAGGTCGTCACGGGAGCGGGCCGCCCCGCGGGCGAGCAGCCGCCAGACGCCGCTGCCCGCCCCGGAACCGTTCCCGGCTCCGGCACCCAGCACGACGCCGGCGTCCGACCGCGCATCGCCGTCCGGTCTGACATCGCCCTCGGACCTCATACCGCCGTCGGACGCCGCGGCGCCGTCCGACCGCCCGTCGACGCCCGATCCGACACCGCCGCCCGATCTGACACCGGCGTCCGACCCCGCACCGCCGTCCGACCACGCCGCCGTCGTGCGGACCAGGACCACCGCGGCGCAGGCTGCGGCCGCCCACGTCACCCAGCGCACGACGGACGCGCCCGGCAGCGCGCCGGACGCCGTCAGCCCGGAGTTGACGACCACCACGACCGCAACCGCCAGCACCAGCACGCCCAGCACCCACAGCCCTCGCACGGCCGCGACCCAGCCTCGCCAGAACGAGCGGACCGAGGTGTCGTACCCGCCGAGGTGCCGCCGCAGGTGGGCGGCTCCGGCGGCGAGCGCCGCCGGGGCGGTCACCACAGCCAGGCTGCCGACGAGCACGAGGAGCCCCGTCAGCAGCGTCTCCCCCAGCAGGGGGAACCACCCCTCACCGGCGAGGCGGCGTCCGCGGGCCGGCGGCGAGGCGGACCCGTCGGCCTGCTCCTGTGCGCTCACGGCGGTCAGCCCTTGAGGCCCTGCGTCGCGACGCCGTCCACCAGGTACCGCTGGAAGACCACGAAGAACAGCAGCACCGGCACGAGCGCGAGCACGGCCATGGCCATCTGCGCGCCGTAGTCGGAGACCGACGTCTGGTCCACGTAGAGCCGCAGCGCGATGGGCAGCGGGTAGGTGTCGGGCCGCTTGAGGTACAGCAGCGGGCCCAGGAAGTCGTTCCACGACCAGATGAAGGCGAAGATCGAGCTGGTGATCACCGCCGGCCGCATGAGCGGGAGCAGCACGAGCCGGAAGATCCCCCAGTGCCCGCAGCCGTCGATCCGCGCCGCCTCGTCGAGCTCCCGCGGCAGCCCCCGCAGGAACTGCACCATGAGAAAGACGAAGAACGCCTCCGTGGCCAGGAACTTGGGCGCCAGCAGCGGCACGAACGTGTTCACCAGGCCCATGGAGTTGAACAGGATGTACTGCGGGATGATCACCACGTGGAACGGCAGGAGCATCGTGCCGATCATCACCGCGAAGTACACCCCGCGCCCGGGAAAGCTGATCCGCGCGAACGCGTAGGCCGACACGGTGGCCGACAGGACGATACCCACGACCGACCCGACCGCGAGGATCAGCGAGTTGAGCACGAACGTCCAGAACGAGACGCCGCCGATGCCGCTCAGCGCCGACGTGTAGTTCTCCACCGTCCACGTCTCGGGCCACAGGTTCACGTTGCCGACGATGTCGCCGCTCGGCTTGAACGAGCTCATCACCATCCACACGCCGGGGTACAGGATCACCACGGCGACGGCGATCACGAGCACGTGGAACACGGCGGACCGCAGGCGCTTGCGCCGGGTCGCCGTCGTGCTCGGCGTGCGCGTCGGGACGGCGCTCGGGGCGGTCGTGGTCGCTGTCGTCATCGCACGTCTCCCGTGTAGTGGACCCAGGCACGCGAGGTGCGGAACAGGACGGCGGTGATGATGCCGACCACGAGCACGAGCACCCAGGCCATGGCCGAGGCGTACCCCATCCGGAACTCCGTGAAGCCCTTGAGGTAGAGGTAGAACGTGTAGAAGAGCGTCGAGTCCGCGGGTCCGCCGGTGCCGCCCGAGATGATGAAGGCGGAGCTGAACACCTGGAACGCGCCGATCGTCTCGAGCAGCAGGTTGAAGAACAGCACGGGCGAGAGCATCGGCAGCGTCACGGAGACGAACCGGCGGACCGGCCCGGCGCCGTCGACGGCGGCCGCCTCGTGCAGCTCGGCCGGGATCTGCTTGAGCCCGGCCAGGAAGATCACCATGGGGGCGCCGAACTGCCACACGGCCAGCAGGATCATCATCGGCATGGTCATGCTCGGGTCGCCCACCCAGCCGCCGGCCGGCAGGCCGAAGAACTGCTGGACCTGGTCGGCGATGCCGTCGTCGATGAACATGGCGCGCCAGACGATCGCCACGGAGACGCTGGCCCCGATGAGCGACGGCGCGTAGAACATCGAGCGGTAGGCGCCCTGGCCGCGGTGCTTCGCGTTGAGCAGCAGGGCGACGGCGAGGGCCGCCGCGAGCTTGACCGGCACGCCGACGAGCACGTAGACCGCCGTCACCTGGGCGGACTTGAGGAACCGCGGGTCGGCGAACAGGGCGGTGAAGTTGTCGACGCCGACGAACGTCGGGGCCCGGAAGAGGTTGTAGTCGGTGAACGCGAGGTACAGCGACATCAGCATGGGGCCGGCCGTCAGCAGCACGAAGCCGAGGAGCCACGGGGACAGGAACGCGTAACCGGCCTTCACGTCGGACCGGTCGCGCTGCGGCTTGCCGCCGCCCCGTGCGGGGGACGACGACGTCGCCGTCCCCCGCACGTTCCCGCGCCCGGCCGCCCGGCCGCGCTCGGTGGTGGTCGCGGACATGGTCAGGACCCGCCGAGGTTCGATTCGGCGCTCTGGAACCACTGGTCGGCGAACTCCTCCGGCGTGATGTTGCCGTAGGACAGCTCCTCACCCAGCCGCTTGAACTCGGCCTCGACCACGCCATAGCCCTCGACGGGCAGCGGGGTGTCCTCCGTGACGCGCTCGGCCACGTGCTCCTCGTAGCCGACGATCTTGCTGTCGATCGAGCCCTCCTCGACCTCCATGGCGTCCCGCTGGGCGGCCACGGCGGGCACGCCCTTGGAGGTGCCGAAGATCTTGCCCACCTCGGGGTCGTTCACGAGGAAGTCGATGAGCGCCGCCGCGGCGTCCGGCTCCTGCGTCGTCGACGACGACGAGAGCAGCATCGACGGCTTCCAGAACTGCGCCGAGCCGTCGGCGCCCGTCGGGACCGGGAGCAGGTCGAGGTTCTCGCTGCCCGCGCCGGCAGAGTAGCCGGCCATCATGTTGTCCCAGGTCATCTCGGTAGCGGCCTGGCCCACCTGCATGCCGGTGAGCGGCTCGACCTGCTTGGCCCGCTCGACGGGGAAGAAGACGCCGTCGTCACGCAGCGGCTGGGTGCGCTCGGCCCACGCGACGAGGTCGGCCTTCTCGAAGGCCGGCGAACCGTCGTCGGCGAACGCCGTCTTGCCCTGCTGGACCAGCCACTGGATGAACAGCCACAGCGTGCCGGTGTAGTCGGTACCGCCGTAGATCTGCGGGTCGTGGTCGGCGCCCGCGGCGCTGACCTCGCGGATCCACGCGTCGTACTCGTCCCAGGTCAGGCCCTCCTTCGGCGGCTCGATGCCGAGCTCGTCCAGGAGGTCGTCGTGGTGGATCATGCCGAGGGTGTTGGTGCTGGTCGGGATGCCGTACTGGCCGTCGTTGACCGACCCGGAGGCGAGCACCGTCTCGTCGAAGTCGTCGGTGTTCAGGTTCACGCCGAGCTGGTTCGACAGGTCCAGGAGCTGGTTGTTCGACGCGTACTGGTGGATGTAGGCGAGGTCCATCTGGAAGACGTCGGGCAGGGTCTGACCGGCCGCCTCGGTGCTGCGCGCGGTCCAGTAGTCGTCCCAGGCCTGGAACTGCGTCTGGACGTCGATGTTCGGGTGCTGCTCCTCGAAGAGCGCCACCGCCTCCTCGTACCGGGCCGCGCGGTCGTCGTCCCCCCACCAGACGAGGGAGAGCTCGATGTCCCGGTCGGTGGCTACCGGTGCTGCCTCGGCCGAGGCGGTCGTACCGCCGGCGCAGGCCGAGAGGGCCAGGGCCGAAGCCGCTGCGAGGGCCGTGACCTGGACGGCCGCCGTCCTTGTGGTGGTGCGTGTGCGGACCACGTGAGCCTCCTTGCTCTGTGTGCTGCTGGTGGCCGGCTGCATCCTCGACGGCCGACTGAATCGATACAATACCGCTACGGGAAGCGTTGTCCAGAGCCTCGGGTCAGGAATTCGTAACAAACTGCATCGTTGGAGGCCGGTCTCGGACGGGGGGCGCGTCGCCGGGGGCGGGCAGGTCGCCGGGGGCGGGCAGGTCGCCGGGGGTGGGCGGGTCGCCGGGGCGCGGCTCTTACGCCGGGCGCGCTGGGGCGCGGGTCGCCGGGCGCGGGCGTTCACGCCGGGCGCCGGGGGGGCAGACGGGCAGCCGGGCAGCCGAACGTAGGACTCGTCGGCGCATGAGGGCCCAGAGTGCGACTAGGCCTACGTTCAACGCCCCCCGGACGACGTCGGGCAGCACGGCGTCGGCCGCGTGCGGCGTGCAGCGCCGAGCGCCGAGCGCCCAACCGCGCCGAACGCAGCGTTGGTGGCGTTCTCAGCACGGGTACCGCAACCAAGCCCGCGTTCACCGGGCGACGTCCGGCACCCGGCACCGCTCGCCAGACGACGCCGCCACCAAGTCCAGGCACGCCACCGAACGTAGGTGCCGTTGGCGCATGAGCGCCCATGAGCCGACCGGGCCTACGTTCAACGCCGCGCACACGGCCGATGTCGGGCAGCGCGGCGGCGGCCGCGTGCGGCGCGCAGCGCCAAGCGCGTGCGGCACTCAGCACCAACCGCCGCCCTGCACCGAACGCAGAGTTGGTGGCTTTCTCAGCGCGGGTACCGCAACCAAGCCCCCGGTCGTCAGCCGACGGCGCCGGCCAACGCCCGGGCGCCCGGCACCGCGGGCCACGCCGCTCAGCCCGCGCCGCCCAACGTAGGAGTCGTCGGTACATGAGGGCTCATGAGGCGACCAGTCCTACGTTCGACAGCCGCGGGGCGGACAGCACGCACCGGCCGCGCCGGGCGGCGTCAACCCGCGGCGTCAACCCGCGGCGTCAACCCGCGGCGTCAACCCGCGGCGTCAGCCCGCGGCGTCAGCTCGCGGCGTCAGCTCGCGGCGGGAGCCGGGGCCGGGGTCGGCGTGGCCTTGAGCGGGGGCCAGCTCGGGCCCGTGCCACGCATGGACTCGTAGAACGGATCACCCGTTCCGATCTCGCCCGCGTGCACGATCGAGCCCGTGAACGCCGACCGGTAGATCGCGGCGACCAGCTCCAGCGTGCCGCGCACGTCGGCCGCGGTGACCGGCGGCGCCTCGCCCGCGACGAACGCGCGGTACGTCGGCACGAACTGGGCGAGGTGCCCCGACGGCAGCGCCTCGGCGTCCGGCTGCCACAGCTCGGCGACGTCGTCGCGGCCCGCGGCGGGCGTGATCGTCCAGTCGGCGTCGGTGTACCCGTACAGGTGCGACAGCTCGATCGTCGCCGCCTCTGTGTCGAACCGCAGGTCGGAGGTCTCCCGCGGCGACAGCAGCGAGTTGGCGATCGTCGCCATCGCGCCGTTGGCGAACCGCACGATCGCCATCGAGACGTCCTCGGTGTCGACGTGCCGCGCCAGGCGCCCGGCCATGGCCGTCACCTCGGACCACGGCCCGAGCGTCGCCAGCAGCAGGTCGAACTGGTGGATGCCGTGGCCCATCGTCGGCCCGCCGCCCTCGGTGTCCCACCGGCCGCGCCACGGCACCTCGAAGTACGCCGGCCCGCGGAACCACAGGGTGTCGCACGTGGCGACCAGCGGTCGGCCGAGGGCGCCGTCGTCGAGCAGACGGCGGAGCTGCCGCGCCCCGTGCCCAAACCGGTGCTGCACCACCTGCGTGAACGACGCCGCGGAGGCGGCCTCGGCCGCCGCGATGCGGTCGATCTCCGCGAGGGACAGCGTGGCGGGCTTCTCGACCACCACGTGCACACCCGCCTCGAGCGCGGCCACGGCGACGTCGGCGTGCACGCCCGGCGGCGTGCAGATGTGCAGCACGTCCGTCTCGGCGAGCACGTCCTCCAGGGAGGTCCCGTGCCCGGGGACGCCGTGCTCGCGGGCGAACTCCTCGGCCCGCGCCACGTCGATGTCGACGGCGTGCACCAGGGTCGCGTCCACGCCGTGCGCCGGCAGGTCCGCGATCGCTCGCGCGTGGGCTCCGGCGATGGCACCTGTGCCCAGGATCGTGACTCTCATCGTGCTCCGTCCTCGTCGACGCGTGTGATCGATCACTCTATCGAGTCGACACGACCCCGCCGCGTCGATCCGCAGGAACACTACCCCCGGGGCGGACCTATGGAAAGGGCTTTCCCATTGCTCCGGCCGGGAGCGGGGCGCTTAGGGACCCACCCCGATCCCCTTTGAGGCCCGGGTTTCTTCGCTTTCGACAGCTAGAAAGCGAAGAAACCCGGGCCTCAAAGGGGATGAAGCACGGCGGCCCGACCGGCCGACCGGATCATCCGATCAGGCCAGACCAGCCCTGGACAGCGCCGGACAGCGCCGACAAGAGGACCACCCCCGGGTCGACCCGGCGAAGTGCGCTTCTACCCTGCGATTTGGCCCGGAAACAGCCTGCTTCCGGGCCAAATCGCAGGGTAGAAGCGCACCCTCGGTCGACGCCGGCGCACGACGCCAGCCCGCGACGCCAGCGCACGACGCCGGGCGCGACGCCAGCCCACCACGCCAGCGCACGCCGCCGCCGCACGACGCCGCAGCCCAGCCAACCAAGTCAGCCGAGCACGGCCTCCAGCTCCGCCGCCACCGTGTCGACGTAGCTCTCCGGCGTCCCCGCGGGCAGCAGCCCCGGCAGCGTGAGCAGCACCCGCAGGTCCTCCTCGGCGCCGGCCAGCCCCGCGACGTCGCCCAGCCCGTCCGAGCCGCCCGGCACCTCGGCGGCGCCGATCAGCGCCTCCAGCTCCGCGGCCCGCGGGTCGTCGATGCCCTCGCCGGAGTGCGTCCGGCGTCGGACGAACTCGGCCCACGCGGCCAGGCCGAACGCCACCCCGTGCGGCTCCCGGCCCGCGGCGAGCGAGTCCGCGAGCACGCCGCCCCAGCGGAACGGGATCTTCTGGGTGCCGTCCATCGCCACCTGCGCCGTGGTGTGCCCGGTGTGCGGGTTGGCGAAGCGGGACAGGATCTGCTCGCCGTACTGCCGCAGGTCCAGGCCCTCGGGCGCGGTGAGCGTCGGCAGCGCGTCCTCGAAGAGGTACTGCCGCGCCCGCTCGGCGATCACCGGGTCGGTGACGGCGCCTGCGATCGTCGTGTGCCCGGCGAGCCAGCCCGAGTACGCGACCAGCGAGTGCGTCCCGTTGAGCAGGCGCAGCTTGGCCTGCTCGAACGGCGCGACATCCTTGGTCAGCGTGGCGCCCGCCGCCTCCCACGCGGGGCGCGGCCCGGCGAACCGGTCCTCGATCACCCACTGCGCGAACGGCTCGCCCACCACGAGGCCCTCGTCCCGCACGCCGAGCGTCCGCTCCACCTGGTCGCGCTGCTCCGGGGTGGTCGCCGGCACGATCCGGTCGACCATGGAGCACGGGAACGTGACGCTCGCGTCGAGGAACGCGCGCAGGGTGTCGCCCTCGGGCCCGGGCAGGGCCGCGTCCGCGGCCTCCCGCACCAGGCGTTCGAGCACCCGGCCGTTGTCGACCATGTTGTCGCAGGTCAGCACCGTGATGGGCGCCCCAGATGCGGCCCGCGCCGCGAGCCCGCGCACCAGCAGACCGATGGCCGACGCCGCCGGCCGCACCGCGTCCTCGGCACCTCCGGGCGCACCTCCGGGCGCACCTCCGGGCGCACCTCCGGGCGCACCACCGGCCGCACCGCCCCCGGCGGCGACCACCGCGGCCAGCGCCGCGAGGTCCCCAGCCACCGCCTCGGTGTCCAGCGACCCGTCGGGCCGCCGGGCGTAGCCCTTCTCGGTGATCGTCAGCGTGACCACGTGGGTCGACGGCGCCGCGAGCGCCGCCAGCACGCGCCCGGTCTCCTCGGCGGGGTAGGCGACGTCGACCACGGACCCGATCAGCTCGACCGAGGACTCCTGCTCCCCCGCGGTGAGCACCGAGTACACGCCGCCCTGCGGGCGGAGCTGGTCGCGCACGGTCGCCGACCGCTGGGTGACGCCCAGGATGCCCCAGGTGGTGTCGCCGGTCGCGATCGCGGCGCGTTCCGTGTAGACGGCCTGGTGCGCCCGGTGGAACGCCCCGATGCCGAGGTGGACCATCCCCACCGCCGTCGGCATCACGGGTGCGTCGATGCCACCCGGGAGGTGGTCCCGGTGCAGGCGGTCCTCAGTCATCGCGTGTCTCCTTGACTTGTGCCACGAGCTGCGTCGGGTTCACGAATCGCAGCGCCACCACGAGCATGACGAGCATCGTCGCGGTGTAGATCACCGACAGGGCCGAGATGAGCTGTCTCGCCTCGCCACCGCCGGCAGCCGTCATGCCACGGTAGATGGCGACGACGAGTGTGTCCGAACCAGGGCCCGAGACGAGGAAGGTCAGCTCGAAGAGGCCGACGGTCCGCACGAGCACCAGGATGGCCGCCGCGAGGATACCCGGCACCAGCAGCGGGGCCAGGATCCGCGTGAACACCTGCCGGGTCCGGGCCCCGCACATCCGGGCGGCCGACTCGATGGCGGGGTTGATCTGCTCGATGAACGGCGTCATCGTCAGGATCACGAACGGCACGGACGGCACGAGGTTGACCAGCACGACGGCGGTCAGCGTGCGGCCCAGCCCGAACGAGTACATGACGGTGGCGAGCGGGATGCCGTAGGTGATGGGCGGCATGAGCACCGGCAGCAGGAACAGCAGCATGACGGCGCGCTTGCCCGGGAAGTCGCGGCGCGCCAGCACGTAGGCGGCGGGCACGCCCACCAGCACCGAGATGACGACGACGAGCACGGCGACGCCGACGGTGACGCCGACCACCTCGCCCAGCGCGAACCGGTCCCAGGCCTCGACGTAGCGCTCGGTGGTCAGGCCGTCGGGCAGCCAGGTGTCGAACCACTGCTTGCCGAACGAGTCGACCACGACGGCGACGAGGATCCCGAGCAGGAACACCCCGAACGCCGTCATGCCCGCCCAGACGAACCAGGTGGACGGTCGCGCGGCGAGCGGCCGCTCCAGCGTGGACGTGGCCATCAGCCCTTCCCTCCCGTGGTCCCGCGATACAGCAGCGAGCGCAGGCCCAGCACGGCGACGACGACGAGCAGCTCGACCGCGCCCATCATCAGCGCGATGGTGGACGCCATCGCGTAGTCGTTCTGCTCACCGAACGCCCGGAACGCCATGAGGGACATGACCCGGGTCTCGCCCATCGCGTCACCGACCAGCCTCGCGGAGGGGAACACCGAGAACGCGAGCACGAACGTCAGGACGAACGTCGTGGCCAGCCCCGGCGCGAGCAGCGGGAGGACGATCCGCCGGAACCGCTGCCACCAGCCGGCGCCAAGGGTCTTCGCGGCCTGCTCGAGTGACGGGTCGATGCCCGACAGGTACGACGAGATGAGCAGGAAGGCGAACGGGAAGCCGGTGATGACCAGGGAGAACATGACGCCCAGGTAGTTGTTCACCAGCTTGAGCGGCTCGTCGATCAGGCCGATCTCCAGCAGCGCCCGGTTGATCCAGCCCTGCCGCCCCGCGAAGATCAGCAGCCCCTGCGCGGTGAGCACGGTGCCCAGGGTGATCGGCAGCACCAGCAGCGACGTCAGCAGCCGCTTGCCGCGGAACCGGTGCCGCAGCACCATCGCCACCGGGACCGACGCCAGCACGTTGAACAGGGCGGCGGGCAGGGCGAGGCGCATCGTGAGCCACACCGAGTCGAACACGAACGGGTCGCGGAAGAACGCGATGTAGTTGGCGAGGATGCCGCCGCCCCACTGCTCCTGCATCGCCGCCGTCGGCTGGATCGTGAGCCCGATCCCGTACGAGAACGGGTACACGAACAGCGCGACGGCGACCACGAGCCCCGGCAGGAGCAGGAGCAGCGCCGGGTCCACGCCCCGCTCGGCCAGCCGGTGCCGCAGGCTCGCGGTCGCACGGGTGGGACTACTCATGGCGCGCCTCCGCTACGTTCCGTTCCGGCCGAGTGCCTCGCAAGCTCGGCCCGCAGCCTCCACTGCACTCCGCATTCGTCGCGCTGGTCACGCCGCCACCTCCTGCGGCACGACGGCGGCGTCCAGGGCCTCCGGGAACACCAGCACCCGCTCGACGGGGGCGGTCAGCGTGACGGCCCTGCCGACGTCGGGCGCCGTCGTCGCGCGGGCGTGCAGCATCGTCTCGCCGGCCTGCACCCCGACGGCGAACTCGCGCCCGTGGTACTCGACCACGGAGACGGTGCCGGGGATCGACCCGGCGGTACCCGCCGTGCCCGAGCCCGCCACGGAGAAGTCCTCCGGGCGCACCGCCACCCGCACGCGGTCCCCCGCGCCGAGGGCGCCGACGGCACGCCCGGTGAGCCGGACGCCGCCGCCGGTCGAGCCGCCCGTCCCCGGCAGCTCCACCACCACCTCGCCCACGGACGCCGAGACGACGGTCGCGGGCAGGATATTGCGGTACCCCATGAAGTCGGCGACGTACCAGCTCGTCGGGCTCTCGTAGAGCTCGTCGGGCGTGCCGACCTGCTGCACGCGGCCCTCGCGCATGACGACCAGGCGGTCGGCCAGCGACAGCGCCTCCTCCTGGTCGTGCGTCACGTAGATCGTGGTGAGCCCGAGGGACTGGTGCAGACGCCGGATCTCGGTGCGCATGTCGAGCCGCAGCTTGGCGTCGAGGTTCGACAGCGGCTCGTCCATGAGCACGAGCGACGGTTCGAGCACCACGGCGCGCGCGATGGCGACCCGCTGCTGCTGCCCGCCCGAGAGCTGGCCGGGCAGCTTGCGGGCGTGCTCCCCGAGCTTGACCAGGTCGATCGCCGCCCGGACCCGCGAGCCGATCTCGGCCCGCGGCACACCCTGCATCTGCAGCCCGAACGCGACGTTCTTCTCCACGCTGAGGTGCGGGAACAGCGCGTACGACTGGAAGACCATGCCGAACCCGCGCCGCTCCGGCGGAAGGGTGTCGATGCGCCGGCCGTCCAGCCGGATCTCGCCGTGCGTGAGCGGCAGCAGGCCGGCCAGGCAGTTGAGCGCCGTCGACTTGCCGCAGCCGGACGGCCCCAGGAGGGCGACGAACTCGCCCGCCTTGATCGTCAGGTCCAGCCCGGACAGCGCGTCCACCCCGCCGAAGCGGCGGCCGACGCCCCGCAGCTCCAGGGACTCGAAGTCGCTCACCCTTCCTCGTCCTCCACCTTGCCGCCGCCGACCTCGCGGTCCCAGATGTCGAACGCGGTCACCATGGAGTCGGCGTCGAGCGGCGTCACCGCGTCCTGCGACTCGATGAGCTCGTCGAACAGGGGGCGGCCGAACTCCTCGATCACGTCCTGCGACTCCTGCGGCGCGAGGTCGAGCGTCGCGCCCTCGACGGCCGGGCCCGGGTAGAAGTAGCCGGCGTCGTACGCCTTGGCGTTCTGCTCGGGGGTGAGCATGTCCTGCAGCAGGAGCAGGATCGCGCTGATCTTGTCGGCGCTCTGCCCCTTCGGGATCGCGGCGTAGTGCGCGTCGGTGACCCACGTGAAGTCGTCGAACGCGGCGGCCTCCAGCGTGTTCGGGAGCTGCCCCTCGGCGCGCGGGGCGATGTCCCAGCCGGTGGTGGTCGGGATCATCGACCAGGTGCCGTCGGCCATGTTGGTCACGACCTGGCCGGTGCCCGTGGGGTAGGTGTCGACGTACTGGCCGAGCTCCTCGAGGTACGCCCAGGTCTTGTCCCAGCCGTTCTCGGGGTCCTTCGGGTCCTTGTCGCCCAGGATGTACGGCAGCCCCATGAGGAACGTGCGGCCCGGGCCGGAGTTCGCCGGGCGCGCGTACCCGAACTTGCCGGGGTTGGCCTTGGCCCACTCCAGCAGCTCCTCGGGCGTGGCGGGCGGGGTGCCGACCACCTCGGGGTCGTACTGGAGCAGCGGACCGGACGGGTAGTACGTCGTCACCACGCCGTAGCCCTCGGCGAGCTCCTGCATGTTCGCGGCGGGCTCCAGGTAGCTCTCCTGGTTGGTCAGCCGGTCGCCGTAGTCGTCCACCACCGGGATCCACAGGTCCTGGCTGATGCCGGCCGCGAGCCCGTCGTTCCCCGTGAACACGACGTCGATCGACAGGTTGCCGCTGTCCACCTGCGGCTTGACGATGCCCGTGACGTCGGGCGCGCCGCCCGTCTCCCAGGTCACCGACTCGATGACGTCCGGGTTGTTCTCGACGAACTCGTCGACCATGCCCTCGGTGAGCCGCTGGTTGCCCGCGACGTCGAGGATGTTCAGGGTGACCGGCTCCGACGGCGTCTCGGGGACGTCGGCCGCGTCGGTGACCGCGCCGCCGCCCTCGCCCCCGGGTGGGGCGGGCGGGGCACAGGCGGTGAGCAGGGTCAGTGCGGCGACACCGACGAGCGCCGCCGCCTTCTTCGAGGTGCGCATGGTGCTTCCTCTCTCTCGGGCTCCTTCGCCCAGGGTTCGTCTGCCGGGACGGGCGTCAGCTGACCGTCCCGGCGGGAGCGGGTCCGGAGGACCCGCGGATCGTGAGCTCCACGGGGAGCTGGACGCTCACCGGTGTGTCGCCGCCGCGCAGACGCGCGAGCAGCAGGTCGACGGCGCGCCGGCCCAGGCGGGCCAGCGGCGCGTGCACGGTGGTCAGCGCGGGCGAGACCAGCGTGGCGAGCTGGACGTCGTCGAACCCCACCACGGACATGCGGCCCGGCACGTCGATGCCGCGCTCGCGCAGCCGGCTCAGGATGCCGAGCGCCATGAGGTCGTTGAACGCGACGACGGCGGTGACGCCGCTCGCCACCGCGTGGTCGGCCGCCCGGGTGCCGCCCCCGAAGTACGGCTGGAAGGTGCCCAGCCGCACGAGGTCGAGGTCCCAGCGGGCGGCGGCGTCGACCAGCCCGGCGAGCCGGCGCCTGCCGGACCAGGACGACGGCGGGCCCGCGGCCACGCCCACGGACCGGTGCCCGAGCGCGTGCAGGTGCCCGAGGACCTGGGCGACGCCGTCGGCGTCGTCCACCGCCACGAACGGGATGGCCGGTGTCTCGGCCTCGCTCGCGCCGGCCGGAGCCGCGCCGTCGTGGCCTGCGGCGTCGTGGCCTGCGGCCGCGGGCAGCTCCCGGCTGGCCAGGACCGCCGTCACGCCCACGAGGGCCGCCCGCAGCTCCGCCTCGCCCGACCGTGGCGACGCCACGATCAGGCCGTCGGTCCGGGCGGCGAGCGCCCCGATGAGCTCGGGCTCGACGTCGGGGTCCTCGTCCGAGTCGGCGACGAACACCTCGTAGCCCTCGGCGCGGGCGCGGGCCTGGACGCTCTTGGTCACGGACGCGAAGTACGGGTTCTCCAGGTCGGGGACCAGCAGGCCGACGGCGTGGGTACGGCCCATCCGCAGGCCGCTCGCCGCGACGTTGGGCCGGTAGCCGAGCTCGGCGGCGGCCCGCGTGACGCGGTCACGGGTCGCGGCGGCCACCCGCTCGGGGGCGGTCAGCGCGCGCGACACGGTGGAGATCGAGACCCCGGCGGCGCGCGCGACGTCGTGCACCGTGACCATGCCACCTCCTGGGTGATTCGCGACACTGCGAACGTTTGCACCTATCGTAGGGTTTGAATGCAAACGTTCGCAACGCCCCGTTTCTTACGTTCGTTCCACACGTTCGTCTCCAGGCGGGGCAGTGCCTACGATGTGGAAGCGCTTACCCGAAACCGGCAACGATGCCCGCAGGAGGACACTGTGACCGACACCTGGACGCTGCACCCCGATCGGGCCCTGCCCGCCGACCCCGTGACGCGGCCGATCGCCCGCGAGATCTACGCGGCGGTCCGGGACCTCCCGATCGTGTCGATGCACGGCCACGTCGACGTCACCGCCTTCGCGGACGACGAACCGTTCCCCGACCCCGCCCAGCTCCTCGTGGTGCCCGACCACTACCTGACGCGCATGCTCGTGTCGCAGGGCGCCACGCTCCCCGAGCTGGGCGTCGGCCCGGCCGGGGCGCCCGGGTTCGAGGCCGACCCGCGCGAGATCTTCCGCCGGTTCTGTGCGGCCTGGAAGCACTTCCGCGGCACGCCCACCCGGTACTGGACGGAGCACGAGCTCGTCGAGATCTTCGGCGTGACCGTGCGGCCCTCGGCGGAGACGGCGGACCAGGTCTACGACCAGATCGCCGAGCGGCTCGCCGAGCCCGACTTCCGCCCGCGCGCGCTCCTGGACCGGTTCGGCATCGAGGTCATCGCCACCACGGACCCGGCCTGGAGCACGCTCGACGAGCACGCCCGCCTCGCCGCCGAGCTGCCCGGCCGCGTGCTGCCGACCTTCCGGCCCGACCCGCTGCTGCACCCCGCCCGCACGACCTGGCGGGGCGACCTGGAGCGGCTGGCGACGGCGTCCGGCATCGCCACCGACACGTACGCCGGGTACCTGGCGGCGCTCCGCGAGCGCCGCGCCGCGTTCGTCGCGGCGGGCGGCCTGGCCACGGACCACGGCCACTTCAGCGCGGACACGACCCCGCTGCCCGACGACGTGGCGCGTGCCCTGTTCGAGAAGGCCCTCGCGGCCGAGCCGGCCGCCGAGGGCGCGGTGCTGTCCGCCGCTGAGGAGGCGGCATTCTCCGCGCACATGCTGTTCCAGATGGCCGCGATGTCGGCCGAGGACGGCCTGGTCATGCAGTTCCACCCGGGCGTGCTGCGCGACCACGACCCCGCCGTCGCCGCGGCGTTCGGGCCCGACAAGGGGTACGACATCCCCGTCGCCACCGAGTTCGCGCACGGCCTGCGGCCGGTGCTGGAGGCGTTCGGCAACTCGCAGAGCTTCCGGATGATCGCGTTCACCATCGACGAGGACGTGTACTCGCGCGAGCTCGCGCCGCTGGCCGGCGTGTACCCGGCCCTGCGGCTCGGTGCGCCCTGGTGGTTCCTCGACGCGCCCGACGCGATGCGCCGGTTCCGCGAGGCCGCGACGGAGACGGCCGGGTTCTCGAACATGTCGGGCTTCGTGGACGACACCCGGGCGTTCTGCTCGATCCCCGCCCGGCACGACCTGGCCCGCCGGGTCGACGCCGGCTACCTCGCCCGGCTGGTCGCGGAGCACCGGCTCGACCTGGACGAGGCCGTGGACACCGCCGCGGACCTGGCCTACCACCTGCCGAAGGCGGCCTACGCGGCCCGCTGACCCGCGCGCAGCCGGGCCGGACGCGCCACCGAGACGGGCGCGGAGACGGGCGCGCGACGCAAATCCCCTTCGAGGCCCGGGTTTCTTCGCTTTGAGGCGCCGCAAAGCGGAGAAACCTAGGCTTCGAAGAGGAGGTCCGGTCGCGGCGTTTTCACGGACCGGACAGAACGGCCGCCCCGGGTGGACCCGGGCGCCGTCGCTGAGGCACAGTTCCAGTACACCCCCATATATCCGCACATCGACCACTAAGACGGATGGGACACCCCGTGACCGCTGACTCCCCGCGCCCGATCACCGACCACACCTCCCACCCGGCCTGGCTGCCGGACGACGCGTTCGCCGCGATCGGCAGCCGCCGGGTGGTGGTGGCCGGCGACGGCGCGCTCGCCGGCACCGTCGCCGAGGAGGTCGCCGCGGCGACCTCCCGGTTCGGCGGCGCGTTCTCCCGGCTCGAGGTGGGGGACGGCGTGGCCGACGCCGAGCTGGTGCTCACGCTGACGCCCCCGGACGCGGGCGGAGGAACCGGCAGCGGCGCCAGCACTGCCGCCGCCGCGGACGCCCCGGGCCCGGACGAGAGCTTCCGGCTCACGCGGGAGGCGGGCGCCGTCGTCGTGCAGGCCGCCTGCGACGCCGGGCTGCTGCACGGGCTGTTCCACGTGGTGCGCCTGGGCGAGGCGGCGTTCGACGGGCCGGACGTCGACGAGACCCATGCCCCCGCCACCGACCTGCGGATGCTCGACCACTGGGACAACGTGGACGTGCACCCCGTGATGGGCCAGGTGGAACGGGGCTACTCGGGCGGCTCGATCTTCTACGACAACGGTTTCGTGCACGCCGACCTGTCCCGGGTCGAGCGGTACGCGCGGCTGCTGGCCGCCGTCGGGATCAACCGTGTGGCGATCAACAACGTCAACGTGCACGCGCGCGAGGCGCGCCTGCTCACGGAGGACCTGGGCGACGTCGTCCGGGTGGCCGCCGTGTTCCGGCGCTGGGGCATCCGGGTGCACCTGTCGGTGTCGTTCGCGTCGCCCATCACGCTCGGGGGCCTGCCCACCTCGGACCCGCTCGACCAGGGCGTCGCCCACTGGTGGGTGCGCGCCGCGGCACGGGTCTGGGACGCGATCCCGGACTTCGGCGGCTTCGTGGTCAAGGCGGACTCCGAGGGTCAGCCCGGGCCGTTCGCCTACGGCCGCACGCACGCCGACGGGGCGAACATGCTCGCCGCGGCGGTCGAGCCGTACGACGGCCTGATCCACTGGCGGGCGTTCGTCTACGACCACAAGCAGGACTGGCGCGACCGGTCGACCGACCGTGCCCGCGCCGCGTACGACCACTTCCACCCGCTCGACGGGGCGTTCTCGGACAACGTGGTGCTGCAGGTCAAGTACGGGCCGCTGGACTTCCAGGTGCGCGAGCCCCTCTCCCCCGTGCTGGCCGCGATGCCGCACACGCGGGTCGCGCTGGAGCTGCAGATCACCCAGGAGTACACCGGCCAGCAGCAGCACGCCGTGTACCTCGGCCCGCAGTGGAGCCAGATCCTCGGGTTCCGGTTCTGGGACCCGGCCGGCCGCGAGGGCGGCTCACCCACCGTCGCGGACCTCGCCACGGGCCGGGGCAAGGCCGTCGAGGACCCGGGCACCGGCACGTGGCGCAAGCCCGCGGGCGGGTTCGCCGCCGTCTCCAACGTGGGTGACGACGAGTTCTGGACGGGCCACCCGTTCGCCCAGGCCAACCTCTACGCGTACGGGCGGCTGTGCTGGGACCCCACGCTCGACCCGGCCGCCGTGCTCGACGAGTGGGCGGGCCTGACGTTCCCGGGCGCGCCGGACGCCGTCCGGCAGGCCGTGCACGCCGTGCTCGACCGGTCGTGGGAGACGTACGAGCTGTACACGGCGCCGCTCGGGGTGGGCTTCATGGTGCGCCCCGGCCACCACTACGGGCCCGACGTCGACGGCTACGAGTACACCCCGTGGGGCACCTACCACTTCGCGGACCGCGACGGCATCGGGGTGGACCGCACGGTCCGGACCGGCACGGGCTACGCGGGCCAGTACCCGGGGCCGTGGTCGACGGCCTTCGAGTCGCCGTCGACCTGCCCCGACGAGCTGCTGCTGTTCTTCCACCACGTGCCGTACACGCACGTGCTGCACAGCGGCAAGACCGTGGTGCAGCACATCTACGACACCCACTTCGAGGGCGTGGCCCGGGTGGAGGCGATGATCGAGGCGTGGTCAGAGGTGTCGGGGCACGTGGAGCCGCGCGTCGCGGAGCGGGTCTCCGAGCGGCTCGCCGAGCAGCACCGCAGCGCCATCGAGTGGCGGGACCAGGTGAACACCTACTTCCTCCGGAAGTCTGGCATTCCAGACGAAAAGGGCCGGACGATCTACTGAACGGGTGACCGGGTCCGGGGCTCATCCGGGCCCGGCGACGGCCCCGCCGGCGGTCCACGACCGGAGCTTGTCGGGGTTGCGGATCGCCCAGATGTGCGTGATCCGGTCGTCCACCACCTCGAACGCGTAGACCGAGACCGTGACGCCGTCCCGCTGGGCGACCAGTCCGGGCTGGCCGTTGACGGTGCGCTCGAGGAGCGTCTGGCCGCGGAACCTGTCCGCGAGAGCGGCGAACGACCGCAGGATGCGTCCGACGCCTACGACGGGGCGGAGCACGGTGCGGACCCGGCCGCCGCCGTCGCTCGTCGCCCGGACGTCCGGGGCCAGCAGCCCTACGACCGCCTCGATGTCCTGGGCCTCCCAGGCGAGCCGGAACGCGCGGACGATCCGAGCCTGGTCGGTCGTGGGCGTCACCGGCGCCCGGGCTGCCCGGATCCGGCGCCGCGCCGACGAGGCGAGCTGCCGGCACGCTCCCGGCGTGCGGCCGACGATCTCGGCCACCTCAGGGAAGGAGTACCGGAAGACGTCGTGCAGCACGAAAGCGACCCGCTCCGCCGGTGTCATCGCGTCGAGCACGACAAGGAACGCCATGCTGACCGACTCGTCGAGCGTGATCCGGTCGGCGGGGTCCCCGGGTGCGCCGTTCGCCCGCCCGCCGAGCCACTCCGTCGGCTCGGGCACGGGCTCGGGAACCCACTCGCCCACATAGGTCTCGCGGCGCACCCGCGCCGACGAGAGGACGTTGAGGCAGATCCGGCCGGCGACCGTGGTCAGCCAGGCCCCGGGCGACACCACGGCCTCCCGGTCCGGCCGAGACATGGCGTACCAGCGGGCGTACGCCTCCTGGACCACGTCCTCGGCGTCCGACAGGGAGCCGAGGAGCCGGTAGGCCAGGTTGAGGAGCTGACGCCGTTCACCCAGGAGCACCTCCTCCTGGGCGGGCTGTCCGTCACCAACGGGCTGGTCGGTCATGGTGTCGCGGTCCTTCCTCGGCGGTTGCTCTTCCTCTCGGTCCGACAAGGGAGGACGGCGAAGTGTGAGGTCCGTGCGTGCACCTGACACTCCAGGGCGCTGGCCTGTCGGACGAGTGAGACACCGACCAGAAGGAGCCCATCATGTCCGAACCAGAGACCGGAACCCACCACAGGGTCGTCGTCATCGGCGGCGGGTACGCCGGCACCCTCGCAGCGAACCGCCTGCTGGGCCGCGACGACGTCGCCGTCACGCTGGTCAACCCCCGTGCGACGTTCGTCGACCGGATCCGGCTGCACCAGCTCGTGGCGCGTACGGGTGCGGCCACGACGGACCTGGCGGGCCTGCTCGCCCCCGAGGTCGACCTGGTCGTCGACGGCGCCCGGCGCATCGACACCGTCGATCGGACCGTCCACCTCGCCTCTGGCCGCACGCTCGACTACGACTACGTGGTCTACGCGGTGGGGAGCACCGGGGCGGTTCCGTCCACGGTCCCCGGCGCCGTGGAGCATGCTGCTTCCGTGGCCGAGCTGGAGCCCGCACTACGCCTCCGCGACCGGCTCGCCGCCCTGGATCCTGCGGCACCCGTCGTGGTGGTCGGTGGCGGGCTGACCGGCATCGAGACGGCCGCCGAGCTGGTCGAGCGAGGGCGTCGGGTCACGCTGGTGAGCGGCAGCCCCCTGGCGCCCTCCCTCAGCGCCGCAGGGCGGCGCTACATCGACCGCTGGCTGCGGCACAACGGCGCACGCGTGGTGACCGGCAGGGTCGCCGAGGTCCACCCGGATGCCGTGGTGCTCGCAGACGGCAGCACGCTACCCAGCGCGCTGACCGTCTGGACCGCGGGTTTCGGTGTACCCGGGCTGGCGACGGCGAGCGGGCTGCGGACCGACGAGCTCGGCCGGCTGCTCACCGACGAGACGCTCACCTCGGTCGACGACGCACGCGTCGTGGCGGCAGGCGACGCCGCGGCGCCGTCCGGCCATCCGCTGCGGATGAGCTGCCAGGCCGCCGGACCACTCGGAGCGCTTGCCGCCGACACCGTGCTGAGCCGCCTCGCGGGCACCGCCCCGCCGACGCTCGACCTGGCGTTCGTGGGGTCCTGCGTGAGTCTCGGCCGGAAGTCCGGGATCCGCCAGTTCGGCCGCAAGGACGACACCCCGCTGGACCTCTGGTTCGGCGGACGCGCGGGCGCGGCGTACAAGGAGCTGACCTGCCGCTGGGGCATCGCCAAGCTCGGCCGCGAGGCACGCCGGCCCGGCTCGCTGACCTGGCTCCGCGGCGGCCGGCGTTCCCTGGCGGGCGCACCGAAGGTCGCCGCCTCGTGAGCGCCTCCCTCCACACCGTCCCCCTCCACCGGACGGCGGCCCCCGGCTGGGTCCTGCGCGCGATCGTCAGCGGGCACCTGGTGCTGATCGTCGGCCAGCCCGTGTTCGCGGGCGTCTACCTGAGCGGCGCCTACGACGGACTCCGCTGGCACGCGACGGGGGCGGACGTCGTGACCTCCTTCGCCCTGCTGCAGCTGATCGTGGCGGTCGTGGTCCGGGTGCGGCTGCGACTCACCTGGCCTGCCCTCGCCTCGCTCGCGCTGCTCGTCGCCGAGAGCGTGCAGTACTACGCCGGGAGGCACGGTGAGCTGTGGCTGCACCTCCCGCTCGGGGTCATGACGATCGCCGCGCTGGTCGTGCTGTTCATCGCGGTGTGGCGTGCCCCGTTGTCCACACCGCCGGGGGTAGCCCGTGCGTGAGCCGTCCCGGAACCCGGCTTCACCGCCGGGACTGACCAGGCGTCGGCTGCTCGGGGTCGGCGGGGCGCTCGGCCTGGTCGTCGCGGCCGGCCTGTCGACCTCGGCCGCGCTGGCACCCCGCCCGCCCCTCACCGGCGCCGAGCTGCGCAGCGCCGTGCCGTTGCCGCCCCCGTTCCGGGTCCCGCTGCCCGTGCCCGCGGTGCTGACGCCGGTCAGCAGCGCCGACGGCACCGACAGCTACGAGATCACCCAGCGGGAGGTGACGGCCGAGATCCTGCCCGGTGTGCCCACGCCCCTGTGGACGTACGACGGCACCTTTCCCGGACCGACGATCGAGGCCCGACGCGGCCGGCCGATCACGGTGACCCATCACAACCACCTGCCCGTGCCCACCGTCGTGCACCTGCACGGCGGCCGCACCCCCGCGGAGTCCGACGGGTACCCGACGGATCTCGTGCTGCCCCGCGGCGGATCGTCACCCGGTACCGGGCACGGCGGGACCACCCACGGGCCGGGACACGGAACGGTGCACGGCATGGCCGACCCGCGGGCCGCCGTCACGACTGTGACCAGGGACTACACGTTCCCGCTCGACCAGCGGGCGGCCCTGCTCTGGTACCACGACCACCGGATGGACTTCACCGGCCCCGCGATCTGGCGCGGGCTGGCCGGGCTGCAGGTGGTTCGGGACGACGTCGAGGACGCGCTCAGCCTCCCGGCCGGGTCGCGCGAGCTCCCCCTCATGATCACCGACCGGGCGTTCGCCGCCGACGGCAGCCTGGCCTACCCCGCCGTCGACCCCACCCTCGAGACCCGGCCGGGAGTGCGGGACCGCTATCTCGGCGGCGTGCTCGGCGACGTGATCCTGGTGAACGGCGCGCCGTGGCCGGTGCACGAGGTCGACGCCGCCAGGTACCGGTTGCGCATCCTGAACGCCTCCAACGCCCGGCACTACGAGCTGACGGCGACGGGCGAGGACGGGCGTCCGTTGGACCTGGTCCAGATCGGTTCGGACCTGGGGCTGCTGGCGGAGCCGGTCACCCACCGCCGGCTCCCGCTGGCCCCGGCCGAACGCTACGACGTGGTCGTCGACTTCTCGCGGGTGCCCGTGGGCAGCCGGGTCACGCTCACCAACCGCCTGGGCACGGGGCGGACCCGTGAGGTGATGGCCTTCCACGTGGTCCGGACCGCCGTCGACGACAGTCGCCTGCCGCCCGTCCTGTGCGACGACCTGCCGCGGTGGGACCGGTCGGACGCCGTCCGCACCCGCGACCTGTCGTTCCGCGCCGGACGGGTGCACGACGACCGGCCGGGCTGGCTGATCGGCGGCCTGCCGTTCGACCCGGCACGCTCCGACGTCGCCGTCCGCCTCGGTGACGTCGAGGTGTGGCGGCTGATCGCCGACGTCCACCACCCCGTCCACCTGCACCTGGCCGGCTTTCGCGTCCTCACCCGCGGTGGCGGAGCACCGCTCGCGCACGACGCGGGCCTCAAGGACACCGTCTCGCTGCGGCCCGGCGAGTCCGCGGAGATCATCACCCGGTTCGAGGGCTACCGCGGCCGGTACCTCTTCCACTGTCACAACGCCGAGCACGAGGACATGGGGATGATGGCCAACCTCGAGATCATCTGATGGCGCACCGGCCGTCCGTGAGTCCCTACATCTCGGACGAAAGGCAACGCTCAGGCTGCCGAGCGGGTGATCTCCGGTCGCGCTTCGGTAACGACCACAACGATACGACGGGGGACCTCGTCCCCAGGTGTGTAGATCGCACCCCTTCACACCTGGTGGTCCCCCATGTCCGACGCCGCCCCGCCGGCCCCGTCCGCCCCGTCCGCCCCGCCCGTCGCCCCGACGGCTCGACAGCACCTCGCCGAGGTCCACGGCCTGCGTGGGCTCGCGCTGCTGCTCGTGGTGCTGTTCCACCTCTTCGGCGCCGGCCGGGTGTCCGGGGGCGTGGACGTCTTCCTGGTCATCTCCGGGTTCCTGGTGACGGGGTCGCTCGTGCGCCGTGCCGAGTCGCGCACCCTGCGGCTCGGGGCGGTGTACGCGCGGAACGCGGCGCGTCTGGCGCCGTCGGCCCTCGTGGTGCTGGGGGCCGTCGCGCTCGCCGCGTGGGCGCTGCTGCCCGCCGCGCGGTGGCTCGACGTGTGGCGCCAGGTCGTCGCGTCGGCCCTGTACGCGGAGAACTGGGACCTGATCTCGAACGAGCTGGCCTACGGCGCCGCGGGTCCGGCGGCCAGCCCGCTCCAGCACTTCTGGTCGCTCTCGGTGCAGGGACAGTTCCTGCTGGTCTGGCCGCTCGTCGTGCTCGCGACGGCCTGGCTGTGCCGGCACGCGGGCGTCCTGGTCCGACGGCGGCTCGCCCTGACCGTCGCCGTCGGGTCCGCCGCCTCGTTCGCGGGCGCCCTCTACCTCACCGGGGTGCTGCAGCCGGTGGCCTACTTCCACACCGCCACCCGGTTCTGGGAGCTCGGCCTGGGCGCGCTGCTCGCGCTCGTGCCGCTGCACGGCGCCGTGCGGCTGCGCACCGCGGGCGCGTGGGTCGGCCTGGGCCTCGTCGTCTCGTCCGGCTTCCTGCTCGACGGCGGCGCGCTGTTCCCCGGCGTCTGGACGCTCTGGCCGGTGACCGGGGCGCTGCTGGTCCTCGCGGGCGCCGGCACACCGGCGTCGTGGGGCCCGCGGCGGGTGCTCGACCTGGCGCCGCTCCGGTTCCTGGCGGGCATCTCGTACGAGCTGTATCTGTGGCACTGGCCGGTGCTCGTCTTCTACCTGGCCGTGCGGGGCTTCCCGGCCGTCGGCTGGCGCGGCGCCACGCTGGTGCTGGCCGTGTCGGTGGTGCTGGCCTGGGCCACGCGGCAGGTGGTCGCGCGGCCCGTCGGCCTCGCCGTGCCGCGCGCCCTGACGCTGCGCCGGTCGGCCGTCGCCCTGGTGGCCGCCGGCGCCGCCACCGCGCTCGTCGTCGTGCCGACGGCGGCCGCGAGCATCGGCGTCGAGACGCGGGAGGCGGCCAAGCTGGAGCAGCTCGACCACCTCGGTGCGGAGTACGCGGGGGCCGGGGCGCTGCGCCCGCAGGGGCCGGCGGGCCGGCTCGCGGCGCCGGCGGACGGCACGGCGGCGTCCGGCGACGCGGCCGGTGCGGCGCCCGACCGGGCGCCGGTGCAGCCCGACCCCGAGGTCGCGAAGCACGACCTGCCTCCGACCGACCACGACCCGCGCTGCATCCAGGAGCACGGCGACGGACCCGGGTTCGACGAGGTGCGGGTCTGCACCCTCCACGACCCGGACCACCCCGCGCGGACGGTGCTCGTGGCGGGTGGCTCGCACACGTACCAGTGGGCGCCGGCGATCACCGAGCTGGGCGAACGCAACGGGTGGCGCGTGCTGCTGGCCGGCAAGGGGCAGTGCCGCGTGCGGCTGGAGGCGGTACCCACCGACGACTGCGCACGCTGGAGCGCGAACCTGCTCGCCGAGGCCGCCGAGCTGGACCCGGACGCGGTGTTCGTCACCGGCACGCACACGTACGAGGACGCGCCCGAGGTGGTGCTCCCCGCCGAGGTGGCGGCCTGGCAGCAGCTCGACGCCGCGGGCATCCCCGTGGTCACGATCCGCGACAACCCGCGGTTCGAGTGGAGCCCGCCGAACTGCGTGTCGTCGCACGGCCGCGACGCCGCGCGGTGCGCGCTGGACCGGTCCGAGGTGTTCGCGGAGCGCAACCCGGTGCCCGGCTACCCCGGCATGCCCGCGAGCGCCGGGCACGTCGACCTGTCGGACCTGATCTGCGAGCCCGAGTCGTGCCCGCCCGTGGTCGGGAACGTGCTGGTCTACCGGGACGGCTCGCACCTGTCGGCCACGTACGTGGGCACGCTCACGTCGGCGCTCGGCGACGCGGTGCGGCGGGAGGCGCCGTGGTTGTACTGAGCGGACGGGGTGGGCGCGGTCAGCGCGGCGTGTAGTGCGTCTGGCTGTACGTGCCCTTGCCGAAGGCCAGCACCTTGGTGGGCTGGACGGCGAACACGAGCGCGGTCCCGCCGATGTCGTTGGTGAAGGCCTCGTCGCCGACGTCGTACTGCCACTGCCCGGTCCACTTGGTGCGCCACGCCTCGGCGAGCCGCTCCAGCGTCCGCCGGTCGGTGACGCGCCGGGCCGGGCCCTCGACCATGACGTCCAGCCCCTTGTCCCAGGTGCTGTCGCCGGTGGTCAGCACCACGTTCGGGTTGGCCTCCAGGTTGACGGCCTTCTGCTCCTCGGGGCCGGTGCAGAAGTGCAGCGCCCCTCCAGCCAGACGGCGACGAGCGGCGTGACGTGCGGGCGGCCGTCGGCGCGCACGGTCGTGAGCCAGGTGAGCTGGGCGTTCTCGAGCACCCCCTGCGTCTCCTCCCACGCGGTCGGCTGCACGCCGGGGTCGCTGAATCGTGCGTCGAGCTCGGTCACTGGGTTGTCCATGAGGCTTCTCCTTCTGACGACGTCGGAAAGTGCTCTGCGACGAGCCGGTCGATCTCGCCGGCGGTGCTCCAGCCCGGGCTGAACCGGTTCCGCAGCACCGCGACGGCGACGCCGGAGTCGATGTCGGCCCAGGCCCCGGAGCCGTTCGCGCCGAACATACCGAAGGCCGACCCCGGGCGGGAGAGGCCGGCGCCCGGGCGCGAGGGCGCGAACCCGAACGCCCACGTCGAGGGCACGTCCAGCACGGCGTCCCGCCCCTCGAACACCGGCCGTGCGAGCTCGGACAGCCGGGCCGGCGACACGAGGGCGGCGTCGCCGTGGCCGAGCAGGCCCGCGAACACGCGGGCCGCACCGCGCGCCGACATGGTGCCCCCGGAGGGGATGTCGCTCGTGAGCACGTCGCGCCGGTTGGCGAACGCGGCGTCGGGCCGTATCCCGGGCGGGAGCGCCCGGTCGGCGGGCGAGCCGGTCTCGGGCCAGGACGGCGGCCCGGTGTCCGGCTCCTGCCGCGCGACCCGCCCCAGCAGCGCCGGGGGCACGCCGAAGTGCACGTCGTCCTCGACGCCGAGCGGCCGCGTGACGGCCTCGTGGAGCCACCGCGACAACGTGCGCCCGGTGGCGCGGCGCACCGTCTCGCCGAGCAGGAAGCCGAAGGTCTGGGCGTGGTACCCGAAGCCGGTGCCCGGCTCCCACCATGGTTCCTCGTCGGCGAGCAGCCGGCACATCCGGTCCCAGTCGCACAGGTCGCCGACGGTCGTCGTGTACGGCGGGGCGGGCACGCCGACCGAGTGCATGAGCACGTGCCGCAGCGTCGCTCCACCCTTGCCGTGCGCGGCGAACTCGGGCCAGACGTCGGCGATCCGCAGGTCGTAGTCCAGCTCGCCGCGCTCCACCAGCACGTGCACGACGGCGGAGGCGATCCCCTTGGCCGTCGACGCGGCGAAGAACAGGGTGTCGGGGGTGACGGCCGCTCCACGGTCGGCGTCGGCGAGGCCGCCCACGGCGTCGACCACCAGCTCGCCACGGTGGACGACCGCCACCTGGAGACCGACCTCGCCGCCGTCGGCCACGAGCCGGTCGACCGCGTCCTGGACACGTGCCTGTGCGTCAGCCGCAGCGTCGTCGCCCATGCCAGGTCGGACGAGGCGAACCGGGGAAACTCATCGGCGCGGGTCCCGTGCGACGGTTCGAAAGATCGGGAGCAGGAGCGCCGTCCGACTGTAGGATGGTCGGAAACTCTTACCGGAGGCTCGAATGACCATCCTGACGCTGCGCCCCAAGAACCAGGTGACCGTGCCCAAGGACATCGCCGAGGCCGCAGGCCTGCACGTCGGCGACGCCCTGGACTTCAGCGTCGTGGACGGCGCGGTGGTCATCTCGAAGGTCGAGCTCGGCCGGCAGGCGCACGACGACAGGCCCACGGCCGAGGACTGGCTCGCCGCGGCCGACTACGTCGGCACCCGTGACCGGGAGCTCCTCAACCGGCTCGCCCGGTGACGCATCTCGTCCCGGCGCACATCGCGCTGCGGATGTTCGAGGCCGCGGAGCAGATCAAACCGGTGGTCCGGGACCTCGGGCTGCTGGAGTCGTCCCTGGCCCGCGCGAGCATGACCTCCTACGGCCAGGAGCTCTACCCGGGCATCCATCTCAAGATGGCGGCCACGCTCGACTCGGTGAACCGCAACCACCCGCTGGTCGACGGCAACAAGCGGCTCGCGTGGATCGTCGTGGCGGTGACCTATCGCGTCAACGGGCACCCCGACCTTGCGGGGACGGTCGACGAGCACGAGGCGCTCGTGATGAAGGTCGCGTCCGACCACCCCGAGCTGGACTGGATCGCGGGCGAGCTGGGGTCGATGTTCGGCGCCCCCCGCTAGCATGCGCTGCTGACGATCTCCGACGAAGGAACGTGACTGTGCTGACGACCCGGCCTGCCCGGCCCGAAGAGCTGCCCGCCCTGACCACCGACCCGGACGACGACGAACGGAACGGCGCGACCGCGGACTACCTCACGGGGCTGCTCGAGAACGGCTGCACCCGTCCGGACTGGTGCCTCGTGGCCGAGCGGGACGGCGAGCTCGTCGGCAACGTCGTGCTCTGGACCATCCCGGGCCGCTCGGTGCCGATGGACCTGGTGCTCTTCGAGCCGGGCGACGACGAGACCGCCGCCGCCCTGCTGACGCACGCGGCCGAGCTGGCCCGCTCGCTCGGCGCGGAGACGCAGGGGCACGTGCTGGACGCGCCGAGCCAGGCCCCGCAGTTCCAGCGCGACCCGGAGGGGCGCGAGCGGCTGCTCACCGCCCAGGGTTTCTCCGTCTCCCGCGACGGGCACCGGTTCCTCCGGTCGGACGGCGACCCGCTCCCCGCGCAGGACGACCGGCTGCGCTGGCGGTCGCTCGCGGAGCTGGGCGAGGAGCCGTTCGTCGACCTGCTCGCCGAGACCTTCACCGACACGAAGGACTCGATCTTCCTCGCCGAGATCGCCGAGCACGGCCTGCGGGGCGCCGCCGAGCGCAACCTCGCCGAGATGCGCGAGCTGGAGCACGAGCCGGACTGGTTCGAGATCGGCTACGACGAGCAGTACCGGCCCGTGGCGGTCAGCCTGCCCGCCCGTACCGCGAGCTCCGCCGTGATCGGCCTGATCGCCGTGGCCCCGGCCGGACGCGGGCACGGCTACGCCACCGCCGCCGTCGCCCGCGGCACGCAGGTCCTGGTCACGGCCGGCGCGACGGAGATCCGCGGCGACTGCGACGCCGGCAACGTCGCGATGTTCAAGGCGTTCGAGCGCGCCGGCTACCGCAACTTCGCGAACCGCAAGATGTTCAGCCGCCCCCTGTAGGGCGCGGTGGGGCCGGGCGCGGGGGCCTAGCCCGCGTCCGGCCGCGGGGCGTACATGATGACGGCGACGCCCACCAGGCAGACGAGCGCGCCGATCACGTCCCAACGGTCGGGCCGGAAGCCGTCGACGGCCATCGCCCAGACCAGGGAGCCCGCGACGAAGACGCCGCCGTAGGCCGCGAGGATCCGGCCGAAGCCGGCGTCCGGCTGCAGGGTGGCGAAGAACCCGTAGAGGCCCAGCGCGATCACGCCCGCGCCGATCCAGAGCCAGCCCTTGTGCTCGCGCACGCCCTGCCAGACGAGCCAGGCGCCGCCGATCTCGAACACGGCCGCGGCGAGGAACAGGACGACTGAACGAATCACGGTCACCGGGATGACGGTACGCGCTGGCAGGCGAGTCCTAGGGCGTGTCGCCCGGGGCCTTGCTGGTCTCGACCCGTGCCCGTGCCGGCAGGCCGATGTCCCAGAACTGGATGGTCTGCAGCGTCCAGAACAGTGCGAAGACCAGCATCAGCACGGTCTCGACCACGAACAGCGTCTGCGGGAACAGGTCGGGGAGGAACCGGTCGAGCACGACCATGGTCGCCAGCCCCACCACGAGCACCACGGCCATCACCACGGCGATCCACCGGTACCAGACCCGGTAGGCCGCCGGCGACAGGCCGCGCAGCCGCTCGAGCGCCTGAGCTGTGACGGCGTCGTCCGAGCCGTTGATCCACGCGACGGCGACGAGGCAGGCGAACAGCAGCACGGCCGCGGCGTAGTGCGCCGTCGCGAGGAAGGTGTCGGGCCACACCAGCAGCCAGACGCCGGTCGCGGCCCACGTGAGCCACGTGAGCCACAGGTCCCAGCCGTGGTAGCCGCCCAGGTCGCGCCGCCGCGGCCAGGTGGCGAGCATCAGCACCGGGCCGCCGACCAGCAGCAGTGTGCCGATGTTGTTGCCGACCCGCTCGGGCATGTCCACGCAGTACGGCTCGCCGGTGCACATCGCGGCGTCGAGCGGCGTGGGCACCAGCGCGACGACGACGGCGAACATGCCCGCGAAGTTGAGCAGCACCTCCTCGGCGCCGTGCCGCCCCTTGATCGCGATGAGGCACGTGCCGATGGCCACCAGCGTGCCCACGAAGATGCTCTGCACCGGCGAGTAGAAGTAGGCGCTGATCGACGCGTGCCACCACTCCTCGCCGGAGTCCAGCCGCCCGTGGTCGGCGACGATCTGCATGGTCAGCGACACGAACAGCACCAGCACCACGGCCACGATCGCCACCCGTAGATAGCGGTACGTCAGCCGTCCTGGGTCCCCCTGCTTGATAGCCATGGGCACACCCTGGCGCACGGCGGCAGATCGGACAATGCCGTCCTGACCCGCACTCAGCCCGCGGGCGTGAACCGCCGCTCGACGTCGGCCAGGACGGGCGCCGCGTTGCGCAGCACGAGGGCGAGCCAGACCACGGCGAGCAGGCCGAGCACGGCCTCCGTGGTCAGCACCACGATCCCGGCGGCGAGCACCAGCAGCGAGAGCGTGCCCAGCGTCACGAGCGGCCGGGCACCCAGGTAGTGCGCCGCGAGCCGCACCGAGTCGCGCGTGCGGAAGCCGAAGAACGACACGATCACCAGCGCGTTCACGGCCCACAGGGCCAGACCCGCGCCCACCACGACGAGCACCCCCGCGTACCAGCCGGGCACGCCGCCCGCGCCCACGTTCACCAGGCCCAGCACGACCACCACGCCCGCGGCGAGCGCCGGCACCCACACCCGCAGTGCGTCCGCCCAGTTCAGCCGGTACCCGCGCCAGAACGACGCCGCCGGGGTGAGCCCTTCGGCCCGCGTGCGGTCGCGGAGGGCGAACAGCCCTGCCGCCACGGCCGGCCCCACCGGCAGCAGGCACAGCGCGAACAGGAGCGCGTTGCCCGGCGTCCGCTCCAGGAACAGGGACGCCAGCGCGCCCGGCAGGACGGCGACGACGAGCAGCAGCTCGACGATCAGGTGCCAGTACACGAGCGCGGTGGCGCGGCCGAGCACGCCCTCGCCGAACTCGCGCCGCTCGCCGTCACCCCGGCGTCCGGGGCCCGGGCCGCCCGGGCCGCCCGGGCCGCCGGCCCCTCCGGCGCTCACGCCGGCTCCCCGGGCGGGTCCTCGCGCAGGAGCACGACGTCGGTCGGGTCGAGCCGGAGCGTCTCGCCCCGTCGCACGGCCCGGCCGGTCAGCAGGTCGACGCCGGACGCGTGCGCCGCGACCTCGACGGGCCCGGTCGCGTGCGACAGCACGAAGGCGAACCGCACGCCGTCCTTGGCCCGCACGGCGAGCTCGACGTCGGGCACGTCGGCGTACGGGCCCACGAGCCCGTGCCGGTCGAGCACCCGGCGCACCACCCACCCGACCCCGGCGTCGTCCAGGCCGGTGGCGACGTACCAGGCCTCGCCGCCGTCGGCCCCGCCGGGACGGTGCCGTGTCACCGCGGGCGTGCCCGCGTAGAACTCGGTGCCGTAGGTGCCGACCACGTCGGCGCCCTCCGGGACGAGCACCTCGAACACGAGCTGCGCCGCGGACACCACCTCGTCGGCCCCGTCGGTCAGCGTCACGGGGTTGGTGACGCCCGGCTCCGCCGAGTCGGTCTCCTCGACCCGGACGCCGAACAGCGGGGCCAGCGGCCCGGGCGCGTCCATGAGGTAGGCGTTGGCGTCCTCGTCCGCGCGGCCCGACCAGAACGACGCGAGCACCGAGCCCCCGCGCCCCGTGACGGCCGCCAGCCGGTCGGCGACGTCGCCCTTCAGCACGTGCAGCATCGGGGCGAGCACCACGTCGTACCGGGACAGGTCCGCCGTCGTGGGCAGCACGTCGACCTGGGCGCCCGCCTGCCACAGCGCGCGGTAGTACGCCAGCACGGTGTCGACGTACCTGGCGTGGCGGTTGAGGCCGTCCGTCATCTCGGCGGCCCACCAGGAGTCCCAGTCGAAGAGCAGCGCGACGCGGGCGGGCGTCCGCGCGCCGACGACGGCGCCCCCGAGCCCGGCCAGCTCGCCGCCCAGGGCCGCGACCTCGCGGAACGCCCGCGTGTCCGTGCGCCCGGCGTGGTCCAGGACGGCGCCGTGGTACTTCTCGCTCGCCCCCTTCGCCTGCCGCATCTGGAAGTAGAGGACCGCGTCGGCGCCGTGCGCCACGGCCTGCCACGACCACAGCCGCAGCACGCCCGGCCGCTTCACCGGGTTCACGTCGCGCGAGGCCGTGATGGTCGGCGTCTGCTCCATGACCCAGAACGGCGCGCCGTCCTTGAGCCCCCGCATGACGTCGTGGGCCAGGGCCATGCGGGCGTGCTCGCGCGGGCCCGGCGGGTAGTTGTCCCAGGAGGCGAGGTCGAGGTCGTCGGCCCACCGGTGGTAGTCGATCGGCCGGAACATGCCCATGAAGTTGGTCGTCACGGGCGTGGTCGCGTCGTGCTCGCGGATGCGCGCCTTCTCGTCGCGGTAGTTGGCGAGCATCGCGTCCGACATGAACCGGCGGTAGTCGAGCGTGATGCCCTGGAACGCGGTGTGGTCGGGCCCGCGCCAGTGCTCGCTGAGCATGTTCGGCGGCACGATCTGCGCCCAGTCGGAGAACGTGTGCGACCAGAACATCGCGTTCCACGCCTCGTTCAGCCGCTCCAGCGTGCCGTACCGCGCGCGCAACCAGTCGCGGAACCCGGCGGCGCACAGGTCGCACCAGCAGCCGCCGTCGAACCCGCCGTACTCGTTCCCGACGTGCCACGCGACCAGGCCGGGCGTCCCTGCGTACCGCTCGGCGATGCGGCCGGCCAGCTCCGCCGACAGCCGCCGGTAGACCGGCGAGCTCGGGCAGGCGTTGTGCCGCTGCCCGTAGACGTGCCGCCGGCCCTGGAAGTCGGTGCGCTCCACCTCGGGGTGCCGGTGCGCCAGCCACGGCGGCAGCGCGCCGGTCGAGGTGGCCAGGACGATGCCGCGCCCGCCCTCGACCGCGCGGGCCACGATCTGATCGAGCACCGCGAAGTCGTAGGTGTCCTCGTCCGGCTGCAGCGTGGCCCAGGAGAAGACGTTGAGCGTGACCGTGTCGATCGACGCCTTGTCGAACGCCGCGTAGTCGTCCTCCCAGACGGCGCGGGGCCACTGCTCCGGGTTGTAGTCGCCGCCGTACAGGATCTTCGAGTCGGTCACGCGTCGTCCTTGTCGTTCGGGGTGTCTGTCGCGGTCCGGCCCAGGATCCGCGCGTCGTCCAGCCAGGGCGGGGTCTCGTCGCGGACCGGGTCCAGGGTCACCAGGGTGATGCCGTGCCGGCCGAGGGTGAGGTCGAGGTCGACCCGGCCGCCGTCCGCCGCCGGGACGACAGGGAGGGAGTACGCGCGCCGGGCGGGTTCGCTCGCCTCGTGCAGCGCGTCGAGCTGCCGGCCCGACGGCGACGCGGGCCGGCCCATCTCGCGCCAGGCCGCCCATGCGTTGCCGGCGGTCTCGTCGACGTCGTACCGCATCACGAACACCCGACCGCTGCCGCTGGTGGGGAGGCTCAGGCGGATCTCGTGGCGGTCTGGCTCGGCCGGGTCGTCGGTGCCGCCCACGGGCTGCCAGGCGAGCACCGTCACCCGGCCCGTGCCGGCGTGGCGCGTGACCAGGTGGTCGGCGCCGCGCGCCAGCACCTCCTGACCCATCCGCGCCATGAACGCGTACAGGTGGTAGGTCGGCTTGCGCACCTGCCGGTGCCCCAGCATGCCGAACCCGCCGTGGAAGAACGACGCCGGCACCCCCTCCTCCTCGAAGACGTCGCAGAACGTCCAGTAGGAGAAGGAGTCGGCGTGCTCGCCGCCGCCCGCGAGCACGGGCGCGAGGGAGGCGGCGTTCCAGGCCGTGTCGTGCACGGGGTTGTCCGGCCGGTAGCTCGTGTTGAACTCGGTGACGTGCAGCGGGCGGCCCGCGAGCGCCGTCCCGGCCAGGATCTTGCCGGGCCGGGCGAACTGGTCGAGCAGGTGCTGGGGTCCGCGCAACGTCTGGTAGACGCCGAACGGCACGTGCTGCGCCGGGCCGGAGCTGTAGGCGTGCACGGAGAGGAAGTCGGCGGGCAGGTCCCGCCGGGTGACGAACTCGGCGAAGGGCTCCCACCAGTCGTCCGCCCCCGGGGAGAGGGCGGGGCCACCCACCTGGAGCGAGGCGTCGACGTCCTTCACGGCGTGCACGGAGGTCTCGTAGAGGCGGAAGTACGCCTCCTGGTCCGCGTCCTGCCAGAAGTGCGTGAGGTTGGGTTCGTTCCACACCTCGACGGGCCAGGTCCGCACCTCGTCGAGGCCGTACCGGTCCACGAGGTGCCGCAGCAGGGCGCGCACGAGGCTCGCCCACTCGGCGTGGTCGCGGGGCGGGGTCACGTTGCCCAGCCACCAGAACACCGTCTGGCCGCCGGAGGCGAGGGCCCTGGGCATGAACCCGAGCTCCAGGAACGGCTTGATCCCGAGCCTGAGGTAGGCGTCGACCACCTGGTCCACGTAGGTGAACACGTAGGTGGTGCCGCGGTGGCCGGCGGCGTCGTACGTGCGGTGCACCGCGACGTCGTCGTGCAGGATGCCGTGACCCCGGATGTACCGGAAGCCGATCTCCCGCTGCACCAGCGTCAGCGACTCCTGGTAGTCCTGGCGCAGCGCCAGGTTGAACCGCCCCGTGCCCACGCAGGTACGCCAGGCGTCCCCGAGCGGCCCGACCCCCGAGCCCCCAACAACAACCCGCTCCACAACACTCCCCTCCGTACACGTTGAGTGCTGGGTATTTGTTGGGCCGGCGGCGCCGGCCCGACAAATACCCAGCACTCAACGGGTGGTCATTCGGTGACGCCTGCCGCCTGGTTGACCGTGTCGACGTACGTCTGCATGCCGGCGTTCTCCAGCTCGCCGACGTACGCGTCCCACTCGTCGAGCGACCGGTCGCCCAGGATGAACTGGGACGTCGCCGTCATGACCAGGTCCTGCAGGTTGGTCTGCAGCAGGGAGGACTCCTCGCGCTGCATCTCGTCCATCGCGATGCCAGGGCCCCGCTCCGCGACGTCCTTCTGGTTCATCTGGTCGAGGAAGTCCTGCACCTCGGGCGTGAGCGTCGACTTGACCAGGTCCGTGGTGGACCCGTGGGCCAGCGACCAGACGCCGTTGTAGAACCCGAAGTCGGTGTTCAGCTGCTTCGGGGCGCCCGGGTTGAGGCCGCTCCAGTCGACGTCGTCGGCCAGGGTGCGGGTGCCGTCGGCGTCCTTGGTGTAGGTCTCGCCCTCGATGCCCCACTTGGCGAACTCGAGGCCCTCGTCGGAGTAGTAGAGCCAGTCGACGAACTGCAGCATGGCCACGAAGTCGTCCCGCTCGGCGGCCTTCGACGAGAGCGCGATGCCGGACTCGAACCGGCCGCCGGTGGTGGCGTCCATGATGTTGCCGGCAGGACCGGCCGGGACCACGATCTCCTTGAGCTTCGCGTCCTTGTTCCCGGCCTCCTCGAAGCCGGTGCGGTACCGGGTCATCTCCTGGTCGTTGACGCCGAGGGCGGCCACCTTGCCGGTGGTCAGCTTGGCGATCGCCGGGTCGTCCTCCTGCGTGAGCCCCTCGGGGTCGAGCAGGCCGCGGTCCACCAGGTCGGCGAAGTAGGACACCAGCTCCTTGTACCCCTCGGAGGCGCCCGTGTACTCGTACTCGGAGCCGGTCCAGGTCACGCCGTCGCCGTAGCCCCAGCCCGCCTCGGTGCCGAAGTTGCCGGCGGCGGCCTGCATCGTGGCCTCCAGCGGACCGTTGATGGACCAGCGCTCGGTGTACGGGTAGTCCAGCTCGGGGTGCTCCTCCTTGATCACCTCGAGCTGGTCGGCGAACTCGTCCCAGGTCTTCGGGTCCTCCAGGCCGGCGTCCTCCCACCAGTCCTCGCGGATCGCGATCGAGTAGGACGGCTTGGGGTTCTCGTGCAGGCCGGGCAGCACGTAGAACTTGCCGTCGGCCTGGCGCAGCCGGTCCAGGTCCTCCTGCAGGCCCCACTTCTCGACCTTGTCCTGGAAGTTGGGCAGGTAGTCGAGGTAGTCCGAGATCGGCAGGACGGCGCCGCCCGAGGTGAGCGTCTCGACGTCGGCCGCGTAGGTGGACGGGATCAGGTCGGCGGCGTCGCCGGAGCTGATCAGGAGTGCCCGCTTCTGCTGCCAGTCGGCCAGGGGCACCGACTGGATGTCGAAGGTGACGTTGTGCTCCTCCTCGAACGCCTTGAGGATCGACCAGTCCTTCTTGAGCGGGTAGTTCGGGTGGTCGCGGTACATGAGCCCGAACTCCAGCGGCTCGGTCGCCTTGAAGGTGGTGCCGACGCCGTAGTCCTCCATGGCGCCGACCATCTTGTCGGCCATGTCGACGGCGGCGCCGTCGTCGTCGCCGGACGAGCACGCCGTGAGCGTGAGTCCGAGCGCGACCGCGGCGGTCGCCGCGGCAGCCTTTCTAGGGGTGATCATCATTGACTTCCTCCGGGGTGTGAACGTCGTCGTCCGACGGCGGATCGGTGCGGTGGTCCGGCGTGCTCAGCCCTTGACGGAGCCGAGCATCACGCCGGACACGAAGTACTTCTGGACGAACGGGTAGAGGCAGACGATGGGCAGCGCCGTGAGCAGCATCGTCACTGCCTTGACGTTGGCCCCGATCTGGACGGCGACGTCGCTCAGCCCCTCACCGGTGCCGGTGGCGCCGGCGATGATGTTCCGCAGGAACACCGTGACCGGGTACATCTCCGGGTCGTCCATGTAGAGGAACGCGGGGAACCAGGAGTTCCAGAACCAGACCGCGTAGAAGAGGACCATCGTCGCGAGCACCGCCTTGCTCAGCGGCAGCACCACCCGGAAGAAGATCCCGTAGGTGGTCAGCCCGTCGATCGCGGCCGCCTCCTCGAGCTCCACAGGGAAGTTCTCGAAGAACGACTTCATGACCAGCAGGTTGAAGACGTTGATCGCCTGCGGCACGACGACGGCCCAGATGGTGTTCTTGAACCCGAGCTCGCTGACCAGGATGTAGTTCGGGATGAGGCCGCCGGTGAAGAACATCGTGAAGACCGCGAACCCGATGAGGATCATCCGGCCCTTGAGGTACTTCTTCGACAGCACGTAGGCGAACGTCGTGGTCAGCGCCATGGCGATCGCGGTGCCCACCACCGTGTAGACCACCGTGTTCAAGTAGTTGCGCCAGAACAGGTCCTGCTCCAGCACGGACATGAGCGTCGTCGTGTTGAAGCCGATGGGCCACACGGTGACGTCGCCGCTGCGGATCGCGGCCTCGGAGCTGAACGCCCGCGCCGCGAGGTTGAGGAACGGGTAGAGCGTGACGGCGGCGACCAGGACCAGGATCGTCGTGTTGACCCAGCGGAACACCGTGTAGCCGGGCGTGTCCTTGACGGTGGTCGTCTCCGGCCGGGGCCGGGACAGGTCGGGGACGCCGGCACCCACCGGGTCCGTGGTCGGGGCGGGGGCGGTGTTCACCACAGGGAGCTCCCGGTGACTCGGCGCGAGATGGCGTTGGCGGAGAAGACGAGGACCAGTCCGATCACGGCCTCGAACAGGCCGATCGCCGTGGCGTAGCTCAGTTGCCCGGAGGTGAGGCCGACGCGGTAGATGTACGTGGAGATCACGTCCGCCGTCGGCTGGGTCAGCGTGTTGTAGAGCAGGAAGATCTTCTCGAAGCCCACCTGCATGAACTGGCCGATGTTCAGGATGAGCAGCACCATCATCGTGGGCCGGATGCCGGGCAGCGTGACGTGCCACGTCTGCTGCCAGCGGTTGGCGCCGTCGATCCGGGCCGCCTCGTAGAGCTGCGCGTCGATCGTGGTCAGCGTGGCCAGGTAGAGGATCGTGCCCCAGCCCACGGTCTGCCAGACCTCGGACGACACGTAGATGGTGCGGAACCAGTCGGCCTGCTGCATGAACGAGATCGGGTCCCCGCCGAACAGCTTGACCAGGCGGTTGACCGTGCCGTCCAGCGACGTCAGCTCGAACACGAAGCCCGCCACGATCACGACGGACATGAAGTGCGGCAGGTAGCTGACCGTCTGCACGAACCGCTTGAACACCCGCGAGCGGAGCTCGTTGAGCAGGAGCGCCAGGATGATCGGCAGCGGGAACACGATCACCAGCGTCAGCGCGCCGATGATCACCGTGTTCTGGAACGCCTGCCAGAACGCCTGGTCCTGGATGAACCGCTCGATGTAGTAGAAGCCGACCCATTCCTCGCCGAAGATCGACCCGCCCGGCCGGAACCGGCGGAAGGCGATGACGTTGCCGGCCATGGGCAGGTAGCGGAAGACCAGGAACCAGATGATCGGCAGGAGCGCGAGGCTGTAGAGGCGCCAGTGCTTGCGGAGAGCCAGGCCCCACGTTTCCTTGCCGCGTAGCTCTGTTGCGCCGCGTAGCTCGGTAGCCATCCCCACCTCTTTGTGGAACGTTTTCGAAACTATCGACGTCGATGCCGATAGTGCTTGTCGTGAGGGACAGTAGGGTGAGATCCGCCGACACGTCAAGACATGCCCAGAACGTGGCGATTACGATCCAGACACGGCATTCCATGCCGTGAACGAGACCTGATACTGGCGCGGGACGGTGTACGTTCGGGTCGAAACTTCCGCTGACATGACCGAAAGGTGGGTGCGATGACCGGCGTGAACCCCGGGCCGACCATCGCGTCGATCGCGCGCGAGCTCGGACTCTCGGTGCCCACCGTGTCCAAGGTGCTCAACGGCCGGGCGGACGTCGCCCCCGCGACGCGCGACCGCGTCGAGGCAGCGCTGGAGAAGCATCAGTACCGGCGGCGTCGCGCGGCGACGGCACCCGCAGGCAGCGGGCTGATCGACCTGGTCTTCCACCGCCTGGGCTCGGCCTGGTCCATGGAGATCATCCGGGGCGTGGAGGACGCCGCCGCCGAGCTGCGGACCAGCGTGATCCTGTCCGAGCTGGGCGGCGAGCACCGGCCGCCGGCCCGGTGGCTCGACACCACCATCGCCCGGCCGCCCCTCGGCGTGCTGCTCGTCGCCGCGAACCTCTCGGAGGCGCAGCACCAGCAGCTCGACCGGCGCGGCATCCCGTACGTGGTGATCGACACCGACGGCGAGCCGCCGGCCGACGTCGCCTCCGTGGGCTCCGACAACTGGAACGGCGGGCTCCAGGCCACGCGGCACCTGCTCGCGCTGGGCCACCGCCGGATCGCCATGATCACCGGGCCGTGGAACATGCTGTGCAGCCGGGCCCGCGTCGACGGGTTCCGGTCGGCACACGAGGAGGCGGGCGCCGTCGTCGACCCCGGGCTCGTGCGCGCGGGCAACTTCTACGTCGAGGCGGGGTTCGAGCACGGGCTGGAGCTCCTGTCGCGGCCCGACCGGCCCACGGCGGTGTTCGCGGGGTCCGACATGCAGGCCCTCGGCGTGCTGCGGGCCGCGCACCAGCTCGGCCTGCGGGTCCCGGAGGACCTGTCCGTTGTGGGTTACGACGACCTGCCGCTGGCCTCCTGGGTGGGACCGCCGCTCACCACGGTGCGGCAGCCGCTCCGCGAGATGGGGGCGGCCGCCACGGAGATCCTGCTCGACATCGCCCGGGGCAGGTCACCCAAGGTCCGCCGGCTCAACCTCTCGACGGAGCTGGTGGTCCGGGAGTCGACGGCGCCCCTGGCCTGAGAAGGTGGGTTCATGTCGAACCGAGTCGTCGTCGTGGGTGCCGGCATCGTCGGCGCCTCGCTCGCCTACCACCTCGCCGCGCGCGGGCAGGCGGTGACCCTGCTGGACGCGGGCCTGCCCGCCTCCGGCGCCACCGGTTCCTCGTTCGCGTGGATCGGACGGCCGGAGACCTGCGACCTCCCGTCGGCACCGCTCCGGTTTCTCGCCCTGGACGAGTACCGGCGGCTGGAGCGTGAGCTGCCCGGACTCGGGATCACGTGGTCGGGGTCCCTCACCTGGGACGGCGATTCCGACACCCCGCACCACGCCCCGGACGACGGCGCCCTCGATCCCGTCGAGGTCACGGAGCTGCTCGTCGCCGCGGCGGTCGAGCGGGGCGCCGAGCTCCGCGTCGGCACCGCGGTGACCGGGCTCGTGCGGGACGGCTCGGCGGTGACCGGCGTCCGGACCGCCGGCGGTGTGCTCCCGGCCTCGACCGTGGCCCTGGCCGCCGGGACCGGGACCACCGCCCTGGCAGCCGGCGTCGGTGTCGAGGTGCCCGTGGAGTCGTCGCCCGCCGTCCTGGTGCGCCTGCGCGCCGCGCCGGGGCTGGTGCGGACGATCGTCGCCCGTCCGGAGCTGGAGGTACGGCAGCGCCCGGACGGGACCCTGCTGCTTCCGCTGGCCTACGCGGGGCAGACGAACCGGGCCGCCCTCCGGGACACCGCCGAGGCCGCCCGGCAAACCCTGCTCCGACACTTCCCCGGGGCGTCGGACGTCGAGATCGTGTCCGCCGAGATCGGCTGGCGGCCGATGCCGGCGGACGGCGAACCGGTCGTCGGCGCCGCGCCGGGCACGGCCGGGCTGTACCTCGCCGTGATGCACGCGGGCATCACGCTGGCCGCCGCGGCCGGCCGGCTCGCCGCCGAGGAGATCACCACGGGGGCCGTGGCGCCCGAGCTCGCGGGCTGCCGTCCCGACCGGTTCGTCTGAGACGCCGTCGGCGCGGCGCCACGCCCACGCGGGCCCTCAGAGCGGCGCCACGCCGCCGCGCGCCCTCAGACCGACCGGGCGTGCTCAGCGAGACGGTCGAAGGCCGCGTCCAGCCCGGCGTCGACCACCTGCGCCTCGGGGTGGTCGTCGAACCAGGAGATCTGCTCCTCGGCGCCGATGTCGTAGGTGATGGTGGTGCCGAACTCGGGGACGAGCGTGCGCACCTTCGAGATGTCGAAGACCATCGAATGGGCCTTGTCGCCCACCAGGCCGGGGCCCAGGTCGGGCAGCGCCCGGGCGATCGTCTCGGACGAGACGTGCACCAGGTCGGGGCTGGGCACGCCCGCGGCCTGGGCCAGCCACGTGTAGATCTGGTCCCAGGTGGGCGCGTGCGTGCCGGTGATGTGGAAGGTGTCCCCCACGGCGAGCGGGTGGCCGAGCAGGCCCACGAACCCGACCGCGAAGTCCTCGGTGTGCGTGATGGTCCACAGCGAGGTGCCGTCACCGTGCACGATCACCGGCTTGCCCGCGCGCATGCGCGCGACGTCCGTCCAGCCGCCCGACGTCGGCAGCACCGTGCGGTCGTAGGTGTGCGACGGCCGCACGATCGTGGCGGGGAACCCGTTCTCCCGGTACTCGTGCACCAGCAGGTCCTCGCACGCGATCTTGTCGCGGGAGTACTGCCAGAACGGGTTGCGCAGCGGCGTCGACTCCCGCACGGGCAGCCGCGACGGCGGCGTCTGGTAGGCGGACGCCGAGGAGATGAACACGTACTGGCCGGTGCGGCCCGCGAACTGCGCGACGTCGCGCGCCACGTGCTCCGGCCCGAACGCCCGGAACTGGGCGACGACGTCGAACTCCCGGCCGCGCAGGGCGGTCGCCACCGCCTCGGCGTCGTTCGCGTCGGCGACGAGCGTCTCCACCTCGGACGGCACCGTCCGGGTCGAGGATCTGCCCCGGTTGAGCACCGTCACCCGGTGCCCGAGCCGAGCGGCTCTGGCCACCGAGGCATGACTGATGATTCCGCTTCCACCGATGAACAGGATGCTCTTGGACATGGCACCAATCCTTGCACCGTGCACCCTGTCTTCGCTGGTCGGGGGCGAGATCGGTCCGGTGCGCGGACACCCGCCGACGGTGTCCCGGCCATGCCCCGACCTCGCCCCGCGACCTCGTCAGCGCTGCACGCGCGCGCTGCCCCCGCCGGCCAGCTTGGCCACCTCGGCGAGCGTCGCCATGGTGGTGTCGCCGGGGGTGGTCATGGCCAGTGCGCCGTGCGCCGCGCCGTACTCGACGGCCTCCTGGAGCGAGCCGAGCTCCATCAACCCGTAGGCCAGCCCGGAGGCGAACGAGTCGCCGCCGCCCACGCGGTCGAAGATCTCCAGGTCCGCCCGGTGGGTCGCCTCGGCGAAGCCCTCCTTGCGGGACCAGGCGATGGCGCCCCAGTCGTTGCGCGACGCCGACCGCACCCCGCGCAGCGTCGTCGCGATCACCTGGAAGTTCGGGTACGCCTCCGACGCCGTCTCGATCATGGCCCGGAACGCGCCCGTGTCCAGGTCGGTCAGGTTCTCGTCGACGCCCTCGACCTCGAAGCCGAGCGAGGCCGTGAAGTCCTCCTCGTTGCCGATCATCACGTCCACGTGCTGCGCCAGACGGCGGTTGACCTCGCGCGCCCGCTCCTCGCCGCCGATGCCCTTCCACAGCGAGGGCCGGTAGTTCAGGTCGTACGAGACGATCGTGCCGTGCCGGCGGGCCGCGGACATGGCGGCCTCGGCGACGTCGGCCGACGACTCCGAGAGCGCGGCGAAGATACCGCCGGTGTGCAGCCAGCGCACGCCGCGGGAGAACAGCGCGTCCCAGTCCACGTCGTCGGGCTGCATCTGCGCGATGGCGGTGTGGCCGCGGTCGCTGACGCCCACGGCGCCGCGCGCGCCGAAGCCGCGCTCGGTGAAGTTCAGGCCGTTGCGCACCTCGCGGCCGATGCCGTCGTACGGCACCCACCGCACATACTGCGTGTCGAGGCCGCCCGTGAGCATGAAGTCCTCGACGAGCCGACCGATCTCGTTGTCGGCCAGCGCCGTCACGATCGCGCCGCGCAGGCCGAAGCAGCGCCGCAGGCCGCGGGCCACGTTGTACTCGCCGCCGCCCTCCCAGACGTCGAAGCTGCGGGCGGTGCGCACCCGGCGGTCGCCCGGGTCGAGGCGGAGCATGACCTCGCCGAGGGCGACGACGTCGTAGGCGCTCTCGTCGGCGGGGCGGACGTTCAGGGAGGTCATCGGTTCTCCTCGGTGGTCGAGCCTGTCGAGACCGCGGCCGCGAGGTCCACGGCGTCGCGGGTGCGGCGGGTGATCTCGGCCCAGTCCCCGGCGGTGACGAGCGAGCGGTCGACCATCCAGGAGCCGCCGACGGCCAGGACCGGCTTCAGGCCCAGGTAGTCGCCGAGGTTGGCGGCGCTGACGCCGCCGGTCGGCACGAACCGCAGGCCGGGGAACGGGGCGGAGAACGCCTTGATGGCGGCGGGTCCGCCCACCACGGAGGCGGGGAACAGCTTGACGACGTCGACGCCGAGGTCGAGCGCCGCCATGATCTCCGACGGCGTGGCGACGCCCGGCAGCACCGGGATGCCGTGCTCCTGCGCGCGGCGCACCACGGCGGCCGACAGCCCCGGGGACACGATGTAGCGGGCGCCCGCGTCGACGACGTCGTCGACCTGGGCCACCGTGGTGACGGTGCCCGCGCCGACCACGACGTCGGGCTGGTTCTTCGCGACCGCGCGGATGGCGTCGAGGCCGCCCGCGAGCCGCAGCGTGATCTCGGCGACGGGCAGCCCGCCGGCCACGAGCGCGTCCGCGAGCCGTGCGCCCTCGTCGGCGCCGTCGACCACGACGACCGGCACGAGCCGGTGCGCGGCGAGCGCCTCGAGGACCGGGTTGTCGGGGGATGACATGCGTGCTCCGTTTCGCTATGGTGAACGCTTGTTGTTCACTGCGAAACGCATGCTACGTGAGGGAGTCCCATGGAAGCCAGCCCGCTCGGCGGCGTGGACAAGGCGCTGCTGGCCCTCGACACCCTCGCGGGCTTCGGCGCCGCGGGCGCGCCCCTGGGCACGCTGGCCCAGGCGGTCGGCGTCAGCAAGCCGACCCTGCACCGCACGCTCGCCGCGCTGCGGCACCGCGGGTACGCGGAGCAGACGGCGGACGGCGCCTACCGCCTCGGCCCCTCGGCGCTGGCGCTCGGCAGCTCGTACCTGGCCGAGGAGAACCTGCCCGCGCTGCTGCACCCGGCCCTGACCGCGCTCAGCGCGGAGGTCGACGAGCTGGTGCACCTGGGCGTGCTCGCCGGGCGCGAGGTGGTCTACCTCGACAAGGTCGAGCCGCAGCGCGCGGTCCGCGTCTGGTCCGCCGTCGGACGCCGTCGCGCCGCCGCGACCACCGCGCTGGGCCGCGCCCTGCTGTCGGTCCAGGACCTCGACGACGCCGCGCTCGACCGGTTCGCCGGTTCCGACACCGGGGTGGGGCACCTGCGCGACGTGCTGCGCGACGCGCGGCGGAGCGGGATCGCCGGCGAGACCGAGGAGAACGAGCGCGGCATCGCGTGCATCGCCGTGCCGCTGCTGCGCGCGGGGCGGGCCGTCGCGGCGGTCAGCATCACGGCGCCGGTCGAGCGACTGCGCGGCGCTGCCCGGGCGGAGCGGGTCGGCGCGCTGCGGACGTCGCTGCCGCCGCTCCTCCCGGCGGGCCTGTCACTCCCGCCGGCGACCTGACGCCGTACCACCCACCTGACTCGCCCTCCCGACTCCGCCGAGTCAGCCAGGTGGTCCGACCAACCGCCTGACTCGGCCAGCCCGATACGCCGAGTCAGTCGGTTGGTCCGACCACCTGACTGACTCGGCATCGTCGACCACCTGACTGACTCGACCAACCGACTGACTCGGCATCGCAGGCCGGGCATGACGAAGGCCCGGCCATCCCTCTCGGGGTGGCCGGGCCTTGTGTCAGGACCGGGTCCTACCGGGCGGTCACGCCCCGCCGGCCGCCATCTGGCCCGACGGCGGCAGGTCCCGCGGCACCAGACCGGCGCCCGCGGGCACCGACTGGGGCTCGGCCGGGGTCGGCCGACGACGCTCGTCCCGCTCCACACCCTGGAAGCTGAACTCGCCGAGGATGCCCTCGCCCTCGCCGTCGACGATCACGAGCTGACCCGCCGTGAGCTCGCCGAACAGGATCTTCTCGGACAGCGTGTCCTCGATCTCCCGCTGGATCGCCCTCTTGAGCGGACGGGCGCCGAGCACCGGGTCGTAGCCCTTCTCCGCCAGCAGGTGCTTCGCGGCGGGGGTGAGCTCGATGCCCATGTCCCGGTCGCGCAGGCGACGGTCGAGCTTCGCGATCTCCAGGTCGACGATCTCGATGATCTCGTCCTGCGAGAGCTGCGGGAACACGACCACGTCGTCGACGCGGTTGAGGAACTCCGGCCGGAAGTGCTGCTTGAGCTCCTCGTTGACCTTGGCCTTCATGCGCTCGTAGGAGGTCACCAGGTCGCCGCCGGCGTTGAAGCCGGTCTGGACGCCCTTGGCGATGTCCCGCGTGCCCAGGTTGGTGGTCATGATGATCACGGTGTTCTTGAAGTCGACCACGCGACCCTGCGAGTCCGTGAGGCGACCGTCCTCGAGCACCTGCAGCAGCGAGTTGAAGATGTCGGCGTGCGCCTTCTCCACCTCGTCGAACAGGACCACGGAGAACGGCTTGCGCCGCACCTTCTCGGTGAGCTGGCCACCCTCGTCGTAGCCGACGTATCCGGGCGGGGAGCCGAACAGTCGCGAGACCGTGTGCTTCTCCGAGAACTCGGACATGTCGAGCTGGATGAGGGCGTCCTCGTCACCGAACAGGAACTCGGCGAGCGCCTTGGCGAGCTCGGTCTTACCGACACCCGTGGGGCCGGCGAAGATGAACGAACCACCGGGACGCTTCGGGTCCTTGAGGCCGGCCCGCGTACGGCGGATCGCCTGCGACAGGGCCTTGATCGCGGCCTCCTGGCCGACGACCCGCTTGTGCAGCTCATCCTCCATGTGGAGCAGCCGGCTGGACTCCTCCTCGGTGAGCTTGACGACCGGGATGCCCGTGGACATCGCGAGGACCTCGGCGATCAGCTCGTCGTCGACCTCCGCGACCGTGTCCAGGTCGCCCGACTTCCAGGCCTTCTCCTTGTCCGCGCGGACCTGCGTGAGCTGCTTCTCCTTGTCACGCAGCCCGGCGGCCTTCTCGAAGTCCTGCTCGTCGATCGCCGACTCCTTCTCGCGGCGCGCCTCGGCGATGGACTCGTCGAGCTCCTTGAGCTCCGGCGGCGCCGTCATCCGACGGATGCGGAGCCGCGCCCCGGCCTCGTCGATCAGGTCGATCGCCTTGTCCGGGAGGAACCGGTCGTTGATGTACCGGTCCGCGAGCGTGGCGGCGGAGACCAGCGCGGAGTCCGTGATGGACACGCGGTGGTGCGCCTCGTAGCGGTCGCGCAGACCCTTGAGGATCTCGATGGCGTGCTCGAGCGACGGCTCGGCCACCTGGATCGGCTGGAAGCGACGCTCCAGGGCCGGGTCCTTCTCGACGTACTTGCGGTACTCGTCGAGGGTGGTGGCACCGATCGTCTGCAGCTCACCGCGAGCCAGCATGGGCTTCAGGATGGAGGCGGCGTCGATCGCGCCCTCGGCGGCACCCGCACCCACCAGGGTGTGGATCTCGTCGATGAACAGGATGATGTCGCCGCGGGTGCGGATCTCCTTGAGCACCTTCTTGAGGCGCTCCTCGAAGTCACCGCGGTAGCGCGAGCCGGCCACGAGGGCGCCCAGGTCCAGCGTGTAGAGCTGCTTGTCCTTGAGCGTCTCGGGGACGTCGCCCTTGACGATGTCCTGGGCGAGGCCCTCGACGACGGCCGTCTTGCCGACGCCGGGCTCGCCGATCAGCACCGGGTTGTTCTTGGTGCGGCGGGACAGCACCTGCATGACCCGCTCGATCTCCTGCGTGCGCCCGATGACCGGGTCGAGCTTGCCCTCGCGCGCGGCCTGGGTGAGGTTGCGGCCGAACTGGTCGAGCACGGCCGAGCCCGCGGGCTGACCCTCCTGAGGACCACCGGCGGAGACAGGCTCCTTGCCCTGGTAGCCGCTCAGCAGCTGGATGACCTGCTGGCGCACCTTGTTCAGGTCGGCACCCATCTTGGTGAGCACCTGTGCTGCCACGCCCTCACCCTCGCGGATGAGGCCGAGCAGGATGTGCTCCGTGCCGATGTAGTTGTGACCGAGCTGCAGCGCCTCGCGCAGAGACAGCTCAAGGACCTTCTTGGCACGCGGCGTGAACGGGATGTGCCCGCTCGGCGCCTGCTGCCCCTCACCGATGATCTCGGTGACCTGGGTGCGGACGCCGTCGAGCGAGATCCCGAGCGACTCCAGCGCCTTGGCGGCGACGCCCTCACCCTCGTGGATGAGGCCGAGCAGGATGTGCTCCGTGCCGATGTAGTTGTGGTTCAGCATCCGCGCCTCTTCCTGGGCGAGGACGACGACCCGACGGGCGCGATCCGTAAATCTCTCGAACATGTGCTGCTCCCTCACGAGCGGCGTACACCTGCACCGGCGGTACCAGGCCTGACCGCAATGACTCTATGCGCTCCCAACGCGCCCATGTACCGGTTGATGCCCATGTTCGCCAGGGGCGTGACGATGTACCACCCGCGGACGGCAAAGTCCGGGCCGGCGCGCGGCGACACGCCCGGACAAGCGGATTCGACGGCGAGTCCGGGCTGATTCCCGGCTGATTCCGGCGAAGGTCGTTGACGCCTCCCCGCGCACCCGGCAGTCTCGTTGTCAGACCCGCACCCGCGCCGGGAGGCCACATGGCGGACGAACCGAGCCCGACCCCCGAGTCCTGGGAACAGATCGTCGCGCGCTTCGCGCGCTTCTCCGGCGTCGTCGGCGAGGTCGACGACCCGCTGACCTGGGGCCTCGACCTCGTCGAGGAGGAAGTCACCGGGGTGTCCGACAGCACGGACCCCACCGAGGAACGCTTCCTGCGCTCCTACCGCACGTTCGCCGGCGAGACGGTGGAGGTCGAGACCCTCCGGGTCCCGGCCACCCCGGCGCAGGTCGAGGACATCGTCCGGGCCGCCTGCAGCGGCGCGCTCGTCGCCCCCCTGCATGCCGACGTCGACCCGGGCGCCTCGCCCGAGGTGGCCGACGTGGCCGACCTCGCCGAGTCGTACCAGGACTACCGCAGCGCGATGCGGGCCATCGTCGCCGAGGTGGACGACGTCCCGTGCGAGACCCGCCAGTTCCACGTCGACGGCACGGCCAAGCGCTGCATGCGGGTCACCGTGCGCGACGTGACCGCGGTCTACTCCCCCGCCGCCGACCGCGCGGTGGTGGTCACGGGGCCCGCCGACCTGGTGGACCGGATCGACGTCGTCACGCGGCCGATCCGCAACCTGCTCCACGGCGAGGAGGGGCCACGGTTCTGAACGGCTCCGCGGCCGCGGCGGTAGGATCGCCGCCGTGATCCGCACCACCGCCTCCGCCGCAGCGCTGCGGCCGACGGCACGTCACGTCACGGCACCTCGTGTCACGGCACCTCACGTCCCCGCACGTCGCCGGCTCTCCCTGACCCTGCTCCTCGTGTGCGTGCTCGCCCTGGCGGGCACCGCCGTCGTCGGGCAGCGGGCCGCGGCCACCGAGCGCAGCGGCGACGACATCTGGGTGAGCGCCGACGGCGTCGCCTTCGAGCGCGGGCGCGAGAGCGACGAGGTCACGTACGTGGTCCGGTCGCCGACGTCGAAGAGCGCCCGGTCGTACTCGCGCGACCTGACCCGGTCCGAGCAGAACCAGGGCTGGACATCGTTCCGGGAGGCCCGGCAGGCCTACCCGGACGGCTACTGCGTGGTCTGGGTCGAGGTGGAGGACGCGAGCAGCTGGCACGAGTCGGGCGACAACAGCGTGTGCACCGCCGTCGAGCAGGCCCCGGCCCCCACCTCCACGCCGACGCCGACGGCCACGCCCACGGCCGAGGAGACGAGCGGGGCCACGCCCACGCCGACCGCCACGGCCCCACCCGCCGCGGCCGAGCCCGCGGCGCCGACGTCGACCCCGACGCCCACGCCGACGCCCAGCCCCACCGCCTCGGCCACGGCCGGCCCGACGCCGTCGCCGACCGTCTCGGCGACACCCAGCCCCTCGCCGTCCCCGACGTCGACCCCGGCGCTGCTGCACGACCTCGGCGAGCCCGCCGCGGCCACCGTGCAGACTCCCGTCGCGGACGATGACGAGGTGATCACGCCGCTCGGCTGGGTCGCGGTGCTCGGCGGCGGCACGCTGCTGGCCCTCGGCGGCCTGCTGATGCTCTGGCGCCGGCTCACCTGACGCGGCGCCGGCCCGGGCCGGCGGCCCCCGGGCACCGCTCCAACCGGCTCCCGCCGTCCGCCCCGGCCGGACCGCCCCGCCCGGGGCAGACTGAGGCGGTGACCACTCCCGCAGGCCTCCTGCTGACCCCCGGCGCGGGCGCGAACCGCGACAGCCCGGCGCTCGTCACCGTCGAGCGCACCCTGGCCGACGCCGAGCCGCCCCTGCCCGTGCGCCGGGCCGACTTCCCGTACCGCCTGGAGGGACGCCGGATGCCGGACCGGGCGCCGGTCGCCGTCGAGCACCTGCGGACCGTGGCCGCCGCCTGGGCGAACGAGCTGGGCGTGGGCACGGACCGGCTGCTCCTGGGCGGGCGGTCGTACGGCGGGCGGATGTGCTCCATGGTGGTCGCCGAGGGGCTGCCCGCCGCCGGCCTGGTGCTGCTCAGCTACCCGCTGCACCCGCCCGGCCGCCCGGAGAAGCTCCGCGTCGAGCACTTCGGGCGGATCGAGGTGCCCACCCTCTTCGTGTCCGGCGACAAGGACCAGTTCGGCACGCCCGAGGAGCTCGCGGAGCACGTCGGCGCAATCCCCGGGCCGGTCACCACCGTGACGCTGTCGGGCGCGCACGACATGCGTGGCGTCGCGCGCGAGCAGGCCGTGGCGGACGCCGTGGCGACCTGGGTGCGGAACCTGTCAGACCCTCAGGTCACCCGGGGGACCTGAGGGTCTGACACGTTCGAGCGGGTCAGGAGCGGGTCAGCGGCCGCCGGCCGGCTTCTCCGGGTACTCCGGCGGCGTCTTCTCCAGCTCGATCGCGATCTCGCGGCGCTCGGCCACGATGTGCGGCCGCTCCTCGTCCCGCTGCTCCAGCGCGTCCGCCTGGAGCTCGGCGCTGAGGTGGTCCCAGTACAGGGTGCCGTCGAGGTGCTGGGACTCGTGGATGAAGCAGCGCGCCAGGTAGCCCGTGCCCGAGAGCTGCACCGGGCCGCCGTGCTGGTCCACGCCCCGCACCGTGGCCGCGCCGGGACGCTCCAGCGGCTCGTACGCACCGGGTATCGAGAGGCAGCCCTCCTCCTCGGTCTCGGGCTCGGCCTCCAGGTCCATCTCCAGCACCGGGTTCACGACGTGGCCCACGTGCCGGTCCCCGGACGCGTCCGTGAGGTCGTACACGAAGACCCGCAGGTCCACGCCCACCTGGGGCGCCGCGAGGCCCACGCCCTGCGCCGACTCCATGGTGGCGAAGAGGTCGTCGACCAGCCGGGCGAGCTCCGGGGTGGAGAACTCCTCGACGGTCCGCGCGGGGGTGTGCAGCACCGGCTCGCCGATCTCGGTGATGCGCAGCACCCGGCCGCGGTCCACCTCGGGGGCGGTCGCGGGGTACTCCTCGACCGGCTCGCCGAGCAGGTACGTGACGGGCTTACGTCGTCGGGGGCGGGTCCATGCCATGGCAGAGAGGGTACCTTCGACGCATGCCGTCCACGCCGATCCGCGACGCCGCAGGCGCCGCGGGCCACGTGCTCGACGCGGCGCAGCTCGCCGCCGCGGAGCACCTCGAGGACCTGCTGCACACCCTGGACGCCGGGCCGGGGCACGCCCGCCGCGACGCGGTGCGCGGCGCCTATCTCTGGGGGCCGGTGGGCCGCGGCAAGACCTGGCTCCTGGACCGGTTCCACGCGCGCGCGGGCGGCCCACGGTTCCACTTCCACGAGTTCTACCGGGCGCTGCACGCCGAGGTGTGGGCCCGTACGGGCACGCCCGACGCGATGGACCGTGCCCTGGACGCCCTGCTCGGCGGCTCCCGCGTGCTCTGCTTCGACGAGCTCCACCTGCACGACGCCGGGGACACCATGCTGCTCTCCCGTGCCCTGCGCACCCTGCTCGGCCGCGGGGTCACGCTCGTCGCGACGTCGAACTACCCGCCGCAGGGCCTGCTGCCGGACCCGCTGTTCCACGAGCTCGCGGAGCCCCTCATCGCACTGCTCGAGTCATCGCTCGACGTGCTGCGGGTGGACGGTCCGGTGGACTACCGCGAGCTCCGCGCGCCGGCTGTCCGGCCGGGCGGCGCGGCGGGTGCGGACGGCGCGGCGGGTGCGGACGGGCCGGGCGCGCGCGGCTGGCGGTCCGGCTCCGCGCTGCCGTCGGGACCGGCCTACCTCGCCGGCGCCGGGCTCACGTGGCCGACGGCGGACGAGGCGGCGGACGTGCCCCTGGGCGGCGGGCGGAGCGTGCGCGCCCTACGGGCGGCGGACGGGCTGGTGTGGTTCGACTTCGCCGGTCTCTGCGCGGCGCCCGTCTCCGCGCTGGACCTGCTGTCGCTGGCGGAGCGGTTCGACCGGTGGGTGGTGTCCGACGTCGTGCCGTTCGCCGACTGCCGGATCAGCACGCAGCAGCGGTTCGTGAACCTCGTGGACGTGCTCTACGACCGGGACCTGCCGCTGGTGCTGACCGCCCCGGGCCCGCTGGACGAGGTGCTCGTGGTGCCCGCCGGGCGCCCGGCACCCCCGGACCTGGCCCGCGCGACGAGCCGGCTGCGGCAGCTCGGGCAGGCCGAGCGCCTGGTCCCGGAGGGGCTGGGATGAGCGGCATGCGCCAGGCGACGGCGCGTCCGCGGGACGACGGCGCCGCGGCCGGGCTCCGCCGTCGGGTCGTCCCCGCCGTCGCGGCCGTGCTGACCGTGGTCGCGGGGTTGTCCGTGCGGTCGGTGCTCACGGGCGACGTCACCAAGTACGCGGGCGACGCGCTCTACGCGCTGCTGATCTTCTGGCTCGTGCTGGTGGTCGCGCCGCGCACCCGCGGGTGGGTGGCCGCGGTGGTGGCGTGCGGGGTGAGCGTCACGGTCGAGCTCTTCCAGCTCACCGGGATCCCCGCCGAGCTGGGCGCCCACAGCACGCTCGCCCGCCTGGTGCTCGGCACCACCTTCAACGCCCCGGACCTGCCCTGGTACGCCGTGGGGGCCGCCGCGGGGTGGGCGGTGCACCGGCTCGTCGCTCGTCGGGGTACCGCAGGGCGCTGACGATGCGCCCCCTGGGCACCGTCACGGTCCCGGCGCCCGTCTCGTCGGTGGGGGCATCAACCATCGACGGCACACGAGGACCCCGATGAACATCGCCCTGTGGACAGTGACCGGACTGCTCGCGCTCGCCTATGTGGCCGGCGGCGCGCTCAAGGTGCTCCTGAGCAAGCAACGGATCCGCGCGACGGGCGGTGACTCCGCGGCCTGGACCGACGACGTCGGCCCGGCGAGGATCAAGACGATCGGCGTGCTGGAGATCCTGGGCGGGCTCGGCCTCGTACTGCCGGCCCTGACGGGCATCGCGCCGGAGCTGGTGCCGCTCGCGGCGCTCGGCCTGGCGATGATCATGGTGGGCGCGGCGGTCACGCGGGCCTCCCGCCGGGAGTACCGGCTCCTGGTGGCGGACCTGGCCTACCTCGCGGCGATCACGTTCGTGCTGTGGGGCCGGCTCGGACCCGTTCCGCTGGCCGCCTGAGGGACCGCCGCAGGTACGCCACCGAGCCGCCGTCGGGTCGGTCGCCGACGGGCCCGGCGCCGGCCGGTCACTCGACGCTGCGCAGCGCGTGGTCGCTGGTGTTCAGCCGGCGCGCGCCGTCCGCGGTGACCGTGACGATGTCCTCGATCCGCACGCCGAAGCGGCCGGGCAGGTAGATGCCGGGCTCGACCGAGAAGCACATGCCGGGCACCATCGGCAGCTCCTCGCCCTCGATCATGTACGGCGGCTCGTGGGTGGTGACGCCGATGCCGTGGCCGGTGCGGTGGATGAACTGCTCGCCGTACCCGGCCTCGGTGATCAGCCGCCGCGCCGCCCGGTCGACCTCCTGGCAGGCCGCCCCCGGCCGGACCGCGTCGACGCCGGCCTGCTGGGCCTGCCGCACGATCTCGTGCACCTCGCGGATCTGCGCGGTGGGTTCGCCGACGCACACCGTGCGGCTGGTGTCGGAGCCGTAGCCGAACATCAGGCCGCCGAAGTCGAGCACGACGCAGTCGCCGTCCTGGATCTTGCGCACTCCTGCTTCGTGGTGGGGGTTGGCCCCGTTGGGCCCGGACCCCACCACGGTGAAGTCGACCTGCTCGTGGCCGTGGGCGCGCAGCAGGTCGGCGAGGTCTGCGGCGACCTCGGTCTCCTGGCGGCCCGCGAAGCGCACGCGCAGGATCTCCTCGTAGGTCGCGTCGGCGGCCGCGCCCGCGGCGGCCAGGCGCGCCAGCTCGTTCTCGTCCTTGACGGCGCGCAGCATCGGGAGCTGGTGGGTCAGCGACCGGTAGCGTGACGCGGGCAGCGCCGTCTGCAGCCCCAGCAGGTGCAGGGCCCAGGTGTTGTCGGACACGCCGAACGTCCCGTCCGGGCGCAGCAGGTCGCGGACGACGTCGTAGGGGTCTGCGCCGTCCAGCCAGCCCACGAGCGTGGTCGCCGGGGCGCCCTCGGCCCGCTCGGCGTCCGGCCGCTCCAGGGTCGGGACCAGCAGCGTGGGTTCCCGGTCCGGGGTGAGGAGCAGCATCGTGAGCCGCTCGGTGATCGCCGTGGGCTGGTACCCGGTGAGCCAGACCAGGTCGGGGCCGGGGGCGACCAGCACGCCGTCGAGGCCGGCGGCCCGGGCGTCGTCGACCACCCGCGCCATCCGGGCGGCGTAGTCCCGGGTGGTGAACGGGACGGCGGTCAGCGGTTCGGTGCTCATGGCGTCTCTCCCGAGGGGTGGTCGACCGACGCGGTGTCGGTCGCGACATCGCGCGCGGCCGCGGTCGTGGGCAGCGTGTGCAGGTGCGCGGCGGCGGCCGCGGCCGAGTCGGACATCGTGCCGCGGCCGGCCGGGTGCCGCACGATGACGACCACGGCGAGCAGCAGGCCCAGCGCGCTGAACACCGCCATCACCCAGGACGCCGCGGCGAGGCCCGACGCGAGGGCGTCGGCGTCCCCGGCGCCGTCCGCCACCTGGTGGGCGGTGACGGTGGCGTAGATGGTCGCCGCCAGGGCGGTCGCGACGGCGGCCCCGACGTACCTTGCCATGTTGGAGAAGCCCGAGGCCTCCCCCACCTGCTCGGGCGACACGGCCGCCGTCGCCGCCGACGACGACGGCCCGTTCGACAGCCCCATGCCCACGGCGATCGCGATCAGCGGCAGCAGGAACGTCGCGTACTGCCACGACGCGTCGGTGAACCCGATCAGCACGAAACCGGCCGTCGTGATCGCGAACCCGGCGCCGATGGCCTGGCGAGGGCCGAACCGGGCGGCGAGCCGGGGCACCAGCGGGGCGATGACCACGAGGCCCACCGTAGCGGGCAGCGTGGCGAGGCCCGCCTGCAGGGGCGAGAGGTCGAGGGTGGACGGGTCCTGGAAGTAGAGGCTGAGCAGGTACATCAGGCCGTTGATCGTGCCGGCGCCGATCAGGATGGCGATGGTCGTGCCGACCAGGGTGCGGTTGCGCAGCAGGGCCAGGTCCAGGAGCGGCGCCCGGACCCGCCGCTCGGTCCGTACGAACGCCCAGCCGGCGACCAGGGTGATCGCGAAGCAGGTGAGCGTGGGCACCGACAACCAGCCCCACTCGCCGCTCTTGCTCACCCCGAGGATCAGCGGCATCAGGGTGACCGCGATCAGGACGGTGCCGAGGTAGTCGACCGAGCGGGGCGCCTCGGGGTCGCTCGACTCCGCGACCGTGAAGAACGTGAGCACCATGCACAGCACCGCGACGCCGGCGTCGATCCAGAACAGCCCCTGCCAGCCCGTCACGTCGACGAGCACGCCCCCGACCAGCGGCCCTGCGGCCGCGCCGACCGCCGCCGCCGCGCCCCACAGCGAGACGGCACGGAGGTTCTCGTCCCCCTTGGTGGCCACCGACAGGAGGCTCAGCCCGCAGGCCAGGATGGTCGCGCCGGCCGCACCCTGGACGACCCGGCCCGCGATCACCATGCCGCCCGACTGCGCCAGCGCGATCAGCACGCAGGAGACGACGAACAGCGCCAGGCCGAGCTGGAAGACCCGCTTGCGGCCGAAGACGTCGCCCAGGGAGCCCGACGTGATGATGACGGCGGCCCCGACGAGCGAGTAGCCGGTGACGGCCCACTGGAGGGTGTCGACCGAGGTCCCGGTGTCCTCGCTGATCGCCGGCAGCAGGATGCTGACGGCGGAGGTGTTGGCGTTGACGACCAGGGTGGAGATGCAGGTCGCCGCGAGCACCCCACCGGCGCCGACCGACGTGTCCGTCGCGCTCATCCGAGGCCCCTCATGCGCGTGAGGGTAGGGGCCGGCGGGCGCCTCGTCGTCACCCGAACTGGGTGAGTGCGGCAGGCGTGCCGGTGTACGCCGTGACCGTTCTCGACGTGCCTCGGCCGCTCAATTCTCCTGGTGGGAGACGTCGGCAGGGTCGTAGGTTGGGCGGCGATGAACCTCGGACGCTCCCACCTGATCGATCCCCGGCTCCGGTCCCTCGTCGAGGAGACCAGCGAGTTCTACGCCCACCGCCCGGCCGGGCAGGGCCCCCGCGGCCGGGAGGAGCTGTTGGCCGTGCGCGCGCGGGTCGCCAACCCCGCCGCCGCGGACCCGCCGCCCGTCGAGGAGGTCGTCAGCGCCGGCGGGCGCGACGTCCGCGTGCGGATCCACGAACCGGTGGGCGCGCCGAACTCCGGTGTGCTCCTCGAGCTCCACGGCGGCGGCTTCTACCTGGGCACGGCGGCCGGCAGCGACGTCCGCGACCGGGCGCTCGCCGACGCGCTCGGCATCACCGTGGTCGGCGTCGACTACCGCCTCGCGCCCGAGGACCCGTGGCCCGCGGCCCCCGACGACTGCGAGACCGCCGCGCTCTGGATCGCCGAACACCTGTCCGAACGCTTCGGCACCAGCAGGTTCGCGGTCGGCGGCTTCTCGGCCGGCGCCACGCTCGCGGTGACCACGCTCGTGCGCCTGCGTGACCGGGGAGTCGACGCCGTCGACGCGGCGGTGCTCCAGTTCGGCACCTACGACCTCAGCGCGCGGACGCCGGCGGGCCGCCTCATCGCCGACGAGTACTTCATCGAGGCCTATGCGGGGTCCGTCCCGGACCGGACGGTGCCGGACGTCTCCCCCGTGTACGCCGACCTGACCGGCCTGCCGCCCGTCCTCATGGTCGTGGGTGAGGCGGACATCCTGCTGGAGGACAACCTCGCGATGGCCGCACGCCTGTCCGCGGCCGGCGTGGACATCGACCTCCGCCTGTATCCCGGTGCCCCGCACGCGTTCACGGGCCACCCGACACCCATGGGGCGGGCGGCGCTCGACGACATCGAGTCCTGGCTCGGGGGCCGGCTCGGGTCGTAGGCGCGGGGTTCCGCTGGATGCGGCCTCTGCAACGCAGGAAGGCCAGGTCAGAAACTAGCTTCTGACCTGGCCTGTCTGAGCCGCCTGTGGGAATCGAACCCACGACCTTCTCATTACGAGAACGTCCCTGAGCCCTGCGGGCCGGATCCTCCGCCTCGTTCCGCGTGCATGCGGTGCGCTCGAACCAGGCGTTCGCTCGGTGGGGGTGCGCGGGGGGTGCGCGGAATCGGAGCTGTCATCGCGGGTCTGTGACCCAACATGCTCCTGCTTCGGGGTCCCTGTTCCTCCGTCATCCGTTGGCGCGGGGCACGTCTCGGACGTCGGTTCTGCCGGTAGTGCAACAGGTCCCGCCCGTCATGGTCTGGTGCGGTGGTGCTGGGGGTCGGCGGGACCTGTTGCGCTGGCGGCGGGTTCGGTGTCAGGGTCCCGGTCAAGCCAATGGATGACGGAGGGACAGGGGCACCGCGGCTCCCCTGCTCCTCTTGATTCCCGGGTGCCCGCCGGAGGCACTTCGGAAGAGCTGCAAAGCGTGCGCGGCGGCGGTGGCGTCACACCTTGTAGTCAGGCATTGGGTTGCGTCGATAGGTCTCAGAAAGAGCGGAGGTCGCCCCGGCGGCAGACCGGACGATCTCGCGACGCCACCGAGCAAGGAGGTCTCGGAGTGTCTCAACTTCGAGGAACTGCCCTTCGATGTCATCGCCGTCATACTCGTTGCGCGCCTCGACTCGACCAGCCTTCAGACGCATCAGGGTGGCATTGCCCCAGGTGAAAGGGCGATCGCTGCCCGACGCGAGGGCGGAGTCCAGCGTTCCCAGCGCGACGTCGACCCAGTAGGTCGACGGACCGTTTCCCACGGCGCCCCGGGGTGGCCGGGACGAGACGCAGTCGTTCAGGGCCTCGGTGAAAAGCGTCCACTCCGGGCCGAGATCGATGTCCACCTGTCCGTCCTCGCGTTGCGGGAAGCGCGCGTCCATTGGCACACGGTCCCACATCCGTGGCCGATAGACGGTCTCGACTACTGGAGTCGGGACCGTCTTCGTCATGTTCCGGGCCGGTAGGCCGTCGGGGTGCGGTGGGGTGCGCGCAGGGCGCGAAGCGCCCGGAGCGCGGGGCCCCATCGCGGGCCCCCGCCGGCCGGACGGCCCAGCGCGGCGGAGCCGCGCCTTGAGCCAGTAAAGAAAGTCCTCACGGCTGCTGACACCCGCTTGGTTCGTCGGCATACTGTGAGCCGCTTGGGCATCGAAAATGTGGGAGCGTGATGGTGCGATGGGGTCCGGCCTGCTGCTGAAGGTGGCGCTGAGCGTCGTCGGTGCGCTGTTCCTCGTGGCACCGTTCAGCAACCGGAGGCGCTTTCGCGAGCTGGTCTTCCAGAACCCGGTCTGCGTCTGGATGGCCAAGAGGAGGCCAGACCTTACCGAGCGAGTGGTGTACCTCTACACCCTTGCCTGGTACACCGCCGTGATCGGCCTGGTCGCTATGGCCTGGGTAGTGATCTAGACCCCAACTTCCGCCGCGCCGCCGGAGAAACAGGCCTACGGGATCGCGATCACGATGGTCTTGTCGTCGTGGCGCTTCGAGCGCGGCCAGCGTCGGCCGTCCGCGTCCTTGCCCTCTGCGTCCTGGATCTGCTGCAGCACGCGTTCCGGGCCGTACTCGGCTGCCTCGTCGTAGAGGTCACGCCATGTCGTGGCGTGGGGGTGGCGTGCCGGGTCGACGCCATCGCTTGCGAGCACGAGTGCTGAGACTCCCGCTCGGCCTTCGGCTGTCGTGATCCCGTGGCGTGCGGCTTCGGGCTGGGCTCCGGCTATCCAGTAGCCTCCGGGCCGGTTGCAGCGTCGGGCCTGCTCGGCTTGCAGGTCGAGCAATAGCGCACGGTGGCCGTCGTCGTACCCGTGGCCCTCGGCCAGTCGCTTTCGGTAGGCGGCCCGTTCGTTGACGGCGACGGTGTCCAACCGGTCATCGGTGTGAACGGCCTCGGTGCCGTCCACGTAGAGGATGACGCCGTAGCTGTCGCCCAGCATGTAAGTCTCGACCGTGTCGTTCGACCAGCGGGCCAGAGCGACGGTGCTGGTGGGTGTGGTCTCGGCGGTTAGCCCGTGGGCGTCGCGGACTGCGCGTATCGCCTCCTCCACGGCACCCGCGAGGGAACCGCCTTGCGGCACCGTCTTCTCGATGGCGTCCGCGAGCTCTTTCGCGTACCAACCTGGGTCGTGGGACCGGTCTCCGGCTACGGAGGTCGCCCCGTCGAGCACTGCGGCGAACCCCTCTCCAATGACGTAGCGGTCCTGGTTGCGGGATGTACCGGCAAGTGTTGCGGCGAGTGTCTTCACGAGTGAACCTTCGGCCCCCATAGCGCTTCAGTTTCGGTCACGGTCAGGTCGTCGAAGGTGCTCGCGACGACGAGCGAGAACGGCTGTTCATTCACGATGCCGAACAGGTCATCGAGGTTGCTCCGGAGGTACTCCACTGCCCCGATCGACCCGAGCGCGTGTACACCTGCGACGACGATCACCTGACGGTCGTTGCGGGTAAGGCGCGCCACGTAGGCGATGTCCCTCGTCTTGTCACCGACGGCATCCCACGGCGAGACGAACACTTCACCGGTCTGCCGATCGGTGATGACCCATCGGCCCTCGCTGTCCGGCTCGAACGACAGATAAGGATCGGACTGGATCGCCTCGGCCGTGACGTGAGAAGACTTCGGGCCGCAGATCGCCACCGCATCGGCGGGCGGCTCCCATTCGCCGCTGGGCGGGATCTCAAAGGAGCGCGGCTGGTGTCCGAGGAGCACAAGCAGTTCTGCCATTGCATCCGCTGCTGCCTGGTCTTCGGCGGCGATGACGCCGAGCGGCCGTTCATCGAGTGCACGCCGAGGAATTGCCACCGTGACCGGGCCGACGCCGAAGAACGCTCGGGCTACCGGAGGGGCGCTCTTTCGGATCTGTGTGATCCGGCCCTTGGTGATCCCGCTCGCCTTCGCGATATCTGTATATGAGCGACCCTCGGCGTACGCGCGGTCGATGGCGGCCTTGCGGAGGCGAGCGAGCTCGGCGCTCCGGTTCTTGTAGACGTCGATGAGTTCGGTGGCGCGCTGCGCCTGACGGAGAGGGTCTTTCTCCGCCCTGGTCTGCTCGAACTCGTCGATGTTCATGGTTCCCGAGTTTAGACCCCTTGACGGGAGGGTCCGCGAGGCCTATCTTCATGTTTAGACCCCTCAACTTCGACGGGTTCACACGACGGGTCGATGTTTAGGCCCCTCAACACCAGGAGACAACCATGGCGATGCAGCGACGGTTCGCGGTCAACCACGAGGACGTGTTCCCCAAGGGCGCGTTCCTGAAGGGCGAGGTCGAGCCCGTGCAGGACTTCCAGGCCGACAAGCGCCCCGACGGGTCGCGGCCTCAGCAGCGGGACAAGGACACGGGCCTTCCCCTGTGGCAGGTGGTGGTCCTGGACGCTGACGAGGAGGCGGGCAAGAAGGACACCGCCGTGACGGTCAAGATCGCGGCCCCGGTCCAGCCGGTTCCGCCGACCAACAACACGCCGTTCCCGTGGACGCCGATCGAGTTCGTGGGCCTGACGGCCCTGCCGTACGTGGACGACAACGGGACCCGGCCGCGTCTGGCCTGGTCGTACAAGGCCGAGGATCTGTGCGAGCCGGGCAAGGCCGACGTGGCGACCTCGGCCCGCCCCGACGCCAGCAAGGCCGCCTGACATGAGCATCTACACCGCGTCGTCGGGGGTGGCGGGGGCTTCGGTTCCCGCCCCCTCGACGGGGGAGGCTCTGCGGTTCGCGGCGTACGTCGCGGAGCTGGTCGGGGATGACCGGATCGTGTCGGTCACCTGGATCCCTGACCCCGTGCGGCCGTCACGCAAGGAGCTGTACGTGACGGTCACCGACACCACGCACGGTGAAACGGTTGCGCACCTGCTGGGCCTCGGACAGCGCACCGACCTGGAGCCGAGCCCCGGTGGCAGTCGCTCGTCCCGGGAGGGCTTCTCGTCGTGGTCGGGCACGTCCGGCAACGTGCCGGTCTTCCTGTCCGCACCGCTGGCGCTGGGCGGTCTGCCGCACCGCCGAACGTACGACGAGGTCGAGGCTCCGTCCGCGACGCGAAGGGCTGCCTGATGACCCGCGCGGAGTCGATGGCCGCTGCGGCGGTCTACCTCTCAGAGGCCGCGGCTGCCCTGGCGGGTGCCGTGGTGACGCTGGTCCGCCTCGACCTGGACGACGCGGTCGACGTGGTCCGGTCCGTGCAACGACCGGTCGAGGCCCTGTCCCAGGAAATCAGTTCCGCGGCCTGGGCCGCACACCGGGCCGAGCGCCCCGAGTTCTACGACGAGTCCGGCCGCTTCGTCGGGCCCTACGGGAAGGGAAAGAACTGATGCCACTGGACGAGACCACCCGGCAGGTCAACAAGCGCGCCGTCGATGCGCTGGACGAGGCCGAGTACCGGCTGCAGGAGGCGAACTTCAACGTCCTGCGCGCGGTGCAGCCCCTGGAGGACCTGGGCCGGTACACCAATGCCCACGACCCGGCCCTCGAAGAGCTGCGGGCCGTGTCCGCCCGGATCGGTGCGGCACGCGAGGACGTATCACGTCGCCTGACGGCTGAGAGCGAGGGCCAGTGATGTTCACGCGCCGAATCACCGAGAAGGACACCCCGGGCCTGGTCTCACAGATGGGTCAGGACCTCGAAGAGACCCACGTCATGGTGCGCCGCATGCAGGCCTGGGCCGGGCAGACCGGCTTGACCGATCTGACCGAGGCGCTGCGCACCGCTGCACGGGCCATCGACGAGGCGACCGGCGCGGTTCAGGACGCCTACCGCGCCGCCACCGACAAGAAGGAAGGAGGGGACCGATGAGCACCACGACGATGCCGAAAACGGCCCTACGTGCTCGCCTGGATGCCCGAGTCGCTTCGGCTCGTGCCGGTGTCCGCGCCTCCACCGTGGGGCGCAACGACTGGATGGGCAAGACGTGGCGGGTCGCGGCCTGGATCGCTTACCGCGACTGGATGTTCACCCGCGCTCTGACCGTCTGGGCGGCAAAGCACTGGATGCCGACCGTGCTCGGCGTCGTCGTCTCCGTGAGCTGGTGGGGCGTTCTCACCCTCGCGGACGTCCCCGGGGACCGGATCACCTGGCCCCTGGTGGCGCTGCTGGTGTTCTGGTCCCCGGGGATCGTGCTGGGGCTGTTCGCGATGATCGCCCCGGCTCGGTACCGGCGTCGGGTCCACGCGCACAAGATCGCCGCGTACTGGCCTGAGGTCGCCCGCTCCTGCGCCCTGTACCGCACGGAGCCGGACGGCACCGTCACGGTCTCGACGCTGCGGCATGTCGCCCACCAGCCTGGCGCGGTCGTGCTGCGGGTCGAGACGTTCCCCGGCCAGACCCCGGACACCCTGCACCGCGCCGCCCCCGCGATCGCTTCGGCGTACCGGGCGCACGGGTTCGAGGTCATCCCGGTCAAGCCCGGCGTCCTGGACCTGGCCCTGTTCACTACCTACCGCATTCCTCCAGTGGCCGCCCGGATGCCGGTACCGGAGGGCGCTAACCCGGACGCCCTGCCTGTCGGTCTGGCCCGGACCGGTCATGTTGCGGAGATGGTCGTGCGGGGCCGTCACACCCTCGTCGTCGGGGCGACCGGCGCCGGTAAGGGCTCGGTGCTGTGGTCGGTCATCGGCGGTCTCGCCCCCGCCATCCACGACGGCACCGTGTGCGCCTGGGGCCTGGACCTCAAGGGCGGGGTCGAGCTGGAGATGGGCCGTGCCCTGTTCGGCCGCGTCGCCTACACCTCCGAGGACTCCATCGAGGTCCTTCGGGCCCTGATGCGGGTGATCGACCGCCGCAAGGAGTCCATGCGGGGCGTCTCCCGCCTGCATGTCCCGACGTCGGCGGAGCCGCTGCATGTCCTGATGGTCGATGAGCTCGCGGACCTGATGGCGTACTCCGAGTTCGAGACCCGGCGTGAGGCCGACCGGCTCATGTCCAAGATCCTGACCCAGGGCCGGGCGCTCGGTGTCGTGGTCGTGGCCTGCGTGCAGAACCCGCGTCAGGAGGCCGTGGGACAGCGCAACCTCTACCCCCAGAAGATCGCCCTACGCCTCGACAGCGACATCGAGTCGGACATGGTGCTGGGCCCGGCAGCGCTCCAGGCCCCGGCACACGAGATCTCCCGCAGCGACCCCGGAACCGGGTACCTGGTCCGGGAGGACGGCGCACCGGTCATGGTCCGGTTCGCGTACTGGCCCGACGAACTCATCCGTGAGGTCGCCGTCCGGTACGCCGCACCGGCCTCACACTCCGCCCCGGAACCCCGCGACGGTGCCGACGCCGCCAACGCGTGGGCCGCTGCCGCCCGCCGCACCACACCGAACGACAACGCGGGCAAGCCCACCAACGAGGACGCCCCCGCGCCTCGCACCCGCAAGCCGCGCGCCCCGCGCAAGCCCCGCGCACCTCGTGCGCCCCGTCCCGCCGCTGCTGCGGCCATCGACCCTGAGGAGGTCTGATCATGAACCGCACCGCTGGGCCTGTGGCCCGGATCGCGGCCGACTCCCGGCCCGTGCTCGTCTTCACCGTCATCCTGACCATCGCCGTCGCCCTCGCCTCCTTCGCCCTCTCGTTCGCGTCCCTGCGGGACGCTGCCCTGTGGGGACGAGTGACCGAGCCGATCGCGTTCCTCGTGCCCGTCGTCATCGACGCCTCGGTGCTCGTCTACGGCCTCGTGGCCCTCGTGCTGCGCGACCGCGGGCGCTCCGCGGCCTGGGCCTGGACCCTCATGTTCGGCTTCACCATCGTGTCCATCGGCGCCAACGCTGCGCACGCGTACGACGTTGGCCCCGAGCTGCGAACCATCGTCGGCGTCGTCCTGGTCGCCCTCGCACCCCTGTCCGTGCTGACCTCCAGCCACGCCCTGGGGTCCCTCGTGGTCGCCGTCCGCCGCACCACCGAGCCCGAGAACGTCACCGACGCCTCGGTGGCCGAACCGGAGCCGGTCGCGGTCATCGAACCCGCGCGCGTCGCACCTGCTCCCGCCGTCGACCCGGAGCCCGTGGCGGTCCCCGAGCCTGCGCCGGCCGAATCGCCTACCCCGGCCGTTACCCCGGTTCGTCCTGCTCTGGCTGCTCGGCGTCCACGCCTGGGCCGGGTCCGTCCGATCACTCAGGACGCCCTGGACCTGCCCGGCCTGAACATGGCGAGGGCCGAAGCATGATCGCCTCCGCTGAGCAGATGCGCGACGCCCTGTGCGCCCGTGAGGAGCACCGCGGGCTGCCGTGGATCAGTGAGACCACCACGCCCGGCCAGCGTGCCGCCATGGCCCGTGTCTGCGCCGCCTGCCCCGTCCTGACCGCCTGCGCCGCTGAGGTCGCCACCACGCCCACCACGGCCGGATTCTGGGCCGGGCAGGACCACACCACCCGCGACTACCCCGTCCAGGGCGTTCTCGACCTCGACCTGGGGCCGAAGGGACGCCGCGAGGTGCCTGCTGCTGAGGTCGCGGATCTCGGTGACGGGTGGGTGCTGGTCGACCCTCGGGAGTACCCCGAGCCGAACGGATCGACGCGCGTGGGTGGGCTCCTGGCCAAGGTCCGGAGCGCCGCATGAACACCGCACCGACGTTCCCCGGTTTCGGGGAGCACGCACCACTCGACGTCGCTCCGGGCACCCTGGGATTCGCTACCCAGGCTGCCCGGGGCCCGTCCTTCCGCGCCCGTCTGGACGCCTTCGCGGACACTGCCGCCGCCGTGGGGTACTGCTCGCACCCCATCAAGCTCAACGGGTCCTCCATGACCGTGGACACCACGACCGGTGAGGTCGTCAGCGAGTACCACTCGGCCGATGCTCCGATGGGGCAGCTCTACCGCCCGTGCGGTAACCGTCGTGCCGACATCTGCCCGGCTTGCTCCCGCGTCTACGCCCGCGACACGTTCGCGATGATCCGATCCGGCCTCCTCGGCGGCAAGACCGTGCCCGAGACCGTGGCCGACGCACCGCTCGTGTTCGCGACCCTGACCGCGCCCTCGTTCGGACACGTCCACGGCATCCGCAAGAAGGACGGACACAAGACCGGAGGCACCTGCCGCCCCTTCGACCGCGCCAAGGTCTGCAAGCACGGCCGGTCCAAGTCCTGCATGCGGGTCCACACCGAGAACGAGCCGATTGTGGGTTCGCCGCTGTGCTGGGACTGCTACGACTGGGACTCGGCCGTCGTGTGGCAGTGGCACGCCCCGGAGCTCTGGCGGCGGTTCACCATCGCCCTCCGTCGTGCCCTGGCGTCGTACCTCGGTCTGACGGACACCGAGTTGAAGCACGCGGTCTCGGTGCAGTACGCCAAGGTGGCCGAGTACCAGGCGCGCGGGTCGGTTCACTTCCACGCCCTGATCCGCCTGGACGGTCCCGATGGTCCGGGGTCGATGGCCCCCGTCGACGGAGACACGCTGAAGGGTCTGATCGAGTCCGCCGCGCTGGGTGTGGAGTACCTCGCTGTTCCGGTCGATGGTGCCGACGTGCCGCGCAAACTGGCCTTCGGGGTCCAGGTTGATACGCGGACCGTGAGCACTGGCCTGCCGGGCAGCGTCGCCGATGAAGCACACTCGGCCGACACCCTCACGCCCGAGCAGGTCGCGGGGTACCTGGCGAAGTACGCCACCAAGTCCACCGACGTCGACCCGGCCGCACCCCGCCCGCACCTGTCCCGGCTGACCCGGCAGTGCCGTCGCCTGGCCGACCGCGCCGCCACTGCATGCCGCCCGGACGGGTTCGAGCCGGAGGAGGACGAGGACGGGTGCGTGTGTGGGGAGTGCATCAACTCGCCGTACCGGCTGCTGGCGAAGTGGGCGCACATGCTCGGCTTCCGGGGCCACTTCTCCAGCAAGTCCCGCCGCTACTCAGTCACCCTCGGTCGGCTTCGGACGGCTCGGGCCCGGTTCGCGCGGTTGGCTGCTGAGGCTGAGCGGGCCGGGGAGCCGCTGGATGTGGCCGACCTGGAACGCCGCCTGCTGGCCGACGACGAGGAAACCACGCTCGTCGTTGAGGGCTCGTGGTCCTACTCCGGGACCGGGTGGGCCAGCAACGGCGAGAAGGAGCTCGCTGAGGCCGCTGCAGCTCGTGCCCGCGAGTACGCGCAGTGGAAGGCAGGACAGAAGGCTCCACGTGAAACACGACGGTGAGGGGAAGCGATGGACGAGTACATGACGACTGAGGAAGTGGCGGCCTGGTTGAAGGTCGCGCCGTCCACGGTGTGCCGGTGGCGCATGGCTGGGAAGGGCCCGCGCGTGACGTGGCTGTCCCCGTCGCTGCCGCGCTACCGGCGTGACCACGTGGCGACCTGGCTGGAAGCGGTGGCAGCGTGAGCATCACCAAGACGGCCACCGGCCGGTTCCGCGCGCAGCTCAAGAACGGCCGTCAGTTCGTGGGGTCGCGCACCTTCGACACCAAGACCGAGGCTAAGAACTGGCTCAACCGGGAACGAGCTGCGCTCGACGGCGGCATCGATCCCCGGGCGGGCAAGGAACGTCTGCGCCTGGTGCTGGACCGGTGGTTGGCGGTCCGCAAGATCACGGTTGCCAAGAAGACGTACACGGCGGACGTGGACCTGCGGCGGCTCATCCCGACGAGCATGCAGAACGTGCACCTGTCGGCGGTGACTGAGCGTGAGGTTGCTCGGTCGTTCGAGGTGCTGCTTGCGGGCGGGCTCGCTGACTCGTCCGTGGTCCGGTACCGGGCGAGCCTGTCGGTGTTCTTCGCCTGGTGCGTGCGGGAGCGGCTGATCGGGAAGAACCCGGTGACCGGCGTCAAGGTGCCCAAGGGCTCTGACGAGGTGGCCGAGATGGACCCGTTCACCGAGGACGGGCTGGAAGCGGCATACCTGACGTGGCGGATGAAGGACGAGCGCCTGGCAGACATCCTGCTCGTCATGGGCTGGACCGGGCTGCGCTGGGGCGAGATGCGCGCCATGCAGGTGGCGAACTTCGTCGAGGTCCCGACGCCGGGTCTGATGGTCCGTCGTAGCCAGCCGGAGGGGTCGCCGGTCAAGGCCACCAAGGGCCGGTCGATGCGCCGCGTGCCGCTCGCTGATCGTGTGCTGTCGATCGTGCAGGGGCTGGCGGACGGGCGTGCTCCGCATGATCTGCTGTTCACGACCGACGGCGGTTCGCAGCTCTGGCGCACGGCGACGGTCCGCGTTCTGTCGTGGGAGAAGACGGGGCAGGGCCGTCGTCTGCACGACCTGCGGCACACCGCCGCGTGCCTGTGGCTCTCCCGTGGGGTGCAGCCGGGGACGGTCCAGGCGTGGTGCGGGCACGAGTCGATCGCGACCACGAACCGGTACCTGCACTTCCTCGGCACGGACGCCGACAAGGCGGGTCTGAACAGGCTCAACAACGACCCGGGGAGCGCGGGGGGTGCGCGAGATGCCCGCAACGGAGCCTGAGATGCAAGAAACCCCGGCCAACCGAGGCACATATGGCCTGGTCGAACGGGGTTTTCCTGGTGGAGCCGCCTGTGGGAATCGAACCCACGACCTTCTCATTACGAGTGAGACGCTCTGCCGACTGAGCTAAGGCGGCGCACGCACCGCACACCGGTCAGGACCGGATGGGTGAGCGGGCCCAACTGTACCCAATGCACGTCCCAGGTTCCAAAGCGAAACCGTGTGACGTGCCCGATCCGCAGAACTGGGTCAGCAGGTGAGGCCGTCCTCGGGCACCTTGCCCTCCACGAGGTAGCTCTCGACGGCGTTGCTGACGCAGGTGTTGGACCGGCCGTAGGCCGTGTGGCCCTCGCCCTCGTACGTGACCAGCACGCCCGACGAGAGCGTGTCGGCGAGCGACTCGGCCCAGCGGTACGGCGTGGCCGGGTCGTTCGTGGTGCCGACGACGAGGATCGGCGGCGCGCCCTTCGCGGCGGGGTCGAACTCCTGCTCGGCCGCCGGGTACGGCCAGTCCGTGCACTCGATGCCGGAGTAGCCGAACGACTCGCCGAGCGTCGGCGCGGCCTCCTGGATGTCCTCGGCGAGGTCGCGCATCTTCGTCATGTCCTCCTCGGCGCGGGCGTCGGCGCAGTTGATCGCGCGGAACGCCTCCTCGCTGTTGGACTTGAAGGTGCCGTCGTCGTTCCGGTCGTTGTAGACGTCCGCGAGGTAGAGCAGGTCGTCGCCCTTGCCCTCCCAGAACACCTGCTGCAGCGCCTGCGTGAGGAAGGACCAGGAGGCCTCGTCGTACATCGTGACGGCCACGCCGTAGAACGCGAGCTTCTTGGTCACGTCGCGGCCCGACGACGTCGGGATGGGGTTGGGCTCGGCATCCTCGACCATGGCCTGGATCTGCTGCAGTCCGGTGGTCACGTCGTCGCCGAGCGGGCAGTCGCTGCCCGCCTGGCAGTCGGTGACGTAGGCCCGCAGCGCGCTCTCGAAGCCCTCGGCCTGCTGCAGCGCCACCTCGTCCGAGCTGAGCGTCGTGTCGAGCGCGCCGTCGAGCACCAGGCGGCCGGCGCGGTCCGGGAACAGGCCCGCGTAGGTGGCCCCGAGCTGGGTGCCGTAGGAGTAGCCCAGGTAGTTGAGCTTGTCGTCGCCGAGGGCGCCGCGGAGCATGTCCATGTCCCGCGCGGCGGACTGCGTGTCCACGTTGCCCAGGAGCGGCCCCGTGTTCTCGGCGCAGGCCTCGCCCCAGGCACGCACCGCGTCCTGGCGGTCGGCCAGACCCTCGGGCGTGTAGGGGTAGTCCTTGCTGAGGAACTCGTCCTTGCCCGCGTCGTCGAGGCACTTGACCGGCGTCGACTGCCCCACCCCGCGCGGGTCGAACCCGACGATGTCGAACGACGAGCGCAGCGACTGCCCGAACCGTGCCGGGTCGCTCACGAACTCCACCCCCGACCCGCCCGGCCCGCCCGGGTTGACCAGCAGGGAGCCGATCTTCTGCCCGGAGGCGGGGAGCCGCTTGAGTGCGATCTCGATGCTCCCCTCCCCCGGGTCGTGCCAGGAGAGCGGGGCCGACGCCGTGGCGCACTGGAACTCCCCGCCGCACTCGGTCCACTCCAGCGACTGGCCGTAGTAGTCCTCGTAGCCCTCGGGCGCGCCCTCCGTCGCCGAGCCGTCCGACTTGCCCACGTCCTCCAGCGCTGTCTGCACCTTGGGGGGTGCTCCGCAGGCGGCGAGGAGCAGAACTGAGGTGAGCAGCGTGGCGACGACGGCCGCAGGCTGACGACGGCGGGCGGGGCGAATCACCCGGACAACCTACCGGTTGTGCTCGGTGGATTTCCTACCCGCTGGCGAACCGACACGCGACCCTCACGAGTCGAGCCAGGCGACCGGGCCGGGCTCGCCGTCGGCGTCGCGCGGCTCGAGCTCGACCTTGCCCTTGTCGCCGAGCTGGACCGGCACCGGACGGCCCGTGTCCGACTCCGCCGGAGCCTCGACCACCGTGGTCGTGGGCACGAAGTCCATGGTGCAGATGCCGTTGTCGGCGGGCACGAACGTCACCGTGAGCACGCCGTCCTCCGCGGCGACGCCGGCCTCCTTGCCGCCCGACCCGAAGGTCGCCTCGGGCTCGGCGAAGGTGGGGCACGAGCTGGACCCGTTGGTCACGACGTAGAGCAGGCCGGGCTCCGGCGCCCAGGCGACGCCCGCCGTCGACTCGGTGCTGCCCTCCAGGCCCGGCGGCAGGCCGCGGCCCTTCGCGCCGGCGACGATCTCCATCTCGGCGGCGTCCGGCAGCTTGCCGTCCTCGGCGCCGTCCGACCCGCTGGGGCTGGGGCTGGTCATGTCGCTCTCCTCCGCGGACGGGGACGAGGTGCTCGTGGACCCGGCCACCTCGGAGCCGCCGACGTCGGACTGCGCGCACCCCGTCAGCGCGAGGGCCGCGACCACCCCGATGCCCAGGGCCGACGCGCCCGCGCGCGCCAGGGTCCGTGCTGCCGTACCCGACCGGTTCGTCCGCTCGATCTTCATGCCCAGTTCCTTCCACTCGCCTCTGACACCACCAGGTGTGTGCCGCAGGACTGCGACGCCTCCACCCCTGTCATGTGGCGAGCGGCGTGCATCTTGCACGACACTCCGGCCAAGATTGGCAAAAGGTCAGGTGATCGGCACGTCGAGCCGTGTCGGGAGGTCAGACGCGGGCGGTGGAGAACCGCAGCTTCTCGGGGGTGGCGTCCGCCGCCGTCTTGCGCAGGAACGCCCGGCGGTGCACCGAGAAGGCGTTCCGGTCGTCGAAGAAGTCGCGGGCCATCTCGGCCAGCTCGATGGTCTGGTAGTACGACAGCGGACGGTCCGTCGCGCGGCGCTCCGCGCGCGCGGCGAGCATCCAGCCGAGCGTGGCGGGCTCCTCGTATCCCTGCGCCGCCGAGGACAGCCAGGTGGTGAACTCTCCCCACTCCCGCGGCCCGACGGCGCTGATCAGCCCGATGCGGGCCGCCTCGGCCACCGAGATCGGCAGCTTGCGCGACAGCAGCAGCGACGCGCGGTGGTCCCCGACACGCGCCGGCATGCTCCACGAGTGCAGCTCGGAGCCGTAGATCCCCATGTCGTAGTACGGGTTGAGGACGACGCCCTCGCGGGCGAGCGTGACGTCGGCGCACAGCCCGGCCATGACGCCGCCGGCGCCGGCGTTCGCCGTGAACGCGGCGACCGTGAGCTGCTCCGCGGTGGCGATGGCGAGGCACAGCTCGTCGATGGCGCAGATGTTCTCCCACGCCTCGGCGGCCGGGTCCGGCGACGCATCGACGGTGCCCAGGTGGATGCCGTTGGAGAACGCGTGCTCGGTGCCCTTGATGACGAGCACCCGGGTGTCCTCGGTGAGGGCCTTCTCGACGGCGCTGGTCATGCGGCGGCACTGCTCGGTGTACATCGCGCCGCTGTACGAGCGGAACGTCAGGTAGCCGACGGCGCCGTCGCGCACGTAGGTGGTCTCGGCCAGGGCGTCCGGGATGCGGCGGAACGGGGCGTTGCTGGCGTCGATGACCTGGGCGGCGGGCAGCTTGGTGCCGCGGCGTCCGCTCAGCTCGGCGGCGTAGCCGACCCAGAGCGTGCCGACGCCGCAGGCGATCGCCACCGCGTCGAGGTTGCGGCCCACCACGGTGCCGGGCTGCGCGCCGGTGTGCTCCGGCGAGGCGACGGCGTCGAAGATGCAGACCGACCGGCCGTTCACGCCCGCCGGGGCGCCGGGGGCGCCGTCGGCCGCGGCGACGAGCCGCTCCAGCTCGGCGGCGGGGCGGCTCCAGTCGACCCGGAAGTCCTCGCGGCGCAGCAGCGGCAGCTCGCCGCTGACGGGCACGATCCGCAGGCAGGCCTCGGCCGGGATGGGCCGCTCGCCGTCGGCGACCTTGCGGACCACCTCGCCGATGCAGGCCATCGCGGCGTCCGCGACCCGGCTGTTGTACAGCGCGCTCTTGGAGATCGGCTGGTCCGGCATGTCGAAGACGGCGGTGGCCCACACCGGGCCGGCGTCCAGCTCCTCGACGGCGGACAGGGCCGTGACACCCCACCGGTCACGGCCGTCGCGGATCGCGTGGTCCAGCGACGAGGGCCCGCGGTCGCCCACGGGGCCCGGGTGCACGATGACGGTCGGCCAGCGGTCGTAGATCGTGTCCGGCACGCGGTGCTTGAGGAACGGGCACAGGATCAGGTCCGGGTCCGCCCGCTCGACGGCGCGGGTCATGGCGGCACCCGACTCGAAGGTCGGGGCGAGCTCGACCCCGACGTCGTGGCCCTGCTCCCGCAGGGAGCACCAGACCCGCTGGGTAAGACCGTTGAAGGCAGAAACCAGCAGGAGGATCCTCATCGGACGGTGGACTCCTAAATCGCACGGAAGAGCTCTGGGGGCGCCCCGCAGCCTAACCAGGGACGGCATTCGGGACAATGTGCCGCGGTGGTTCACATTCACCCGTGCGAAATCTTCACACGTGAACCACGGCGGAAGGGTGTTCAGCCCTGCGGGCGCAGGGCTATCGCCATCGCCTCCAACGCGAGGAGCGGCGCCACGTTGCCGTCCAGCCGGGTGCGGGCCACGCCGATCGAGTCCATGCGCCGCACCGTCTGCTCCGGGGTCGAGTCGGCGGCCAGCGCGCGCACGGTGTCGGCGAGCTCGGCGTTGACGAGGTCGACCTCCGCCCCGAGCTGCACCACGAGCACGTCGCGGTAGAGCGACAGCAGGTCCACCATCGCGCGGTCGAGCACGTCGCGCTGGTGCCGCGTGGCGCGGCGCTTCTGGTCGTCCTCGAGCTGCTTGAGCTGCGAGCGGAGCCGCGGCGGCAGCGTCTCGCCGTCGGCCACGCCGAGCGCGCGCAGCAGCTCGGCCTTCTCGGCGGCGTCGCGCTCCTGGGTGGCCGACACGGCCTCCGCCTTGGCGACGTCCACGAGCTCGCCCGCGGCGAGCACGGCGTCGCCGACCCCGCGGATGCGCCGCGCGATGCTCAGCACCGCGGTGCGCCGCTCGCGCGCGCCGGCGTCCCGCGCCAGGCGCTTGGCCAGGCCGACGTGGCTCTGTGCCGCACGGGCGGCGCTCAGGGCGACCGCGGGATCCGCGCCGTCGCGCCGCACCAGCAGGTCGGCGACCGCCTCCGGCGGTGGCACGCGGAGCACCACGGCCCGGCAGCGCGACCGGATGGTCGGGAGCACGTCCTGGACGGAGGGCGCGCACAGCACCCACACCGTGTGCGGCGGCGGCTCCTCGATGGCCTTGAGCAGCACGTTGGTGGTGCGCTCCGCCATGCGGTCGGCGTCCTCGATGACGATCACGCGCCACCGGCCGCCGGAGGGCGAGCGCGACGCCGTCATGATCAGGTCGCGCACCTCGTCGATCGTGATGACCACCTTCTCCGTGGCCAGGAGTGTCACGTCCGGGTGGGTGCCCGCCATGGTCGTGGTGCACGACCGGCAGACGCCGCAGCCGCCCTGCGGGCACTGGAGCGCCGCGGCGAAGGCACGCGCGGCGACGGACCGGCCCGAGCCGGGCGGGCCGGTGACGAGCCACGCGTGGGTCATGGCGGCCGGGTCGGCCACGGCGCCCTGCAGCGCGGCGACGGCGGACTCCTGCCCGACGACGTCGTCCCACACCGTCACGAGCGGTCCTCGCCGTCGGCGGCCGGGTCGGACCCGGTGACGCTCGCGGCCTCGGTGACCACCGGCGTCAGGCCCAGGCGGGCCGCGACGTCCACCCGGATCTGCGCCTGGATGTCGTCGACGGGAGCCGCGGCGTCGATGACCACCCAGCGCTCCGGGTCGGCCGCCGCGCGCTGGAGGAACGTGTCCCGGACCCGGGTGTGGAACTCGACCCCGGCCCGCTCCAGCCGGTCGAGGTCGCCCTTGCCCTCGGCCGCCGCGCGGCGTGCCGCGGCCGCCTCGGGGTCGAGGTCGAGCAGGATCGTGATGTCCGTCCGCAGGCCCTTGGTGGCCCAGAGGGACAGGTGCTCCACCTCGCCCGGGGGCAGGTCGCGCCCGCCCGCCTGGTAGGCGATCGAGGAGTCGACGTAACGGTCGGTGACCACCACGGCGCCGCGCTCCAGCGCGGGCCGCACCACGGTCTCGACGTGGTGGGCGCGGTCCGCCGCGTAGATGAGCGCCTCGGCCCGCGGGCCCATGTCCTGACCGTGCATGACCGCGGCCCGCAGCTCCTTGCCGAGCGCGGTGGCGCCCGGCTCGAACGTGAGCAGGACCTCGCGGCCCGTCAGGTCCGCCAGCCAGTCGCCGAGGAGGCGTGACTGGGTCGACTTGCCCACGCCCTCGCCGCCCTCGAAGGAGATGAAGTAGCCCGGTGCGTTCACGCCGCCACCCTAACCGGGCTCGCTGACATCGACCCCCGGTCCGCCCCGCCCGGCGGGCGACGCCCCGCCGGGCGACGCCCGCACCGTCGGCGCACGATGGGGACATGGACGACAACGAGCAGAGCATCACGCCGATGACCGTGGACGAGTGCTGGGAGTTCCTCTCGATGCAGCCCATCGGGCGCCTCGGCACCGCCGTCGCCGGCGAGCCGGAGATCTTCCCCCTGAACTTCGCCGTCGCGGACCGGACCATCTACTTCCACACCATCCCCGGGACGAAGGTCGCGGAGGTGGCTATCAACGAGAAGGTCGCGTTCGAGGTGGACCAGTGGGGTCCTGAGATCGCCTACAGCGTCGTCGTGAAGGGCACCGCGGAGATCCTGGAGACCGACGCCGACATCGCGGCGGCCGAGTCGACCAACCTGATCAGCTACCTGGAGGACACCCGGGACACCTGGGTGCGCATCACACCCGCCCAGGTGACCGGCCGCCGGCTGCGCCGCTGAGGCGCCCCGGCTACTCCTTGGTGGACGTGCTCTTCGCCGGCGCCTTCTTCGCCGGCGCCTTCTTGGCCGGCGCCTTCTTCGCGGGCGCCTTCTTGGCCGGAGTGCGCTTCTTGGCCGGGCCCTGGGCGCGCTTGTCCGCGAGCAGCTCGATGGCGCGCTCGGCCGTGATGGACTCCGGCGTGACGTCGCGCGGCAGGGTGCGGTTGGTCTCGCCGTCGGTCACGTACGGGCCGAAGCGGCCGTCCTTGACCTGGATCGGCTTGCCGCTGGTCGGGTCGTCGCCGAGCTCGCGCAGCGGCGGCGTCGCGGTGCGTCCGCGGCCCCGCTTGGGCTGCTTGTAGATCTCCAGCGCCTCGTCCAGGGTGACCGTGAACATGGCCTCCTCGGACGGCAGGGTGCGCGAGTCCGTGCCCTTCTTCAGGTACGGGCCGTAGCGGCCGTTCTGCGCGGTGATCTCGTCGCCCGACTCCGGGTCGATGCCGACGACGCGCGGCAGCGACATGAGCTGCAGCGCGTCCTCCAGCGTCACCGAGTCGAGGGCCTGCGTCTTCAGCAGGGACGCCGTGCGCGGCTTGGGCAGGGCGGCCAGCGCCCGCTTCTTCGCCGCGGCGGACAGGTCCGGGTCGAGGTCGGGCTCCGGGAGCTGCTCCGTCACGTACGGGCCGTAGCGGCCGTTCTTCGCCACGATCGGGTTGCCCGACTCGGGGTGCGTGCCGAGCACGCGGCCGTCGTCGGCGCCCGCCGCGAGCAGCTCGCGCGCCTTGGCGACCGTCAGCTCGTCGGGCGCGACGTCGTCCGGCACCGAGGCGCGGGGCGGCGTCTTGCCCTCCTCGACCTCGGCCGCGAGGTCCTCCAGGTACGGGCCGTACCGGCCCACGCGCACCCGGATGCCCTCGCCGATGTCCACGGAGTTGATGGCCGCGGCGTCGATCTCGCCGAGGTTCGCCACGAGCGCGCGCAGGCCGCCGCCCTCGCTGTCCACCCCGAGCTCGTCGGACGTGCCGATGTTGCCGGGCACCTCGCCGAAGTAGAACTCCCGCAGCCACGCCACCCGCTCGCGGGAGCCGGCCGCGATCTGGTCGAGGTCCTCCTCCATCGTGGCGGTGAAGTCGTAGTCGACGAGCCGGTCGAAGTGCTCCTCCAGCAGGCGGATCACCGCGAACGCGAGCCACGTCGGCACCAGGGCCTGGCCGCGCGTGATGACGTAGCCGCGGTCCTGGATGGTCGAGATGGTCGCGGCGTACGTGGACGGGCGGCCGATGCCGCGCTCCTCCAGCGCCTTGACCAGCGAGGCCTCCGTGTACCGGGCGGGCGGCGTGGTGGAGTGGCCGTCGGCTGCGAGGTCGGTGCCGACCAGCGCGTCGCCCTCGGCCATCGTCGGCAGCCGCGTCTCCTTCGCCGCCGCCGCGCCCTCCGGCGCGTCGGTCTCGGCGTCCGCACCCTCCTCGTACGCGGCCAGGAAGCCACGGAACGAGATCACCGTGCCCGACGCCGAGAACACCGCCTCGTTGCCGTCCTGCGCGCCGCCGGAGATGGTCGCGCCGAGCCGGACGGACGCCGTCGAGCCCTTCGCGTCGGCCATCTGCGAGGCCACGGTGCGCTTCCAGATCAGCTCGTACAGCCGGAACTGGTCGCCGCTCAGCTCGCCCGCGACCTGCGCCGGGGTGCGGAACGAGTCGCCCGCGGGGCGGATCGCCTCGTGCGCCTCCTGGGCGCCCTTCGCCTTGCTGTTGTAGAGGCGGGGCGCGCCCGGCACGTACTCGGCGCCGTACAGCTCGGCGGCCTGGCGCCGCGCGGCGTCCGTCGCCTCCTTCGACAGCGAGGGGCTGTCGGTACGCATGTAGGTGATGTAGCCGTTCTCGTACAGGCCCTGCGCGGTGCGCATCGCCTGGCGCGACGACATCCGCAGCTTGCGGCCCGCCTCCTGCTGCATGGTGGAGGTGGTGAACGGCGCCGCCGGACGGCGCGTGTACGGCTTGGTCTCCAGGCTGCGGACGGCGAAGTCGGCGGCCTCCAGCCCGGCGACGACGGCGCGGGCAGCCGCCTCGTCGAGCTGCACCACACCGGTGCGGACCTTCAGCCGGCCCCGGTCGTCGAAGTCACGGCCCGAGGCGACCTTCTGGCCCGCGAGCTGCGTGAGCCGGGCGCGGAAGGAGGGCTGGCCGCCGTCCGACCCCTCCGGGACCGCGAAGGTGCCCGCGACGTCCCAGTAGTCCGCGGACACGAACGCCATGCGCTCGCGCTCACGCTCGACCACCAGGCGCGTCGCCACCGACTGCACGCGGCCGGCCGACAGACCCTGGCGCACCTTGCGCCACAGGACCGGCGAGACCTCGTAGCCGTACAGGCGGTCGAGGATGCGCCGCGTCTCCTGGGCGTCCACCAGGTCCTGGTCCAGCTCGCGCGTGTTCTCCAGGGCACGGAGGATCGCGTCCCGCGTGATCTCGTGGAAGACCATGCGCTTGACCGGGACCTTGGGCTTGAGCTCCTGGATCAGGTGCCAGGCGATGGCCTCGCCCTCGCGGTCCTCATCGGTCGCGAGGAAGAGCTCGTCGGCGTCCTTGAGGGCCTTCTTGAGCTCGGAGACCTTCTTCTTCTTGTCCGCGTGGACCACGTAGTACGGGTCGAACCCGTTGTCGACGTCGACGGAGAACTTGCCGTACGGGCCCTTCTTCATCTCCGCGGGCAGGTCCTTGGGCTGCGGGAGGTCGCGAATGTGCCCCACGCTGGCTTCGACCTCGTAGCCGTCACCGAGATAGCTCTGGATCTTGCGAGCCTTCGTGGGCGACTCGACGATCACGAGCTTGCGTGCCTGGGACATCCGGTCCTGCCTGCTTCCTGCTGGGTCTGGGGACGTGCGCCGGGTGGCGTTGGAGAGTTCACGGTACGCCAGGCACGACGGATCGCACCCTATCCGGGCTCACAGCGGGGCGCCCGGTGGTTTCACATGACCGTGGTGATTTTCACTCGTGGCGTCAACGACACGGGGAGCCTCACACCAGCGACACGGTCTCTTCAGGAGGCTCCTCTACGGTGGGGCCCATGACCGACCGCACCCTCCCGCCGCGCGACCTGCCGCGATCCTCGCACGTCGGGGGCGCCGGCGACATCGGTGGCGCCAGCAGCGTCGGCAGCCCGATGGCCGGCCGGACGGCGGGCCTCCGGCCCCGGATGGGGCCGCGCGTCGTCGCCGCCGTGGTCGCGGCGCTCGCGCTGTGGGGCGTGTGGGCCACGTGGGACGTCTTCGTCCGGTCGGGCCGCGGCCAGCACGCCGACCAGCTCGCGCTGGAGGGTGCGGCCCGCGGGCAGGGTGTGCTCTGGGAGCTCGCCGAGCCGGTGCTGGGCGTGGTGTCCAACTCGTTCGTCGGCCTGGGTCTGGCGGTCGCCGTGGTGCTCGCCCTGGCCCGCGGGCGCTGGTGGCTCGCGGCGCAGGTGGTGATCCTGGTGGCCGGCGCGAACCTCACCACGCAGGTGCTCAAGCACGTGGTGCTCGACCGGCCGGCGCTGCTCGACATCGCGCGGGCCGACATCAACACCCTCCCCAGCGGGCACACGACCGTGGCGGCGTCCGTCGCCGCCGGGCTGCTCATCGCGGTGCCACGGCGCTGGCGGCCGCTGGTCGCGCTGGCCGGTGCGGGCTACACGGCGGCGACCGGCGTGTCCACGTTGATCGGGCAGTGGCACCGGCCGTCCGACGTCGTGGCCGCGATCCTCGTCGTGCTCGCCTGGAGCGCCGGCGTGTGCGCGCTGAGCTCGTCGTCGTCCCTGGACCAGCCGCGTACCGGGGCGGAGCCCGGGACGTCGGGCGCCGCCGGGCTGCTGCTGCTCGGTGCCGTCGTCTGCGGCGCCCTCGGCCTCGGCGCGCTGGGCAGCGTGCGGGGCTACGGCTGGGCGCTGCCGATCGGCGGCGACCTCACGGCCTACATGGGCGGGGCGCTCGGGGTGGTGGCCGTGACCCTCGGCTCGTTCGCGCTGATCCTCCTGGTCCGCCAGTCCACGGCCCGCCCCTGAACCCGGGACGTGCCGGACGCTCAGGTCACCCGCCGGTGGCCTGAGCGTCCGACACGTCAGGGAACGGGGATCACGGGGTGGAGTAGCCGCCCGTGTAGGAGCCCGAGCCCGAGTACGACTCCACGATCCAGCGGTAGGTGCCGGCCGTGCCCGAGTAGCTCACGCTCTCGTCGGGCGACGCCGTGATGCCCTGGGCCACGGTGACCCAGCTGCTGCCGCTCACCTTCTGCAGGAACAGGTCGAAGTCGGCGCCGCTGGGGCCGTCGAGGCAGCCCGTGATGGTGCCGGACGACGCCGAGAACCCGCTGCTGCTCGGCTTGTAGGTGTAGGCACCGCTGCTCAGCGAGCCGCTGAACGCCGTCTCCTGGCTGGCGCACCCGGTGGGCGGCGTGGTGCCGCCACCACCCGTGATCAGCGTGACGCCCGCGGCGCTGAGCGCCTCGTTCACCGGCTGGAAGTAGGTGGTACCGCCCGAGGAGCAGTTGCCGGAACCACCGGAGGTCATGCCCTGGGCCTGGGTGCCGGCCAGCAGCGAGCCGCCCGAGTCGCCGGGCTCGGCGCAGACGTTGGTCCGGATCAGGCCGGAGACGGTGCCCTCGGCGTAGGTGACCGAGGCGTTCAGGGCCTGGATGGTGCCGCAGTGCCAGCCGGTGGTGGAACCCGAGCGGCAGACGGTGGCGCCGACGGCGGCCGCCGTCGAGCCAGCGACGTTCACGGTGCCGCCGCTGTAGTTGTTCACCGCGCCGATCGGCGTGTCGTCCGTGCCGACGTTCACGTAGGCGTAGTCGTTGCCCGGGAACGAGGAGGTACGGAACGTGCCGCTGGGGCTGGTGGTGGCGTTGCCCACGTCGCCGCAGTGCCCCGCGGTGACGAAGCCGCCGGTGGCCGAGAAGCCGACCGAGCAGCGCGAGCCGCCGATGTAGTAGGCGTTGCCGCCGATCACGTTGATGAAGGTGCGGGGCATCTCCGCCACCTCGACGAGGGAGACCGTGCCGGCCGCGACCCCGGCGTCCGCGACGGCGGCGGCCACGGCGGCCTTCGCCCCCTTCGCGACCTCGAGGACCACGGTGTTGGACTCGACGTCCACGTAGGCACCGGCGACGTCGGCGCGCGGGGCCGCCCGGTACGCCTTCGTGGCGAGCCGGTCGAGCTGCGCCAGGGACTTGTCGACGGTGACCGCCGTGGCGCCGGCGGCGCGGACCTCGGCCGCCCCGGCCTTGTCGGTGACGGCCACGTACAGCTCGGAGCCGTCGACCCACGAGCCCGCGTAGCCCTTGTCGAGGGCCTTGACGATGGAGTGCTGCTTGTCGGACAGAGCCTCGTCCGTCTTGAGGCGGTCCACGGCCTGGGAGGTGGTCAGGCCGAGATCGCGCTCCAGGGCCGCGACCATGCCCGGGGCGTAGCTCGTCACCTCGGGCTTGTCCGCTCCGGCAGCTGCGCTTGCGGTAGCAGCGGTGATGCTGCCGGCGAGAAGCGTCGCCGCGGCGGTGGCCACGGTGATCGCCTTGAAGGATGTGCGTCTCATGTCCAGCGACTCCTTGTCGTCGGGGCAATGGATTCACCCAGTGCGGCACAGCGTAAGGTCGCTTTCAGGCAACTCCCAGATACCGGTTAGGACATATCGGAGCAATATGCGGACATGCCGCAGAGCGGGTAGGGACTTCCCCTACCCGCCCCGCGGTCCGACGGCCCGGGGCGTACGGCGCCCCGGCGTCAGCTCGGCAGAGGGTCAGTTCGTCAGGAGCGACACCCCTGCCGCGCTCAGCGCCTCGCCCACCGGCTGGAAGAAGGTCTGGCCGCCGGAGGAGCAGTTGCCGCTGCCGCCCGAGGTCATGCCCTGCGCCTGCGAGCCCGCGAGCAGCGAGCCGCCCGAGTCGCCCGGCTCGGCGCAGACGTCGGTCTGGATGAGACCCGAGACGCTGCCCTCGGCGTAGTTCACCGTGGCGTTGAGCGCCTGGATGGTGCCGCAGTGCCAGCCGGTCGTGGAGCCCGAGCGGCACACGCTGGCGCCCACGGCGGCCGGCGTCGAGCCCTCGACGGCCACGGTGCCGCCGGCCCAGTCGTCGACCACGCCGACCGGGGTGTCCGAGTCGACCGAGACGTAGCTGTAGTCGCTGCCCGGGAACTCCGAGACCTCGAAGGTGCCGCTCGGCTCGCTCGCCGAGGAGCCCACCGAACCGCAGTGCCCGGCGGAGACGAAGCCGCCGGTCACGGCGAAGCCGACCGAGCAACGCGCGCTGTCGTCGATGAAGTACGCCTCGCCGCCGATCACGTCGGCGAACGTGCGGGGACGCTCCGCGGCCGGCGTCAGCGAGACGACGCCGGCGGGCACGCCCGCCTCGGCCACGGCGGCCCGGACGTCGGCCTGCGCGCCGTCGACCACGTCGACCACGATCTCGTTGGTCTCCACGTCGACGTGGTACGAGGTGACGTCGGCCGGGGACAGCGCGCCGTCCAGGTCCGCAGTCCAGGCGTCGAGGTCCTGGAGCGAGTGGTCCACGGTCACGGGGGTGGCCCCGGCCGCGCGGACGTCGGCCGCCTCGGCGGCGTCGGTCACGGCGACGTGCAGGGCGTCCGCCCCCTCGACCCAGGCCCCGGCGTAGGAGGCGCCGAGCGACTTCTCCAGGCTCTGCTGCGTGTCGGCCAGGAGCTCCTGCGCCTGGAGCTGGGCCACGGCGTCCGCCGTGGTCAGGTTCAGGTCACGCTCCATGGCGGAGACGAGACCCGGCGTGTAGCCGGCGGTCGCGGCCTCGACGTCGGACGGTGCGGCTGCGACGGCGCTGATGGTGCCGGCAAAGAGGCCCACGGTGGCGGTTGCCACGGCGACGCCCCGGAGGGAAGTGCGACTCATCTCCAGCGACTCCTTGGATCGGAGAGGGTGAAGTTCCACCCACAGGTGATTTTTCACCCGCTCTGCCACCGTAGGAGGAGATGGACTTCACGCCCAGATCACACTCAGGTCATACATATTTCCTATGGAGGGCAAACCACGTAAGTGCCCACCCACGCTACGGGGGGCACACCAACGGCTCAGCTCTGCTTGTTGTCGGCTGAGCCTGCGGCTCCGCTCCGGGCGCGTGCCTCGTTCCTCGGCCCCCACCCTGCGCTGCGCCTCCGGCTCAGCCGAGCATCCCGTACATCGCCAGCCACTGCTCGTACTGCGGGCTGCGGCGGACGGCGTCGCGGTGGGCCCGGTGGGCGGCGCCCTCGACGGCCTCCAGGTCCACGCGCAGGTCGGCGTCGTGCCGCCAGCCCAGGTAGTGGGTGCGGCGCAGGGGCGCCCCCGACAGGGGGACGGTCACCACCCCCGGCGGGTCCGGCTGCCCGGGCTCCACGAGCGCGACCGCGCGGCCCGCCCGCACCTGGTCGACGGCGGTGGTCCACTCCGCCTCGCCCATGCCGCGCGGCGTGAACCCCGCGCGTACGCACGCCGACACGAAGCACTCCTGGAGGCAGCCGTGCGACGGCACGCAGAGCCACTGCTCCTCGGCCAGCTCGGCAAGGGACACCTCGGGCTTGCCCGCGTACGGGTGGTGCTCGTCGATCAGCACGAACATCGGGTCCGTGCACACCCGGGTCCACGACACCTCGACGGCTGCGGGCGGCGAGACGTCCGAGCACATCCCGACCAGCCCGACGTCGATGGTGCCGCGGGCGAGCCGGGACGCGACGTCGTCGGGCAGCGGGGGCATCGCCGTCGTGACCTGCGCACCGGGCATCCCGATGTGCAGCTGGTTGACGAACAGCCCGCCCAGCCCGGTCCCGGTGATGCCGACCCGCACGGTCTCGCCGTGGGCGACGTCGCCGTTGACGAGGCGTTCGGCGTCGTCCGAGAGGGCCGCCATGGCGGGGAGAAGCACGCGCGCGTGCCTGAGCACCAGCTCACCGAGCTCCGTCGGTCGCGCACCGAACCGGTCACGGACGAAGACGTTCCCGCCCAGGGACCGGTCGATGCGGTTGAGCTGCGCGGTCAACGCCGGCTGCGCGATGCCGAGGGCAGCGGCCGCCTTCGTGACGCTGCCCGACTCGGCAACAGCGACAACCATCCTCAAGTGCCGCATGTCGAGTTCCACACGGTGGAAAATATCTGTCATAGCCCGATATGTCTCGGGCATCGACAAGATTTATCGGTCTTCGACAATTCCGTTACGTCCCGGTAACGGCGCGCGCCGCCGCCGCGCCGCCCGGGGGCCCGCCCTCACCCCTCCAGGAACCCGTCCCTGACCAGCCCCCGGACGGCCGGGAGCAGCTCGGCCGCCAGCGCGTCCGCGGGCACCTCGAACAGCGACGCGAGGGCGCCCACGATCTGCCCGACGGACAGCTCGCCGTCGCACGCGCCCACGAGGGCCGCGAGCGGGCTCGACGCGTGCACGCCCCGCCCGAGGCCGTCGCCCTGCCGCAGCACGACGACGTTCGGGTCGGCGGCGCCCGGCGTCAGGTAGCGCTCCTCCGTGACGTCCGCGGCCGTCACGAGGTGGGCCGCGGCGAGCGCGGCGTCGTCCCGGGCCGCGAGCCAGTCGTGCCCGGCGAGGCTGCGGGCGATGTGCGCCCCGAGCGGCTGGCGCACGGACCCGGTGTGCTCCTCCAGGCGGCGCAGCGTCACGGTGCCCGAGGCGGGGCGCCGCAGGGTCACGATCCCGAAGCCGACGGCCTCGACGTCCCGGGACGCGAAGTCGTCGAGCCACGCGCCGTACGCGGCGGCCCACGCGTCCGGCTCACGGTCGGGCGTGGTCCCGCCGTCGCGGATCCAGGTCTCGGCGTACTCGGCGGGGTCGAGCACCTCGCGCTGGATGATCCAGCCGTCCAGGCCCGCCACGTCGAGCCAGCGCCCCACGCGCTCGGCCCAGGGCTCGCCGCGACGGTGCTCCCAGTTGGCGAGGAGCTGGGCCGTGCCGCCCGGGGCCAGCACGTCGCCGACGCCGAGCACGAGGTCGCGCACCAGGTCGTCGCCCGCCCGGCCGCCGTCGCGGTACTCGTAGTCGCCGATCGCGTCGGCCACGGCGCGGCCCGCCGCCCCGGCGTGCGGCGTGATGACGAACGGCGGGTTGGAGACCACGAGGTCGAACCGCTCGCCCGCGACCGGCTCCAGCAGGGACCCGTGCCGCAGCTCCAGCTCGGCGCCGTCCGGCTGGTTCAGCGCGGCGTTGAAGCGCGCGAACGACAGCGCGCGCCGCGAGATGTCGGTCGCCACCACCTGCCGGGCGTGCCGCGCCGCGTGCAGGGCCTGGATGCCGCAGCCGGTGCCCAGGTCGAGCACCCGGCCGGTCGGGTTGCGCACGGTCACCTGCGCGAGCGTCAGGGACGCGCCGCCCGCACCGAGCACGTGGTCGGTCGCCAGGCGGCCGCCGGTCGCGAGCTCGCCCAGGTCGGACGCCAGCCACCAGCGCGCGTCGCCGACGGCGTCGACCGAGGAGTAGGGGTGCAGGTCGACGACGGCGCGCACCTCGTCGTCGTCCCCCGGGCCCTGCGCGGCCACCAGGCCCAGCCGCTCCGCGCCGGCCGCACCGGTCGCGGGCAGCGCGCGGTCCAACGCGGCGCGCGGCACGGCCTCGCCCAGGAGGAAGAGGCCGGCGAGGGTGGCGCGCGGGTCGCGGTCCGACGGCGGCCTGCCGGCGGTCGCCGCGGCCACCGCCCGGCGGGCGGGCAGCGCCTGCTCCCGGTGCAGCGCGGCCGCGGCGAGCGGCCCGAGGACGTCCTCCACGCCGTCGACGTCGTAGGCGGAGGAGAGCAGGTCGTCGCGCAGGGAGGCGACGAGGGCGGGGTCGGTCACAGGAGGCTGCACGGCCCCATCCTGACGGGCTACCGCTGGCAGTTCGAGTTGACGTAGAGCCCGATGGCCTTGGTGGCCTCGATCATCGCCTCGGTGTCGAGCTCCTCCTGCGCGCCGCCGACCGCCGAGAGCACGGCGGCGCCGTCGTCGGCCTTCACCTTCTCGATGTTGTTCGCCACGGTCGAGTAGTAGGTGAACGCCACCGCCCAGTCCGCGGAGATCGCCTCGGGCGGCGTCACGCCGTCGAGCGCGTTGCGGGCGTTGATGAAGCCCTTGCGCAGGGTCTCCGGCTGGTCCTCGACCATCGCCGACTGTGCGTTGGCGGCCTGCGTCCATGCCATCTGCGTCTGCGCGCACGACGCGGCGTCCGCCGACGACATCGGGCTGCCACCCGAGGGGAGGTTGTCCATGCCCCAGCCCGTGCCGAGCCCCAGCACGGCGGCGGTGACGCCCGCCAGCACCAGCACCAGCGGCCGGTCGAGGAACGGGGGCAGGCCGCGGCGCAGGGTCCGCTTGATCTTGCGCTGCTGGGCCGTGCTGGGGGTGGGGAGACGGCCCCGAGGGCCCTTGCCGGCCTTCTTCGACCCCGGCCCGCGGGTCGCGGGGGCGCTCGGCGCGAGGGTGCCTGCGGCGGCCGCGACCGGCGCGAGCGAGGCGTCGCCCTCCGGCCGCGGCTCGTCAGGGGCCTCGTCGGCCGCCGGGCCCACGTTCAGCGGGAAGCCGCCCGCGGGCGTGGGGGCCGTGTCGTCCTTCGGCGCTCCCTTGGCGCCGGACGTGGTGCCCTTGCCCTTGGAGCGGGACCTGCCGGCCTTGCCGCTCTTGCCACCGGCGCCCTTGCCGCCGGCGTTCTTGCTCCGGCCCCGGGCCGCGGCGGGTTCCGCCGCGGCCGCCACGGAGCCCCACGGGTTCGCGTCGCCCTCCGGCTCGCCGACGACGGCGGCGGCGACGTCGCCGTCGACGACGACGGGCGCCGGCACGGGGCCCCACGGAGAGCCGGTGCCGCCCTCCTCGGCCGGAGCGGGGGCGACGGCGTCGTCGGCGCCCGCACCCGCGCTGCCCCACGGGCTCGGCGTGGCGGTGTCGTTCTGCGCGAGCCCCTCGGCCCACTCGAGCGCGCTGGCGCCCGGCGCGGCCTCACCCGCCGCGAGACTCTCCGCCCAGGTGAGGGCGTTGCTCGCGGGGGGACCACCGGCGCGGGAAGCAGCACGACCGCCCCGGGAGCCCTTGCGCCGTGTCGCACTCATAGCCGCGCACTTTACCCGCAGAACCCGGGAGGACAGGAGGGGCAATCGTGTGATAGCTGACGAACTGTGGGTGAAGTGCTACCCGTTCAGGTAGGCGATGCTCGACCAGAACACGACCACCACCAGCACGACCGCCCAGATGGCGAGCGACACCAGGCCCCAGTTACGGGCCCGGCGGGACGCCTTGCGCGCCTTGTCGTGCTGACCCGTCTTCCAGTGCGCGTTCACGCGTGACGCATTCACGAGCGCCACGATTCCCGTGGGCCAGAAGCAGATGGTCATCAGAATGCCGAACACCAGGTACGACCGCGGCGGGTACTGGAGCTGCGCGGGGTACGTGTGGACGTTGACGTTCACGGGCGAACGCGATCCGCCCGGCGTCCCGGACGGTGCTGCGGAGCTGCTCATGAAAGTCTCCCTCGCCGGTGTAGAGGGAGAACTTAGTCCAATTTCGGTGATTTGTTGAATGCCCAGGTCAGCCCGGGATCTTGCGCAGCACCTCGCGATAGAAATGCACTCCGCGGCTCAGGGAATCGACGCTCAGGTGCTCGGCGACACCGTGCGCCGACTGCCGCTGCTCGCGTGTCATGACGAACGGGCTGAACCGGTAGACGTGGTCGCTGATCGGCGTGAACCGGCGCGCGTCGGTCGCGGCGACCGTCACGTAGGGCGCTACGACGGCGTCCGGGTAGGCGGCCCCGATCGACTCGGTCAGGAGCGCGAACTGCTGGCTGTCGGTGGGCGAGACCTCGCTCGGCTCGCTGCTCTCGACCACCTCGATCTCGACCCGCTTGTCCCGGATGACGCGGCGCAGCCGCGCCATCGTCCGGTCCACGGAGTCGCCGAGCGCCACCCGCACGTCGAGGCGGGCCCGGGCCGTCGTGGCGGCCATGTTCGCGCCGGGGCTGCCCTCCAGCTCGGTGACCGCCACGGTGGTGCGGACGGTCGCGACGGCCTCGGGTCCGCCGCCCGCCAGCGTCCAGGCGGCCAGCTTGCGCAGCGGCCCGGCGGCGGTCCTGGCCGCGAGCCGGAGCGTGGCGCCCTGGAGCCCCTTCGCGCCGGGAGCGACCCTGCCGAGCAGCTCCACGGTCGGCGCGTCGACCCGCGCCGCGAACCGGTGCCGGCCCACGCGCGTCACCGCGCGGGCGAGCCGCGTGGTCGCGGACCAGCGCCCGGGCGTGGCCGCGTGGCCCCCGACGTCGGTGGTGTACAGGTTGATCCCGACCAGGCCCTTCTCCGCGACGCCCACGAGGGCCGTCTGCCGGTCGACGCCGGGCAGCACGTCGGTCGCGACGGACCCGCCCTCGTCGATCACGAGCCACGGCCGCACGCCGAGCTCGTACAGGCGGCGGACGGCGATCTGGGCGGACTCGCCGGCCGTCTCCTCGTCCGCGCCGAAGAACAGCCAGATGTCGCGCTCGGGCACGAAACCCTCGGTGAGCAGCGTCTCGACGGCGTCGAGCACCGCGACCAGCCCGCCCTTGTCGTCGAGCGTGCCGCGGCCGTGCACCACCCCGTCGCGGATCTCGCCCGAGAACGGGTTTCCGGGCCAGTCGGCGCCCACCGGCGCGACGTCCTGGTGCGCCATGAGGACCACCGGGTAGGGGTGCAGCACGTCCTGCCGCCCCTTGCCGGGCCAGCGGTAGAGCAGGCCGTGGTCGCCCGCCGGCTCGCTCTGCAGGGCGTGCACGCGGGGGTAGAACGTGGCCAGCGCGGCCCGGTGCCGCGCGAACGCCTCGTGGTCCAGGTACTGCGTGTCCCACACCGAGACGGTGGGGATCTGCACGAGCGACGACAGGTGCCCGGCGGCGATGTGGCCGGCTGACGTGTGCCGTTCGGCGTACGGCTCCGACGGGACGAACGGCGAGCCCGGGCGCGTGGACAGCACGGCGTCCGGCGCGGCGGGCTGCTCGGCGACCGGCCGGCGCCGCTCGGCGTCGGGCGCCTTCATGGCCGCGCTCCGCTCGGGTGCGCTCCGCTCCGGCGCGGTGCGCGCCGGGGCCGCCGGGGCGCTGATCGCCTCGCGCTCGGGCGGCGGAGCCTGCCGGGCTGCCGCCTTCGCGATCAGTTCGGCCGTGACCTGAGGGATGGCCTCGGTCGGGTCGATGTCGGCACTCACGGGACCTTCTCCTGCTCCGGGTCCCACGTCGGGGCCCCCTGCGTCGGGGCTCCCGTCCACGCCCGCGGACCACGGGGCGTTCGGGAGCACAACACCGCAGACGATAGCGGTAGCACCCGGTTTTCCACATACCCCTGGTGATCCCGGACGCGCCGCGGACCGCGCGGGTCAGCCGTCGGCGGTGGTCACGACGCGGCCCAGTGGATCGCCGTCCCCGCCTGGCTCAGGCCGCCCCGGGGATGGGTGCGGAAGAAGACCGAGGTGCCGAACACGAACGCCCGCGCCTGCCCCATTTTGCCCGATACGGCGGCAATCTGCCCGTCGGCCGCCTCCGGCCCGTCGCCGTCCTCCGAGGCCGACCAGTGCCCGGCGAGGAAGCTGCCGTAGGTCAGCTCCGCCGTGGTGCCCGGGCCGAGGCCCGTGAACCACACGGCCGGGTAGACGAACCCCTGCCCCTGCGGGTGGTCGTCCAGCACGTCGCCCGGGGTGTCGGTCTCGATGATGCCGTTGCCGGCCGGCTCTCCCGTCACCGCGGTGCCGCTGACCAGCCCGTACGATTCCGCGGCCGCGAACGCGCCCGCCCCGCGCCCGACGATCGCGCCGCCGTCGCGCAACCAGGACCGGACGTGCGCGTGGCCGGCCGACCCCGCGGGCAGGTCCAGGGACGAGCCCACCCACAGGACGTCGGCGCCCTCGAGCCCGGTCGGCCGGCCCGCCGCCGCGCTCGTGGCGATCCCCCGCGCCGAGACCGCGACCAGGTCGTCGAACCCGAGCGCCAGGAGCGAGAGCCGGTCGTCCTGGTCGCCCACGTACGCGATCGTCAGGTCCTCGGCCGGCTCCCCCGCCGCCCAGGCGGCGCGCGACGCCGCCGTGAAGTCGATGCCGTACCGTTCGGCCACGTCGTGGGCCGCCCCGTGCCCGCGCGGCCCGACGACGGCGCCCCCGTCCGCCGTGAGCCGCACCGCGACACCCTGGCCCAGCAGGTCGTTCAGGGCCCGCTGGTCGGCGACGCCGGCCAGGTCGAAGCCGACGTAGGGCTGCCCGTCCGGGACGCCGCCGCGCTCGCGCCCCGCGCCGACGGGGACGGTCCGGCCCACCGGGCCGTCCGTGGTGGCGCCCACCCGCTCCACCGTCGCGCCCCAGAGGGCAGCCAGCGACCACGCCGAGATGTCGTACATGGCAGGGACCTTGGCGGAGATGTCCGAGCCGGGGCCGAGCAGCGAGCTCGCCAGGCCGCGCAGGGGCTGGTGCAGGTCCACCACGTACGAGCCGGCGGGATAGGTGGTCCCCGTGCCCGCGAGGTGCGCGGGAGCCGCCAGGCGCCCCACCTCGATGCCGTGGAACAGCAGCGCGTCCACGAGGTCCTCGGCGTCGCTCGCCGACCGCTGGCCGGGGCCTGCCGGGATCACGTACGCGCGCGGCAGCCGCACCGGCTCCTGGTCGTCCGCCCGGTCCCAGTGCCGCTTCCACTCGTCGGGGCCGGGCACACCATCGACGTTCCGGGTGGTCAGCGCGACCTTCGGCGCGCCCGCCACTCCGCGGCGGAACATCTCGACCTGGTTCGCGAGCATGGCGTCCGAGTGGGCGTGGACGTAGTCGATCATCGACGTCATCGTCGTGACGGCCACCTCGGTGTCGACCGCCGAGTCGGCCCGCGTCGTGGTGGGGCCCGTGCGGCCCAGCGGCAGCTCGACCGTGCTGGTCACCGCGCCCTGCAGCGACGCGTACTGCGCGGTGAAGACCGGCGGGTAGTCGTCCCAGCCCGACGGCGTGTCCCGGTACGGGATCTTGACGAACCCCGTGTCCTCCTCGACCGCGTCGCCCGTGTCCGGGTCGTAGGACGTGTTGCCGGCGATGTCGGCCGCGGCGACGTCGTCCTCCACCTGGCGCGCGATCGCGTAGGCGTGCGGCACGAGCAGGTCGTACTCGTAGCTCTCGCCGTGCGGGGGGCCTGCCGGCTCGACCTGGAGCACGTCGGTGTACCCGTGGAAGTCCGCGGCGAACAGCGGCTGCACCGCCTGGACGGTGCGCACGTACGAGCGCGCCTCCGGGGTGGCGAGCGTGACCAGGTCGCGGTTCGCGTCGAGGCCCAGGGACGTCTCCCGCGTCGCGTGGGTACGCCCGTCCGGGTTGAGCGTCAGGCTGAACACGAGCCGGTGGTGCGCCAGGGTCTCCCGGGTCGCGCGGTCGTCCGCCGTGGCCAGGCGCTCGATGACGCGCAGCGCGGCGTCCGTGCCCTCCCACTCGTCGCCGTGGATGTTGGCGCTCATCCAGACCGGGGTCTTGTAGCCCGCGCGCAGGGCGCCGTCGCGCGCGGCGCGGTCCGGGCGCTCCCGGATCTCGGTGCGCCACGCGGCCTGCCGCGCGGTCTCCGACCGGCGCTCCGGCGCCGTCACTGTGACCAGGTAGAGGTCACGGCCCTCGGTCGACTGCCCCACCACCTGGGTCGAGACCCGGTCGCTCCGGTCCATCAGCCGCGTCAGGCGCGGCGCGAGCTCCGCGTGGCTGACCGTGCCGTTGCGCTCCGTGGCGTCCCGCTCGTTCGCCGGATAGACACGCAGGTCGGGCTGGTACGGGTACGACGTCGGCAGGCGCAGCCCGGCCTCGCCGCGCGGCACCGGCTCGGGCGGCACGTACGAGGCGACGAACGCGCCCGGGTCCGTGGGGCCGTCCGCCGGTCCGGTCCGCGCCACGGCGGGCGCACCGAACGCGCCGACGGCGAGCGTCGCGCCGGTCAGCGCGGCGAGCAGGCGAGTACGAACGAGCAACGGTGCCTCCCAGCGACAACGCGGCCCAGTCTGGACCATGACGCGGAGGAAGTGGGAGCGGACGCCGGCCGAGTATCGCGTTGACCGCCCCGGGAACCGGGGGTGCACTGGTCCCATGACGACAGAGCGATGGACCTCAGCGACCGTCTACCCCGACATGTGGGCGGACCCGGACGACGACCCGCGCGAGGCGCTGTCCAGCCCGGTCGGCGAGAAGGAGACCCTCTGGAACTACCTCAAGCACTACCGGCTCACGCTGGAGATGAAGTGCGACGGGCTCGACGCCGAGCAGCTCGCCCGCCGGTCCGTGCCGCCGTCGACCATGTCGCTGCTGGGGCTGGTGCGGCACCTGGCGCACGTGGAGCAGACCTGGTTCCAGCGGGTGCTGCAGGAGCAGCCGGAGCTGCCCAAGCTGTTCGGCAAGTCACCGGAGAACCCCGACGCGGACTTCGACGGCGCCGTGGCCGACCCCGCCGTCGTCGAGGACGCGTGGGAGAACTGGCGCCGCGAGGTCCGGGACGCCGACGCCTGGCTGGAGGCCCTGCCCGAGGACGGGCTGGGCGCGACCGTCAGGCGCGGCGACGAGGAGATCCCGGTCCGGGACGTCCTGGTGCACATGATCGAGGAGTACTCCCGGCACGTGGGCCACGCCGACCTGCTGCGCGAGTGCGTGGACGGCCGCGTGGGCCAGTAGCAGGCCGAGGTAGAACCCTGGTGGTCGCACCAGGGTCCTACCTCGCCGCGGCTCTCCCTCGGCGTCAGACCGCCGCGGCCGTGCGGTCCTGCTCCGCCTGCTGGGCCGCGTCGACGCGGGACGCCCGCACGCGGGACCAGATCACGGCACCGAACGCCACGGCCGCCGCCACCAGCGCGATGCCGATGCGGAGCGCGTGGTTGGCGTCCGCCGGGACGCTGATCGCGACGACGGCGGGCGCGATGAGCAGCGCGACCAGGTTCATCACCTTGATCAGCGGGTTGATCGCCGGGCCGGCGGTGTCCTTGAACGGGTCGCCCACGGTGTCACCGATGACGGTGGCCGCGTGCGCCTCGGACCCCTTGCCGCCGTACTTGCCGTCCTCGACGATCTTCTTGGCGTTGTCCCAGGCGCCGCCCGAGTTGGCCAGGAAGATGGCCATGAGCACGCCCGTGCCGATGGCCCCGGCCAGGAAGCCGGCCAGCGGCCCGACGCCGAGCCCGAAGCCCACCGCGATGGGCGCGAACGCGGCCAGCAGGCCCGGGGTGACGAGCTCGCGCAGCGAGTCCCGGGTGCAGATGTCCACGACCTTGCCGTACTCGGGGCGCTCGTCGAACGTCATGATGCCCGGGTGCTCGCGGAACTGGCGGCGCACCTCGAACACGATGGCGCCCGCGGCGCGGGTGACGGCGTCGATCGCGAGCCCGGAGAACAGGAACACGGTGGCCCCGCCGAGGATCACGCCCACCAGGGTGACCGGCGAGATGATCTCGTAGCTGAGCATCGAGGTCACGAGGCCGGTGCCGACGCTCCCGACCTGGGCGAGCGCGTGCGACACGGCGTCGGCGTACGACCCGAACAGCGCCGTCGCGGCGAGCACGGCCGTGGCGATCGCGATGCCCTTGGTGATGGCCTTGGTGGTGTTGCCGACGGCGTCGAGGTCGGTGAGGATCTGCGCGCCCTCCTCGTCGACGTCGCCGGACATCTCGGCGATGCCCTGGGCGTTGTCGCTGACCGGGCCGAACGTGTCCATCGCGACGATGACGCCGACCGTGGTGAGCAGGCCGCAGCCCGCGAGGGCGACGAGGAACAGGGCCAGCGGGACGGAGCCGCCGGCCAGCAGGAACACGCCGCAGATCGCGGCGGCGATGATGCCGGCCGTGTAGACGGCGGACTCGAAGCCCACGCCGATGCCCGAGAGCACCACGGTGGCGGCGCCCGTGCGGGAGGTCTCGGCCACGTGCAGCGTCGGCTTCTTGTCGGTGCCGGTGAAGTAGCCGGTCACCCACAGGATGACGCCCGCGAGGACCACGCCGATGAGCACGGCGAGTGCGGACACGACGCGCGGGTCGGCGGTCACGCCGGAGAGGTCGGCGGTGCCGGGCACCTGGTCGAACGACGACGGCAGGTAGACGAAGGCCGCGATCCCGGCCAGCACGGCGCCGACGACGGCGGAGATGTAGAACCCGCGGTTGATCGCCGTGAGCCCGCTCTCGGAGCCGCGGACCCGCGTGATGAACACGCCGAGCAGCGCGACGAACGCGCCGATCGCGGTGACGATGAGGGGGAACACGAGCCCCTGCTCGCCCATCGCGGCCTTGCCCAGGATCAGGGCGGCCACGAGGGTCACGGCGTAGGACTCGAAGAGGTCGGCCGCCATGCCTGCGCAGTCGCCCACGTTGTCGCCCACGTTGTCGGCGATGGTGGCCGCGTTGCGGGGGTCGTCCTCGGGGATGCCCTGCTCGACCTTGCCGACCAGGTCCGCGCCGACGTCGGCAGCCTTGGTGAAGATGCCGCCGCCCACGCGCATGAACATGGCGAGCAGCGCGGCGCCGAAGCCGAAGCCCTCCAGCACGGCGGGGGCGTCGACGTCGTACACGAGCACGACGAGTGCGGCGCCGAGCAGGCCCAGGCCCACCACGGACATCCCGACCACGCCGCCGGTGCGGAAGGCGATCCGGGCGCCCTCGGCGCGGCCGCCCGGACGGGTCGCGGCCGAGGCGACGCGCACGTTCGCCCGGACCGCGAGCCACATGCCCAGGTAGCCGATCGCGGCGGAGAACCCGGCGCCGAACAGGAAGGCGATCGAGCGTCCGACCCGCACGCCGCCGTCGCCGGGCAACAGGAAGAGCAGAGCGAACACCACGGCGGCGAACAGCACGAGGGTGCGGAACTGCCGCTTGAGATAAGCGGAGGCGCCCTCCTGCACGGCCTGGCCGATGTCCTGCATCTTGGCGGTTCCATCAGGCGCGGCGAGCACCTGGCGGCGCAGCACGAAGGCGCACCCGAGGGCAGCGACCGCGATGACGGCGATCACCGCCACCGTGGTGTAGCTCCCTGCGCCGAAAACAATGCCGTCTTCGAGCATCCGTCCTCCTCGACGAGCTCCGGGGCTGTTCCCCCAGATATGAAGTGCCCGGCACAGGCTTGACCCGTGCAAGGCCGATGCGCCCCGCCAGCAACGTCGATGGCGGGAAGAGACCAGAGTCTACCCACATGTGACGACAGTCACTATGTCGGAAGATCAAGGGCTTCGCACCCTGGTCAGGCGGGTCCTACGCGGGTCCCGCGGTGTCGGTCAGCACGCGGATCTCCTGGATCAGCCGGCCCGAGTCGGTCAGGTCGGGCAGCACCACGTCGGCCCCCGCCTCGGCGAGCCGGTCCGCCGGCGTGGTCCCCGAGGCCACGGCCACGACGCGCGCGCCGCCCTCGAGCCCGGTGCGCACGTCCTCCAGCGAGTCCCCGACGATGACGGTGTTGCCCTTGAGGAACGTGCTCGCGTACTTGTCGCCGGCGCGCTGCTGGGCGACCGCCACCAGCGCGGGGCGGTGCGCGTCGTCGGACGAGTAGCCGCCCACCGCGGCGTCGAGGTAGTGGTCCATGCCGAAGACGCGGAGCTTGATCCGGGCGTTCTCCTCGAGGTTGCCGGTCAGGACCGTGGTGACCAGGTCGGGCTCGGCGGCGACCGCCTTGAGGGCGCCCATCGCCCCGGGGAGCACGATCCCGAGGCGGCGCACGTCGTCTGCATGGGCCGCGAAGCGCACCGGGACCGCCGCGAGCATGCGCGGGAGCAGGCGCTCGGCCTCGTGCTCGGGTACCCCGTTGTCGGCCAGCAGGCCGCGGATGGCCAGCGGCATCGTCACGCCGGTCCCCTTGGCCGGGAGGCGTTCGGCGGGTCGTCCCACGACCTCGGCGAACGCCTCCCGATATGCCGTCCGGTCCACCTCCCCGACGTACACGAGGGTCCGATCGATGTCCCAGAGCACCAGGGCCCTGGCATCGACGGTCCGGACGTCGCCGCCGGAGGTGGGCGGGGCGGTCACGACGCCAGTGCCGCGATCCGCTCGGTCAGCACCCGCGCCCCCACACCGGAGCGCCTCGTGGAACCGCCCCGCCGCAGGTCGGCGGACAGGTCCCGCAGGTGCTCCCGCAGCCGCGCCGACTGCACGGTCTCCGCGATGCTCACGGCCTCCTCACCCGTGGCGCAGGCCGCGTCGAGGTCACCGGCCCGGGCGTGCGCCTGGGCCGCCCGGCTGAGGAACAGGCCGTGCGTGCGGCGCTCGCCCGCGCGCTCGGCCCGGATGGCGTGCCCGAAGCTCTCCACGGCACGCGCCGTGTTGCCGAGCGCCAGGTGCGCCGAACCGGACTGACCGTGGATCTCGCCCTCGTTCATCCAGTACAGCCAGTGCGGGTCGTCCTCGCCGCGGCCGCGGGCGCACAGCTCGGAGGCCTCGCCGAGGGCCCGGCGCGCGGCCTCGCCCTCGCCGGCGGCCGCGTGGCCGCGGGCCTGCCGGGTCAGGAGGGTCGCGGAGAGGTGCGGCGCGTCCAGGCGGGCGATCCGACGCCGGCCGGCCTCCGCCGCGCGCACCGCGTCCCGCGGGTCGCCACTGGAGTAGCCGTGGATCGCGAGGTAGGACAGCGCACCCGCGCCGAGCCGGTCGTCGGCGGCCGCGTGCGCGGCCCGCAGGCCGGCGAGCATGTAGGCGCGGGCCGCGTCGGTGCGCCCCGCGTCGAACGCGAACCAGCCCGCCTGCGTGGCGGTGTCCGCGGCGACGGCGGCGAGCAGCCGGCCCGTGACCTCGTCGTACGTGCTGCGCTCCAGGATCCGGACCACCAGGGCGAGGTGGGCGCGGGCCAGGTCGGCGACGGCGCCGCTGCCCGAGCCCTTGTCCATGACCCGCAGCTCGTCGAGCGTGCCCTGGAGGTGCCCGCAGAGCTCCAGCGACACCCGGGTGCCGACCGTGGCCCGGCGCAGCGGCTCGGCCTGCTCGGCGTCCCAGCGCTGGATCATCGAGTTCAGCGCGATGCCCGACGCCGGCCGCGGCGTGTCCGTCCCGGCGGCGTCGCTCATCGCGGTGGCCGACACAGGGCCGTTCGCGTCCGAGGGCAGCCAGTCCGCCGTGCTGTCGGCGACGTGCGCCAGGCGGAGCGCGGTGAGCATGCGGTCGGCCGTCCACGGCAGCGTGGGGTCCGGCGCCGTCGGCGTCACGACCACCGGAGCGCTGCTGACCTGGCCGGACGTCGCGGCCCGTGCGGGCTCGGCGGCGTCGGGCAGCGGGCTGATCCCCGGGAGCGGGAGACGCACCAGGTCCGGCGGCGTGCCCAGCCCCGTGAGGAACTGGACGACGCGCGAGACGTCGGTCAGACGGCGGTCACCGCACTCCAGCATCGACAGGTAGGACTGGCTCAGCCCCGTGAGGGCTGCCACGTCCTCCTGCCGCAGCGGGACGAGCTGCCGCACCATGCGGCTGACCTGTCCGAAGTCCCAGTCGGCGAGCGCAGAGCGGACTGCTTCGTCCTGCCAGACCCGGGACGGGACGCTGGGCAGCGACACCACGGGGACTGACTCGGTGCGCCGGCACGCGGCACAACGGGCTTCGGAGTTGTAACGGCTGAGGACACAGCCGCATCGGGCGCAGGTGCGTACGGTTGCACGAGGCACAGGGGGCTCCTGATGGTCCGGCATTTCTCTTTTGCCGAGTTCACGGCTCTGGATGACCACAGTGGTATCACCCCCACGAGGTCCATGCATCTGGACGGTACTAGGTATTTTCTTCCAGACTCACGGACAACCAGGATCGACTGTTTTCGCAGGTCAGGCCGATTCTTTCTTGGACAAACGTCCAAGTCATGTCCGTATTGCATCAAATGTATACCCGGACAGAACCAACGGAAACATGCAAAAGCGCAGGTCGCCCCGATCAACCGTCCTTCTCGCCTCGTAGCGGGACGATTCGGCTTTTCACCCCCCGAAGACGGCCCTCATCGCGCGCGAGAGGTACCACGGATCGACCACCGCGGTGAGCTCGCGGGCCGAGTGCATCGACAAAATTGGCACTCCGACGTCCACAGTGCGAATGCCCAGCCGCGTCGCCGAGATGGGTCCGATCGTGGACCCGCACGGCACCACGTTGCTGGAGACGAACTCCTGGGTGGGCACCCCCGCGTCCCGGCACGCCGCGTTCCAGGCGGCCGCGCCGTGCGCGTCCGTGGCGTAGCGCTGGTTGGCGTTGATCTTGAGGATCGGGCCGCCCCCGGCGACGGGGTGGTTGGCCGGGTCGTGCCGCTCGGGGTAGTTCGGGTGCACCGCGTGCCCGACGTCGGACGACACGTGCAGCGACGCCGCGAAGGCGCGCGAGCGCTCCTCGGGCGTGGCGCCCAGCGCCGAGGAGACGCGGACCAGCACCTCCTCCAGGAACGGGCCCGCCGCGCCGGAGCGGGAGGCGCTGCCGATCTCCTCGTGGTCGAAGGCGGCGAACATCTCGACGCTCGCGGCCCCCGCGCTGCCGGCGCCCGCGGCCCGGCCCAGCAGCGCCGTCAGGCCCGCGTGCGTGGAGAGCAGGTTGTCGAGCCGCGGGGACGCGAACAGCACCTGGCCCGCGCCGAAGGCCCGGGCCGGCTGCGTCTCCGCCAGCACGACGTCGTAGCCACCGATGTCCGCCGGGTCGACGCCGGCGTCCGCCGCGAGCGCCGCCAGGACGTCCGCGCCCTGCGCGTCGCCGAGGCCCCAGACGGGTTGGGTGTGACGCTGCTTGTCGAGGGCGAGCCCGTTGTCGTTGACGCCCCGGTCCAGGTGGATCGCGAGCTGCGGGATGCGCAGCATCGGGCCGGTGCGCACCAGGTGCTCGGTGCCGTCGTGCGTGACGATCCGCCCCGCCAGCTCCAGCTCGCGGTCGAGCCAGGAGTTGAGCAGCGGACCGCCGTACACCTCGACCCCGACCTGCCACCAGCCGCCCGCGCCGCGCGTCGTCGGCTTGGGCTTGAGCTTGAAGCCCGTGGAGTCGGTGTGGGCGCCCACGATGGTGAACGGCGTGGTGGGGCCGGCGGCGTCGGGCACGGTGAAGGCGATGACCGAGCCGTCGCGCACGACGACGTAGCGCCCGCCGCGGGTCACGCCCCAGGCGGCGTCCTCGGCGAGGAGCGTGAAGCCGGCCGCCTGCGCGCGTCGGGCCACCTCCGCTGCCGCGTGGTACGACGACGGCGACGCCGCGACGAACGCGCCCAGGTCCTCGGCGTGGGCGCGAGCCTCCTGCGGGACGGCGGCGGGCTGGACGGGTGCGATCCCGACTGGTCCGGACTGGGCTGCTCCGGACTGGGCGGTGGTGAGGTTCTGGTCCGTCATCCGGCCATTATCTCCGCCGCCGCCGGCCCCCCGACCTCCGTGTCAGACGCTCAGGTCCCCCGGGGGACCTGAGCGTCTGACACATGGGGCGCGGGTCAGTCGCTCGCGGTGTCTCCGCTCTGGGGCGTGGCCGGTTCGAGCGAGACCCAGGCCCGCCCGACCCCGTCCGGGATGCTCGGCAGCCGGATGTCGATGAGCGCCCCTTCGCCTGCCTGGACGTCGACCTCGTTCCCGGCCTCGCCCCCGTCGCAGCTGATCTGGGTGGACGCGAGCACGTCGCCCGTGGGCCACAGCACGACCTCGATCGGCAGCAGAGCCTCCGGGTCCCCTCCCTCGCACTGGCCCATGACCCTCATCGGTGTATCGGACGAGTAGCTGGGCCGGGTCAGCTGCGCGGTGACCCAGTCGGTGGTGCGGTCCAGCTCGAACCGCGCGACCTGGCCGTCGACCGGCCCCGGGAACTCGATCGCCGACTCGCCACCACGCTCCCCGGTCGGGCTGTGCGCACCGTCGGAGTCGATCCGGACCGGCACCGGCTCGCTCACCGCCGTCGTCCACCGGCCCGACGCATCCTGTGGGAAGGCGACCACCCGTACCTCGTAGTCGCCCTCGGGCAGCGGCGTCTCGAAGACGGTGCTCTCACCGGATCCGCTGGGCGCGCATATCGTGAACGCACTCCCTTTGGCCTCGATCGCATCCGCGCCGGAACCGACCAGCGGAGCGCGCAGGTCCGACCCCTCGAAGACGTCGTCTCCCAGGTCCACCACCACGCCGTCCTGGCTCCACACCAGCACGGGGGCACCCTGAAGCACACCCTCCCCCTGCTGGACCGTCGCCGCCATGCCCCGCACCGTCACGGACTCGCCACCACCGAGATCTGCCGGACGTTCGTAGACGTCGCCGGCCGCCTCGACCGACCAGCCCTGTGCTGTGGACTCCAGGTCGGCAACCGGCATCCCGCACTTCAGGTCGCTCCATTCGAGCCAGGAGGGCTGGTAACCGTCCTGGATCTGGAGGTCCGGCCCGGACATCGAAAGGGAGGACTGTGTGGGCGAGGGCGCGGTCGCCCCCGGCAACAGCACCTCGGGCTGGTCCGAGGGCGCGAGCTGTACGGCCCCGAGCACCAGGGCGCCCGCCACCGCGAGCGCACCACCGCCGAGCCCGCCCAGCTTCGCACCCCGACGCCGGCGCACCCGCCTGCTCATGGCCGGGATCGCCGCCGCGGGCCCGGTGGGCGACGCCGGGTCCACGCCGTCCGCCATCGCGCCCAGGGTCTGCGCCAGCAGGCCCGCCCCCACGGGATCCTGCCAACCGTGGTCCAGGTCCCTGGCGTCGTCGTGCCGGTTCATCGCTGCTTTCCTTCCGTCGTCGCGTCCACTGGTTCGAGCACGTCGCGCAGGGTGCGCAGGGCGTCGTGCAGGTAGCGCTTGATCGTCCCCGGCACCGTGCCCATCGAGTCCGCGACCTGCGCGATCGTCATGTCCTCGAAGTAGCGCAGCACCACGGCCGCGCGCTGCCGGGGCGTGAGCCGGGCCAGCGCGTGCACCACGTCCGCCCGCGCCGTGATCCCGGAGTCGGGGAACGGGACGTCGTCCACGGCGACGCGCGGCGCGATGTCCGCCCACCTCTTGGTCCGCCGCCAGCCGTCGAGGTACAGGTTCAGCACCATCCGGCGCACGTACGCCTCGGGGTGCTGCACCCCCCGGCCCCGGCTCTCGCCGTCCTCCCCGTCCCCGTCCAGGGGCACCGCGCGCATGCCCGACGTCGCGCGGCCGCGCCGCCCACCCCGCCCCACCAGTCGTGAGCAGTACCGGACCAGTGCCTCCTGCACCAGGTCCTCCGCCTGTCGCACGTCGCCGCACAGCGTGTAGGCGTACCCCACGAGCGCGCCGCCACGGTGCGTGGCGAGGTGCTCCAGGTCTTCGTGCCAGCCCATCACCGGCTCCTTCCTGCCGTCCTGACCGTGTCGACGAACCAGGTCGCCAGGAGGTTGTGGCGCGTACGGGCCCATTCTGCGGTCGGGTCCTGGTCCGCTGGGGCCTGTTCCACCGGGGCCTGGTCCCCCCGGGGCCGTCCGGGTCAGGATGAGGACATGGGCGAACCGGTGGACAACCCTGTGGACGACGTCGAGCCAGGCTCGGCGGCGTACCCGCGCCGGTTCCGCGCCGCCGAGGCGCGCGGGGCCCGGATCGGCCGCCCGCTGCGCGTGCTCGGCCGGGTGCGCGGCGTCGACGAGGCCCTGCTCGCCCGGATCGGCCGCGCGTTCTCCGAGGAGGACGACGCCGGGGCTGCGCTCGCCGCCGCCCTGCGGCTCCCCGCCGGCGACCCCGAACGGGTCACGCACGCGCAGCTGCGGGCGGCGCTCGCGGGGCCCGACGCTGCGCCTGCGCCTACTCCTGCGCCCGCACCCGCGCCCGCGCCCGCACCTGCGCCCGCGCCTCGACCTGGTGCCGTCGAGTTCGGCATCTTGCCCGACGGCGCAGATGAGATCGGTCGGTTGCGTCGAGATCGGTCCGACGACCGACCGGTCTCGACGCAACCGACCGATCTCGTGTCCGAGGGGCAGGAAGGGGCCGGCAATCAGGGGCGGCCCAGGGCGCTCCGGCGGTTCCTCGCCGACGTCACCGCCGTGCCCGGGTGGGTCGACTGGGACCTCGTCGAGCAGGGGGCCGCGGTGCAGCGGCGGCTCGGGCAGAACGCGGGCGACGTGCTGCTCCAGCTCTCGCTGGTGGGCGGGTACCGGTTCGGCGGGCCGACCGACCTGCTCGTCGCGACCGGCGCCCTGACCGGCGGGACGCTGGGTCGGCTCGCCGAGACGCAGGAGTGGACGGTCGGGCTGTCCGAGCCGGGCGCGCTGCGGCCGTTCGCCCCCGCCTGGCGCGCGACCCTGCACGTCCGGGTCATGCACGCCCTGGTCGGCGCGTCGTTCGCGGACCGGCCCGGCGCGAAGGGTTCGAGGGCGGCGGACCCGAGGGCGGCGGACCCGAGGGCGGCGGATCCGAGGGCGGCGGATCCGGGCACGCCCCGCTGGGACACCGCCCGCTGGGGCCTGCCGATCAACCAGGCCGACCAGGCGGCGACGCTCGGGCTGTTCGACGGCACGCTGATCCTGGGCTGCCGGGCGCTGGGGGTGCCCGTCCCGCCGTCGGACAGCCGGGCCCTGATGCACCTGTGGAAGTGGGTGGGGCACCTGATGGGCGTGCACTCGGACTTCCTGGTCGACGACGAGTGGGCGCGACACCGCCTCAACCACCACGTGCTGCTGGCCCAGGCCGGGGTGTCGGACGCCGGGCCGCGGCTCGCCCGGGCCGTCGTCGCCGCGCAGGCCGAACGGACCTACCGCGGGCCGGCAGGGTGGCAGCCGGCCCGGGCGTGGTTCGAGCGGGAGCGCCTGCTGTCGATGCTCACGACGTTCCTCGGGGTGCGCAGCATGCGGGAGCTCGGCCTGCCGCTGCGCCCGCCGTGGGCGCACGCCTACCTGCTGCCGCTGAACACGTGGCGGTACCGCGTGCTCGGCCGGCTGCCCGGCGGCCCCGAGCGCCTGGAACGCTGGGGCCGCCGGCGCAGCGCCGCGATCGTCGCGAGCTACCGGTCGCGGCCCGACCCGTCCTCGAGCGTGACGCGCTCCGGCTCGGAGACGGCGAGCCAGACGACGTCGTCCGCACCGAAGACCGGCATCACGGCGTAGACGTCATACGTGCCGCCTTCGCGCAGGTGGGTGTACACCACCGGGAAGTCGTCCTCCGACCCCTCGATCTCGGCCGCGCACGCGTTGGTGGGCTCCGTCAGCGCCTCAAGGTCCCACGGGCCCTCCGGAGCGCCCTCCTCAGGTGCGTAGTAGCTCAGGTTGGAGGCGTTGTTGACCGGGAGGTCGACCACCACACCGTCCTGCACCCAGACCAGCATCGGGTCCAGGTAGCCGCTGAGCGCGGCGGCGTCACCGGTGAGCCGGGTACCCGCCCGCCAGCCGTCCGCGTCCTGCCGCGCGGCCAGGGCGCTCGTCGTCTCGAGGTCGAAGCCCCCGTCCGGTGCACCCAGCAGATCCTCGACGGCCATGCCGCAGTGGGCGTCGAGCCCCTCGATCTGGAAGCTGTCGCGCCAGCCCTGCGGCACGTACCCGTCGACGTAGGTCGCGGTGATCGGGTCCGTCTCGTTCGTCGCGACCGAGGACGCGCTCGGGTCGGCGCTCGGTTCGACGGCCGCGGCGCCCGAGGGCACCGGGTCCGGGCTGCCCGACGGTGACGGCGACGGGCTCGCCGACGCCGTCGGGCTCGGCGAGCGGCGCGTCGTGGGGATCTCCGACGGCGCCGGGCCCGTCTCCGTGGCCTCGATCGTGGGACGTCCGGGCAGCGGCTCGGACCGCGTGAAGGTCGAGGCCTGCGCCGCGCTGAACGCGAGCGCGCCCACGACGGCGGCCGTGCCCAGCCCCATCGCACCGGCCTTGGCGATCCGCCACGTGCGCACCCTGCGCCGCAGCAGCCCGAGGTTCTCCTCCGGCGCGCTGGGCACGTCCGAGGGTGTGGCGCCCGAGACGAGCGCGTCGATGGTCTGCCGCAGCACGTCGCGGCCGATGCCGAGGTCGTCGGCGCCGTGGTCGTCGTGCCCGCTCATCGAAGCTCTCCCTCCGGCACCAGGATCCCGCGCAGCGCGCTGATCCCGTCGGCCAGGTGTCTCTTGATGGTGCCCTCGGCGATGCCGAGCGTCGCGGCGATCTGGGGCACGGTGAGGTCGTCGTAGAAGCGCAGCACGACGCAGGCGCGCTGGCGCGGGCTCAGGCCGCGCAGCGCGGCGGTCACGTCGGCGCGGGCGGTGATGTCGGACGCCGGGGCGCGCACCCGGTCCTCGACGGCCACCTTGGGCTGTGCCTTGCGCCACAGCGTGAACCGCCGGGCCTCGTCGAGGTAGAGGTTGAGCATCGTCCGGCGTACGTACGCCTCGATGCCCGCGTGGTGCCCGCCCTCGTTCAGCGGGAACTCCGTGAAGCCCTCCGCACCCGCGGCCTCCGGGCGGCGGAACCGCCGGAAGACGCGCACCAGCGCGTCCTGGACCAGGTCCTCCGCGCGACGCACGTCGCCGGTCAGCGCGTACCCGTAACCCACCAGGGCGCGCCCTCTGTTCGTGACCAGGTCGGTGAGCTCGTCGTCCCAGCGTGCGCTCATGGCAGGGCCTGCCCTGACCCGGTCACGTCGTCTGCCCCATCACGTTCTCGTCCCCTCGCCTGCGGTTCCTGCGCCCCGCTCTTACCCACATACGAGCGAGGCGCAGGAACCGTTGGGACGCGGGCCGAACTTTTCCGGCCGGGTCCATTATCGGGTCGGCCCGGTCCGGGCCCGACGACGGCGGGGTCAGTCGGAGGCGGAGTAGTACCGCCAGGTGCCGTCCTCGCCGATGCCGACCACCATGCCGGTATAGGTCCCGTCGGCCTGCTGGGCGTCGGCCTGCTCCTGCGTGAGCAGACCCGCGTCCACCACCTCCTGCCAAGCCTCGGCCGAGTCGCGGAACTCCTCGGTGGCGACCTGCGGCCAGACGACGGTGGGGACGCCACCGCTCTGCCCGGAGGGCACGCCCATGGTGCTGGTCAGCAGCCGGACCAGGGTCTCGTAGTGCCGGCTGTCGGTGTCGGGCAGGGCGAAGGTCTGCTCCGCCGTCTCGGTGAACATGAGTTCCGTTCCGTCCTGGTTCGCCAGGCCCATGAGCTGGTCGGAGTCGCAGGCCAGCGCCGCGTCCACGATGGCCTCCGCCTTCGCACCGGCCCCCTCGCTCGGCGAGTTCGCCGGGTCGTAGGCCAGGTCGAGGCCGTCCGCCGAGCAGGCCCGGGCGGCCTCGCCGTCGCTCCCGCCGCTGCCGCCGGCGTTCGGGGCGAGGGTCGCCCAGAACCGCGCGACGCCGTCGGGCACACTCGCCAGCCGAAGGTCGACGACCTCGCCGCCGCCGCCCACCACGGAGGGCGACACGAACCGCTCGCCGTCGCAGGGAACGTCGAAGGACGCGAACGACTCGTCGGTGGACGGCTGCACCACCTCGATCGACACCGTGTCCGCGGGGTCGCCGCTCTCGCACTCGGCGGTGACGACAGGCGTGCCGATCGTGCTGTACCCGAAATGCGTCTCCCGGGCGGAGACCCAGTCCGTGCTGCGGTCCAGGACCATGCGGCTGAGCTCACCCTCGACGCGCTCCGGGGGCTCGATCGTCGCATCGCCGCCACGCTCACCTGTGGGGCTGTGCGCGCCGTCGGCGTCGAGGCGCACCGGGACCGGCTCGCTCACCGCCGTCGCGAACACCCCCGAGGCGGTCTGCGGGAAGGCGACCACCCGCACCTCGTAGTCGCCCTCCGGCAGCGGCGTGTCGAAGGTGTCGGCGGTCTCGGTCCCGACGGGCGCGCAGGTGGTGAACGCACCCCCCTGGGCCTCGGTCGCGTCCCCGGCGGAACCCACCAGGGGCTCGCGGAGACCCGGCGCCCCGAAGACGTTCGTCCCGAGGTCCACCACGACCCCGTCCTGGCTCCAGACCAGGACCGGCAAGACGTCGAGCGACCCGTCGGCCCCTGCGACGGTGGCCGCCATGCCCCAGGTGGTCGAGGGCTCGCCCTCCAGGTCCGAGGTCACGGAGTAGATGTCGCCGATCGCCTCGGCGGACCAGCCCGCCGCCGTTGTCTCCAGGTCCGTCACCGGCATGCCGCAGGCCAGGTCGCTCCAGTCCAGCCACGAGGGCACGTACCCGTCCTGGATCACGCTCGTCGCGGGCGGTCCCGACGGGGACGGCTCGCCGGTCGGGTCCGCCGACCGGTTCGGGGCCACGATCTCGGTGGGCGACCCCGGCAGCACCGGGTCGGCGCTGTCCCACAGCGGCGTCTGCGTGACGCCGAAGGCGAGCACGCCCGCCACCACCAGGCTGGCGCCGGCGAGGCTGCCGACCTTCGCGGCACGACGGCGCCGCACGCGGTCGCGCACCACCGAGAACGAGACGTGCAAGTCGTTCGCCTCCCCTCCGGGCATCGCGTCGGCGGCGCCATGGAGTGCGCCGCTCAGGAAGTCGTTCCGGTCGGAACGGTCGTTCAGGTCGTCGAGGCTCATCGGGCGGCCCTCCCTTCGGCAGGTCGGAAGTCGTCGGGGCGCAGGATCTCCTGCAGGTTCTTGGTCGCGTCGGACAAGTACCGCTTCACCGTGCCCTGAGCGGTGCCCAGGGCGTCCGCGATCTGCGGCACCGTCATGTCCTCGAAGTAGCGCAGCACCACGCAGGCGCGCTCCCGGGCGCCGAGCTTCGCGAGCGCCGTCATGACGTCGACCCGCGCCGACGCCGCCTGGTCGGCGCCGCGGGTGCTGGGGTCGTCCGCCATCAGGTGCTTGATCCCGGACCAGCGTTGCCGCTTGCGGTAGCCGTCCAGGTAGATGGTCAGGACCGCCCGCCGCACGTAGCCCTCCACGTTGGTGAACGGTGAGTCGAGGTCGTGCGCCGAGCTGCCCGCCACCACGCCCACCCCGCCGCCCCGGCCGGGGCGGCGGAGCCGCGAGTAGACCTTGACCAGTGCGTCCTGGACCAGGTCCTCGGCGAGCGCGCGGTCGCCGGAGAGCATGTAGGCATAGCGGACCAGCGCGCTGCCGCGCGTCCTCATGAGCTCATCGAGCTCGTTCTCCCATACCGCCATGGCCACCTCCCCGGTGCGTGTGTGCTGTCATCGTCTCCACACACCCCATGACGCGCACCGGGGAGGTTTCGTTGGTCACTCGCCGATGTAGTAGTCGGCGAAAGCCTCCGTGGCCAGGTACTGCGGTTCGCCGTCCGACCCCGGGTCGATCTCGGTGAAGGCGTAGAGGGTGTAGCCGCCGTCCGGCAGCCCGGCGTCGGGATCGGTGAGGCAGGTGAGGTCCGGTTCCACGGGGACGACGACGGAGGTGTCGCCCCCGGCGTCGACCAGGAGGTCCTCCGCCGGCTCCGACCAGACGTCCCGGCCCACCCCGACCACGCGTCCCGCGCTGAGCCAGACCAGGGTGACCGGCGTCCGGGTGGTGTCGACGGCCTTGCCCGCGGTCTCCTCGAACGTGGCCGTCACCTCGGTGGGGGTGAGGGACGCATCGCTGGTGTCGGCCGAGAGCTTCAGGTTCCCGCGCTCATCGGGCACGTGCGTGCCCTGCGGGATGTCCGACGCGTGGGCGCCGCAGGCCAGGCGCGTGCCCTCCAGCCACGCGGGCTGGTAGCCGTCGCGGATGTCGACGGTCAGCGGCTCCTCGGCCGGTACGTCGACCTCGGGCACCTCCAGCGTGACGGGCTCGCTGACGGCCATCTCGCCCCCGTTGCCGTCGCTCCACGGCATGACCGCGTAGACGTCGTAGGTGCCGGCCGGACGCGGCTCCAGGAAGGTCTCGGAGATCATGCCGACCGTCCAGTCGCCGCACGCCGTGGCGGCGGCGGCCTCGGCGACGTCGTCCTGGGACTTTCCGGCGGCGGGCAGCTTGTAACCGGCCTCGTGCCAGCCCGCCCCCAGGTCGACCACCTGGCCGTTCTGCGCGAAGACCAGCATCGGGTAGCCGCCGTCCAGCGCCGGGCCCTCGGCGTCCGCACGGGTGATGCGGACCGGGGCGGTGAGCCCGTACTCGTCCACCGTCAGGTCGCCGGTCAGCTCCAGCTCCACGGTGTCGGAGGTCGACGTCAGCTCCGTGACCTCCATGCCGCAGCGGTACTGGGGGCCCTGGTCGGTCCACTGCATCGGCGCCCAGCCGCCCACGGCCGCGTTCGACACCTCCGGGCTCTGCGTGGCCGGGACCACCGGCTCGGACAGGAGCCGCGCCGGCCCCCACAGCGCCGCCATCGCCAGCAGGCCCGCGACCACGAGCGTGGCACCGCCCAGCGCGCCCACCTTCACCGCACGACGGCGGCGCACCAGACCCGAGACCACGTCCAGCCGCTCGTCCAGCGCCGTGTCCATCTCCGGCACCGTGATCTCCGCGAGCGAGCCGCGCAGCACCTCCATCGCGTTGGAGAGGTGCCGCTTGATCGTGCCCTGGCTCGTGCCGAGGGTCTGCGCGATCTGCGGCACCGTCATGTCCTCGAAGAACCGCAGCACCACCGACTCGCGCTGCCGCGGCGAGAGCTGGGCCAGCGCCACCCCGACGTCGACCCGCGCCGTCGCGACGCGCTCCGCCGCGGGCGCGCGGTCCTCCTCGGCCAGCAGGTGCTTGATGCCCGTCCAGCTCGTCTGCCGCCGGTAGCCGTCCAGGTAGATGGTCAGCATCGCCCGGCGCACATACGCCTCCGCGTTCGTCAGCCGGGGCTGGTCCAGGTCCACGACCTGCCCGCCGTCCTCCGCCGTGCCGCGTGGGCGGCGCAGGCGCGAGAACACCTTGACCAGCGCGTCCTGCACCAGGTCCTCGGCCTGCGTCCGGTCCCGGCACAGCGTGTACCCGTACCCGACCAGCGCGCGGCCCCGCCGCGCCATGAGCTCCTCGAGCTCGCTCTCCCACTGCGCCATCTGTGACGCCCCCTCTCGCTTTCATCCTCCCTGACGGGCGGGGACGCCAGAACGATGATGGCGACGCGCGGGCAGTTTGCGGAACCCGCAGCACGGACGACCTGCAGCACGGACGCCTCGGGCGGGGTGCGAGGGGAGCCGAGCTCTACCTCACCGACCCCGCGGAGCGGGCCGACACGGCGCAGTGGGACACGGAGCTCGCGTTCTGGCCGACTGATCCCGGCGTGCCGCCCCTCCCCTTTGAGGCCCGGCTTTCTTCGCTTTGCGGCGGCGCAAAGCGAAGAAAGCCGGGCCTCAAAGGGGATCAGCGTGGGACCCACGAGAGGGCGTCCGCGGTACAGGGGCCCCCGCCGCGGGACGGCGCCCGGGCCGCCTCGGGACCGTCACGCCAGCTCGATGCGGTAGCCCCGCTTGACCACGGTGCGGATCAGGTCCCGGCGGCCGGCCGCCTCGCGCAGCCGCGCGATCGCCACCTCGGCGGCGTGCGTGTCCTGCGAGTCGCCCGGCAGCGCGGCGAGCACCTCCTCGCGCGGCACGACGTCGCCCTCTGCCGCCGCGAGCAGGCGCAGCACCGCGACACCGGTCGGGGACAGCGGCAGCACCCTGCCGTCCAGCACCGCGACGCGCGCCCGGATCACCAGCGACCCGGCGACCGTGCTCAGCGCCACGGACTCGATGTGCTCGTAGTGCCCCACCAGCGCGCGCACGAGCGCGCCGAGCCGCCCCCGCTCGGGCTGCAGCGGCACGATCCCGCGGTGCTCCAGCGGCTTGGCCGTCACGGGCCCGACGGCGGCGGCGACGGTGCCGCCGTCGGCGAACCGCGCGCGGACCCGGTCGACCAGCCCCTCGGCCTCGACGGCCTGGAGCCACGCCTCGGCGCCGGGCGCGGACGTGAAGACCACGGCGTCGACCTCGCCGTCGGCCACGGCGTGCGCGGAGTCGCGGACCGCCGTCGGGTCCGGCGCGGGGCCCCAGCGGTAGACGACGAGGCTCGCGACCTGCGCACCGGCCTTCTCGAACACCTCGTCCAGCCCGTCGGCACCGGCGCCGTGGTGCTGGATCGCGATGCGCAGCCCCTGCACGCCCTCGCTGAGCAGCACCTCCGCCACCTCGGCGGACGTCTCGGACTCGGCCACCCAGTCGGCCTGCAGCCCGGCGGCCTGGATCGCGCCGCGGGCCTTGGGGCCGCGCGCGACGAGCCGGGTCCCGGTGAGCATGCCGAGGAGCGGCTCGGCGAGCCCGTGGGCGTCGGCGGCCTCGATCCAGGCGCGGAACCCGATCCCGGTCGTCACCACCAGCACGTCGGGCGGCGCGGCGACGATGGCCCGGGTCGCGGCGATCAGCGTCTGGTCGTCGACGTGCGGGATCATGCTGAGCGCGGGCGCGTGCCGGATCGTGGCACCGCGGCGCTCCAGGGCGGCGGCGAGCTCTGAGGCCCGGCGCTCCGCCGTGACGAGCACGGTCGCACCGGCCATGACCTGGCCCAGCGTCGGGTGGGCAGCCTGGGCGCGGGCGGGCGCTGCGACGTCAGACACCGGCACCTGCCAGACGTCGCTCACTCGTACCCTCCAGAAGCCCGGCCGCGGCCACGTGGCCGATGACGACGACCGCGGGCGACCGCACACCACGAGCCGCCGCCACGTCCGCCGCCTGGTCGAGACGGGCCCGCGTGACACGCTGCTGCGGCGTGGAACCGTTCTCCACCATCGCCACGGGAGTTCCGGGATCGGCGCCTGCGGCCAGGCACTGCGCCACGATCGCGCCGAGGGACCGCACCCCCATCAGCACGACAAGCGTAGCCGTGCCGAACCGCACGCAGGAGAGCGCGGCCTCGTCGAGCGGCCCGGACGTGTCAGACCTGTGGGTCACCCGAGGGACCTGCACGTCTGACACCTCGTCGGCGGCGGGGACCGAGGCGCAGTGGCCCGAGACCACGTGGAAGCCCGTGGTGACCCCGCGGTGGGTGAGCGGGATGCCGGCCAGCCCCGGCACAGCGACGGCGGACGTGATGCCGGGGACCACCTCGACCGGCACGCCGGCCGCGACGCACGCGAGCACCTCCTCGCCGCCCCGGCCGAGCACGAACGGGTCGCCGCCCTTGAGCCGGACGACGTGGGCGCCGGCCAGCGCGTGCTCCACGATGAGCTCGTTGATGCGTTCCTGCGGCACGGGGTGCCGGCCGGGCTCCTTGCCGACGTCGACCACACGGACGTGCGGCGGGAGCTCGGCGAGGATCTCGACGGGGCCGAGCCGGTCGGCCACCACGACGTCGGCCGCCTGTAGCGCCCGCCAGGCCCGCACGGTCAGCAGGTCGACGGCGCCCGGCCCGCCCCCGACGAGCGTCACCCGCCCCGTCGTCACGGGAGACCCACGTAGATCACGTCCTCGCGGACCTCGACCGGGTAGGTCACGAGGTCTGCCGGGAGGTCGTCCTTGGGCTGCTTGTCCGCCAGGACCAGGCACGTGCCCGTGGCCAGGGAGAACACCTGCTTGTAGACCGGCGCCGCCACCGTGGGCTCGCCGCCCCGCGTGCCGACGATCCCGCGCGACATGACGTGCGCCGCCGAGAACGGGTCGAGGTTCTGCACGGCGTACACCTGCCCGGCGTGGACGCCGTAGGCGGCGTCGTCCGACAGGCGGAAGAGGGCGACCTGGACGTCTCCGAAGAGCGCGGCCGCGCCGCGCTCGGGGAACAGGTCGGCGAGCAGGCAGGCACGCTCCCACCGCACCTCGCCCGGCTGGTCAGACCCCCAGGTCACTCCGGTGACCTGTGCGTCCGACACGTCGTTGACGGTCATGCTCGTACCTCCAGCTCGGGGCCCGCGATGACGACGCCGGACGCGCGCTCGGCCGACGTCGCCGGACGGCGCTGGCCGCGCTCGGTCACGTAGGCCAGCGACGGGTCGGCGGCCTTCGGGGCGTTGACGAAGGAGGAGAACCGGCGCAGCTTCTCCGGGTCCTCCAGCACGGCCTTCCACTCGTCCTCGTAGTTCTCGACGTGGCGGGCCATGGCGGCGTCCAGGTCGGCGCAGATGCCGAGCGAGTCCTCCATGATCACCTCGCGCACGCCCTCCAGGCCGCCGTCGACCTCCTCGATCCACGGCGCCGTGCGCTGCAGCCGGTCGGCCGTGCGCACGTAGTACATGAGGAAGCGGTCGATGGTGCGCAGGAGCTCCTCGGAGGTCAGGTCCTCCGCGAGCAGCTTCGCGTGCCGCGGCGTCTGCCCGCCGTTGCCGCCCACGTAGATGTTCCAGCCCTTGTCCGTGGCGATGACGCCCACGTCCTTGCCGCGCGCCTCCGCGCACTCGCGGGCGCAGCCCGAGACGCCCATCTTGAGCTTGTGCGGCGAGCGCAGGCCGCGGTAGCGCAGCTCCAGCTCGACGGCCATGCCCACGGAGTCCTGCACGCCGTAGCGGCACCACGTGGAGCCGACGCATGACTTCACGGTGCGCAGCGACTTGCCGTACGCGTGCCCGGACTCGAAGCCGGCGTCGACCAGGCGGCGCCAGATGTCCGGGAGCTGCTCCACGCGGGCGCCGAACATGTCGATGCGCTGGCCGCCCGTGATCTTCGTGTAGAGCCCGAAGTCCTTGGCCACCTGGCCGACGACGATCAGCCCCTCGGGCGTGACCTCGCCGCCGGGCATCCGGGGCACCACCGAGTAGGTGCCGTCCTTCTGCAGGTTGGCGAGCATGTGGTCGTTGGTGTCCTGGAGCGTGGACTGCTCGCCCGCGAGGATGTGCCCGTTGCCGAGGCTGGCCAGGATCGAGGCGACGACGGGCTTGCAGATGTCGCAGCCGCGGTTGCCGACCGCCGGCGAAGCGACCCCGAACCGGGCCACGATGTCGCTGAACGAGTGCAGGTCGGCGACCCGGACGGCGTCGAAGAGCTGGGCCCGGGACAGCTCGAAGTGCTCGCACAGGGCCGTGCTGACCTCGATGCCGGCGCGCTCCAGCTCGGTGTCCACGAGCTTCTTGACCAGCGGCAGGCAGGCGCCGCAGGTCGTGCCGGCCCGGGTGCAGGCCTTCACGCCCGGCACGTCGGTGCACCGGTGCTCGGTGACGGCGCCGCGGATGGTGCCCGCCGAGACGCTGTTGCAGGAGCAGACGTTGGCGTCGTCCGGCAGCTCCAGGCCCGGGGCGGACCCGCCGCCCTCCGGGAGCAGGAACGCGCTGGGGTCGTCGCCCGGCAGCTCCGCGCCGAGCATGGGGCGCAGGCTCGCGTACGGTGCGGCGTCGCCCACGAAGACGCCGCCCAGGAGGGTGCGGGCGTCGTCGGACAGGACGAGCTTCTTGTAGACGCCGGCCACGGGGTCGGCCCAGACCACCTCGACGGCGTCCTCGGTGCGGGCGTGCGCGTCGCCGAACGAGGCGACGTCGACGCCGGAGAGCTTGAGCTTGGTCGCGGTGTCGGCGCCGGGGAACTCGGCCAGGCCGCCGAGCAGCCGGTCCACGACCACCTCGGCCATCGTGTTGCCGGGCGCCACCAGACCCAGGCAGCGGCCCTCGATGCAGGCGACCTCGCCGACGGCCCAGACGTGCGGGTCCTCGGTGCGGCAGGTCAGGTCGACGACGACGCCGCCGCGCTCGCCGACCGGCAGCCCGGCCGCCCGGCCGAGCTCGTCGCGGGGACGCACACCCGTGGCGACCACGACGACGTCGACGTCGAGCCGCCCGCCGTCCGCGAAGTCGAGCCGGCCCACGTGGCCGGTGCGCCGGTGCGGCTTCATCTGGCTGGTCGCGGTCTCGGCGCGGACGCCGATGCCCTTGCCGTTGATCAGGCGCTTCAGCGCGTGACCGCCGCCCAGGTCGACCTGCACGCCCATGAGGTGCGTGCCGAACTCGATCACGGTGGCCTGCGCGTCCAGCGCGGTCAGGGCCCCGGCGGCCTCCAGGCCGAGCAGGCCGCCGCCGATGACGGCACCGCGCACCGGCTTGCCCTCCGGGTAGCTGCGCCGCTTCTCCTCGACCCAGCCGCGCAGGGCCGCGACGTCGTCGATGGTGCGGTAGACGAAGACGCCGGGGAGGTCGTTCCCGGGGATCGGCGGCATCGCGGCGCTGGAGCCCGTGGCGAGCACCAGCTCGTCGTAGGGGTGCACCTTGCCGAGGCGGTCCGTGACGGTCTTCGCCGCGCGGTCGATCGACTCGATCTTCCGGTCGGTGTGCAGGGTGACGAGCGGGTCCGCCCACAGGGCCGGGTCGCCCAGGGCGATGCCCTCGGGGCCCTCGTCGAACCAGCGGGTCAGGCCCACACGGTCGTAGGGCGCGCGGGGCTCTTCCGCGAAGACGGTGACGTGGTAGCGACCGGCGTCGTCCCGGGCGCGCAGCGCCTCGACGAGCCGCTGCGCGACCATGCCACCGCCGATCACCACGAGGTGCTGAGGATTGCCGGAATTGACCATGTCTTGACCGTAGGTCGCGGGTTTTTCGCGCCGGTGCGCCCTCGGTTACCCGAGCCGAACATCTTCCTCACAGGGCGCGGCGCGTCCTCGTGAGCGCGGCGCTGGCGACGGTGTCCCGGTCCGGTGAGCGCGGGCCTGGTGGCGGAATCCCGCGCCCAGAAAGCAACCAGGTCCGCGCTCGTCACCGCTACCGTGATGGCGCATGGACATCCGGACCGTGGGCAACCCGATCGTGCGGGCCGGCGGCCGCTGGCTGCACCGGGTCAACCAGCGACACCCGTGGAGCCACAACGACCGCTTCCACGGGTGGATCCTGCGGCGGCTCCCGGGGCGGCAGCGTGGCGCCGGGCGGCTCCCAGGCCGGCGACGGCGGGCGCTCGACGTCGGCTGTGGCACGGGGCTGCTGCTGAGCCGGCTGCGCGGGCGGTTCGACGAGGTGCTCGGCGTGGACGCCGACGCCGCCATGGCCTCGGTCGCCGCCGAGCGGTTCGCGCGCGATCCCTCGGTGACCGTGCGCCACGCCCGGTTCGAGGAGGTCGACGGCACGTTCGACGCCGTCACGATGGTCGCGGTGCTGCACCATCTCCCGCTGGAGGCGGCGCTCCGGCGCGCGGCCGGGCTGCTCGCCCCCGGCGGGCGGCTGCTGGTGGTCGGCCTGGCACGGGCCGACTCGCTGACCGACCTCGCCTGGGACGTCCCGTCGTCCCTCCTCAACCCGCTGGTGGGCCTGGTAAAGCATCCACAGCCGGTCCGGAACCCTGTGGACGACGGCGGACCCCCGATGCCGGTGCGCGATCCCGCCGAGACGTTCGCGGAGATCTCCCGGACCGCCCGGGCGGTGCTGCCAGGCGCACGGGTCCGCCGTCGGCTGTTCTTCCGGTACACGCTGGAGTGGACCCGCCCGCGGTGAGGTCGCACGACGAGGGACGAGGCGGCGCGGCACGGCACGGCACGGGGTGAGCCATGTCCGGGAGGACACCAGACACGCCGAGCGGGAACCCAGACCGTAGTGTCCGGTTCGTGCAGGTTCACCGGCGCAGCGCGTGCATCAGAACCAAGGGTGGTCGCGTGGGCTAGATTTCGGCCAGCCTGCCCCCGGCCGATTCACCTCAGCCGGACTCTCCACCTGAGCCACATTCCGCGGGTCCCCGCCGAGCGGTGTACGGCCCGCCCGGCCGCCTCCGCAACGGTGCTGTCCGCCCCGCGGACACCTCGCACAGCGGACACCGCGCCAGCAGGTCACAGCGGGCACCCGCCGCCCGCTGAACGGAAGGTGCGCTTCTACCCCCTCATTCGGCCCGGAATCACCTCGATTCCGGGCGCAATGACGGGGTAGAAGCGCACCTTCCGCACCCGCCCCATCTGTCGTACCCGCACCCACCGCACCGCTGCACCACCCCGCCGCTCGTCACGCCGGTTCCGGGACCGCCTCCTCCGACGCGCGGAGCCAGTCGACCAGGCCGCAGACGGCGTCCTTGCACGAGCCGCAGCCCGTCGTCGCGCGCGTCTCGCGCACCACGTCCTCGACCGAGTGCGCACCCGGCGGGCACGCGCCCGCGATGTCGCCCTTGGTCACGCCGTTGCAGCGGCACACCACGGCGTCCTCGGGCATGTGCTCGGGGGACGACGCCGGGGCCGCCGCCGCCATCACCGGCGTGAGCAGCAGGAACGCGGGGTCCAGCGGCGCGGGGGTGCGGCGGGTGTAGGCGGCGGTGAGGTCGGCGGCGACGCGCGGGTCGCCCACGCACGTGGCGCCCACGAGGATGCCGTCGGAGACCACCACCTCGATGAACCGGCCCGCCCTCGGGTCGGCGAGACGGATCGCCCGCTGTGTCGGGTCGTCCGGACGCAACGGGCCGCAGACGCCCATCGTGGTGACGCTGAGCGGACCGGCCTTGACCTTCACGACGTCGGTCCCGCGCGTGTCGATCCCCCGGTCCGTCTGGGCGCGGCTCGTCGTCGCGCCGCTGGTCAGCAGGGCTCCGAGACGCACCGCCATGCTGGGCTGGGCGCCGTCGCGCGGCAGGCGGAGGTGCGCCGCCGGGCGGGCCCCAGCGGGACCGCCCGGCGCACCGCTCGGCGCACCGCCCAGCGCCCCACCCGCGACACCCGCCGTCGCGGCGACCCGCGCGGCCACCGATCCCGCGACGGCCGACGCGACCGGCTCGACCAGTTCGACCGGCTCGACCGGCTCGACCGGCTCCACCAGCGAGACCAGCTGCTCCGCCAGGCGCCGGGCCTGGTCCCAGCCCTCCGCGACGAGCCCCCGCGAACCGCTCGGGGGCTGCGCGCAGTCGCCGATCGCGTGCACGCGCGGGTCGTCCGGGCTGGCGAGGTCGTACCCGACGACGACGCCGCGGTCCGTCGTCAGCCCCGCCGCCGCGGCGAGGCCTGTCTCAGGGATGGTGCCGACGGAGAACACGATCAGGCGCGCCGCGACCACCTCGTCGCGCGGCGCCGCGCCCGCCGCCGAAGCGCCCGCCGCCGAAGCGCCCGCCACCGAACCGCCCACCAAGCCGCCCACCAAGCCGCCCGCCGAACCGCCCGCCGAACCGCCCACCGAACCGCCCACCGAACCGCCCACCGAGCCGCCCGCCGATGCAGCGACCCGCGCCGAGCCCGGCACCCCGCCCGCACCCGCCGACGTCCCGCCCGCGCTGTCCCGGACCCGGATGCCGACGGCGCGACCGCCCGCCACGAGCACCTCGCTGGAGATGCTGTTCGGCCGCACGGTCACGCCCTGGCCCTCCAGGCCGGCCCGCACGACGTCGGCGGCCTCCGGCACGAGCTGGCGCTCCATGATCGCTTGGACGTTGTGGACAAGCGTCACGTTCAGGCCGCGGCCGGCGAGCCCGACGGCGGCCTCCAGGCCCAGCACCCCGCCGCCCACCACCACGGCTCGCGGCGAGTTGACGGTCGCGGCCACGATCTCGCGGGCGTCGTCGAGGTTGCGCAGCGCGTGCACCCCGGCGGGCAGGCCGCCGTCGGGCGTCCGCAGGCCCGGGATCGGCGGGATGCGGGCCGCCGCGCCGGTCGCCAGCACCACGTGATCGTAGGGGTGCACGGTGCCGTCGTCGGCGTGCACCACGCGCGACTCCCGGTCGATCGACGTCGCGGTGACCCCCCGGCGCACGCTGACACGGGCGCCGTCGGGCAGGGGCATCGTGATGGCCGCGACGTCGGTGCGGCCGGCCACCACGTCGCTCAGCAGCACGCGGTTGTACGGCTCGTACGGCTCGCTGCCGAGCACCGTGATGTCGAAGGCCTCGGGCTCGCGGCGCAGCAGCTCGTCGACGAGCCGCGAGCCGACCATCCCGAAACCCACCACGACGACCTTCACAGGGACACGCAGGTTCATGTCGAGAGCTCCTTCTGCAGGGTGCCTGGCCGGTCGAGCGTGCCGACCGCCGGAGCGTCCACCACCGCGGCGTCCACCACCGAGACGTCCACCGCGCAGACCTTGAACTCCGGCATCCCGGAGATCGGGTCGGTGGCGTCCGTCGTCACCTGGTTGACCGACCCGACGCCGCTCCAGTGGAACGGCATGAAGACGGTGTCGGGACGCACGGCGTCGGTCCAGCGCGCCGTCGCCTCGACCCGGCCCCGGGCGCTGGTGAGGCGCACGCGGGCGCCGTCGGGCACGCCGATGCGGAAGCCCAGCACCGGGTGCAGCTCCACGTACGGCTCGGCCACGAGGCGCTCCAGCTCCGCGACGCGGTGGGTCTGCGCGCCCGACTGGTAGTGCTGCAGCACGCGGCCCGTGACCAGGTAGACCGGGGCGTCGGGGCGTACCTCGTCGCTCGGGCCCGCGTGGTCGACGGCGACCATGCGCGCCCGCCCGTCGGGCGTCCCGAACCGGTCGAGGAACAGCCGCGGCGTCCCGGGGTGCCCCGCCCGCGCCGGGACCGGCCAGAACAGGCCCGGGCCGCCGGCCGCCTCGTCGGCGTCGAGCCGCGCGTGGGACAGCCCGGAGTAGTCGGCGGGGCCGCCCGCGGAGGCGCGGGCGAGCTCGTCGAACACCGCGGCGGGGTCGGTCGGGAACGACAGGGTCTCGGGTGCGCCGAGCCGGCGCGCCAGCTCCGCGAGGATCCACAGCTCGGAGCGCGCCTCGCCCGGCGCCCGCACGGCGGCCCGACGCCGGATGACGCGCCCCTCGAGCGACGTCATGGTGCCCTCCTCCTCGGCCCACTGGGTCACGGGGAGCACCACGTCGGCCAGCAGCGCCGTCTCGCTCGGGACGAAGTCGCAGACCACGAGGAGGTCGAGGCTGCGCAGCCGGTCGATCACGCTGCCCGCGTTCGGGGCGCTGACCACGAGGTTGGACCCGTGCACCAGCAGCGCCCGGGGGCGGTCGGGGGCCGTCGCGCCGTCAGGCCCCGTTGCGCCCAGCGACCTCAGGAGCTGCACCGCCGGCAGGCCGGGGCCCGGCAGCGACGCCGGGTCCACGCCCCAGACGGCGGCGACGTGCTCGCGCGCGGCCGGGTCGTCGATCTTGCGGTAGCCCGGGAGCTGGTCGGCCTTCTGGCCGTGCTCGCGGCCGCCCTGGCCGTTGCCCTGCCCCGTGATCGCGCCGTAGCCCGAGCCGACGCGCCCCGGCAGGCCGAGCGCCAGCGCCAGGTTGATCGCCGCGGTCACCGTGGCGGTGCCCTGCGTCGACTGCTCGACGCCGCGTCCCGTCAGCACGTATGCGCCCGCGCCGCCGTGCACGGGGGCGGCGGCGGCCAGCAGGCGGGCGACGCGGCGCAGCTCGTCGGCCGGGACGCCCGAGACCGTCTCGACCCGCTCGGGCCACCAGCCGGCGACCGAGCGGGCGACGTCGTCGAACCCCGTGGTGCGCTCCGCCAGGTACGCCCGGTCGGCGAGCCCCTCGGCGAGCACCACGTGCAGCAGCCCGAGCAGCACCGCGAGGTCCGTGCCGGGCACGGGGGCGAGGTGCACGCCCTGGGCGGCGGCGGTGCCCGCGCCGTCCGAATGCCCGCCCGACGCCGGACCCTCCGTGAGCCGGGCCGTCGCCGACCGCCGCGGGTCCACGACGACGAGCCCGCCCGCCGCCCGCGCTCCGGCGAGATGCTGGACGGCGGGCGGCATGGTCTCGGCGACGTTCGAGCCGAGGAGGAGCACGGCCTGGGCGCCGCCGAGGTCGGACAGCGGGAAGGGCAGGCCGCGGTCGACGCCGAACGACCGGTTCATCCCGGCCGCCGCGGACGCCATGCAGAAGCGCCCGTTGTAGTCGATGTTCGGCGTGCGCAGCACGGTGCGCGCGAACTTGCCGAGCAGGTACGCCTTCTCGTTGGTCAGCCCGCCGCCGCCGAACACGGCCACGGTCTGCGGGCCGTGCTCGGCGGCCAGCGCGGCGAGCCGGGACGCCACGAGGTCGAGGGCCACGTCCCAGGAGACGGGAACCAGCGGACTGACTCGCCGGCCCTCGCCGGCCGAGTCAGCCGACTGGTCCGACCAACCGACTGACTCGGCACGCCGTTCCGCCGAGTCAGTCAGGTGGTCCGTGCCCGTCAGCAGGGACCGGCGCACCAGTGGCGTGGTGATCCGGTCGGCGGCGCCGAGCACCGCCGCCGACGTCCACCCCTTCTGGCACAGCCCGCCCCGGTTGGTCGGGAAGTCGCGCGGCTGCACCTCGGGCACGACGGCGACCGGCACACCCGGCGCACTCGGCACACCCGGCGCACTCGGCACGCCGGCGTCCGGCATCGCCGCGCGCGGCGTCAGCGACATCCCGCACTGCAGCGCGCAGTAGGGGCAGTGCGACTCGACGGCGGTCCCGGGGGCGGCGAGCATGCTCAGACCCGTGCCGCGGCCATGGCGCCGCGCCCGTAGACCAGCCAGCAGACCGTGGCCATCACGACGTACACGCCGATGAACAGCCACAACGCGGGCACGATCGACCCGGCCACCGTGGTGGACAGGGCGAACCCGCGCGGGATGAGGAACCCGCCGAACGCCCCGATCGCCCCGGCGATGCCGATGCAGCCGGCCGCGGCCTTCGCCGTCCCGCCGGCGGCCCGGAACACCGCGGGGATCATCCGGTACACGGAGCCGTTGCCCACGCCGGTAGCGACGAACAGGCCGAGGAACGAGCCGAAGAAGAGCGGGAAGCTCCCCGACCCGAGGGCCAGGATCGCGCCCACGGCCCCGAGCGCCATCACGGCGAAGGCGCCGATGGTCACGACCGCGCCGCCGACGCGGTCGGCGAGGATGCCGCCGAGCGGACGCGCGACCGACCCGACGAGCGCCCCCAGGAACGCGAGCGGGATCGCGACCTCGGGGAACTGCGCGGCCAGGAGCGTCGGGAAGGCGCCCGCGTAGCCGATGAACGACCCGAACGTGCCGATGTAGATGAAGCTGATGACCCAGGTGTGCTTGTGGTGCACCGCGACGGCGAACGAGCGCGGGTCGGCCTTGGCCGAGGACAGGTTGTCCATCCAGCGCCAGGCCAGGAACGCGGCCAGCAGGATGAACGGGATGAAGATCAGCCCGGCCCGGTCGAGCACCACGCCCGCCCCGGAGACGATCACGAGTGGCACCGCGAGCTGCACGGCCGCCGTGCCGATGTTGCCGCCGGCGGCGTTCCAGCCGAGCGCGGCGCCCTTCTCCTTCTCCGGGAAGAAGAACGAGATGTTCGCCATCGACGACGCGAAGTTGCCGCCGCCCAGGCCCGCGAGCGCCGCGGCGCCGAGCAGCACGGGGAACGGTGTGGTCGGGTCGCCGACCGTGAGGACGAGCGCGGTCGTGGGCAGCAGCAGGAGCAGCGCGGAGACGATGGTCCAGTTGCGGCCGCCGAACACGGGGACGGCGAAGGTGTAGGGGATGCGCAGGGTGGCGCCGACGAGGCTGGGGACCGAGATGAGCCAGAACATCTGGTCGACGGTGAGGTCGAAGCCCGCGGCGGGGAGCTGGGGCACGACGATCGACCAGACGGCCCAGACCCCGAACCCGAGGAACTCGGCGAAGATCGACAGGACGAGGTTGCGTCGGGCGGTGCGGCGTCCGCCGTCCTCCCAGAGTGTCTTGTCCTCGGGGTCCCAATGCTCGATCCAGCGTCCGGTGCGGCGCTGGACGGCGGGCTCGCTCGGCGTGGGTGCCTGGTCGCGTGTGGTCGGAGTGGACACGTCGTCCTCCCTGCATGGGCGTATGCCCGACGACGCCGGGCGCGCCCGGACCGACAGGTGCCGGTTCCGGGGCCGGCCCGACGTCGGACCGACGGCTATGAAACTAGGGAGGCGGTGTTTCATCGCCCGTCCAGCAGCAGTTAATCGACCGTAAGGAAGAACGCACAGGCGTCGACGGCAGGTTGTGAGGCCCGGGTAACCCCGTCCGAACGCCCTTCGTCTAGCGTCGTCCCATGGAGTCCGGGTTGCGAAGCGTCACGGAGCACGTTCAGCACGTGCTCGCGCTCGTCGAGCCACTGCCGGTCGTCGCGCTGGACCTCGTGGACGCCGACGGCGCGGTGCTCGCCGAGGACCTGCACGCCACGGTGGCCGTGCCGCCCTTCGACAGCGCCGCCATGGACGGGTACGCCGTGCGGCTGGCCGACCTCGCGGCCGACGGCGCCCCGGTGACGCTCCAGGTGACGGGCGACGTCGCCGCGGGCTCCGGTTCCGGGGCCGGGATCGGTCCGGGGCAGGCCGTACGGATCATGACCGGCGCCCCGCTCCCGCCCGGGGCGGATGCCGTGATCCCCGTGGAGCACACCTCGACGGGCCGGTTCGTCGCCGGGGCGGCCCGGGAGGAGGGTTCGGTCACGCTGGCCCGCAGGCTGCGACCGCATATCCGGGCCGCGGGCGAGGACGTCCGCCGGGGCGACCTTCTCGCTCGCTCCGGGAGCGAGGTGATGGCGGCGGCGGTGGGTGCTCTGGCGGCGTCGGGCACGGTGCACGTCTCCGTCCGGCGGCGGCCGCGGGTCGCCGTCATCTCCACGGGTTCCGAGCTGGTGCCGGTCGGCGGGGCCCTCGGACCCGGTCAGATCACGGACTCCAACGGGCCGATGCTGGCCGCGGCGGCCCGGGCGGCAGGGGCCGACGTCGTCCGGCTCGGGCCGGTGTCCGACGATCCCGAGGAACTGCGCGCCGCGCTCGATGCGGCGCGCGGCGGTGGCGCCGACCTGATCGTGACCGCGGGCGGCGTCTCGGCGGGCGCGGCGGACGTGGTGCGCGAGGTGCTGGCGGCGTCGGGCCCGGCGGCGAACGGCGTGACGGACGCCGACGTCGCGAACGTCGCGATGTCGCCCGGCAAGCCGCAGGCGCTGGCGCGCTGGGGCGGTGTCCCCTGGCTGGCCCTGCCCGGCAACCCCGTGGGCGCGTACGCGTCGTTCGAGCTGTTCGCGCGGCCGGCGATCGACCAGCTTCGGGGCCTCGGGGGCGCGGCGGAAGGCTTACCCAGCCAGGGACGTAACGCTGAGCGAGCACTGCTACCTCTCCGTTACCCCCTCGGCCTCGCATACCGTTCCCTCCGCGCCGCCACGGGGTGGTCCAGCCCCGCGGGCCGGCTCCAGGCGCTGCCCGTCCGGTGGGTCGACGGCGGGGTCGAGCCCGCCGGGTCGCACCACTCCCTGTCCGCGCTGGCCGCCGCGGACGGCCTCGCCCTCGTGCCGCCGGACGTCGAGAAGGTGCGGGCCGGCGACGTCGTCCGGGTGCTGATGCTGCGATGACCAGGACCGCTCCCCGGGTCGGGTACGACGCCGTCGTGCTGGCCGGCGGCCGGGCCTCCCGGCTGGACGGCACCTCCAAGGCGGGCCTCGTCGTGGGCGGGACGCGGCTGCTCGACCGTGCCCTCGCCGCGAGCGCGCGGGCTCGCCGGGTCGTCGTCGTGGGACCGCCGGAGCTGGCGCGTGCGCTGCCGGCCCGCGACCCGGCGTCGGGCTATGCGGGGCCCACACCCCTCCTGACCAGGGAGGACCCTCCGTTCGGCGGGCCCGTCGCCGGCCTCGCCGCCGGGCTGCGCGCCCTGCCGGACCCGGGTGCGCCGTGGGTACTGCTCCTCGCCGTGGACGTGCCGCGCGCCGCGCGGGCAATCGCGCACCTCGAAGAGGCTGTTTCACGTGAACCGGCGGACGGCGCCTACCTGACGCGCGGGGGCCGGGCCCAGTGGCTGGTCGGCCTGTACCGCCGCGCGGCGCTGGACGGCGCGCTGGACGGGATCGAGACGGACGGGGCGCCGATGAAGCGGCTGGTCGGCGCGCTCCGGTGCACCGAGGTGCCGGACCCGGCAGGCTGGAGCGACGACATCGACACCCCCGCCGACGTGGCCCGCTACCGGAAAGACGTGAGATGACAGACCTCAAGCAGTGGATCCTCGACCTGGAGTCGGAGCTCGGCCTCCCCACCGGCACCATCGACATGAAGAAGGTCCTGGACCTGGCCCGGGACGCCGCCCACGCCGTCGAGCGTCCGGCGGCCCCGCTGACCACGTACGCCGTCGGCTACGCGGACGGTCTGGCAGCGGCCGGCGCGCTCGTCGCCGAGCCGGACCCGACGCAGAAGGCGACCGACCTGGCGGCCCGCTGGGTCACCGACTGATCTGCGCGCCCGCCTGCGGGCGGTGTCAGTGGTGCCGCCTATCGTTGGCGGCATGGACCGGAACAGGCTCGAGTTCGCGGTGGTCCCCACCGCGATCGGCGAGTGCGCGCTCGTCTGGAACGAGGACGCGGAGATCGTCGGCTCGACGCTGCCCCACGGCACCGCCGACCAGGTACGGGGCGCAGTCCGCGGCTGGTACCCGGGCGCCGTCGAGGCCTCGCCCGCTCCGGTCGCGGCTGCGGCCGAGGCGCTGAAACACCTGCTGGACGACGGCGTCGGCGACCTCGCGGAGGTGCCCCTGAACATGAGCGCCGTGCCCGACTTCGACCGCCGGGTGTACGAGATCGTGCGCGCCATCCCGCCCGGAGAGACCCGCACGTACGGCGAGGTGGCGACGGAGCTCGGCGCGCCGGGCGCCGCCCAGGCCGTGGGCCAGGCGATGGGCCGCAACCCGTTCCCGCCCATCGTGCCGTGCCACCGCGTGCTGGCCGCGGGCCGCCGCATCGGCGGGTTCTCGGCCCGCGGCGGCCCGCGCACCAAGCTGCGCATGCTGGAGAAGGAGGGCGTCTATCTGGAGCAGCCCACGCTCTTCGATCTGTGAGCTGCCCCAGGTGTGCTCAGCGGACCGCGCTGGTCAGCGCGCTGGTGACGGATTTCGTCGTGTAGCCGGTGCGTGAGCCGGTGACCACGACGGCGACCCGCTTGCCCTTGGCGGAGGCAGGCAGCTTGTAGTAATAGTTCGTCGCACCCTTGACCGCGACGCCGCCCACCTTCCACTGGTACTTCACCGTCGACGGCTGCGGGGTCCATGTGCCCCGCACGGCCTTGAGCGTGGAGCCGACCTTGACGGTGCCCGTGATCGTGGTCGCCGGCGCAACAAACACGCCGGCCTTCACGGCGGCCGTCGACGGGCTCGCCAGGGACTTGGTCGTGTAGCCCGTCTTCGAGCCGGTGATCGCGACCGACACCTTCTTGCCCTTGGCCGACGCCGGGACCGTCCAGGTCTTCGACGTCGCACCGGAGACGGCCTTGCCGTCCAGGCGCCACTGGTACTTCACCGTCGTGGGCGTCGGGGTCCAGGTCCACCGGTTGGCCGTGAGCGTCTTGCCGACCTGGGCCGTGCCTGAGATGGAGGGGGACCGGGAGGCCAGGAACGTCAGCGGCGTGACTGTGACGGTCCGCGTCGTGCTCCAGGCCGGGGCGCCCGGGAACGCTTGATAGGTGAAGTTGAGTGCCTTGGTTCCTGCGCCCAGCGCCAGGGGGTCGAGTTCCAGCTCCTCGGTGCGCTCGTCGAAGGACGCACTCCCCACGGTGACCGAGCCGGACTTCACCGTCACGGTCCCGTACGGAGTGACGGCGTCCGCGCTGAGGGTCACCGAGGCCGTGGGGACGTCCCCGAAGGTGTACGACGTGGGGCCGGTTACCGTGATTGCAGGCGGCGGCGGTGTCGGTGCGTTGAACGAGACGTAGAACTCGTGAACTGTCTGCTTGCTGACATTACCCACCTCGTCGACCGCGTCGATCCACAGATAGTTCAGACCAGCCCTCGAAGGCGCAATCTGCAGGACTGTGTTCTCGGTTGCGGGAATCTCGTTCGAGGGAGTCTGCGTGTTGATGCCGTACCGATACCTCGCGACGTCATCCGACGAACTCGTCAACAGGAACGAGCCGGTAACCCCGAGGCCACCCCTGACGGTTCGTTCGAGGTAGACCGCCTGGTCACCCACCAATGGCACGATGACTGGCGCTGCAGGAGAGCTGATGTCAATGGAGAACGCACATGATGCGGTCGGGCCGTTGAGACCGCCGTCGTCAGTTCCCAGCACTGACCATACGTACCGGCCATCGTGCTCCAGAATCCCTGAAGGCACCGAGATGCTGTGCCGACGTGTGTGCGAATAGGACTCTGAGCCTTCCCAGAGCACGGTGTCGGGAGCACTGGCCTGAGCAACCCGGAACGTCGCGAACACCGGAGCACTGTCGTCAGGCGTGCCGCCTGGGTCGGGATCGGCGATGTCCGCTGACAGGCGGGGGGCGGTTGTGCGCACGACTTGCCCCGGGACGCATGGCTCACCATCGCCCCAGTCGCTGGATCCCGTCTTCAGGCTGGTCGGCGTCAGCGGCGCCCTGTTGAAACGGACGACAAGAGTCGCACTCTGCTTGAACGAGGTCCAGCCGCACGTCATGCACGTTTCGTCTGCAGCTCGCACGCCGATGGTCACCGAGGAGCGGTCGGCCCTGGCGGCGTTGACCGCAATCTGAGTCGCGTCGAAGTCGAAGAACCCCAGGTAGTGAGGAGTCTGCTCGCATGCTCCCCAGTAGAACGTGGAGCCTGCCACGCGACGGCTCTCGGTCCAGGCCGTCGTGCTCGGCCAGCCAGTGGCTGACGAGATGCGCGGGATGTCGTAGAGGTCCAGGCGGCTCGGCGTGCAGTCCACGTCATCGAGCCAGGCTTCATCGCTGTTCGCAAAGAACTCGGCCGAGGTGATGTCCCCGGGTTCGAGCTCGCTCAAGATGTCGACGCCGTCGAACTGCCAGACAAGGCGCTGGATCCCAGCGGCGTCGCAGCCCTCGGCATACTCGGCCGGGTCGCAGTAGCCGACCCACTGCGTGCCGGTCCAGTTGTATCCCGATGGTCCGGAGGGTCGGAGAACGGTGTTCGCCGACGACTGCGAGACGACATTGGGGTCGACCGCCGACGTCTCGAACCGCATCGATCCGCCGGGCTCGGCGTAGAGCGACGCGCCGTCCTCCGCACCGCCGAGCACCTCGACGTCCTCGCCGCATGCGGCCGCGAGCGCAGACGCCTCGGCCTCGCCCTGAGCAGTGCCGTCGCAGTCGGCGGCGAGCGACGGTGTCGCTTCGACGGCGACAGCCGTCGGCGAGACGAAAGCAGCGAACAGCAGCCCGGCTGCTGTGGCTCCGGCGATGAGAGAGCGCTTCATCCATGTCCTCCTGAGACATCGGTCGACCTGCGCAACTGCGTGAACCTATCGACGCGACGCCGGGCCGCTCAGCCAATTAGCGGGTGAACTCTGTTGATTTGGTTTAATTCGCCCCTGTTCCGTTCAGCCCCTTGACCACGCCTTGTCCGGGAATCCAGGTGCGACACTGTCCTGCGTGCCCGACGTCCCCACTCACCCCCTCCTCGACGTGCTCCTCGCCGGGGGCGCGCGCGCCGAGCGGCTGACGGCGTCGCGCACCTTCCCGGAGCGCACGGCCGAGCACGTGGACTGGCCGGACTGGGCGGACGCGACCGTGGTGCAGGGGTACCGGAAGCTCGGCGTCGACCGGCCGTGGACGCATCAGGCCGTGGCCGCCGACTTCGTCCACCAGGGTCGGCACACCGCCCTGGCCACATCCACGGGGTCGGGCAAGTCGCTCGCGTTCTGGCTGCCCGCGCTGTCGGCGGTCCGGACCGCGGCGGCCGCCGCGACGCTCGACCCGGGGAACATCGCGTCGGCGCACGTGCGGCCCACGACCATCTACCTCAGCCCCACCAAGGCGCTGGCCGCCGACCAGCTCAGCGCGCTCGAACGTGTCCTCGACGCGGCGGGCACGCGCGACGTCCGCGTCGCCACGTGCGACGGCGACACCTCGCGCGAGGAGCGGTCCTGGGTCCAGGACCACGCCGACGTCGTCCTCACCAACCCCGACTTTCTGCACTACGCCCTGCTGCCCAACCATCGTCGCTGGTCACGGCTGCTCAAGGGGCTGCGGTACGTCGTCGTCGACGAGGGGCACGCGTACCGCGGCGTCTTCGGCGCGCACGTCTCGCTGGTACTGCGCCGGCTCGCGCGCCTCGCGGCGCGGTACGGGGAGGGCTCGCCCACGTTCGTGGTCGCCTCGGCGACGACGGCGGAGCCCGCCGTCAGCGCGGCCCGTCTCATCGGGGTTTCGCCCGACGACGTCACGGCCGTCACCGAGGACGCCTCGCCGTCGGGACGGCGGACCGTGGTGCTGTGGCAGCCGCCGGAGATCGCCTCCTGGCGCCCGCCCGTGGACGGTGCTGGCGCGGAGGCCTCCGGCGGGCCCCGGGATGAGCCGACTGCGATGCGACGCGCCGACCCCAACGAGCCCGACCCCTGGGCGCTGCCCGGCGAAGACTCGGAGGCCGACCCCGTCGCGACCACCGCGCCGCCGGAGCATCCGCGCCGGTCGGCCACCGCGGAGGTCGCCGACCTGCTGGCCGACCTCGCCGGGGCCGGCGCCCGCAGCCTCGCGTTCACGCGGTCGCGGCGCGGGGCGGAGTCCGTGGCCCAGCAGGCCCGCGACCACCTACGACACTCCGCGCCCGAGGCCGGCCGCCGGATCGCCGCCTACCGCGGCGGCTACCTCCCCGAGGAGCGCCGCGAGCTGGAGCAGGCCCTCCGCACGGGCGAGCTGCTGGGCCTGGCGACCACCAACGCGCTGGAGCTGGGCGTGGACATCTCCGGCCTCGACGCGGTGCTCATCGCGGGGTGGCCCGGCACCCGGATGTCGCTGTGGCAGCAGGCGGGCCGCGCGGGGCGGGCCGGGGCGGACGGCCTGGTCGCCTTCGTCGCGCGCGAGGACCCGCTCGACACCTACCTCGTGACCCACCCGGAGGCGGTGTTCGACGCCCCGCTCGAGGCCACGGTGTTCGACCCGGCGAACCCGCACGTCCTGGCGCCGCACCTGTGCGCGGCGGCCCAGGAGGCGCCGCTGCGCTCCGAGGACCTCGCGGCGTTCGGCGACGCCGGCCACGTGCGCGGGATCCTCGACGTGCTGGTCGCCCGGGGCGCGCTCCGGCGTCGGACCTCGGGGTGGTATTGGACCCACCACCAGCCCGCCGCGGGCCTGACCGACCTGCGCGGCGCGGGCGGCACGCCCGTGCGCGTTGTCGAGCAGGGCACGGGCCGGATGCTCGGCACGGTCGACGCGGCCTCGGCGGACGGTCAGGTGCACGACGGCGCCGTCTACGTGCACCAGGGCACCACCTACGTGGTGACGCACCTCGACCTGACCGACCACACCGCCGTCGTGCAGCGGCGGCGGCTCGACTACGGGACGTGGTCGCGCTCGGTCATGTCGGTGGCGATCGAGGGCTGGGACCAGTCGCTCGACGGCGGCCCCGCGGCGGCTCAGGAGGACGACGGTCCCGGCCACGACCTGGTCACCCGCGAGTGGGGACCGGTGACGTGGGGCCTCGGTCCCGTGGAGGTGACGTCACAGGTGGTGAGCTTCCAGCGCCGTCGCGTCCCCGACATGCAGGTGCTGGGCACGGAGCAGCTCGAGCTGCCCGAGCACACCCTCGGGACGGTCGCGGTGTGGTGGTCGGTGCCGGAGTTCGTGCTGCGGGCCGCGGACATCTCGCCCGAGCAGGCACCGGGCGCGCTGCACGCGGCGGAGCACGCGTCGATCGGGCTGCTGCCCCTGCTGGCGACCTGCGACCGCTGGGACCTCGGCGGGGTCTCGACCGAGCTGCACCCCGACACCGGGGAGGCCACAGTGTTCGTCTACGACGCCTACCCGGGCGGCGCGGGCTTCGCGGAGCGGGCCTACGACCTGGGCGCGACGTGGCTGCGCGCCACCCGCGACGCGATCGCGGCCTGTCCCTGCGCGGACGGCTGCCCGGCCTGCGTGCAGTCACCCAAGTGCGGGAACTACAACGCGCCGCTCGACAAGGACGCCGCGGTGCGGCTCCTGGACGCCGTGCTGTCCCACGACCCGCGGGCGGCGACGCCGGCGAGCGACCTGCCGGCGTCGTAACGACGCTTACCCCGGCGTAACCGGGCAGCCTTCCGTATGCGACATTCACCCGATATGTTCCCCGGGACCAGGCCGTTCGTCGCGAGGGAGCACGCCGATGCGAGTCCACCACGTCCGGGCGAAGCAGGCCGCCGCCGCCGTCGCCGCGCTCACGGGACTGGCCCTGGCCGCCGGGACGGTTCCCGCGGCAGCGGTTCCGGCCGCCGACGTTCCAGCCGCCGACGTTCCGGCCGCCGACGTCCCGGCCGCCGAGGCCCCGTACGTCCTCGACGACGACGGCGTCACGGCCCCCGTCTACGACTACGCGGGCGCGATCCGCGAGTCGGTGGACGTGATCGCGCCGGACCTGGACGGCGACGGCGACGCCGAGGAGATCCGCGCCGACATCATCCGCCCGGCCGAGCTCGACGGCGTCGCCGAGGTGCCCGTCGTGATGGACGCCAGCCCGTACTACGCGTGCTGCGGCCGCGGCAACGAGAGCGAGCTCAAGCAGTACGACGCGGCCGGGGACCCGGCGCTGTTCCCGCTGTACTACGACAACTGGTTCGTGCCGCGGGGGTACGCGTACGTGGCGGTCGACATGGCCGGGACCGGCTGGTCCACGGGCTGCACGGACCATGGCGGGCCCTCGGACATGCTCTCGGTGAAGGCCGTCGTGGACTGGCTGAACGGGAGGGCGACGGCGGTGGACCCGGACACCGGGGAGCCCGTGGACGCCGACTGGACCACGGGGAAGACCGGCATGATCGGCAAGTCCTACGACGGGACGCTCGCCAACGGCGTCGCCGCGACCGGCGTCGAAGGGCTGGAGACGATCGTGCCGATCGGCGCGATCAGCTCCTGGTACGACTACGACCGGGCGCAGGGCCTCCCGTTCTCGGCGAACTACCCGCGGTTCCTCATGGGCTACGTGGCCGGCGGCCGGCACGTCGCGACGGACTGCTCGGCGATCACCGAGGCCCTGAACACGGCGGGCGACGACACGTCCGGCGCGCACAACGCCTTCTGGGCCCAGCGCGACTACCGTTCCGGCTCGCTCTTCGACGCCTCACAGGTCACCGCCAGCGTCTTCGTGGTGCACGGAGCCCAGGACACCAACGTGGACACCCCCAACTTCTCCCGCTGGTGGACGGCGCTCGGCGAGCAGGGCGTGGAGCGCAAGCTGTGGCTCACGCGTCTGGGGCACGTCGACCCGTTCGACTCGGACCGGGCCGAGTGGGTCGACACATTGCACCGCTGGTTCGACCACGAGCTGCTCGGCGTCGCCAACGGAGTCACGGACGAACCCGCGGTGCGGGTCGAGGTCGCGCCGAACGAGGTCGCCACCTCGGACACGTGGCCGGTCATGGACCGCACCGCACGGCTGCGTCCGCGCGCGGACGGCAGCCTCGCACTCGGTGCCCGTGGCCGCGCAGCCGACGCCGGCTGGGTGAACGCCCCGAACCAGACCTTCAACACCGCCCTGGCTGCGGGCGCCAACCCGAACCGGCTGCTCTTCCGCACCGGCACGCTGACGGACGACCTGCGGCTGTCGGGAGCGGCATCGGTGACGACGACCGTCACCCACGGGGCAGCGACCGGCCAGATCACGGTGGGGCTCGTCGACTACGGCGTGATGGACCGGGTGCTCACCTCGGGCGAGGGTGCGACGACCCTCGGTACCGAGTCCTGCTACGGCGAGTCCGCCGGGGTCGACGACGCCTGCTACCGCGACGTGGTCCGGAACATCGGGTCCACGGAGCTCCAGGTGCTGGGTCGCGGCTGGGCCCGGCTCGACGGCGCCGGTACGCACACCGTGACCGTCGAGATGCAGACGAACGACCTGGTCGTCCCGGCCGGGCACCAGCTCGGCCTCGTGGTCATGGGCACCGACCGGGGCGCCACCGTGACCGTGGACCGCGCCGCGACGCAGTACTCCGTCGACCTCGGCGCCACGACGCTGAACCTGCCCGTGTCCGGTCCGATGACGAGCTTCACGCCCGGCCACAGCCTGGTGCCGGACGCCGCCGACGTCACCCGGTCGGCGCTCCTGCCCGAGACCCGGGTGGTCGTGCCGAGGTGACGGGCGCCTGCCGCGGGGAGGTACGCCTCCCCGCGGCGAGGACTACTCGCCCAGCCGTTTGAACGGGCTCGTCGAGAACACGACCTCGACCGCCACGCCGAAGTACTCCGCGATCCGCAGCGCGAGGAACAGCGACGGGCTGTACTCGCCCCGTTCGAGGTAACCGACCGTCTGGTAGTGCACCCCGAGCGCCTCGGCCAGCTCGCGTCGCGAGATGCCTCGTTCAGCACGCAGCATCGCGATGCGGTTGTGGACGACGTCGGACTGCTCCGCCACCAGCTCAGTACCCCTTGGCCATGTAACGCTCCCGCGCAGCCGCCACTGTGGAACCCGACTCCCGGCGGGCCATCCTGCGAAGCACGATCGGCGCGAGCACCATACCCACAACCGCCCAGAGACCGAGCACCGCGAACATCTCGAACGTGCGCCACGACTCGCCGATCTCCGCCGTCACCAAGCTCTCGGGAAGCATCGCCGACCGGGCGCCCAGCCCGAGCCAGTAGTACGGGAACACCTGACCCACCCACTGCAGCCACTCGGGCAGCGCCGTGATCGGGTAGAAGATCCCGGAGGGCACGATCAGGAGCATCGAACCCAGGAACAGCAGCCCGGTCTGCGAGGCACTCTTGAACAGCGATCCGAGCGCCACGCTGATCGGCACGGTGGCGACCATCCCGACCAGGAAGATCAGCGTCAGCAGGAGGAAGGTGCGGCCGTCCAGCCGCAGCTCTCCCGCGACCGTGACGGCCGGGATGATCAGGACGATCAGGCCCACCAGGGTGGTCAGCGCGAACATCAGGATCTTGCCGACCAGGTAGCCCAGCATCCCGTTGGGCGTCGCCTTGGCCCGCAGCAGCGTCCCGTCCTCGCGGTCGACGGCGATCGTGCTGGCGGGGCCGGTCAGCCCGCCGAAGGCGATGCTCATGCCGACCAGGCTCGGCAGCACCATGGCGCCCAGCGCGAAGTCGGTGCCGGGGACGGTGCTGCCCCGCATGAACAGCAGAACCACCGCGTAGATCACGGGGAACGCGAGGATCCACACGAGGTCGCTCGCACTCGTGACCGAGTACTTGGTCTCGAGCCAGCCCCGGACGAGCCCGGCGCGGACGGCAGCCCGGCGCGCGTCGTTCCGCGCCCGCCCGGCCGTGGTCTGGGTCGTGGTCACGACTGCACTCCCTCGCTCTGCTCGGCCCGGTTCGGCGCGGCCTGGTTCGGCGCGGCCCGGTTCGGCGCGGCCTGGTCCTGCGGGGCGTCGTTCGGTGCGGCCTGGTAGCTCTCGGCCCGATGCACGAGCGCCATGTAGGTGTCCTCGAGGCTGGCCCGCTTGACCTCGAGCTCGGTGACGTCGGGGTCACTCGCCAGCAGCCGGCGGACGAACGCGGTGGGGTCGCCCTCGGTCACCGCGTGGACGTTCCGGTGTCCGTCGGAGGTCCAGCGCACCTCCGCCTGCGTGGTCAGCTCGCGTGCCAGCTGCTCCGCCGACCCGTTGGCGACGACCACACCCCCGTCGAGCACCAGGATCCGGTCGGCGAGCTTCTCGGCCTCGTCGAGGTCGTGCGTCGTGAGCAGGACCGTCGTGTTCTCGAAGTCGGCCAGGCGGTGCACCAGGTCGTGGAACTCACGCCGGGCGTGCGGGTCGAAGCCCGCCGTCGGCTCGTCGAGGAACACGAGCTCCGGACGCCCGACGATCCCGATGGCCACGTCGAGGCGGCGCCGCTGCCCACCCGAGAGCGTCTGCACCTTCGCGTTGGCCTGCTCCAGAAGGCCGACCACCTTGATCAGCTCGTCCACGTCCCACGGCCGCGACACCTCCGCGGTCGAGTACGCGACGTAGAACCGTGCGAGGTATCCGAGCAGGTCCCGCACCCGCCACCGGCCGTGGTCGCGCCACGACTGGAGCACGACGCCCAGCCGTGCGCGCCATGCCTCGTCGCCGTGCGCCGGGTCCTGTCCCAGCACCGCGACCTCACCGGCCGACCGCATGCGGAAGCCCTCAAGGATCTCGATCGTGGTGGTCTTGCCGGCGCCGTTGGGCCCGAGCAGGGCGATCACCTCGCCGCGCTGCGCCGTGAAGGACACGCCCTGGAGCACGTCGTTGGTCCCGTACCTCATCCGTAGGTCACGCACGTCGAGCGCCACGTCGCTCGACGGCGGAGGTCGGTCCTGTGCAGTCATCGCACTCTCCATACCATCCATAGCAGTGATACTACGATTCGTTGGGGTTCCACGTCACCCCCTTTTCCCGAGGCCCGGCCCTCGCGGTCGCTCTCGCCGACCCGAGCGCGCCACCGAGCTCCCCGGCCGGCCCGACGGCGGCGCACGTCGCGACGACCCGCACGACCCCGCCGCCGAACACCTCGCACGACACGATCTCCGCGCCGTTGCGCGCGACGGCCGCGCCCGCGGTCCCGCACGGGTCGAACCCGTCGCGCAGCGCGGTCGCGCCGGCGATCGCACCGAGGTCGGCCGCCGCCTGCGCGGTACCGCGCGCGCTCTGGGCCGCGCCGAGCGCCGCGATCCCGACCGCGAGCAGCAGCGCCGCGGCGACGATCCCGAGCACCAGGACGGTGCCGGCGCCGCGCTCGGGATCGTTCCGTGGGCGAGCCCGCGCCGCACCACGCGGCCATGGATCCCGCCGCCCCGCGCCGCCCCGCCCGGAGCCGTCGACAGACCTCACGGCTCCACCCAGGCCGCCGCCGTCCCGGTGGCCCGCAGCGGGCCGGACACCCAGCCGCCGGAGACCGGCCGCGTGACGGTCACCCGCACCCACTCGCCCTCCCGTGCGAGCGACATCTCGGCCTCCGGCCCGCCCACCCGCGCGACGACCGCCGCCACGGCGTCGCCCTGCTCCCCGATCGCCACCGCCCGCGCCCCCGCGCGGGCCGCGTCCAGGGCGCGCATCTGCGCCGTGGACGCGGCCACGAGGGTGAGCACGGCGACGAGCACGAGGACGACGGCCGGCAGCCCGATGGCCAGCTCGGCCGTGACCGTGCCGCGTTCCGACTCACGCTCCGCCATGGATCAGCCGGCCGTCAGCGCCGACTGGATGAGCGACGTGAGCATGGACTTCACGTCACCGCCCTTGAGGACCGCCATCAGCGCGCCCGCGAAGGCGGCCGCAGCGAGCGTCGCGATCGCGTACTCGGCCGTGGCCAGCCCGCGCTCCGACTCGCGCCCGTCGGCCTCCGCCCGCGACCTGTCGTCCGGCTCGGGACAGGCCACCGCTGTCGTGATCGTCATGTCTTCTCCTTCTGCTCCGCCCGCTCGCACGCCTCACGGCCTGCTCGCGGGCACCCTGTACGGCCCGTCGCGACGGGCCCCGTCCGCCGTACGGCGGGCGGCACCGGCGCACCTGGGCGCGCCGAAGTCGTCATCTCTCGCCGGGTGCCGACTACCCGGCACCCGTGTCCCAGCTCAGCCCGTGAGCAGGTCGATCCCGAGGGCCAACAGCACCGGGACCAGGCCCACCAGCACGAACGCCGGCAGGTAGCAGACACCCAGCGGCAGCACGAGCCGTACCCCGAGCCGTGCCGCGGCGGTCCGGCTGGCCGCGCTCCGCACGTGCCGCACCTCCGCCCCGGCGGCGCGCAACGCCTCGCTCGGTGCGGCGCCGTCCAGCCACGCACCCCGCAGCGCGTGCACCACCGGGGCGAGGGCCGGCGGCGTCTGCACCCATGCCCGCTCCCAGGCGGCGCCGAGCACGAGCGCGTGCGCCGCGCGGGCAAGCACCTGACCGTCGGGACCGTCGACGGCGGCGCCCACCGCCTGCAGCGCACGCGGCACCCCCGCTCCGGATCGCATCGCGGCCGCCAGCAGCTCCAGCACCACCTGGACGTCCACGCCGGACCGCTCCGCCCCACCCGCCGTGGCCACCAGCCGGTCCGACCAGACCCGCCCGGCCACGAGCAGCACCACTCCGGCCACCAGGGCCGCCGTCCCGACGCCGCCGTCCGTGGCCGTACCCACCGGGTCGGCGCCGAGCACCCACCCGAGGAACCCGCCCGCGACCGGCAACCACATGAGCAGCCGACCCGTGGTCCGCGGCCCGGCGAGCGCCGTGTCCCGTTCGGCCTGCGCCTCGGCCTCGGCGACGAGGGTCGCCGCGACCTGCTCCAGGACCCGGCCGAGCGGCGCCCCGACGTCGAGCGCGAGCCTGGTCGCCGCCACCACCGCCTCGGCGTGCCGGCAACCGAGCACTCGGCCCAGCGCCTCGACGTCGGGCACGCCCGCGAGGTCGACGCCCACCCCCGCGGCGCGCGACCACGCGGCACCGGGCGGCGAACCCGCCTTGAGCAGCGCGACCACCTGCAGCACGACCACCCGGACGTCGCCGCCAGTCCCACGGCCACCCATCCCACGTCGGCCCGCTGCTCGCCCGCCCGCCCCTCGTCGGCCCAGCCGGCCGGTCGCCGGTCCTGCCGGCCCGGCTCCGGGGACGACGGCGACGCTCACCGCAGGACCAGGGACGGCACCCGCGCCCGATCCGGCGAGCACCTCGCGCAGCCGCCGACCACCGCGCGCCAGCACGAGCCAGGCGCCGACCGCCACGAGCAGTCCCACACCGAGCGACTCCACGACCCTCAGCACGGCCCGTACCTCCCGACCAGCTCGCTCCAGGTGCTCGGATCCGTCGTCCACCCGCCGTTGCCGTCCCAGCGCCCGGCGGTGCGCACCTCCAGCTCGCCGCTCGGGCCGCGTCCCACGAGCCCGATCTCCGCCAGGTACCGCGTCCCGTGCCCGCGCCGCAGGTGCAGGACCACGTCCAGCGCGCCCACCGCCTGCGCGGCCACCGCCTCCCGGGTCATCCCGGCCAGGCCCGCGAGCGCCTCCAGCCGGGCCGGGACCACGCCGACGGCGTTGGCGTGCAGCGTCGCGAAGCCGCCGTCGTGGCCGGTGTTCATCGCCATGAGGACCTCGCGCACCTCGGCGCCGCGGCACTCGCCGAGCACGATCCGGTCGGGCCGCATGCGCAGGGCGTTCCGCACCAGGTCGGCCAGGTCCACGGCGCCGGCGCCCTCGACGTTGGCGCGCCGGGCGGCGAGGTGCACCACGTGCGGGTGGACGGGACGTAGCTCGCGCGCCTCCTCGACGGTCACCACGCGTTCGCCGTCCGGCACCAGGGAGAGGAGCGTGGAGAGCAGTGTCGTCTTGCCGGTGCCCGTACCCCCGCTGATCAGCACGTTCGCCCGGCTCTGCACGAGGGAGCGCAGCAGGTCCGCCCACTGCCGCGGCAGGGCGCCGCCGGCCACGAGCTCGTCGAGGGTGAAAGCGCGGGTGCGCAGCACGCGCAGGGAGATCAGGGCGCCGGCCTCGGCCAGGGGTTCGAGCACGGCGTGCAGCCGGGTGCCGTCGGGCAGACGCGCGTCCACGGTGGGGCACGCGTCGTCGAGGCGCTGTGCGCCGAGGGCCGCCAGGCGGACGGCGAGCGCCCGCACCTCCGCGGCCGACCCCAGGTCGACCGCGACCCGCTCCAGGCCGGCGCCCCGCTCGACCCACACGTCACGGGGGCCGTTGACCAGCACATCCGTGACGTCGGGCGCGTCGAGGAACGGCTGCAGCGGGCCGGCGCCCGTGAGCTCGGCCCGGGCCGCCCGCTCCAGGTCCCGCAGGGCGTCGGACCCGAGCACGCGCCCGGAGTCCCTTACCGCGGCACGCACGGCGGCGTCCGCGCCGGACCGACCCGTCGCGAGCCGAGTGCGGACGTCGTCGAGCAGGGGCGGCTCGACAGGGATCGCGGTCACAGCGCGGCCGCCACGTTGGCCGCGAAGCGGCCGAGCAGGGTCCGGTGCGCCACGGCGGGGCCCTCGCCGCACTCGATCGCCCGCGCGAGCCCGGCATCGCGGCCCAGGACCCCGATCGTGGGCAGCCCGAGCGCGGCGGCGACGTCGTCGGGGTCGACCGTGCCAGGCGCGGGACCGCGTGCCACGACGCGCACGTCGGTCACGTCCGCGGCGTGGAGGGCGTCGCGGACCCGCTGCGCACCGACGGCCGCGGGCAGGGTCAGGGGAACGACGAGCAGCACCGTCTCGCAGGCCGCGAGAAGCGCTCGCACGGCCTGGGCGCCGTCGCCGGGCGCACCGGTCCGGGCGCCCCCACCCCGCCGGGTCGCGGAACCCCACGCGCCGGGCCGCGGCAGGTCGAGCACGAGCGTCTCCCCGGCACGGACGAGCCCGCGGCACACGCCGAGCACCACGTCGTCGTCCGGCGGGGCCCCTGACGGCGTGCCGCTCAGCACGGGTACCGCGCCCCAGCGGGGCAGCGCCGCGACCACGCCGAGCCCGTCGACCTCACCGCGCGCCTCGACGAGGTCGGGCCAGCGCGCGCCGCGGCCGCCGTCGATCCCGAGCAGCAGGTCCGTACCCGGCGCGTGGGCATCCAGGTCGACGAGCGTGGCGCGCTCGCCACCGCGACGCAGGCCGTGGGCGACGCACGCCGCCACCACCGACGTGCCCGCGCCACCGCACGCCCCGACGGCCCCGATCACGCGACCCGGCTCCGGCCGGGCACCACCCGTGCTGCTCATCGCGCCCCCTCCGGCACAGGTCCGGCGGCCGGTCCGGCCGCCGGCCCGGGCACTCCGCCCGGGTCCTCGACCAGGTTGGCCGCCCCCCTGTACCCCGCGCTGCCGGCATCGGCGCCGCTGTGCACGGACGGCGAGAAGTGGTGCCTGTGGTCGGGCTCGGACACCCGTCCTGCGGTGCGGAGGGTCTGTGGTCCGGGCGGACGAGTTTCATCCAGGCGGAAGAAATCACGGCACGGGACCCTGCTCCGGCGGGCTGCCCCGCTAGGCTCGTCGCGTGACCGAGCAGGTGCCTCAGATCGCTTCTCGACCGCAGCCGCGCGCCCAGCGCACCGCCGCGTTCTTCGATCTCGACAAGACGATCATCGCCACGAGCTCGTCGGCGGCGTTCTCCAGACCGCTCCTCGCGGGCGGGCTCCTGTCGCGTGCCGACGTGCTGCGGAGCGCCTATGCCCACTTCATCTTCATGATCGGCAACGCTGACGCCGACCAGACCGAGCGGATGCGCGCGCACCTCTCGTCACTCGTCACCGGCTGGGACGTGGAGAAGGTTCGGCAGATCGTCACCGAGACGGTGCACGAGCTCATCGACCCCTACGTCTACGCCGAGGCCGTCGAGCTGATCGAGGAGCACCACGCCGCGGGCCGGGACGTGGTGGTGGTGTCGGCGTCCGCCGCGGTGCTCGTGGAGCCCATCGCGGCGGTGCTGGGCGCGGACCACGTGCTCTCCACGCAGATGACGGTCCGGGACGGCCGCTTCACCGGTGAGATCGACTTCTACAACTACGGCGACAACAAGGCCGTCGGCGTCCGCCGGCTCGCCGCGAGCGAGGACTACGACCTCGCGCGAAGCTTCGCCTACTCCGACTCCATCACGGACGCCCCGATGCTGGCTGCCGTGGGCCACGCCTACGTGGTCAACCCGGACCGGGTCCTCAGGCGCCGGGCCGCGCAGTCCGGCTGGGGCGTGCTGGCGTTCACCCGGCCGATCGCGCTGCGCCCACGCATCGAGCCCCTCCCGCTCCTCGCGGTCGTGGGCACCGTGGCCGTCGGAGTCACTGTCTGGCTCGTCTGGCGCGCCGCCCGACGCCGCGCACGCCGCCTCTGAGGCCGGTACCCCACGCCACGGCAGAGCCGGTGCTCACGCCGAAGTAAGAGGTCGACCGAAATTGACGCCGTCGGGCAGACTCCGACCCATGTCGTCGAACTGAGCGATTCGCCTGTCGTGCGCCGCCGGGCGCACCGCATTCGCCTGCCCTTCGACGATCGGAGTCCCGTGAGCTTCACAGTGCGCCCCTACCTGCCCGACGACGAGCCCGGCTGGCTCCGCTGCCGGGTCCTCGCCTTCCTGGACACTCAGTACTACGACGACGTCACGCCGCATCGCACGTCGTTCGACCTCCCGGCGGTCTGCCTGGTGGCGGTCGCGGACGACGGGACGATCTGCGGGCTGCTCGACGTCGAGATCGACGGCGACGCGGCGACGATCGACACCGTCGCCGTCCACCCCGACCACGGCCGCCGGGGCATCGCCACCGCGCTCCTCGATGCGGCGATCCCGCAGGTCAGGGCGGCCGGGGCAACCACGCTCGACGCCTGGACGCGCGAGGACGCGGCCGCGAACGCCTGGTACCTGCGCTCAGGTTTCGCCGAGAACCACCGCTACCTGCACGTGTACAAGGGCGGCGACGATCCCGCGGCCGGGTTCGCCGCACCGGACGGGCTCTCCACACCGGTGATCGCGTTCCTGCACGCCGACATCTCGCGCGAGGCAGAACTGCGTGCACGGTTCACCCGCGTCCACGTCTGCCGCCAGTACCTGCGCCGCCTCTGAGCCCGCCGACCGTAGATCCGCAGGCGCTGCGCCTCAACCCGGCGGTCGCAAAAGGTCAAGGATCGGTAAGGCCGAAGATTTTCCCCGGCAATTGCGCAGATGACAGGAATTGGCAATTGTGAAGATCACCGCGCTCAGGTTGCTTTTGTCACCGACAGGCAGTGTGATTGTGTTCACAGCAAGTATTCAGGGCGGCAGGGACCGTGCCCTGGGGGTCGAAAGGGTGCGAGCCTGATCGACGGCGAGCGACGTGCACGGTCAACCCCGTCCAGCTGGTGAGAGCGGAATCCGGCTTGAGGATGCTCCCGGATTCCGTACTCGATAGGCCGAGATCTCGCCACCGCGGTGGCCGGGCCCTCGCACTTCCGGATCGCGAACGGAAATTGCGAGGAGCCCGGCCGCACGGCGAATCGTTTCGCGGAATACCCGCCGGCCGGAAAAGAATGACCACACCCGGAATTCTCCCGGCGTTCAAACGCCGTCAGCCGGGATTCCCGCCCTTTGCATGGCACCCTCGCCGCAGCGCCTTCCCGACGCGTCCGGCGCCCGCGGCGTCACCGATCACCGGCACAGATCACCGGCACCGGTCACCGCCACTGCGCCCGCGAGTACTGCGGCTGCACCCCCACGCCGGCGTCCACGGGAACGGTCCCGATCTTGTCGCGCAGCGTGTGCGCCGCGCGCAGCGGCCAGTGCGGGTCGCGCAGCGCCTCGCGGCCGATCATGACGGCGTCCGCCGAGCCCTCCACGAGGATCTGCTCCGCCTGGACCGGCTCGCTGATCAGCCCCACGGCGCTGACCGGCAGGCCCGACACCTCGCGCACGCGGCGGGCGTGCGGCACCTGGTAGCCCGGCCCGACGGTGATGTGCGCCGGCGCCACGCCCCCGGTCGAGACGTCCACGAGGTCGGCTCCGAGCGTGCCCAGCCGGCCCGCGACGGAGGCGACGTCGTCCACCTCGAGGCCGCCGTCCAGCCAGTCCGTCGCCGACAGCCGCACGAGCACCGGCAGCTCGTCGGGCCACGCGGACCGCACCGCGCCCACCGTCTCCTCGACGAGCCGCGAGCGCGCCTCGGCCGACTCGCCGTACCCGTCCGCACGCAGGTTGGCCAGGGGCGACAGGAACTGGTGCAGCAGGTAGCCGTGCGCGGCATGCACCTCGACGGTGTCGAAACCGGCCTCGCGGGCCCGGCGCGCGGCCGCCGCGAAGTGCTCGGGAACGTCTGCCACCTGCTCGGCGGTCATCTCCGCGGGGGTGGCGAAGCCCGGGTAAGGGTGGGCCGACGGCCCGACGGTCGGCCAGCCGCCGTCGGCCACCGGGACGCTGCCCTGCTCCGGTGCCCACGGGCGGAAGGTCGACGCCTTGCGCCCCGCGTGCGCGAGCTGGATGCCGATCCGCGCGCCGCGCGCGTGCACGAAGTCGACGATCCGCTTCCACCCGGCAGTCTGCTCGTCGTTCCAGATGCCCGTGTCCTGCGGCGAGATGCGCCCCTCCGGCACGACGGCGGTGGCCTCGGTCATGACGAGGCCGAACCCGCCGGCGGCCCGCGCGCCGAGGTGCACGAGGTGCCAGTCGTTCGGGAGCCCGTCGTCCGCCGAGTACCCGCACATCGGCGCCAGCCAGGCGCGGTTCGGCAGGGTGAGGTCACGCAGGGTGATGGGTTCGAGAAGGAGGCTCACGTCAGGCCGTAACGTGGCCGGTCCCGGGTCAATTCCGGGGCAGCGGCACGACGTCTCAGGAAGTGACACCGGGTTGTGAGGGGTGTCACCGTCCGGGACTACACTCACCGACCAGAGACAACGTCAAGGCAGCCCCAAACACCTGCCCGAACGAACGCGAAGACGCGCACCGGAGGTCACCGTGACAGACACCAACCCGACGTCGGGCTCGGCATCCAGCCCCAGCCTCGAGAACCTTCTGCACGAGACCCGGAGCTTCCCGCCCAGCGCGGAGTTCGCGGCTCAGGCGAACGCCCAGGCCGACCTGTACGAGAAGGCGTCGGCCGACCGCCTGGAGTTCTGGGCCGGCCAGGCCCGGGAGCTCGTGACCTGGAAGACGCCGTTCACCGAGACGCTGGACTGGAGCGGGGCCCCCGTCGCGCGCTGGTTCGCCGACGGCACGCTGAACGCCGCGTACAACGCCGTGGACCGCCACGTCGAGGCCGGCAACGGCGACCGCGTCGCCATCCACTTCGAGGGCGAGCCCGGCGACACCCGCACCGTCACGTACGCCGACCTGCAGCAGGAGGTGTCCCGCGCGGCGAACGCGCTGACGGCCCTGGGCGTGCAGACCGGCGACCGCGTCGTCATCTACCTGCCGATGCTCGTCGAGTCCGTCGTCGCGATGCTGGCCTGCGCCCGCATCGGCGCCCCGCACTCCGTGGTCTTCGGCGGCTTCTCGGCCGACGCCCTGCGCAGCCGGATCGCCGACGCCGAGGCCACGCTGGTGATCACGGCGGACGGCGGCTACCGCCGCGGCGCGCCGTCGGCCCTCAAGCCGGCCGTCGACGAGGCCCTGGCCCCCAAGGAGGGCGCCGACCCGACCACGGTCCGGAAGGTGCTCGTCGTGCGGCGCACCGAGCAGGACGTGGACTGGGTCGAGGGCCGGGACGTGTGGTGGCACGAGGCGCTGGCCGAGGCCTCCGACCAGCACGAGCCGGTCGCGGTCGAGGCCGAGCACCCGCTGTTCATCCTGTACACGAGCGGCACCACCGGGAAGCCGAAGGGCATCCTGCACACCACCGGCGGTTACCTCACGCAGGCCGCGTACACGCACAAGAACGTGTTCGACCTGAAGCCGGAGACCGACGTCTACTGGTGCACCGCCGACGTCGGCTGGGTCACCGGCCACTCCTACGTGGTCTACGGGCCGCTCGTGAACGGCGCCACGCAGGTCCTGTACGAGGGCACGCCCGACACCCCGCACCGCGGCCGGTGGTGGGAGCTGATCGAGAAGTACAAGGTCTCGATCCTCTACACGGCCCCGACGGCGATCCGCACCTGCATGAAGTGGGGCGACGACATCCCGGGCGGGTTCGACCTCTCCTCCCTGCGCGTGCTCGGCTCGGTGGGCGAGCCCATCAACCCCGAGGCGTGGATGTGGTACCGCCGCGTGATCGGCGGCGACAAGGCGCCGATCGTCGACACCTGGTGGCAGACCGAGACGGGCGCCATCATGATCAGCCCGCTGCCCGGCGTGACGGCGACCAAGCCCGGCTCGGCGCAGGTCGCACTGCCCGGCATCGACGCGACCGTGGTCGACGACGAGGCCCAGCCCGTGCCCGACGGCGGTGGCGGCTACCTCGTGCTCTCCGAGCCGTGGCCGTCCATGCTCCGCGGCATCTGGGGCGACCTGGAGCGCTACAAGGACACGTACTGGTCGCGGTTCGACGGTCTGTACTTCGCGGGCGACGGCGCCAAGAAGGACGAGGACGGCGACATCTGGCTGCTCGGGCGCGTGGACGACGTGATGAACGTGTCCGGCCACCGGCTGTCCACCACCGAGATCGAGTCGGCGCTGGTGTCGCACGAGATCGTGGCGGAGGCCGCCGTCGTCGGCGCCGCGGACGAGACCACCGGCCAGGCCGTCGTCGCGTTCGTGATCCTGCGCGGCAGCCACGCCGGCCGGGCCTCCACGCCGGAGGGCGCCGCCGAGGTGCAGAAGGAGCTGCGCGACCACGTGGGCAAGGAGATCGGCCCGATCGCGAAGCCCAAGAAGATCCTCGTGGTGCCGGAGCTGCCCAAGACCCGGTCCGGCAAGATCATGCGCCGCCTGCTGCGCGACGTCGCCGAGGACCGCGCGGTGGGTGACGCCACGACGCTGGCCGACTCCTCCGTGATGGACCTCATCACGGCGGGCCTGGCGGCGCCGTCGGCGTCCGCGGAGGACTGACCTGCTCCCGGACGCCGGGGTGGCGCGACCACCCCGGCGTCCGGCGCGCTCAGTCGCCGGGCCCGACCTCGTGGAACGTGCGGTCGAAGTGCACCAGGGCGCGCCCCTCGGCGGACCGGGCGGCGTGCACCCGGACCACCCGCCCCAGGAGCAGCAGGTGGTCGCCGGCCTCGACCTCGGTCCAGGTCTCGCACTCCAGCACGTGCCGCGCGTCCTCGACGAGGACGGGCACGCCGCCCTCACCCGGCCGCACGGCGAGACCGGCGAACTTGTCCGGCGCCTTGGAGGCGAAGACCGCCGCGACCTCCCGCGCGTCGTGCGCCAGCACGTGGACGGCGAACCGGCGTGCCGCCCGCAGCGGCCCGAGCGTCCGGCTGGAGTGCGCGACCCCGACGGCGACCAGCGGCGGATCCAGGCTCACGCTCATCACCGCGGTGGTCGTCAGGCCCGCGAGCACGCCGCCCGCAGCCGTCGTCACCACGCACACGCCGCTCGCCAGCCCGGCCATCGCGTCCCGGAAACCGTCGGCGACGGGATCGAGGGGCGATGTTGATGACATCAACATAGCTCCATCCTCCGTGCCCGATGTTTCGCCGGGATCACTCCGGCGCGCGGGTTCTGTTACGGCTGCGGACGAGCCCCGAAACGCGCCGCGACACCACTTCCCGAGGGCCCGCTTCCCCTAGCATTCGAGGCATGGACGTACGTATCGACGAGGCCACCGACCCTCTCGATCGATCGGTCAGCCGCCTGGGTCAGAAGATCCGCGGGTTGCGGCACGCCCAGGGCCTGACGCTCGTCCAGCTCGCCGAGGCGACCGGCCTCTCGCACTCGTTCCTCAGCCAGGTCGAGCGCGGCCGGGCACGGCTGAGCATGTCGTCCCTGTTCCGCGTCGCGGACCGCCTGGGCACCACCCAGCAGCTCCTGCTCACCGAGGGCACGGCTCCGGCGGCGGGCGGCACACCCGTGGTGCGCCGGACCGACGACGCATCGGCCGCCTCGGCGGGCGGCGGCACCGTCCGGGCCCTCGCGCCCGCCGGCGACCGCCCGTTCGACCCGATGGAGTACACCGGCACCTCCCGCGAGCCGGGTCCGTACTGGGCGCACGACGAGGACGAGTTCGCCTACGTCGTGGAGGGGCACGTGCTGCTCGACCTCGACGGGACGCTGGAGAGCGCCGGGCCGGGCGACTCCGCCTTCTACCGCGGCGGCACCCGCCACCGCTGGGCCAGCGCCGACGGCGAGCCCTACCGCCTGCTGGTCGTCAAGCAGCGACTCCCGAGAGACGCCGGCTGAGCCCGCGCGCGACCTCGCGCTCGTCCGCCGTCACCAGGCGGCCGTCCCGGACGACCACCCGTCCGCCGACCACGACGTGGCGCGGTCTGCGGCCCGGGGCGGCCCAGAGCAGGCCGGCGACCGGGTCGGCCACCCCGGCATCCGCCACGCCGCTCACGTCCCAGACGCACAGGTCCCCGGCCGAGCCGGGTTCCAGCCGGCCGAGCTCGGGCCTGCCGAGCCCGTCCGCCGACCCGGCGCCGGCGGCGTCCAGCAGCTCGCGCGCCGTGAGCTGACGGCCGACCAGGGCGGAGACCTGCAGGGCGAGCCGCGCGTCCGCGAGCAGGTGGCCGGCGTCGTTGGACCCGCCCCCGCTCGTACCGAGGCCCACGGTGATGCCGGCGGCGAGCAGCCGCGCCACGGGTGCCACGCCCCAGCCCATCGGCACGTCGCAGCCCGGCGCGTGCGTCGCGGACACACCGGAGGCGGCGAGGCGGGCGATCTCGTCGTCGGTCACCTCGCACAGGTGCGCGACCGTGACGTCGGGGGCCAGCCAGCCCCACTCGTCCAGCAGGTCCAGCGGACGGCGGCCGTAGCGCTCCAGCGCCGCGACCACGTCGACCTGCTCGTTGGCCTGGGTCCGACGGCGCAGGCCACGCCGCGCCGCCACCTCGCCCAGCAGCCGGAACGTCGGCTCGCCGTCGCTGTGCACCCCGGCGGGGCCGACGGCCACCTGCACGCGGCCGTCGGCCCGCACGCCGCCGGGCGCGTCACCCACCAGCGCGGCGGCGATCGCGTCGGCGCTCGACGCCGCCGCCTCGGCGTCGTCGCCCGCGGAACCGCGGACCAGCACGAGGCGCGCCCCGAGCTCGTCGGCCGCCCCGGCCGCCGCCCGCGCGAGATCCACCGTCTCCGCGGCCGAGAGTGCCGCGGGCCAGGTCAGGTGGTGGTCGGCGACGGTCGTGACGCCGCTGAGCAGCGCCTCGGCGAGCCCCGCGCGCGCGGCGAGGCCCACCAGCTCCGCGTCCACCCGGGCGCGCGCATAGGCGGCGGCCATCAGGCCGAGCCACTCGCGCATCGGGACGCCGCGGGTGCCGGGCAGCGTCCGGAAGGCCGTCTGGAGCAGGTGGTGGTGGGCGTTCACCAGGCCCGGCGTGACGACGCAGCCGGTGGCGTCGAGCACCTCGACGCCCACAGGCCCGCCGTCCACAGGCCCGACGGCCCCCACGCTCACCACCCGGCCGTCCACACCCACCACGACGTCGCCGCCCGGCTCACCCTCGACCGCGCCCGGCCCGGTACGCACCGCGAGCGCACCCCGTACGGCCAGCCCCGTACCACTCACCCGCGGTCCCGCGCCGTCAGCCCCGCGGCCCCGTCTGCCGGGGTGGTGAACCGGGACGCCTCGACGAAGGTGCGCACGAGGTGCTCGACGGCATGCTCGAACAGCTCCTTGCCCGCCTCCGCGGTCGCCGTCGTCGGGTCGCCGATGTGGCCGTCGGGGCCGAAGTCGCTGGAGAGCCAGCCGAACGACGTCGGCCGGCCGAACCCGATCTGCTCGTACGCGAGCAGGTCGTCCGGCACGCGCCGCTCGGCGCGCTCCATGCGGACCAGCTCCGGGCGCAGGTGCAGCATGAGCGAGGTCTCGCCGTGGCCGCCGTGCACGCCCAGCCCGTGCTCCGCGCCGGACGCCGGGGCGCCGCCCTGGTCGCGCGGCGTCGCGACGTGCGCGAAGAAGGTGCGCAGCCCGAACCGGCGGCGCAGCTCGCGGTTGGCGACCTGGCCGAGCGCGGAGTTGCCGCCGTGCCCGTTGACGAACAGCAGCCGGGTGATGCCCGAGGCCGCCACGGACCGGCCGACGTCCACCAGCACGCGCATGAGTGTGTCCCAGGACAGCCAGATCGTGCCGGGGAAACCGGCATGCTCGTCCGACTTGGTGTAGGCGAGCGGTTCGAGCAGCACGACGGACGCCGCACCGGACGCCGTCACGGCCGCAGCCGCCGCCGTCGCGGCCTCGCTCGCCGTGACCAGGTCCGTGGACACCGGGAGGTGCGGGCCGTGCTGCTCGATCGCGCCGAGGGGCAGCACCGCCACGGTGTCGTCGGGCAGCGCCTCGATCTCCGGCCACGTCAGGTCGGCGAACCGCGGTGCCCGGGCCGCGCCCATCAGCGCACCCCGATGTTGACGCGGGTGTCGACCGGCGGCGCGTCCACGAGCTTGCCCGGGTTGAGCAGCGCCTTCGGGTCGGTGGTGCGGGCCGTCTCGCGCGCGAGGTCGACGTGCCGGTCCACGTACCACTGGTGCGGCGAGTGCACGCCGAGGCCGAGCGCCTCCAGCCGCTCGATCCCGGCGAGCGCCTCGGCCTCGGAGACGTAGTCGGCGACCACCATGGCCAGCGGGGCGGTGCCCATGAGCTCCAGGTGCAGGTGGACGTCGCCGGGGTAGACCGCCCGGACCTCGTCCTCGCGCTCCCAGTGCGCCCGCCCGCCGGTCTCCATGTGGAACCAGGTGCGCTCGGGGTGCGCCTGCTGCAGGTGGTAGACGGGGTGGTTGTACGACATGGACGACAGCTTGTCGGTCTCCGCGTAGTCCGCGAGGCTGGCCACCACCTCGCCGCCCGCCGCCACGACCCGCGCCTCGACCTCGGCCGCGGTCGAGGCCTCGGCGATGACCCGCAGGCTGTACCGCTCGGGGTCGAGCGGCACGGTGGCGGGCAGGCTCGGCACCAGCGCGGGCGGGTCCGCGGACGCGAGCCGCGGCAGCACCGGCAGGTCGAGCAGCGAGCGGTGCACGCCCGTGAGCGACGCCCAGTCGTCGAAGGCCGCGTAGACGGCCACCCAGTCGCGGGCGGGGTCGGTGGCGATCTCCAGCTCCACGATGACGCCGGTCACGCCGTAGACGTGCACGTACGGCAGGACGTCGGGGCCGGTCACCGTGAACGTGGTGCCGCTGCCGTCCATCGGGGCGACGGTGAGCGAGAGCACGAACCCGTCGGAGGTGGACCCGTGCTCGATCGTCCCCGTGCCGGCCGAGCCGCCGCCCACGAACCCGCCGATCGTCGTCCCCTTGGTGGACGGGTAGATCCAGATGTCCCGCCCGGCGGCCCGGGCCGCCACGTCGATCGCGCTGATCTTCGCGCCCGCGCCCGCGGTCACCGTGCCCGAGTCGTTGACCCGGATCGTGTCGAGGCCGCGCAGGTCGAGCACGAGCCCGCCGTCGAACGGCGTCGCCTGGCCGTAGTTGCCCGTGCCCGACCCGCGCGGGGTCACCGGGACGTCGTGCTCGTAGGCGATGCGCAGCACCTGCGCCACCTCGTCCGCGGTGGTCGGGCGCACCACGGCGTCCGGCAGGTACCGGCCCGCGGGGACCTTCTCCCGCAGGATCGGCGACATGCGCGACCAGTCGGACGACGCCTTGAGCAGCAGCTCGGCCTCGACGGAGACCAGCTCGGGCCCGAGCGTGCGGGCGATCTCGGCCGCGGCCAGCGCGGACCGTCCTGCGATGTTCGGTGTCTCGTCGGTCATCGGTGCGCGTCAGCTCCCCATCGAGATGGTGTCGTCGGTGAACTCGTTGGTGTAGAGCGACTCGGGCTCGATGTCCGCGGACTCGATCTGGCCGGCGTCCACGAGGATCGGCGCGAAGGTGTCGACGATCTCGGTCATGCGGTCGGGGTCGATCCTGCCGAACACCCCGGAGGCCGGGTCGTCCACCACGAGGTCGAGGTCCTTCTGGGCCTGGACGGAGAAGTCGGCCACGCCGAGCGAGTAGGTCCACCCGGTCTGGTACTGGTCGACGAGGTCGACGATCAGCTCGTTGGTGGCCTGCGGGTCGTCGAGGTAGTCGAGCTGGGCCTGCTGCAAGACCGGCACGAGCTTGGCCAGGCAGTCGGCGTTCTCCTCGACCTTGTCGGCGCGCACCGCGAGCGCCTCCGGGTAGACCGAGTAGCCCACGTCGGCGAGGAGCTGGTAACCGACCGGCTTGCCCCACTGCGGGATCTCGTTCTCGTAGATGTACGGCTCGGCCGTGGCGAACCCCTGCTGCAGCACGGCCGGGTCGGAGACGAAGCGCTGCGGCGTGCCCTCGTAGCTGAGGTCGATCTGCGCGTCGTCGATGATGCCCTGGGCGGCGAGCAGACGGGGGAAGACGTCGCCGGACGACACCACGGGGTCGCCGTCGGCGGCGGCGTCCTTGATCGTCTCGGCACCGTCGTGGCTCTCCGGGTCCCACATCACGATCTGCGGGCTGGTGGTGAGCATCGAGGCGACGGTGACCACCGGGTTGTCGGCCAGCGCGGTGATCTGGGCGTCGGTGGTCACCGCGCCGAGCAGGATCGAGTCGTCGAGGTACATGAGCGACGGGACCGGCTGGAAGTTCACGTTCGGCCCGCCGGGCCGCACCTCGATGTCCACCCCCGTGTCGACGCCCTGGGCCACCAGGGAGCCGGTGACCGACTTGGCGTCGGTGTCCACCGTGCGGTCCGGGCCGACCAGCGAGTACATCGCCCCGTGCTCCGCCTCGGGCTGCCAGTCCTGCTGCATGACGACGGTCGCGGGGCACACGTCGGACAGGTCGAGGGGCCCGCCCGCCTCCGCCGCCGGCGCGTCGACCTGGCCGGTGCCGCCCGCCTGGGCGTCGGCGGTGCCGGTGCCGCAGGCGGTCAGGGCGAGGAGCGGGAGGACGGACAGGGCGGCGACCGCGAGGCGTCGCGGCCGGGACAAGGCCGTCCGGGACAGGGGCGCTCGGGACAAGGGCGCTCGGGACAAGGGCGCTCGGGACAAGGGCATGGGGACTCCTGAGGGGTGGAGGGCGGGAACGAGGGGGTGCGCGGCGCTCAGGCGGCGCCGCGGCCGTACCAACGGCCGATGACGGCCCGGTCCAGCGCTGCGAAGACGGAGAACATCGCGACCCCGAACAGCGCGGTGAGGATGATGGCCAGGAACAGGGCGTCCATGTTCAGGCGCAGCGTGTAGGTGCGCAGCAGGCCGCCGATCCCCGGCGAGCCCTGCTGGAAGAAGAAGTCGCCGACGATGGCACCGATGACGCTCAGGCCCGCCGCGTTGCGCAGGCCGGTGAAGATCGACGGGAGCGCCGCGGGGAACTGGAGCTTGAGGAGCCGCTGCACGCGGGTCGCGCGGTTCAGCGTGAACAGGTCGTGGGCAGCGGGACCGGCGGACTGCAGCCCGAACAGCGTGTTCGCGATCATCGGGAACAGGGCGATGATCACGCACACGACGATGCGGGCGCTGAAGCCGTAGCCCATCCAGATCCCGATCAGGGGCGTGAGGGCCAGGATCGGGATGGTCTGCAGGATCACCGCGTACGGGTAGAGGATCTTCTCCGCCCAGCCGGCCTGCGCCATGACGACGGCGTACCCGATGCCGAGCACCACGGCGATCGCCAGCCCGGACAGCGCCACCCCGACGGTCTGCCAGAGGGCGTCGAACATGGGGTTCATGACGTTCGGGTTGCCGAGCGTGTTCGCGAGCACCTCGTGCAGCGGGGGCAGCAGGAAGCGCCGCTCGGGGGTGAGTACGAGGTAGGTGACCCCGTACCAGACGGCGACGATGCCGAGCACGGCCGCGAGCAGCGGCCCGGCCGCGGCGCCGGCGGCGAGCAGCCTGCTCCGGGTGGTGCTCGGTCGGGAGGCCCGCGGCCGGGCCGGGGTGGTGCTCATGAGTGCTCCTCGAGGGCCGCCGAGACCTCGCCGGTGAGCGCCGCGAACTCGGGCTCGTACCGGAGCCGGGGCGGGCGCGGGTAGGACCAGGGGACGGGGATGTCGGCGACCACCCGGCCCGGGCGGCCGCTCATCACGACCACCCGGGTGGAGAGGTAGACCGCCTCGGAGACGGAGTGCGTGATGAACAGCCCGGCGAAGCCCTTGAGCGCGAACAGGCTCTGCAGCTCGGTCTGCATCCGGAGCCGGGTGATCTCGTCGAGGGCGCCGAACGGCTCGTCGAACAGCGCGAGGTCGGGTTCCGCGACGAGGGCCCGCGCGATCGAGACGCGCATCCGCATGCCGCCGGAGAGCTGCCGGGGGTGCTGCTTCTCGAAGCCGGTCAGCCCGACGAGGTCGAGCGCCTCCTGCGCCCGCTTGCGACGGTCCGCCTTCGCGGCACCCCGCAGCTCCCCCGCGAGCTCGACGTTGCGCAGCGCGCTGCGCCACTCCAGGAGCGTGGGCTCCTGGAACACGTACGTCGTCGAGGTGGCGTTCACCTCGACGACGCCGCCGGTCACCTCGTCGAGCCCCGAGGCGAGGCGCAGCAGGGTGGACTTGCCGCACCCGGAGGGTCCGACGACGGAGACGAACTCGCCGGCGGCGACCGTCAGGCTCACCCCCTCGAGGGCCACGGTGCCGGTCGGGAACGCCTTGGCCACGTCGTCGAGCACCAGGGTGCGCGTCATGGACCGGGGTCGCGGGGTCGTCGTGCTCACTGTGCTCACTGGGGTCACCTCACGAGCTGGTCGGGTTGCGGGGCCCCGGCGGCGGCCGGGACGGCGGCCGGTCCGAGGGCGAGGGCGGTCTGCACGCGGGTGTCGGCCACGACGCGGCCACCGGCGACGACCACGCGCGCCAGGGTCGCGCCGGCCAGCACGTCGCCGAGCGGCACGTCGGGCACCAGCACGAGATCGGCACGGTCGCCGACCGACAGGCCGGCGGCGGGGAGGCCGAGCACGGTGCGGGCGCCGGACGTCACCGTGTCGAGCGCCTCGCGTGCCGACAGGTGCGCCGCGGTCATGAGCAGCGACGTCGTCTCGAACGGGTCGCCGCTGCCCGCGGGGTTGAAGGGGTCGCGCAGGTTGTCCGCCCCCGCGGCCAGGGGGACCCCCGCGTCCAGCAGGGCGCGCACGGCGGTCAGCCCCCGGGGCGCGAGGTGCGTGCTGTCGCGGCCCTGGAGGTAGAGGTTGGTGATCGGGAGCGTGACCACCCCCAGGCCGGCTCGCGCCACGAGGTCGACGACGGGGGCGAGGCGGTCCGGCGGCAGCGAACCGAGCCGCACGGCGTGGCTCGCGGTGACGCGCTGCGTCAGGCCGCGCGCGATCACCTCGCGGGCGAGCACCTCGACGTCGAGCACGCCGTCGTCCGGCAGCGCCGTCTGCTCGTCGGCGTGCAGGTCCACGGGCAGACCGGTGCGCTCGGCCAGGTCGAGCACCCGGGTGATCTCCGCGCGGGGGTCGGGGGCCAGGTGCGGGCACCCGCCGAGCACGTCCACGCCGCGGGCGGCGGCCTCCGCGAAGACCTCGGTGGGGGTGTGCCACCCGCCGAGCAGGCAGACCTGGAGCGTCACCGACCCCGCGAGCTCCTCACGGAGGGCGAGCAGCGCGTCCAGCATGCGCAACGGGTCGCCCTCCGCCGGAGCGTCCACGTGGGTCCGGACGGTCGTGATGCCCCGGCTGACGTAGCGCCCCACGGCGGCCCGGGCGCGGTCGAGCACGTCGGCGCCGTCGATGTGCGGGGCGATCTCGCGCCAGCGCTCGATCGCGCCCACCAGGTCTTCTCCCGTCCCGGCGGGGATGCGCGCCGCGGTCAGCGCCTTGTCGAGGTGCGCGTGCGGCTCGGACGCCGCGGGCAGCGCGAGCCAGCCGGTCGCGTCGAGCCGACCTGCGTCGTCGCCGAGGAACGGCGACCGTCCGGCGGGCGCCACGGAGGTGACCCGGCCGGCGTCGATCTCGACGTCGACGAGCTCGCCGTCGACGGTGCGCACGCCGCGCAGGGCGGTGACGTGGACGCCGGCGAGCAGCGCGGCGCCGTCGGGACCACCGACGGGGAGAGGCGCCGACCTCGTGGTGCCGTCGTGCACGGCATCTCCTCTCCGCCGGTCCGGCCGAACGAGAATGTTGATCAGAGGAACATTCGGAACGCTAGAGGCGGCCTGTTTCCGCCGCGTGTCCGGTGCGGCGCGGCCGTGTGAAACGTCGCCCCGCCCCGTGGAGCAAGATGGGTCCATGCGAATCGCCGCCCCCATCGAGATCGGCCCGCTCGACGCCGACGCCCAGCAGGCCGTCCGAGACCTGGCCGCGGCCGCGGAGGCGCACGACGGCGTCGCACCGCTGTCCGAACAGCCCCTGCTCAACCTCGGCACGGACGCGGAGTGGATCACGCACGTCGTGGCGCACACCACGGCGGGCAGCACGATCGGGTACGTCCAGATTGACCGCTCGGGCGAGACCGCGAGCGCCGAGCTGGTGATCCATCCGGAGCACCGCCGGAACGGTCATGGCCGGGTGCTGCTGCGCACCGCGGAGCGGGACGCCACGCTGCCGTCGCGCTCGGGCGAGCCCGGCCAGCACGGCAAGCAGCTGCGCGTGTGGGCGCACGGCGACCTGGAGCCCGCCCGCGAGTTCGCGCGGGCGGCGGGCCTGCGGCCGGTGCGCGAGCTGCTCTTCCTGGCCCGCCCGCTCGCCGGGGCGGACGGCGTCCCGGAGGCGCCCGCCGCCCCCGCGGGCCATCGCCTGCGCACCTTCCGCCCCGGGGCCGACGACGCCGCCTGGCTCCGGGTCAACGCGCGCGCCTTCGCCACCCACCCGGAGCAGGGCCGGATGTCGCTCGACGACCTGCGCGCCCGGCAGGCCGAGCCGTGGTTCGACCCGGCGGGCTTCTTCCTCCTGGTCCCGGACGACGGCACGGTCCCGGACGACGGCACGGTCCCCGAGGACGGCACGGAGGCCGACCCGGTCGCGTTCCAGTGGACCAAGACGGAGCCGGGCCAGCCGGACGGCGCGCGCGACGGCGAGATCTACGCCCTGGGTGTCGACCCCGACCACCAGGGCAAGGGGTTCGGCCGGCTGATGACCGAGGTGGGGCTGGCGCACCTAGCACGTTCCGGGGCCACGCGCGCCGTGCTGTACGTGGAGGGTGACAACGCGGCCGCCCTGGCCACGTACGAGCGCGCGGGCTTCGCACGGGCGGCCGTACACGTGCAGTATGCCCGCCCGTGACGGACGCTCTCCGGGAGCGTCACCCACTGTGTACCGAACGGTGACACCATGAACGACATGAAGGACAGCGTCGCGACCAGCTCCGCCAGGACCCGGGACAAGAATGGCCGATTCATGAAGCAGAGCCCCCGTACGGCAAGCGCTGAACCGACCGACGGCGAGGCCGCTCCGGCGCCGGCCGCCCCGGCGAGCGACGGCGCGCCCGCGGTCACCGAGAAGCCGGCGCAGCGACCCGCGCCGCAGAAGCAGGCCGCGGTGCGGCCCGCCGCACCGAAGCCGGGCGAGCCGGAGGACATCCTGGCGCCGCACTCCCTGGACCCGAGCCTGGCCGCGCACATCGCGGAGCACATCGCGGAGAATCCCGGCGGCACGAGCGTGCTCGACCCGCTGCTGGGTGAGCCGCTGCCGGTCGACCGCTTCGCGGACCGGGAGCTGAGCTGGCTCGCTTTCAACCAGCGGGTGCTGGAACTCGCGGAGGACCCGCGCATCCCGCTGCTGGAGCGCGTGCGGTTCCTGGCGATCTTCGCGTCCAACCTGGACGAGTTCTTCATGGTGCGCGTGGCCGGCCTGCAGCGCCGCATCGCGACGGGCATCGCGGTCACGAGCGCCTCGGGTCTCAGCCCGCGCCAGGCGCTGTCGGCGATCTCCGAGGGTGCGCACACCCTGATGGCCCGGCACGCGCAGGTGTTCGAGGACGAGGTGCAGCCGGCCCTGGCCGCCGAGGGCATCACGCTGGTGCACTGGGAGGAGCTGGACACCAAGGAGCAGGAGCGGCTGCACAAGTTCTTCCGCAAGCAGATCTTCCCGGTGCTCACCCCGCTGGCGGTGGACCCGGCGCACCCGTTCCCCTACATCTCGGGGCTCTCGCTCAACCTGGCGGTCGTGGTGGCCAACCCGGCCACCGGCAAGGAGCACTTCGCCCGCGTCAAGGTGCCGCCGCTGCTGCCGCGCTTCATCGCGGTCGACGCGTCGGGCAAGCCGCGCCGCCCCGGCACCAAGAAGGCCGACCCGCAGCGCGGCCCGCTCTCGTTCGTACCGCTGGAGGAGGTCATCGCCCAGCACCTCGACTACCTGTTCCCCGGGATGGAGGTGCGGGACAGCCACACGTTCCGCGTCACCCGCAACGAGGACGTGGACGTCGAGGAGGACGACGCCGAGAACCTGCTCCAGGCGATGGAGAAGGAGCTCCTGCGGCGCCGGTTCGGCCCGCCGGTGCGCCTCGAGATCGCCAAGGACATCAGCCCGCGCATCCGGGACCTGATCGTCCGGGAGCTGGGCGTCAAGGAGGAGGAGGTCTACGAGCTGCCCGCGCTGCTGGACCTCACGGGCCTCAACCTCATCGCGGACCTCGACCTGACCTCTCTGCACTACCCGCCGTTCGTGCCGTCCACGCACCGGCACCTCGCAGAGGTGGAGAGCTCCAAGCCGACCGACGTCTTCGCCGCGATCCGGCGCCGTGACATCCTGCTGCACCACCCGTACGACAGCTTCTCCACGAGCGTGCAGACGTTCCTGGAGCAGGCCGCGGCCGACCCGAACGTGCTGGCGATCAAGCAGACCCTGTACCGGACGTCGGGCGACTCGCCCATCGTGGACGCGCTGATCGACGCCGCCGAGGCCGGCAAGCAGGTGCTCGCGCTGGTCGAGATCAAGGCCCGGTTCGACGAGGAGGCCAACATCTCCTGGGCGCGCAAGCTCGAGGAGGCGGGCGTGCACGTGGTCTACGGGATCGTGGGCCTCAAGACGCACTGCAAGCTGTCGCTCGTGGTGCGCCAGGAGCCCGACGGCTCCCTGCTGCGCTACTGCCACGTGGGCACGGGCAACTACCACCCCAAGACGGCGCGCCTGTACACGGACCACGGCCTGCTGACCTGCGACCCCGACGTGGGCCAGGACCTGACGCGCCTGTTCAACCAGCTCTCCGGGTACGCGCCGAAGTCGACGTTCCACCGGCTCCTCGTGGCGCCCCGTGCCGTCCGCTCCGGCCTGGTCGAGCGCATCGAGCGCGAGGCGGCCGCCGCCCGTGCGGGCCACGAGGCGTGGGTCAAGATGAAGATCAACTCGGTGGTCGACGAGACGGTGATCGACGCCCTGTACCGCGCCTCCCAGGCCGGCGTGAAGATCGACCTGGTGGTGCGCGGCATCTGCGCCGTCCGCGTGGGCGTTCCGGGGCTGAGCGAGAACATCCGGGTGCGGTCCATCCTGGGCCGGTTCCTGGAGCACTCGCGCATCTTCGCGTTCGCCAACTCGGTGGGCCCGGCCATCGCCGAGGGGCCCCAGACCGGACCCGAGGTGTTCATCGGGTCGGCCGACCTGATGCACCGCAACCTCGACCGCCGCGTCGAGACCCTGATCCGGATCTCCGACCCGACCCACATCGGTGAGCTCCTGGGGCTGCTGGACGAGTCCATGGCGGACACGACGGCATCCTGGCACCTGCTGCCGGACGGCACCTGGGAGCGCCCGTCCTCGGGCTCGGAGGGGAACGGCCTCCGCGACCTGCAGGCGGTCCTGATCCAGCGCCAGCGGCGTCGGCTCGAGCCCGTCCGGTGACGGGCCGGAGGTCGGTGGTGGGTACCGAGCCGACGACGGCGACCTCGCCGCCGGCGGGGATGCACACCCCCGTCGTGATGACGGCAGGCGGCGTCGTCTGGCGCCGTCGGGCCGGAAACGTGCAGGTGCAGCTGGTGCACCGCCCCCGCTACGACGACTGGTCGTGGCCCAAGGGCAAGCTGGAGACCGGCGAGACCTTCCAGGGCGCCGCGATCCGCGAGGTCGCCGAGGAGACGGGCAAGGAGATCGTGCTCGGCCGCCCCCTGCCCGGCCTCCAGTACCTGACGCCGGAGGGCCGCGTGAAGCGGGTGCACTACTGGGCGTCGCGCCGGGCCCGCCGGGGCCGGGACACCGCGGGGCTCGCCGCCCGCGCGCCCGTGGCCCCGGTCGACCGCGAGGAGGTGGACACGGTGGAGTGGCTGGACGCCGCCGACGCGGTGAGCCGCCTCACGCGCGCGTCCGACCGCGGCCCGCTGAACGCCCTGCTCGCCGCCGAGGCCGAGGGCGCGCTGGACACCCGCGCGCTCGTCATCGCGCGGCACGGCCGGGCGGTGTCGCGCACCTCCTGGCACGGTGGCGAGCGCGACCGCCCGCTCACCCCGCTCGGGCACGGGCAGGCCGCGGCGCTGGTCCCGGTGCTGGCCGCCTACGGCGTCGAGCACGTCATCAGCTCCCGCTGGGAGCGCTGCGCCACCACCATCGAGCCGTACGTACGGGCAGCGGGGCTGCGGCCGAGCTACAGCGAGTACCTCACCGAGGCGCAGCACGAGCGGTCGCCGTCGCGCGTCGCCGCGACCGTGGGCGAGCTGCTGGAGGAGACCGCCGAGTCGTCCGTGATCTGCACCCACCGGCCCGTGCTGCCCACGGTGCTGGACGTGCTCGCCCAGCACGCGGAGGGCGCCGTGGCGGACGGCCTGCCCCGCCAGGACCCGTTCCTGGAACCCGGCGAGGCGCTCGTCGCGCACGTCGCCGACACCCCCTCGGGACCGCGCGTCGTGGCCACCGAGAAGGTTGGTCCCCAGGTCTGGTGACCAGATCGACCAGGATCGTGGTGGACACACGTTTCATTTCGGCGCACTATCGGTCACCATGAGCAGCGAGCAACGACCGCCGAGACGGCCGGCCATGCTGGACCCCCGGGACGCCGACGCGCTTCCCGGGGAGGTGGACCCTGCCCTGCGCGACGAGATCGCCCACGCGACGGCCAGAGCCCTCGTGGACCGCGCCCGCACCACCGAGGACCCCGCCGTGGTGGAGCGGCTCATCCACCTCGTCGAGAACGAGGGCCTCGACACCGTGGCAGGCCTGTGGGCGGACGCCGCCGCCGTCTCCCTGCCCGGAGCGCTCTGGCGCCTCTACGTGCTGCGCGAGTGGGTGCGGCGGGACATGTCGACCGTCATGCTCAGGTATCGACTCGGTGTGGACGCCGCCCCGGTCCAGGAGGCCGTCGCGGGCGTGCCGAGCCCGCCCGAACCCGGTGACCTGCAGATACTCGCCGACGCCGTGCTGTCCGGCGTCTTCACCGGAGACCTGGCCGTCGCGCTCGAACGGGCGGGCGCGTTCTGCCGGATCCTCTCGACGGGCGCGGCCTTCGACGCGGACTCCCGCGAGGTCGCCGACCCCACCGGCGCGACCCGGATGACCCGGGGCGCCAGCTCGCTGCTGCGCACGGCGGAAGAGCTGGAACGAGCCGGTGACCTGTGGAGAACCGGCTCCCTGGAGTAGGCCCGCACGCTGTCAAGGCCTCCGCGCGGGCGCGCCCTGTGACGTCCGACCCCCTTGGCAGATCCGCGTACGGGACTACGATGGTCCATGCGACGCCGGGCTGCGGTAGCCCCGGGCTCCACCTCAAGCCGCTACGAGCGGCCCCGCGCCGAGAGGCGCTCCCGGTTCGGCGTCGCCCAACTCTCCCCGCCGCCCGGCCCACGGCTCCTGCCGCGGCGCCTGGGCACCGACGCTGTGCCGTGTGTCACGAGTCGCCAAAGCATGACCTTGCAAATTGGCGATAGTCGGCAACGGCTCTACGCTGAGCAGGTTCCAGAGCCCTCAGAACGGGAGCCCTCGTGCGCCTTACTCCGCGCGACACCACGTACTTCGACCTACTCGCCGCCCTGGCCCAGCACCTCGTCCGGGGCTCGTCCCTGTTGGCGGAGCTGCTCGGTGCGGACAAGGCGGGCCGCGAAAAGCTGGCCGACGAGATGCACGACGTCGAGCATCTCGCCGACGACGCCACGCACTCGATCATGCGGCGGCTCAACCAGACCTTCGTGACGCCGTTCGACCGCGAGGACATCTCCAGCCTTGCCTCGGCCCTGGACGACTGCATGGACGAGATGGACGAGGCCGCCGACCTGATCGTCCTGTACAAGGTCGAGGGCCTGCCGGACCGCGTCTCCGACCAGGTCCAGGTGCTGCAGCGGTGCGCGGAGCTCACGGCCGAGGCCATGCCCCGCCTGCGCTCGATGGACAAGCTCGCCGACTACTGGGTCGAGGTGAACCGCCTGGAGAACCAGGCGGACAAGCTCCACCGCAAGCTCATCGCCCAGCTCTTCGACGACCTGGCCGGCGACCCGGTCCAGCTCATGAAGCTGAAGGAGATCGTGGAGGTTCTCGAGAACGCCGCGGACAGCTTCGAGAAGGTGGCGAACATGGTCGAGACCATCGCCCTCAAGGAGTCCTGAGTTGGAGGTCGCCCTCGTCGTCCTCGTGGTCGCGCTCGCGCTGAGCTTCGACTACACGAACGGCTTCCACGACGCCGCGAACGCGATCGCCACGTCGGTCTCGACCCGGGCCCTGACGCCGCGCGTCGCGCTCCTCATGGCGGCGACCATGAACTTCGCGGGCGCCCTGCTGGGCACGGAGGTCGCGGAGACGATCGCCACCTCGATCGTCGACCTCACGGGCGCGAGCACGCACGCGGAGCTCGCCGTGGTGCTGTGCGCGCTGCTCGGCGCGATCACCTGGAACCTCATCACCTGGTGGTTCGGGCTGCCGTCGTCGTCCACCCACGCCCTCATCGGCGGGCTGGTCGGGGCCGGGCTCGCGGGCGGCATGAGCGTCTACTGGTCCGCGATCGTGGACAAGGTCGTGCTCCCCATGGTCATCTCGCCGCTGGTGGGCTTCGGCCTGGCCTTCGCCGTGATGATCGCGGTGCTGTGGATCTTCCGCAGCGCGGCGCCGGCCAAGACGCACCGACGCTTCCGGATCGCGCAGACCGCCTCGGCCGCCGCGATGGCGCTGGGCCACGGCCTGCAGGACGCGCAGAAGACGATGGGCGTCATCTACCTCGCGCTGCTGACCGTCGGCTGGGCCAACCCGGACACGGGCATCCCGCTCTGGGTCAAGCTGTGCGCGGCGGCCGCCATCTCCGCGGGCACGTACTCGGGCGGCTGGCGCATCATGCGCACGCTCGGCCGCAAGATCATCGAGCTCGACCCGGCACGCGGCTTCGTGGCCGAGTCGGTCTCGGCGCTCGTGCTGTACGTCAACGCGTTCGTGCTGCACGCCCCGGTCTCCACGACCCACACGATCACGTCCGCGATCATGGGCGTGGGCGCCACCCGCAGGCTCTCCGCCGTGCGCTGGGGCGTGGCCAAGAACATCGCCGTCGCCTGGGTCCTCACCATCCCCGCCGCCGCCCTCGTGGCCGCCCTGGCGACCTGGGCGCTCTGGCCGTTCCTCACCTGAACGGACCCCCCGGAGGAGCTCTCCGCGCGCGACCGCCCCGGGGGGCGACTTGGCATCCGGCGACTTAGCATCGCAGCATGAGCACTGGTCACACGGCACCGAACGCCTCCGCGCAATCGGCCCACCGCAAGGCAACGGCCCTCGCCTTCGCCGCCGCGGTGGGCGGCTTCCTGTTCGGCTTCGACAGCTCCGTGATCAACGGCGCCGTGAACGCCATCGAAGGTCAGTTCTCGCTCGACCCCTCCGTCACCGGCCTCGTGGTGGCCGTCGCGCTGCTGGGCTGCGCGCTCGGCGCCTGGGCCGGGGGGCGCCTGGCCGACCGCTGGGGCCGCACCCACGTCATGGTGCTCGGCGCCGTCCTGTTCTTCGTGTCGTCGATCCTCTCCGCGATCGCGTTCTCCGCCTGGGACCTCGCCGTCTGGCGGTTCATGGCCGGCGTCGGCATCGGCATCGCGTCGGTCATCGCGCCCGCGTACATCGCCGAGATCGCACCGGCCGCGATGCGCGGCCGCCTCGGCTCGCTGCAGCAGCTCGCGATCACCGTCGGTATCTTCGCGGCCCTGCTCTCCGACCAGATCCTCGCGGAGTCGGCCGGCGGCGCCGCCAACGTCCTGTGGCTCGGCTGGGAGGCCTGGCGGTGGATGTTCCTCGTCGCCGTCGTCCCGGCCGCCGTCTACGGCATCCTTGCCCTGCGCATCCCCGAGTCGCCGCGATACCTCGCCGCGAAGGGGCGCGACGACGAGGCGCGGGCCGTCCTGGCCAGCGTCCTCGGGCCCGACGAGGACGTCGACGACCGCCTCGCCCAGATCCACCGGAGCATCGTGATCGACGAGGCCAACGCCTCCGAGGGCTCGCTCCGGGGCAGCGCGCTGGGCCTCAAGCCGATCGTCTGGGTGGGCATCCTGCTGTCGGTCTTCCAGCAGTTCGTCGGCATCAACGTGATCTTCTACTACTCGAGCACCCTGTGGCAGGCCGTCGGGTTCGACGAGAGCCAGGCCTTCCTGGTCTCCACCATCACGTCGATCACGAACGTCGCCGTCACCTTCATCGCCATCGCGCTCATCGACAAGGTGGGCCGCCGTCCGCTGCTGCTCATCGGCTCGGCCGGGATGACCGTGTCGCTCGGCCTCATGGCCCTGGCGTTCACGCAGGCGACCGGGACGGGCGAGGACATCTCGCTGAGCGGCCCGTGGGGCGTCATCGCGCTGATCTGCGCCAACGCGTTCGTCGTCTTCTTCGGCGCCTCCTGGGGCCCGCTCGTGTGGGTGCTGCTGGGCGAGATGTTCCCCAACCGCATCCGTGCCGCCGCCCTCGGCGTCGCCGCGGCCATGCAGTGGATCGCCAACTTCGCCATCACCCTGACGTTCCCGCCGCTGCTGTCCGCGTTCGGCGCCAGCGTGCCGTACCTGATGTACGCGGCGTTCGCGGCACTGAGCTTCTTCTTCGTGTTCACCAAGGTGCCCGAGACCAAGGGCATGGAGCTCGAGGACATGGGCGACCAGTCCCGCGCCGGGGCCTAGACCTCGACCGGCGAAGAACGGCGCCGCTCCCCCTCCGGGGAGCGGCGCCGTTCTTTCGTGCGCCACCGCGGCGGTGTCGCGCAGGTCACACCTCCGTCGTCCGCCCGCCCGCCGAGAGACGCTTGCATTCGGCAACCATCTGGATATAGTTGCTCTAAGCAATCAACCGCGAGGCACCCATGACTTCCCACAGCAGCCGGACGCTGTCCGGCACCGAAGCCCCCGCCATCGCCCTGATCACCGCGCTCCAGAGTCTTTCCCGCGCCCAGCGGGAGGCGGCGGCACGTATCGCCCACGAGCTCGACTGGCCCAGGGCCGGCGTCGCCGTGCTGCACCTGCTCGCCAAGTGCGGCCCGGCCTCCCTGTCCGACATCGCCGCGCGCCAGCGCGTCGACCTGTCGGTGGCGAGCCGCCAGGTCAGCACGCTGGCCGACGCCGGGTACGTCGTCCGGACCGTCGACGACGAGGACCGCCGGGTCCGCACCGTCGAGCTGACGGACGCCGGCCAAGCCCTCGCCGCCGAGGCCACCGAGCAGTACAAGAAGCTCATCGACCGGGCGTTCGCCGCCTGGTCCCCCGAGGACCTCGCCGAGGCGACCCGCACGCTGGACCGCCTCGTCGACACCATCAGTGCGGACATCACGCACCGGAAGACCCCCCAGAACCAGCAGGAGTGTGCATGACCAGCCCCAACACCACGACCACGGTGGCCGAGCCCGACCACCTCCAGGGCGAACCACCCGCCATGACGCACGCCGAGGTCCTCCGGGCGCTGTCCGGGATCCTCCTCGGCATGTTCGTGTCGGTCCTCGCGATGTCCGTCGTCTCGTCGTCCCTGCCGAAGATCATCACCGACCTCGAGGGCGGCCAGTCGGCCTTCACCTGGGTCGTGACGGCGACGCTGCTGACCTCGACGATCTCGACCCCGATCTGGGGCAAGCTCGCCGACCTCACCAACCGCAAGACCCTCATCCAGATCGCGCTGGTCATCTCGGTCCTGTCGGCGGCCGCCGCGGGCTTCTCGCAGGACGTCGGCCAGCTCATCACGTTCCGTGCCTTCCAGGGCATCGGCGCGGGCGGCCTCCAGTCCCTGGCCGCCGTGCTCATCGCGGACATCATCAGCCCGCGCCAGCGCGGCCGGTACATGGGCCTCATGGGCTCGATCATGGGTATCGGCATGGTCGGCGGCCCGATCCTCGGCGGCTTCCTCACCGACGCCATCAGCTGGCGCTGGAACTTCTTCGTGGGCCTGCCGTTCGCGATCGCCTCGATCATCGTGCTGCAGATGACCCTGAAGCTGCCCAGGCGGCCCAAGGGCTCGGCCCGGATCGACGTCATCGGCGCCACGCTGATCTCGGTCGGCATCGCCACCCTGCTGCTGTGGATCACCTTCGCGGGCAGCGAGTTCGACTGGATGTCCTGGCAGACGGTCGCGATGGTCGGCGGCTCGCTGGTGATCCTCGCGATCGCGGTGCTCGTCGAGCTCCGGGTCAAGAACCCGCTCATCCCCATGTACCTGTTCAAGAACCGCACCCTGGTGCTCGCCGTGATCGGCTCGGTCGCCGTGGGCGTCGCGATGTTCGGCTCGTCGGTGTTCCTGAGCCAGTACATGCAGCTCTCGCGCGGCAAGACGCCCACCGAGTCCGGCCTCTACACCATCCCCATGGTGGTCGGCCTGTTCCTGTCGTCCACGGTCAGCGGACAGCTCATCTCCAAGACCGGCCGGTACAAGCCGTTCATGGTCGTCGGCGGCGTGCTGCTGACGGGCGGCCTGCTGCTCCTGTCGACGCTCGACTACCAGACCTCGTTCGTGCTGGTGTCGATCTACCTGTTCGTGCTCGGCGCGGGCGTCGGCATGCTCATGCAGAACATGGTGCTGGCCACGCAGAACACGCTGCACATCAAGGACTCCGGCTCGGGCACGTCCACCGTGACGTTCTTCCGCTCGCTCGGCGGCGCGATCGGCGTCTCCGCCCTCGGCGCGATCCTGGGGCACAGCGTGAAGGAGAACCTGAAGGAGGGCGTCACCGCGATCGCACCGGAGCTCGTCAAGCAGGGGATCGACCCGTCGGCGCTGTCCTCCGGCGGCGGCACGCTACCCGATCTCTCGACGCTCCCCGCCCTGCTGGTCGAGGTCGTCGAGAAGGCCTACGCGAACGGCATCGCGGACATCTTCCTCGCCGCCGTCCCGCTCGCCCTGGTCGCGCTGCTCTGCGTCTCCCTCATCAAGGAGGTGCCGCTGGGTCACCGGTCGGGCATCGACCAGCTCCAGGATCTCGAAGCCACCGAGGTCTAAGGCGCAGCAAGCGGGGGATTTCGTACCCGCGGGCTGTGATCCGGACGCTTGACGCGTCATCATGGGCGCATGCTCTCGAGTACAGGCAGGTCCAGCGCGGACGCGTCCGAGGACGGTGTCGCCGTCGGCAACGGGGCCGACGGCGACACCGTCGACGAACAGGGGTCCGCTCCCGGGCCGTTCGAGGGCCTGGAGCGCGAGGTCCGGCTGGTGATCCGTCGCGCGCAGTCGAACGGCACGTCGATCGCGCAGCGGGTCCACCCCGAGCTCGACGCGAGCGCCTACCCCCTGCTGGCGCACATCGCCGAGCGGCCGGGAGCGCGGGGGTCCGACCTCGCGACCTTCTTCGGCGTCGGCCGCGCCACCGTGTCGCGGCAGCTCAGCCGCCTGGTCGAGCTCGGCCTGGTCGAACGGACCGTCGACCCCGACGACAGTCGCGGTCAGCGCATCACCCTGACGCCCGACGGCGTCGACCGCTTCGAGCGGGCGCGCACCAGCCGGGTCGCCATGCTGGAGGGCGCGCTCGCGACCTGGGACACCGACGACGTCGCGCAGCTCGCGCGGCTCCTGAACCGCTACTCGGCGGACATCGTGGCGTGGAAGCAGAGCGCGCACTGACGCGGTGGTCCCGGCGTCAGCGGCGCTCCACGCCTCACCGCGGTGGCAGGGTCAGCGCTCCTCGAACGTGAGGCTGACCGAGTTCATGCAGAACCGGTCGCCCGTCGGCGTCTGCGGCGCGTCGTCGAACACGTGCCCCAGGTGGGAGCCGCAGGTCGCGCAGCGCACCTCGGTGCGCACCATGCCCAGCGAGCGGTCCTCGATCAGCTCGACGGAGTCGCCGGCGAGCGGGCTGTAGAACGACGGCCAGCCGCAGTGCGAGTCGAACTTGGTGTCCGAGCGGAACAGCTCGGCGTCACACGCTCGACACCGGTAGACGCCGGTGCGCTTCTCGTCCAGCAGCTCACCCGTCCACGCCCGCTCGGTGCCCGCCTGCCGCAGCACCGCGTACTCCTGGGACGAGAGCTGCTCGCGCCACTCCTGGTCGGACCTCGAAATCTTGTACGTCATCTCAACACCTCCGCACAGAGCAACTTCCCGCTCGCCGCCGGTGTTCCGGCGGTGACAAACACGTAAGGCCTTCCGACCGGTGATCCGGTCGGAAGGCCTCACGAGTCATGCTGTGGTGCCGTCAGCTGGCGGCGGACGCGTTCGGGTTGCCCGCGCCGCGGCCGCGGCCGCCCCGGCGGCGACGGCGGGGTGCGCCTGCGCCGTCCGGCCGCGGGAAGTGGTCGGCGGCGGTGCGCCCGCCGCCCGACGCCGGACGCCCGCCTCCGCGCTGCCCCGACGCCTGGCCGGTGCCGCCGCTGCCCTGACCGCGCGACTGGCCCTGGCGACCGCCGCCCTGCGCGCCCTGGCCGGAGCCCTGGCGCCCGCCCTGGGCGCCGCCCTGGCCGGATCCGCCCTGACCGGACCTGCCGCGGCCGCCCTGTCGCCGGGGCTGGCCCTGGCGGACGGGCTGCTGCGGGGCCGGCGGCACGTACTCCACGTACGGCGCGACCTCGCCGACCAGACTGGTCACGGTGGCGTCGCCGGGGGCGACGTCCTGCGGGCGGGCGGTGATCTTCGCCTTGCGGGTCAGGTCGCGCACGTCGCCGCGCTCCTCGGGGAGCATGAGGGTCACGACGTCGCCGCCGGAACCGGCACGCGCGGTGCGGCCGGAGCGGTGCAGGTACGCCTTGTGCTCGGCGGGCGGGTCCACGTGCACCACGAGCTCGACGTCGTCGACGTGGATGCCACGGGCGGCGATGTCGGTCGCGACCAGCACCTTCACCTCGCCGGACGAGAACGCGGCGAGGTTGCGCTCGCGCGCGCCCTGGCCGAGGTTCCCGTGCAGGTCGACGGCCGGCACGCCGGCCGCGGTGAGCTGCTTGGCGAGCTTCTTGGCCTGGTGCTTGGTGCGCGTGAACAGGACCCGGCGGCCGGTGCCCTGCGCGAGCTGCTGCACCACGTTCTTCTTCGCGTCCTTGTCGGCCACGGCGAGGATGTGGTGCGTCATCTGCGGCGGCGGCGCCGCGGCGTCGTCCACGGAGTGCGTGACCGGCTGGTGCAGGTACCGCTTGACCAGCACGTCCACGCCGTTGTCGAGCGTGGCCGAGAACAGCAGGCGCTGCGTGCGCGCGGCCGTCTTGTCGAGGATCCGCTTCACGCCGGGCAGGAAGCCGAGGTCGGCCATGTGGTCGGCCTCGTCGAGCACGGTGATCTCGACGTCGTCGAGCGTGAGGTGGCGCTGGCCGAGGAGGTCCTCGAGGCGGCCGGGGCAGGCGATGACGATGTCGACGCCCGCGTTCAGCGCGGTGACCTGGCGCGACTGCGCCACGCCGCCGAAGATCGTGGTGGTCTTCAGGCCGAGGGCGTGCGCCAGCGGCGCGACCGACTCGTCGATCTGGTTGGCGAGCTCACGCGTCGGGGCCAGGATCAGCGCACGGGGCCGGCCGGCGGCGCGGCGCGGCTGGCCCGACGCGGCGGAGCGGGCGCCGGACACCGCGAGGCGCGTCACGACGGGCAGCGCGAACGCGAGGGTCTTGCCGGAACCGGTGCGGCCGCGGCCGAGCACGTCGCGACCGGCGAGGGAGTCCGGCAGGGACGCCGTCTGGATGGGGAACGGCGAGGTGATGCCGCGGTCCGTCAGAACCTGCACCACGGGTGCGGGCAGACCGAGGTCGGCAAAGGTAGTCAAAGGAGTTGGGCCTCTCGGGCTCGGTGGCGGCGCATACCGCGCCGGTGGTCCGCCGTGCTCTCACACCGGCGGGCGGGTTGCTCACCCGGGCCGGGGCCACGACGTCGGGCGGCCGATGCCGCCCACGACCCAACATTCTCGCACGTTCGCCGACGCCTGACTGCGGCGCACGTCACGTTCGGTGTGGTTCTATGTGGCGCATGAATTCCGCAACGACCAGCTCCGCCGGACCGTTCGCCGCCATCGGCGACGTGCTCGGCACCATCTGGACGAACGCGGTCACCCCGGTCGACCCGCCGGCCGACCTGATGGTCCTGGCCATGGCGGCGATCGCGCTGGTCGTCGTCTTCTTCCGGCCCCTGTGGCACCTCGCGCGGCACGTGATCACCATCGCGCACGAGGCGTCGCACGGGCTGGGCGCCCTGCTGACGGGCCGCAAGCTCGAGGGCATCCGGCTGCACTCCGACACCTCCGGCCTCACCGTGTCGCGCGGCAAGCCCCGCGGACCGGGCATGGTCATCACGGCGTTCGCAGGCTACGTGGGCCCGGGCCTGATCGGGCTCGGGGCCGCCTGGCTGCTCAAGCTCGGCTACGCCGTGGGCCTGCTGTGGCTGCTCGTGGCCCTGCTCGCGCTGCTGCTCCTGCAGATCCGCAACTGGTTCGGCCTGTGGTCCATCCTCGTGAGCGGTACCGCCCTCGTGTTCGTCACGTGGTTCCTGGCGCCCGAGGTGCAGAGCGCCGTGGCCTACGCCGTGACCTGGTTCCTGCTGCTCGGCGCGGTGCGCCCGGTGTTCGAGCTCCAGGTGCAGCGCTCCCGCGGACAGGCCCGGACGTCCGACGCCGACATGCTCGCCCGCCTGACCGGTGTCGGCGGACTCTTCTGGGTGACGCTGTTTCTGCTCGTCACCCTCGGTGCGCTGGTGCTCGGCGGGTCGTGGATCCTCGGCGTCGCGCTCTGACCGCATGACGAAGGCCCCCGGGCCGACCACCTGGCAGGTGGTCGGCCCGGGGGCCTTCGACGTTCGACGCCCCGCTCGGGGGCGCCGGAAGGTCACGCCGTGGGCGTGAGCACGAATCCCGGACCCTCGGCGCGCGGGTCGGCGTCCAGGGTCAGCGTGTCCAGGGCAGGTGCGGCCTGCGCCTCGACGAACACGTTGGTGGAACCCGAGGCGTCGACGACCTGGTCGTCGGGCTGCGGGGCCGGAACCAGCGCGAGCTCGAAGTTCCCCGGCTGGTCGGAGGCCTGCGCGATGCGCAGCCCGCCCTCGACCGGCACTCCGGCCTGCTGAGCAAGGTCCTGGACGGCGGTACGAGCGTTGTCAGTCACGGTGAGCACGATGAGCTCCTCAAGTTGGTTCTCGTGGTCCCGACCACCGAACCAAGCCCTCCCTCTCACCGCAAGCGTGAGACGCATTTAACCCGATATCTCCCACTGGGTGGGACAGCGTGTGACAGCCGCCGAGAGAAGACGTAGGGTGCCCCGCTCGGAGGGCCGCACCACCAACCTCGGGCTGACCGGTAGGCTTTCTACTCGCGCCGCCCGGTCGCCGGGCACGCGGGCCTCTAGCTCAACTGGCAGAGCAGCGGACTTTTAATCCGCGGGTTCCGGGTTCGATCCCCGGGGGGCCCACCTCTCTCACCTGCGCACTCGTCCTCCTCCGGACTCCCGCCCTGCGGTCCGCCCAGCGGCTACGTAGCATCGAGGCGGACGGCATCATGCGCAACGTGGCCCGGATTCTCACCGCGCTGGCCCTCCTGCTGGCGGGCGTCGCACCGACGCCGGCAGCAGCGGCCGCTCGGTGCTCGCTGCCCGACGGCGGCCACGGCGTCCACGTCTGGATCAAGTCGCCGACCACGCGCGCGCCGGACGGCTCGTCCGCCGGCCGGACCCGGCCCGCGGGGACCAGGCTGTGCCGGGCCGTCACCTCCGACGCGCAGGCTGTCTACGTCGAGGGCGCCACGGGACTGATCCTGGCCACCCGGCGCCCACCCGTGGCCGGCGGTCCCGCCGGCTCCGCGGGACGCGCGCACGCCGACGCCGCCCGGCAGCTCGCCGCCCGGTACGGGGTCGTCCTCCAGCTCGCGGCGGCGGACGAGGGCGGCCGGCGCGGCTATGTCACCGCGACCAGGGCGCTGCTCACGGGGAGCTACACGCCGGGCGGCTCCCTGGCTCCCGGCAAGGGGCTGATCCGGCTCGGCAACGGCGCCGACGACATGTCGGTGGCCGGCAGCGGGAACAACTGGTTCCGCAGGTATCTGCTGAACCAGGCCCGCCACGAGATCGCGCACGCGGAGATCGAGCAGCGCTGCGGCACCACCCGGCCGCCCGTCGCCGGAGCTCCGGGCGCCGTCCGCCCCTCGACCGGGAAGCCTGTGCACGAGCACGTCACCGAGGCGTACGCCCACCTGTACCTGGGAGCGACCACGCGCAGCCCCGGCGGCTACGGCTACTCGACCACCTGGGACGTCCCCCGCGCGAGGGCGATCCACGCCGGTCGCTGCTCCTGAGGCGGTAGCACCAGGCGGCGTCCGGCGGCAGTAGTTTCCGGTGATACGCCTCCGCCACGCGAAAACTCTCGCCCGCACACCTCCCGCGAACGCTCTTACGCCGCGCCTACCCTGACCTGTACCGTAGTCGCCCACCCGAACGCCGAGGGGCCCACATGGCACAGCTCGACCGTCGAACCTTCCTGGCAGGCGCCGCCGTGGTCGCATTCGACCCGGTCGACTCCCGGTGGCTGAACAGCCTCCCGGAGAACTCCACCGCGATTCAGCTCCCCCACCTGGACGGCGAGCTCGTCACCGACGAGGACGCCCTGACGGAGGCCGCCACCGACTACGGGCACCTGACGCACCACCGCCCCCGGGCCGTGCTCCGGCCGGGTTCGGTCGACGACGTCGTGACCCTGGTCCGGTTCGCCGACGAGCACGGGCTCGTCGTCGCCGTGCGCGGCCAGGGCCACTCGACGTTCGGCCAGGCGCAGGCCGACTGCGGTGTCGTGATCGACTCGCGCACCCTGGCCACGATCCACGAGATCACGCCCGACCGGGCGGTCGTCGACGCCGGGGTCCAGTGGCTCGACCTGGTCCGCGCCACGCTCGCCGTCGGCGTCGCACCCCCGGTGAGCACCGACTACCTGGGCCTCTCGGTGGGCGGGACGCTCTGCGTCGGCGGGATCGGCGGTGCCTCGCAGCACTACGGGATGCTCGTGGACAACACGGTCGAGCTCCAGGTGGTCACGGGCGACGGGCGCCTGGTCACCTGCTCCGCGGACCGCGAGCCCGAGCTCTTCGAGGCCGTGCTCGGCGGGCTGGGCCAGTTCGCCGTCATCGTGCGCGCCACGGTGCGCCTGGAGACCGCACCTGCCATGGCGCGCGTCTACACGCTGACCTACCCCCGGATCACCGACCTGACGGCGGCGCAGCGGACCGTCCTGGCCGACGGCCGCTTCGACTACCTGGAGGGTCAGCTCGTCCCCACGGACGACGACGGCTTCGCCTTCGTCCTGGAGGGCGGCGCCTGGTACACCACGGAGCCGCCCGACGACGCGGCCCTGCTGGCCGGCATCGACCCCGCCGGCATCGACGTCGCGGACGTCCCGTACTTCGAGTGGCTGAACCGGATCTACGAGACCGTGGAGCAGATCGAGGCGCTCCGCCTGCCCGGACCGTGGCTCAACGCGTTCCTCCCGGACGCGGCCACCGACGAGATCGTCACGGAGCTCCTGACCACGCTCACCCCGGCCGACGCGGGCGGGGTGGCCCTGCTCTACCCGGCCCGGCGGTCGCTCCTCACCCGGCCGCAGGTGCGGGTCCCGGACGGCGAGGTCTTCTTCCTCCTCGCGCTGCTGCGCGCGGTGAGCCCGCCGGACGACGCCGAGGCCGAGCGCCTGATCGCCGACAACGACGCGCTGTACGCCCGCGTCCTCGCCGCCGGAGGCACCCAGTACCCCGTCAACGCCCTGCGCCTGACGCCGGCCGACTGGTGCACCCACTACGGCGACCGCTGGCCCGCGGTCCTGCGCGCCAAGGACCGCTACGACCCCCGCGGCGTGCTCACGCCGGGCCAGGGCATCTTCGAGCCGGTCAGCAGAGCTTCTCGTACTCCTTGAGCCCCTCGACCGTCGAGGCGACGTCGAGCTCGGTCTGGTCCTGCGTGCCGGCGTCGAGCGCCTTCTGGAGCTGGAGGAACGGGACCCGCATCTTCTCGACCGGGCCCTGGAACTCCTCGGGCACGCGCTCCTCGAGCCGCCCGAGCTCCAGCGACATCGCGTGCATCTGGTCGGCCGACGCGGCGTCGAGCCCGTCGCTCGCGCCCACGAGCGCGATGCCGATGCGCTCCTCGAGCGTCTTGTCGCCCGTCACGTACATGGCGGCGCAGGCCTCGTTCGCGTCCAGGGGCGCGTCCGGGTCGGAGCTCGTGGTCGCACTCGCGCTGCCGGACGGCGTCACGCTCGCCCCGCCGTCGACCTCCGGGCCGGCGCCGTCGGCGCCGTCCGCGGAGCAGCCGGTGAGAAGAAGGAGCAGCGTCGCGGTGGCGACGGCGAGCGGTGCGGGACGGACCATGGCGCACATGAAACCACCCGGCCCTGGGAATCCGCGCATCCGGCGGGTTTCGCCGGGGTGACCGACGCGGCGCCCCCGGGGCCGGGCGGTGAACGCTCCTGGAACTCTCCTCGAATTCCCCCGACGGCGCCGGGCAGGCCTCCGCCAGCGGCTACCGTGGCGAGCAGAGCCGCAGATCCGGAGGTCAGCATGGCCGCTCGTCCCGCAGTCATCGCCCACCGTGGGTACTCCGCGGTGGCGCCGCAGAACACCCTCGCCGCCATCGAGGCCGCCTGTCACGCGGGCGTCGACCAGGTCGAGATCGATCTCCAGCCCACCGCCGACGGTGTGGGCGCGGTGATCCACGACGAGACGGTCGACGCCACCACCGACGGCACGGGCAAGGTCTCCGCCCTCACCGCGCGGGAGGTGCTCGCGCTCGACGCCGGGGGCTACTTCGCACCCGCGTTCTCGGGCCAGCGCGTCCCCACGCTCGACGACGTCATCGCCGTGCTCGCCCGCCACCCGGGCACGGACCTGCTGCTGGAGCTCAAGGGCGCCTGGAACGCGGAACAGGTCGAGCGGGTCGTGGCGACCATCGACGCCACCGGGTTCGATCGCCGGGCCCTGGTGCAGAGCTTCTGGCCGGGCACCGTGGCGACGGTGCGCGACGTCGCGCCGCACCTGCCGGGCGGACTGCTCGTCTCGTTCGACCCGCCCGGGCTGCTGCGCCTGTGCGAGCGCCTGAACGTCGTGGCCTGCAACCCGTCGGTCGCCACGATCGCGGGCAGCCCGCGGCTGGTGTCCCGCCTGCACGCCGCGGGCCTGCGGGTCATGTCCTGGACGGCGAACGACCCGGAGGCGTGGACCACGCTCGTGACCGCCGACTCCGGGATCGGCGTCGACGGCGTGATCACCGACCGGCCCGAGCGCCTCGCGGGCTGGCTCGCGGGCCGGGCCGACCAGGCCGGCGTCCTGCCCGTGCCGGGCCGGGGCGGGATCCGGCTGCGCCGCCGCGGCCACGCCCCGGTCCGGCGGCTGGCGCTCGGCCGCGCGTAACCGCCTGACACGGATCAGGTGCTGTGCAGCCAGCCGTGGAGCCGGCGGGTCACCCAGGGCAGCACCCAGTACGCCATGATCGGCGTCAGGATCAGCGTCGAGATCAGCACCTTGAGCACCAGGTGCACGTCGCCCCACCCGGGCACGAGGTAGGTGAACAGGGCCGTGAACAGCAGGTTCACGGGAAAGAACCCGAGCCAGATGCTGGTGGCCTGCTTCCACCGCGGCGGTACGACGCCGGCGGCGACGTCGGCCGGCTCGTCCACCCGCGTCGGGTCCTCGAACCAGCCCTCGATGCCCGTCCGCTGCTGGTAGCGCAGCTCCTCGACGAGCCCGGTGCCCTGCGCGAGCCAGTCCCGGCGCTCGGCGGACTGCTCCCAGGCGGCGAGCCGCTCGGCGTCGGCGAACCGGTAGAGCATGTGCCAGTCGCGGGACCCCTCCGCGGCGCGGATCCAGCCCGATCCGAGGAACCCGTCCCAGCGGTTGGCGAGGTTGACACCCGACTGCACCCAGCGGGTGACCTCGGGGACGTGGTCGGGGTGGACGATGCGGTGGATGGACACGGTCACGGGTTGTCCGGCGGGGGTGGGCACGGATCCGTTCGCGGCCTGATCGTGATGGGCCATGCCCGAAGTCTGATACATGGCCTCGAACGCCTCAATGTGAGCGCGCACACCCCGGGTTGTCCAGCCTTCACGGCTGGGGCACGTTCTCTGCCCGGGTTTTGTGAGCCATACCTCCAGTCAGGGGGTTACGCAACTCCTGGACGGTCGTTCAATATTAAACGTCGCCGCGAAGAACCCACCCCCTGGGCCTTCGAGCCGGGTTCCTCGCGGCGACCGCCATGTCTCGCGCGGCTCCGTCGCGCGCCGTGGCCTGTCCGCAGCCGGAGCATCTCTTCGCCGTCCCCCCGAGGGAAACGCCCCTCACGGTGTCGCCCGTGCCCAGCCGCAGAACGGAAGCCAGCGTGCCCCAGACGCCGAACCCCGTCGCGCACCGCACCGTGTGCCTTGCCCCTGCCCCCGAGCCCATGGAGTGCCCTTGAGGCCCGGAGACCACACCCTCGTCCCCCGTCGTACGCGACGGCCGGGCGCCCAGGGTGCCCACGCCGCCGTCCCCGCCGCGGGACACAGCGCACGATCCGGCCGGATGCTGCGCCGCTCGTCCTTCGCGGTCGCGGCAGCGCTCACCACGGTCGCCCTGACCACCACCGCGGCGGTCAGCTTCACCGGGAGTGACGACACCGCCGCGAACGGTTCCACGACGGCCGCCGAGCCGGTCGTACAGCCCGCGGCGGTCGCCATCACCAGCGCCGTCGTGACCGACCCCGAGGTGCGGTCCGCCGCCGAGAAGGCGGACGCCGTCCTGTCGGACGCCGACTACGTGACCCGCGAGGGCGACCTCACGGTCAAGGACCGCAAGAAGCTCCAGGCGGCCACCAAGGAGCTGCGGACCATGCTGGACCGGGCCCACGACGCCGCCACCACCGCCAACGGGCTGCGACAGAACGCGGCCGCCTCCCGGAGCACCGAGCGCGCGTCGCTCGCCGAGCGCGCGGCCGACGCGTCGGCCGCCGAGGCGAGCGGGGCCACCGCCGATGCCGCCCGGGAGTCCGTGGCGGACGCCACCGCGCCGACGAACCTGTCCGTGGCGGCAGCGGACGTCACCCCGCTCGGTGGGCAGGAGACCGAGAGCATCGCGATCCTCGACACCCCGCTCGCCGACTCGGTCGTGACCACCGCGGCGGCGAAGGAGTCCGAGCAGGCGGAGAAGTCCGCCGATGCCGAGGACGCCAAGGCCGCCGCGAAGGCCGCGGCCGCGGCAGCGCCGTCGGCCGACCGGATCGAGAAGGTGACCACGTCGCTCCAGCGGCTCATCACCACGACCGACGGCGACGCCGTCGTGTCGGTCGACCCGGGCCCCACGCCCGAGGAGATCGCCGCCGCGAAGAAGGCCGCCGAGGAGCGGCGCGAGGCCCGCGCGGAACGCAAGGCCGAGCGCAAGGCCGAGGTGGCCCGGGAGAAGGCTGCGGCGCGCGCCAAGCAGATGGCCAAGGCAGCCAAGAGCTACGGCAACGGCCGGATCCCGTCGAGCGTGCTCTGCGGGCTGAGCTTCGCCTCGGGCGAGAAGCTGCGGTGCGACGCGGCGGTGGCGCTCGAGGACCTGAACCGCGCGTTCCGCGCCAAGTTCGGCCGGAGCCTGGACCTGACCGACGGCTACCGCTCCTACGGGGAGCAGGTGTCGGTCGCCGCCTCGCGGGGTGCCCTGGCCGCCGTGCCCGGCACGTCGAACCACGGACTGGGCCAGGCCGTGGACCTGTCCGGTGGCATCGAGTCGTTCGGCAGCGCCGAGCACGCCTGGATGGTCGCCCACGCCGGGAAGTTCGGCTGGAAGCACCCGGGCTGGGCCCAGGCCGGCGGCAGCAAGCCGGAAGCCTGGCACTGGGAGTACGGCACGAAGTACTGACCCGTACGCCTCCGCCCGGTCCGCACCGGGCGATCACGAGCCCCGGGTCGCGAAGCCTCGCTTCGCGACCCGGGGCTCTGTCGTGCCTGGGCCCGTCCGGCCCGTCGGTTCCTGCTCAGTCCCAGCCGAGCTCGTGCAGGCGGTCGTCGTCGATCCCGAAGTGGTGGGCGATCTCGTGGACCACGGTCACCGCGACCTCCTCGACGACGTCCTCGCGCGTGTCGCAGACCGCGAGGGTCGGGTTCCGGAAGATGGTGATGCGGTCCGGCAGCGCACCCGCGGCCCACATGTGGTCGCGCTCCGTGAGCGGAACGCCCTCGTAGAGCCCCAGGAGCTCGGGGTCGTCCGCGGGCGCGTCGTCCTCGACGAGCACCACCACGTTGTCCATCTGCGCCGCGAGGTCGGGCGGCACGAGGTCCAGCCCCTCGCTGACGGCCGTCTCGAAGTCCTCCCGCGTCATCTCCACCACGCACCCATCATCCCTGACACGCGACACGTCCCGGACGCGACTCCCGACGTGCGGCGGAGCAGCCGACCGCCTGTAGACTTGCCCGGTCTTGGCCCCCATCGTCTAGCGGCCTAGGACCCCGCCCTTTCACGGCGGTAGCACGGGTTCGAATCCCGTTGGGGGTACGGAACGGCTCGCGAGAGCCGGGTTTCGTCGGCTGTGAGGCAGGTCATCCACCTGGTGCCCGAATCTGATTTCAGGTTCTGGCCCGCGGTGGGTTAGGGTACTCACGGCTCGAAACAAGCCCCCCGATCGCGGGTAGCGATCATGGCCCTGTAGCGCAGTTGGTTAGCGCGCCGCCCTGTCACGGCGGAGGTCGCGGGTTCAAGTCCCGTCAGGGTCGCGCGAGAGGCGCCCGGATTGTCGGTCTCGACTGTCCGGGCGTTCGCGCTAGGGCTCTGTAGCTCAGTTGGTAGAGCGTTCGACTGAAAATCGAAAGGTCACCGGATCGACGCCGGTCGGAGCCACAGCGAAAAACCCCCGGAACCATCACGGTCCGGGGGTTCTTCATTTCCACCGATCGATCAACCGGGATGACCGGTTAGCCAATCAGTTAGCGAACAGCGCCACTCACCCAACTTCACGGCCGCCCAGTTCGTTCGCACCGAAGAGCGGTTCCATGTACCAGCCTGCCGCGAACTCCTCCGCCGCGAAGATGCGATCCATGGCCGTCGCCGCCGTCTGAATCACCGGCCGCAGTTCGTGGCGGTACACCAGTTCCGTCACAGCCGTCCCACTGTGCCCAGCGACGCGGGCAATCTCTTCGATCGGCACGCCCGACGCCGACAGCACCGAGATGCACGAGTGCCGCAGGTCGCGCGGAGTCCATTCCTTCGGATCGATCCCTTGGTGTCATCGCCCTGCCGGACCGACCGCCAGACCGTGGCACTCGGTGGCACCGGCCGAATCACCTCAGGGTCGCCGTCCAGGTCGACGTGATCCCACCGCAGGGCACGAACCTCCTCCGTCCGAAGGCTCGTCAGAATCAAGGCGCGCCGTTCGGCGCGCGGCGCGCGCCTCCATGCAACGACGCCTCGTGCTCACGTGTCGCCTCATCTCCTGCGCCTTGCTCGTCCAACCAGGCGCCGTGCGCCTGTGACCTGCGGTTGAATGTGCGGATGCATCAGAAAATCGATCAGCCCTGGGGTCTGAGCGTCCACGGCACGGGTGTGGTCCGTGCCGAGCCCGAGATCGCGCAGATCGCCGTCGCGGTCGACGTGGTCCAGGCGGAGGCCGATGCGGCGTTCGCCGACGCGAGCACGGCCGTCACCCGCGTCCGTGAGGTGATCCGGGCGCACGGCATCCCGGACAGTGCCGTCTCCTCTTCGCGGCTCTCCATCAAGTCGGCGTACGACGGGTACGGCGAGTCGCGGAAGCTCCTCGGGTTCCGGTGCCGGGTCGAGTATGCGATCCAGACCCGGGAGATCGAAGCCGTCCAGCGGCTCGTCACCGCGATCGTGGCGGCTGGCGCCGAGCATGTCGACAGCGTCACCTTCGACGTGCTCGACAAGCCGACGATGCGTGATCAGGCCCGCCGCGAAGCGGTAGCGGCGGCCCGACGCAAGGCCGAGGTGTACGCCGACGCTGCCGGGGTGAAGCTCGGCAACGTGGTCCACATCCAGGACCTGAACCCCGAGATGGGCGAGATGACCCGGGGCCACGGTGGTGGCGGTGGGATCTCGACCGACGACCTCGCGCCGGGCGCGGTCGAGGTCGCCGCCGCCGTCTTGGTCGGGTACGCCCTCGAGTCCTGACCGGCCAGGCAAAGGGGCCAAGGTGTGTCCGGAGTGGGACGTGAACCCCCACGCCCATAAGCGTCCTCCAGCGCCTCCGGCGGGCACCCGGGAGTCAAGAGGAACAGGAACCCCGAAGCAGGAGCATGTTGAGGTCACAGACCCGCGTGAGCAGGGCTCACGGTTAGTGGGCCGGTTAGTGGTTGTCCGGGGAACACCGAGCCACACGCACCGTCGGCCCCGAGCACTCTGGCCGGGATGAAACCGTGCGCGGCAGGTTGGGCAGGAACGCCCTGGTAGTTTCCCGCCCATGGCTTCCCACGCACTCACCATTCCCGGCACCACCGGACAGATCGCGCTCGTTCCGGACATCTGGTGGGGGCGCAGCTACCTGACCGTCGACGGCAGCAAGGCACCGAGCGCCGGCAAGCGGGCCTTCACCCTGCAGGGCACGGACGGCGACCCTGTTGTCGCGACGCTCGGACGCACCGCCCTGTTCGCGTCAGTGCCGCCCGTCGAGGTTAACGGCGAGACGTATCTCGCGGTCGAGCCCGCTCCTGTCGTCGTCCGCGTGATCGGCATGCTGCCGATCTTGCTCGTCGCGTTCGGTGGGCTCCTGGGTGCACTGGTCGCGGTGCTCGCGGTCATCGTCAACTTCAGGATCGCGGGGAGCAGTCTCTCGACGGGCGCGAAGAGCGGGATCATGATCGCCGTGGCAGCCGCCGCCTACGCGATCTGGCTGGTGACCGCGGGCATCTTCGCAGCGGCTCTCTGATCGCCCCGGGGCGATCTCGACGTCCTGCGTGAAGATTCCCCAGGTCCCTTAAGCCAACGCCGGCGAACAGCGCGCGGCGGCCGGCCCGAGGCAATTCCTTCCAGCAATTGCGCATTGGCGAGTGATCCCCTCCATGCCTTTTACTGGAAGCCACGCCGCGCCAGGAATTGCCCCATGAGCTCTTGGCCTGTTGAGTTGTCTTCAGCGGCGCAGGCCGAATCCGGCGGCACGGGAGGGCAGATGATCGACGACGTGAAGATCGACGGCCAGGCGGGAACAGCAGGGAGCGGCCCGGAGAGCACGGCAGGACCCGAGAAGCCGCTGTCCCTGGGAAAGCTGGTCGAGCAGGTCTCCGAGCAGGCCTCACGCCTCGTCCGCGCCGAGATCGAGCTGGCCAAGGCCGAGCTCGCCGAGAAGGCCAAGAAGTCCGGCATCGGCATCGGGCTGCTCGTCGTGGCGCTCCTGATCCTCGCGTACGCCGTCGGCGTGCTGCTCCTGGCCGCCGTGTACGGACTGGGCACGGTGTGGCCGCTCTGGTTGTCGGCACTCGCCATCGGCGGCTTCATGGTCCTCGTCGTGATCATCCTGGCGCTCGTGGGCGCCCAGCTCCTGAAGAAGGCCACCAACCCGCCCGAGAGCGTCCAGCGCGTCAAGGACGACATCACGTCGATCAAGGAGGGGATGCAGCGATGAGCACTCCGACACCGCCCAGCAGCCACGAGCTCGAGGCCGAGGTGCTCCGCACCCGTGCCGACCTCGCCGCGTCCATCGACGAGCTGACCACCCGCCTCAGCCCGGGATACCAGGCGTCACGGCTCGCGCACGAGGCCAAGCAGGCCGCGAGCGACGCCGGCGCCATGGCCGCCGGGGCCTTCGGGAGCAAGAACGGCGGGCACAAGAACGGCCCGGCGCAAGATCCGCGCCGGGCCCGCAACGCCAAGGTTGTGATCGGTGCCGCGATCGGGCTCGTGGCCATCGGCACCGCTGTGGTCGTAACTGCTGTGCTCAGGCGCGCGCGGGGCTGAGCTGGGGGGCAGCACCCGGCGCGCCTTCGTCCTACCTGCCGACCAATCCGTCAACGACGCCCGACTAGTTGTCGGTGTCGCCCGAGCTGTCCGCTGCCGCACCGAGCAGCGCCCGAACCTCGGACTCCTTGTAGCGGCGGTGACCGCCAAGTGTCCGGATCGACGAGAGCTTTCCCGCTTTTGCCCAACGCGTTACTGTCTTGGGGTCAACACGGAACAAGCTCGCTACCTCGGCAGGCGTGAGCAGGACCTCGGATTCTCCGTGGATGGACATCCCCGCACCTCCTCCGGAACGGTGCCGGCCTGGCCGTACCAGGCGGTTGACGACACCCGCTCTTGCACCATTGTTAGCAGCAAACGGGATTTAGGCGACTTGGGGACGGGGTTTATTCCCTCACTTTCTCCGCCACTCGCCACGCGCGCCCGTTTCGGGCGAGTCTGGGACACGTGCGACACGCCGACGCCGACATTTCGCCGCTCCTCCGGGCGGCACGCGGGCCACCCCGTGGACAGGTCCGGACGAGGCCCGGACGCCCGCCAGGACTCGGCAAAGTGCCGGACGGGACCCGCGGTGCACCCGGGCGGCCCCACCCGGCGCGGCCGGGTCCGGAGCCGCACCCGGAGCGCCCTCGGGCTCAGAAAGACCAAGTACCGGTCAAGAAATGGTCGGAGAGTCGCTCGCAACAACTCCGCAAGGGGCCGGAACGACTCCAATGTCACATCGGCGGATGGGACGAATCACGTCCACGGACTGGAAGAAACGCCGTACCAGCATGTAACGTTGGAACCTGGACAGACGAAACGCTACGGGGCCGCACGTCCATGCACGGTGCCGCCCCGCTCCTACGTTGAGGGGGGTCGGAGCCATGGGCCGCGGCCGTCAGAAGGCTAAGCAGACCAAGGTTGCTCGCGAGCTGAAGTACTACAGCCCGGACACCAATTATCACGCCCTCGAGCAGGAGCTCAGCGGAGAGTCCCGCACGGATGTTGCGACACAGTCGCGGTGGGACTCCTCGGAGGACGAGGAGTACGACAACAGGTACTCCGACTGGGCGGACCAGGACGGCAACACGCGCTGAGGGTGCCGGCGCGTTTGCGCCGGCCCCCAGGCCTGGTCCTCGGACCGGTCTGCCACCGCCTCAGCGGTAGTCGTTCACGAGCCTGACTGCGCCGCCGGACACACCCTTCGTCCCCGCGACCAGGTCTTCCTGCGTCGTCGAGGCATCCAGGGTCTCCACGCTGCCCAGCGTCCATGCCGGCACGCCCAGCGCGGACAGTCGCGCGAGTGCCGCGTCAGCGCCGTCGGCGCCGACCACGGCCACCATGCCGACACCGAGGTTCAGCGTGTTCTCCAGGTCGCGCCGCGGCACGCCGCCGAGGCTGCGCACCATCTGGAACACGGCCGGCACGTCCCAGGACGCGCGGTCGACGGTCGCCACGAGCCCGGCGGGCAGCACGCGCGCCAGGTTGGCCGCGAGCCCGCCGCCCGTCACGTGCGTGAACGCGTGCACCTGCGCCGCCTCGTCGGCGGCCAGCGCCAGGCAGTCCGAGGCGTAGACGCGCGTGGGCTCCAGCAGCTCCTCGCCCAGGGCACGCCCCAGGTCGTCCACGTGCCGGTCCAGCTCCCAGCCGGCGTGCTTGATCACGGCTCGCACCAGGGAGTACCCGTTGGAGTGCAGACCGCTGGAGGCCAGTGCGATGAGCACGTCGCCGGGCTGCACCCGGTCCGGGCCCAGCACCTTGTCGGCCTCCACGATGCCCGTGGCGGCGCCGGCGACGTCGTACTCGTCCGGCTCCAGGAGGCCCGGGTGCTCGGCCGTCTCACCGCCCACCAGGGCCGTGTCGGCCACCTCGCAGGCCTGGGCGATGCCGCGCACGATGTCCGCGATGCGCTCCGGCACGACCTTGCCCGTGGCGATGTAGTCGGTCATGAAGAGCGGCTTGGCCCCCATCACGACGATGTCGTCCACGACCATGCCGACCAGGTCGAACCCGATCGTGTCGTGCTTGTCCATGGCCTGCGCGATCGCGACCTTGGTGCCGACGCCGTCCGTGGACGTCGCCAGCAGCGGCGCGCGGTAGCTCTTGAAGGCCGACAGGTCGTACAGGCCGGCGAAGCCGCCCACGCCGCCGAGCACGGCGGGGCCCTGCGTGCGCCGCACGGCGTCCTTCATGAGCTCGACGGCCTTGTCGCCCGCCTCGGTGTCCACGCCTGCGGCGGCGTACGTCAGGCCTTCGGAAGTCACGGGTGCTCCTGCGTCGTTCGGGTGGTGTTCGTGGGTCACGGGTGGTCGAGCGCGGTCGAGCCGCCGGTGCTCACGGTGAGCTGCTTGAGCCCGTCCTCGGGCTGGCCGAGCGGCAGCTCCGCCTGCTCCAGGAGGTGCTTGCCGAGCTGGTCGTCCGGGGGCAGCTCGATCGGGTACTTGCCCGTGAAGCAGGCGGCGCAGAGCTGCGAGCTCGGCTGCTCGGTCGCGGCGATCATGCCCTCGGTGGTGATGTAGCCGAGGCTGTCGGCGCCGAGCGACTGGCCGATCTCCTCGACCGCCAGGCCGTTCGCGATGAGCTCCGCACGCGACGCGAAGTCGATGCCGTAGAAGCAGGGCCACTTGACCGGCGGCGACGAGATGCGCACGTGCACCTCGGCCGCGCCCGCCTCCCGCAGCATGCGGATCAGGGCGCGCTGGGTGTTGCCGCGCACGATCGAGTCGTCCACGACCACGAGGCGCTTGCCCTTGATGACCTCGCGCAGCGGGTTGAGCTTGAGGCGGATGCCGAGTTGCCGCAGCGTGTCGGAAGGCTGGATGAACGTGCGGCCGACGTAGGCGTTCTTGGTGAGGCCCTGCCCGAACGGGATGCCGGACTCCGCGGCGTAGCCGACGGCCGCCGGGGTGCCGGACTCCGGCGTCGGGATCACGAGGTCGGCGTCGACCGGGTGCTCGCGTGCCAGGGTGCGGCCCATCTCGACGCGCGCGGCGTGCACCGAGCGCCCGTTGATCGTGTTGTCCGGGCGGGCCAGGTACACGTACTCGAAGACGCAGGCCGCACGCTCGGCCTGGGCGAAGCGCACGGAGCGCATGCCGTCGGCGTCGATGCAGATCAGCTCGCCGGGCTCGACGTCGCGCACGTAGGAGGCGCCGACGATGTCGAGGGCCGGGGTCTCGCTCGCGACCACCCAGCCGCGGTCGAGGCGGCCGAGCACCAGCGGGCGCACGCCCTGCGGGTCGCGCGCCGCGTACAGGGTGTTCTCGTCCATGAAGACCAGGGAGAAGGCCCCGCGGAGGCGCGGCAGCACCTCGAGGGCCGTGGCCTCCAGCGTGTGGTCGGCGTCGCCCGCGAAGAGCGCGGTGATCAGGGCCGTGTCCGTGGTGTTGCCGCGGGCGAGCTCGCCGCGGCGCTGGGCGCCGTAGCGCTCGGCCACGAGGTTGACGAGCTCGGCCGAGTTGGTCAGGTTGCCGTTGTGGCCGAGGGCCACCGTGCCCGACGCCGTGGCGCCGAGCGTCGGCTGGGCGTTCTCCCAGGTCACTCCACCGGTGGTGGAGTACCGGCAGTGCCCGACGGCGATGTGGCCGGTCAGGGCGTTCAGGGCTGTCTCGTCGAAGACCTGGGAGACGAGTCCCATGTCCTTGTAGACGAGGATCTGCTCACCGTTGCTGGTGGCGATGCCCGCGGACTCCTGTCCGCGGTGCTGGAGGGCGTACAGACCGAAGTACGCGAGCTTGGCGACCTCCTCACCGGGTGCCCAGACCCCGAAGACGCCACATGCGTCCTGGGGGCCCTTCTCGCCGGGCATGAGGTCGTGGTTGAGTCGGCCATCTCCGCGCAGAGGCATGTTCCGAGTATCCCATGCGGCCGGATCTCCGTGACCGGCCTCGCATGTGACCTCCGCGTCAGCGGCCGCGCAGGCTCCGGCGGTCCGCGATCACCGCGAACAGGCCGGCCAGGAGGGTGGTCACCATCGTGACGAAGGCGGTCAGCACCGTGATGTAGACGCCAGGCTTCATCAGCCCGGCGGCCGAGGGCGAGCTGACCAGGTAGAACGACAGGAGCAGGCCGAGCACGACGCCGACCAGCGCGCCGGTCAGGAAGAAGGCCTTGTACCGCGGGGCGCGGCGCACGGTCGCCGGATCGACGACGTCGCGCACCTCCACGTCGTCGGCGGAGTCGCTGGCTGCCTGGGTCTCACTCACGCCACCCAGGGTACGCGTCGCGGGCGGCACGGGCCGAAAGCGCCGGCCAGGGCGGGAAGACGGGCGGGAAGACGGATCGCCGGCCGGGTGTGCCGGGACGTGGGTCCCGGCACACCCGGCCGGCGGTGCGGCCCTTCTCGGGTCAGCCGATCAGCTTCCAGGGGCCGTGCTTCTTGAAGCCCGGGATCTGGAGGATCGTCGGCCGGGTCGCCTCGTAGACCTTGCCCTCGTAGGTGACGGTGTCACCCCACCAGTAGAGCTTCCACGGCACCCACGCGGGAGCCTGGGGCTCCTCGGGCTCCTCGGCCTCGACGGTGATCGGCAGCCGGGCCGTGGTGCCCGACGGCGCCGCCCGCACCACGAGCTGGTACTGGCCGGCGGCGGTGTTCGCCGGGATGGTGACCGACGTCGACGTCGCGCCGTTCGTCACCGTGCCGGTGCCGAGCGGGACGCCGTCCTCCGGTGCGCCGCCCGACGGGACCAGGAACGTCTCGACACCCGTGTTCTGGGGTGCGCCGAGCGAGGTCAGGTTCAGGCCGGACAGGCCGACCGTCGTCGCCGTGCCGGCCTGGACCGTGCCCGGCAGGGTCGCGGCGACCGTGCGGGTGCGGGCGAAGCTCGGCGTGACGGGGGACGAGTCCTTGAGGTACGTGATCCAGGCGTCCCGGTCCACCAGACCCGAGTCGCGACCGTCCGTGCCCTCGGTGAAGGCCCGGAAGTTGTCCCCGCCCGAGATCAGGAACGAGAACGTCGCGATGCGGTACTCCGCCGCGGGGTCCACCGGCACGCCGTCGATCGTGATCGACGAGACGTTGTCGCCCGGCGTCGCGTTCGGGTCGGCCGTGGTCGTGGTGTACGACACGTTGTCGGACAGCCCCAGCGCCAGGTACGGGCGCGACGGGCGGTTGCCGTTGGCGTCCGTCTGCCACTGCTCCTCGAGCAGGGTGTCGAGCTGCGCGCCCGTGAGCGTGATCGTCCACAGGTTGTTGACGAACGGCAGCACCGCGTTGGCCTCGGCGTAGGTGATGATCCCGTCCTCGCCGAAGTAGAGCTCGTTGCGCAGGCCACCGGGGTTCACGACGCCGATGTCGGCGCCGCCCCGCTCGTCCGCGGAGAGCGAGTCGCGCAGGGAGTTGGCCACGAGGTTGCCGAGGGCCGACTCCGACGCGCGGTCGTCCCGGTTGCCGCCGGCGTAGCCGCCGTCGGTGTACGAGCCGCCCGCGAACGCCGTGGTCACGTCGGCCGTCACCTTGCCGATCGGCTGCGCGCCGATCTCCTCGGCCTCGGCCAGCGCGGCGTCCACGATCGAGTCGACCTCGGCGACCGCCGGGTAGGTCTCGATCAGCTCGGCGGCCGGGGTGGCCGTGCGCGCCACGTTCTCGACCGTGTAGTCGGTGACGTCGAACGTCTCCGTGTCCACGGTGAGGGAGACGTGCCCCAGGAACTCGCCGTAGTTGCCGGTCTGGATGATCGGCCGGGTCTCCCCCGCCGCACCCGGGACCGGAGCGTCCCACGCGTACTGCTTGTGCGTGTGGCCGGTGAAGATGGCCGCGACGCGCGGGTCGGTCTGCTGCACCAGGTCGGCGAACGGACCGCCCGCGGCGACCTCCTCCTCCAGCGTCGCGCCGTCGGGCGTGCCCGCGCTCGCGCCGTCGTGCGCGAGAGCCACGACCACGTCCGCCTCGCCGTTCGCGGCGTCGCCGTCGAGCAGCTCGTCGGTGACGCGGTTCAGCGCCTCGACCGGGTCACCGAACTCGAGGCCCTCGATGCCCGAGGGCGTGACCAGCGTGGGGGTCTCCTCGGTGACCACGCCGACGAAGCCGACGTCGACACCATTCACCGGGACCACCTGGTACTCGGGCAGGGCGGGCTCCCCCGTCGCCTCGTCGTAGACGTTGGCGCCGAGGTAGTCCCAGTCGGCGGCGTCGGTGACGCGGCCGGTGAGGTCGGACATGCCCTGGTCGAACTCGTGGTTGCCCACGGCCGAGGTCTTCAGGCCGAGCGCGTTCAGCACGTCGATCGTGGGCTGGTCCTGCTGCAGCGCGGACGCGAACAGCGAGGCGCCGATGTTGTCGCCCGCCGAGACGAACGCCGTGCCCTCGGGGTTCTGCGCCCGCAGCTCCTCCACGGTGCCCGCGAAGTTGACCGTGTTGGCGTCGATGCGACCGTGGAAGTCGTTGATGGCCACGAGGTCCAGGTCCACCGAGCCGGGCTCGGTGGTGGTGTCGCCCAGGTCCAGGCCCACCAGGACCGGGTCGTGGTCGGACGACCGGAAGGGCGTCTCGTCGTAGAGGATCGTCGCGTTGTAGTTGTAGCGGCTGTACTCGTTCGCCACCGGCTCGTACGCGTTGATGTTCCAGATGTCCGTGCCGGACACGGCCTCGGCCGCGGCCGGGGAGGCCAGCACATGGTCGAGCGAACCGACCATGCCGTCGAAGTTGTACGAGTACTCGCCCGTGGTGGGGCCGAGGTCGGTGTAACCGGCCTCGGTGAGGACCTCGATCGGGTCCTCCAGCTCGTACGAGTTGAAGTCACCGACCAGCAGGACCTTGTCGGTGCCGGCCGCGGCGGCCTGGTCCTCGGCGAACGCCACGAGGGACGTCGCCTGGCGGGTGCGGGACTCGTTGGAGGCGCCCTGGCCGTCGCCCTGGTCGGCGTCGCCGGGCCACGGCCCGGCCGAGCCCTTCGACTTGAAGTGGTTGGCGATCACCACGACGTCGTCGCCGGCGCCGGCGGCGCCGTCCGCGGGCTGGAACGTCTGGGCCAGCGGCTGGCGGGCGTTCTGGAACGCCTCGTCGCCGACGAGGATCGTCGAGCCACCGACCGGCTCCGCCGTGGCGGTCCGGTAGATGAAGGCGTTGCGGATGACGTCCTCGGCCTCGGGCACCTCGGCCGGGGAGGCCACGTAGGCCCACGTGCCGGCGCCCTCCGCCGCGTTCAGCGCGTCCACCAGGTCGCTCAGGGCCTGGTCGCGGGGACCACCCAGGGAGGCGGTGTTCTCGATCTCCAGCAGCGCGACGACGTCCGCGCCGAGAGCCGAGATCGCCGCGACGATCTTGGTCTGCTGCCGCTGCAGGTCCTCCTCCTCGGCCGCGCCGCGGGCGTCGCAGCCGCCCGAGACGGTGACGGGGTCACCAGCGCGGTCGGTGTAGTACGTGCAGCCCGTGAGCTCGTCGCCCGTGGTGGTGAAGTAGTTCAGCACGTTGAACGTCGCGACCTCCAGGTCGCCGCCCACCTCGGCGGGCGCGTCCTCGCGGGTGTTCTCGAAGGTCGCGGGCTGCACGGCGTCGGCGACGTCCGGCGTCAGGGCCGACGTCGGCTGGAAGCCCCACGCGTCGAACCGGTAGTCCAGGACGACCGGGCGCGTGAACGTGACGGCCGCGCCCACCCGCAGCGGCGCGCCGCCGGTCAGGTAGGGCAGCGGCTTCGACTTGTTCGCGGTCGAGTTGTAGTTCGTGGACGAGCCGTCGTCGAGCAGCACGGCGCGCGCCGCGTTGTCCGCGACCTGTGCGTCGTACTCCGCCGAGCCAGGGCGTCCCGCCGTGGTGGGCTGCACCAGCGGGCTGTCGCCCGCCGCCAGCCCGACCGTGCCGTAGTAGTTGGTGTCGTAGTTGTCCGTCACCGTGAACTCGCCCTGCGGCGCGAGCAGCATGCCCTCGAGCGCCTCGCGGCCGGCCGCGGTGGCGGGCCAGGCGGTCACGGTCGGCTCGACGGTGGCGGGCTCGTCCAGGACGGTCCAGCCGCCCGTCGACGGCGTGAGCTCCGTGAGGCCGTTGAACTCCGACACGACGCCGGTGACCTGCACGTGGTCGCCCGCCGAGAGGTCGGCCGCGGCCGCCGTCGAGAACACGAAGACGGCGTCCGACGCGCCGGGCGTCGGGTCCGCGCCGCCGCCGGTGCCGGCGGTCTGCAGGTAGAGGCCGTTGAAGCCACCGGTCGGGTAGACGGCGGTGACGACGCCCTGCGTCGTCACCGTGTCGCCCACCAGCGGGCTGGTGTCACCGGTGCCCTGGATCTCGGCGATCGGGGTGACCTCGCCGGGCTCGGTCGGCACGGACGGGCTGGGGCTGGGCTCGGGCTCCGAGCCCTCGCCGTTGGTGGGGGTCACCTCGGCGCCGAACACGAAGTCCGCCGAGTTGTCGCCCGCGTCGCCCGTGCGCTCCAGCGACCCGACCACGCCGGTGCCCTGGCCGGCCGGGCCCTGGGCGGTCTCGAACGTGTCGGCGGTGCCGTAGCCGAGCAGGTCGACGACGCCAGTGGCACCCGCGGCCGGCACGGCGCCCTTGGCGGGCGTGACGGCGGTGGTCTGCGACGCGAGCGCGATGACGCCCGCCGTGCCGCTCAGGTTGAGGGTGCCGACGGCGTCGGGCGTGGGGAGTGGCTCGCCGTTGGCCGCGTTCGAGGCGCCCTGCACCAGGTAGTGGCCGCCGGCGGCGATGGTGCCGCTGAGCGCGGTGATCCCGGAGAACGACGCGCCCGTCGCGGACTTGTACTGGACCGACCAGCCGTCGACGCTGACCGGCTGGTCGGTCGGGTTGTACAGCTCCACGAACTTGTTGCGGTACGGCTGGCCGGAACTGCCGCCCACGAGGTAGGCCTCGCTGATGACGACGTGCCCGGAGTCCGGGCCGTCCTCGGTGGCCGCCGGCGCGGCGACGGCCGCCGTCGCGGGCACGGTGAGCGCCGCGGACAGTGCCACGGCGACGGCGGCTCTCCCACGGGGTCGGGGGTGCGGTCGCGGGGACCGGAGCGTGCTGGGTCTCACGCTGACTCCTTCTGCAATAGCCGACCGAGGGCCGGGCTGGAGTGCACTGCTGCTGGACGACGTGCTCGGCGGCATCGCCGCGGCCGGGCGCGCATCAGTTGCGCAGGCGGTCCGGCACGAGCGGCACCAACCAATCACTGCCTCGTGAACCGGCGGTTACGGTCGGGCACCCGCCGGGAAAACTGAGGTCCCGGCACCGGGTGAACCCGCCCGCGGCCGAGCCACGAGATCGACGCCGAGGCTAGCGGCTGCCACCGACATCGCCGCCCGATACACGCCGCCGGCGCAGGGTTCACCCGGGTACGGCCGGGGACCCCGGCTCGCCGCCCGCCCCGGACGCCGCCCGGCGTCCGGCGGTCAGCGGCAGCAGGTGCGAGATGTCGGACCGGTCGCCCGAGGCGCGCACCCGCCCGTCCGCGACGACGTCCGCCCAGGTGAGAGTGCCCGTGGCCAGGCCGAGCCAGGTCTCCGGGTCGGTCTCGACCACGTTCGGCGGGGTGCCGCGCGTGTGCCGCGGGCCGGGCACGGCCTGCACCGCGCCCGCGGGCGGCACGCGCACCTCGACGGAGTTCCCCGGGGCGACCGAGGCGAGCTCCTCCAGCGTGAACCGCACGGCCATGGTGACGTCCCGGCGCTCCGCCTCGCCCCGGGCCCAGACGGCGACGGCGGCGCGCCCCGCCGCCGGGTCGGTCCGGCGCCGCGGGGGCACTACCGCACCGCCAGGAAGTCGCCGAGCCGCGTCCAGCCCGTCTGCTCGAGGCTCGTGAAGTCGGTGCCGGGCACGACGAACATCGCCTTGCTCGTGCCGTTCGACACCTCGGTACCCGTCGGGTTGGGCGTCATGGTGCAGCTCGACACGCCCTCGCCGGCGGCGTCGTCGACCAGGACGAGACAGGTGGAGGCGCCCTCGTTCGACCGTGCGGCGTAGAAGGTGGCGTCGTCGTCCGCGCCCAGGCGGCGGGTGGTGCCGCCGTCCACGGCGACGTCGTCGAGCACCGTGTCGGGGAGGATGTCGTCGGCCTGCTGCTCCTCGTCGAACAGCGCCTCCAGCTCCTGCACCCCGTCCGACGACGCGCAACCGGTCAGCAGGGCCGCGCCGAGCACGACGACGGCGCCTGCGCCTGCGCGCCAGGCGGCACCAGGGACAGCATGGGTCATGGGGTCAGTATGGCCGACCGTCGCCTCAGTACCGGTACACGTCGGGCGCCGGACCCTCGACCGCGAGCAGGTCCGCCGCCACGACCATCGGCAGCTCGCGCGAGGCCACGGAGGGAAAGCTCGCGACCTGCACGACGCGCGGCAGGCCGCCCGTGCGCACTGCCGGCACGGGCTGCGACAGCGGCCCGGCGGTCGGCGCGTGCCGCGGCCAGGGTTCCGACAGCGGCATCTCGTCCCGGACCTGGGGCCGGACCGGCCGGCTGATCGGCGGGTAGTCCGCGCGCCGCACCCGGCGGGGGACCTCGGACACCGTCGGCCGGAAGGCGGGCGGCTGCGGTGGTGCGGGCTCGGGGCGGGGCTGCGGTGTCGGCCGCGGGACCGGGCGGGGCTGCGGGCTGGGGCTCGGCTCCGGCCGCTGCCACGGCTCGGTGTCCACCACCGGCTCGGACCAGCGTCGGCGCTCCGCCCGCGACCTGAGCTGGGGCGTAGGGCGGGGCTGGGGCGTGGGGCGGGGCTGGGGCGCGGGGCCGGGCTGCGACTCGGGCAGCGGTCGCGGTTCGCGCAGCGGCCGCTGCGCGAGCATGGGCTCGGGTGAGAGGAGTGGCTCCGACGAGAGGAGGGGCTCAGGCGAGAGGCGGGGCTCGGGAGAGAAGAGCGGCTCCGCCTGCGCACGCGGCGCCTGTCGGGGCTCCGCGGCCGCCTCGGGCGCGGGCCCTGCCCCGTCGCCCGGTGCCGCGAACGGCGTCGGGGCGGCCGGGCCGCTCGGGCCTGCCGAGGCGCGCAGGGCCGCGCGCCGCCCGCCCTGTTCGTGCGCACCGGGCGCACCCGGCGCACCCGGCGCACCCGGCGCACCGGGCGCCCCTCCGGCGCGGTGCTCCCCCCGACCGGTGGCGTCCGCCGCCCGGCCGGCCAGGGGGCCGCCGAGCGTGAACGTCACGCGCCGCTCGGCCACGTCGGCCTCGGCGAGCTGGACCCGCACCTCGTCGCCCAGGGGCAGCGCGGGACCGACCACGCGCGCCCGCACGGCCGGGTCGCGCAGCACGACCTCGCCCCGCTGCAGCTCCTTGTCCTGCTCGTCGACGTCGACCACCACGCCGTCGAACTCCTCGCCCAGGCGGTCCGCGAGGAGCGACGCCTCGACGATGTCCACGCACTCGCGCTCGAACGAGGAGGCGCGGCGGCCGGTCTCGGCCATGACGGCGGGCAGGGCCGGCAGCGCCTCCAGCACCCACGGGGGCACGGGGACGCCGGCGGAGACGGCGAGGCAGACCTCGGTCGCGTACCGGTCCACGAGGCGGCGCAGCGGCGCCGTGACGTGCGCGTAGTCGGCGGCGATGGCGGCGTGCCGGGTGTTCTCGGGCGTCGGCACGACGGCGCCGTCAGGCCCCGGCATGCCGAACGCGACGTAGCCGGCCCCGCGGAAGAGCGTGGTCGCCTCGTTGAGGAACGCCGCGTGCTCGGGGATGCGCGAGACGAGCGTGGGGACGAGCCGCGCGTAGGGGAGGTCGTCCGGCCAGTCGATGCCGAGCGCGCGGGCGGTGCGGTGCAGCCGGGCCAGGTCGCGCGGGTCGGCCTCGGGGAGCGTGCGCAGGATGCCCACGCCCGCCTCGCGCATGAGGTGCGCGGCGGCGATGCCCGTGAGCAGCGAGATCTGCGCGTTCCACTCCTCGACCGGGAGGTTGCGCCGGAACGACAGCGTGTAGGTGCCGTCCTCGCGTCGCTCCACCTCCTGCTCGGGCACGGACAGCGAGACGCCGCCGCGGGCGAGCTCCAGCGACTGGCGCAGGCGACCGACGTCCGCCAGGAGCTGCAGCGACTCGCTCGCCGTGCCCGCGTCGAGGGTCGACTGCACCTCGGCGTACGTCAGCCGTTCCCGGCTGCGCACGTACGCGCGCTCCAGCGCGGCACCCTTGATGATGCCGCGCTCGTCGAGGGTCACCGTCCACAGCACGGCCGGGCGGTCCTCCTCGGGCAGCAGGCTCGCCGCGCCCTCGGACAGGACCTTCGGGTGGAGCGGCGTGCGGGCGTCCGGCCCGTAGACGGTCATGCCGCGCCGGTGCACCTCCGCGTCGATCGCGCCGCCCGGGACCACGAACGCCCCCAGGTCCGCGATGGCGTAGTGCACCACGTAGCCCTCGCCGGACTGCTCCACGTGGACCGCCTGGTCCAGGTCCTTCGAACCGGGTGGGTCGATGGTGACGAACGCGATGTCGCGGCGGTCGGTCCGGCCGGCGGAGACGTCGCGCCCGGCGGCCGCGAGGGCCTCCTCGAGCACGTCCTGCGGGAACATCGCGGGCAGGCCGACCTCGGCGCGAAGAGCCGCGAGGGCACCGCTCACGTCGTCCGTGGCGGCGGGCGCGAGGCGCATCTGACGGGTGGGCACAACTGCGAACATAAGCCGGTTCCGCGCTCCCCGCGCGGTGTCGCTGTGCTATTCGACGACGACGGTCGCCACCAGCGCCCGGTGGTCGGTGCCGGGAACCTGCATGGACACCACGTCGGAGACCGGCATGTCCTTCTCCACCACCACGTGGTCCAGGGCGAAGAGCGCCGGGATCCGGCTGCCCTCCGGCCAGGTCACGGCCGGACCCGCACCCCACTCGCGGGTCGCGTCCAGGAAGCGCGAGCCGAGCAGGTCGCGGAACGTCGCGTGGTCGTAACCGGCGTTGAAGTCGCCGGCCAGGATCTGCGGCGTCTTGTCGCCGTGGACCTGCTCCGTGAGCTCGACGAGCTCGGTGCGCCAGGTGGTGACGTCCTCCGGCATGGGCGGGTACGGGTGCACCACGGTGACGCGGACGTCGGTGCCGCCCACGTCGACGAGCGCCGACGGCATCGCGAAGGTGGTGCCGCTCATCTGCTCCACGTCGGTCAGCTCGGTGGTCGACCAGAGCCCGCTGCCCGCAGGGGTGTCCTCGGCGGGGACGGTGAAGCTGTGCGCCAGCAGCTCGTCGAGGCCGGCGTCGGCGAGGGCCTGCTCGAAGTCGGGCGTGAGCTCCTGGACCGAGAGCACCTCGACGTTCTGGGACTTCACGAGCCCCACCACGGTCTCGGCGTCGGCCCGCCCGTACAGGGCGTTCACCGTCATGACCCGCAGCGTGCCCGCGTCGTCCGGGTCGGCCGCCGTGGACGACTCGGGCGGCAGGAAGAAGGGCACCATCCAGAACAGGAAGCCCGCGAACGAGAGCCCGAGCAGGGAGGTCAGCACCCAGCGGCGCGAGAACAGCGCGACGATCAGCAGCGGCAGCGTCGCGAGCGTGGCCCACGGCGTGAACGCGACGAGCTGGGGGAGGGGCACCACGTTGTCGAACGGGAGCACCCTGGCGACCGCCACGAGGAGCAGGGGGATCGCGATGATCCAGAGCACGAGGGAGATGAGGCCACGGACAAATCGCACCCCCGGACCCTATCGGCTGCCCGGAAGAGCCTTGACCAGCCGGCAGGTCCACCGGCCGGACAAGGCTCCACGGATCAGCCGAAGATACGCGGGAGGGTTCCCTCGTGGGCCGCGCGGGCCTCGTCGAGCGGGAGCTCGAAGTGGCCCTCGACCACCACGGCGTCGCCGCCGGTGGTGCCCAGGCGGAGCACCGGCACGCCGGCGTCCTCGGCCAGGTGAGTCAGCTCGCCCTCGTGCTCCGGGTCGACGGCGACGACGACGCGGCCCGTCGACTCCGAGAACAGCGCCACGAACGGGTCCACCTTGTCGCGGCCCGTCACGCCCTCCAGCGCCACCGAGGCGCCGACGCCGAACCGCAGCGAGGCCTCGACCAGCGTCTGGACGAGGCCGCCCTCGGACAGGTCGTGCGCGGCGGCGGCGAGGCCGGTCTTCCGGGCCTCGACGAGCGCCGAGGCCAGGGCCTTCTCTGCGGCCAGGTCCACCCGTGGGGGCACGCCGCCGAGGTGCGAGTGCACGACGTCGGCCCAGGCCGAACCGTCGAGCTCGTCCCGCGTGGTGCCGAGCAGGAGGAGCGAGAGCCCCTCGGTCCGCCAGCCGGACGAGAGCGCGGTGCTCACGTCGTCGAGCACGCCGAGCACGCCGACCACGGGCGTGGGGTGGATCGACGAGTCGATCTGGCCCGGCTCGCCCGTGCCGTTGTAGAGGGAGACGTTGCCGCCGGTGACCGGGACCCCGAGCTCCTGGCAGGCGTCCGCGAGGCCCTCGATCGCCTCGACGAGCTGCCACATCGAGTCCGGGTGCTCCGGCGAGCCGAAGTTGAGGCAGTCCGTCACGGCCAGCGGCGCGGCACCGGTCGTCGCGACGTTCCGGTAGGCCTCGGCGAGCGCCAGGGCCGCGCCCGCGCGCGGGTCGAGCTTGCCGTACCGGCCGTTCGCGTCGGTCGCGAGCGCGACGCCGAGGCCCGTGGTCTCGTCGACGCGCACGACGCCGCCGTCGTCGGGCTGGGCGAGCGCCGTGTTGCCCTGGACGAAGCGGTCGTACTGGTTGGTGACCCACGCCTTGGAGGCGAGGTTGGGCGAGGCCAGCAGCCGCAGCGCCGTCTCCCGCAGCTCCTCGCCGGACGTCGGGCGGGCGAGGCCCGCGGCCGCCGTCGTGTCGGCCTGGAGGCCGTCCTGCCACTCGGGACGCGCGTAGGGCCGCTCGTACACGGGGCCCTCGTGCGCCACGGTCCTGGGGTCGACGTCCACGATCCGCTGGCCGTGGTGGTCGATCGTGAGGCGGCCGGAGTCGTTGACCTCGCCGATGACGGCGGTCTCGACCTCCCACTTGCCGGTGATCGCGAGGAACGCGTCGAGCTGGTCGGGCCGCACGACGGCCATCATGCGCTCCTGCGACTCCGACATGAGGATCTCGCCGGCGTTCAGCGTGGGGTCGCGCAGCAGCACGTCGTCGAGGTCCACGTGCATGCCGCCGTCACCGTTGGAGGCGAGCTCCGAGGTGGCGCAGGAGATGCCCGCGGCGCCGAGGTCCTGGATGCCCTCGACGACCTTGGCCGAGAACAGCTCCAGGCAGCACTCGATGAGCACCTTCTCCATGAAGGGGTCGCCCACCTGGACGCTCGGGCGCTTGGCGGGGACGCCGTCCTCGAACGTCTCGGACGCGAGGATCGAGGCGCCGCCGATGCCGTCGCCGCCCGTGCGGGCGCCGAACAGCACGACCTTGTTGCCGAGGCCGGTCGCGTTGGCGAGGTGGATGTCCTCGTGCCGCAGCACGCCGAGGCAGAGCGCGTTGACCAGCGGGTTGCCCTGGTAGGAGCCGTCGAAGACGAGCTCGCCGCCGATGTTCGGCAGGCCGAGGGAGTTGCCGTAGCCGCCCACACCCGAGACGACACCGTGCACGACGCGCGCGGTGTCGGGGTGGTCGACGGCGCCGAAGCGGAGCTGGTCCATGACCGCCACGGGGCGCGCGCCCATCGAGATGATGTCGCGGACGATGCCGCCCACACCCGTCGCGGCGCCCTGGTAGGGCTCGACGAACGACGGGTGGTTGTGCGACTCGACCTTGAACGTGACGGCCCAGCCGTCGCCGATGTCGACGACGCCGGCGTTCTCACCGATGCCGACGAGGAGGTGCTCCTTCATCTCGTCGGTCACCTTCTCGCCGAACTTGCTCAGGTGCACCTTCGACGACTTGTACGAGCAGTGCTCGCTCCACATCACGGAGTACATCGCGAGCTCGGCCGCGGTGGGGCGGCGGCCCAGGATGTCCTTGATGCGCTGGTACTCGTCCTCCTTGAGTCCGAGCTCGCCGTACGGCTGCACCTCGTCAGGGGTGGCTGCGGCGGCCTCGACCGTGTCCAGTCTCGGAACGGCGGGAGTCGGGCGGGAGGGTGCCTGGGACGCGGGCGCGGTCATGTAGTTCCTCGCGTGCGGGGTAGGTTTCTGGGCGCCGGAGCGCCCCGCCAGTCTACGACGTGGGCCCGCCACCACGTGTCAGACGCCCAGGTCCCTCCTGTGACCTGTACGTCTGACACGTGCCGGGCGGGTCAGCCCTGGTCGTAGACCCGGACGTAGTCGACGACCATCTGCTGGGGGAACTGGGTGGTGCCGTCGGGGTAGCCGGGCCAGTTGCCGCCCACCGCGACGTTCAGCAGCAGGAAGAATGGCTGGTCGAAGACCCACGGGTTGCCGCCGGTGTCCGCCGTGGTGCGGGTCTGGTAGACGTTCCCGTCGACCGACCAGGTGATGCGGCCGGGCGCGCGGTCCACCGCGAACGTGTGGAAGTCGTCGGCGAAGGACCAGCCCTGCGGGTGCGTGTACGCGGCGCCGATCCCGGCGCCGCCGGAGTAGCCGGGGCCGTGGATGGTGCCGTGCACCATGTGCGGCTCGAAGCCCACGTTCTCCATGATGTCGATCTCGCCGGAGTCGGGCCACGGGACGCCGGAGTCGATCTGGCCGCCGAGCATCCAGAAGGCGGGCCAGATGCCCTGGCCGCGGGGGATCTTGATCCGGGCCTCGACGCGGCCGTAGGTGGGCTCCACCTTGCCCGCGGTGGTCAGGCGCGCCGACGTGTACCCGCCGTTCCCGTCCTGGCGGGCCGTGATGACGAGGTTCCCGTTGCCGTCGAGGGCCGAGTTGTCGCGCGAGCTCGTGTACGTCTGCAGCTCGTTGTTGCCCCAGCCGCCTCCGCCCGTCTCCTGGTTCCAGCTGGCCGGGTTGGGGGCGCTGCCCGCGGCGCCGTCGAACTCGTCCGACCAGGTCAGGGCGCCCACGGCGGCGGGTGCGGTGTCCGGCGCGGACGGGGCGGAGCCGCCGTCTGGCACCTTCTGCGTCGCCGCGGAGGCGACGAGCGAGGCGGACAGGACCAGGGTCAGGGCGGCGGTCGCCGTGACCGTGCTGCGGATGGTGCGGTGTCTGGTGGTACGCATCGGTCGCTCCTTCGCGAACATGTGTCTCCCGTTGCCCGCGACGCTACTTTTCACCCGCTCGGTGGAACAAGATGGTGAAAGTACGTAGTCACGGCCCGGTCACCGTTCAGCGCCGCTGAACAATCGGCCAGTGATACGCGATGGACGCACCAGGTCGGCGCGACCGACCATGACGCCATGCCCCTGCGCCACTCGCTCCTCGCCGTGCTCGTCATGATCATCTGGGGCACCAACTTCCTCGCGATCGACATCGGCGTCGACGACGTGCCGCCCGTGCTCTTCCTCGCGATCCGTTTCGTGGTGGTGCTGGTCCCCGCGATCTTCCTGGTCCCGCGGCCCGCGGTGCCGATGAAGGACGTGCTCGTGGTCGGGCTGTTCCTCAGCCTCGGCCAGTTCGCGCTCATGTACACCGCGATCTGGCTCGGCATGCCGCCCGGCCTCGCCTCGCTCGTGCTCCAGGCGCAGGTGGTCCTCACGGTCCTGTTCGCGAGCGTCGCCCTCCGCGAGCGCCCGACGCCGCCGCAGCTCGTGGGCGTGCTGCTCGGCGCGGTGGGGCTGGTGATCGTGGGGCTCGGCCGGTCGGCCGCGACGCCCGGTGTCGCGTTCCTGCTCACGCTCGCGGCCGCGGCGTCGTGGGCCACGGGCAACGTGATCGTCCGGCGGCTGGGCTCGGTGACGCAGGCGACCGGCGCCCGGCCGACGCCCCTGGCCGGCCTGTCCATGACGGTGTGGTCGGCGCTGGTCGTCCCCGTGCCGATGTTCGCGCTCGCGCTCGTGCTGGACGGGCCAGCCGCCGTCGGGCACTCGCTGACGCACCCGACGTGGGCCGCCGTGCTGTCCACCCTCTACACCGCGTGGCTCGCGAGCCTGGTGGGTTACGGCGTCTGGAACACGCTGCTGGCACGGCACCGGGCGAGCGCGGTGGTGCCGTTCACCATGCTCGTGCCGGTGTTCGGCATGACGGCGGCCTGGCTGGTGCAGGGCGAGGTGCCGAACACGGCCGAGGTGGGCGGCGGGGTGCTGCTCCTGCTCGGCGTGGCCGTCACGTCGGGGCTGCTGCGGTGGCCGGACGGGTGGCGGTCCGGCGCGGCCGCCTAGCTACAGGTCCAGCGCGTAGCAGAGCAGGTCGACGCCGGGGACGGGCGACCAGTCGCGCCCGGACTCGCGCGTGAACCCGAGCCGCTCGTAGAGCCGGTGCGAGCCGTGGGCGACCGTCTGCGTCGAGAGCACGACCCGCCGCGTGCCGGAGTCCCGGTTGCGCACCGCCCGCGCCAGGCACTCCCGCATGAGCGCGGTCCCGACACCGCGCCCCTGCGCGTCCGGGGCGACGCCGAGCATGCGGATCTCCGCCTCGCCGTCGCGCGCGATGTCGGCCATGGGGCCGCCGTGGGGCACGAAGGTCACGCCGCCCACCACCTCGCCGTCGTCCAGCGCGACGACGATCTCCGCCGCGGCGGCGCGGGCGCCCACGTCCCGCAGGACGCCGGCGTAGAAGGCGGAGTCGGGCGCGGCGAGCTGGCCGTCGGCGAAGAACGCCGCGACGACGATCCCGCCGATCGCCTCGTACTCCGCGGGGAGGGCGTCCCGGACGTCGATGCTCATGCCGAAACGGTAGACCGTGACCCTGACACACCGGTGGGCACGCGGCCCCATGGCAGGAACGCGAGAGCGAGGTGGTGGGCCACCAGTCGGGTCCGGCGTGACCGGCTCGGACCCGACCCGTTCAGGGTGAAACAAAGATGTCACGTGGGGGTTCCCGACGTTTACCCGAAAGTGGTTTCATTCGGACATGAAGCTGCTCCGGACTTTCCCGAAGGTTGCCTTCGAGTTCGGGCTGGCCTCGTGGCAGTGGATGGGGATCCGCGAACAGACCCCGCGCTTCGCCACCTGCTTCGGCGACATCTTCCTGGAGTCGCTGGACGGGTGGTGGTTCCTGGACACGGTCGAGGGCACGCTCGAGCTGCGCTGGAACTCCGCCGTGACCATGTACGCGGAGCTGGAGTCGGCCGACGGGCGCGCCACGTACCTCATGGACGACCTGGTCCGTGACGCCCGCAGCCGCGGCATCCGGCTGGGCGAGGAGGACGTCTACACGTTCAACCCGCACCCCGCGCTCGGCGGTGAGCTGGGGGTGGACGGCCTCGGCACCATGCGCTTCGAGCTCGCCCTGAACTGGGTGGGGCAGATGCACGACCGCGTGCGGCACAGCTCGGGCGAGATCCGCCTGCCCCCGCTGCCCGACGACGGCCGGCGGGCCGCCCCGGCCCCGGCCGCCGAGCCGTGGGACTCGTCGTGGTCGCACGACGAGACCTTCGACGTCCCGTTCGAGCAGTACCTGGCCACCACCACGTTCGCGGCGGTCTCCGCGCCGCGGCGGAACGACGACGGCTACCCGGCGCTCCCGCCGACGCCCGGCCGGGAGGACACGTTCGGCCCGGCCCCGTACGCCGCGCAGAGCCACGTCGGCGACCAGGCCTACGACTCCCCGAACCGTGCCGCACCCACCTACGGCGGCCGGCACGGCGACACCCGGGACGTCGGCACACGGGACGTCGGCGCCCCGGCGCACCGGACGCCCAGCGCCCTGGACCGGCCGTGGTCGCAGGAGTACCCGGCCGCGCCCCTCTGGACGGGACAGACGGAGTCGGCGCAGCCCTGGCTGGAACCGCACCAGCCCGCGCAGCCGGCGACGCCGCCCGGGGGCTACGACGCCACGTACGCCCAGGACTACCCGGCCGCCCCCGGGTACGGCCCGGGCACGTCCGGCGAGCAGCCGGGCGCGCCGTACGAGCAGCAGCACTGGGCCCCGTACGACACCGAGCAGGGCGGCGGTCAGGAGCCGCCCCAGGCCGCGCCGACGTGGGACGCCCCGGCCTGGGGCGGCCAGGCAGCAGCCGGTGGCCAGGCACCCGTCGGTGGCCAGCAGCCGAACCGGCACACCGACGAGGCCTTCACGGCGTGGGACGACCTGTGGGGACGGCGCTGACCCGCTGACGCCGGGACCGGTGCTCGGCCGGCGCCACCACCTGCGGCTCGGCCCTGCGCACCGGACGCAGCCGCCGCTCCCGCTCGGCCCGCGCCACCAGGCTCAGCTCACCGGGCGTCGTGGTGCGCGCATGCTTGAGGAGGCGGGTCTCCAGGGCCACCCGGTTGCCCCGCCGCAGCCCGTCCGTGTACCCGAGGATCGTCTGCGCGTGCGCGTGCGTGATGTGCCCCCCGCGCAGCGCGGCGAGCGTGCGCGGGTGCTCGTGCACCAGCGCCCGGGACTCCTCGATGAGAGCGACCGCCGAGCTCTCCGGCACCCGGAGCGCCCTGGCCAGCCGCTCGACGAGCTCGGGCGCCAGGCCCGCGAGGTCGTCCGCCTCGACCTCCGGGGCGTCGAACAGGTCCGGCTGGTCGGCCACCCACTCCCGGACCGACTCCATCAGCACGGCGCGCGAGGCCGCGAGCGAGGAGAGCAGGGAGTCGATCGCCGCCACGGCGTCGACCGCCTCGGAAAGGTTCGCGAAACCGCTCGCGAACCCCGACTCGCGCGGCACGGACGCACCACGCGGAGACTGGTCCGGCACGTCGGCCGGACCGCGAGTCACCAGCACATTGTTCGAACGCATGTTCTAACAGTAGGGGGTGAGGTCGAGGCGCGCCACCCGGCACGCCGACCCGGGCCCGCCCCGAGCACGGCCGCCACCCCGCACAATGGGCACGTGCAGATCCGCCGGGCCGTCGCCTCTCCCCTTGCCGCGTGCGCCGCGCTCGCAGCCGCCCTCGCCGTGGGCGGGTGCAGCCTGGTCGAGCGCGCCCAGGGTTCGGACGGAGCCGGTGACCCGACGGCGACAGCGTCGCAGCCGTCACCGACATCGACGCCTGCGCCGTCGTCCGACCCGGGTGGCACCGGGCCGAAGGCACGGACCAGCACCGTGACCGTCGGCGACGTCGTCCTGGACGTCAGCTCGCGGAAGGCCGCCGACGTGCGGGAGGACGAGCTCGGGCCGGGCACGCGGACGGTCACGCTCTCCCTCGGGCCCGAGGGCTCCGCCCGGCTCTCCTTGACCTCGCCCGGCGCGCTCGACGTCGACACCGACGGCAGCATCTCCGTGCTCGACGGCAGCGGCACGCCCGTCGCGGCGATCGCCCCGCCGGAACCGCCGTCCGACGCCGAGGACGCGCCGCGCATCGAGGTGACCGACATCGACGCGACCCAGGCCAGGCTGCGGATCGACGACCGCGCGGCGACGTCCGGGGGCGGCGGGCAGACAGCGCGTCCCGAGCCGGTGACCGTGACGTTCGTGGTCGGCACGGAGTCGATCGAGAGCACCACCTGGGGCGAGAACGAGGGCGGGCGGTCCCTCGCCGTCGACCCGGCGGACTGGGCCCGGCGCGCGGGAGAGGCCGGCCTGGACCTGATCCGCACCCAGCTCGTGGCCGCCGAGCCGGAGGCGGACAGCGACACGATGGAGCACCAGCTCGTGTGCCACGCCGTCGGCGCCATGGACAAGGAGACGTGGAACCTGGAGCCGTGGCGGCCCGACGTCGGCCTGATCCTGACCGCCACCGCGCACTGCAACCCGGTGTGAGCGAAGCGGACCGTACGCAGCCGTGACCCAGTCGTGACCAGGACCGGTGCTGTTCGGGGTGCGGAGCCGCGCAGGTTGGGGTTTCCTGGAAAAGCGGCGAGGCAGGCTCGCCACAAACAATCTGATGAGCCCCAGCTCAGCCGGGCCCCAGTACATGCTCTTCGTGCGCCCCCAGACGCCCGAGGGGCGTCTTCCGGAGTGCGGCACCACAGAGTTCCCCCCTGGGGTCAGGCAATTTCTCCTCGGAGACACCTTGGCAGGGAGGCTCCAGATGACCCGCGTACTCGTTCTCGGATCGTCCGTCGCGGTAGGCGTCGGCGCGCTGCTCGGAATGACGCTCGCCTATCAGCTCGTACCGCTCGCCGTGCTCGCCGCCCTCCTGGGGCTGGCGGGCACTTTCGTGGTGGTCCGCGCGATACCCGAACCGGCGCCCGCGACGGACGCCCCGATCACCCTCAGCGGTCCGCTCGCGCGCCCCGCCGACACCGAGGAGCCCGACGCCGAGGCCGAGCCGGTCCCGGTGCAGCAGCTCCCGGTGCCGGTCGTGGCCGCGGTGCCGGACGCCGCGTGACCCGCTGGTCGTGACCGCCTCGCCGGCGTAGTGCGGCGAGGCGGTCCCGGCCCTACCGCGTCTGCCCGGCCCGCTGCTTACGCAGCTCCTTCTCGCTGATCGGCGCCGTGCCGCTCGCGCGGAGCTCGCGGTAGTACGCGCGCGCCTCGTCCTGGCGCACCTTCTCGGAGCCGTCGGCGATCGGCGCGCGGAGGTGCTCCTGCGAGAAGCCCCAGGCGTCGATGACGTCCAGCACGTGGGGGCGCAGCGCCTTGAGCAGGCGGTCGATCGTCGCCGTGACGGCCTTGGCGCGTCCCGTCGAGATGCGGCCGTTGGTCAGGTGCCAGTCGAGGTGCCGCTCGATCGTGGTGAGCCCGTAGATGTCGCGGAGCAGGGTCAGCACCTTGCGGTTGCCGGGGTCGGACACCGTGCCGATGGCCTTGGTGAACGCGTCCCAGCGGACGAGCTCGGCCCACGCGGCGGCGGACCCGATGAGGCTGACCTGGTTGTCGTCGAAGATCTCCTGCGCCTTGACCGGGTCGGCCTTGAGCGCCGGGCGCATGCCCATCGCGGTGGCCGCGACCATGCCCTCGTAGCGGCCGGCGATCAGGCCGCGCTGCACCTCGGCGTCGAGCAGACGGCCCGCGGAGCGCGCGCCGCCGCCGTCGGCCACCGACTGGCCGAGCCGGCGCAGCGGGGTCTTGTGCAGCACCGCGTCCCTGGCCTGCCCGGCCACGATGCCCGCCATGCCCGCCGGGGACTTGGCGGCCCGCGCCATCTTCTTGCCGTAGTCCCCCACCAGCCGCTTGGCCGCGAGCTGCAGCAGCACGTGGTTGTCGCCCTCGAAGGTGGCATAGATGTCGAGGTCCGCGCGCAGCCCGGTGAACCGGTTCTCGGAGAGGAAGCCGGCGCCGCCGCAGGCCTCGCGGCACTCCTGCAGCGTGTCGAGGGAGTACCAGGTGGACGTCGCCTTGAGCGCCGCCGCCGTCGTCTCCAGGTCCTCGCGCTTGGCGGGGGTGTCCTCGCGGCCCGAGAACACGTCGTCGAACAGGTCGAGCAGCTCGTCGTGCGCGAAGTGCATCGCGTACGCCTCGGCGATGCGGGGGAAGAGCCGGCGCCGGTGCGTCGCATAGTCCAGCAGCGTCAGCTCGTCGGCACCGGTCGCGGGCGAGAACTGGCGGCGCTGCTCGGCGTACTTCGTGGCGATCGCGAGGCCGATCTTCGCCGCGGTGATCGCCGCGCCGTCGAGCGAGACGCGCCCCTGCACGAGGGCGCCGAGCATCGTGAAGAAGCGGCGGCCGGGGCTGTCGATCGACGAGGTGTAGGTGCCGTCCGCGGCGACCTGGCCGTACCGGGCCAGGAGGTCGCGGCGCGGCACCCGCACGTCCGTGAAGTGCAGCTTTCCGTTGTCGATCCCGTTGAGGCCACCCTTCTGGCCGTCGTCCTCGCCGCCGACGCCGGGCAGGAACTCCATGGTCTGCGGGTCCCGGATCGGCACGTAGAAGCAGTGCACGCCGTGGTCCACGCCGTTCGTGATCAGCTGCGCGAACACCGTCGCGGCCACGCCGTGCTTCGCCGCGTTGCCGAGGTACTGCTTCCACGCCCCGCGGAACGGGGTGTTGATCACGAACTCCTCGGTCTCCGGGTCGTACGTCGCGGTGGTGCCGATGGCGGCGACGTCGGAGCCGTGGCCCGTCTCGGTCATCGCGAACGCACCCGGGACGCTCAGGTCCATCGCGCCGGGGAGCAGGCGGTCCTTCTGCTCCTCGGTGCCGAGGTGGTTGATCGCGGAGGCGAAGAGGCCCCACTGCACGCCCGCCTTGATCTGCAGCGACGGGTCGGCCGCGACGAGCTCCTCGAAGCCCACGAGGTTGCCGCCGGCCTGCTCCCTGCCGCCGAGGCGCTCCGGGAAGGCCCGCAGCACCTGGCCGTACGGCACCATCTGCTTCATCTGGGCGAGCGTGATCTCCCGGTGCTCCTCCTTGGTGATCCCCTCCCGCTTCCAGAGCTCGGGGTGCGCGGCCACCATCCGGCGGGCCTCGGACCGTTCCTCGGGCCAGCGGCCCAGCAGCATCTGCTCCAGGGCGGGCACGTCCACACGGGTGCCCGACGCCGGACGGGTCGCCTCGGGCTGGGGGGCCACGGCCTGTGGCGCCGCCGCGGTGGTGGTCACGGGCTCGGAGGTGGTCGTCATCGGTTCTCCTCGGTGTTCGGCCAGGGGGCCAGGTTCTGGATGTCGGGAGGGTGGGTCGGGGTCAGGCGGTCGCCGGTGCGGCGCCGGGACGGTTGTGCAGCACACCCACGGGCCCGGTCCAGAGCCAGAGGGTCACGCGTTCGGTGAGCTGCTCCCGCGTCAGCGGTGTCGAGTCGACGGTGCGGTGGCCGAGCCACCACTCACCGGAGCCGCGCACGAAACCGACGGCGCCCGCGGCCCAGGCCGCCGCGTCCGCCGGGGGTACGTCGGTGGCCCGCGCGAACGGCTCCGCGACGAGCTCGATCACCGAGTCGAGGTAGGCGCCGAGCGGGTGCAGGTCGGCGGGGGTGCTCGGCACGCCGGCGTCGTCCGCGGGTGCCGGGGCGCGACGGCCACGGCGGCCGCTCTCGACGGGCGCGGGCTCGTTGCCACCGATGGCGGTCCGGGTGACGAACCAGTAGACGTTGGGGGAGCTCTCGATCATCTCGAGGTAGACGCGCACCATCTCGCGCAGCGCCATCTCCGGGTTGTCAGCCTGCTGCGCGGCGGCCCGCAGGGCGTCGTGCATCTGCATGACCACCGTCTCGGCGACGGCGAGACGCAGGCCCGCCTTGTCGTCGAAGTACCGGTAGACGATCGACTTGGACGTCCCCGCGGCGGCGGCGATCTCGTCCATCGAGACCGCGGGCCCCAGGCGGTGCACGGCCTTGCGCGCGGCGCGGACGAGCTCTGCCCGACGGGCCGTGCGGTGGTCGTCCCAGCGGGTCGAACGACCGTCGACTCCGATGCTCATCGGTCCGCCTCCCCACCTTGACTCGCTAGAGGTCTTGTGATTCGTCTCACGAGACTGAGAGTATCAGGTACTGTGAGTCCTGGGCACCACCCGGGGCGAACCGGGTCGCGGCCCGGCCTGGTCTCGACAAGGCTCGACCCAACGAAGCCCTCTGCCCGACGACGAACGACTAAGGAACAGCGACGTGTCCACTACCCCCGCCCCCGTCCCGTCCACGCGCGAAGCCGTGATCATCGGCGGCAACCGCATCCCGTTCTCCCGCGCCGGCAAGAAGTACGTGCGGACCAGCAACCAGGACATGTTCACCGCAGCGCTGGAGGGGCTCGTCGCCCGCTTCGGCCTGCAGGGCGAGCGCCTGGGCGAGGTCGTCGGCGGCGCGGTGCTGAAGCACAGCAAGAACTTCAACCTCATCCGCGAGAGCGTGCTGGGCTCCTCCCTGTCGCCCACCACCCCCGCCTACGACGTCCAGCAGGCGTGCGCCACGGGCCTCGAGGCCGCCATCGCCGTGACCAACAAGATCAAGCTCGGCCAGATCGAGTCCGCGATCGCCGGCGGCACCGACACCGTCTCGGACGCGCCGATCGTGGTCAGCGACCGCCTGCGTGCCGCACTCCTGGACGCGAACCACGCCAAGACCACCGGGGCCAAGATCAAGGCGCTGCTCCAGATCCGCCCCAAGGACCTGGCCCCCGCCACCCCGAGCACCGGCGAGCCGCGCACCCACCTCTCGATGGGCGAGCACCAGGCGATCACCACGGCGAAGTGGGGCATCAGCCGCGAGGCGCAGGACGAGATCGCGTACAACTCGCACCAGAACCTCGCCCGCGCGTGGGAGGCCGGCTTCTTCGACGACCTGGTCACGCCGTTCAAGGGCCTGACCCGCGACGACAACCTGCGCCCCGACACGTCGCTCGAGAAGCTCGCCAAGCTCAAGCCGGTGTTCGGCGCCACGCTCGAGGACCCGGCCACCATGACCGCGGGCAACTCGACGCCGCTGACCGACGGTGCGTCCGCCGTCCTGTTCGCGTCCCGCGCCTGGGCGGAGGAGCGCGAGCTGCCGATCCTCGCGAAGTTCGTGGACGCCGAGACGGCGGCCGTCGACTTCGTGCACGGGCACGAGGGCCTGCTCATGGCCCCGGTCGCGGCGGTCCCGCGCCTGCTGGCCCGCCAGGGCCTCACGCTGGAGGACATCGACTTCTTCGAGATCCACGAGGCCTTCGCCTCCACCGTGCTGACCACGCTGGCCGCGTGGGAGGACGAGGAATACTGCCGTACGGAGCTCGGGCTCGACGGTGCGTTCGGCAAGGTGGACCGCAGCAGGCTCAACGTGAACGGCTCCTCGCTCGCGGCGGGTCACCCGTTCGCCGCGACCGGTGGCCGCATCATCGCGACCGCCGCCAAGCTGGTCGCCGCGAAGGCCGCGGAGACCGGTCAGCCCGCACGGGCGCTGATCTCGGTCTGCGCCGCCGGCGGTCTGGGCGCGGTCGCCCTGGTCGAGTCCGTCTGAACCGGGCCGCGACCGGCTGAGTCCGCCCGAGCCCACCCGTACCGCCCCGCAACGAAGAGGACATCGTGACCGACAGCTATCTCAACCTGGCCAACGGGACGCTCAAGCCCGTCTTCAAGAAGCTGGGCCTGCCCCAGCCGGCCATCCTCCGGCGCTACCGCCCCGGTAGCCCGCTCACCGTGGGCCCGGTCCTCGTGGTGTCCGACGACGCCTCGGCCGCCGACGCCGACGCCGTGGCCAAGGTCCTGTCCGGCTGGGACGTCGACGTCCGCCGCAGCCCGGAGACCGCCGACGGCGAGCGGTTCGGCGCCGTCGTGCTGGTGCTGACCGGTGCCGAGACGCCGTCGGCCGTGTCGGCCCCCGTGCTCACCGTCGCCGGCACGCTGCGGCGCCTGGCGGGCAACGGCCGGGTCGTGACGGTCTCCCGCGCCGTGGCCGAGGGCGACGCCCCGGTCCTGGCCGCGACCCGCGGCGGCGTCGAGGGTCTGGTCCGCTCGCTCGGCAAGGAGCTGCGCGGCGGGTCCACGGCCAACGGCATCCAGCTCACGGGCGGCGCGGCCGTCGACTCGGCCTCGGCCGTCGCCACGCTGCGCTTCTTCCTGTCCGCCAAGTCGGCGTACGTGGACGGCCAGCTCCTGCCCGTCGGCCCGTCCGACGCCGCCGGCCCGGTCGACTGGGAGACCCCGCTGGCCGGCCGGGTGGCCGTCGTCACCGGCGCCGCGCGCGGCATCGGCGCGGCGATCGCCCGGACGATGGCCCGCGACGGCGCCAAGGTGGTCGTGATCGACGTGCCGCCCGCCGGCGAGTCGCTCGCGGCCGTCGCGAACGAGATCGGCGGCGTCGCGCTCCAGCTCGACATCACCGCCGACGACGCGGCCGACAAGATCCTGGCCGCCACCAAGCCGCTCGGCGGCCTGGACATCCTGGTCCACAACGCCGGTATCACCCGGGACAAGCTGCTCGCCAACATGACGGCGGACAAGTGGGACCCGGTCATCGCCGTGAACCTCACCGCGCAGCTCCAGATCAACGAGCGCCTGCTCGCGGCCGGCGTCGAGGGCCTGCGGATCGTCTCGCTGGCCTCGACCACCGGCCTGGCCGGCAACCGGGGGCAGACCAACTACGGCTACACCAAGGCGGGCGTCATCGCGAACGCCGCCGCGGGCGCTCCGGTGCTCGCGGCCACGGGCGGCACCACGAACGCCGTCGCGCCCGGGTGGATCGAGACCGAGATGACCGCGAAGGTGCCCGCCCTCACCCGCACCGTGGCGCGCCGGATGCCGTCGCTGGGCCAGGGTGGCCTGCCGGTCGACATCGCCGAGGCGATCTCCTTCCTCGCGTCCGAGCCGGCGTCCGGCATCAACGGGCAGACCCTGCGGGTGTGCGGCCAGCACATGGTGGGCAAGTGACCGTGCGCGGAACGGAGCGTCGCGGAGGCGCACCAACGGCAGAGCTGCCGGCGTCGTACGGCGTGACCGAGCTGCCCGAGGTGCCGAGGCTGGGCGGGCTCTTCACGAAGGGTGTCGCCGGGTCGCCCGGCAAGCGCCCGAAGGGCGAGGTCCGGCTGCCCGAGGTGGCGTACCGCGTCGCCCGCGTGGACACCGCGGGCGAGGCGGCGCACCTGGCCGCGTACCAGGAGCTGCTGGGCGAGCCGTCGTCCGACGTGCTGCCCGCCGGGTTCCTGCACGTGCTGGCGTTCCCGGTGGCCACGGCCGTGATGGTGCGCGGCGACTTCCCGCTGCCGCTGCTCGGCATGGTGCACCTGCGGAACGTGGCCCGCGTGCTGCGCCCGGTGCGACTCGGCGAGACCGTCGAGGTGCGGGCGTGGGCGCAGGACGCCCGGGCGCACCGCCGGGGCGTCCAGGTGGACCTGGTCGCCGAGGTGCTGGTGGACGGCGTCCTCGCGTACCAGGGCGTCTCGACCTACCTCGCCAAGGGCTTCACGGCGCCCGACGGCGCGGCCCGGGCCGACGAGTCCCCGCGCGAGGAGTGGGCGGCGCCTCTGCCGACGGCGCGCTGGAAGCTCGGCCCGGGAACCGGGCGGGCCTACGGCGCGGTGTCGGGTGACCAGAACCCGATCCACACGTCGAGCCTGGGCGCCAAGGCGTTCGGCTTCCCGCGGGCCATCGCGCACGGGATGTACACCGCGGCGCGGGCGCTGGCCGAGGTCGGGCCCGCCCGGCGCGGCGAGGCGTACGAGTGGACGGTCGAGTTCTTCCGGCCGGTGCTGCTGCCCAGCACGGTCGACGTCGCGATCCGGAACGCGGCCGACGTGGACCCGGCGGGCCCGGCCGACGGCTTCGTGTACGACGGCTGGCGGTCGGGCAGGGGCACCCGCCACTTCCGGGGCACGATCCGGCCCCTCTGACCGACGCCAGGCCGGAATGTCCGACATCAGCCGGTGTCGAACTCCCCTTTGAGGCCCGGGTTTCTTCGCTTTGGGCGGCGCCAAAGCGAAGAAACCCGGGCCTCAAAGGGGAGGGTGTGTCCGCGCGGTCAGGCGCAGAACCCGGATGTGTCAGGCCGGGGCGCGCAGACGGGCGTGCCGGGGTGCGGAGGCGTCAGGCCGGGGCGCGGAGCGCCAGGCGTGGGAGCAGGATCTGCTCCCAGAGGACCGCCCGCTTGGGGCGGAAGAAGCCCGAGTGCCCGATGCGGGTCAGGCCGTGGTCGGCGGCGCGCATCTCAACGAGCTCCACCTCGGTGCCCGGGAACTCGCGGCTCCAGTACCGGATCGACTCCGGGGAGATCAGCTCGTCGTCGGCGGTCCACAGGGCGGTGACCGGCGTCTCGACCTTCGCGAACCGGTCCCGCAGCTCGGGGAGCTCGCTGAACAGGTAGTCCGGGTGCAGGCACCAGCGGCCCCACTGGCGCATGACGCCGCCGGGCAGGTCGTCCAGGATCCGCAGCCGCCGGCCCGGGTAGTAGCCCACCAGCGCCGTCGCGGTCGGCGCGATGACGCGCCACAGCAGGGGCGACCACGTCCGGATGGGCGGCGCCGCCTTGCCCCGCCAGCCCGTTCCCGAGGTCACCATCACGCAGCGGTCGACGCCGACGTCGGCCAGGAAGCCGAGGCTCTGGCCGCCGAACGAGTGGCCGACCCAGGTGAGCGGGACGCCGTCGGCATCGGCCCGGGCGCGCGCGTGCAGTGCCGCGGCCTCGGCGTCGTGGTACCAGTCGAGGGCGGTGACCGTGGAGTCCCGCAGGGGGCCGTAGAGCTCCGGCTCCGAGCCGCGGTAGGAGAAGGTGAGCACCGCGAACCCGCGCCCGGCGAGCCACGCGGCGGTGTGCCGGTAGAACCGCATCGGCATGGCCATGGCCGGGGCGATCGCCACGACGCCGACCGGGGCGCCGTCCGGCAGGAACCAGCGGCCCGCGACCCGCTCGCCGCCGTCGGCGAGGAAGCTCACGTCTTCGGTGCTCACGTCCGGGAGGCTACCAACCGGCTCGGCCCGCCCGGCCCACGCGCGCCCACAGAGGGGACAAAAGCGTCGAAGCGCACCCCTGGCGTATCCTCGCCACGGCACGGTGAAATTCATCCGGCGGGAGGATGACATGCTCAGTGACGTGCTCGGCCTGACCAAGTCGCAGTCGCTCGCGTACCGCGAGCTCGTGGCGTCACCCTCGCTCGACTCCGCGGAGCTGGCACACCGGCTCGGGTGCGACCCGGGCGACGCCCTGGACGTGCTCCGGACGCTGGAGAGTCACGGCCTCGCGGCCCGGCAGAGTGCGGACGACTCCAGGTTCCAGGCCGCTCCCCCCGAGATCGCGCTGGGCGCGCTCCTCGCCCGGCGCAAGGACGAGATCCGCGCGGCGCAGGTCGAGCTGATCGAGCTGGAGGAGGACTTCCGGCGCTCGTCGGCGCTGCGGCCGGCGACCGACGTCGTCGACGTGGTGCGCGGGGCGGAGGCCGTGAAGCACCGCATCATGCAGCTCCAGCTCGGCGCGCGCGAGACGGTCGAGTCGTTCACCAAGCCGCCGGTCTTCGTGCTGTCCGCCGAGGACAACACGGCCGAGGACCAGGCCGTCGCGCGCGGCGTCCGGTACCGGGTGGTGGTGGACCGCGTTTTCCTGGACACGGGCATGATGCGCGTGGACGACGTCGCGGCGGCCATCGACAACGGCGAGGAGGTGCGGTTCTCCGAGCGGGTGCCGATCAAGCTGTTCATCATCGACCGCCGGCTCGCGTTCGTGCCGATCCAGACCGTGGTCGACGCCGAGGACTCCGACCTCACGCCCGACCTGGTGGGCGCGCTGATCATCCACCCCTCCGGGCTGCTCGACGCCCTCATCGCCCTGTTCGAGGCGGTGTGGCGCGACGCCACCCCGTTCGCGCGACCCGGCGAGCCGGAGGGCGGCGGCGAGCTCGAGTACCAGGACGCCCGGATCCTCGGGCTCATGCTCGTGGGCCTCACGGACCAGTCGGTGGCCAACCAGCTCGGCCTCTCGCTGCGGACGGTGCAGCGCCGCGTCAAGGTGCTCATGGACATCGCCGGCGTCTCGACGCGCATCCAGCTCGGCTGGCACGCCGCCCGCAAGGGCTGGATCTGACGGCACCCCCGTGACAGCGTGTGGCCATGACCACACTGGCGTGCATCATCCGCCCCTCGACCCCGCCGTCCCGCGTCATCCCGCTCGCCCGCGCCGTCGAGGCCGCGGGCATCGAGGAGATCTGGCTCTGGGAGGACTGCTTCCAGACCGGCGGCATCTCCGCCGCGAGCGCGATCCTGGCCGCGACCGACCACGTGCGCGTCGGGATCGGCGTGCTGCCGACGCCCCTGCGGAACGTCGCCCTCACCGCGATGGAGGTCGCCACCGTCGACGGGATGTTCCCCGGCCGGCTCGTCCCCGGGATCGGGCACGGCGTGCAGTCCTGGATGGCGCAGGTCGGCGTGAAGGCGACGTCTCCCCTGACCCTGATGAGCGAGTACGCGACGACGCTGCGCGCGCTGCTCGCGGGAGAGCGGGTGACGACGTCGGGCCGGTACGTGACCCTGGACGACGTGAAGCTCGACTGGCCGCCCGCCCGGCCCGTGCGCGTGCCGGTCGCCGCGACGGGACCCAAGTCGCTGCGCCTCGCGGGCGAGGTGGGCGACGGCGTGGTGCTGGAGGGTTCCGTCGGCCTGGTCGGGCTCCCGGCAGCGCTGGAGCGGGTGGCCGAGGGCCGGGCCGCGGCGGGACGCCAGGCCGAGGACTTCTCGGTGGTCCAGTTCGTCTCCGGCGGCACGGGTCCCGGCGCCGCCGAGCGGCTGCGCGCCGAGCTCACCACCTGGGGCCAGGACGTGGCGGACGACGAGCGGCTCGCGGGCTACGCCGTCTGGGGCGACGCGCTGGCGCTGGCCGACGGCGTGCGCCGGTTCGGCGCGGCAGGCGCCGACACCGTGGCGATCCAGCCGACCGAGGACGACCCCGACCTGGAGCGGCTCGCCGAGGTGCTGGGCGAGGCGCGGGAGATGCTGGCGCGGGACTGAGGACTCGGGCCGACGGCGCGGGCCGTCGGCCCGGGCGGCCGGACATTCGGCCTCACCCAAAGGACGTTGAGCCCCGCCCGCCCGTGCCGCAGCGTGGACCGGGCCGGGCGGGACCGTCCCTCCGGCCACGAAGGAGGTTCACGATGAACAAGCTCGTACGGGTGGCCGCCGCTGGTACCGCGGCCCTTCTCACGACGGCCGCCGGGGTGCTCGGCGCCGGGGCGGCCGCGGCCGCCGACCGGGAGTACGGCACGGACGGGACGCGGGTCACGTCCGTCGGCCAGGACGACCGGGACCTCGGCACGGACGGCACGCGGGTGACGTCCGACAACAAGGACTGGTCGGCCGGGACGGACGGGACCCGTGTGACGTCCGTCGAGGACGACCGCGAGTACTGAGCCCGCGCGGCACGACGCCGGGGTCGCACCGTCATGTGGCGGTGCGACCCCGGCGTCGTGTGGGTCAGACGATCAGAGGTCGCGCGGCGGGGCGAACGAGCCCGGGGTGCCGGGTGCGACGGTGGGCGTGTTGTTCGGCTCCACGACGGGCCTGGCGGCAGCGGAACCGTCCGACAGATGGCCCAGGAAACCCTCCACGCGTGACCGCATGGGGCCGATCAGCGCACCGCCGACACCGACGATGAGAATGCCGGCCACCGTGGCCAGGAATGCGATGAGCACGGGCATTGTCACGGTGGTGCCGATGCCGATCTGGTTCACGGCGGCGATAACACCCAGCGCGATGATGAAGAAGGACACCGTCTTCGCCACGAGCGGGCCGTAGGAAACGCGGCTCATGGTGTTCATGAGAAGGTCCTTCACCGCATTCGCGATGGCACCCGCGATCACGACGATGATGATCGCGACGACGAGGCTCGGGAGCCACGCCACGATCTGGTTCACGATCGCGCTCACCGGGTTGGTGGGCCCGAACGCGCTCAGCGCGAGCTGGAGCGTGATCAGCAGGATGAAGTAGTAGATGATCTTCGTGAGCAGCGCGATCGGCTCGATGCCCGACCCGGCGAGGAGGCGGTTCGCTCCCGCGCGCTCGAGCACCCTGTTGAAGCCGATCCGCGTGAGGATCATGCCCACGAACCGGGCGATCGCCTTGGCGATGAAGTACCCGATGAGGAATATCACCAGGAACACGAGGAGCTTCGGGATGAAGCTCGCGACCGCACCGAGCGCGTTCGTGAGCGGCGCCAGCCAGTCGACCTGGTTCGGCACGACGAGTGCCGTATTGAAGAATGTCATAGTGCTCTCCCCCTTCGAGATATTTCTGCGCACCTCGCGCGCACCGTGACGGCGCGGGCGCAAAGGTGACAGCTCGGCACGAACATATGCCGGAGAAGCGCATTCTGCGCGGCAGAATGGGAATACGCGGAGCGCCAATTGTCCGTACCTGGACACATCAGTGCAGGTCACAACGTTGAATGCGATGTGTCAAAAAGCGTCTAGCCTGACGGGATGGATGCCCTGCACGAGCGGACCGCCGTCGAGCTCCGCGACCTTCTCGCCGCCGGAGAGCTCACCCCCACCGAGGTCACCGAGCACTTCCTCGACCGGATCGAGCGGCTGAACCCTGCGGTCGGCGCGTTCGCGACCGTCACCCCGGAGCGGGCACGGAAGCGGGCGGCCGAGCTCCAGGAGACGTGCGGGGCGGGTTCCGGCGGGGACACGCCGCCGCCGTCGGGCAGCCTGTGGGGCCTGCCCACCGGGGACAAGGACCTGTGGAACCGCGCGGGCGTACCGACCGGCTTCGGGTCGCGCGCCTTCGCGGGGCTGCCGCCTGCCGAGGAGAGCGACGAGATCGTGCAGGTGCTCGACGACGCCGGGATTGTCAGCCTCGGCAAGACCGCCGCGCCGGAGCTGGGCTTCCCCGCCTACACCGAGCCGGTCGGCGCCGCCCCGGCGCGCACCCCCTGGGACCTGGGCCGCGGGGCAGGCGGCTCCAGCGGCGGGGCGGCCGCCGCCGTCGCGGCGGGCATGCTGCCCTTTGCGCCCGGATCCGACGGCGGCGGGTCGATCCGCATCCCTGCGGCGGCCTGCGGCGTCGTCGGCCTCAAGCCCACGCGCGGGCTGCTGCCCGCGGGCAGCGGCGTCGACTCGCTGGGCGGGCTGGTCGTGAACGGGCCGATCGCGCGCACCGTCGCCGACACCGCCCTGCTGCTGGAGGCGATGCTCCCCCGGCGCGCCGGGGGCGGCGTCGCGCACCCGTACACGCTGCGGGCGCCGTCGTACGCGGCCGGGGCCTACCTCGCGGCCGCGCAGCGGGCCGAGCTGCCGGACGAGGCGGGCGGCCCGCGGGCAGCCCGCCTCGGCGTGACCACCTCGTCCGCGTGGGACGGCTTCTACGACATCGCCGTGTCCCCCGAGGCGCGCGCCGCGCTGGACGCCGGGGTGGGCGCCCTGGCCGGGGTGGGGCACGAGGTGGAGCAGACGGTGCTGGCCGAGGCGCCCGAGTACGCCCCGGCGTTCCGGACCCTGTGGATGGGCGGCGCGTCGGCCGTGCCGATCGACGACCCGGAGACGCTCGGCAGGCTGGAGCCACTCACGCAGTGGCTCATCCGGTCGGGCCGCGAGGTGCCCGCGCGGGAGCTCGCCGAGGCGGTGCGCACGCTCACCGGCTTCGAGCGCTCGCTCGTGGCGCAGGTCAGCGCCTACGACGCCGTCGTGACCCCCGCACTGGCGCTCACCCCGCGGCCGATCGGGTGGTACGACGCCGAGGACCCGGAGCGGAACTTCGAGCAGCAGTGCCAGTACACACCCTTCACGTCGATGCTCAACGTCGCCGGGCTGCCCGCGATCACCGTGCCGACCCACTGGACCGCGCCCACCGCCGAGGCGCCGGCCGGGCTGCCGATGGGGGTGCAGATCGTCGGCCGGCCGGGCGGTGAGCTCACGCTGCTGGCGCTGGCGGCGCAGATCGAGGCGGCGATCCCCCGCCCGCGCGCCTTCCCGCTCTGACGGGTCAGACGTACGGGTCCCCGGAGGGACCTGTACGTCTGACCCTTCGGTGGTGGCCGAATCTGGTTCCGCGTCCCTGGCTGCGCGTGGTTGGGTACCCCTAGCGGGTATCTGGACGCGACGGTGCCGACGCGCCGGGACAGGGAGGACGGAGCCATGGCCGAGACGTTCGAGACGACCGCCCCCGCGCGGCCGAGCCGGTGGACCGGGACCTGGCCCACCAACACCGCCTGGATCGTGCTGGGTGTGCTGACGGGCTTCGCCCTGCTGGTGGGCGGGACGGCGATCGTGGGCGGCACCTGGCAGGACGCCGTCGCCGAGGACCCGACCACCGCGATCGGCGTCGCGACGCTGTGCTACCTGGCCGCCGCCGTCACCGGCGTCCGCTGGACGGCCTGGCTCGTCGCCCTCCTGGCGTCCGCGATCCCCGTCGCGTCCGAGCTGCTGGACACGCCGCGCTGGATCGCGTTCGTCCTGGTGGGGCTGGTCCTGGCCGGCATCGGGCTGGCCCGCGGACGTCGGGCGACGTGGCCGCAGGCCGCCGCGATGGCCGGCTTCTTCGGGGTCGCGACGGCGGCCCTGTTCCTGGAGCCGCGTCTCGGGCTGGCCCTCGCGGGCCTCGCCCTCGCCGCGCACGCCGGGTGGGACGTGGTGCACTACCGCCGCGACGTGGTGGTGAACCGTTCGCTCGCGCTGTGGTGCATCGGCCTGGACCTCACGATGGGCGGCATCTGCGTGGCGCTGGCGCTGTAGCCGTCAGTCCTCGTCCGGGAGGCAGCCGAAGGCCTCGTCGAAGCCCAGGGCGGCCGTCGCCAGCAGGCCCGCGAGGCCGGAGCCCTCGGGCACCGGACGCGGGTCGTCGGTCACGACCCACAGCCCGTCGACGACGTCGTACCCGGCCTGCGGACCCTCGTCGACCAGGCGGCCGACGGCGGCGATCAGCCGCTCGATCTCCTCGCCCGCGGTGCCGACGCCGACCGACGCACGCACCGCGCCGGCGTCGAAGCCGAGCCGGCCGAGGAGCGGGTGCGCGCAGAAGCGGCCGTCCCGGACGCCGATGCCGTGCTCCGCGGACAGGTACGCGGCGACGAGGCCCGGGTCGTACCCGGTCACGGTGAAGGTGACGACGCCGACCGGGTCGACGGCGTCGGCCCAGACCCGCACGACCTCGACGCGGTCGATCGCCTCCAGCCCCGACACGAGCCGGCGGCGCAGGGCGTTCTCGTGCGCGACGACCTCGGCCGGGTCGAGCGCTGCCAGCTCCTCGCAGGCCGCCGCGAGCGCCACCGCGCCGATCACGTTGGGCGAGCCGGCCTCGTGGCGGGCGGGCCCCTCGTGCCAGTCGGTGCCGCTCACGCGCACGCGCCGGACGGCGCCGCCGCCCGCGAGGTAGGGCGTGCCCTGGTCGAGCCAGTCGCGGTGGCCCACCAGCACGCCGGCGCCGAACGGGGCGTAGGTCTTGTGCCCGGAGAAGGCGAGGTAGTCCACGCCGGTGGACTCCAGCGAGATGCGGCGGTGCGGCACGAGCTGGGCGCCGTCGAGCACCACGCGCGCGCCGAACTCGTGGGCGACGGCGACGATCTCGGCGATCGGGAGGGACTCGCCGGTCACGTTCGAGGCGCCGGTCAGGGCCAGGAGGGCGTACGGGCGGTCCGCCGCGGTGTCGGCCAGCTCCTCCCGGATCTGGGCGATGGTCTCGGCCACGGTGGCACCGCCGGTCAGCACGGTCGCGCCGGTCGTGCGCTGCCAGGGCAGCAGGTTCGCGTGGTGCTCCACGTCGAGCACCAGCACGCGGCCGGGCTCGCCGTCGGGCTGGGCGGGGACGCAGCCGGCGAGGAGGTTGAGCGAGTCGGTGGTGTTCCGGGTGATGATCGTCAGGTCGTCCTCGCGGGCGCCGACGAACGCGCCGATGGTGCGGCGCGCGGTCTCGTAGAGCGCCGTGCTCACCTGGGAGAGGTAGCCGGCGCCGCGGTGCACGCTGGCGTACAGCGGCAGCACCTGGGTGACCCGGTCGGCGACGGCTTGCAGGGCCGGGGCCGACGCGGCGACGTCGAGGTTCGCGTACGAGACCTGCGTGCCGTCCACGAGGGGGACGAGCGTCCCGCCGCCGACGACGGGGCGCAGCGGGGCGAGGCCGGTCACCGTGGTGGCACGGCTGAGGGTGGGAGCAGACATGGCGTCCTCCAGCACAGTCCTGGGGGAGGTTCCCCCGCGCTTGCCGCACGCGGACTGCGCGCGGCCTGGTCGTCACCCGGGGCACCCCACCGCGGAGGGAGGGTTGCCGGCCAGCGAGCCGGGGCTTGACGCTGGCGCTCATGACCTGCGGCCATCCTGTGCTGCGGGCAAAACACCTGTCAACGCATGTCTCAGATGCTGGTCCCACGATCCGGTCGGCTCGTTCCCTACTGTTTTACTCGGGTTGCCTGTCGAGACACTGTTCCACCCACCGGACACCATGTCGTAGGGTGGGCAACGACCATCCCGAGCGGCCGAGTGACGTGGCACGACGACGCCGCAGCAACCCAGCGTTCCCCGCAGCAGCGGAGGACGGACGAGGGTGCTACCGCCACGACCGATGGAGGAGCATCATGAGCGATCCCGCGCGCGTCGAAGCACGACCGGCCGACGGCTACGCCGGCGACATCACGCCTCAGCAGGCCTGGGACCTGCTCGCCGGCGACCCGGACGCCACGCTCGTGGACGTCCGTACCGAGGGCGAGTGGCGCACGATCGGCATCCCGGACACGGCGTCGCTGGAGAAGCAGCCCGTGTTCTCCGAGTGGGTGCGGGCCGGCGGCGTGCCCAACCCGCGGTTCCTGGAGGAGCTCCGGGCGGCCGGCGTGACCGACGGGCCCCTCGTCTTCCTGTGCCGCTCCGGCCAGCGCTCGATCGCGGCGGCGCGGCTCGCCACGGCGTCGGGCATCGCGCCGTCGTACAACGTGCTGGAGGGTTTCGAGGGTGCGCCCGGGGCCGACGGCGTCCGGGACCAGCAGGGCTGGAAGGTCGCCGGCCTGCCGTGGACGGCGGGCCCCGCGTGACCGTCACCGGCGCGTTCCCGCCCGGCGCGAACCCCGGCGGTTCCGGCCGCAAGCCGCTGCCCGACGGCGTCCGCCCGGCGACGCTCGCCGTGCGCGGCGGCCACCAGCGCAGCGAGTTCCAGGAGACGAGCGAGGCGCTGTTCCTCACGCAGGGCTACGTCTACGACAACGCCGCGGAGGCCGAGGCCGCGTTCAAGGGCGACGTCGACCGGTTCGTCTACTCGCGCTACGGCAACCCGACGGTGCACACCTTCGAGGAGCGTCTGCGCCAGCTCGAGGGCGCCGACGCCTGCTACGCGACCGCCACCGGCATGTCCGCGGTGTTCACGTCGCTGGCCGCTCTCGTGAGCTCCGGCTCCCGGATCGTGGCCGCCCGGGCGCTGTTCGGGTCCAGCGTGGTGATCTTCGAGGAGATCTTCAAGAAGTGGGGCGTGCGCACCGACTACGTGGACGGGCACGTGCTGTCCCAGTGGGAGGACGCGCTCTCGACGCCCGCGGACGTGGTGTTCTTCGAGACGCCCTCGAACCCGATGCAGGACATCGTGGACGTCCGCGCCGTCGTGGACCTGGCGCACGCCGCCGGGGCGGTCGTGGTGCTGGACAATGTGTTCGCCACCCCGCTGCTGCAGAAGCCGCTCGAGCTGGGCGCCGACGTGGTCGTCTACTCGGCGACCAAGCACATCGACGGTCAGGGCCGCGTGCTGGGCGGCGCGATCCTCGGTTCCACGGAGTACATCACGGGCCCCGTGCAGACGTTCATCCGCAACACCGGGCCGTCGCTGGCGCCGTTCAACGCGTGGACCCTGCTCAAGGGCCTGGAGACGCTGCCGGTGCGCGTCGCCGCCCAGAGCGCGAGCGCCCTCGCCGTCGCGCAGGCCCTGGAGGAGCTGCCCGCCGTGGGCACCGTGCGCTACCCGTTCCTCGACTCCCACCCGCAGGCCGACCTGGCACGGTCGCAGATGAGCGGGGGCGGCACCGTCGTGACGTTCGACCTGGCGGTCCCCGAGGGCACGGACGACGACGCCGCGAAGCGGCACACGTTCGCGTTCCTCGACGCCCTGCGGCTGGTCGACATCTCGAACAACCTCGGCGACGCGAAGTCCCTGATCACCCACCCCGCGACGACCACGCACCGCAAGCTGGGCGCGCCCGGCCGGGCCGCCGTGGGCATCGCGGAGACGACCGTTCGCCTCTCGGTGGGCCTGGAGGACGTCCAGGACATCATCGAGGACGTCGAGCAGGCGCTGGCCTCGGCGGGGTAGGCCGTCGAGGTCCGGCGGTCGGCGCGACCGCCGGGCCTCGACGCCTCGTCAGCTCCCGGCCCGGGTGAGGATCCGGGTCGCCTGGGCCTCGTGGCCCTCCAGGAGCGCCACGTCCGACGTCGCGATCGCCCGGGACGCCGCCGGCGGGACACCGGTGGCCGGGTCGAGCACCTCCGTCTGCAGCGCGAGCCGCTGCTCGTCGTGGTGCGACGTGCGGCCGCCCGTGGACAGGCCCCAGCCGAACGGGAACAGCGGGTCGTAGTGCTTGTCCCCGACGTTCACCACCGGGTCGTCGGCGGACCGGGGCCACGAGACGGGCAGCTTGCCCGTGAACCTCCGGTCGCCGAACAGCACGTCCGCGACGCCGGCGCCCTCCGTGCCCGGCAGCCACGACGCGACCAGCGCGTCGATCGACCGGAGCTGGTCGGTGAGCACCTGCGGCCGCCCCGAGACCACCAGGACCACGCAGGTCCTGATCTCGGCGCAGACCTTCTCCACGACCGCGGCGTCGCCGGGCTGCAGCGACATCGACTTCTCCTCGCGGGGCACCCCGCCGTCGGCGGGGTCCCAGGCCCACTCGGGCCCGCCGACGTCGCCGAAACCCTCGGCGTACGGTGTCTCGCCGACGACGACGATGCCGACGTCGGCGCCGTCGGTCGGCGCGGAGGCGTCCTCGCTGAACGTGACGTCGCCGGCCGCGGCCTCGATGCCCTCCAGGATCGTGGTGCCCGGCGTGACGTCGCCCGAGAAGCCCTGCCACGTGCCGGTCCAGCCGCCGGCCTGGTTGCCCAGGTCGTCGGCGTTGCGGCCCGCGACGTAGATGCTCTCGTCGTCGTCCAGCGGCAGGGCGCGGTGGCTGTTCTTGAGCAGCACCTGCGACTCGGCGACGGCCTTGCGGGCGATCGCCCGGTGCTCCGCCGAGCCGATGTCGTCGGCGTTCGACCGGTCCGCGAACGGCTCCTCGAACAGCCCCAGCTCGAACTTGGCGGTGAGGATCCGGGACACGGCGTCGTCGATGCGCTTCTCGCTGACACGCCCCTCCTGGACCGCCGCGAGCAGCCGCGTGTGGAAGCGCTCGAACTGCGACGGCTCCATGAACATGTCGATGCCCGCGTTCACGCCGGTGACGATCTGGTCGGTGGTCGGGGAGTCGTCCGCGAGTGGCGGGATCTGGTGGATCCCCTGCCAGTCGCTGATCACGAAGCCGTCGAACCCCTGCTTCTGCTTGAGCCATCCCGTGACCAGCTCGCGGTTCGCGTGCATCTTCACGGGGTTGCCGAGGCCGTCGTCGGTCCAGTCGATGCTGGAGAAGCTCGGCATGACGGAGCCGACGCCGGCCTTGAGCGCCGCGACGTACGGCGGCAGGTCCACCTGCTCGACGTGCCGCCGGCTCTGCTCGGTGATGCCCTGGTCGATCGTGTAGTCGCCCTCACCGGTGCCGAAGGTGGTGTCGCCGTCGCCCACGAAGTGCTTGGCGGTCGCGAGCACGGACGTGCTGCTGTCCAGGTCCCTGCCCTGGAAGCCGGTCACGGCGGCCGCGCCGAGCACACTCGCGAGCGCGGGGTGCTCCCCGAAGGACTCGTAGGTGCGGCCCCAGCGGTCGTCGCGCACCACGCACACGCACGGCGCGAACGTCCACGGGATGCCGGTCGCGCGCGTCTCGGACGCGACCATGCGCTCGGCCCGCGCCACCAGCAGGGGGTCGCGCGTGGCGCCGAGCCCGATGTTGTGCGGCAGGATCGCCGCGCCGTACAGGTTGCCGTGCCCGTGCACGGAGTCGACGCCGTAGATCAGCGGGATCTGCAGCCGCGTCGCGAGGGCCTGCGTCTGGAAGCTGTCGATCGCGTCCGCCCAGGCCTCGGGCGTGTTCTCGGCGGGCGTCGAACCGCCGCCGCTGAGCACCGAGCCGAGGCCGAGCTCCGTGATGGCCGCCGGGTCGCTGGTGACGTTCGCGCGCTCCGCCTGCGTCATCTGCCCGACCTTCTCGGCGAGCGTCATGCGCTTGAGCAGGTCGGCGACGCGCTTCTTGGTGGACAGGCGCGGGTCCAGGTAGGGCAGGCCGTGCGCCCGCACGACGACGGCGGGCTGGCGGGAGACCTGCGCGTCCCGGGACTCCAGGATCACGGGCACGGTCTCCGCCGTCTCGCCGGAGTCCGAGGCGCGGGTGGTGATCCGGACGGTCCGCTCGGTGCCGGAGGGCGTGCCGGCGGGGAACTCGAGCGTGCCGGAGGTGGCGGCGTAGTCGGCGTCAGCGGTGGCCGTGCCGGAGCCGGTGCGCCAGCCGACGGTGACGGGGGCGTCGAGCACGGCGCCGTCGGCGGCCTCGACCGTGACGGCGACCGTCGCGGTGGCGCCGTCGTCGACGAAGGTGACGGAGTCGGCGCTCACGACTGCCTCGGCGGTCGGGGCGGCGCGGGTGGCCAGAGGGGGTACGAACAGTGTCGTGGTGGCGAGCGCCGCCACGGAGATGAGTGCCGGTGTTCTGCGGACGCGGTAGTGCTGCGCCGCGCCTGAGATGGCGGACATCTGAGGTATTCCTCTCTTCATTGGGAGGTGATTTACCGATCACACACCGCCCTCCGGCGAGGCACAAGCGCTGCTGACCGCTGGATAGGGTGATTCGGTGGACCTCATTACCCCCTTTGCGAGGATGCTCCGGGCCGACAACCCCGGCCCGATGACACTCGACGGCACCCGGTCGTACGTGCTGGGTGCCCCGGGCGCGGCGGGACGGGTGGTCGTGGACCCTGGCCCGGACCTCGCGCCGCACCTCGCCGCGCTGGCCGACGCCGGCCGCGTCGACCTGGTGCTCGTCACCCACCGGCACGCCGACCACACCGGCGGGTTGGCCCGGTTCCGGGAGCTCACCGGCGCGCCGTCGCGCGGCGTGCTGCCGGAGTTCTGCGCCGGGGGCGCAGGCCCGCTGGCCGACGGCGAGGCCCTGGAGGTGGCGGGCCTGCGCGTCGAGGTGCTGGCCACGCCGGGCCACACGGCGGACTCGGTGTGCCTCGTCGTCTCGGACGGCACGTCCACCGTGGTGCTCACCGGGGACACGGTGCTGGGTCGCGGCACGACCGTGCTCGCCGAGCCGGACGGTTCGCTGCGGGACTACCTGGTGTCGCTGGACCGGCTGAGCGCGCTGGACCTGCCCGGCCCGGTGCCGGGACTGCCCGGGCACGGGCCGGTGATCCCGGACCTGCGCGCCGCCGTGCACGCGTATCGCGAGCACCGCGCGGAGCGGCTGGACCAGGTGCGTTCCGCGCTCACCACCCTCGGGGTGATGCTGCCGGACGCCGCCGCCCCGCTCCCGGACCCGCTCCTGGACGCCGTGACCGACGCGGTGTACGCCGACGTCGACGCGTCAGTGCTGCCCGCGGCCCGCTCGTCGGTGCGGGCGCAGCTGGAGTACCTGCGCGGGCGGTCGTGACGCGGGGCCTCGGGCTCGGGCTCGGGCTCGGGCTCGGGCTCGGGCTCGGGCTCGGGCTCGGGGGAAGAGTTACGCGGCCGAGGGGGTAACACCGAGCTAGCAGTGCTACGTCTGCGTTACCCCTTGGGCTGCGTACCGTCTTCCCCGGCGCCGTCCCGGACGTACGCTCAGAGCGCCTTGCCCAGGAAGAGGAGCTGGGCGTCGTCCGAGTCGTAGGGCGGGTACGGCAGCACCGGCCGGTAGCCGAGCTTCCCGTACAAGCGCAGCGCCGTGGGCTGCCGGATACCGGTGTTGAGGTAGGACGCCAGGCCGCCGCGCCGACGGGCCGCCTCCTCGAGGTATCCGACGAGGGCCGAGGCGACGCCCGCGCGGCGTGCCGACGGGTCCACGAACACGCTCTGCAGCTCGAACCCGCGCGACTCGCCCGCCTCCGCGGCGGCGGCGATGCCGCCGACACCGCGCAGCGGATCGGCCGCGAGGTGCTCCGGGCCTACCGGCGACGGCGCGAGGGTGGCGCAGCCGACGGGCCGGCCGTCCATCGTGGCCAGGACCGTCACCAGCGAGGTGCGCCCCCGGTCGACATCGACGACGTCGTGGCCGCCGCGCGCCTCGACGACCCGCGTCAGGTGCGGGTAGAGCGGCTGGAGGTAGGCCCACATCGCGCGCCGCAGGGCGGCGGCGTCGGGGTCGTCCCAGGGGACCTCGCGGAGCACCGGGGCGGACGCCGGGGCCGGCGGGGTCGCGACGGGCTCGACCAGCGAGGGCTCGACCAGCGGTGTCGCGCCGTCGGGCACCAGCCACTTGCCGAAGCACCGCGAACCCGGCTCGTCCGAGAACACACCGAACGACTCGACGGGGTCGTACCCCAGCCGCAGGTACAGGCCGAGCGACTCGGGCTGCATGAGCCCGGTCTCCAGGATCAGGTGCCGCACGCCGGCGCCGCGGGCGACGTCCTCCGCGGCGTTCATCAGCGTGCGGGAGAGCCCGCGCCCGCGGAAGCCCGGCGCCACGTACACGCGCTTGACCTCGGCCGTGCCGTCCGGGTGCAGGCCGCCCCGGTAGTCGTCGCGGCCCGACAGGTCGCGCAGCGCGGCGTGGCCGGCCGGCGCGCCGTCGACCCGCAGCAGCAGGGTCGCGAACACGTTCGACGGGTCCACCTGGTCGCGCGCGTCGGGCACGGGAACGCCGTCGGCGTCCGTCGTCGACGGCCGCCCGGGCTGCGTGTACCGCAGGTCGATCTCGTGCTGCTGCTGGTCGCGCAGGCGGACGGCGTCCGCGTGGTCCCAGCCGACCGCCTCGATCGTGAGACCCGCGAGAACCTCAGCGACCATGCCCACCCGCCCGGACCTGTCCGGTGGTCACGCGTGGACCAGGGAGGACAGCACCGACGTGAAGAACGTCAGCCCGTCCACACCGGCGCGCGGCCCCTCGGCCGACGCCGGGCCGAAGCCCGCCTCGACCGCGTGCTCCGGGTGCGGCATGAGCCCCACCACGTTGCCGCGGTCGTTGGTGATGCCCGCGATGTCACGGCGCGACCCGTTCGGGTTCCAGCCGTCGTACCGGAAGACGACGCGGCCCTCGCCCTCGAGCTCGTCGAGGGTGCGCTCGTCGGCGACGAACTGGCCGTCCTGGTTCTTCAGCGGGATCGTGATCTGCTGCCCGCGGCGGAACTCGTTGGTCCACGCCGTGCGCGCGTTCTCGACGATCAGCGACTGCTCCCGGCACACGAAGTGCAGGTGGTCGTTCTTGACCATCGAGCCCGGCAGCAGGTGTGCCTCGGTGAGGACCTGGAAGCCGTTGCAGATGCCGAGCACCGGCATGCCGCCCTTGGCGGCGTCGACCACGGCGGACATCGCCGGCGCGAACCGGCTGATCGCACCCGCGCGCAGGTAGTCGCCGTAGGAGAACCCGCCGGGCAGCACCACGGCGTCGACGTCCTGGAGCGACTCGTCGGCGTGCCAGAGCGAGACCGCCTCGGCGCCGGCCAGGCGCACGGCGCGCATCGCGTCGCGGTCGTCGAGCGTCCCGGGGAACGTGATGACACCGATACGGGCACCGGCGATCCCGGGGGCGGCCGCGACGGCCGCCGTCGGCTCGATGGCCGACATCAGGCGCTCACCGGGGTGCCGGTCGCCTCACCCGGGACGGCGGCGGCGTCGGAGACCGAGACCACGTCCTCGATCACCGGGTTGGACAGCAGGGTGGCCGCGGCCTCCCGGGCGGCGGCGAGGATCTCGGGCGTGACCTCGCCATCCACCTCGAGCTCGAACCGCTTGCCCTGACGCACACCGGAGAACTGGGTGAAGCCGAGGCGCGGCAGCGCTCCGACAACAGCCTTGCCCTGGGGGTCCAGGATCTCGGGCTTGGGCATGACCTCGACGACGACGCGTCCCACGAAGGCTCCTTGAAGGTGAGGGAATTCCGGGAAGAGTCTACGTGCGCCGCGGGGTGCCTCGCCGTCCGTGGACAGTGACCTGCGCCGCGCTGCCCGTCCGGCGGCGTCCCGGAGCTCACGCCGTCAGGTACTGGTCCGCCCAGGCGCTGATGATGCGGGCGGCGCGCTTGGCCTGGCCGGGCGCGGTGAGCAGGTGGTCCGCGCCCTTCAGGGACACGAACGACCGGGGGTGCCGGGCCTCGCGGAAGATCTCCCCCGCGTTCGAGATGTCCACCGTGCTGTCCGTCGGCGAGTGCATCACCAGCAGCGGCGAGCCCAGCTCGCGGATCTTCGAGCGCAGCTCGGCTCGCCGGACGTCCTCGACGAAGTGCCGCTTCAGCGTGAGCGCACGGCCGCCCACCATCCACTGGGCGTGACCGTCGTCGAACACCCGGCCCAGGACGGCGTCGTAGTTGTGCTCCGCGTGCCGCGGCTGCACCGGGGCGCCGATGGTCGCGACCGCCTGTACGCCCGGGACGTCGGCGCCCGCCGCGATCACCGCCGCGCCGCCGAAGGAGTGCCCCACCAGGAGATGCACCGGCATGTCGTGGTCCGCCATGAACTCGGCGGCCCGCACGGTGTCGGCCACCTTGTGCGTGAACGAGCCGTCGCCCCAGTCGCCCTCGGAGTCGCCCAGGCCCAGGTTGTCGAAGCGCAGCATGCCGATGCCCTCGCTGGCGAGCTGCTTGCAGATCCGCGCCGCGGCCGGCGAGTCCTTGCCCAGCGTGAACCCGTGGGAGAACACCCCCCAGCCCCGCACCGCGCCGTCCGGCCGGTCGATGATGCCCGCGAGGCGCGGCCCCGTGGTGCTCTCGAACGTGACGCGCTCAGCCACGGACACTCCCCTGATCGACGAAGCGGCGATGTTAACGCCACCCGAGTTTCGCGGAGATGACGCCGCCGCGCACCGAGACGGGCCGGACCAGGCCCCTGACTCGGCGCACCGCGTGCGTCCGGTCAGGGCCCTGGTCGGACCACCCGGCTGACTCGCGGGCTCCGGGTGGGCGAGTCAGCCGGGTGGGCGAGTCAGCCGGGTGGGCGAGTCAGCCGGGTGGGCGGTCGAGCAGACCCGGGCGGCTAGCTGATCGCCGGGTACGCGTTGGCGACCAGCATCTCGAACTGGGCCTGGAACCAGTGGCCCGACAGCGGGGCGTCCGCGAGGGCACCGGTGAACCGGCCGCCCAGCTCGCTGGACTGGTACGTCGGGTCGCACATCCGGTCCAGGCGCTTGCCCTCGTCGTTCGGGATCTCCGTGGACGAGCCGTCCGACTCGCCCGGGGGCTTGACCCACACGTAGGCGTCGAGGTGCGACTCGGCGTGGCCGGACGGCGCGACCGTCGGCCGCTCACCGATGCCGGCGCCCGACGGGTTGCACCAGGCGCCGCGGTGGTTACGGCGGTCCACCTTGGACTCGTTCACGTAGGTGTTGAGGTCGGTGGAGGTGCTGGCCGCCGTCGGTCGGGCGGACCCGCCCCAGCCGTTGCGACCGGTGTCGACGAGCATGCCGATGCTCGACGGGGCGCCCTGCGCGACCATCAGGTCGTAGAGGTTCGCTGTCCAGTCGATCTCGTCGAAGTCGGGGTTCCACTCGAACCAGCCGGCGGACTTCACCGGGCCGCCGCCGACCTGGAGGTCGGGGTTGGTCAGGTACGTCTCCTCCAGCGGCGTGGTGTTGGCCGTGTTGGTGACGAACCCGGACACGGCGTTCCACCCGTAGGTGCTGCCCTCGATGACGTCGGCGAACTCCTGCGCCGCACCGCTGGAGTTGTTCGGCCAGCCGAGCCAGCCCGAGTGGGCCGCGTCGATGTAGGAGTACACGTTGCCGACCTCGTACAGCTCCGAGATCGCGTACTGCACGCCCTCGCGGTAGTACGGGGCCGCCGCGACGCAGTCGGCGTCGGACTGGTTGGTCACGAGGTTGGGCAGCGAGTCCGGCTCGATCGTCGCGACGATCCGCAGGTTCGCGTACTCGGGCCGGTCCAGCAGCGCGACGATCGGGTCGATGTACTCGGTCTTGTACCGGGTCATGCCGGCCGCGGTGGCGGGCAGCTCGCCGTTCGAGGCGAGGGCGTGGCAGTCGCGGCCGGGCAGGTCGTAGATCACCACGTTGAACACGAGGGGCGAGCCGCCGGACTGCGCCACCGCCTGGTCGAGGTGCCACTCGAGGCCGTGCTGGCGCTCGGTGCCCTCGAGCGCGGCTATGCGGTCCATCCAGACCGACGTCGGCTCGTCGGCGATCGCCCGCATGTCCGCCGCGAGCCCGGCGTCGCCGACCTCGTCGGCGGCCGTCTCGACCAGGGCCGACCAGTCCGGGTTGACGTACTGCGCGGCCCCGACGAACGGGTTGTCCTCGAGCGCGGCGGCGGGGACGCTCGAGCCGGCGACGAGCGCTGGAACCGCGAGCAGGACGCCCGCTGCCGCTGCCGCCACGGTGCGGGACCTGCGTGGGGACGTGCCGCGTGTGCGGCGAGGTGCTGTTGTCACGGTGACCTCCGTTGGCCGGACCGAGCGCGCGCCGCGCCGGCCCCGGGGCCGGACGACGGTCCGCGCACCACGGCGGCTCGTTCCGCCGCGGCATGGCGCAACTTTGCCTACCGTTTGGCTGCGGCAGAACCGTCTTAAACGATTAGCCACCGGGCGGCGGCGCCGTCGAACCGCGCACCACGAGCCGCCCCACCGCCACGGTGCCCGACGGCGGCTCCGCGCCCGGGGCCCGGTCCGAGCCGGGCCCGGACTCCGGCCCGCGCCGCCCCGGACCGGTGCCGAGGGCGGAGCGCAGCGCCCGGCCGGTGGCCCGGCCGAGCTCCTCCACGGGGTACGGCACGGCGGTGAGCGACGGCGTCGTCAGGTAGCACGCCGGCGAGTCGGTCCCGGCGACCACCGACAGGTCCCACGGCACGTCGAGGCCCAGCCGCCGGGCCACGTCGAGCACGAGCCCGGCGGTGGCGTCGTCGTCGGTCACCACCGCCGTGGGTCGGTCCGCGGCGGCAAGCAGCGGGCGCAGCGCCGCCGCCGCGCGCTCGGGCCCGTCGCCCGCGACGGTGCGCAGGTCGATGCCGCGCCGGGCCAGCGCCACCTCCAGGGCGGCGGCCCGGCGGGCGGGCGAGACGAGGCGCTCCGACCCCGCGACCATCGCGACCCGCCGGTGCCCCAGCTCCGCCAGGAAGCCGCCCACCTGCTCGAATGCGTCGCCGTCGTCGAGCACCACGTGCTGCCAGGTCGCGGGCGCGCCGTCCGGCGCGGTGCCCACCACGACGGCCGGCGCGGGCAGGGAGCGCAGGGCGGCGAGGCGCTCGTCGTCCGCCCGGACGCCCGTGACCACGAAGGCGGCGTAGCGCCGCTCGGTCCACCAGCGGTCCATGAGCTGTGCGGCCTCGGCCGTCGAGCCGGCCACGTGCACGGCGAGCGTGAGGGTGTCCGGGCCGAGGGTCTGGAGCGCGCCGGTCACGAGGTCGAGCGGGAACGCGGCCCGGGTGCCGAACGGCTGGTCGTGCACCACGACCAGGGCCGCGGCGGCCGGACCGCTGCGCAGCGAGCGGGCCGCCGTGGCGGGCCGCCAGCCGAGCTCGTCCGCCGCGCGGAGCACGCGCTCGCGGGTCGCGGCGGAGACCCCGCGGCGGCCGTTGAGCGTGTACGACACGACGGCGGTCGAGACGCCGGCGGCCCGCGCGACATCGACGATGGTCGGCCGTCGCGCAGGGGTCGAATAATCGGATACATCCGGACGGTTCGGTCGCGACGTTGGGACCATAACCACGTAGCATGCACCCTTGGGTGAATTTTGCACAGCGTCAACGAAGACGGGTGTATAAGCATGCTTAACGGAAAGCGCAGGTATGTGATCGGGGTGCTGTCCCCGGTCGTCGGTGGCTACTACTTCGGACGGGTGCTCGCCGGGATCGCGCGCACCGTCCGCCCGGAGGGGCACCGCGTGGTCGCGGTGCAGACCTATCCGGCGGACCTGGAGCGCGAGCAGTTCCCGGACCGCCCGCCCGGCACCGCGGCCGTGAGCCTCGGCCAGCTCGACGGCGTCATCGTCATCACGTCGGCCGTCAACGAGGCGACGCTGCTGCGGATCGAGGCGGACGGCACGCCGGTGGTGCTGGTCAGCGAGCGCACCACCAGCATCGACGCCCCCGTGGTGACGCCGGACAACGAGGGCGGCACGCGCGCCGCGGTGGAGCACCTCATCGCCCACGGGCACCGGGAGATCGGGTTCCTGGGCAGCCTGCGCCAGGCCGACATCGTCGAACGGCATGCGGCGTACGTCGCGACGCTCGCCGCCCACGGCATCACGCCCCGGCCCGAGTGGCTCTACCGCACCGCCGACAACCAGGAGGCGAGCGCGGCGACCGTGGCGCAGGCCCTCGTCGGCGGCCCGGGCCTGCCGACGACGGCGACCGTCGCCGCGACCGACCGCAACGCGATCGGGTTCTCGCGCGTGCTGCGGGCCCAGGGGCTGTCCCTGCCGGGCGACCAGGCGATCGTCGGCTTCGACCACTCCGACGCGGGCGCCCGCGTGCGCCCCCGGCTCGCGTCCGTGGACCCGCACCACGACCAGGTGGGCGAGCTGGCCGTCTCCCTGCTCCTGGCCCGGATCCGGGGCGAACGCGTGGCGGGCCAGCACCTCTCGCGCTCCACGCTGGTGACCCGCGAGTCCTGCGGCTGCCTCGACGCCCGGGCAGGCACCCTCCTCGAGGGCCTGCCCGCGCAGGAGGGCTCGACGGCGTGGCGCCGGTTCGGCGAGGTGGCGCGCGCGACGTTCGACGGCGCCGAGGCGCGCCTCGGACCCGGCGCCGACCTGGAGTCGTGGATGCGCGGCGTGCAGCGGCTGTTCCGCGGCGCGGCCGCGCTGGGCCAGCCGCCCACCCAGGCGACGCTCACGAGCCTCGCCGAGAGCACGCGCGTGCTCCGGCCCCACCCCGAGGCGCTGGAGCAGCTCATCCCCGCGCTGCGGTCGGTCGAGGAGGAGTTCCGGGAAGAGGTGCGCACCGACCAGGTGGCGTCCGGACCCGGCGGGGAGCCGGCGCCGTCGGCCAGGACGGCAGCCGGCCCGGCCGGCGCGGCCCGCGCCCCGAGCCGGGCCGCCCGTGCCCGCGCCGTCACCCGGACCGCGACCGATGTGCTGGTCGCCCTCAGCGCCGGGTGCACCCAGACCCTCCTGGCCCGGTCGGGACAGCTCGAACGGACGATCACCGACCAGTACGAGCTCGACCTCGACCTGCTGCACGCCGACGGGCGCGCGATCCGGGCGCTGACCTGGCTCCCGCGTGGGCACCGCAGCCCGGCCACGCTCGCCCTGTGGACGGACACCGAGGGAGCGCCCGGGTCGGCCGCGGCGTCCGGCGCGGCGGCCGGCCCGCCGTCCGGCCCCGTGGACGCGGCGCGGACCCTGGAGATCGTGGGCACCACCGCCACGTCCCGCCAGGCGACGGCGCTGGTGGGCAGGCGCATGCCCGTGGGCACGTTCCCGCCGCCCGCGCTCTCCGGCGAGGGGGTCGTGTTCGTGGTGCCGGTGACGTTCGGGCAGAGCGACTGGGGCATGCTGGCGATCGGCGGCGGCGTGGACACGCGCGCCACGAGCTCGCGCGACAAGTACGACCACTGGGCGGCCATGGTCGCCGTCGCGCTGGACCGGGAGGACCGGTTGACGTCGCTGCAGCGGCAGCGGGCCGCGCTCGCCGAGGCCGCGGACCGGGAGCGGGCGCTCGTGCTCGACCTGCGCACCGAGGTGGAGCGCAACGCGCTGGTCCAGGACGTCGCCCTGGAGGGCACCTGGGACTGGGACATCGCGACCGGGCAGGTCTTCTACTCGCGCACCTGGCGCGCCCTGGTCGGCCTGCCCGACGACGCCGCGTGCACCGGCATCGAGGAGTGGACCGGGCGCGTGCACCCCGAGGACGTGCGGACCGTGCAGATCGCGATCGCCCGGCAGCTCGCAGGCGCCGCGGAGCCGCTCGACCTGGAGCACCGCCTGCTCGCCGCGGACGGCCGCGAGATGTGGGTGCGCTGCCGCGCCACCACCGTGACCGACGACGCCGGCGTGCGCGCCCGGATGATCGGCGTGCTGATCGACGTCACCGGCATGCCGGCACGGGAACGGCGGGGCGTGGCGCGGTGAGGCGCGCCGTCGGTCCGGCGGCGCGCCGCCGTCCGGCACGGGCGACGTGCTACGGGACGGTGACCTCGCCGCGCTCCGCCTTGAGCGCGATGTCCGTGCGGTGGTGCGAACCCTTGAGCTCGATCCGCGCGACGCCCTCGTAGGCCCGACGGCGGGCGTCCGCCAGGTCGGTGCCGAGCGCCACGACGGACAGCACGCGGCCGCCCGCGCTGACCAGCTCGCCGGTCTCGGAGAGCCCCGTGCCGGCGTGCAGCACGTGCACCCCGGGGAGCGCCTGCGCGTCCTCGATGCCGGTGATCGGGTCGCCCGACCGGGCCGACGCCGGGTAGCCCTCGGACGCGACGACCACGGTGACGGACGCCTCGGGGCGCCAGCGCAGGGGCTCCAGGTCGGCGAGCCCGCCGCGGGCCGCCGCGAGCAGCACCTCGGACAGCGGCGTCGCGAGCCGGGCCAGCACCGACTGGGTCTCCGGGTCGCCGAAGCGCGCGTTGAACTCCACCACGCGGGTGCCGCGGCTGGTGAGGGCGAGCCCCACGTAGAGCACACCGGAGAACGGCGTGCCGCGGCGAGCCATCTCGTCGACCGTCGGCTGGGCCACGCGGCTCAGCACCTCGTCCACGAGGCCGGACGGCGCCCAGTCGAGCGGGGTGTACGCGCCCATGCCGCCCGTGTTGGGGCCCTCGTCGTCGTTCCCGACACGCTTGAAGTCCTGTGCGGGGACCAGGGGGACCACCGTGGTGCCGTCGCACACGCAGAACAGGGAGACCTCGGGGCCGTCGAGGTACTCCTCGACCACCACCCGGCCGTTCTCGTGGGACAGGCAGGCCGTGCCGTGGGCGAGCGCCGCCGCGCGGTCGTCGGTGACGACCACGCCCTTGCCGGCCGCGAGGCCGTCGTCCTTCACCACGTACGGGGCGCCGAAGGCGTCGAGCGCGGCCTCCAGCTCCGCGACGTCGGTGCACACGTGCGCCATCGCGGTCGGCACCCCGGCGGCGGCCATGACCTCCTTGGCGAACGACTTGGAACCCTCCAGCCGGGCCGCCTCGCCGGACGGGCCGAAGACGGGGATGCCGACCGCGCGGACGGCGTCCGCGACGCCAGCGACCAGCGGCGCCTCCGGGCCGACGACGACCAGCTCCGCGCCGAGCCGCTCGGCCAGGGCGGCCACGGCCGGCCCGTCGAGCGGGTCGACCTCGTGCAGCGTGGCGACCCCGGCGATGCCCGGGTTGCCCGGCGCGGCGTGCAGCTCGTGGGAGGCGGTGCCGGAGACGTTCTCCCGGTCGAGCGAGTGGACGATGGCGTGCTCGCGGGCACCTGTCCCGATGACGAGGATCTTCACGGTGGCAGAGGTCCTTCTCAGCGCTGGTGGATGAGGTCGTGGACGGGGATGATCTCGTCGCGCTTGGGCCCCACGCCGATCGCGGAGATCCGGGTGCCCGACATCTCCTCGAGCGCCTTCACGTAGGCCTGGGCGTTCTTCGGCAGGTCGTCGAAGGACCGCGCCCGGGAGATGTCCTCCCACCACCCGTCGAGCTCCTCGTAGATCGGCTTCGCGTGGTGGAACGCCGTCTGGTCGGTGGGCATCTCGTCGTACCGGACGCCGTCGACGTCGTAGGCCACGCAGACCGGGACCTTCTCCATGCCGGTGAGCACGTCGAGCTTGGTGAGCACGATGTCGGTGAGGCCGTTGATCCGCGTCGCGTAGCGGGCGATCACGGCGTCGTACCACCCGGTGCGCCGCGCGCGGCCCGTGGTGACGCCGTACTCGCCGCCGGTCTTGCGCAGGAACTCGCCCTTGTCGTCGAACAGCTCCGTGGGGAACGGCCCCTCGCCGACGCGCGTCGTGTACGCCTTGATGACGCCGATCACGGAGTCGATCCGGGTGGGGCCGACGCCGGACCCGGTGACCGCGCCGCCCGCCGTCGCGCTGGACGACGTGACGAACGGGTAGGTGCCGTGGTCGATGTCGAGCATCGTGGCCTGGCCGGCCTCGAACAGCACGTTCTTGCCCGCGTCGAGCGCCTTGTTCAGCTCGACGGCGGTGTCCGTGACCATGGGCCGCAGGCGCTCGGCGTGCTGGAGCAGCTCGTCGAGCGCCTCCTCGACCGTGATGGCGCGCCGGTTGTAGACCTTCACGAGCAGGTGGTTCTTCTGGTCCAGCGAGCCCTCGATCTTGGCGCGCAGGATCTTCTCGTCGAACAGGTCCCACATGCGGATGCCGACGCGGTTGATCTTGTCGGCGTACGCCGGACCGATGCCGCGGCCCGTGGTGCCGATCCGGCGCTTGCCCAGGAACCGCTCCGTCACCTTGTCGATGGTGCGGTGGTACGGGGCGATGATGTGGGCGCTGCCCGAGACGAGCAGGCGGGACACGTCCACGCCGCGCGCGATCAGCGCGTCCAGCTCCTCGAACAGGACCTCGATGTCGACCACCACGCCGTTGGCGATGACCGGCACGACGCCGGGCGACAGGATGCCCGACGGCAGCAGGTGCAGGGCGTACTTCTCGTCGTCGATGACGACCGTGTGCCCTGCGTTGTTACCACCGTTGAACTTGACCACGTAGTCGACGCGGGAGCCCAGGAGGTCCGTCGCCTTTCCCTTGCCCTCATCGCCCCACTGGGCCCCGACGAGCACGACGCCTGGCATGGATCTCCACCTTCTCGAATTCCTAGGGTTGCTCCGCCGAGTGCGCTCCGTTGGCGCCCGCGGGCCGCGCCCGAGTCTACTTCGTGGTGGGCACCAGGGCGCGAACCTCGTCCACGGACGTGCCGGAGTCGACCAGGAACGTGGCGCAGCGCTCGGCCTCGGCCTCCTCGCCGATGCGGTGCGCCGCCTCCGAGAGGGCCAGCAGCGCGCGCAGGAAGCCCTGGTTGGGCACGTGGCCGGCCGGGATCGGGCCCTGCCCGCGCCAGCCCGACCGCCGCAGCGCGTCGAGCCCGCGGTGGTAGCCGGTGCGCGCGTAGGCGTACGCCTCGACGTCGCCCGCGGCGGTGCCCGCCGTCAGCGCGCGCTCGGCCAGGACCGCCCACACCAGGGACGATGCCGGGGCCTGCGCCGCGACCTCGACCGGGTCGCCGCCGTCGGCCAGCCGCTCGCGCGCGGTCGGGTGGTCGTCGGACAGCAGCGTGGGGGCGGGACCCTGGAGCAGGTTCTCGTGGGAGCTCATGCTCGAATTGTCACACCTCGGCGACACCTCCGGCCGACCTGGCGCGCACTAGGGACAACACGGGACAAAGAGGTCGCACAGGATTGCCCTTGACGCCAACCACAACGGTGAATTTTGCCTTTCATCCGGTGCGATCGAGCAACAGTCGTTACGCTCGACACATGATCGAGATCGCGACGTCTCCCACGACGACGACGCTCGTGATCGCCGGCGACCTCGACCTCGCCGAACGAGACCAGTTCCCGGAGATCGCAGCGCGCGTGGTCGGCCTGCGCCGACAGCTGCTCGTCATCGACATGTGCCGGGTGACCTTCATGGACTCGACCGGGGCCGCGTTCCTCATCTCGCTGGCCGACGCCGGCCGCAAGCGCGGCGGCGCCACCGTGATCCGCGGGGCCGACGAGCGGGACCTGTTCGTGCTCGAGGTGTGCGGGGCCATGGAGCTCTTCCGCGTGGACGACGAGCACTCGTGCGAGCCGGCCGCCCCCGACTCGGGGTTCGCCGTGATGACGTCGCGGGACGACGACACGTCGCCGTTATCCCACCGCGACGCGTCCACCGCGTAAAACGTTTCCCAAGCGTCTCGCCGACGCGGCGCACAGTGCCCGAAGGTCTCGGGAGACCCGGGCGGGGTGACCAAAGGTCCACCCCGCCGGTCCGCTACTTCGGCGGCGTCGGCTGACGGCGCAGCTTGGCCCAGACCAGCTTGCCCGAGCCCGACGGACGCCAGCCCCACTCGGCCAGCCGGTCCACGATCTGCATGCCGAACCCGCCCAGGCGGTTCGGGTGCCCGTCGGTCGCGACCGGCGGCGCCGGGTTGTTGTCCTCGACCTCGATGCGCAGCCCGTCGCCGGTGTCGTACAGGCGCAGCGCGATGTGCCCCCAGCCGTGCAGCACGCCGTTCGCCACCAGCTCGGAGACGACCAGCTCGGCCTGCGCGGACTCCTCGATGCCCCACGCCTGGCACGTGCGCAGCACGGCGTGCCGGGCCCGGCCGATCGACGACGGCTCGCTCGGCAGCATCCAGCGCCGCCAGCGCGGTGACAGGGCCGTCTCGGCGGCGTCACCCGCCGGGTCGGGGATCCGGACGACGACGATCGCCACGTCGTCCTCCGGCGCGTCCGCCAGCCGCGAGAGCAGCTCCTCGCCCACGCCCGCCGCGTCCCGGGCCGTGATCGCCGACGCCGTCTCCAGCAGGGCCTCCAGGCCCAGCCGCAGGGACCGGTCGCGGCGCTCGATGAGGCCGTCGGTGTAGAAGAGGAGCGTGTCGCCGGGGTGCAGCTTGGCCTCGCCCATGGTCCGTTCCCGGGAGCCGAAGCCGACGAGCGCGCCGCCGCCGTCGTCCAGCTTGATCACCTCGCCGGCGCGCAGCAGGAGCGGCGGCAGGTGGCCCGCGCGCGAGTAGCCGACCGTCCAGGTGTCCGGCTCCTCCTCGCGCTGCAGGGAGGCGTACACCATGCTCGCGGAGCGCGGGATGCCCATGCCGGCCACGAGCTGGTCCACGCGTTCGAGCACCCGGCTCGGCGTGGACAGCTCGAACGCGTAGGAGCGCACCACCGAGCGCAGCTGGCCCATGGTCGCGGCGGCCTCGACGTCGTGCCCGACGACGTCGCCGATCACGAGCCCCACCAGCTCCGGCGAGATCTGCAGCACGTCGTACCAGTCGCCGCCCACCTGGGCGTGCTCGGCGTTCGGGGCGTAGTAGGTCCACACGTCGAGGCCTGCGACGTCGGCCTGCTCGGGGAGCATGGCGCGCTGCAGGGTCTCGGCGAGGCGGTGCTCGCGCGCGTACATCCGCGCGTTGTCGATGGCGCTGCCCGCACGGCGCGCCACGACCTCGATCACGGTGCGCAGGGTGTCGGGCTCGTCGGCCTCGACGTAGTCGCCCGGCTCGTCCTCGTCCGGCACGATCACCACGAGGCCGAGCACGTCCCGGCGCCCGGCGACGGGGTGCACCACCACGGAGTCCGGCGCCTTGCCCAGCTCGTCCGCGAGCCGGAGCGTCAGGTCGCGCTGCAGCCAGCCCGACGCCGAGTGCGGCGCGTGCGGGATGTCGAGGTGCAGCGTGACGGGGCCGTCGAGCACGCCGTCGAGCACGTCCTGGACCGAGTCCACGACCTCGAGGATCGGCATGGGGCCCGTCGTCACGGAGTCGCCGAGGGCGTCGGTCTGCGGCCGGCGGCGCTGCGTCTTGTCCGCGATGTTGTCGCCCTCGATGTACCGCGCGTGCCGGCGGCCCCGGCCGCTCGGCGGTGCGGCGACGTCGACGCCGGCGGCGTGCTTGAGGCCGTCGTCGTTCACGTAGAAGCCCGCCCAGCGCACCATGGACTGGAGCAGCTCCGCGATGTCGCGCAGGGCGTAGGGGTACTCGAGGTCCGTCAGGATCTCGGTGGTCTGCGCGATGAGGTCGAGGTCCTCGCGCTGCTGCCGCTCGATCTCCAGGCTCGCGAGCTGGGCGGCGTGCCGCTCCATGTGCTCGGAGACGTCCACGCTGAACCCGACCCAGTGCGTGATGCGGTCGTCGTGCCCGGCCCGGGCGGGGGTGAGCGTGAGCTGCGCCCAGCCGTGCGCGCCGCCCCGCAGGTGCGACCGCACCGTCGCGTGCACCTCCTGGCCCGCGTTCACGAGCTCGGTCATCCGCTCCAGGTCCTGCGGCTCGACGAGCATCTCGCCGAGCCGGCGCACGGTGTACCCGGCGAAGTCGCTGAAGCGCACGCCGGCGTAGCGCTCGAACGCCTGGTTGGCCCAGAGCATGGGCATGCCGTCCTCGGTGGGACCGGTCAGGAACACAGGGAGCCCGACGGTCACGGCGGCGCGCAGCACCACGTCGCCGACCGACGGCGGAAGGGTGCGCGGGATGCCCGTGCCTGAGAGCCGCGAGCGCGGGTCCGCGCCCGGCGCCCGGTGGGCACCGCCGCCCCGCGCCGTGCCGGACGGGATGCTCGGCGGCACGCTGGCAGCCGGCGGCGGCACCGCACGGCCGTTGGCGTGCCCGCTCCCGCTCCGGTTCGCCGAGTCGTCCGAGGACGCATTCACGGGTGCGTCAGATCGTGCGTTCGATGATGCGTTCGCTGATGCGTTCGGGGTTGCGCTCGGCGTGTCGCCGGAGGTTCCGCCGATGATGCCGTTCGACATTCCGTCCTGGGTCGGACCGAGGCCGAAATTAGAAAGGCCGGGGTGCCGCGGCAGCGGAGAGGACGGTGTCAGACCGGATGAATCGGTCAAAATGCCCTCCCAACGGGATCTCATGCTCGAGGTGCTGTTCCAGCAGGACATTCAACCGTAGATTGGGACAGTCCGAGATCTGAACCTCAACCTCTATCATCGGACCGATACAGCGTCACGACCACTGCTCCCGGAAGGAGAACCGTGCAGGACGGAACCTATGACCCGCCGCGCGGTCCGCAGGGCGGGAGCCCCCAGGACCCCGGACATCAGACCCCCGAGATCGGCGATCCTGCGAGCATCCACGTCATCGTGGGCCGCTCGCGCGCACGGATCGTCCTCTCCGGAGAGATCGACGCCGACATCGGTGGCGACCTGCACGAGGCGACGGCCGCGGCCGAGGAGTCTCGTCTTCCCGTCGAGATCGACGCGCACCACGTGACCTTCATGGACTCGTCGGGCGTCGCGTTCCTCGCCCGCCTCGCGAGCCGCAGCCCGCACCGGGTGCGCGTGCTGCGGGCGCCGCCGACGGTGCGCTTCCTGCTGGAGGTGACGCGGATCGGCGACCTCCTCGACATCGTGGACGAGGACCCGGGCTTCGAGCTCGACGACGACGGCCCGTCGGGCCCGCCCTCGGGCACCACCCCGGCCCCGGCCAACGTGGGCGGCCCGCCCCAGTCCTGAAACGCGGGCCCCGCGCGAATACAGGTCCCGCGCGAATACAGGTCCCGCGCGAATACAGGTCCCGCGCGAATACAGGTCCCGCGCGAATACAGAAGATCGGTAAGAGGTCAGGTGATCGGTAGCCCGGGCTACCGATCACCTGACCTTTTGCCGATCAGCTGAGCGCAGTGCTCACATCTTGTGGCCGGCCGAGCGCAGCTGCTGGCAGGCCTCGACGATGCGGGCGGCCATGCCGGCCTCCGCGGACTTGCCCCAGGCGCGCGGGTCGTAGGCCTTCTTGTTGCCGACCTCGCCGTCCACCTTGAGCACGCCGTCGTAGTTCTTGAAGAAGTGGTCGGCCACCGGACGCGAGAACGCGTACTGGGTGTCGGTGTCGATGTTCATCTTGATGACGCCGTTGTCGACGGCGGCGGCGATCTCCTCCGCCGTCGAGCCCGAACCACCGTGGAACACCAGGTCGAACGGCATCTCCTTGCCGATCTCGGCGCCGACGGCCTTCTGGATGTCGAGCAGGATCTCCGGGCGGAGCTTCACGGCGCCCGGCTTGTACACGCCGTGCACGTTGCCGAAGGTGAGGGCCGTCAGGTAGCGGCCCTTCTCGCCGGCGCCGAGGGCCTTGATCGTGGCCAGGCCGTCCTCGGGGGTCGTGTACAGCTTGTCGTTGATCTCGGCGGTGTGGCCGTCCTCCTCGCCACCGACGACGCCGATCTCGATCTCGAGGATCGTGCGCGCGGCCTGCGACAGCTCGAGCAGCTCGGCGGCGATCACGAGGTTCTCCTCGATCGGCACGGTCGAGCCGTCGAACATGTGCGACTGGAACGTCGGCAGACCGCCGTTCTTGACCTGCTCCGCCTCGATGGCCAGGAGCGGCTTGACCCAGGAGTCGAGCTTGTCGGCCGTGCAGTGGTCCGTGTGGATGGCGATGTTGACGCCGTAGCCCTTGGCGACCTCGGTGGCGTACGCCGCCAGCGCGAGGGAACCCGAGACCCGGTCCTTCACCGTCGAGCCCGACGCGTACTCGGCGCCGCCCACGGAAACCTGGATGATGCCGTCCGACTCCGCCTCGGCAAAGCCCTGAAGTGCGGCAGTAACGGTCTGCGACGAGGTGATGTTGACCGCGGGGTAGGCGAACTTGCCGGCCTTCGCCCGGTCGATCATCTCGGCGTAGACCTCAGGGGTTGCGATGGGCATCTGCGAAACTCCAAACGAATGATGAGATGGGCGGTCGCAAGTGTGTCCAGGGCCGCCCGGGGATGCACCATCGATCTTGCCATGATCCACAGGCAGTCGTGTGCGGTCGTTCGACAGTCGAACGGCCGAAACACTGTGGTTTCCGACTTTCGAAGGGCTCCGGACGGGCCGCGAGCGGGCTCCGGACGAGGTCAGCCCGGCGCCTGGTCGACGGGTCGGTCCTCGGGGTTGCGGCTGCGGATCGGGGTGAAGAGGGCGACGCCGACCACACCGAGATAGACGACGGCGACGGCGAGCAGCGGACCCGAGGCACCGAACCGGTCCGCCGCGGCGGTGAGCGCGGCGGCACCCAGGGGCGCGAGGCTGTGGTGGATGGTCCAGAACGCGGCGGTGACGCGCCCGAGCAGCGCGTCCGGCGTGATCAGCTGCCGCAGCGACATCGACGAGACGGCCGCGAGCATCAGCCCGAACCAGAACCCGAGCACGGCGGTGCCCAGGACCAGCACGTCCTGGCTCAGCGCGAGGACGGCCGCCGCCACACCGCACAGCGTCATGGCGCCGAGCCAGAGGGTGCCGAAACCGAGCGTGCGGCGCAGCCACGCGGAGAGGGCCGCCGCCACGCACGTGCCCACCCCGGCGGCGGCCATGACGTACCCGACCACGTTCTCGCCCTGCCCCAGGCCGTACCGCACCTGGTAGATGATCACGTCGGTCATGCCGAGGGTGACGAAGGTGGTGATCGTCAGGAAGACGGTCAGCGCCCGGAGCACCGGGTGCCCCCACAGGAACCGGGCCCCGGTCACGAACCCGGTCCGCAGGTCGCGACCGAGGCCCGGCCGGTCCGCCGGGGTCGCGGTGGGCGCCACCCGCGAGAGGCGGACGGCGAGGAGCCCGAGCGCCGAGATGCCGAAGGTCGCCGCGTCGACGGCGATGGCCGCCGTGACCCCGAACGCCGCCGCGACCAGCCCGGCGAGCGCCGGCCCGCCGATGCTGGCCAGCGCGGCCGTGGCCTGGAGCCTGCTGTTGGCCTCGGCGACCCGGTCCCGGCCCACGATGTTCGGCACGGCTGTGATGTACGTGATCTGGAAGAGCTGCCCGAACACGGACGCCACGGCCGCGACGGCGAAGAGCAGCCACACCTGCGGCTCGATCGCCCAGCACACGGGCACGGCCGCGAACAGGAGCAGGCGCGCCACATCGCACGCGACGAGGAGCCGACGGCGGTCGAACCGGTCGACGATCGCCCCGCCGACGAGCCCCATCAGCAGCGACCCGGCCGCCATGACGGCGGTCAGCAGGCCCATCTGCACCAGCGAGCCGGTCGCCTCCAGCATCAGCAGCGGGAACGCGATCACCGAGAACGAGTCCCCCAGCACCGAGAACGTCTGGGTACCCCAGAAGACGAGGAAGTTCCGGTCACGTGTGAGGGGTCGCCGGTTCACCCGACGATCCTGTCCGAGCCACCAGCCCCGGGCAACGACTTTCGGCGGCTACGCCGCGCCGTCGGCGTGCTGCTCCATCCAGGTGTGCATGGCGATCGCGGCCGCCGCGCCCGCGTTGATCGAGCGGGTCGAGCCGTACTGGGTGATGTGCAGCACGACGTCGCAGGCGGCCTGCGCCTCCGCCGTCAGGCCGGTCGACTCCTGGCCGAACAGCAGCACGCACTCGCGCGGCAGCGCGTGCCCCTCGATCGGCACCGACCCGGGCACGTTGTCGATGCCGACGATCGGCAGGCCGCCGGCCCACTCGGCCAGCGCGGCGGCCTCCGGGTGGTGCGTCACGTGCAGGTACCGGTCGGTGACCATCGCGCCCCGGCGGTTCCAGCGGCGTCGGCCCACGATGTGCACTCCCGCCGCGTTGAAGGCGTTGGCCGTGCGGACCACCGAGCCGATGTTGAGGTCGTGCGCCCAGTTCTCGATCGCCACGTGGAAGGGGTGCCGACGGGTGTCCAGGTCGGCGACGATCGCCTCCACGGACCAGTACCGGTACTGGTCGGCCACGTTCCGGCGGTCGCCGACGGCGAGCAGCTCCGGGTCGTAGCGGGGGTCGTCGGGAAGGGCGCCGGGCCAGGGTCCGACGCCGACCCCGGGCTCTGCCGCGGAAGGGCTCTCGACGGGCTCGCTGGTCATGCCGGTCATTGTGCCCCGCTACGCTCGATGCATGCTGACGACCGCACTCCCGGAAGTCGTGTCCGGACTGGCCGCCACCTCGGTCCACGCCGCGCCCGTGCCGCAGCTCCTGGGCATCGACTGGATGGACCCGAACTACCTCATCGAGCGGTTCGGTGACGCCGCGCTGGTGGGCATCGCGCTCGTCATCTTCATCGAGACCGGGCTGCTGTTCCCGATCCTGCCCGGCGACTCGCTGCTGTTCACGGCGGGTGCGCTCGTGGCGCAGGGCACCCTGCAGATCAACCTCGCGGTGCTCTGCCTCATGCTGTTCGCCGCCGCGTTCCTCGGCGACCAGACCGGCTACCTGATCGGCCGCAAGGCCGGCCCCAAGATCTTCGACAAGCCGGACTCGAGGCTCTTCAAGCGGTCCTACATCGACCAGACCAACGCCTACTTCGACAGGTACGGCGGCCGCACGATCATCGTCGCGCGGTTCGTGCCGATCGTGCGCACCTACGCCCCGGTCGCGGCCGGCGTCGGCAAGATGTCGTACCGCCACTTCGCCACGTACAACGCGATCGGCGCGCTGCTGTGGGCGGTCGGTGTGACCCTGCTGGGCTTCGTGCTCGGCAACTTCACGTTCGTCAAGGAGAACATCGAGGCGCTGCTCGTCCTCATCGTGCTCGTCTCCGTGATCCCGATGGTCGTCGAGATCTGGCGGGCCCGGCGTGCGGAGAAGGCGGCCGCGGCGGCAGCCCCCGAGGAGCCCGCGCCGTCGGACGACGCCGCCCTGACGGGCGCACCGCGCGACCCGCGCGCGTAACCCCGGGCCCCTCCGGGGCAGGCACTACTCCTCAAGGGGGGTTACGGAGCGGTAGCAGTGCTACGTCTCCGTAACCCTCCCCGGGCAGCAACCGTTGCCCCGTCTGCGTGATGTGGTCCGGACGCCGCCGACGTACCTTCGTTGGCATGAGTGACGACCTGGCGAAACATATCTCCACCGATCTGTACGTGCCAGAACTGATCGACGTGCGGGAACTGGGCGAGGTCGCCGCTGCCCTCGTCGACCGGGTCGCCTCCGAAGCACAGCGGATCGGGATCGTGCGCGACGGGAAGGTCGTGGCCGTGCTGATCGACCACGACGACGCGAAGATCTTCGAGACGCTCGAGCTGCGCGCCGAGGAAGGCTGGCTCACACGGGTCAAGGAGCAGGAACCTGACGACGGTCTGCGCTACACGGCCGACGGCAGACCCATTACCGGTGACAGCGCATGAGCAAGCGCTACGGGATCGCGTACAGCAGCGCCGCCGTGCGCGACCTGGAGAAGCTGCGCAAGAGCGACCAGCGTGCGGCTGACAAGGTCAAGGCCGCCATCGACAAGCTCGCAGATGATCCCCGCCCGTGGGGTTCGACGAAGCTGTCCGGGCACGCCGAGTCCGCATCGCGGTCAATGACCACAGGGTGATCTACGAGATCAGCGACTCACAGGCGACTGTCACGGTCGTCAAGATCGGCAATCGCCGAGATGTCTACCGGGGCTGGTGACCCGCCTCTGACCACGTTCCGGCGGCGGCGCGGGGGTTCCCGGACCAAGACACTAGGCTGGCGCCCATGATCGAGCGGACCACCGAAGCCTGGCTGACGGACATGGACGGCGTGCTGGTGCACGAGGGCACGGCTCTCCCCGGCGGCCCCGAGTTCATCAAGGCGCTGCGGGACAAGGAGCTGCCGTTCCTGGTCCTGACCAACAACTCGATCTTCACGCCGCGTGACCTGCGCGCCCGGCTCGCGTACAGCGGGATCGACGTGCCGGAGCAGAACCTCTGGACGTCGGCGCTGGCCACAGCACAGTTCGTCGCCGACCAGATCCCGAACGGGAGCGCGTACGCCATCGGCGAGGCGGGCCTGACGACGGCGCTGCACCAGGCGGGCTACACGCTCACCGAGTCCGACCCCGACTACGTGGTGCTCGGCGAGACCCGGACCTACTCGTTCGAGGCGATCACGAAGGCGATCCGCCTGATCGTCGACGGCGCCCGGTTCATCTGCACCAACCCGGACGTGACCGGCCCCTCCCAGGACGGCCTGCTGCCCGCCGCGGGCTCGGTCGCCGCGATGATCACGGCCGCGACCGGCCGGCAGCCCTACTACGTGGGCAAGCCCAACCCGGTGCTGTTCCGGTCCGCACTCAACCTGATCGGCGCGCACTCGGAGTCGACCACCATGGTGGGCGACCGCATGGACACCGACATCCTGGGCGGCATGGAGGCCGGCCTGCAGACGTTCCTGGTGCTCACGGGGTCGACGTCGATCGAGGAGGTCGAGAAGTACCCGTTCCGGCCGAGCCACGTCGTGAACTCGATCGCGGACATCGTCGACCTGGTCTGATCCGGCCCAGGCCTGGCCCGGCGGGAGTCGTCAGGTCAGGCCGGGGATCCCGAACCCGTCGATCGTCCCGCCCGACTCGAAGCGCGGGCCGCCCTTCTCCATGGGCAGCACGATGCGCGCGACGTCGGCGACCCGCTTGGCCCGCTCGGTCAGCGACGTCGCGTCGGTGCGGCCCGGACGCCACAGCAGCACCGACGGCCCCTCGATGCGCAGCCGGGAGCCGTGGAAGTCCGGCAGCATCACGATGTTCGCGAGGCGGGCGTCCAGGGCGCGGCGCGCGAAGAACTCGTCGGAGGTGCGCACGAGCCACTGGCCGTCGAACGCGGGGTTGTCGATCTGGACGTCCTGCGCCCCGAAGAGCTTCTGCCACTTCTCGCGGAGGCCCTCGGGCGACAGGTCGACCACGGGCTCACCCGGGAGCGCGTCGAGCGCCACCACGTGTGCCGTGCGACGCAGGCCGATCCGGCGCGTGTCACCCTCCGTGCCGGACCGCCACGTGTAGGTGAACGAGACCATGTCGAAGCCGTCCACGTTCCCGCGGACCACGTCGCGCGCCGTCCGGTCCAGGCCGACGCCGAAGGGCCGTCCGCTCCAGCGCTGGGCGAGCACCGGGTCGGTGCCGACGTACTCCCAGCCGTTCGCCTCGGCCCACCGCTCGACGTCCTGCGTGCGACCACGCCCCATGACGCGCACCGCAGCGATGGTGAAGACGACCACGCCGACCACGAGCAGGACTAATGCGACAAATGGCCCCATGAACTTAAAGATACCGTAGGGCTAGGCAAAAGTCTCCACGACGGAGTGATATGGGGACGGCCAGTTCGCGGCTGGAGCGTCGCACCTACAGCTCAGCGAGGCCCAGGTCCTCGAGGCCGTAGAGGTAGTGGTACGGCACCCCGAGCGCCTCGATCTTCTCGCCCGCGCCCGTGGCCCGGTCGACGATCGTGGCCACGCCCAGCACCTCGGCGCCGGCGGCCCGCGCGGCCTCGATCGCCGCGATCGGCGACCCGCCCGTCGTGGTCGTGTCCTCGACGACGACCACCTTGCGGCCCGCGATGTCCGGACCCTCGATCTGCCGCTGCATGCCGTGCGCCTTCGCCGCCTTGCGCACCACGAACGCGTCGAGGTCCTGCCCGCGCGAGGCCGCCGCGTGCAGCAGCGCGTCCGCGATCGGGTCGGCGCCCAGCGTGAGCCCGCCGACGGCGTCGATCTCGGCCGTGCCGAGCCCGACCTCCTCGAGGTGGTCCAGGAGCACGTGCCCCACGAGCGGGGCGGCCCGGTGGTGCAGCGTGATACGGCGCAGGTCGACGTAGTAGTCGGCCTCCTTGCCGGAGGACAGGGTCACCTTGCCGTGCACCACGGCGAGCTCCTTGATGAGCTCGGCGAGCTGCTCGCGCGGGGTCGGGGAGAAGTCAGCGTTCACGGTGCAAGGGTACGTCGCGCGTGCCGCCGGACCGCGGCCCGGGTTGCCGTCCGACTCTGGGAAGGTTCTGCTGTGAGCATCATGGACAACGCGGTGTACGTGGACGGCAGGCGCACGGCCAACCCGGTCAGCATCGAGGAGACCTGCGAGACGACCCGCGCGCGCGGCGGCATCGCCTGGGTCGACCTGTCGTGGCCGGAACCGGCCGAGATCGAGGCCGTCGCCGCGGAGTTCGACCTGCACCCGCTGGCGGTCGAGGACGCGATCCACGCGCACCAGCGCCCCAAGGCCGAGCACTACGGCGACGTGCTGTTCGTGGTGCTGCACCCCGCGCGCAACGTGGACGACGACGGCGACGGGAGCATCGACCGCGTCGAGTTCGGCGAGGTGCACGCGTGGGTGGGCCCGGACTTCGTCGTCACGGTCCGGCGGTCCGTGACGCCCGACCTCGACGCGATGCGCGGCCGGCTGGAGCAGGACCCGGACCTGCTGCGCCTGGGGCCGGTCGCGATCCTGGCGGCGCTGCTGGACGAGGTCGTGGACACCTACCGGCCCGTGGTGACGCGGCTGCGCGGCGACATCGACCAGATCGAGGACCAGCTCTTCTCCCGGGACCCGGAGGTCTCGTTCCGCATCTACGAGGCGACCCGCGAGGTGATCGGGCTGCAGCGTGCCACCGGCCCGCTGGTCGAGATGCTCCAGGACCTGTACGACGGCAAGCGGGAGTACGCCGACCAGCAGTCAGCCGCCGCGCACCCGGACGACGCCCCGCACCGCGACGGGGACGTGCAGGACCGCCGCTGGGTCGAGCTGCTGCGGAGCCTGCGCAACGTGCTCGACCACGCGATCAAGCTCTCGGGGACCTCGGACACGTTCCGGTCGCTGCTGACCAACGCGCTCGACGTGCACTCGACGCTGGTGACGCAGGAGCAGAACGAGGAGTCGCGCCGCATGACGGAGATCAGCCTCAAGCAGGACGAGCAGATGAAGAAGATCTCCGCGTGGGCGGCCATCCTCTTCGCGCCCACGCTGATCGGCACCATCTACGGCATGAACTTCGACCACATGCCCGAGCTGCACTGGACCTTCGGGTACCCGCTCGCGATCGCCGGGATGGTCGGCCTGGGCGGGATCTTCTACCGGATCTTCAAGCGGGTCGGCTGGCTCTGACGGCGGGCCGCCGCGCGCCCGGCGGGTCCGGCGGGCCGGGGCCGTCAGCGGTAGCTGCCGACCGCCCGCACGGCCCAGCGCGGCATGATCCGCAGCGCGGCGGAGGCGACCTTGTAGCGCACCGAGGGCGTGGACAGGACGACGCCGCGGCGCACGTCCGCGAGCGCCGTCCGGACCACGTCCTCGGCCTCCAGCCAGCCCCACTCGGGGACGATGGAGGACTCGCCGATGCCGGCGCGCGCGTGGAACTCGGTGTGCGTGAACCCTGGGGACAGCAGCGTCGCGGTGACGCCGGTGCCGCGGAGCTCGGCGGCCAGCGACTCGGTGAACGTGCGCACGTACGCCTTCGCGGCGGCGTAGGAGCCTCCCGCGGTGAGGGCGGCGACGGAGCCGACGTTCAGGATCGCGCCGCGCCGCCGTTCGAGCATCTGCCCGAGGGCGGCGTGGCTGAGCTCGACGACGGCCTTGACCATGACGTCGATGCCCCGGCGCTCGGTGGTGATCCGGCCCGTCGCGAACGGCGAGCTCGTGGCGAACCCGGCGTTGTTGACGAGCAGCCCGACGGGCCGCAGGTCGCCGTCCTCGGGCCGGCCGCCGACGACGGCGAGCCGCTGGGCGACCCGCGCGACGTCGTCGGGCACCGAGAGGTCGGCGGGCAGGACCTCGACGGCCACACCCGTGGCGTCGCGGAGCTGGGCGGCGACGTCGGCCAGCCGCCGGTCGTCGCGCGCCACCAGCACCAGGTCGTGCCCGCTCCCCGCGAGCTGCCGTGCGAACTCGAGGCCCAGGCCGGCGGACCCACCCGTGATCAGTGCTGTACCCATGGGGGGCACCCTAGGCCTCCTCGGCCCGCTCCCGGCGCTTGAGCCAGAGGCCGACCACCAGGAGCACCACGATGGCGATGTACGCGGTCGCGGCGAACGGGCTGCTCACGAGGTACGTCAGGTCGCCCTGGCTGATCGCGAGGGAGCGGCGGAGCCGGTCCTCCGCCATCGGGCCGAGGATCATGCCGACCACGAGGGGGGCCACGGGGTACCCGTACCGGCGCATGAAGAACCCGGCCAGGCCGATCAGCACCAGGAGCAGCACGTCCACGGGCGAGAAGTTCAGCGCGTACGAGCCGAGCGCGCCGAACAGGAGGATGCCCGCGTACAGGTAGTGCCGCGGGATGCGCAGCACCTTGACCCACATGCCCACCAGCGGCAGGTTGAGCACCACCAGCATGAGGTTGCCGATGTACAGGCTGGCGATCAGCGCCCACACCAGGGCGGACTCGCTCTGCAGCAGCAGCGGCCCGGGCTGGATGCCGTAGGACTGGAACGCGACGATGATGATCGCCGCCGTCGCCGTGGTGGGCAGGCCCAGGGTGAGCAGCGGGACGAGCACGCCCGACGCCGCCGCGTTGTTCGCGGCCTCGGGTCCGGCCACGCCCTCGATCGCGCCCTTGCCGAACTGCTTGCGCCGCGGGCCGGCGAGCCGCCGTTCGGCGGCGTAGGACAGGAAGGTCGCGACGTCGGCCCCGCCCGCGGGGATGGTGCCGACGGGGAAGCCGATGGCGGCGCCGCGCAGCCACGGCTTCCAGGACCGGCGCCAGTCGTCGCGCTTCATCCAGGTGCGCCAGCCCTTCTCGACCGGGATGATCCGGACCGGGCCGTGCCGCATGCGTGAGCCCACGTACAGGGCCTCGCCCACGGCGAACAGGCCGACGGCGACGATCACGACGTCGATCCCGTCGGCCAGGTCGAGCACGCCGAACGTGAAGCGCTGCTGGCCGGTCAGCGTGTCGGTACCGACCAGGCCGAGGAACAGGCCGAGGGCGAGCGCGGCGAGGCCGCGCGGCACCGACGTCCCGAGCAGCGCGCCCACGGTGACGAAGGCGACCACCATGAGGGCGAAGTAGTCGGGCTCGCCGAGCTGCACCGCCCAGCGGGCGATCACGGGCGCCAGGAACGTCAGCGCCACGGTGGCGAGCGAGCCCGCGACGAACGAGCCGATGGCGGCGGTGGCGAGCGCGGCGGCACCGCGCCCGGCGCGGGCCATCTTGTTGCCCTCGATCGCCGTGACGATCGAGGCGGACTCGCCGGGGGTGTTGAGCAGGATCGACGTCGTCGACCCGCCGTACATGCCGCCGTAGTAGATGCCGGCGAAGAGGATGATCGCCGCCGTCGGCTCCAGCGTGTACGTCAGGGGCAGGAGCAGGGCGATGGCCATGGCCGGACCGATGCCCGGCAGCACGCCCACCGCCGTCCCGATGAACACGCCGAACAGCGCGTACAGCAGGTACATCGGGTGCAGCACGGTGGCGAACCCGTCGATCAGGGCCGAGAAGTTATCCACGGAGGAACGGCACCCCTTCCAGCAGCGGCCCGGCCGGGAGCGACAGCCCCAGCAGCCCGCCGAAGATCACTTGGACGACCAGGCCCAACGCGAGCCCGACCAGTGCGGCGCGCCACCACGGGCGGGCGCCCAGGACGACCGCCGCGCCCGCGAACAGCAGCGCGGCGGCGAACGGCCAGCCCACGACGTTGATCGCGAACACGTGGACCACCAGGGCCACCACGAGCAGCACCACCGTGAGCCAGTCGGTCCGGACGGTGGGGTCGACGTCCTCGCCGCCCTCCTCCTCGCCGACCCGGCCGCTCAGGATCAGGACGGTCAGCACGGCGCCCGCGGCGACGAGCATGCCGCCCACCAGGTACGGGAAGGCCCGCGGGCCGAGCGTGTTGGTCGAGCCGGGGACGGTGATGCTCCCGGCGGCCACCAGCACGTAGACCCCGAGGGCGGTCGTGGCCAGGGCGAGCACGAGCTCGCCCCACCGGCGGCGCGGGCGTTCGGCCGCGTCGGCCGCGTCGGCCGTGCCGGCCGTGCCGGCCGTGCCGGCCACCTCGGGCACCCCGGGCGCCATGCCGTCCGAGGTCACCGGACGAGCCCGATGTCCTTGAGCACGGCCAGGGACTCCGCGATGTTGCCCTCAAGGTACGTGTCGAACTCGTCCCCGGCGAGGAAGGCGTCGTCCCAGCCCTTCTCCTCGAGCGTGGCCTGCCACGACTCGGACTGCGCGAGCTCGGTGACCGTGCTGGTCAGCGCCTCGCGCTGGGCATCGTCGATCGTGCCCGGGGCGACCACGCCGCGCCAGTTGGTGAGGACGACGTCGTAGCCGGCCTCGGTGAGGGTCGGCGTGTCGGGCAGGGCCTCGACGCGCTCCTCGCCGGAGACCGCGAGGGCCCGCAGCTCGCCCGCGGCGACCTGCTCGGCGTACTCGCTGACCCCCGAGATGCCCGCGCTCACGTTGTTGCCGAGCAGCGCCGCCAGCGACTCGCCGCCGCCGGAGTAGGCGATGTAGTTGAGCTTGGTCCCGATGTTCTCCGACGGGATGCCGCCGGCCTGCATCAGCATCCCCGCGAGGATGTGGTCGGTACCGCCGGCGGAACCGCCGGTGATCGAGACCTTCTTGCCGTTCTCCTTGATGTCGGCGACGAGGTCGTCGACGGTCTGGTACGGCGACTCCTTCGGCACCACGATGACCTCCTGCTCCTCGGTGAGCCGGGCGATCGGGGTGGTGTGCTCGATCCGGGCCTGCGACTGGTTGGTCTCGACGGCCCCCACCATGACCAGGCCCATCACGAGCAGGGTGTTCGGGTCGGTGGCGTTGGCGATGTTCGCCAGGCCCACGGTGCCGCCCGCGCCGTCCACGTTGGTGACCGTGGCCGAGCCGACCAGGCCCTCCTCCTGCAGGTCGGCCTGCATGGCGCGGCCGGTCTGGTCCCAGCCGCCGCCGGGCCCGGCGGGCACGACGATGCTGAGCTCGTCGATCGCGGCGTCGCCGCCGCCACCGTTCGACTCCAGGACCGAACAGCCGGCGAGCGCCAGGGCCAGGACGATTCCGACGGGGGCAGCCCCGGACCGGATGATGCGCATGTCTCCTCCTCGAGCGGATGCGTGTGCGGACGGTCGGGGCCGGCTGCACCGCCGGCCCTCTGTCCGTCCGGGCGAGAGCGTAGGGAGCGGCGGCCGTGCCGCCCCGGTTCTGGTCGCAACGAAGGTTGTGGTCGTTTCGGTCACGCCGCGCGGCTACCGCGCCGACGACGAACCGGTGCACACTGGCCCCCGTGAGAAGGGCGATGACGCTCCGGGTGCAGCTCTTGGCGCTGCAGGTCGTCATCGTGCTCGTACTCGTGTGCACGACCGGGCTCGTGGCCTCCACCCTGCAGGAACGACAGCTCCGCGAGGCCTACGTCGACCGCATGTCCGGCGTGGCCCAGTCGGTCGCGCGCCTGCCCGCGATCCACGACGCGTTCGACGACGAGGACCCGGCCGCGACGATCCAGCCGATCGCCGAGGTGATCCGCGAGGCCTCCGAGGTCACGTACGTGGTCGTCACCGACGAGCACGGCGTGCGCTACTCCCACCCCGACCCGGACCAGATCGGGCAGCGGGTCTCGACGGACCCGTCCGTGCCGCTGTCCGGCAAGGTGTGGACGGGCACCCAGACCGGCACCCTGGGCACGTCGTGGCGCGTCAAGGTGCCCGTCTTCGGCGACGCGGCCGACGACTCCTCGCCCGCCCCCGTGATCGGCACAGCGAGCGTGGGCATCCTGGAGTCCGAGCTGCGCGCCGACCTGACCGACGACCGGGGCTGGCTGCTCGCCGCGCTCGCCGCGGCCGCCGTCGTCGGGGTGCTGTGCGCGGCCTGGGTGACCCGCCTGGTCCGCCGCCGGATCTACCTGCTCGAACCCGAGGACATCGCGACCCTGCTGGAGACCCGCGGGCTCACGGACGCCCTGCGCTCCCAGTCGCACGAGTTCGCCAACACCGTGCACGTCATCTCGGGGCTGCTGGAGCTGGGCCGCACGGAGGAGGCGGTCGCGTTCATCGAGCGCTCCGGCCACGGCGGGCTGCTCACCGCGTCCGCCGTCGCGCCGGACGTCCGCTCCCCCGAGATCGCCGCGCTGCTGCTGGTCAAGGCGATCACCGCGCGGGAGCGGGGCGTGACGCTCGACGTCGCGGACGAGTCCGCGCTCGACGTGCCGACGACGCCGGACGGCTCGGCGCTGCACACCGACGCCCTCATCGTGCTGGGCAACCTGATCGACAACGCCGTGGACGCCGCCGGGCCGGACGGCCGGGTCCGCGTGCTGCTCGGGACCGAGGGGACGCGGCTGTGCCTCCAGGTGGACGACGACGGCCCGGGCATCCCCGCGGCGCTGCACCACCAGGTGTTCAAGGCGGGGTTCTCCACGAAGGTGCCCGGCGACCGGGAGCACAGCCGGGGCATCGGGCTGGCCCTCGTGCGGCGCGTGGTGGACCGGCGCGACGGCGAGGTGGTGCTCGGGACCGGTGACCTCGGCGGGGCGCGCGTGCGGGTCGAGCTGCCGGTGCCGGTCGCGGCGGCCGGGCGGGCGCGGGCCGGGGTGGGGGCCGCTGCGGGCGCCGGCGTTCGGGCGGGCGCCGAGGCACGGGCGGGCGCCGAGGCTCCGGAGGCCCGGTCGTGACCGAACAGGCGCGGACGCTCGTCGTCGAGGACGATCCCGTGGTCGCGACCGTGCACCGGGGTTTCGTGGAGAGCCACCCCCGGTTCGTCGTCGTCGGCGAGGCGCGGACCGGCGCGGACGCGCTGCGCCTCGTGTCCGCGCTGCGCCCCGACCTGGTGCTGCTCGACCTGCACCTGCCGGACATCGGCGGGCTCGACGTGCTGCAGCGGCTGCGGATGCTGCCGGGGCCGCCGGTCGACGTCGTCGCCACGACGGCCGCGCGCGAGCTCGACAGCGTGCGCCAGGCCATGGCCGGCGGGGTGCTCGCCTACCTGGTCAAACCCTTCACGTCCGCCGCGCTGCGGGAACGGCTCGACGAGGTGTGGCAGCGGCGCGAGGACGTTCGCCGGGCCCAGGACACCCTCGACCAGGACGAGGTGGACCAGCTCCTGGCCGGGCCGCGCTCCGCCGACCGGCTGCCCAAGGGACTCTCGGGCCGCAGCCGCGACCTGGTCCGGGCGGCGCTCGCGCGGCTGTGCGCCGGGGACGGCGTGGGCGGGGCGGACGGCGGCCGGGCGGACGGCGGCGGGGCCGGCGCCGGCGCGGCGGCGGCCCGCGACGCGTCGGCGGCCGAGGTCGCCGAGGCGGTCGGGATGTCGCGTGTCAGCGCCCGCCGCTACCTGGAGCACCTGGTCACGGAGGGGTACGCCCAGGTCGCGCCCCGCTACGGCGCGACGGGTCGCCCGGAGAACCGCTACCGCCCGGCGTGACGCCGCCCGCCGTCCGACGCCCGACGCGCGTCGTCCGACGTGCAACGCGCGACGCCCGACGTCCGCCGCCCGACGTCCGACGTCCGACGCGCGAAGTGCGCTTCTTCCCCGTCATCGGGCCCGGAATCGGGGCGGTTACGGGCCCAATGACGGGGTAGAAGCGCACTCCGGTGACACCGGCGGCCCCGGCGTCAGACCGGGGCCGTCAGCGGGTCCGGCTCCGGCTGGACCGGGCCGGCCGCCGTCTGGTAGGCGAAGCCCTCCCGGACCCAGTACTCGAACCCGCCGATCATTTCCTTGACGTCGTAGCCGAGCCTCGCGAACTCCAGGGCAGCCTTGGTCGCGCCGTTGCACGCCGGACCCCAGCAGTACACGACCACGGGCTTGTCCCGGTCGACGGTCTGCTCGGCCCGCAGGCGCACCTTGCCGCCGGGCAGGTGCACGGCGCCCGGGATGTGGCCCTGGTCCCAGCAGGTCGGGGAGCGGACGTCGACCAGCGTGAACGGGCTGTTCGCGGCCAGGGCCGCGTGCACGTCGCTGACGTCGGTCTCGAAGGCGAGGCGCCCCGCGAAGTGGGCGACGGCGGCGGAGGTGTCCTGGGAGATCGTCATGGCCAGAGTGTGCGGACGCCGGGACGCCGGCGACAAGAGTCCGGATCCGCACTGTTTCTGAACCATCCGTAAGGCCGGCTACTCCGAGCCCCCGACCCGTGTCAGACGCACAGGTCACCCGGGTGACCTGTGCGTCTGACACGGTGCGGGGCAGGGACCGTCACGTGGTCTGGAGCAGGTGCGGGTGCTGCGCCTCCACCACGTTCGGGTGCGCCCGCACCCGGCTCTTGAGCCAGTTGTCGCCGAACACCGCGTGCAGCGGGTTCGCCGGGTCCAGCGTGACGCCGGGCGCGGCGGCGCGGAGCGGCTCCGGCAGCTCGACGTCGGGGATGGTCGCGTCGAGCGCAGGCCCGTGGAAGTAGGGGATCGAGATGCGCTCGGTGCCCGCCGGCGGGGACACGACGCGGTGCAGCGTCGCCTTGAGGTAGCCGTCCGTCGCGATCTCCAACAGCTCGCCGATGTTCACGACGAACGCGCCGGCGGGCGGGACGACGTCGAGCCACTCGCCGTCCTTCTCGACCTGGAGGCCCGCCTTGCCGTCCTCGACCGAGAGGAGCGTGAGCACGCCGAGGTCCTTGTGCGCGCCGACGCCCTGCGCGGGCGCGGCGGCCTCGACCCCCGGGTAGCGCGCGATCTTCAGGTGCGGCGAGGGCCGCTCGAACACGGCGTCGAACGTGTCCGACGGCGCGCCGAGCGACTCGGCCCACGCCCGCAGCAGCCGCGTCGCGACGCCGTCGAGTCGCGTCAGCCACTCCTCGGCGACCTCGCGCAGGGCCGGGAGAGACTCGGGCCAGAGGTTCGGGCCCTCCAGGACCCAGTAGTCGGGGACGCCGGGTCCGGCGGGGACCGCCGGCCGCTCGGCGCCGATGTCGATCTGCTCGCGCTGGTCGACGCGGCCGAGCGTGCGTTCGCCGCCCATCCGCGTCCAGCCGCGGAAGTGGGGGCTGTGGACGTTCTCGATCGCGCGCTTCTGCTCCTCGGGGAGCGCGAAGAACTCGCGGGCGGTGGCGTAGGCGCGGTCGATCAGGTCGCGGGGGACGCCGTGGCCGACCAGGGAGAAGAAGCCGACCTCGTGGGTCGCGCGCCGCAGCTCGTCGCGGAAACGGGCCTGGTCGCCGGGGTCGCCGTCGAGCAGCGAGAGGTCCAGTACGGGGATGCCGGGCATGGTGAGGGTCCTTTCGAGGGTGCCGGGTGGGTGCGCCGACGGCGACCGCCCCGGCATCCGCCGACACCTCCGCCAGGTGCTCTCGGCCTCCGGACGGAGGAATGCGGGAGCCCGGCGTGTGCGCACGGGGATGCGATGTGAGCAGGGGCTGCTGTCGGCGGCGCGAGGGGACGCGCCAGGGGGTCGCCCGGTGGGCGACCGCTCAGCGGCGACAGCAGGTACAGAGGAAGGTGCTCACGATGTGAGACACGGTAGCACCCGGAACCGCGGAACGGCACGGGTCCGGCTCAGTCGGTCACGACCTCGCGCAGGAAGCGGACGACCCGCCGCGCCCGGAACATCAGCGCGTACCCGATCGCGATCACGTGGCCCACCACGCGCATCGTCTCGTTCACGGCACCCTCGAGCAGGGTGTCCTCGTCGTCGACCACGCCGTCCCGCGCCGAGCGCAGGCTCAGGATCCTGGCCCGGTCGTCGGGGCCGAGCTCCTCCAGCAGCTTCGGCACCGCGGACAGCGACTGCGCGAACGGCGCGTTGCGTTCGAGCACGGGCTTGATGATGTCCTCGGGTTCGAGGAACTTCCCGGCGATGATCACCACGGCGATGATCGAGCGGCGTCGGGCGTACTCCGCGAGCACCGCGCCCGCGCCGGCGGACGCGCCCATGAGCGCCACGCGCTCGCCCCGCTGCTCGAACTGCTCGACCAGGGCGTCGAGCCGGTCCAGCCGCTCCTCGAACGACGCGTCGGACGACCAGCGCACGCGGAACATCGTGGTGCGCACGCCGAGGGCGCGCCAGGTGCGCAGCGCCTCGCGCTGGAGGTGCACCAGCGGCGGCATCCGGTCGCCGAGCCCGGGCACGTAGATCAGGCGGATCGGGGGCTTGCCGTGGTGCGTCACCCGGGCGCGGGGGAGGCCGTCGTCGGGCGCGGGCGGGCCGCCGTCGCCGCTGGTCACGTGCTCGCTCATCTCGCGCAGGAGGCTACACCGGCGCGGGGCCCGGCACGTGTCAGACGCACAGGTCGCCCGGGGGGCCTGTACGTCTGACACGTGCGCCGGTGGGGCGGCAGGTCAGCGGACGGCGTACGCGCGGATCGTCGTCTGCTTCACCGTGCCGCCCGACGCGTCCCGCGCCTCGACCCGGAGCGACACGTGCTCGGTGCCGCGCGGCACCCGTACCGTCCCGGTGAACGTCCCCGGCCGCCGGTCGGTGAGGGACACGGCGTGCCAGGTGGTGCCGTCGTCCGCGGACCACCAGAGGCGCGCGGACGTGACCCGGCTCTTGGCGGACCGGCCGTCCGGGTCACCCGCCACAGGCCCTACCGTGAGCATGACCCGCGTGCTGCGGGGCGCCGCGTTGCGCGCGTCGAGGCCCCGGACCGCGTAGCCGACGTCGAGCACGGCCGGGCCGGTGGTCGCGTCCGGAGCCGCGCGGAACCGCCACTCGGTGCTCGTCCGCGTGGACCGCTCCCACCAGGACGACTCCAGGCTCGCGTCGAGGACGACGCGGTGCGCCGCGCCGCCGGCGGGCAGCGCCACCTCGGCCGAGGGCCGACTCTGGTCGAGCACGGCGACGCCGTCCTGCCAGACCCGCAGGCGGGTGCTCTGCCCGCCGAACGACTCGAACGGGTGCCCGTCCGCGTCGCTCCAGGGCACGAGCCGGAGGCCGAGCGCGCCGTCGGTGATCGTGAACGCGCCGGACCCCGCCCGCGTGCTCAGGACGGCGCCGCCCACCGTGGTCCGGGCCTTCTCCCGGGGCGCGTAGGTGCGCGCCACGGAGTCGAAGTACCCCTGCTGCGGGTCGTCGGCCGAGCCCGAGTAGACCTGGTGGCCCCAGGCGACGCCGTTCGTGCTCAGGTACTCGGTGCGCCGGCCGGGGATCGTGACCGGGCTGCCCACGGCCGAGCCCCACAGGTGGCCTGGCGCGGTGCCGACGCGGGCGCTCTCGGCGTGGTGGTCGCCGCCGAGGGACGCGTACGTGGTCGTGACCGCGGCCGTGTCGCGGGCCGTCGCCCGGAACCGGAACGTGTCCACCACGTCCTGCGTGTACAGGAGGTCGTACGTGTACGACGGCGCCCGGCCCGCCGCCACCGGCTGCTCCAGGACGAAGTGGGTCTGCAGGTCGTACGTGCCGACCGTGACGGGCGCCTCCGTCGGCGTCGCGTACGCCTTCGCGCCGGCCCCGACCACGGTGCCGAACCCGTACGGGTCGTCGCCCGCCGCCGTCGTCCGGGTGTCGTCCAGCGCGATCCACCGGACCGCGGCGGGCCGGTGGGTGGACACGGTGAGCTCGCGCGCCTCGCGGGCGTCGAGCACGACCGTGGTGTCGTCGGCGACGGTCACCTCCGGCCGGAGCACGGCGGAGACCTCGGAGACGACGTACTCCTCGTCGGTGGTCCACAGGAAGCCCGTGACCGAGTACCGGCCCGGCGGGACCCGCAGGTCCAGGCCCTCGGGGCCGATCTCCCGGTGCTCGTCGAACAGCGTCGGGTCGTCCACGTTCACGATGCGCACGCTCGACGACCCGGTGTGCGGCTCACCGTCCCGCCCGAGGGTCCGGACGTCCAGGTCGGCGAGGTCGGGCTCCTTGTACCAGCCGAGCGGCGTGCGGACCTCGCGGCCCGCGGCGTCCGTGGCCGTGACCGCGCCCGAGTAGCGGCGCTCGACGGCGCCGACCGTGCGGTCGATGCGCACGCCGACCGTCGCGATACCCCCGGCGGGCACCGTCAGGGACGTCGCGCCGAGCGTGACGGCTCCGGCGGGCAGCGGCTCGCCGTCCTGGTCCGCCGCGTCGACCGTGAGGTCCAGCGTGACCGCGGCGGTGCCAGGGTTCTCGTAGGTGAGCGTCTTCGTCGAGGTGCCCTCCTGCGGGTACTCGAAGCCACCGAACGACAGCGACGCGGGCGTCGGCGTCACGGGCAGGTCGAGCGCGGCGGGGACGACGACGCGGCCGGCGCCCTCGTCGAACGCGCCGCCGCTGGTGTGCCGGGCCGAGCCCATGAGAACGGCCTTGAGCTGCGGCCCCGTCAGCTCGGGGCGGACCTGCTTGAGCACGGCGGCCGCGCCGGCCACGTGCGGCGCGGCCATGGAGGTGCCGCTCCAGGCCGTGTAGGGGCCGTTGCTCTCCCACTCGTTGGTGCCGGCGGCGCGGGCCGCCACGATCTCGACGCCCGGCGCCGTGATGTCCGGCTTGATGGCGTAGTCCCGCACCCGCGGTCCGCGGCTGGAGAAGTACGCGACCTGGTCGTCGTCGTCGACGGCGCCCACCGTCAGGGCCGAGCTCGCGGCCCCCGGCGGGACCACGGCGCCGTACAGGCCCTCGTTGCCCACGGCCACGACGAAGAGCGTCCCGTACCGGTCGCTCAGCGTGTCGACGGCCATCGAGAGCGGGTCCGTGCCGTCGGTGTAGCGCTCGGACTCGCCGAGGCTCATGTTCACCACCTGCGCGCCGGCCTCCGCGATCCACTCCATGCCGTCGATGATCGACGACGCCTCACCGCCGCCGAAGTCGTCGAGCACCTTGCCGACCAGGAGGTCGGCTCCGGGAGCCACGCCGCGGTTGTCGCCGTCGGACGCGTCGCCCGAGCCCAGGGCGATCGAGGCCACGTGGGTGCCGTGGCCGTACCGGTCCATGGTGTCGCCGGAGCCGGTGAAGTCGCGCGCCCCGACCAGCACGTCGTCGAGGTCGGGGTGGGTCGTGTCGATGCCGGAGTCGAGCACGCCGACGGTCACCCCGTCGCCGGTGTACCCGGCGTCCCAGGCGGCCGGCGCGCCGATCTGCGGCATCGAGTCCACGTCGAGCGCCTCGACGTGGCCGTCCAGCCAGACCTTCACGGCCGGTGCGCCAGGCACGGACGGCGCCGCCGAGCGGGCCGCCGGGGCCGGGTCCAGGGTCGCGAGCAGGTCGGCGGCCGCGGCCCGGTCCAGGTCGGCCGAGACCGCGCCGACCGACGGCAGGCTCCGCTCGGGGTCGAGACCGAGCGCCGCCCAGTCGGGCTCGTCGTGCTGCGCGAGACGGGTCGAGGCCGCGGCGCCGGTCCCGTCCGGGGTCCCGCCCGGGGTGGCGGACGCTGTGGCCGCCGCGTCCGCCACCGCGGCGTCCTGCACGATGACGGGGACCGTGTCCCGGTGCCCGTCGTCGTACCCGGCGGCGACGAGGCCCGTGACGTCGAACAGCGCCGGGTCCAGGCGGTCGGGCACGAGGCGCGCGACGTCGCCGGGGATCACCTGCACGCTGTCGCCCCGGACCAGCTTCTGGAACGCGATCCCCTCGCGGCCGGCCGCGGGGCGCACCGTGACGGACCGGCGGCCGTCGGGGTACCGCCCGACGTCGACCTGGTCCCCGGTGATCAGGGTGACGGTGGCGGTGGACGACGCGCCCGCGGCCGCCGTCGCGCCGCCGTCCGCCCCGCCGGACCCTGTTCCCCCGGACGACCACGCCGGTACCCCTGTACCCAGCGCGACCGCCACCGCGATCGCCGCTGCCGCTGCACCCGTTCTGGCGCGCATCTACCTGTCTCCCTCGTGCGGACGCCGGCGGTCGATTGCCGCCTTCACCAGGGCAGACGCCGGCTGCGTCGAGATCGTTGGGTAGGAGAAGGCCGGACGTGTCAGACCCACAGGTCACCCGGGGGACCTGTACGTCTGACACGTGCGGCGCAGGTCAACGCAGCAGCGGCGTCGCCGCGCGCAGACGCCGCGTGTACTCGTGCGCCGGGTCGTCGTAGACCTGGGCCGTGAGCCCCTCCTCGACGACCAGCCCGTCGTGCATCACGGCGACGTGGTCGCAGACGTGCCGCACCACGCCGAGGTCGTGCGACACGAGCAGCAGCGTCAGCGCGTACTCGTCGGCGAGCCGCGCGAGCAGGTCCAGCACCTGCCGGCGCACGGACACGTCGAGCGCGCTGACCGGCTCGTCCGCCACGAGGATGCGCGGCCGGCACACCAGGGCCCGCGCGATCGCGATGCGCTGCCGCTGCCCGCCCGAGAACTGGTGCGGGTACCGGTCGGCCGCGTCGAGCGGCAGGCCGACGGCGTCCAGCATCTCGCGCACGGCGTCCCGCCGGGCGGCGGGGGTCCGGGGGCCGCCGTCCCGGACGTTCGCCGGGTTGAGCAGCGGCTCCGCCACGATGTCGCCCACGGTCATGCGGGGGTCCAGCGAGCCGTACGGGTCCTGGAACACGAGCTGCAGGGCGGCGCGCAGGTCGCCGAGGTCGTGCGCCGCCGCCGGCCCGCCACCGCGCGCACCTGCCGACGGCGCGCCGTCCGCGGGGCTCAGGTCGACGCCCGCGCTGGTCACCCGGCCCGACGTCGCCCGGTCCAGACCGGAGACGATGCGCAGCAACGTCGACTTGCCCGACCCCGACTCGCCCACGATGCCGAACCGCTGCCCCGCGCGGACCTCCAGCGAGACGCCCCGCAGCGCCTGGACCGCCTGGCCCCGGTGCGCGTAGGTGCGCGTGACGTCCTGGACGCGGATCAGGGCGGGTTCCGGGGTGAGGGCGGGCGGGGTCTCGACGGGCTCGACCGGCTTCAGGGTCTCGACAAGCTCGACCAGCGATGGGGGCTCGACCAGCGGTGGGCGGGGTTCGAGGGCGGACGCCGCGAGCAGCCCCCGCGTGTACTCGTGCCGGGGTTGCGCGAACACCTCGGCGACCGGCCCCTCCTCCACCACGACGCCGTCGAGCAGCACCACCACCCGCTCGCACACCTGGGACACCAGGGCCAGGTCGTGCGTGATGAACAGCAGCCCGGCGCCGCGGTCGCGGACCAGCCGCACCATGAGATCCAGCACCTGCCGCTGCACGGTGACGTCGAGGGCCGTCGTCGGCTCGTCGGCCACGAGCACCGCCGGGTCGTTCGCCAGCGCCATCGCCAGCACCACCCGCTGCCGCTGCCCGCCGGACAGCTCGTGCGGGTACCGCCGGGCGGCGCCGTCGGGCAGGCCCACCTCGGCCAGCAGGTCCGCCGCCCTGTGCGACGCCGTCGCGCTCGGGACCCCGTGCACCGTCATCGCCTCCGCGACCTGGCGGCCCACGCGCATCAGGGGGTTGAGGGCCGTCATCGGCTCCTGGAAGACCATCGAGATCTCCCGGCCGCGCAACCGCGCCAGCGCGCGCTCGCCCCGGTCCAGGAGGTTCCCGGGCACCCCGGCGAGGCCGACGTGGCCGGCCGCGGAGACGCCGTCGGGCAGCAGGCCCAGCGCCGCGAGCGCCGTCATGGTCTTGCCCGACCCGGACTCCCCGATCAGCCCGACGCGCTCGCCCGCGGCGACGCGCAGGGAGAGGTCGTCCAGGATGGTGCGCCCGCTCGTCGTGCGGACGGTCAGGTGCCGGAGGTCGAGGGCAGGCTCGGCAGGCTCGGCCGACGGGGGTGCGGAGGTCTCGACAGGCTCGACCAGCGAGGGGTGCTCGACCTGCGGCGCCGCGGAGGGATCGGTCGCCAGCCGCGGGTCCAGGACGTCCCGAAGGCCGTCGCCCAGCAGGTTGAAGCCGAGCACGGCGACGGCGATCGCCACGCCCGGCACGATCGCGAGGTGGTCGGCCACGCCCAGGAACTGCTGCGACTCCTGCAGCATGCGGCCCCACGACGGCGTCGGCGGGGGCGTGCCGAGGCCGAGGAAGGACAGCCCGGCCTCGGCGAGCACGGCGATCGCGAAGTTCACGGAGCACTGCACCAGCACCGTGCCGGCGATGTTGGGCAGCACGTGCCGGGTCGCGATCGCGAGGCTCCCCCGGTTCGCCGCGCGGGCGGCGAGCACGTAGTCGGAGCGCATCACCTGCAGGGTGCCGCCGCGGGCCACGCGCGCGAAGGCGGGGATCGAGCCGATGCCGAGCGCGACCATCGCCGTCACCGTGCCCGCGCCGTAGACCGCGCCCAGCACGATCGCGAGCAGCAGGCCGGGGAAGGCGAGCAGGATGTCGCTGCCCCGCATGAGCACCGCGGCGGGCCGTCCGCGGCCCGACCCCTGGAGCATCCCCGCGAGCACGCCGAGCGGCACGCCGACCACGGCGGCGATGCCGACCGCCACGAGCCCGACCAGCAGCGTGATCTGCGCGCCGGCCATGACCTGCGAGAGCACGTCGCGGCCGAACCGGTCGGTGCCGAACCAGTGCTCGGCCCCCGGCGGCAGCAGCCGGGCCGCGCCGGCGTGCTCGGGGTCGTACGGGGTCCAGACGAGCGACACGAGCGCGGTGACCAGCACGAGCCCGACCAGCACGGCGCCGATGACGAGCTGCGGGTGCAGCTGGCGGCCTCTCATGCGGCCCTCCGCAGCCGCGGGTCCAGCAGCGTGTAGGCCAGGTCGACCAGGAAGTTCAGCAGCACCACCAGCACCACGAGCACCGCCACGATCGACTGCACGGCCAGCAGGTCGCGGTTGCCCACGGAGTCCAGCAGCAGGCTGCCGAGACCGGGCACGGCGAAGACCCGCTCGATCACCACGGCGCCGATCAGCATGGACGCGATCTGCACCCCGACGACCGTCACGATCGGCACGCCCGCGTTCCGCAGCCCGTGCCGCACCAGCGCGCCGGTGAAGGTGAGCCCCTTGGCGCGGGCGGTGCGCAGGAAGTCCTCGCGCATGATCTCCAGCACGGCGCTGCGCACGTACCGCGTGATGATCGCGGCCTGCACCGAGCCCAGCGCGACCGCGGGCAGCAGCACGTGCCGCCAGAACTCGCCGAGCCCGTCGACGGGCGCCGTCCACCCGCCCGACGGCAGCCAGCCGAGGCGCACCGCGAACACGGACACGAGCAGCACGCCCACCAGGAAGTTCGGCACGGCCACCCCGACCTGGCTCACCGCGGAGAGCGTCACGCCGCCCGCGTTCCGGTGCCAGACGGCGGCCAGCGTGCCCAGCGGCACCGCCACCACCAGGGCGATCAGCATGCCGAGCAGCACCAGGATGCCCGTGACCTGCACCCGGTCCGCGACGAGCGGCGTCAGGTCCTGCGACGTGACGTAGCTGGTGCCGAGGTCACCGGTGAGCAGCCCGCCCACCCAGCTCAGGTACTGGACGACCAGGGGGCCGTCCGTCCCGTGCTCGGCGCGCCAGGCCGCGAGCGCCTCCGGGGACGCCTCGATCCCGAGGGCGACGACGGCGGGGTCGCCGGGCAGCACCCGCAGCAGCACGAAGATCGCCGCCGTCGCCACGAGGAGCGTGGCGGCGAGCTGGGCGAGGTGCGACGCGAGGTGTCTGGCCACGGCGTTGTCCGGCGGCGAGCCGGATCAGCTGTCCGACCAGCGCAGGCCGGTCAGGTCCATGGACTCCGTGGTGGCGTTCGCGGCGATGCCCGCCAGGGCGGCGTCGGCCACGACCGTGTTGGGGAAGAGGAACAGGGGGTCGCTCGCGGCGTCGTCCACGATCATCCGGGCGACCTCCTGCATGCCCGCGACGTACTGGTCGGGGCTGCCCTCGTCGGCCCGCTCGGCCACCTGGGCGAGCTCCGGGTTGTCGTAGCCGATGTAGTAGTCGGGGTCGCCGAAGATCGTGAGCATGTCCCGGGCCTCGGTGTGGAGGATCACGGACATCTCGTAGTCGTGCTCGGTGAACACCTTGTCGAGCCAGACGGCGGGGAACTCGGCCGGGACGATCTTCGCGTCGATGCCGACGTCCTTGAGCTGCGAGACGACCACCTGGGCGACGGCCTCCGCGTAGGGGCGGGTCGGGACGTCGAACGTGATGCTCAGGTTCTCGGCGCCGGCCTCGGCCAGCAGCTCGCGCGCCCGGTCCGGGTCGTACGGGTAGGAGCCCGTGAGGTCCTGGTAGTAGGGGTCGGTGGGCGGCACCATCGAGCCGATGAGCTGGCCGTGCCCGGCCCACGCCGTGTCCAGGACGGCCTTGCGGTCGATCGCGTACATGACCGCGCGGCGCACGTTCAGGTCGTCGAACGGCGGCCGGGCGTTGTTCAGCGAGAGCAGCACCTCGCCGGTCGAGGTGCCGTCGATCACCTGGAGGTCCTCGTCCTGCTCCAGACCGGAGATCAGGTCCGGGGCCTGCATGTTGTACGCCATGTCGACGTCGCCGGCGCGGACGGCGTTCGCCTGCGCGTTGGCGTCGGCGAAGTAGCGCACGGTGACCTCGGTGAGCGCGGGCGCCTCGCCCCAGTAGTCGTCACGGGCGGCGAGCGTGACATGCTCGCCGGTCGCGACCTCCTCGACCGTGTAGGGACCGGTGCCGACCGCCTCGGTGGCCAGGTCGACGGACAGGTCGTCGGGGAACATCGCGCCGACGGACGTGCCCATGTCGAACAGCCAGGCGTTGCTGGGGTGCGCCAGCGTCACGACGATCTCGGTGTCGCTGACCGCCTCGACGCTCTCGACCACGTCCATCTTCGACTTGAGGCTCAGCGTCCAGTCGTCCTGGACCCGCCCGATCGACGAGACCACGTCGTCCGCGGTGAAGGCGGAGCCGTCGGAGAACGTCACGCCGTCGTGCAGCGTGAACGTGTACTGGGTGCGGTCGCCGTTGATCTCCCAGGACTCGGCGAGCTGCGGCTGCACCTCGCCCTCCTGGTCGATGGTCACCAGGCCCTCGTACACGTTGTTCATCAGCAGCTGGGGGATCGCGGAGCCCGACGTCGTGGTGAAGTCGAGGTTGGTCGGCTCCCCGGTCAGCCCGACGACGACGTCGGTGCGCCCCGCCGAGGCCCCGCCGGACGAGCTCCCGGCGCTGCATGCCGTGACCAGGGCCGCTGACGTGAGGACGACGACGGCGCCGAGGGCACGACGCCCGGTGAGAATCTGCACACGACCAGCGTAGTCGGGGTGAAACGGCTCGATAATCAGGGTCCGAGAAGTGCGGCGGGAATCACAGCGACGCCGTCTCGCCGGCGGTAAGCGTGCTTACCCGTGGTGATGACGGCCATGTCTGCGAGGTTGTCACCGATCTGCTCGCGGAGCCACAAGAGCTGCCGAACATCGTGGTCGTCCGGCGTCGCTGTGAGCTTGACCTCCAGGGCGACGACGCGATTGCCGACGCCCTCGATGACGAGATCCACCTCGTGACGGCCGTCCCGGTCCCGGAGGTGATAGACGCGGGCTTCCACGTTCTGGGCATAGACCTGCGTGTCGAGGGTGACCAAGGACTCGAAGAGCGCACCGAGTATGCCTCCGTGGTTGATGGCTGCCATGTCACCGCGACCTGCCATCAGCCCGTCCGCGGTCAGGTTCAGGAGCCGGGCCGCAAGCGCAGGATCAGCGAGCTGGTGCTTGCTGGCCTGTCCCAGTCTGGCCAGGTGATTCGAAGTCGGCATCCACGCGGGGGTCGGGTCGAGCAGCCACAGTCCGGAGAGCGCATCCCTGTATCCGATCGTCGTCTTCTTCGAGGGCTTGTCACCTTCGTTGGGTGTCGCCGCATCGAGGATCTCGACGTACTTGGCCGTGGTGGACAGTGCGGCTGCGTACGCAGCGAGCCACGCGCGAAGGGCCTCGGGACGGCGGACCGGGTACCCCTGCTCCACGAACTCCCGCTGGGCGATGTTGTCGAGGTAGGTATTGAGTCTGAGACGACGGAGCTGCGGCGTGGGAGCGGAGCGGACACCAGGCAGGCCCGACGCAACGATCTCCTCGACGTAGTCGCCGAGCACGACATCTGTCTCCCCGCCGATCTCCGCCTCCCCGCGAAGCATGTCGGCGAGGCTCACTGCGGGACTGGCCACACCGCGCTCGAGGAGGCTCATCGGACGCATTCGGAGGCCGATGATCCGCCCGGCACCCGAGTGCACACCGGCCCCGCGGGGAGCCGAGCTCCCGGTGAGCAGGAAACGGCCGAGCTCAGCGCCGTCATCTACCGCTCGGCGCACTCGATCCCAGGACTCCGGCCAGCGCTGCCACTCATCGACCAGTACCGGACCGGGAAGCGTGCGCAGCAGGCCAGGATCGGACAGGAGCCGCTGCCTGCCGCTCTCCTGATCGAGTTCCAGGACGGACTTCGCTCTACGGCGAGCCGTCTCCGTCTTTCCGACGCCCTTTGGCCCGTAGATCGAGGTGGCCTCCAGGTGGGGCTGTACCTCATCGAGCAGGTCGTCTATCACGCGACGCTCATAGACGGCCACGTACATCTCCTCCATCTCGGGCAACGGAGCGCTGGCGGGCTCGCAGCTGCTACTACACGATTTGCGCACCATCTACTACACCGCGCGCGCACTATCTACTCCACCATATGCGCATCACCTACTCCACCGCACGCGCACGGGTCGTACGACGGCCGGCACAGCCGCGCACGTAGGCTGTCGGCGTGCGCCTCGCTACCTGGAACGTCAACTCGATCCGCACGCGGGTCGACCGTGTGCTCGCCTTTCTCGACCGGTCGCAGACCGACGTCCTGGCGATCCAGGAGACCAAGTGCCGCGACGACCAGTTCCCCACCGCGGCGTTCGAGGCCGCCGGGTACGAGGTGGCGCACTTCGGGCTGTCGCAGTGGAACGGCGTGGCCATCGTGTCGCGCGTCGGCCTGGACGACGTCGCCACCCAGTTCCCGGGGCAGCCCGGCTTCGCGAAGGCGGTCGCCGACGACGGCCCCGACACCCTGCTCGACGTCGTCCCGCCGGTCGAGGCGCGGGCGATCGGCGCGACCTGCGGCGGCGTCCGCGTGTGGAGCCTGTACGTGCCGCACGGCCGGGCGCTCGACGACCCGCACTACGCCTACAAGCTGGCCTGGCTGGAGTCGCTCCGAGCCGCGGCCACGACCTGGGCGGACGCCGGCGACGCCGTCGCGCTCACGGGGGACTGGAACGTGATCCCGCTGGACACCGACGTCTACAACGCTGCCGACTTCGCCGGGAAGACCCACGTGTCCCCGCCCGAGCGGGCCGCGTTCGAGGCCTTCGGCGACGCCGGGTACACGGAGCTGACCCGCAAGTTCCTCCCCGAGGAGCACACCTACACCTACTGGGACTACCAGCAGCTCGCGTTCCCGCGGAACAAGGGGCTGCGGATCGACTTCTGCTGGGCCTCGCCCGCGCTCGCGGGACGGGCGGCCGGAGCCGTGATCGACCGCGACGAGCGCAAGGGGAAGGGCGCGTCGGACCACGTCCCGGTGATTGTCGACCTGACCGATTGATCCGTCCTGCGACGGCTGTGATGTGGGCAGGTTCCACTCCCGATGGGGAAATCCTCGGGTGAAGTTGTCCCCAAATCGAGTGCGGTCGAAACGGTTGCCGTTCCGGTAGCGGGGTCGTTACAGAATGTCGGTAAGTTAACCTGCATGACGTCGACGCCCGACCAGACCCCGGCCGCCACTGAAGTCGCCGAGATCCCCGTCTCGGATCCTGTAGCGAAGGCGTCCCCGGTCGAGTCGGAGCCGGATCGCGCGCCCGCCGGCCTCGGCGGCAAGGACGACGGCGAGGGCGACGCGGAGGCCGCGGAACCGTCCGGCGAGGCTCCTGAGACCGTTGGGCCCGAGGACGCAGCGCCCGAGCCCGCGGCGGGCGTGGACGACGCCGTCGCCGGGGTGGACGCGGACGCGTCCGACGGCTCGACCGGTTCGGCCGCCGACGGCTCGACCGGTTCGCCCGCGGACGAGGCCACCGACGCCGCCGGCGCCTCCACGGCGGCGGACGACGAGCCGTCCGCCACGAGCCCGGCCGAGCCGGAGGCGGTCACCGAGCCGGCCGCCACGACCGAGCCCGCCGCAGGGCCGACCACCCCGAGCACCGTGCCGGAGCCCGAGGACGTGCCGCCCGCGGAACCCGCGCCCGAGCCGTCCCCCGCGGCGGCGGACCGGACGCGACGGTACGAGGCGCCCACCGAGGAGATCCGTGTGGTCCCGGCCGCCGCACGACCGGCCGCGCAGCCCGCGACCCCGGCGGCGGCATCCGCACCCGAGGCGGGGTCCGCACCCCAGGCGGCATCCGCACCCCAGGCGGGGTCCGCACCCGAGGCGACGCCGGAGCCCGAGGACGCGGAGCCCGAGGATGCGGCGGCGCCTGAGTCGACCCCCGACCCCCAGACCACTCCGGCCGAGGCCACGACGTCGGCCGACAGCGCCGACGACGCGAGCCCCGGCACGTCGAACGACCAGGCCGCCGACACCAAGCCGTCGACCGCCGCGCCGGTCGTCGACGAGACGTTCGACTTCAAGGCCCTCTCCTTCGCGGCGATCGCCGCCGCGCACAAGAAGGCGCTGGGGCCCCGTACGGTCGCGGCCGAGGACGAGGCGTCGGGCGACGACGCCTCGGCCCAGAGCCCCGACGCGCAGAGCCCCGACGCACCGTCCGACGGCTCCCCCGCGGACGCGCCGGCAGCGCCGGCCGCGACCGCCCCCGCGGCCCAGAACGCCGAGCGGGCGAAGGAAGGCACGCCGGCCGAGCCGGCCCCGGCGGAGGACGACCCGGACGCCGAGGAGTCACCGACGAGCACCCCGGCGACGGAGGACGACTTCGCCGCCGCCTCGGAGCTCTTCGCCTCCCCCGCGACCCGCACCCCGCCGGCCACCACGCCGCCCAGCCCGTTCCCGACGCCCGCGGCGCCGCAGCAGCACCCGCAGGGCGGGTCGCCGCAGGAGCCGTCGGCCCCGCAGCAGCCGCCGTCGCCGTTCCCGGTGACGCCCGGGGGTTCGCCGCACTCGTTCCCGGCCGTCCACGACTACGCGCCCGAGGCCTCCTACGCGGGCTGGCGCCCGCCCACCGAGGCCGACGAGGCCGCGAAGCGGCGGCGGTACGCCCTGATCGCCGGGGCGACGCTGGCCGTGGTGGCAGTCGTGGCGGTGATCGCCCTCATCGTGAACATGGTCGGCCGGCAGCAGTGGGAGCCCATAGAGGCGATGATCGCGGAGCCCCAGGAGGTGCACCCGCTGCAGCTCGTGCTCGGCTCCTGCGTGGAGAGCGTCCCGCCGGACGGCGAGATCTCGGAGGTGCTGGCGGTCCCGTGCGACGCCTCGCACACCGCCCAGGTGGTGGGCCGCACCGACTTCGCCGACGCCGCCGTCTGGCCCGGCCGGGACGCCGTCGACACGCGTATCGCGCAGGTCTGCGGCACCAAGCAGCTCGGCCCGAACGCGCGCACGAGCCCGGTCGCGGACTCGGTGAGCTACGTCGTCTGGGGCCCCAGCGAGGACTCGTGGGCCGACGGCGACCGGGTCGGCCTGTGCCTGGCGACCACCGCGGAGCCGATCACGCAGGATCTGCTGCAGTAGCGGTCGACGCCGTCGGCACCCGGCCGTCGCCGCCGTCCAGCAGGGTGCGGCCGAGCGGGGTCAGCGCGTGGAGCACGGTGTTGCGCTCGCGCCCGCTGGAGACGAGCCCGGCGTTGCGCAGCACGGTGGCGTGCTCCGAGGCCGACGCCGGGGAGATCGCCAGGCGCTGCGCGAGCTCGCTCGTGGTCGCACCGGTGCCGAGGGCGCGGAGCACCGCGGCCCGGGTGCGCCCGAGCAACGCGGTGAGCTGCCGGCCGCCGTCGGCCTGCGCCTCGGGCCGCGTGCCGGTCCACACCTGCTCGTGGGTGATGGGGTAGATCAGCAGCGGTGGGAGCTCGGGGTCGGCCAGCGAGATCGGGGCCCGGTGGCAGAAGTACGACGGGACGATGAGCAGGCCGCGGCCCGCCAGGTGCACGTCCCGCTCGGCGGCGGTCGTCACGGAGAGCACGGGGTGCTCCCACCGGATCGCGGGGTGCAGGGTGCGCAGCGCGTGCTCGGTGCCGCCCTCCACCCAGGCCCGGGTGCGCGCCGTGCGGTCGACGTCGACCGCGGTGAGGATGCCGCTCCAGTACGGCCCGACCGCCTGCTCGTGGTACGAGCGCATCGCGACGCCGAGCCCACGCACGGCGGGCGCCGCCCCGTCGGCGAGGTCCCGCATCCACAGGTGCGGCCTGCGGCCGTGCGCGAGCCGGGAGATGTCGCGCCGGAGCTGGTCGCGCGGCGTGGACAGCACCGCGTCGAGCCCGGTCTCGAACGCGTCGGCGCCGGGCAGGAGCAGGTCCGCGCCGGTGGCGGGCGTGAGGAAGTCCGGCGAGTACCCCCGCGGCGGCGCCAGGCGCAGCAGCATCCGCGCAGCGGGCGGCAGGCCGGACAGCACGCGCTCGCGCCAGGGGTCGAACGGCGTCGTCCCGCCGCGCTGGTTCACCACGTGGGCGCTGAGCAGCGTCTCCCACATGGGGTCCGGACCCGGGGCGATCCGGACCCGGGCCAGGTCGTCCGAAGTGAAGTGGAACCGCAGCACCGGGCCTCCTCGACCGTCTGCCTCTCGTGGTGGCTCCCGCCGGCTCGCCCCCCGCGCGCCCTGGACCGTGCCGGGCCGTGCGCGGCCGGCCGCGCACGGATTCACCCCGCACATACAGAGGGACGTGCGGGATTTCCGGTTCTGGGCGATCGGGGGGCCACCTTCACAACACCGTCACATCCGGTGGTGCCGGCCCGCCGTAGGCGGCCCCCCGTTCGGGCTACGCGGTGAGCACCCGCCGTTCGAGGGCCAGCCCCTCGCCGTCGGCGCGGTCCACGACCACCGTGTCGCCGTCGGACACCTCGCCCGCGAGCAGCAGCCGCGCCAGGCGGTCGCCGATCTCGCGCTGCACGAGGCGGCGCAGCGGCCGGGCGCCGTAGGCCGGGTCGAAGCCCTCCAGGGCGAGCCACTCGCGGGCCGCCGCGGTCACCTCCAGCGTGATGCGGCGGTCGCCGAGCCGCTTCGCGAAGGCCGCAACCTGCAGGTCGACGATGCGGCCGAGCTCGTCGAGCGAGAGCGCGTCGAAGATCACCACGTCGTCGAGCCGGTTGAGGAACTCCGGCTTGAACGCCGCGCGGACGGCGGTCATCACGGACTCCCGCCGCTCCTCGTCCGACAGCATCGGCTCCACGAGGAACTGCGAGCCGAGGTTCGAGGTCAGCACCAGGATGGTGTTGCGGAAGTCCACGGTGCGGCCCTGGCCGTCGGTCAGGCGGCCGTCGTCGAGCACCTGGAGCAGGATGTCGAAGACCTCGGGGTGCGCCTTCTCCACCTCGTCCAGCAGCACCACCGAGTAGGGCCTGCGCCGCACGGCCTCGGTGAGCTGACCGCCCTCCTCGTACCCGACGTAGCCCGGAGGGGCGCCGACGAGCCGGGCCACGGAGTGCTTCTCCCCGTACTCCGACATGTCGATGCGCACCATGGCGCGCTCGTCGTCGAACAGGAAGTCCGCCAGCGACTTGGCGAGCTCCGTCTTGCCGACGCCCGTCGGGCCGAGGAACAGGAACGACCCGGTGGGCCGGTCGGGGTCGGAGACGCCGGCGCGGGTGCGCCGCACGGCGTCGGACACCGCGGCGACCGCGGCCCGCTGGCCGATCAGACGCTGCCCGAGCACGTCCTCCATGTGCAGGAGCTTCTCGGACTCGCCCTGGAGCAGCCGCCCGGCGGGAATGCCGGTCCACGCCGCGACCACCTCGGCGATCTCGTCGGCGCCGACCTTGTCGGCGATCATCGGCTGGTCCGGGGACGGCAGCGCCTCGACCTCGGACTCCTCCTCCTCGGCGGCCGCGAGCTCCTTCTCGACGACGGGGATCTCGCCGTACTGGATGCGTGCCGCACCCTCCAGGTCGCCCTCGCGGAGCTTGCGCTCGGCGTCGGTGCGCAGCTCGTCCAGGCGTGCGCGCAGGTCACCCACGCGGTTGTGCCCGGCCTTCTCGGACTCCCAGCGCGCGGTCAGGGCGGCCAGGGCCTCCCGGCGGTCGGCCAGGTCGGCCCGCAGGCGCTGGAGCCGGTCCTTGGAGCCGGCGTCCTCCGACTCGGAGAGCACGACCTCCTCCATCTCGAGGCGCGTGACGGCGCGCTGCAGCTCGTCGATCTCGATCGGCGAGGAGTCGAGCTCCATGCGCAGGCGGGACGCGGCCTCGTCGACCAGGTCGATCGCCTTGTCGGGAAGCTGCCGGCCGGAGATGTACCGGTCGGAGAGCGACGCGGCGGCCACGAGCGCCGAGTCGGCGATCGTGACCTTGTGGTGCGCCTCGTAGCGCTCCTTGAGCCCGCGCAGGATCGCCACGGTGTCCTCCACCGAGGGCTCGCCCACGAAGACCTGCTGGAACCGGCGCTCCAGCGCCGGGTCCTTCTCGATGTGCTCGCGGTACTCGTCGAGCGTGGTGGCGCCGACCATGCGGAGCTCGCCGCGGGCCAGCATGGGCTTGAGCATGTTGCCGGCGTCCATCGCGCCGTCGCCGCCGGCACCCGCGCCGACCACGGTGTGCAGCTCGTCGATGAAGGTGACCACCTCGCCGTCCGACGCCGTGATCTCCTCCAGGACGGCCTTGAGGCGCTCCTCGAACTCGCCGCGGTACTTGGCGCCGGCCACCATCGAGGCCAGGTCGAGGGCGATCAGGCGCTTGCCCTTGAGAGACTCGGGCACGTCGCCGGCGACCACGCGCTGGGCCAGGCCCTCGACGACGGCGGTCTTGCCGACACCGGGTTCACCGATGAGCACGGGGTTGTTCTTGGTGCGGCGGCTCAGCACCTGGATCACGCGGCGGATCTCCGCGTCGCGGCCGATCACCGGGTCCAGCTTGCCGTCGCGCGCCTGCTGCGTGAGGTCGGTGCCGTACTGCTCCAGCGCCTTGTAGGTGCCCTCCGGGTTGGGGCTCGTGACACGGCCGGAACCACGGACGGCGGGCAGGGCCGCGCGCAGCGCGTCGGCGGTCGCCCCGGCATCGGACAGGATCTGCGCCGCGGACGACTGCCCGGCGGCGAGCGCGATGAGCAGGTGCTCCGTGGAGACGTACTCGTCGCCCAGCCCCTGGGCCTCCTTGCCCGCCAGGTCGAGCACCGTCGCCAGGGCGCGGCTCGCGCTCGGCTGGGCCGTGCTGGACCCGCTGGCCTGGGGCAGCGCGACAAGGGCGGCGCGCACCTGCTGGCCGATGGCCTGCGCGTTCGCCCCGACCGCGTCGAGCAGTCCGACGGCCACACCGCGCTCCTGCGTGAGCAGCGAGGCGAGCAGGTGGACCGGCTCGAGCTGCGGGTTGCCGGCGGCCGACGCCGACTGGATGGCGTCGCCGATCGCCTGCTGCGACATGGTCGTGAACTTGGTGTCCATGAAGCCTCCCGGGGCTGGTGAAAGTGGGCTCAGTTCTACCCAGGTGAAACCGTCTCAAAGTTGAGCCTATTCCACTCAACTTGATAATCACTGTAGCGCGCCTCACCCACACTCGTACGGTGGCGGCATGAGCACCCAGGTCATCGTCCTCAACGGCGGGTCCAGCTCGGGAAAGTCCGCGATCGCCCGCGACCTCCAGGCCGTGCTGCCCGAGCCCTGGCTCTCGCTCAGCATCGACACCCTGGTCGACGCGATGCCCGCACGGCTGACGGCCGGCGGCGACGGGATCGGGTTCGCCGACGACGGGGGCGTCGCCGTCGGCCAGGACTTCATGGCGCTGCAGGACGCCTGGATCGCCGGGCTGGTCGCCATGGCACGGGCCGGCGCGCACCTCGTGGTCGACGACGTGTTCCTCGGCGGCGCCCGGTCCCAGCGCCGCTGGCTCGACGCGCTGGGCGACGTACCGACGCTCTGGGTGGGCGTGCGGTGCGACCCCGCGGTCGCCGCACGGCGCGAGGCCGCCCGCGGCGACCGGGTCACGGGCATGGCCGCGCAGCAGGCCGACGTCGTCCACCGGGGCGTCCGGTACGACCTGGAGGTCGACACCACGGGCACCGGGTCGCTGGACTGTGCGCGGACCATCGCCGCACACCTGAGATCATCACGGGGTGACCGAGCAGACTGACGACTCCCTGACCCCACCCCGCGCCGTCCTCGTGGGGATCGTCGGCGGGTCCTTCTCGGGGCTGTTCGGCCTGGGCGGCGGCATCGTGATGGTGCCGCTCCTGACCTCGCTCGGCGGCCTCACGCAGCGCCGGGCCAGCGCCTACTCGCTCGCGGCGATCCTGCCGGCGGCGATCGTCGGCTCCATCCCGTACCTGACCCACCAGGCGGTCGACCTGATCTCGGCCGCGCTGCTCGTGGTCGGCTCCGTGGTCGGCGCGGCCTACGGCGCGCGGCTGCTCGCGCGCGTACCGGAGACCCTGCTGCGCTGGCTGTTCGTCGGCGTGCTCGTCGCGGGCATCGTGCGCTCCCTGCTCGACGCGTTCGCCGACCCGCCGTCGGTCAGCACGGCGCAGGGGATCCCCAGCCTGCTCGACGGCGCGGGCATGGTCGGGCTCGGCCTCGTCATGGGCATCGCGTCGGGCCTGCTCGGCATCGGCGGCGGCCAGATCGCGGTGCCGGGGCTGTCCGCGCTGTTCGACTTCGCCCCCGCGCTCGCCAAGGGCACGTCGCTGGTCGCGATGATCCCCACCGCCGTCTCCGGCACATGGGTCAACGCGCGCAACGGCCTGGTGCACCTCAAGACGGCGGCCATCATCGGCCTGGTCGCGTCGGTGTTCTCGTTCGGCGGCGCGAGCCTGTCGGTGGTGCTGCCCGACAGCGTCGCCTCGATCGCCTTCGCCGCGCTCCTGGTGTTCGCCCTGGTCCAGCAGATCCGCAAGGCGCTGGAGAAGCGCTAGCTGCGTGGTCGGTAGTTCGGGCGGTCGGCAGAAGGTCAGGTGATCGGTAGTTCGAGCTGCCGACCACCTGACCTTCTGCCGACCACCCGAAACTGCCGATCACTCACGCGGCAGCCGGCCCGGCCAGCCCCGCCAGCACCGCCGCGCACTCCGCGGCGACGGCGCGGGCGATGTCCGGCACCGTGTCGTCGTCGTGCTCCGGCACCACGCGCTGCACCGCGCCCTCGGCGAGCAGGTCCACCGCCCGGATGTGTTGCGCCTCGGCCAGCTCGGCCGCGTGCGTGGTGTCCCCGTGCACGATGACGCTCGCGCCCTCGGGCGGCAGCGGCGACAGCCAGGCGTGCTCCGCCGCGATGACCGCCTGCGCGGGCAACAGCGCGAGCGCCCCGCCGCCGCAGCCCTGGCCGAGGATCACGGACAGCGTCGGCACGGTCATCCGGGTCAGCGCCGCCATGCAGCGCGCGATCTCGCCGGCGAGCGCGCCCTCCTCGGCGGCCTGCGAGAGCTCGGCCCCGGGGGTGTCGATCACGGCGACGAGGGGCAGCCGCAGCTCCTCGGCCAGCCCCATCGCGCGCCGGGCCACGCGCAGCGCGGCCGGGCCCATGGGGGTGCTCTCGGTCTGCCGGCTGCGGTCCTGGCCGACGACCAGGCACGGCCGGCCGTCGAGCCGCGTGAGCGCGACCAGCATCGACTCGTCCCGCTCGCCCTCGTCCGTGCCGGAGAGCCGTACGGTCCCCGAGGCCCCGTGGCGCAGCAGGTCGCGCACGCCCACGCGGCCCGCGGCGCGGGTGCGCAGCACGGAGTCCCAGGCGGACGTCGTCCCGGACGGCTCACCCGTCCGGCGCGGCAGCGTGGCCGGCGACGGCGGGTCGACCAGCACCGCGAGCGCCCGCTCGACCAGCGCGGGCAGGCTCTCGGGCGTGACGACGCCGTCGAGCACGCCCTTGGCGGCGAGGTTCTCGGCGGACTGCACGCCGTCGGGCAGCGCCTTGCCGGTCAGCGCCTCGACCACGCGCGGGCCGAGGAACCCGATGAGGGCACCCGGCTCGGCGACGGTGAGGTGGGCGAGCGAGCCCCAGGACGCGTAGACGCCGCCGGTCGTGGGATGCCGCAGGTAGACGAGGTAGGGCAGGCCGGCGTCGCGGTGCGCCATGACGGCGCGCGAGATCTCGACCATCCGGAGGAACGCGGGCGTGCCCTCCTGCATCCGCGTACCGCCCGACGCCGTCGTGGCCAGGACGGGCAGGCGCTCCGCCGTCGCGCGCCGGACGGCTGCGGTGATGCGTCGCGCGGCGGCCCGGCCGATGGATCCGCCGAGGAACCGGAACTCGTTGACGACGACCACCACGGGCCGCCCGCGCACCCGCCCCCGGCCGGTGAGCACGGACTCGTCGGTGCCGGCCTTCTCGGCCGCGGCGGCCAGCACGGCGCGGTACTCCGCCGGGTGGCCGGAGGTGTCGACCGGCTCGTCCCAGGACTCGAAGCTGTCGGCGTCGAGCACCAGGTCGAGCAGCTCGCGCGCCGTCCAGCGGCGGGTCACGGACCGGTCTCCGGCCCGCGCCCGCCCGGCGCGTCGAGCCACGCCCGGATACGGGCGGCGTGCTCGTCCAGCACGGGCGGCGCGCGGTGCTCGCGGCGCGTGACCTCGGCGCCGTCGGCGTCGAAGAACCGCAGCGGCGGGCCGGGCAGGGTGAGCCGGCCGAGGCTCGTGTGCTCGACGTCGACGAGCAGCCCCTGGCTCGCCGTCTGCTCCCAGGTGTACACCTCGTCGAGCGTACGCACCCGGCCCGCCGGGACCCCGGCGTCGGAGAGCTTGGTCAGCAGGGCGTCGGCGTCGTAGGGCTCGAACGCGTCCTCGACCAGCTTGATCACCTGGTCGCGGCGGGCCACCCGCCCGGAGTTGTCCCGCAGGCCCTCGGCGTCGGCGTCGAGCCCGAACGCGAGGCAGAACCGCTGCCACAGCGCCTCGGACCCGACGGCGATCTGGACGGCGCCGTCACGGCAGCGGAACAGGCCGTACGGCGCGATGGAAGGGTGGTGGTTGCCCTGCGCGCGCCCCACCTCCCCGGCGACCGTCCACCGCGTGCCCTGGAAGGCGTGCACCCCGGTGACGGCGGCCAGCAGCGACGTGCGCACCACCTGGCCGACGCCGGTGCGGTGCCGCTCGTGCAGTGCCGCCAGCACGCCGTACGCACCGTAGATCCCGGCGAGCAGGTCGCCGATCGGCACGCCCACGCGCTGCGGGTCGTCCGGGCCGGAGCCCGTCAGGGACATGAGGCCGGCCTCGCCCTGGGCGATCTGGTCGTACCCGGCCCGGCCGCCCTCGGGCCCGTCGTGCCCGAACCCGGTGATCGAGAGCACCACCAGGCGCGGGTTGCGCTCCAGCAGGGTCTCGACGCCGAGGCCGAGCCGGTCCAGGACGCCGGGCCGGAAGTTCTCCACGAGAACGTCGGCGCGGTCGACGAGGTCGAGCAGGGTCGTCCGGTCGGCGTCGGCCTTGAGGTCGAGCGCGATGGACTCCTTGTTGCGGTTCGCGGAGAGGAAGTACGTCGACTCGCGCGCGTCCTCCGCACCGACGAACGGCGGGCCCCAGCCGCGCGTGTCGTCGCCCCGCTCGGGCACCTCCACCTTGACGACACGCGCGCCCAGGTCGCCGAGCATCATGGTGGCGTGCGGCCCGGCCAGGGCGCGGGAGAGGTCGACGACGACGACGTCGGTCAGGGGTCCGGTCATGGTGCTCACGTGCTCACCAGCCCGGCAGGACGAGGATGGCCCAGACCAGCAGCGGGCCCACGAGGGTGACGATGACGGCGTAGCCGAGGATCTGCTTGTAGTAGGCCTGCTCGGAGATCGTGTCCGGACGGTTGGCGAGCATCAGGGCTCCGTTCGTGGAGAAGGGGCTGACGTCGACGATGGTCGACGAGACGGCCAGGGCGGCGGCCATCGCCCAGGGGCTCACGCCCCCGGCCGCGATGAGCGGTACGGCGATCGGGATGATCACCGGCAGCAGCGCCGTCGACGACGCGAAGGCCGAGACGATCCCGCCCACGTAGCAGAGGACGAGCGCGCCGACGGCCGCGACGCCGAGGCCCGCGGCCCAGGTGCCGATGTACTCGGGCGCGCCGGACGCGGTGAGGATGGCGGCGTAGGTGCTCACGCCCGCGACCAGCAGCACGGTGGGCCAGGCGATCTGCTTGACGGCGTCCTTGTGCTGGTGCGGGGAGAGCATGGCCAGCGCGACGGCGGCGGTGATGGAGACGAAACCGATGTTCTGGTCGAACGCGAGCGCCGTCGTGGCGACGGCGGCGAAGGCGACGAGGGTCAGCACGTGGTCGCGGCGCACGCCGAGCCCGCGCGTGGTGGTCGAGATGCCCGCGCCCTGGCCGCTGACGGTGACGGAGGTACCGCCCGCGTGCAGGTCGTCGACGAGGTGCCCGGAGGCGTCGGCGGGGTCGACCCGCTCGTTCACGAGCTGGCGGCCGCCGAGCGCGAGGAACAGGACCACGGCCATCGCGGTGTTGATCGCGAGCGAGGCGACGAAGACGCCCATCTCGGTGCCCTCGTAGCCGACGTCGGCCATGACCGAGTTGGTGATGGTGCCGTAGATGCTGATCGGGGAGAACCCGCCGCCCTGGGCGCCGTGCACCACGAACATGCCCATCATGAGCGGGTTGATCTTGTAGCGGCGGGCGAACCCGAGCGCGACCGGGCCGATGATGGCGCAGGCCGCGGGGCTGGCGGCGCCGATCGCGGTGAGCAGCGCGGTCACGGCGAACATGACCCAGGGGATGAGCGCCACCCGGCCGCCGACGGCGCGGACGGCCTGGGACACGATGAGATCGACGGTCCCGTTGTTCTTGGCGATCGAGAACAGGTACGTGACGCCGATGAGCGTCAGGACGAGATCGGCGCTGATCCCGCCCAGCACCTCCTTCTCGTCCATGTTCAGGGCGAAGACGCCGACAAACCACGCCGCGACATAGGCGAGCGCGCCCATGTTGATCGGCAGGACTGTCCCGGCGACGAACAACGCGACGAGCGCGATGATCGCGATCCACTCAGGACCCATGAGAACTCCTCTGTCTCCATCGCGGCGGTCACCGTTGACCGACGAGGCACGATGGATCAGTGGCCTAGCCAATAGGCCAGTGTCCTTTCTGTCAAGTATCCTCAGGGTTGTGACCCCGAAGGCTTCCGCCGAACTGCCGACCCCGCTGGCCCGCACCCGCCTCTACGAGCAGGTCGCGGAGCAGATCACCACGTGGATCAGCCAGAACGGGCTGAAAGCCGGCGACCGGCTGCCCCCGGAGCGGGAGCTCGCCGCCCGGCTCGGCGTCAGCCGCGCGACCCTCAGCCAGGCGCTCGTGGCGCTCGAGGTGGTGGGCGTCGTGGTGGTGCGGCACGGCGACGGCACCGTGCTGACCGGCAAGCACAGCGAGAGCCGCATCGTCGAGGCCATCCGCGCGCACGCCGACCGCATGCCCGAGATCATCGACATCCGGGACGCGCTGGAGACCAAGATCGCCGCCCTGGCCGCGCGGCGCCGCACCGAGGACGACCTCGTCGCCATCGACGCCTCCCTGGACGCCATGGCGGCGTCCATCGAGCACGGGGACCGGGGGGTGGACGCCGACGAGCAGTTCCACGCGGCGGTGACCGCCGCGGCGCACTCCGACCTGCTGGCCCGGACGATGCGGGAGATCGCCAGCCTGATCCGCGAGAGCCGCATCGAGTCGCTCTCGCAGCCGGGCCGGCCGCGCAACTCCCTGACCGGGCACCGGGCCATCGCGGACGCCATCCGCGCGCAGGACCCGGAGGGCGCCGCCGCCGCCATGCACGCGCACGTCGAGATGGTCAGCGACGTGGCCCTGCTGCGGGAGGACGAGCGGTGACCGGCTGGGAGCACCTCGCCGTCCTCGGTGCGGGATTCGGCGCGGGCGTGCTGTCCACCACCGTCGGCGTCGCCTCGCTGCTGAGCTTCCCCGTGCTCCTGGCCGTGGGCCTGCCGCCCGTGGTCGCGAACGCGTCGAACACCGTGGGCCTGGTGCCCGCCGGGCTGAGCGGGTCGTTCGGCTACCGCCAGGAGCTGCGGGAGCACCCGCGCGTCGCGGTGATCGTGCTGGTCACCTGCGCCGTCGGGTCCGTGGGTGGGGCCGTGCTGCTGCTCGCGCTCCCGCCGGGCGTGTTCGAGGCGATCGTGCCCTGGCTCATCCTGACCTCCTGCCTGCTGGTGGGCGTGCAGCCCTGGATCAGTCGGTGGCTGCGGCGCACCCGCGACGAGCCGACCCGGCTGCGGCACGGCATGTCGCCGGCGACGGTCGTGTTCTCGGTGCTGACCGGCGTGTACGGGGGCTACTTCGGCGCCGGGGCCGGCGTCATGATGGCGGCGGTGCTGGGGCTCGGGACCGACCTCGCGGTGCGCAACATCAACGCGCTGCGCACGGTGGCGCTGCTCGCCGCGAACCTGGTCGCCACGGTCATCTTCGTGGTCGTCGCCGACCTGGACTGGCTCGCGATCGGGCTGCTGGCCGCGGGCTCCGTGGTGGGTGGGTACGTGGGCGCGCGCCTCGGCCGCAGGATGCCGCCGAGCGTGTTCCGGGTGCTCGTGGTGATCGCCGGCGTCGTGACCGCCGTCGTCATGCTCTTCTGACTCTCTTCCAGATCTCTTCGGCTCGGGCCCGAGCCGCACACCGCGGTTCCGCACCGGGCCGAGCTCTGACGTCTGTGCACACTTTTTGTGCATGACTCTTGTGCATAGAAGGTGTGCACGCCTACTGTGCACGTATGACCGCTCCCCAGGACGACTTTCGCCTCACCCCCGAGGCCGTCAAGGTGCTCGCCCACCCGCTCCGGTCACGCCTGCTGGGCGCCCTGCGGCGCGGCGGGCCCGCGACGGCCACCACGCTCGCGAACGCGCTGAGCACCAACACCGGCGCCACCAGCTACCACCTGCGCAAGCTGGAGTCGGTCGGCCTGGTCGCGGACACCGGTGACGGCGCCGGCAAGCAGCGCCTGTGGCGCGCCGCCACCAGCTCGCACAGCTGGGAGCGCTCGGAGCTGGCCCGCGACGAGGACGCCGCCACCGCGCTCGGCTGGCTGGAGCGGGACTACCTGCGCCTGTTCACCACCGACTTCGGGCACTGGCTCGACGTCGCGGAGGCCTGGCCCACCGACTGGCAGGACGCCACCGGCCAGGGCGACGCCTGGGTGACCGTGAACCCCGAGCAGCTCCAGGCGCTCCGCCGCGACATCGACGCGGTGCTGGAGCGCTACCGCGACGCCGAGCCCGCCCCGGACGCCCGGCGCGTGCAGTTCTGGCAGGCTGCGTTCCCCTTGGAGCCGGACGACGTCCCGGGCATCGGTGTGCCCGAGGCCGGACCCGACGCCGCGCCCGAGCCCGGCACCACGCCCGACGGCGCCGCCGGGACGGACCGGTCATGACCCCCCTGACCCCGCGCCGCGCCCGGCAGGTCTTCCTGCTGCTGACCCTGACCCGCTGGTTCCCCGTCGGGCTGGTCGTCACGGTCACCACGCTGCTGCCGATCGAGCGCGGGCTGTCGGTGCCGCAGGCGCTCACGGCACTGTCCGTCGCCGGCTTCGTCGTCTTCGCGCTGGAGCTGCCGACGGCGGGCCTGGCCGACTCGCTCGGCCGGCGGCCGATGCTCGTCGCGGCCGCCGTGCTGCAGGTGGCGGCCGCCGCCCTGTTCCTCACCGCGCAGTCCTTCTGGGCCTTCGCCCTCGCCGCCGCGGTCACCGGCATGTTCCGGGCGCTCGACTCCGGCCCGCTGGAGGCCTGGTTCGTCGACACGGTGCACGCCACCGAGCCGGGGGCCGACGTCGACCGCCCGCTCGCCGCGCAGGGCACGGTGATGGGGGTGGTCATCGCCGCGGGGGCCCTGGTCTCCGGCGCCCTCGTCTGGTGGCACCCGCTGGGCGCGTGGTCCGCGCTCGTGCTGCCCTACGCGGTCTACGGGGTGCTCGCGATCGTGCACCTGGTCGCCGTCGTCGTCCTGGTCCGGGAGACGCCGCGCGGCGCGGCGCACCCGCCCGAGGCGGACACCGCGGCCGACGCGGGGGCGGGCGACGCCGCCGCGGACGGCCCCGGGGCGACGCCGGCCCTGCCGGCAGCGCCGTCGTCGGGCCCACCGGGCAGGCCGGGCCTGGCCGCGCGGGTGCTGGACTCCGCGCGGCAGGCGCCCGGGGTGGTCCGCGACGGCCTGCGCCTCGCGCGGGACAACCGCGTGCTGCGCTGGTTGCTGGTCGTCGAGGTGTTCTGGAGCGTGGGGATGGTGATCTTCGAGACGTTCCAGCCTATCCGGCTCTCCGAGCTCCTGGGCGGCACGCAGGCCGGGGCCGCGGTCTCCGGGCCGGCCGCGGCCGCCGGCTGGGCGGTCTTCGCGGGCGGGGCGGCCCTGACGGGCCTGGCCACGCCCCGGCTCGGCGTGGCCCGGACGGCGATCGTCGCGCGGCTGCTCAACGGGCTGGGGACGGTGTGGATGGGGCTCGCGCTCGGCCCGGTCGGGCTGATCGCCGCGTATCTCGTGACCTACGGGCTGCACGGCGCGTGCGGGCCCGCCTACCAGGCGCTGCTGCACCGTGAGGCCGAGTCCCGGAACCGCACCACGGTGCTCTCGATGGCGTCCATGGTCGGGTTCGCCGCCTACTCGCTCGGCGCCCCCGCCCTCGGCTGGACGGCGGGCCTGCTGTCCACCCAGGCGGCCATGATCATCGGCGGGGTGTTCAGCACGCTGGGCGCCCTCTGCTTCCTGCCCGCGCTGCGCCGGGAGCGCATGTTGTCTGGCCGCGCGCCACGCATGTCGGGCACACTGGCCGGGTGAACGACTGGACCGAGGACGTGCTGGGTGCGGGCTTCGACGCGCGGACGCTCCACCTCCCGGGCGGCGCCGAGGCCACCCTGGTCCGCTACGCGCCCGACGACGGGCCGGGGGTCGGGCGCCCGCCCGTGCTCTACGTCCACGGGTTCACCGACTACTTCTTCCAGCGGCACCTCGCCGAGGCCGTCGCCGGGCGCGGCTACCCGTTCTACGCCGTCGACCTGCGCGGCCACGGGCGGTCCATGGACGCGTGGACGGCGGCGGGCCGCGACGCCAACATGGTCAACCGTCTGGAGCTCTACGCGCAGGACCTCGACGCGGCCGCCGGCGTGATCGCCGAGGACGGCCACACCGGGCTGGTGCTCCTGGGGCACTCGACGGGCGGGCTCATCACCTCGATGTACGCGAACGCGCGGCCCGACCGGGTGACCGCCCTGGTGCTGAACAGCCCCTGGCTCGACCTCAAGGGGAGCTGGTCCGACCGCACCCTGGTCACGCAGGCCGTCTACGTGCTCGGCCGGGTCTCGCCCCGGCTCGTCGTGTCCCGGCTGGGCGAGGGCTACGGTCGGGCCCTGCACGTCACCAACGGCGGCGAGTGGGAGTACGACCTGCGCTGGAAGCCGTACGCGGGGTTCCCGGTGCGGGCCGGCTGGCTGGCGGCGATCCGCCGCGGGCACCGCGCCGTCGGCCGCGGGCTGTCCGTGCAGTGCCCGGTGCTCGTGTGCACCAGCGGCCGGACGGGGTCCGACGCCGGGGACATCGCGGAGCAGCTCGGCACGGACGTGGTGCTCGACGTCGCGCACATGCACGCGCGTGCGCCGCGACTGGGGACGTCCGTAGAGATCGCGGTGATCGAGGGCGGCGCCCACGACCTCGCGCTGTCCCCGAAGCCGGCCCGGGAGAAGTACCTGACCACGGTGCTGGACTGGCTGGACGCCACGGTCTGACGCTGCCGGACACCGCGTCCAGACGCGCGAAACGCACATTCGGCATGAAACTGTGACCGATCCCTGGCGTGCCGGGCTGTCCTCGTCGGGTCCGGCTCCGCCAGGCTTCCGCCCATGGAAGAGACGTGGGTACGTCATGCGTTGCGGCGTCTGCCCGACACCGTGTCCTGTCCGGCCTGCGGCGCGGCCCTCCGCGACACCGTCTGCGGGACCTGCGCGCTCGACCTCGGCGGCCGGCGCGGGATCGAGGTGCACGAGGCCTCGCTCACCGTCGAGCGGGCCATCCGGGAACGACAGCGGATCCTCGACGAGATGCGCGCAGAGCAGCCCGCGGCGGCCGCGTACGCCCGGCGAGCGGCCGCCGGGTCGGCCCCGGCCGGCGCCGGCCAGGTCGGCTCGGGTGTTGCGCGTCCGACGACAGGCTCGACCGCCCCGGTGTCGGCCGGAACGGCGGACGCGTCCGGGGCGCCCGGCGCGCCGCGCACGACGCCCGCAGGTGCGGTCCCGGCGGCCGGGTCGGACGCCTCGGCCGGACAGGGCGCCGCGGGCGGCACCGCCCCGTCGTCCGGCACCGTCGCCGGTCCCGCGCGGCGGCGCAGCACCGTGGCCCTCCAGCCGATCCTCGCCGGGGTCGGCGCCGCGCTGGTGGCCGTCTCCGCTGTGGTCTTCGTGTTCTTCACGCTCGCCGACCAGCTCGTGCTGCGCACCGTGGCGACGCTCGCGGTCACGGTCGCCTCCGTGGTGGCGGCGGCGCTGATGCGCCGGGCCGGGCTGCGCTCGTCGGCGGAGGCCGTGGCGACCCTGGCCGTCGCGCTGGGCTGGGTGTGCGCGGAGCTCGGGCTGGAGGCGGGGCTGCTCGGCGGCGTCGCGCCCTTCCTCGCGCGCGCGGCCCTGCTCGCGCTGCTCGCTCCCGCGCTCGTGCTCCTCGGCAGCCGGCTGCGGGTGCGGTCCTGGGTCGCCGCCGGGGCCGTCGCGGCACCGCTGGTCCCGGTGCTGCTCGCGACAGGCCTCACCGACGTCGGCCTGCCCCGGTGGGTCTGGATCCTCGCCCTGGTCGCGGCGGGCCTCGTGGCGCATGCCGCGACCGGCGTCCTGCTCCGGGCGGGTGAACGGCTCGGCGGCACCCTCCGGTGGGAGTCGCGGGTGCTGGGCGTGGTCCGCACCGTCGCGCTGCCCGCGGCCCTGCTCACGACGTTCACGCTGCCCGACGTCGGCATGCTGCCCTTCGCCGTCTGGTGGGCGGCCGTCGCGGTCGGCGCCGTCACCGTCGGGCACGCCCTGCGGGTGCGCGCCTGGGTCACGACCGGCCTGGTCGCGGCGCCCTTCGCGGCGTTCCCGGCGGCGCTCGCCCTCTCGGACGACGACGGCACGCTGCCGTGGGCCGTCTGCGCGGGCGCGCTGCTCCTCGCGCTGGCCACGCTGGCGGGGCCGCCGGCCGCCCGGGTCACGGGGCCGCGCGTCGGGTCGACGCTGCGGGTCGAGCTCCGGCTGCTGGAGGTGGCTCAGGCACTGGGCGTGGCGCTGGCCGTCGGCACCGCGTTCCTGGTACCGCCGGACGAAGCGCTCGCCGGCCTCCCCGGGAACGCCGAGGCGGCCGCCGTGCTGGCGGCCACCGCCGTCGTCGCCGCCGTGCTGCGGCGCGGCACGCACCGCCGCTGGTGGACCTTCGCCGCCGGGTCGCTCGGCGCGGTCGCCGCCCTGTTCCTCACGGAGTGGGACGACATCGAGTTCCTGTGGGTGCTGCCCGCGGCGGCCGGCCTCGCGTGGGCGGTGCTCGCGGTGACGCTGACCGCGCTGGTCGCCGTCCGCGCGCGGGGGCTCGTCCCCGCCGCCCGCACGCGTGCCGACCTGCTGCTCGCGGCCTGGCTCGTCGCGGTGCTCTCGGCCGTCCCGGCCGTGTGGCTGTCCGCGCTGCGCGTGCTGGAGGTGGTGACGGGTCCCCTCGGCGCCGCCCCGGCGCGGACGCCGGGCGACGCCCCGCTCGGCGGTCCGTTCCTGCCGGCGGATGTCCGCGGGCTGAGCGTGCTCGGCATGCTCGTGCTGGCCGCCCTGGTGCTGGCCGCGTCCCGGCTCGGCGTCGCTGCGGGTGCGGCGGGGCGTCCGCCCGCGCCCCTGGTGCTGACCGCCCGCGGCCTCGCGCCGTGGGCGACGGCGGGCCTCGGCCTCGCCGCCGCGGTGCACGCCCGGCTGGCCGCGACGACGTCGCTCGCGCTGCTGGCGGTCCTCGCGGCCGTGCTGCTGGCGGCGACGGCCGAGCCGGCGAGCTCCTGGCGCGGGCTGCGCACCGCCGTCACCGCCGTACGGGCCGCGGCCGACGGCCTGCGCCGGGCGACGCGGTTCACGGTGCGGCTCGGGGGCTCCGCGATGGGCTCGCAGGAGGGCGCGGCCTGGCGCCCGGCCGCGCTGACCGCGGCCTGCGCCGCCCTCGTGCTGCTGACGGTCGGCTCGTGGCAGAGCCGGCCCACGGTGCTGCTCGCCGCCGTCGTCGTCGTGCCGCTGACGCTGGCCGCGCGCGCGGCCCTGCCGCGCGTCACGCACCCCGCCCTGGTCGGCGGCGCGTACGCGTACGCGCTGGTGGTGGGCGGCGTCTGGCTGGGCTGGCTCGGGTTCGGCTGGGTCGCCGCCGTGTGCACCGTGTCGGCCGCGGCGTCGCTGACGGCGGTCGCGGTGACCGTCTACACGCGCGTGGGCCGCGCCGAGTGGTCCGCGGTGCTCGGCGTGACGGCCGTGCCGTTCGCGCTCGGGGTGTACACCGTGGTGCTCGACCGCACGTGGTGGTCCGCCGGGGCGGCCGCCGCGATGCTGCTCCTGGAGCTCGTGCTGCTGCTCACCCGGCGGGCCGGGCTCGCGCCCGCCGTCCGGGTCCTGGCCGCGGGCCTGGTGCTGCCCACCACCGCGGTGGCGATCGTGAGCGCGGGCGCCATGATGCTCCCGCTCAGCGGCTCGCCCGTGCTGCTGCCCGTGATCGCGGCGGCGGTCGCCGTCGTCGCGGGCGGGGCGCCGCGCGTGGCGGGCTTCCTCGCCCGCCGGGTGCCGGACGCCGGCGGCGTCGGCGCGCTGGTGCGCGGGGTGCTCGAGCTGAGCGCGGTGGTCACCGGCGCGATCACGATCGGCCTGGCCTACGGCCGCCCCGCCGCCGGGCCCGACGTCGCGGTGGCGGTGCTGCTGCTCCTCGCCGTCGGCGCCGGGGTCGTGGCGCGCGAGCCCGACCGCACCCGCGCCTGGTGGGCCGCCGGTGCCCTCGCGACGGCGGCGGCGTGGACCGCGCTGGCCGACGGTGGCGTGCGGCTCGTCGAGGCCTACACCCTCCCGCCCGCCGTCGGCGCCGTGCTCGTCGGGGCGCTGCTCGCCCGGCGGGCCGGCACGCACGGGTGGCGGCTCGTCGCCGCCGGCCTCGTGCTCGCGCTGGTGCCGAGCGACCTGACGCTGGCCCTCGGCACGAGGCCGGGGGACCCGCGCGCCTGGGTCCTGCTGGTGACCGGCCTGGTCCTGACGCTCGCGATCCGCGCGCTCCGGAGGTGGCCGATCGTGTCCCCCGGGTGGGCCGCACGGGCCCGGACCCTGCTGGCGGGCGCCGTGCTGCTCGCGGGCGCGGGCCTGACCGTCGAGTCCTTGCAGGTGGCGGGATCCACGGTCGGTGACCCGGGCGTCCGGTTCGCGACGGGGCTGGGCTGGGCCCTCGCGGCGGGTGCGCTCGCCCTCGTGGCCGTCGGCGGTGCCCGGACGGGCGTGTCGTCGGCCCGCCTGCTGCGCGCGCTCGACACCGCGGGCCGCGTCCCCGCGCTGCTGTTCCTCACGGTGGGGGCGGTGGCCAACACCGAGCCGCACTGGGGCGCCATCAGCACGCTCTGGGCGCTGGAGGTCGCGCTGCTCGTGCTCCTCGTGGTCGTCGCGCGGCGGCTGCTGCGTGGCCACACCACGGGTGTCCCGTCCTGGGCCGTCTGGATGGCCGCCCTGGCGGCGGGCATCGCGGCCTGGGTGCCGCGGGAGCTGCGGGTCGAGGTGTTCTCCGTGCCGCTCGGCGTGGGCCTCGTCGTGGCCGGCTGCTTCGCGCTCGGCGAGTGGGAGGCGCGCACCAAGGTGGGCGGACCCGACTCCGCCCGGGTGCCGGAGCGCACCCTGGTGGGCTGGCCCGTGGGCTGGACGGGCTCGTGGGCCCTGCTGGGGCCCGGGATCCTGGCGCTGCTCGGGCCCTCGGTGCTCGCGACCTTCACCGACCCGCAGACGTGGCGGGCCGTGCTCGTCGTCGCCGTGGCCCTGACCGGGGTGCTGGTCGGGTCCCGCCGCGGGCTGGCGGCGCCGTTCCTGCTGGGGGTCTGGGTGCTGCCGATCGAGGTGCTGATCGTGTTCGTCAGCCAGCTCGGGACCGAGATCTCCGCGGTGCCGTGGATGCTCACGCTCGCGGCGGCCGGCGGGGTGCTGCTCATCATCGCCACCCTGGACGAGCGGCGGACCGAGGGGTACGGGGGCGCGGCGGCGTACCTCCGCGACCTGCGGTGAGCGGGACGCGTGTCCCGGGCGCCGGACGCGGCGGCCCGGGGCACCCCGCGCGTGGTGGGATGGCGGCATGCAGCACGACCTCCGTCTCGCCACCCACGGCGTCCGCCTCGAACCGCTGACCCGCGACCACGCGGCGGCCCTCGCCGCACTGGTCGACGCCCAGCTCTGGGCCGGCATGACCACCGCGCTCCCCGACACGACCGACGCGATGGAGGCGTACGTGGACGCCGCGGTCGCCGCCCCCGACCACCTCGCGTTCGCGGTGCTCGGGTCCGACGGCGCGGTGCGCGGGTCGACCCGGTTCTACGAGCTCAACCCCGGGCAGCGGCGTGTCGAGATCGGCTCGACGTTCTACGGCCGGGACTGGTGGGCGGGCGCGACCAACCCGGCGTGCAAGCTGATGCTGCTGGGGCACGCCTTCGAGGAGCTGGGGCTGCGCCGCGTGGCGCTGCGCTGCGACGCGCGCAACACGCGGTCCCGCGCGGCGATCCTCAAGCTCGGTGCGCAGGAGGAGGGCCGGCTGCGCGCGCACCGCGTGGCCCCCGACGGTTCCGAGGGCGACACCCTGTACTTCTCGATCCTGTCGCACGAGTGGCCCGGCGTCCGCGACGGCCTCGAGGCCCGTCTGGCGGCGCTCACTGCCGTGTCCGAATCCCGCTAGCCGCCGCGCCCGGACGGGGCGCAGGATGGTGGGCATGACCGACGTCGAGCTCCGCGATCCCGCGTTCACCGAGCGCTACCGCGCCATCGCCGCGCGTGACTCCCGCTTCGACGGGCAGTTCTACACCGCGGTCCGTACCACCGGGATCTACTGCCGGCCCTCGTGCCCGGCACGCACGCCGAAGGCCGAGAACGTCTCGTTCTACCTGACGTCCGCCGCCGCGCACGAGGCCGGCTACCGCGCCTGCAAGCGGTGCCTCCCCGAGGCCGCCCCGGGCACGCCCGCATGGGACCTGCGCCGCGACCTCACGGGCCGCGCCATGCGCCTGGTCGCCGACGGCGTGGTCGACCGCGAGGGCGTCTCCGGCCTGGCGCAGCGGCTCGGCTACTCCGAGCGACAGCTCCACCGGCTGCTGGTCGGCGAGCTGGGCGCCGGGCCGCTGGCTCTCGCCCGGGCGCAGCGCGCGCAGACGGCGCGCACCCTCCTGGTCGGCACCTCGCTACGCCTGGCCGACGTCGCGTTCGCCGCCGGGTTCGGCTCGATCCGGCAGTTCAACGACACCGTGGCCGAGGTCTTCGGCGCGACGCCGTCAGAGCTGCGCGCCCGGGCCCGGCGGCCGGGGCGGCCGGGCCGCGCCGGCGCGGGCGCCACCCGTGAGATCGGTCGGACGTCGCGAGCTCGGTCGGTTGACGGACCGATCTCGGGGCAACCGACCGATCTCGCGACAGCGGCCGGCGAACCTGTCCGGATCTCGCTCACGCTGCCCGTGCGCGAGCCGTTCGACGCGCGCGGCGTGCTGGAGTTCCTGGCCGTCCGGGCCGTCGAGGGGGTGGAGTCCGCGGACCTGGGCACCGGCGGCGCGGACGGCGGCGTCGGCGCGGACGGCGGCGTCGGCGCGGACGGCGGCGTCGGCGCGGACGGCGGCGGCGGCACCCCCGGCCCGGACGGGGCGGACGGAACGCCCTCCCCATCGAGCCCCGCACGACCCGCCGCGCACGTGCTCCGGTACGCCCGCACCGTCCTCCTGCCGCACGGACCGGGGGCGTTCGAGGTGCGGGTGCCCCGGCCCGGCAGCGGCCGCGTCGACCTGGACCTCGAGCTCGCCGACCTCGCGGACGCGCCGGTCGCCGTCGCGCGCGTGCGGCGGCTGCTCGACCTGGACGCCGACCCGGTCGCCGTCGACTCCTCGCTCGCGGCCGACCCCGTGCTCGCGCCGTCGGTCGAGGCCGTGCCGGGAATCCGGGTGCCGGGCACGCTGGACCCGGCCGAGCTGCTGGTCCGCGCGATCGTGGGCCAGCAGATCAGCGTGGCCGCGGCGCGCACGCACCTGTCGCGCCTGGCGAGGGGCGTGGGTACCCCGTACGTCTCGGCGTTCGAGGGACTCAGTCTGCTGTTCCCGACACCGCGCCAGATCGCCGGTCCCCCGGCCCCGCAGGACAACCCGCGCGGCCGGGCGGACGGCCCGGCGGGCAGCGGCCGCGCGGCCGGCGCCGGCGGCCCGCATGGCGACGGAGGCCCGACCGCCTTGGACGGTGCCGCCTACCTCCGGCTGCCCGCCCGGACGCTCGCGACCGTGCTCGGCGCGGCCCGCGACCTCGCGGACGGGACCCTCACCCTGAGCGTCGGCGACGACCCCGACGACCTGCGGCGTCGGCTCGTGGCCCGGCCGGGCATCGGCCCGTGGACGGCGGGGTACGTGGCGCTGCGCGTGCTCGGCGACCCGGACGTGCTGATGGACGGCGACGTCGCGCTGCTCGCCGGGGCCCGCAACCTCGGGCTGGTCTCCGCCGAGGAGTCCCGGCCCCACCAGTTCAAGGAGCTCGCCCTGCGCGGCGCGGCCTGGGCGCCCTGGCGCTCGTACGCCGCGATGCACCTCTGGCGCTCCGCCTGACGTGTCAGACCCACAGGTCACCCGGGTGACCTGTGCGGCTGACAGCTCGAACCCTCGGAAGGAACAACATGAAGACCACGACCCTGATCACCCCGGACGGCCCCTTCAGCGTCGTCGTCGCGGCGGTCGCCGCCGGCGACGGCGGCCCGGTTCGCGGCGTCGGCCTCTCCGCCGACGAGACACGCGAACAGGTGCTGGCCGCCGGCTGGACGGACGACGTCGACTCCCTCCTCGCCCTGGTCCACCCCACGCTGCGCCCGGGCGGCGACGTCCGGGACACCAACCCGACGGGGCTGCTCGCCGAGGCCGCGGACGCCGTCCGCGCCTACTACGACGGCGACCACGGGGCGCCCGGGCGCGTCCCGGTGCTCCAGGCGAGCGGGCCGTACCGCACGCACGCGTGGGACGTGCTGCGCGAGGTGAAGGCCGGCGAGCGGCTGACGTACAGCGAGTACGCGGCCCGGACCGGCCGGCCGGCCGCCGTCCGCGCGGCGGCCGGGGCGTGCGCCATGAACGCGGCCGCGCTGTTCGTCCCGTGCCACCGCATCCTGCGCACGGACGGCACGCTCGGCGGGTTCCGCTACGGGCTGCCGATCAAGGAGAGCCTGCTGGCCCGCGAGTCGCTCACAGCATGACCTTCGAGGCCCGGGTTTCTCCGCTTTGACCGACGTCAAAGCGGAGAAACCCGGGCCTCGAAGGGGACTACGGCGAAGAGGACTACGGCAACGTCAGCCCTTGACCGAACCCGCCAGCAGACCGCGCACGAAGTACCGCTGCAGCGACAGGAACACGATCAGCGGCACGATCATCGAGATGAACGCACCGGCCGACAGCAGGTGCCAGTCGCCACCACGCGAGCCCGCGAGCTCGGCGACCCGGACCGTGAGCGGGAACGTGTTGAGGTCACCCATGACGAGGGCGACCAGCAGGTCGTTCCACACCCACAGGAACTGGAAGATGGCGAACGCGGCCAGCGCCGGGGTGAGCAGCGGCAGCACCACCCGGAAGAAGACCTGCACGTGGCCGGCGCCGTCCATCCGCGCCGCCTCGACCAGGGACCTCGGGATCTCCTTCATGAAGTTGTGCAGCAGGAAGATCGCGAGCGGCAGCGCGAAGATCGAGTGCGACAACCAGATCGTCCAGAACGTGCCGTTGATGCCCAGGTCCACGTAGGCCGACAGCAGCGGCACCAGCGTGATCTGGATCGGCACGATCTGCAGGGCGAACACCGCGATGAACAGGAAGTCGGCGCCCTTGAAGTCGACCCACGCGAATCCGTACGCGGCCAGCAGCGCGAGGGTGATCGGGATGAACACCGCGGGCAGCGTGACCACGAACGAGTTGATGAAGAACACGGCCAGGTTGGTGGAGCCGTCGAACAGCGCGGCCTCGTAGTTGCGCAGCGAGAACACGCCCTCGCCGGCGAACGCCGAACCGAACACCGTCCACCAGCCGCTCTGGCGGATGTCCAGCTCCGGGCGGAACGACGTGATCAGCAGGCCGACCGTCGGGATGGTCCACAGGATGGCGATGACCACGGCGAGCGTGCTCGCCCACGGGTTGGAGAGCGCCTTGCGCGCCTTGCGGGCCCGGCCGCTGATGTCGGACTTCGCCCGGGGCACCTCGGGTGCCGCGTCGGCTGTCTTGACGGTGCTCATCGGACATCCTCCGAGAGGCGCTGCTGGCGCACGTTGTAGATGATCACCGGGATCACGATGACGAACAGCAGCACGGCCAGCGCCGCGCTCAGGCCCGCCTCGTTCTGCCGGAACCGCTGGTCGTAGAACTCCAGGGCCACGATCGAGGTGTTGAACTGGCCCGCCGTCATCGTTCTGACGATGTCGAAGGTCTTCAGCGTCGTCATCGCGATCGTGGTGAGCACGACCACCAGCGCGGGCCGGATGCTCGGGATGGTGATGCGCCAGAACATGCCGAAGCCGGAGACGCCGTCGAGCCGGGCCGCCTCGACGATGTCGTCGGGGATCGCCTTGATCGACGCCGACAGCAGCGTCATCGCGAAGCCCGCCTGGATCCAGATGAACACGACCATGATGAGGAACGTGTTCAGGGGCCGGCTGATGAGGAACTGCTGCGGCTCGCCGCCCAGCCAGACGATGAACTGGTTGAGCAGGCCGGTCTGGTTCACGCCCTCCGGCTTGAACTCGTAGACGAACTTCCAGATGATCGACGCGCCCACCATCGAGATGGCCATCGGCAGGAAGACCAGGCCCTTGGCCACCGCCTCGAAGCGGCTCTTGTCGACCAGGTAGGCATAGAGCAGGCCGAGGAACGTGGCCACGAGCGGGGCGACCAGCACCCAGAGCGCCGTGTTGCCCAGCACGATGAGGAACTTGGGCTCGGTGAAGGCCACCACGTAGTTGTCGAGACCGACGAACTCCGTGCTGTTGCGGTTCATGAACGAGTTGATGATCGTGCGGATCGCCGGGTACACGAGGCCGATCAGGAGCAGCAGCAGGGCCGCTCCCGTGAACCCGAAGCCGACGAACCAGCGCGTGGGGTTCCGTGGCCGGTCGACCACGAAGAGGATGATGCCCATCAGCACGACGAACAACACGATCGCGATGAGCATCAGCAAAAGTTTGTGCACGGGGTCGTCCCCGGCATACAGCAGCCAGTCCATGGCTATCTCCTGTCGCGTCCTGGTCCGGTCGTCCTTGACTCGTCCCGTCCCTCAGCCTAGGACGGCGGAGGCGTGGGACTCGAAGTCCCACGCCTCCGCGCGTCATGGTCGAGGGCCGGGCGTCAGTTCTTCGGCCAGGAGTCCTCGATGGTGTCGGTGACCTGCTGGCTGCTCTCGTCGCTGGCGAACCACTCGGTGATGCCGTTCCAGAACGAGTCGGTACCCACCGCGGCCGGCATGAGGTCCGAGGCGTCGAACCGGGCCACCGTGGCCGGGTCGGCGAGGATCTCGGCGGAGAGCCGGTCGAAGTCCGTCGCGAGCAGGTCCGGGTCGAGACCCTTGTTGGCGCTCACCCAGCCACCGGCCGGCGTGGCGGCGGCCTTGGCGTTGGCCCAGTCCGCGCTCGACAGGTAGGTCTGGAACGCCACGACCTCGGGACGGTCGGTGAACGCACCGATGAACTCGCCGGCGACCAGCGTCGGCTTCTCGTCGGCCGTCTGGGCCGGCAGGTAGAACGCGTAGACGTCGCCGTCCGGGCCCACCTCGGTGCCCTCGGGCCACTGCGTCTGGTAGAAGTTCGCGGCACGGTGCATCCAGCAGTTGCCGTCCAGGATCGGGTAGCCCGCGTCCGTCCAGGTCGCGGTGGCGATCGAGTCGACGCCGCCGAGGCCGCCGTTCACGTAGTCCGGGTTCTTCAGGATCTCGCCCGCGGTGTCGAACGCGTCGACGATCTGCGGGTCGTTGAACGGGATCTCGTGGGTGTACCACTGGTCGTAGACGTCCGGGCCCGCGGTGCGGAGCACGACGTCCTCGATCCAGTCGGTGCCCGGCCAGCCGGTGGCGTCACCGGACTCCACGCCCGCGCACCAGGGACGGGTGGCGCCCTCGTTGCCCTCGGCGATCGTGGCCGTGAGCTCCATCATCTCGTCCCAGGTGGTCGGGACCTCGTACCCGGCGTCGGCGAACATCTTCGGCGAGTACCAGACGTACGACTTGACGTTGGAGCCCAGCGGCGCGGCGTAGAACGTGCCGTCCACCGTGCCGTACTCCTTCCACTCCGGAGCCCAGCCCTCGTCGACGTTGGCCTCGACCTGCTCCGGCGCGGGGAGGACGGCGTCGTAGTCGTTGACCAGCGTCTGGAGCAGACCCGGCTGCGGCAGGATCGCGATGTCCGGCGGGTTGCCGGCCTGGACGCGCACGGGAAGCTGCGCCTCCATCTCGCGCGAGCCCTCGTAGTTGATGGTGACGCCGGTGCACTTCTCGAACGGCTCGTACGACTTCGTCTGCGTCTCGGCCTCGGGCTCCACGATGGTGGTGTAGACGCTGACCTCCTTGCCGTCGAGGTCGCCGAACTCGTCGTACGCGGCGCAGTCGATCGCGGCCGCGGTGGCCTCGCCACCGCCGTCCCCGCCACCGCCGTCGTCGCCGGTGTCGGCACAGGCCGCCAGGACCAGGGCCAGGCTCGCGCCGGTCGCCGCCAGGGCGATCGCTCGGCGCTTGGAAGCCATCCGGATAGTCATCTCGTGCTCCTCCACTGCTTCGTGGGCTCAGAACCCTCTGGCTTGCGGGTACGGACCGGCAGACTGCCGGGTTGCCCGCCCTCAACGCAACCGTGGTTCTCGGTCCAATGCAAGCCCATACAGCATCACCTTGCATTACGAAATCGTTGCAATCGCACCCGTCGCCCAAGAGAGGCGAAACGCCGGGTACGCCACCCGCAAGGGCGGCGGCGTACGCCCGCACGGCGGGTGGGTGGCGGGTGGACGGCGCGACGTAGGCTTGTGCCGCCAGATCTCTGGTGCCCCTACGGAAGGACGGACATGATCGAGCTGAGGACGCCGCGCGAGATCGAGGAGATGCGCCCGGCGGGACGCTTCGTCGCCGACGTGCTGCTCGCCGTCCGCGAGGCCGCGGGCGTCGGGGTGAACCTCCTCGAGCTCGACGAGATCGCGCACAAGATGATCCGCGACCAGGGCGCCGAGTCGTGCTACATCGACTACCACCCCTCGTTCGGCGCGATGCCCTTCGGCAAGGTCATCTGCACCTCCGTGAACGACGCCGTGCTGCACGGCCTGCCCCACGACTACGCGCTCGAGGACGGCGACCTGCTGTCGATCGACTTCGCGGCGTCCGTGAACGGCTGGGTCTCCGACTCCGCGCTGTCCATCGTGGTGGGCGAGCCCGACCCGGCCCGCGCCGCGCGGGACGCGAAGCTGATCCGCACCACCGAGGTGGCGCTGGAGGCCGGCATCGCCGCCGCGCAGCCGGGCAAGAAGATCGGCGACATCTCCTCGGCGATCGCCGAGGTGGCGCACGCCGCCGGCTACTCGGTCAACACCGACTTCGGCGGGCACGGCGTGGGCCGCACCATGCACGGCGACCCGCACGTGCCGAACAACGGCCGGGCGGGCCGTGGTTTCCCGCTCAAGCCGGGCCTGGTGATCGCGGTCGAGCCGTGGTTCCTGGAGACCACGGACGAGATCTTCACCGACCCCGACGGCTGGACGCTCCGCTCGGCCGACGGTTCGCGCGGCGCCCACTCGGAGCACACCATCGCGATCACGCCGGACGGCCCGCTGATCCTCACCGCACGTTGATTCTCACGGCGCGCTGATCGTTGTGTCAGACCCTCAGGTCACCCCGGTGACCTGAGGGTCTGACACGGCGCTAGATCAGGGTCTTCAGCGCCTGGATCACGCCGTGCTGCGAGATGTCGCCCACGGTCTCGTTCGCGATCGCCTTCACGGCGGCGGGGGCGTGGCCCATCGCGACGGCGCGGGCGGCCCAGCTCAGCATCTCGATGTCGTTCAGGCCGTCGCCGACGGCGAGCGTGTTGTGCCGCGGGACGCCGAGCGTGGAGCGGATGTTCTCCAGCGACGTCGCCTTGCTCAGGTGCCGCGGGGTCACGTCGATCCAGTCCGGCCCGGCCTCCGTGGCGGTCACCCCGTGCCGGCGCAGCGGCTCCAGCAGGTCCAGCACGTTCGGCCCCCGCAGGATCGCGCGCGAGGCGGGCATCATGCCCAGCTCGTCGACGCCGACGACGCGCTGGGCCCCGTTGACCTCGTGCGGCTCGAACAGCCGGTTCACGCGGTAGCCGATGCCGATCTCCTCGACGCCGATCTGCACGTCGGGGAACCGGCTCAGCGCCATCCGGACCACGGGGCCGACGTCGAACGTCAGGACGTCCTCGAGCATGTACCCGTTGGTGCACGTGGCGCAGAGCCGCGCCGTCACCGCGCCGTTGGAGGCGACCACCCAGCCGTCGGTGATGCCGAGCTCCTTGGCCACGGGCAGGATCCCCGTCAACGACCGTCCCGACGCCAGGACCACGTGGTGCTTCCGGCCACGCACGAGCTGCACGGCCAGAACCGTCGGCCCGGGCACGGGCTGCCCGGTGACCAACAGGGTCCCGTCGATGTCGAGGGCGACCAGGTGGGGCGCATCGTTGCGCACCCGCATGGACACCGACTGGTCGTCCAGGATCATCACGTACCCCCATGGCACCGTGAGCGCCGTCACCCTTCGACGGATCGCGCCCAAATGTACAGGCATTCGCCCTGTGATCCATACCTTTGCACGGATTACTTTCACCCGCGTCGTCGTCCGCGGGATCTTGCCCGACTCAGAGCAGCGAGCGGAGGACGTCCACCACGCCGTCGTCGTCGATCGAGCCGGTCACGGCGTCGGCCGCCGCCTGCACCGGCTCGGACGCGTGCCCCATCGCCACGCCTCGTCCTGCCCACCGCAGCATGTCGATGTCGTTGCTGCCGTCACCCACGGCGACGGTGTTCCCGGGCGCCACCCCGAGCTCCTTGCGTACCACCTCGAGGGCCGACGCCTTGGTCACGCCCTGCGGTGCGATGTCCATCCACGCGGACCAGCCGACGGCGTACGTGACGTCGTCGAAACCGAGACGCGCTGCGATCTCGTGGAACTCCGCGCTCGTCTCGCCAGGGCTGCGGACCACGACGCGCGTGACGTCGCCGGCCCAGAGCTCCTCGAAGTCCACCACGCGGTGCTCCCCGTTGAGCTCGCCCTCGGGAAAGAGCTCGGTCATCCGGAAGCCTACGCCGACATCCTCGACCGCGTAGCGCGCGTGGGGCAGCTCGACCTTGAGCATGCGCAGCACCGGCTCGGGGTCGAACGTCTCGACGCGCTCCAGGGTGTAGCCCATCGGGGCGGACGCGTCGATACGCGCCGTGACGGCACCGTTCGAGGCGACGATCCACTCGTCCTCGATCTTGAGGTCCGCCGCGACGGGCGTCATCGCGATGAGCGAGCGGCCCGACGCCAGCACCACGTGGTGCCCGGCGGCGCGGACGGCGGCGACCGCCTCCCGCGCCGCGTCGGACAGCACCTCGTCGTACGTGACGAGCGTCCCGTCGATGTCGAGGGCGATGAGCTTGCGTTCGAAGTCACGGGCCACGCTCGCAGCCTACCGACCGCACGATGAACGGCAGCCGACGACGAGGTGATCGACCGCCCTACTTCACCGGCTCCAGGACCTCCAGGCCGCCCAGGTACGGGCGCAGGCCCTCGGGGACGCGCACCGAGCCGTCCGGCTGCTGGTGGTTCTCCAGGATCGCGACGATCCAGCGGGTCGTGCCCAGCGTGCCGTTCAGGGTCGCGACGTTCCGGGTCGAGCCGTCCTCGGTCCGCTCGCGGACGCCCAGGCGGCGGGCCTGGAACGTGGTGCAGTTGGACGTCGAGGTGAGCTCCAGCCAGCGCTCCTGCGTGGGCAGCCACGCCTCGCAGTCGAACTTGCGGGCCGCCGAGGAGCCTAGGTCACCCGCCGCCGTGTCGATGACGCGGTAGGGCAGCTCGACCTTGGCCATCATGGCCTCTTCCCAGCCCAGCAGGCGCTGGTGCTCGGCCGCCGCCTCCTCGGGGGCGCAGTAGCTGAACATCTCGACCTTGTGGAACTGGTGCACGCGGATGATGCCGCGGGTGTCGCGGCCCGCCGAGCCGGCCTCGCGGCGGTAGCAGGCGCTCCAGCCGGCGTACCGCAGGGGGCCGTCGGACAGGTCCACGATCTCGTCGCTGTGGTAGCCCGCGAGCGCCACCTCCGAGGTGCCGACCAGGTAGAGGTCGTCCTTCTCCAGGCGGTAGATCTCGTCGGCGTGGGCGCCCAGGAAGCCGGTGCCCTGCATGGTCTCGGGCTTGACGAGGGTGGGCGTGATCATGGGCGTGAAGCCCTGCTCCACGGCCTGGTCCATCGCCATGTTGAGCAGCGCCAGCTCCAGCCGCGCGCCGATGCCGGTGAGGAAGTAGAACCGTGCCCCGGACACCTTGGCGCCGCGCTTGGTGTCGATCGCGCGCAGGCCCTCGCCGAGCTCCAGGTGGTCCTTGGGCTCGAAGCCCTCGGCCGCGAAGTCGCGGCGGGTACCGACCTGCTTGAGCTCGATGAAGTCCTCCTCGCCGCCCGCTGGCGCGCCCTCGATCACGTTGGCGATCGAGTACAGCACCCGGTCGAGCTCCTGCTCGGCCTCCGCCGCGGTGGCCTGGTGCTGCTTGACGTCCTGCGCGAGCTGCTTGGTGCGGGCCAGCAGCGCCTGCTTCTCGTCGCCCTGCGCCTGCGCGACCTGCTTGCCCAGGGACTTCTGCTCCGCGCGCAGGTTCTCGAACTCGGTCAGGGAGGAGCGGCGGCGCGCGTCGGCGTCGAGCGCCACGTCGACGAGGTCGGGGTCGTCACCGCGGGCCACCTGGCTCGCGCGGACGACGTCGGGGTTGTCGCGCAGAAGTCGGAGATCGATCACGGGGACGAGCCTAACGGGGCTGTCGCTCTGAATTCGTCCGCAGCGCGACCATGGTGAGCAGTGGCACGGCAGGGATGAGCGCGATCATCGCGATCCGCAGCCCGAAGTCGTTGACCAGCGAGCCCAGGACCGCCATCACCCACATCGCGACCAGCGCGGGGCGCAGGAACTCCCAGCTCCGCCCCGCGCGCGTGAACCAGGCGGGCGTCAGGCGTCGCCGCCACGTCGCAGGCCCGAAGAGCGCGAGGCCGACCAGCACGAGGATCACCACGGTGGCCCAGACCGCCGGACCGCCCGTGATCGAGTTCAGCGCGTACAGCGCCTTGCGCAGCACGGTGGAGACCGCCTCGCCGTCGACCACCTGGCCCACGAACCGGCCGAGGTGCGAGCGCGACTCGGGCGGGCGCAACCAGTCCAGGACGCCCACGAGGGCCACCACGCCGACGCCGGCCGCCGCGACCCAGGTGAACCGCCAGAGCGTGAGGCGCAGCCCGGACGCGGCGGTGGCGACCACCACGAACGCCGGGACGAGCACCAGGCCGCCGCCGAGGTCCGCCCCGAGGGTGGGCCAGACGTCGACCGCCATCGCGATCACGCCCACGACGCTGACGGCCAGGGTGGCCAGGACCCGTCTGCCGCGCGACACGAGGAGCTGCGCCAGCGCGGCCGCGAGCACGATCGCCGCCACCGCGTACACCGAGAACGTCGGGTTGCCGAAGCCGTAGAACCGCGCGCCGAACGTCGGGGCGGAGCCGAGCGGCGCCGCCCGGTTCAGCGGCGTGCCGAACAGGGCGTCCACCGTGAGCGCGACGAACGTGATCCCCGCGACGACGGCAGGGGCCGCCCACAGGGGCCGCCGTGGGGCGAGCAGGCTCAGCCCGGTCACGGCAGCCGTCACGAGCAGGGTGGCGCCCACGATCGCCAGCACGGGCAGGTCGAACCGCCACCAGCCGGTGAGGGAGACGAGGAACCCGCCCGCCGGGAGCGCGGTCAGCGCCGTGGCGGCGACGACGGCGGCGCGCCGCAGCCCGCCCGGCACGAAGGCGACTCGCCGCGGCACCCACCAGCAGGCCGCCGCCAGGGCGAGACCCAGCCAGAACGGGACGTCGACGAGCCAGATGTACGCGTCCCGGCGCACGTGGTCACGTGCCGTCATGTCGGCGAGCTCGTCGGCGGTGAGCCAGGCCGAGGCGGGACGCTCCCCGGCCCGCAGCAGCGGCGTCGGGTCGATGTCGGCGGGCAGGTCCACGCCGACGGCGTCGAGCACCGCCGCCGGGACGTCCATCAGGCGCGCCACGCCCTCCGTGCGGGTCGCCGTGCTGGCGAGGTAGCGCGGCAGCCCGTCGTAGTTCGCCGAGGGGCGCACCAGGGCCGGCCCCAGCTCGAGCGCGTGCTCCGGCGTGGTGGCCACGTCGATCACGAGCACGGTCGCGTCCGCGGGGGCGGCGTCCAGCACCCGCCACACCGTGAGGTCGACGGCGGCGACCAGGTCGGCGCGGATGGCCTCGACCTGGTCGGCGCCGTCGGGCTGCTTCTCCAGGTCCGCCCGCTCGGCGACGTCCAGCAGCGCGGAGCCGGCGTCCACGAACGTGACGGGGCAGTCCCAGGCGCCCGAGTCCGCGGCCAGCGCCGCGTCGAGGTCAAAGTACCGGCCGACGCTGCCGTCCCCCTCCGCGAGCGCGACGGCCGCGCCGGGCCCGACGGCCGTCGTGCACTCGTCGGCGAGGGCGTCCCCGAACGTACCGGGGTGAGCGGCGTAGCCGGAGCCGCGCTGCAGCGCGGTCAGCCGGTCCCACTGGTCGACGACGGCGGGCCGGTCGCCGCCGGCGGTCCCGGCACCGGCCGGGGCCGCGTCCGTGTCGGTGGCGTCGGCGGCGTCCGCGTCCGCTGCGCCGTCCGCCGGGTCGTCCGCCAGCGGCGTCACGGTGATCTCGTCGCAGATCCAGTGCCGGTCGGCGTCGCGCTCGTCGGCGACCTCGGCCAGGCGCCCGGCCGACAGGCTGAGCCACCCGCTGTCCGGGCACCGCGCCGCGCGCCCGTTGGGCAGGGTCAGGCCCGCGGCGTCCGCGCCGTCGGTGAGCATGCCGTAGAGGGTGGGCGCGGGGGCGGTGCCGGTGTCGAGGGACGGCTGGACGTCGGTCCAGCGCAGGCCCTGCGTGCCGATCACGACCACGTTCTCGCCGGGCGGTACCACGGGCTCGGCGCTGCTCAGCGAACCGGACTCCTCGCCGGCGGCCTCGGCGCCGGGCACGGGCAGCACGGCCGCCGCGAAGAGCAGGCTGAGCAGCAGCGCGCCGGACAGGCCCAGCACGGCCGACGGGACGCGGCGGACGGGCTCGGTGTGCCGGCCGGAGGGGAGCCAGCCGCGGGCGCCGAGGAACCGGGTCACCAGGTCCGGCCGCGCCGCGAGCAGCGCGACCAGGGCGAACGGCACGAGCAGCGTGAGCCCGCGCAGGCGGTCACCGAAGTACGGCGCGGCGTCCACGGCGACGGTCACGAGCGCGACGGCGGTCACGGCCGCCACCCCGAGCCACACCGGCCGGGTGGGCCGCTGCGCCTCGCGGGCGCGGGCGCCGTCGCCGAGCACCGAGCCGGCGCTCGTCGCCGTGCGGCGACGAGCCGCGTAGGCCGCGAGCCCGCCCGCGAGGACCAGGCCGGACACCGCGTAGATCACGAAGGCCACGTTCGAGAACCCGTAGAAGCGGTCCGCGGTGGCGAGCGACGGGCCGAGGAGCGAGGCCTGCAGCAGCGTGAACCCCGTGACCCCGTCGATCGTGAAGACCAGCCAGGTGAGGCCCGCCGCCGCGACGGCGTTGCGCCACGGGGCCGGCGGGAGCAGCCGGGAGACGCCCCGGATGCCGAGCGCGACGGCCACCGCGGCCACCGTCAGCGACAGGGCCAGGCCGAACTCCGGCGCGGGCCACACCCACCACCGGGAGAGCGTCGCCAGGCTCGCCGCGGCCGGCGCCGAGACCGCGAGCAGCGCGGCGCTCAGGGCGAGCCGCTGCCGATACGGCCCGGGTTCCCGGCGCGGCCGGGCGGCGCGGCGCGGCAGCACCAGGACCAGCACGGCGATCAGCAGGAACAGGACGATCACGCCGGCGAAGGCGGGCACCTGCGCGGGGATCGTGTCGGCCAGGACGTTGATGTACTGCCGGTTCTCGACCGTGCGGGCGACCGTCGTGCGCCGCGGCTCGCCCACCTCGATGGGCGAGCCGTCGATCGAGGGCTCCTCGACCGCCGGGTCCTGCCCGGCCTGCTCCTCGGCCTCGGGGTCCGGGAGGGCCCCCGCGGCCTCGGCCGCGGTGGCCGTCAGGTCGGTGAGCTGCACGAACCCGGTGCTCCGCGACGCGTCCGACGTCAGCCAGCGCACCCGGGGGACGTCCACCACCCAGTCGACGACGACCTGGAGGCCCTGCTGTGTGAGCGGCGTGTCCGCGACGCCCGCGACGAGCACGCGCGTGCCGGCGGGCAGGCTCCGGGTCAGGCTGCTGAGCGTGCCGTCCAGGGTCTCCAGCGCCTGCGCCCGCTCCGGCCCCTCGGGCAGGCTGCCGGCGTCGACGACGGTGACGGGGCACTCCGTGAGGGCGTCGTCCCAGGCCTGGCCGCGTGCGCCGAAGGTGCTCGCCGAGCCCTCGGCGCCGTCCGAGGTCAGGGCGTCCAGCGAGGGGACGTACCGGCTGACGGTCCCGTCCGCGCCGGCGAGCATGACGGCGGCACCCGGCCCGACCGCCGTCGAGCACGCGTCCGCCTCGTCCAGCAGCTCGCCGAGGAGCCCGGGGGCGGACACCTGCTCGCGCTCGGCGGGCTCGGCGACCTCCTCCTCGTCCTCGTCCTTCTCGGGGAGCTGCGCCCAGCCGTCGATCGTGGCGCGCGCCGGCTCCGCGTCGCCGGAGCCCTGCGCGGCGGCACCCGTCGCGGGCTCGGGCACCGGCGTGCACGACGTCGCCCCGCGCGCCTCGCGCTCCTCGCCGTCCCGCCCCTCGGGGTCGGGCTGGTCGGCGCGCTCGGCGCTGCCGGCCGAGACCGTCCGGCTGCCCGCCGAGAGCGTGAGCCACGCGTCCAGGGGGCACGTCGCGGGCGCGGCGGTCCGCACGTTGATCGACGCGACGGAGCCGCCGCCGATCATGTGCCACAGGGTCGGGGTGGTGCTCCGGGAGACGTCCGTCCACCGCAGCCCGGCCACACCGACCACCACGACGGGGGCGGCCGGGGCAGGCTCCGCGGCCGCGGCGGGACCGTCGGCCGCGGGGACCGCGGTAGTCGTGGTCCCGGCCCCGGACGCCGCCGTCGCCACGGCCGCCGGCGCGGACCGCGGGGCCGCCGACGCGGTCGTCGGGCCGATCAGGCCCAGCAGGGCCGCGACGAGCATGACGAGGACAGCGGGCACGGTCAGTGTCCGGGTGGAGCGGGGATTCACCCGCCCAGGGTAGATGGCCGCGGCCGTCACGGGGCCCGGACCAGGAGCGCGCCCGGCTGGACGCGCACGTCGACCTCGACGGCCCGGCCGAGGGGATCCCCGTCGACCTGGGCCTCCTCGCCCGCGGGCACACGGATGCGCGCCCGGCGGGCCTTGGTGTGGTCGATGCGGCCGAGCTTCTCCGGCAGCTCGTTCCGCACCCCCACCCCCTGCATGGCGATCTCCAGGGTGAGCTGTGCCCAGCCGAGCACCCCGCCGCGCACGTCGACGGCGGCCACGTCGAGCACCCCGTCGTCGAGCACGGCGTCGGGCAGCAGGGTGACGCCGCCCGGGAGCATGCCGCAGTTGCCGACCATGATCGACCGGGCGCGCGCGTCCACCGGCGGGTCGTCGTCGAGCTGCAGGGTGGCGCGCATCCGCCGGGCCTGCATGTGGGACAGCCCGGCCACGAAGTAGGCGACCCAGCCGACCTTCTTCTTCAGGTCGGAGTCGGCGGTGGCGACCATCGCGGCGTCGAAGCCCAGGCCGGCGATGACCAGGAAGATGTGCTCCCGGTCCGTGTCCGGCTCGTGGTCGGGCTGGTTGGGGTGCTCGTCGTTGCGCGGCGTGTCCGCGAACTCCATGACCCGCAGCCAGCCGACGTCGATGGCGCGCGTGCGGCCCGCCAGGATGACGTCGAGCGCCTCGTCCATGTTGGTCAGCGGCAGCTCGAGGTTGCGCGCCAGGAGGTTGCCCGTGCCCACCGGCAGCACGCCCATCGGCTTGTCCGAGGTGACCATGGTCTCGGCGACGGCGCGCACCGTGCCGTCGCCGCCGGCCGCGATCACGATGTCCGCGCCGTCGTCCAGCGCCTGGCGGGCCTGCCCCTTGCCGGGGTCGTCGACCGTGGTCTCGTACCAGAGCGGCTCCGGGAGCCCGTTCGCCGCGCAGTGCGCCCGCACCTGGGCGGGCAGCCCGCTCGCGTGCAGCTTGGACGGGTTCACGACCACCGCGATCTGCCGGGCCGCCGGCACGCTCTGCGGCACCGCGCGCCGGCCCTCCCGGCGACGCATCCAGGCCTGCTGCGACCACGCGCCGACGGCGACGGCGAGTGCCAGTACCCCGATGACGATCGCGATGATGCCAAGCCAGACCTGCCACTCCATGAGGTCAGGGTACGGGGCCGGCCTGAGGGTCGATCAGCTGCGGACGTTCGACCCCGCGTGCCGCACGGCGTCCACCGCGCCCCGCATCTTGCGGGCGTTCACGGCCAGCAGGACGTCGCGGTACTGGGCCGCCCGGTGGATCTGACCCTTGAGGTCGTTGGCGGAGGCCCGGTGCTTGAGGTCGCACGGCACCTCGACGGCGACGTACCCCTTGCGCAGCAGGTCGATGGTCATGCCGGTCTCGACGCCCCAGCCGCGGGCGAGCGGCGTGGCCGCCTCGAACGCCTCGCGGGTGAGGCACCGCATGCCGGACAGCGGCTGCGACGGGCTCCAGCCCGTCATGGCCTCGATGGCCCGGCGGGACGCGCCCACGACGACGCCCCGGCCGCCGGCGCCGGCCTGCTTGGGCAGCAGCGCGATCGCGAGGTCGGCGACGCCCTCCCGGACCGGGCGTACGAGGGGCGCGGTGTTCACGGCGGTGTCGCCGAGGTCGCCGTCGATGAACATGAGGAGACGCGGGGGGCGCCCGTCGGCGTCGCGCATCGCCACCACTGCGGCGCCGGTCTCCATCGCGGCGGCCTTGCCGCGGTTGTGGGAGTGGCGCACGACGACGGCGCCCGCGGCGCGCGCCACGTGCTGCGTGTCGTCCTCGGAGCCGTCGTCGACCACGAGCACGAGGTCGACATGGGGGATCGCACGCGCGGAGCGCACGGTGGCGGCAATGCGCTCGGCCTCGTCCTTGGCGGGGATGATGGCCGCCACCCGCTGGACGTTCTTGCCTGCCTGTGCATTGCCGGGACGCGTGGTCTTCGCGACCGGGAGAGCGTTCACACCTGTCCTGCCTGAAGCGTCGATTTGCCGTGGTGAGTGTTCGGATAGCCCTTTGCTTGGTGAGTGCAAAGGTTTACCCCTGGAATCCTACTCCCTTGGTCCGCTAGTTGCCGAAACCTGGGCCGCTCGTGGCGATCCTCGGTGACAGCCGTAGCGTTCCGGGCCGCTCGCGCGCGACCGGCCGGGGCGTCCGGACTAGCGCAGGGTGACCTGGCGAGAGACGATACCCGCTCTTGCGCGTCGCTCGTTCGCATCAAGCGGCTCCTTGATGGAAAGTGCTTTCGCGAGCTTCTCGCCGAGCTCGGCCACGGGACCCTCCAGGTCGGCGGCCTCGGTGCCCTGGGGCAGCTCCCAGACCGGGACGACCAGACCCGACGCACGAAACGCTCCCACGAACCTTCCACCCGCGAGCCCTGACTCGCGCTTTGCGTGCAGGCGGGAGATCGCGTCGATGACGTCGTCCTCCGGCTCGGGGCGGGCCCAGCGGAGGAACTCGCGCGACATGCTGCACCAGTACGCCGACTCGACCGAGCTGACCTTGACGGTGGGGATCGCGCCGTCGGCCGCGTCCTCCAGGTTCTGCTTGAGCTCCGGCGTCACGTCGGCGCTCGGGTCGAGCCAGTAGTCGAAGGTGTCGTGCACGGTGACCTCGAACGGCACGCTCAGGTCGAGCACGTCCTGCAGCCGCGGGCCCTCGCCCGGCAGCTCGCCCGACTCCACGGCCGTGCCCGGCTCCAGCTCCATCGCCTCCAGCAGGGCGGCGGCGAGGTCGCGGCTCACGTCGCCCGAGCCGACGATGCCCTGCACGGCGAGCAGCAGCGTGCCGTCGGCACGGTGCAGCGCGGTCCAGGCACCGGGCAGGAGCGTCACCACCGTGACGTCGCGGGAGCCGTACTCGGCGGTGGTGCGGGCGGTCGCGGTCGCCGACGGGACGATCTCGCGCATCGCCACCCAGTCGGTCTCCCCGGGGAGACCTTCGAAGGGCCGGAGCACGAAGTCGGAGGAGGGGTTCTTGGCCATGCGGCGAGTGTATCCGCGCGCATGGTCGCAGATCTGTCCGGCCGGTGATGTTTCGGGGCAGCCCGTCGGACGGGACGATGATGGAACCGTGGAACCCTGGCTCGCCGCGCACCTGCCCGTGCTCGACCTCGCGCTGGACGCCGTCCGCGCCGTGCAGCGCGCGGCGGCCCGGGCGGGCCGGCGGGCCGGTGCGGCCGACCCCGCCCTGCTCGACCCCGCGCTCCTCGACCCGGCCCGCATCGACCCCGCCCGGGTCGCCGTCGGCTTCGCGTCCGACCGCGTCCTCGCGCTCGACGGGCGGCCGGTGCAGGGCTTCGCCCCGCTCTCCGGCTTCTTCGCCACCGCCGACGGCTGGGTCCGCACGCACGCGAACTACCCGCACCACCGCGCCCGCCTGACGGCGCTCGCCGGGCTGCCCGACGACGTCGGCCGCCCCACCTTCGCCGAGCGCCTCGCCGAGCTCTCGGCGCAGGACCTGGAGGACCGGGCCGCCGAGGCGGGCGCGATCGTCGTGCGCGTGCGGACCGAGCAGGAGTGGCGGGAGTCCGCGCCGGGGCGCGCCGCGGCGTCGGGCCCGCTGGTGCGGACCCGGGTGCGCGGGCCCGCGACCGGAGCGGCGGCCCGCCCGGCGGGCGCGGCGCCGCTGGCCGGCGTCCGGGTGCTCGACCTGACCCGGGTCATCGCCGGGCCGGTCGCCACACGGACGCTCGCCCTGCTGGGCGCGGACGTGCTGCGGGTGGACCCGCCGCGGCCCGCCGAGATCGAGTGGCAGCACCTCGACACCGGGCAGGGCAAGCGCAGCGCCGTCCTGGACCTCCGGGACGCCCGCGACCGCCGCACGGCCCAGGATTTGCTCGACGCCGCCGACGTGCTCGTGACCGGCTACCGGCTGGGCGCGGTCGAGGCGTTCGGCCTCCGGGTGCCGCCCGGCGCGGTGACCGGTCGGGTGTCGGCCTGGGGCGACGCCGGCCCGTGGGCCGGCCGCCGCGGCTTCGACTCGATCGTGCAGGCGGCCAGCGGGATCGCGCTGCTGGAGGGGCGCGACGGGACGCCCGGCGCGCTGCCCGCCCAGGCGCTCGACCACGCCTCGGGGTACCTGCTCGCGGCGGGGATCGTGGACGCCCTCACGCTCCGGCGCGCCGACGGCCTCGGCCGCGACGTCGCGGTGTCGCTCGCGCGCACCGCCGCCTGGTTGCTGGACCTGCCGGGACGGGACCCGGCGCACCCGGCCGCCGCGACGGCGTCGGGCACGGGGACCGAGCGCGACGGGACGGTGACGCACGCGGGCGTGACGACCGCGCGGCCGGTGCTCCCGGGGTATGCCGACTACCCGTACCCCGCGCACCCGTGGGGCACGGACGCGCCGGGCTGGCTGCCCGTCCCCCGCTAGGGACGGGCTCGCCGGACCGGGCGCGGGCGTCCCGTCAGGCGCGGATGCGGCTGCGGCGGGCGACCAGGAGCGAGGCGGCGCCGCCGAGGACCAGCGCGCCGGCCGCCGACGTCAGGGCCGTGGCCTCGGCGCCGGTCGTGGCGAGCCGGACGGGAGCGTCGAGCGTGGCCTCGGTGAGCGAGCCGGACTCGCGCTCGGTCGTGGCGGCGGTGTCCTGGCTCGGCACGTAGGCGGTGAGCTCGGCCCCGGCGGTGTCGGCCTCGGTCGGGCCCTCCCACTGCTGACCCGGCGCCTGGACGGCCACCGGGGGCTCCGACGCCGCGACCTGCACGGGGGTGACGGCCTTCGCCGGGGCCTCGGCCTCGGCGGCCGCCGGCTTCTCGGCGGGCGGGGTGGTCTCCTCGACCTCGGTGACCACCTGCGGCTGCGCCTCGGCGGCGGACTCGTTGGCCTCCTCCACGTACTCCCGGACGGCCTCGCGGACCTTGTCCCGGTCCTCGTCGCTCCAGTCGCGCTGGTTGCCCTGGGGCGTCGCGCCGCGACCGCAGTTGCCGTCCTCGGAGCGGCCGTCCTTCGACCCGGTGTACTGCGGCACGTCGTAGTCGGGCTCCGTGTAGCCGGCGGGCTGGTACGAGCGCGGGGCATGGGCCTCGCGGCCGCGATCGTTCCCTCGGTCGCCGCCGCGGTCGTAACCCGCGGAGTGCCCGTCCGGACCGTCGTGCCCGTGGCCCTCGTGCGCCATCGCCGGGCTGGCGACGGCGGTCGCAGCGGTGGCGAGCGCGATCGTCGCCACGACGCGGGTGGCCGCGGACCTGGCGACGGACGAAGGCTTGACGGCGGCGTGCTTCATGAGAGCTGCTCCAGCATGGTCGGCTACAACGGCCCGGAACCCGGGACGCCACGACGCTACCTGATCGGTAATAGCAGGAAAAAGGGGTAGACCGGAAAAACCTGAAGCGATGGTAACGATTCGATAACAACGGACAGAAGAATGGAACCTTCTGAAAGCGCCGAAGAACGCAAACGGGGTGGAGCGCCAATGGCGCTCCACCCCGCTACGTCAAGACCGAAGAGGCTGGGGTCCTCCCGGGGAGTTCAGCTCAGGAAAGACCTCCCAGCAGACCGCCGGTGAGGCCGCTCACGGCACCGCCGGTGAGGCCGTCCACGGTGCCGGTCACGCCACCGACCGTGTCCTTCACGGCGCCGCCGGCGACACCCTCGACCGTGCCGGTCACGGTCTTCACGACGGGCTTGGCCACGCCGTCCACGACGACGTCCTTCACGACCGGCTTGGCGACGCCGTCGACGACGACGTCCTTGACCAGCGGCTTCGCGACGCCGTCGACGACGGTGTCCTTCACGACCGGCGTCACGACGCCGCCCACCACGTCGTCCTTGACGACGCTGCCGACGACCCCGCCGAGCACCACGTCACCGACGACGGGCTTGGCCACGCCGTCCACGACGCCCGGCACGACGTCGCCGGTCACGGTGCCGACGGCACCCGGGACGACCGAGCCGGTCACGTTGCCGACGGTCGAGGTGACGCCCGGGACCACGCCGTTCTGCACGGCGCCCACGGCACCCGGCACCACGCCCGTGGCGACCGGCTTGACGACGCCGTCCACGGCGACGTCACCCACGACCGTCTCGACCGCACCGGCGGCCGGGGTGGTCACCTTGGCGACGAGGCCCGGGACCGAGGCGACGACGCCCGGCACGTTCGAGACGACGCTGTTCACCACGCCGCCCACGCCACCGAGCACGCCCGGCAGGTTGGCCGTGAGGCCGGCGACCGGAGCGGTCACGCCGCCCAGGACGTTCGGCACGTTGCGGATCACGTCGGCCACGGTGGCCGGCACGCCCTCGACGGCGCCGGTCGCGACGCCCGTGACGGTGCCCGTGGCACCGTTCACGACGTCACCCTGCAGCACGCCACCGGCCACGCCGTTCACGACGTCGCCCTGCAGCACGCCACCGGTCACGCCGGAGACGACGCCGCCGGCCACGTTGTTGACGACCCCGCCCGCGACGCCGTTCACGACGTCGCCCTGCAGCACGCCACCGGTCACGCCGGAGACGACGCCGGTCGCGGTGCCCAGGGCCCCGCCGCCGAGCACGTTGGCCAGCGCGGCCTTGGCGGTGCCGGTCACGCCGGACACGGCCGAACCGCCGGTCACGCCGCCGACGACCTCGGAGACGACCTGGGGCGCGGCACCCTGGAGGGCGCCCGAGACGTACTGCGCCGGCTCGTAGTTCGGCGCGAGGGCCGTGGTGGGGGCGATGGAGGCGGGGAGCTCAGCCTTCTTCACCACGTCCGTGACCACGTCGGTCGCGGGGAGCGAGCCGGTGAGCTCGCTGAGGTCGATCGAGGTCGACGAGAGGGCGGGGACCGCCGACTTGAGGCCCTCGGCGGTGGTGCCGAGGTCCCCGAGGGAGTCCAGCGGCGAGGCCTCGGCGGCCATGGCCGGCGCAGCCATGCTCGTGGCCGCGGTTGCGATGGCGACGGTCGCGATGGTCCGCGCGCCCGCCGATGCGGTCTTCTTCTTGTGTGCTGCGTGCTTCAAAAGGTGCTCCAGCATCTCGATGCGCAAATGCGCGTTCGGTCCTTGAGCCACCGAACTTAGCCCGCACCCCCGGGTGAATAAAATCACCCTGATCACGATTCGGTAACGATGGACGAATTGGACCCTGGATGCCAGTCCGCCCGGCATATCCGGACAATCGCCGCCGGTTGGTTATCGGCGCGCGGCCGAGTTATCGGCTGGAGCGGTGGTCGGCGTCCCGCTGGGTGGACGCCGTCATCGTCAGGGCCACGGCGCCCTGGACCAGCGCGGCCTCCGCGGCGCGCGCCTCGGCGGTGGCCCGGGCGCGGACGGCGACGATCTTGTCGTGCAGCTCGGCGTGCACCCGCTTGCGCACGTCGCGGGCGATGACGTCGACGTCGGACTCCTCGGGGGCGGGCTCGCCGCGGAGGGCGAGCTCGTCGGTCAGCCGCGCGACGGCGGCGTCGATCTCGGCCACGACCCGGACCTCCGCCTCGTCGAGCAGGGCGACCACCGCGGCGTCGGCCTCCCGGCCCAGGCGCGTCTCCTCGAACCGCCGGGCGGCAGCGTCCACGATCCCCTGCGCCTGCGCGACGACGTCGTGCGCGACCGCGGGGGCGTGCGCCTTCAGCGTGGCGAGGTCGTAGAGCAGCACGCCCTCGACGTCGGCCACCAGCGGGTCCACGTCGCGGTGCAGGGCGAGGTCCAGGATCACCAGCGGGCGGGGCTCCGGCTCGTCGCCGGCCCGGTCCGCGGCGCGCTCCCGGGCGCGCACCACCGCGGCGGCGTCGAGCACGTGCCCGAGGCTCGCCTCGGGTCCCACCTCGCCGGTCAGGCCGTGCGGGAGGGTGGTCTGGCCGCCGAAGTTCCCGGCGACCATGGCGCCGAGCGCCGCCTCGTCGGTGCGGGCCGCGAGCGCCCGCCCCCGGGCTCCGCTGCAGCTCACCACGATGTCGGCGTCGGCGAGGGCTTCGACGAGCGAGTCCACGGGCCGCACGCCGTGCGACTCCGCGAAGGCCTCGGCCCGGCCGGACTGCGAGTAGACGGAGATGTCCTCGCAGCCGCGGGCCCGGAGGGCGGCGACCGAGGCGCCCGCGTACGAGCCGGTGCCGATCAGCACGGCGCGCGCGCCGTCCCACGGCGGCAGCTCGCTCTCGGCGAGGTCCAGGGCGAGCGCGACGACGGACCGGCCCGCGGCGCCGAGCTCCGTGTCGGTGCCGACCCGCTTGGAGGTGCGCGACGCCGTCTGGAACAGGAGCTCCAGGGTCTTGGACGTGGTCTCCTGCTCGCGGGCGATCGCCAGCGAGCGCTTCACCTGGCCGGCGATCTCGCGCTCGCCCACGACCATCGCGTCCAGGCCCGACGCCACGGCGAACAGGTGCTCCGTGACCTCCGGGCCGGTGCGGACGGTGAAGCTGCGGGCGGCGACGTCGCCGGTCACGCCCGACGCGTGGGCCACGAGCTCGGCCACGTGGCGCGTCGCATGCCGCACGCTGTCGCCGCTCAGCGGCGCGTCGACGTCGAGATAGAGCTCGAAGCGGTTGCACGTGGAGATCACCACGGCGCCCGCGACGGGGCCGCAGGTACCCACGACGACACGACCCACTGACGACGAACCCGTGGACAGGCGCTCCAGCGCGTCGAGATCGAGCTCGCGGTGGCTGGCGGTGAGGGAGAGGAGAACCACAGTGCTCCAACTTTATGCACCGCGGCCGGGCAGGGCAGAATCGTGAAGCGTGAAGTCCACCACGATCAGCCCCGCTCACCCGCTCGCCGACGGGCGGACCACCGCCGCTCCCCTTGTCCGGGCGCTCCGGGGTGAACGTCCTGGTCGCACGCCCGTCTGGTTCATGCGGCAGGCGGGCCGCTCCCTGCCCGAGTACCGCGAGGTGCGCCAGGGCACCGGCATGCTGGAGGCCTGCCTGCGGCCCGACCTCGCGGCCGAGATCACACTCCAGCCCGTACGCCGGCACGGCGTGGACGCCGCCGTCTTCTTCTCCGACATCGTGGTGCCGCTCAAGCTGGCCGGCGTCGGCGTGGACATCCAGGCCGGGGTCGGTCCGGTCATGGACCAGCCGTACCGCACGGCCGACGACGTCGCCCGGCTCACCTCGCGCAGCCTCGACGACGCCGCCCTGGAACCGATCCGGGAGGCCGTCGCGCTGACCGTCGCCGAGCTCGGGTCGACGCCGCTCCTGGGCTTCGGCGGGGCCCCGTTCACGCTCGCGGCCTACCTGGTGGAGGGCCGCCCGTCGCGCGACCACCTGGCCGCCCGGACCCTGATGCACGCCGACCCCGCCACGTGGGAGGCGCTCGTGACGTGGACGGCCGACCTCACCGGGGCGTTCCTGCGGGCACAGGTCGAGGCGGGCGCCAGCGCGGTCCAGCTCTTCGACTCCTGGGCCGGGTCGCTCTCGCTCGCGGACTACAGGACGCACGTCGCCGCGTCGTCGACCCGCGCGCTGTCCTCCGTGGCGGACGCCGGCGTGCCGGCCATCCACTTCGGTACCGGCACCGGGCACCTGCTGCCCGCGATGCGCACGGTCCTGGTCGACGCCGGCCTGCCGGACCACGCCGTCGGCGTCGACTACCGGACGCCGCTCGACGAGGCCGCGGCGCTGCTGCCCGGCGTTCCCCTGCAGGGGAACGTCGACCCCGCGCTCCTGGCCGCGCCGTGGCCGGTGCTGGAGGCGCACGTGCGCGACGTCGTCTCCCGCGGCCTCAAGGCCCCCGGCCACGTCGTCAACCTGGGCCACGGCGTTCCCCCGGAGACGGACCCGACGGTGCTGACCCGCGTGGTCGAGCTGGTCCACTCGTTGTGACCCGCTCGGCCGGTCGGTCCGGTACGGCGGACGCCGACGCCGTCGTCGTCGGCGCCGGGATCGGCGGGCTCGTCGCCGCGCACACGCTCACGGCCCGGGGGCTGCGCGTCGTGGTGCTGGAGGCCGGCGGGCGAGCAGGCGGGCCGGTCCGCGGTGGGGCGTTCGCGTCGCTGCCGGACGTGCCGCTGGACCTCGGGGCGGAGTCCTTCGCGGTGCGGGGCGGCGCCGTCGAACGCCTCGTGGCCGAGCTCGGGCTGACCGTCGAGGTACCCGCCGGACTCTCCGCCTGGGGTTATGCCGCAGGACGGGCGTTCCCGCTGCCGGCGGCCGGCGTGCTGGGCATCCCCTCGCGGCCGTGGGCCGCCGACGTGCGGCGCGCGATCGGCTGGCCCGGCGTGCTGCGCGGCTCGTTGGACCGGGTGCTGCCCGCGCGGCTCGTCGACCCGACCGACCTCGGCACCCTGGCCCGGTCGCGGCTCGGCTCCCGGGTGGCGGACCGGCTCGTCACCCCGGTCGCCGCCGGCGTGCACTCGGCGCCGCTCGACCGGCTCGACGTCGCCGCCGTCGCACCCGGGCTGCTGGACGCGTACGCACGGACCGGTTCCCTGTCGCGGGCCGTGGCGTCGCTGCGGGCCGCGGCGCCCCCCGGGTCCGCGGTGCGCGGGATCGACGGCGGCGTCCACGCGCTGGTGGACGCGCTGGTGGACCGCCTGGACGTCCGGTTCGGCACGCGGGTCGCGGGGGTGGAGCGCGCGGACGACGGGGCCTGGCTGGCACACACCGCCGACGGCCAGGTGCTGCGCACCCCCCGCGTGGTCCTGACGACGCCCACGGCTGCCGAGATCGGCCAGGGGAAGGTCCTGGAGCCGCCCGCGCCGCCCGAGCGCGGCGCGGACATCCGGCTGGCAGCGCTGCTCGTGGACGCGCCCGAGCTGGACACCGCCCCGCGCGGCTCGGGGATGCTCGTGGCCCCCGACACGGCGGCGAGCGGTGTGCGCGCCAAGGCGCTGACCCACGCGACGGCCAAGTGGCCGTGGCTCGCGCGCCGGGTGCGCGCCGCCGCCGGACCGGGCGTGCACGTGGTGCGGCTCAGCTACGGCCGCATGGGCGAGCCGACGCCGCAGCCCACCGCCGAGGAGGCCGCCCGCGACGCGTCGGCGCTGCTGGGGGTGGACCTGACCGACCGGGTGCGCGAGGTGCTGCACCAGCGCTGGGACGGCGCGCTGCCCCCACCCACGCCGGCCTACCGGGCCGCCGTCCGCGCGTACGAGGCGGCGGTGCTGGCCACGCCGGGCCTCGACGTGACCGGCGGCTGGATCGCCGGGACGGGCCTGGCGGCGATCGTCGCGCACGCGGGGCGAACGGCCCAGCGCCTGGGCGACGAGGGCTGAGGGGTCCCGGAGGGCTCAACCCCGCGAGAGCCGCTGGGCGTAGGCGTCCAGCACACGCAGGATCCCCGCGTGCTGCCAGACCCGGTTGCGCCGCAGGCCGGTACGTTCCTCCAGCACTCCTGCCTCGGTGAGCTGGCTCAGCGCGCGCTGAGCCGTCGTGTCGTTCATGTCGAGCCGGTCGACGAGGAACCGGGCGTTGACGACGGGCTGCGCCACCAGGCACGGGAGCACCCTCCACGCGGACGCCTGCCGGCGGAGACCCGCCAGGTCCTGACGAGACACGTCCACCTGGTTCGCGAGCTCGTCGACGAGCTGCGAGCCCGACGCCGCAGCGAACCGGCACGCCGCAGCGAATCTCTCCACGATCGGCCGGGCGTTGCCCTGCCGGAAGGCACCCAGGGCGTCGAAGTACTCCTCGGTCTGGATGAGCAGGCCGGCCGAGACCGGCGCGGTGGTCTGCGTGACCACGCCCTTCGCCTTGAGGATCGCGTGCACGACGGCACGACCGGTACGGCCGTTCCCGTCGCTGAACGGGTGGATGGTCTCGAACTGGGCGTGCGCGACAGCCGCCTGGACCAGCACAGGAAGATCGTCCCGGTGCATGAAGCGGACCAGGTCCGCCATCGCGCCGGAGACGAGCTCTGCCTGCGGCGCGACGTGCTGGGCGCCACGCGGGGAGACGCTCGTCGAGCCCACCCAGACCAGCCCCGAGCGGTACTTTCCCGCATGGTCCTCCCAGCCACGTTGCCGGGACAGCAGCTCCGCGTGCATCGCGAGCATCGCGTCCTCGTCGAGCCGGTCCGCGAGGGCGAGCGCCGCCTCCATGGCCCGGACGTTCGCCACCACCACCCGGGCGTTGTCGCTGTTCGACTGGTCCAGCTCCGCGAGCGCCAGCTGCCGCGCACCGACCGTGAGATTCTCGATCTGCGACGACGACGTCGACTCGGTCCGCAGCAGGATGGAGCTCATCGGGCCCAGCGTCGGGTCGTCGGCCCCGAGACGCCCTCGCGCATAGGCGTCGAACCCGGCGAGGGCGGCTGCGGCCTCCTCGATGTCCGCCCCGAGGTCAGCCGGCAGGTGCGGCGCATACTCCGCGATCCGCGTCGGGATCGTCGACTCGTACTCCCCTGAGGCCGCGGCGAGCTGGCCGCGACTGACCAGGCCATTGTCCTCCGCGACCCAGTAGTGCTCGTCCCGGCCGACGGGTGCGATGGCGAGGGGCTCGGAAAGTGTGACCACGCACTACACCTTACTAACAGTTTCTCGAAAACTGTTGGTAAGGCGGTGCACTTGCTCGCACTTTCTCCGGGCGCGCCGAGACCGTTCTGACAGCACGCCACCAACCCTGTGACATCTGCCCGACGGGCACCTCCTGGTTTCCTCCCGGCAGGGGTTCGGGTGGAGACTGGGTTGGTGACCCCGACCCCCCTGTCCGTCAGTACCCCTGGAAGCACCCCGGACGACGCCGCGCCCATCCGCCTCGGCACCCGGGCGAGCGCCCTCGCCACGACGCAGAGCGGTCTGGTGGCCAGGCGCCTGGAGGAGCTGACCGGCAGGCCCGTCGAGCTGGTGCACATCAAGACCGAGGGCGACGTGAAGACGGGGAGCCTCGCGAGCCTCGGCGGCACCGGCGTCTTCGTGACCGCGCTGCGCGAGGCGCTGCTGGACGGTCGCTGCGACGTCGCCGTCCACTCCCTCAAGGACCTGCCGACCACCCCCGCGCCCGGCCTCACCTTCGTGACGCCCGAGCGCGAGGACCCGCGCGACGCCCTGTGCGCGCGGGACGGCCTCACCCTCACGACGCTCCCGCACGGGGGACGTGTGGGCACCGGCTCGCCGCGGCGGGCCGCCCAGATCCGCACGGCCCGGCCCGACCTGGACGTCGTCGACATCCGCGGCAACGTGGGCACGCGGCTCAACCGCGCGCTCGGGCCCGACGCCGACCTCGACGCCGTCGTGCTCGCCTACGCCGGGCTGTCGCGCCTGGGACGCACCGACGTGATCAGCGAGGTGCTCGACGTCGACGTCGTGGCCCCCGCCCCCGGGCAGGGCGCGCTCGCCGTGGAGGTGCGCACGGCCGACATCGTGTCCGACCCCGCCACGGGCCGGGCCCCCGCGCCCGACCTCGCCGAGGCGATCCACCTGCTCGACCACCGGCCGACCCGCCTCGCCGTGCTCGCCGAGCGCTCCGTGCTGGCCCGGCTGGAGGCCGGGTGCGCGGCGCCCGTCGGCGCGCACGCGACGGTCACCGGCTCGGTCCTGCGCCTGCGGTCCGTCGTGGCCGCCGTCGACGGCTCGGAGCAGATGTCGCGCGCCGGGGAGGCGTCGCTGTCGCAGGACGTCGCACCCGAGGCGCTCGACGCCGCCGCCCGCACGCTGGGCGTCGCCGTCGCCGAGAACCTGCTGGCCGACGGCGCCGAGCGGCTCGCGCCCCTGAGTGCGACCGTCCCGGAGAAGGCGTGACCGAGCCGGTCCCGCCTGCGGTCGCTCCCCCGGGATCGGCCGGGCCCGCCAGTTCGGCCGGGCCCGCCGATTCGGCCGGGCCCGCCGGTTCGACCGGGCCCGCCGGATCCTCCGACGGACCCGCGCCGGCTGCCGGGCACCCCGCCGTGCTGGTCGCGCGCGCCCCGGAGCGCGCCGCCGGGCTCCTCGCCCTGCTCCGCGAGCGCGGGCTCGACCCGGTCGCGGCTCCCGTGATCGAGCGGGCGCCGGTCGAGGACCCGGCCGAGCTCGACGCCGCCCGGGCCCGCGTCCTCGACGGCGCGTACGGCTGGGTGGCGATCACCAGCGTGAACGCCGTGGACGCCCTGCTCGGCCCGGCGCGCGGGGCAGCCGGCACTCCCCGCGGCGGGTCCGTCCGGTGGGCCGCCGTCGGTCCGGCCACGGAGCGGGCGCTGGCCGCGCACGGCGTCGCCGCCGACCTGGTGCCGCGGACCGCGACCGGGGCCGGGCTCGCCGACGCGTTCCCCGTGGCGCCCGGCGGTCCGGTCCCGGCCGGCGCGGGCCGGACGACCGGCACGACCGCGGCCGCCGCTCGCGTCCTGCTCCCGCTCGGCGACCTCGCGTCCGACACGCTCCGGGCCGGCCTCGTCGCCAAGGGCTGGGCCGTCGACGTCGTGACCGCCTACTGGACGGTCGCGCGCGAGCTTCCGGCGGAGCTGCACGGCCCGTACGACGTCGTCGTGGTCACCTCGGGCTCGGCCGCCCGCCAGGTCGCGGCGCAGCTGGGCCCGCAGCGGGTGGTCGCGATCGGCGAGCCGTCAGCCGGCACGGCACGAGCCGTCGGGCACACGGTGCTCGCCGTGGCCGCCACCCCCACGGACGCGGCCCTGGCCGACGCCGTGACCGAAGCCCTCGTCAGAACCTGACCTGTCAGACGTACAGGTCACCCTGGTGACCTGTACGTCTGACACCACAACGAGAGAGAAGGACATCGTGAGCTCCTCCGGGATCGTGTACCGGCCGCGCCGTCTGCGCGCCACGCCGGGCATGCGCCGTCTGGTCGCAGAGACCCGCTTGCACCCCGCAGACCTGGTGCTGCCGCTCTTCGTCAAGGAGGGCCTGACCGAGCCGGCGCCGCTGGCGAGCATGCCCGGGCAGGTGCAGCACACCGAGGAGTCCCTGGTCGAGGCCGTGCGCGCCGCGCGGGACGCGGGCCTGGGCGGCGTCATGCTGTTCGGCATCCCCACCGTGAAGGACGCGAGCGGCTCGCAGGCGGACGCCCCGGACGGGATCCTGCAGCGCGCCCTGCGGGCCTCGCGCGCGGCGCTCGACGAGGGCCTCGCCCCCGGGGCGCCCACGCCGGTGCTCATGGCCGACACCTGCCTCGACGAGTTCACGGACCACGGGCACTGCGGCGTGCTCACGTCCACAGGGGCTGTGGACAACGACGCGACCCTGATCCGCTACGCCTCCATGGCGGTGGCGCAGGCCAAGGCCGGGGCGGACGTGATCTCGCCGTCCGGCATGATGGACGGCCAGGTCGCGATGATCCGGGACGCGCTGGACGACGCCGGCTTCGCCGACACGAGCATCCTGGCCTACAGCGCCAAGTACGCGAGCGCGTACTACGGCCCGTTCCGCGAGGCCGTGGACTCGGAGCTGAAGGGCGACCGCAAGACGTACCAGATGGACCCCGCGAACGGCCGCGAGGGCCTGCGCGAGGCCGACCTGGACCTCGCCGAGGGCGCCGACCTCGTCATGGTGAAGCCGGCCGGGTCGTACCTGGACGTGCTGCGCGCCGTCGCGGACCGGAGCGACGTGCCCGTGGCCGCGTACCAGGTCTCGGGCGAGTACGCGATGATCGAGGCGGCCGGCGCGAACGGCTGGATCGACCGCGACCGCGCCGTCCTGGAGTCGGTCACGAGCATCAAGCGAGCCGGCGCCGACGTCATCCTCACCTACTGGGCGCTGGAGATCGCGGAGTGGATCAAGTGACCGAACAGAACCGGGAGACCGTCGAGGCCCAGGCGCTGCGCCGGGCGCCCGAGGCCAACCACGCGGCGTTCCTGCGCGCGCAGGGCGCGATCCCGGGCGGCGTGAACTCGCCGGTCCGCGCCTACGGCAGCGTGGGCGGCGACCCGCGCTTCCTCGCCTCGGCCCGTGGCCCGTACGTCACCGACGTCGCGGGCCGCGAGTACGTGGACCTGGTCTGCTCGTGGGGCCTCGCGCTGCTGGGCCACGCGCACCCCGACGTCGTCGCCGCGGTGCAGGACGCCGCCGCGCGCGGGCTGTCGTTCGGCGCCCCCACCGTCGCCGAGGTCGAGCTCGCCGAGGAGGTTCGACGCCGGGTCCCCGCGGCCGAACGCGTGCGCCTCGTCTCGACGGGCACCGAGGCGACGATGACGGCGATCCGCCTGGCCCGCGGCGTCACGGGCCGGCCGCTCGTGATCAAGTTCGCCGGCTGCTACCACGGGCACATGGACGCGCTGCTGGCCGAGGCCGGCTCGGGCGTCGCGACGCTCGCGCTCCCGGGTTCGGCGGGCGTGACCGAGGCGACCGCCGCCGAGACCCTGGTGCTCCCCTACAACGACCTGGCGGCCGTCGAGGCGGCGTTCGCGCAGCGCGGCTCCGAGATCGCGGCGGTCATCACCGAGGCGTCGCCCGCGAACATGGGCGTGGTGCCGCCCGCCGAGGGCTTCAACGAGGGGCTGCGGCGCATCACGTCGGCACACGGCGCCCTCTTCATCATGGACGAGGTGCTCACCGGGTTCCGCGTGGGCCCGGCCGGCTGGTGGGGCGTGGAGAACGACGCGATCCACGCCGCCGGGGGCGCGGGCTACACGCCCGACCTGTTCACGTTCGGCAAGGTCGTCGGCGGCGGCATGCCGGTGGCGGCCCTGGGCGGTCCGGCGTCGGTCATGGACCACCTGGCCCCGCTCGGGCCCGTGTACCAGGCGGGCACGCTGTCCGGGAACCCCGTGGCGGTCGCCTCGGGCCTGACCACCCTGCGGCTGGCCGACGACGCCGTGTACGCCCGGGTCGACGAGGTCTCACGCGTGCTGTCGGCCGCGGTCGGCGAGGCGCTGACCGCGGCCGGCGTCGAGCACCGCGTGCAGCGCGCGGGCTCGCTGTTCTCGGTGTTCTTCGGGCCGCTGGCCGCGGCGTCGGGCGTGCGCGACTACGCGCAGGCCCAGGCGCAGGAGACGTTCCGGTACACGGCCCTGTTCCACGCGATGCTGGCGGCCGGGGTCAACCTGCCGCCGTCGGTGTTCGAGGCCTGGTTCGTCTCCGCGGCGCACGACGATGCCGCCGTGCAGCGGATCCTCGACGCGCTCCCGGCCGCCGCGCAGGCCGCCGCGGCCGCGACGCCGCGGTAACCACCCGCTGCCCGCCGGTCGGGCTTGTCGGAACCTGGGTCCCGGCAAGCCCGGCCAGCGGGGGTGGTCGACTCGACCGGGGGTCAGGCGGCCTTGATGTAGTCGTTCGGGTTGAGCACGAACTTCGTCGCCGCGCCCTCGTCGAACTCGTGGTAGCCCGTCGGCGCCTCCGTCAGCGGGATCGCCTGGGCGTTGACGGCCTTCGCGATCTGCACCTTGTCGTGCAGGATCGCCTGCATCAGGCCGCGGTTGTACTTCATCACCGGGCACTGACCGGTCGTGAACGCGTGCGACTTGGCCCAGCCGAGCCCCAGCCGCAGCGACAGCGACCCGACCTTCGCCGCCTCGGTCGCCGCCCCCGGGTCACCCGTGACGTAGAGGCCGGGGATGCCGAGCGAGCCGCCCGCCCGCGTGACCTCCATGAGGCCGTTCAGGACCGCGGCGGGGTGCTCGGTCGAGGCGTCGGACCCGTGTCCGCGCGCCTCGAACCCCACGGCGTCCACGCCGCAGTCCACCTCGGGCTCGCCCAGGAGCTGCTCGATCTGGTCGGGGATCGGCCCGGCGGCGACGTCCACCGTCTCGCAGCCGAACGAGCGCGCCTGCTCCAGCCGCTCCTTGTTGAGGTCACCCACGATCACCACGGCGGCACCGAGCAGGTGCGCCGACGCCGCGGCGGCCAGACCGACGGGCCCGGCCCCCGCGATGTACACCGTGGACCCCACGCCCACCCCGGCGCTCACGCACCCGTGGAAACCCGTGGGGAAGATGTCGCTGAGCATCGTCAGGTCCATGATCTTCTCGAGGGCCTGGTCCTTGTCCGGGAACTTGAGCGCGTTGAAGTCCGCGTACGGCACCAGCACGTACTCCGCCTGGCCGCCGACCCAGCCGCCCATGTCGACGTACCCGTACGCCGACCCCGGCCGGTCCGGGTTGACGTTGAGGCAGATGCCGGTCTTGCGCTCCTTGCAGTTGCGACAGCGCCCGCACGCGATGTTGAACGGCACGGAGACGAGGTCGCCCACGTCGAGGAACTCGACGTCCGGGCCCTTCTCGACGATCTCGCCGGTGATCTCGTGCCCCAGGATCAGTCCCGGAGGCGCGGTGGTGCGGCCGCGGACCATGTGCTGGTCGGAGCCGCAGATGTTGGTGGACACGGTCCGCAGGATCACCCCGTGCGGCACCTTGCGGCCTACGTTGGCCGGGTTGACCCCGGGTCCGTCCCGGAGCTCGAACGTCGGGTAGTCGATGTCGACCACCTCGACCACGCCGGGTTCGCGGTAGGCGACCGCCTTGTTTCCAGGCATGTTGGGTTACCCCTTCCAGGTCATCTTTGAACTGGCTTCGGTCCCTTGTCACGCTACGCCGGGCCCCGGTGACTCTCATCCGCGCCCGCGAACCTCATCCACTGCGGCGTCCACTGCGGCGCGGGGTGGGGAGTTCTCCCCACAGACGGCCGGCACGCGCTCTGCCACGCTTCGCTCGCCGCGCGCACGGTGCGCACGGTTCGAGACGAAGGAAAGAAGAACATGGTCTTCTTCGGCTGGGGCAGCAAGAGCAAGACGGCGCCGCTCGACGCGGGGCGAGCCCTGGTGCTGCGCTACTCGTACGTCCACCTGTTCTGGCTGCTGCGGTTCTCGTGGGGCCTGCGGTACAGCCTGGCGACCGCCACCGAGGCCGGGTGGGCGACGCGCCCGCTGTCGGACGCCGAGGCCATGGCGCTGGACGCGCCGAAGCGGCTGAACCTCAACCTCTGGTGGCGGTTCGGCCTGCTCCTGTGGGCCGCCGTGGCGGTCGTCGCCATCGTCGTCGCGAACATCGACGCCGCGCTGGGCTGACGGCTCAGGTCGCCGCGGGCAGCTCCTCCGGCCAGGTGAACCACTCGACCGGGATGCTCTCGTCGAGGCGGCGCACCTGGTGCGCGGCGAGGACGCCCGCGGCGAGCAGGCCGCGCGCCACCATCCGCGCGATCAGCCGGGCGCCGGGCGTGTTGAAGTGCGTGTTGTCCTGCCGCCCCTCGTAGGTGTTCAGGAAGTACACCTGGGTGCCCTCGGGCCCGAGCTCCTGCCACAGCGCCAGGGTCTGCGCGGTGACGTCGATCAGCGGCACGCCCTCGGCGGCGGCCAGCGCCCGCATCGCGTCCGGGTAGAACCCGTGGGTCGCGACGGCGTTGCCGGCGGCGTCGAACCGGCGGCGCTCCGCCGGGGTCAGCAGCACCGGGCGTGCGCCCCGCTCGCGGGCGCCGTCGACGTAACGCCGCAGGTGGGCCGGGTAGGTGGTCCACGGGTCCGTGCCGATCGCCGGGTCGGACTTCTGGTCGTTGTGCCCGAACTGCACGAGCAGCACGTCGCCGGGCCGGACGGCGTCCAGGATCGCGTCGAGGCGCCCCTCCGCGATGAAGCTCTTGGAGCTGCGCCCGTTCATCGCGTGGTTGAGCACCTCGATCCGCGGCGCGACGTACCAGGGCAGACCCATGCCCCAGCCGGTCTCGGGAAAGACCCCGGCGTACTTCTGGGACGCGGTGGAGTCGCCGGCGAGGTAGATCCGGGGCGCCTGTTGCGCCTGGGCCTTCCGCGTCGCGGCGGGGACCACCGCGGGCGGCGGCACGGGGGTGTTCGTGGGTGCCGCGCTCGCCGTGAGGGCGAGCGGTCCGGCCGCGGCGAGCGCGGCGAGCAGGAGGCGGCGAGACATCGAAGCGGGCATGCCGACGGGAGGACCTCTCGGGGGAATCTGGGGTATTCAGGACGAAAGGTATCGGATCCGGTCCCTGCGGACGGCCGACCTCAAGAACCTCAAGAACCTCAAGGGCGATCCTGAGCAGCCCTTGAGGTTCTTCGGCCGGGCGTTGAGTTCCGGGCCGCACGCTGGGAGGAGCCAGTCAGGCACTCACGGGGAGGCACGACCATGGCGGAGGTATACGACTTCTGGACCGGCGGGGACGAGCTGGCGTCCGACACCGGCGGCTCGGTCCTCGACGTCCCGGGGCCCGTGGCCGCCCGCATGCCGCGTGTCCTCGCGGCGGACATCCTCGACGAGGGTGTGCTCCGCGACCTCGCCCAGGACCTCGGGGAGCCGACCGCCCGGCGGCTCGCCGAGCAGTACGCCGCCGGCCTCAAGCGGCGCCTGGAGCTCCTCACCGTCGCCGCCCTCGACCACAGCGGGTACGCCGTCTACGACACGGCGGCCGAGCTGGCCGTGTCGGGCGCCATGGTGGGGGCCGTCGCGCTGGCCCGGGCGGCGTGGGGTGTGGCGCAGGACGTGGTGCGGACCCGCACCGTCCCGCGGGTCGAGCGGTTGGAGCGGCTCCTGCGCCTGGCGCACGACACCGAGGTCGCCCTGGTCAGACATTCTCGAAGCGGTACCCCAGCCCGCGGACCGTATGGATGAAGCGCGGGCTCGTGGGGCTGTCGCCGAGCTTGCGGCGGACGTTGGCCATGTGCACCTCGACGGTGCGGCGGTCCGCCTCGGTGACGTCGCCGCCGTAGCCGTGCTCGTCGGGCCAGAGCAGGCGGGCCAGGTCGCCCTTCGGCACCGGTCGGCCGCGCGCGTCGTGGAGCGCCGCGAGGAGGACGAACTCGGTGCGGGTGAGGTGGACGGGCTCGCCGCCCAGGCGGACCGTGCGGCGAGCGGTGTCGACCACGAGCCTGCTGTCGTCGTCCGGACCGGTGGCGGGGTCCTCCGCCGTCGTCGTCGGGACGAGGTGGCCGGAACGGCGCAGGAGCGCGTCGATGCGGGCGCGGAGCTCACGTGGCCGGAACGGCTTGGTGACGTACTCGTCGGCGCCGGACTCGAGACCCATGAGCGTGTCGACCTCGTCGACCCGGGCCGTGAGCATGACGACGACCGTCTCGGAGAAGGTCCGCAGCCGGCGCACGACCTCGAACCCGTCGATGTCCGGCAGGGAGACGTCCACGGTGGTCACGACGGGCCGGTGGGCCTTCACCAGTGCGACACCCTGCGCGCCGGTGGCAGCAGGGTGCACGGTGAATCCGGCCTGCTGCAGTGTGACCTCGATGACCTCACGGATCAGGTCGTCGTCCTCGACCACGACCGCAATGCCCCGCCCCCCAGACTGGTCCATCGGTCGAACGTAGCAACCTCCTCGCCACCGCGCCCGTGGTCAGCACACTTGACTCACTACCCCCATGGGGTATCTCATGGACGCATGACCGAGGCGACGGAGACCACCGAGGCGACCGAGGCCGCCACCCCGCACGACGACTCCCTGCACCACGACGCGGCCGGCGCGCACGACGGGCCGCACGGTTACGCGTCCGACAAGGCCGGCTACCTCAAGCGGATGCGCCGCATCGAGGGGCAGGTTCGCGGCATTGCGCGGATGATCGACGAGGACGAGTACTGCATCGACGTGCTCACCCAGGTCAGCGCCGTGACCAAGGCTCTGCAGGCGGTGAGCCTGGCGCTCGTCGAGGACCACCTGGGACATTGTGTGGTGGACGCGGCCAAGGCGTCCGACGCCGACGGCGCCGCCAAGGTCCGGGAGGCCTCGGAGGCGATCGCCCGCCTCGTCCGCATGTGAACGCCGGGCAACCCCTGCACGGCCGGCAGCACCCGCACGGCCGGCAGCCCACGAACCGAGGAGACGACATGACCACCGTGACCAAGCTCGCCGTGACCGGCATGACCTGTGGGCACTGCGTGTCCGCCGTGACCAACGAGCTGCGGGGGGTGCCGGACGTCCAGGACGTGAGCGTCGAGCTGCACGCCGGTGAGACCTCGCTGGTCCGCGTCATCTCCAAGCTCCCGCTCGCCGAGGCGCCCCTGCGCGACGCCGTGGACGAGGCCGGCTACGACGTGGCCGACGTCGAGGTGCTCGAGAACGCCGTCGCCGCCGAGTCCGCCGCGCAGGCCCCGGGCCGCCAGGCGACCCGCATGCTCCCGATCGTCCCGTCCTGACCCGGACGTCCCGCCCCTGTAAGGAGAACCGTGCCTGCCGCTGAGGCCCTGCACCCCCTCGGCGAGGTCGAGCTCGCGGTGTCCGGGATGACCTGCGCCTCGTGCGTCGCCCGGGTCGAGCGCAAGCTCAACCGGCTCGACGGCGTCGCCGCGACCGTGAACCTGCCGTTGGAGTCGGCGCACGTCGTGCTGTCGTCCGAGGTGACCGACCAGGACCTGGTCGACGCCGTCGAGTCCGCCGGGTACGAGGCGCGGGTCACGCGGCGCCGGGGCGCGGCCGGCGCCGTCGGGCCGGACGGCGCCGTCGGGCCGGAAGGCGCCGTCGGGCCGGAAGGCACGGCGGACGGCGCCGCGGCCCGCGCGCCGGGCTTCGGCCCGGGCGCCGCGGCCGGGGCCGACGGCGCGACCCTCGCGCCCGGCGCCGAGTACCGCGGCGCGGACCTGCTGCGCCGGCTCCGCGTCTCGGTCGTGCTCACCGTCCCGGTGGTCCTGCTGTCGATGGTCCCCGCGCTGTCCTTCCCGGGCGCCGAGTGGGTGGTCGCCGCCCTGGCACTGCCCGTCGTCGTGTGGGGCGCCTGGCCGTTCCACGCCGCCGCCGTGCGCGCGGCCCGGCACGCGAGCTCCACGATGGACACGCTGGTGTCGATCGGCGTGGTCGCGGCGACCCTGTGGTCGCTCTGGGTGCTGGTCGCCGACACCGTCCGGCCCGCGGGGCACGGCACGGGTCCGGCGCTGTACTTCGAGGTCGGTGCCGTGGTCACGACGTTCCTGCTGGCCGGGCGGTACGCCGAGCACCGGTCGCGGCGGCGCGCGGGCGACGCCCTGCGGGCCCTGCTCGACCTCGGCGCCAAGGACGCCGAGCGCATCGCGCTGAGCCCGGACGGCACCCCGCTCCGGCTGCCGGACGGCGGCTGGCGCACCACCGCGGTCCCGGTCGCCGCGCTCCAGGTCGGCGACGTCTTCGCGGTACGCCCCGGCGGCACCGTCGCGACGGACGGCACGGTGGTGGAGGGTGCCTCCGCGCTGGACACGTCCTTGGTCACCGGCGAGCCGGTGCCGGTGGACGTGACGCCGGGCGACGACGTCGTGGGCGGCACGGTGAGCACCTCGGGGCACCTGCTGGTGCGCGCGACCCGCGTGGGCGAGGACACGATGCTCGCCCGCATCGGGCGGCTCGTGGCCCGGGCCCAGACGGGCAAGGCCCCCGTGGCCCGGCTCGCCGACCGCATCTCGGCAGTGTTCGTCCCGGTCGTGCTGGCCCTGGCGGTGCTCACCCTGGCGGCCTGGCTCGTCCTGACCGGCAACGTCGAGGCGGCCTTCACCGCCGCCGTCGCGGTGCTGATCATCGCGTGCCCCTGCGCCCTGGGGCTGGCCACGCCCACGGCGATCCTGGTCGGCACGGGCCGCGGCGCGCAGCTCGGCGTGCTGATCCGCGGCCCGGAGATCCTGGAGAGCACCCGCCGCGTGGACACCGTGGTGCTCGACAAGACGGGCACGGTCACCGAGGGCCGCATGCGCGTGGTCGACGTGTGGAGCCCCGACCGGAGCCCGGCCATGGCCGGCGCGCACCGCGCGGCCGAGGGCCACGACGAGGAGCCCGCACGGCCCGACGACGCCGACGACGCGAACCACCTGACCAACGCCCCGGAGGCGCTGCGGTACGCGGCCGCCGTCGAGGCGCTGAGCGAGCACCCGATCGCGCGGGCCGTCGCGGCGGCGGGTCGGGCCGCGGTGGAGCCGGACCCCGAGACCCCGCTGGAGGTCACGGGCTTCGTCGCGCACCCGGGCGGCGGCGTCGAGGGCCTGGTCCGGCGCGCGCACGCGGGGCTCACCCCGGACGGCGCGCTCAATACCCGGCGCGTGCTGGTGGGCCGCCCCGACTGGCTGGCCGAGCAGGGGGTGACCGTCTCCGCGGAGGTGCGTGCCGCCGTCGGGCAGCAGGAAGAGGCCGGGGCGACCGCCGTGGTGGTGGCGTGGAACGGCGCGGCGGGCGGCGTGATCGCGCTGCGCGACCCGGCCCGGCCGACGTCGGCCAGGGCGATCGAGGAGCTGCGGGAGCTGGGTCTGCGCCCCTACCTGCTGACCGGCGACTCGGCGGGCGCGGCGCTCGTGGCCGCGCGCGCCGTGGGCATCCCCGACGCGGACGTGATCTCGCGCGTGCTCCCCGCCGAGAAGGCCGCCGTGGTGGCCCGGCTGCAGGCCGAGGGGCGCACCGTGGCGATGGTGGGCGACGGCGTGAACGACGCCGCAGCCCTCGCCACGGCCGACCTGGGCCTCGCGATGGGCACCGGCACCGACGTGGCGATCGAGGCCGGCGACATCACGCTGGTCCGCGGTGACCTGCGGGCTGCCGCGAGCGCCGTCCGCCTGTCCCGGAAGACCCTGCGGGTGATCCGGCAGAACCTGTTCTGGGCGTTCGCGTACAACGTCGCGGCGCTCCCGCTGGCGGCGGCCGGGCTGCTGAGCCCGATGGTCGCGGGCGGCGCGATGGCGGCGAGCTCGGTGCTGGTGGTCGCGAACTCCCTCCGCCTCCGCCGCACCACCTGACCCCTTCCGTTGAGTGCTGGGTATTTGCGGTTCTCGAGGCTGGAAAGCCGCAAATACCCAGCACTCAACGAGAGAGGGGTGGGTCAGCGGAAGCGGCGGCCCTCGTCGCTCCGGTAGGACAGGATCGCCAGGACGGCGAACAGCAGGGTCCACCCGGCCAGGACCGGGAGCGCCAGCGCGTAGGCGTCCATGCCGGTGGTGGCCTGGACCAGCAGGTCGCGGCCGGCCCGGGTGGGCGTGGCCTTCGAGATGGCGTCCAGCCAGGCGGGGAACATCTGCGGCGGCAGGAACAGGCCGCCCGCGAAGGCGAGCGGGAACAGGATGACCTGCACCACCGGCAGCGCGGCCTTGGCCGACAGCTTGTAGCCGATCGCCATGCCGAGCAGCACGAACGGCACGGAGACCGCGAGGATGGTGCCGACGCCCGCGAGGAGCTGGCCCGCGGTCAGGGTCGCCGCGGTGAACAGCCAGCCGATGAGGATGAGCGGCAGCAGGCCGAACAGCGAGAAGATGCCGCCGTTCAGCACGCGCGCCACCATCTGGGGCCCGGGTCCGGCGGGGAGCGACCGCAGGAACGGGTAGAAGGGCAGCTGCCGGTCCTCGGCCACGCCCAGCCCGTAGGTGAAGAGGCTCGCGGAGCAGACGGCGAACAGGCCGAGGCCGGCGACCGCGATCGTGGCGTAGAGGGGGTTGCCCGCCACCGACTCCTGCGGGACCACGAAGAAGAACATCGACAGCGACGGGAACAGCACGTTCCCGAGCACCGCGATGGGGATCCGGACGGTCTCCAGGAACTGGTACTTGAGGTGCAGCCAGGACAGCACCCAGATCGACCGGGTCTGCCCGGCGGGGGCGTCGAGGCCCGGGGCCCCGGTCGGGGTCGTGGTGGCGCTCATCGCACCGCTCCTTCGTTCGTTGCGTCGGCCGTGGTCGTGGTGTCGGCCTTGTTCATGGTGTCGGCCTCGTCCCCCGCGGCACCCTGGTTCGTGCCGTCGACGAGCTGGCCGAACGCCTCCTCCAGCGAGGCGCCCCGGATCTCCAGGTCGCGGAACTCCGTGCCCGTGCGGACGAGGTCGCGCACGAACGCGTCGGAGTCCGCTACGAGGTGCTCCTGGCGCGTGCCCCCGGCGTCCGTGAACTGCACGCGGCGCGCGCCCACCCGGCCGAGGATCGTGTCGAGGGAGTCGTCGGCGAGCACGATCCCGCGGTCGATGACGACCACCCGCTCGGCGAGCGCCTGCACCTCCTCCAGGTAGTGCGAGGTGAGCAGCACCGTGCCGCCGCCCGCGTGGTACTCCCGGATCGCGTCCCAGAGCGCGCCCCGGCCGGACACGTCGAGCCCGGTGGTGGGCTCGTCGAGCAGCACGACGCGCGGCCTGCCGACCAGCGACAGCGCGACGGCCAGCCGCCGCTTCTGCCCGCCGGACAGGGACCCGGTCTGCCGCTTGCCCAGCTCCGCCAGCCCGAACTGCTCCAGCAGCTCGCCCGTGGGCACCGGGTCGGGGTAGTGGCCGCCCACGAAGTCGACCACCTCGCGCACCCGCAGCGTCGCGGGCAGGCCGGTCTCCTGCGGGGTCAGGCCCAGCGCGGTCCGCGACCGGGCGTCCCGTGGGTTGTGGCCGTTCAGGCGCACCACCCCGGTGTCGGGCCGGCGCTGGCCGCTGACCAGCGACAGCAGCGTGGACTTGCCGGCGCCGTTGGGGCCGAGCAGGCCGACCAGCTCGCCGTGCCCCACCTCCAGCGAGACGTCGTCGAGGGCGACGACGGCGCCGAAGCGCCGGGTCACCCCGCTGACCTCTACCGCACTCATCAGCGTGCTCCCTTCAGAAGGTCCATCAGTGCCGCCTGGTAGTCCGCGAACGCGGTGCGGCCGGTGTCGGTGAGGGCCAGGTACGTCACGGGCGTGCGGCCCTCGTGGGTCTTGGTGACGCGCACGTACCCGGCGTCCTCCAGCTTGCGCAGGTGGGTCGACAGGTTGCCGGCGGTCATGTCCAGCAGCTTGCGCAACTTGGGGAAGGCGACCTCGTCGCCGCGGCCCAGGGCGGCGAGCGAGGCCACGACCCGCAGGCGCGCGGGGGCGTGGATGACCGGGTCGAGGTCCTCAGGCACGCTGCCCACCGCCCTCCGCCCTGACGACGGACCCGGGTGACCGGCGGCGGCTGCGGAACACCTGCTCCACCACGGCCATGGCCAGGAAGCCGCCGCCGCCCGCGACGGCCATCACGAGGTAGGTGTTCGGCATCCCCGCGAAGGCCGCGAGCACCGCGGCGACCAGCATCCAGCCGCCGACGGCGGCCATGCGGATCTCCTCGAAGAGCAGCCCGCCCGCGATGTACATGAGGCCGACGATCACGCACGCGAAGCCGTTCGCGGCGATGGCCATGACCTGCGGCGACGCTCCTGCGGCGCCCATCGCGCCCAGCATGACGCCCAGCGCCGTGAACGCGAGGAACCAGGTCCAGCCGTACAGCGCGCCGATCCGGGCGCTGTCGCCGCGCAGCCCGGCGGTCCGGGTGACGCTGTGCACGATCGTGAAGACCGTGGCGCCCACGATGCAGCCGGCGAACACCCAGCCGGACCACGGCTCCGGGGAGCCCGTCTCGCGCGCCGTCGTCCACATGGCCAGGTACCCGATCAGCCACGCCAGGCCCCACGCGCCGAACAGCAGGCGGCCGTCGGGCTCGGTGGCGTCGCGCGCCGCCTCCTGCTGCTCCCGGATCAGGCGCAGCGTCTCGGCGGGGTCGAGACCCGCGGAGTCGTCGCCGGGCCGCGCCGGCTCCGCGGGGGTGCCCGACGTCGGGTCGGTAGCCATGGTCATCGCCTCGCCTCTCCAACTGGTTTGTACTGCAAACTAGTTTGCCGGATGCCCCGTGGGGCGCGCAAGCGATGTGTCGGTCCGATGTCCTGGACTCCCCTTTGAGGCCCGGCTTTCTCCTCTTTGACGCGCTTCAAAGACGAGAAAGCCGGGCCTCAAAGGGGAGCAGCCGGGATAGGTTCCCCGGGTGACCGACGAGAAGAGCACCAGCACCGACCAGCCCGAGGCGACCAAACCGTCGCCGGAGGGGACACCGCCGAAGAGGCCCGAACCCGCGGACGACCTCGTCACCACGCGCCACACCCTGCACACCCCGGACGGCGACCTGGCGTACTCCGCCACGACCGGCCGGATCGTGCTGCGCCAGGAGGCGGTCAAGGAGGACAAGTACGACGGCCGCAAGCCCAAGGCCGAGGTCTCGATCACGTACTACACGCTGGACGACGCCGACGTGACGCAGCGCCCGGTGACCTTCGCGTTCAACGGCGGCCCCGGCTCGTCGTCCGTGTGGCTGCACCTGGGCGTGCTGGGCCCGCGCCGGGTCGACTCGGGCGATGTCGGCGACCTCACCGCGCCGCCGTACGGGCTGATCGACAACCCGGACACCCTGCTGCGCGTCTCCGACCTGGTGTTCATCGACCCTGTCTCCACGGGCTTCTCCCGGGCGACCGAGGGCGAGCAGGCCAAGCCGTTCCACGGTTTCACGGGCGACCTGGAGTCCGTCGGCGAGATCATCCGCCTGTGGACGAGCCGGAACGACCGGTGGATGAGCCCCAAGTTCCTCATCGGCGAGTCCTACGGCGGCACGCGCGGGGCCGCGCTGGCCGAGTACCTGCAGCAGCGCTTCGGCATGTTCCTGAACGGCGTCATGCTGGTGGCCCCGGCCCTGAACATGGAGGCGCTGTTCGACGGCGAGCACTCGAACCTGCCGCACCCGCTCTTCCTGCCGGTCTACGCCGCGACGGCGCACTACCACGGCCTGCTGGGCGACCGGGCGCTGGACGACGTCGTGGCCGAGGCCCGGGACTGGGCCGAGACCTACGCCTCCGTCCTGGCCCGCGGCGCGCGCATGCCCGACGACGAGCGGGCCGCCGCCGTCGCCAAGATCGCGTCCCTGACCGGGCTGAGCGAGGACTACGTGGACCGCGCCAACCTGCGCCTGGAGCACACCCGGGTCTACGCCGAGCTGCTCCGGGCGCGGCGCCTGGTCACCGGGCGCCTCGACACCCGGTTCACGGGCCCGGCGGACCACTACATCCACGAGCAGATGCCGTACGACCCGTTCCTCACCGCGACCTCCGGCCCGTACACGGCAGCGCTGCACCACTACCTGCGCGGCGAGCTCGGGTACGAGCACGACGCGATCTACGAGGTGCTCTCCCGGCACGTGCACCCCTGGTCGTACAAGGAGTTCGAGGGCAAGGCCGTCGACGTCGCGGACAAGCTCGCGACCGCGATGATCCTCAACCCGCACCTCCAGGTGCACATCGCCATGGGGCGGTACGACGGCGGGGTGCCGGTCGAGGCCATCGAGTACAGCCTCGACCAGATGGCCGTCCCGGCGTCCTACCGCGAGCGCATCGAGACCCGGGTGTACCCGGCGGGCCACATGATGTACATCCACCCCGAGTCGCGGGTCGCGCAGTCGGCGGACCTCGCGGACTTCGTGCGGCGGGCCTCGAACCGCTGAACCACCGCGTGGCCGGCCGACGAACTGCCGGCCACGCGGGGTAGGTTCCGGACGTGACCATGACCGACCAGCCCCTCTCCCGCCGCCGCATCACCGCGGAGGTGTGGATCGTGCTCGGGCTGAGCCTGGGCCAGTCCGGCGTGTACGCGCTGGTCAACATCGTGGCCCGGCTGACGGCGGAGACGCCCCTCGCCGAGCAGACCGCGACGCTCAACGCGAGCCAGTCGGAACGCCCCTACCTCGACCTCGTCTACCAGCTCCTGAGCATCGGGTTCGCGCTGGTGCCGGTGGCCCTGGCGCTGTACCTGCTCAGCGCGAACGGCCGCAGCGCGGCGCGCAGCCTCGGCCTCGACGCCTCGCGCCCGGGTCGCGACCTCGGGTGGGGCTTCGCCCTGGCCGCCGCGATCGGCATCCCGGGCCTCGCGTTCTACGCCCTCGGACGGGCGGTCGGCATCACCGTGGAGGTGCAGGCCAGCGCCCTGGACGCCTACTGGTGGACGGTCCCGGTGCTGGTGCTCAGCGCGTTCCAGAACGGCCTCCTGGAGGAGGTCATCGCCGTCGGCTACCTGTACGAGCGCACGCGGGACCTCGGCTGGAACCGCGTGAAGTTCGTCGTCGCCAGCTCGCTGCTGCGCGGTTCGTACCACCTGTACCAGGGCATCGGGCCGTTCATCGGCAACGTCGTGATGGGCGTCGTGTTCTCGTGGTTCTACACCTCGCCCCGGTTCCAGCCCGGTGGCCGGCACCGGATCCTCCCGCTCGTGATCGCGCACACGCTGCTCGACATCGTGGCCTTCGTGGGCTACGCCCTGGTCCCGGCCGAGTGGCGCGAGGCCCTCGGGATCCGGTGAGGATGCCTGGACGGACGCCGGGGACGCCGTCGACCTGACCCGGATATTCCGGGCGTCACACCTGCTTCCCGGTCAAGCGAGCCTCAACGGCTCTAGAATCGCGAGCATGTCCAACTCGCGCACCGGCCGGGCTGACGCCGGTGCCGAGGTGTCCGACGTGCCGGAGGCAGTGCCCTTCGAGAGCGGCCTCGTCCGCGTCGTCGACACCCCGGAGGAGCGTGTGCGCCACCCGCGCGCGCTCGTCTGGATGATCGCGTGCGCCCTCGGCACCGCGGGCGTCATGTTCCTGTCCGTCGTGGCGCACGGCACCACCGCGGGCGTCACCGAGGACGTCCGGAGCTTCAACGACCTGCTGGCCACGATCCTGTTCGTGCCCGTCGCGGTGCTGCAGGGCCTGGTGATCCTGTTCGCCCCGGTCGCCGTGATGATCGAGCTGGGCGTGCGCCGGCTGGGCCGGCAGATCGTCGAGTCCATCGTCGCCGGGGTGCTCGGGCTGCTGATCGGCGTGCTCACCTCGGTCCTCGTGCGCCACCTGGGCTCGGACGAGCTGGTGCGCGGCATGTCGGTCTGGGAGCGTGGCACGGGCTACGTGCTGACCATCCCGGAGTTCGCGGTTGCGCTGACGGCGATGCTCACCGTCGCCGGGCCCGCGACCCGGCGACGCACCGTGCGCATCTCGTGGAACCTGATGTTCCTCGCCCTGCTCATCGTGCTGATCACGGGCCAGGTCTCGCTCCCGGGCACCCTCGTCGCGCTGCTGCTGGGCCGGCTGGCGGGCTCCACCGTCCAGTACGTGTCGGGCATCCGCAGCGAGCGCGCCTACGGGGCCGACCTGGTCACCGCCGTGCGCCGCGCCGGCTTCGCGCCGACGTCGCTGGCGCGGGTGCACGCCGTGTCGGAGCGCGCGCCCGGTCAGGACGCCGCGCGCGACGCCGGGCAGCCTGTCGCGTCCGCCCTCGCCGTCGAGCACGGACCGCCGGACGACCCGGCCGCGCTGGCGCTGGGCCGGGCCGGCGGCAACCGGGTGTACGCCCTGTACAGCGACGACGGCGTACGTCGCGACGTCGTCGTGCTCGACGGCGACCGCCAGGTCGTCGGCCTCATCACACGGCTGTGGCGGGCCCTGCGCCTGCGCGGCATCGAGGGCCGGGCCGCGATCTCGCTCAAGGCCGTGGCCGAGCGCACGGCCCTGCTGTCGTACGCGGCGAGCGCCGCCGGCGTCCGCACGCCGCGGTTGCTCGGGATCGGCGAGTACGGCGACTCGATCGCGCTCGTCCTGGAGCACGCCTCGGACGCCGTCTCGCTGCGCGACGTGCCCGACGACGAGCTGCACGAGGACGTGCTCGCCGAGGCCTGGGACCAGCTCGGCCGGGCGCACGCCCAGGGCCTCACGCACCGCGCGCTGACCCAGGACGTCCTGCTCACCCACCGCGACGACGACGGCCGGGCGCACGTGTGGATCACCGGCTGGGAGCAGGGCGACATCGCGTCGTCGCCGCTGTCCCGGCGACTCGACCTGGTGCAGATGCTCGCGCTCATCGGGCTGCGGGTGGGCCCGCGGCGCGCCGTCGCCTCGGCGGTGCGCGCCCTGCCCGACGCCGACATCGCCGCCATCGGGCCCCTGATCCAGACGATCGCGCTGCCCCGGACCACCCGCGAGGAGGTGCGCAGGGCGAAGGGGCTCATGGGCGAGCTGCGGAACGCGCTGGTGGAGCGCCTGCCCGAGGCCAGCGTGCAGCCGCAGCGCATCTCGCGGTTCAGCGCGCGCACCGTGCTGACCACGACCGTGGCCATCGTCGCCGTGGCCGTGATCGTCACGACCATCAACTTCGACGAGATCGCCACCGCCGTGCGCGAGGCCAACCCGTGGTGGGTCGCGGTCGCGTTCGTGCTGGCCCTCATCACCTGGTTCGGCGCGGGCCTCACCCTGGTCGCGTTCTCCCCGGCGCGGGTGCCGATCGGGCGCGCCACGCTCACGGCCGCCGCCGGCTCGTTCGTGGCCCTGGCCGCGCCGGCGGGCATCGGGCCGGCCGCGCTGAACCTGCGGCTCCTGACCCAGCGCGGCGTGTCCATGTCCATGGCCGTCGCCACCGTGGCGCTCGTGCAGGTGTCGCAGTTCGTGGTCACGGTGCTGCTGCTCGTGGCCCTGTCGGTCTTCACGGGGTCGGGGGCGCTCGTAGAGCTGCCGTCGCCGGCCGTGCTGATCACGCTGGCGGGCGTGGCCGTCGCCGTCGTCGCGACGCTGCTGGTGCCGCCGGTACGGCGGTGGGGCATGGGCTTCATCGGGCCGCGGCTGCGCCAGGTGTGGCCGCGGCTCGCGCAGATGCTGAGCCACCCGGGCCGCCTGGCCCTGGGCGTGGCCGGGAACCTGATCATGACGCTCGGCTACATCGTGGCCCTGTGGTGCTGCCTCGCGGCCTTCGGCGAGTCCCTCTCGCTGGTCGACATCGCCCTCGTCAACCTGGTCGGCAACGCGCTGGGCGCGCTCATCCCCACGCCCGGTGGCCTGGGCGGCGTGGAGGGCGCCCTGACGGCCGGCCTGTCGGCCGCGGGGGTGCCGGCGACCATCGCGTTCTCCGCGACGATCCTGTACCGCCTGTGCACCTACTGGGGCCGGATCCCGATCGGCTGGGTCGCGATGCGGTACCTGGAGCGCAAGGGCGACCTCTGAGCCGCTGACGGCCGCCCGGCCCCGGACATGCGCAGGCCCGGCCCCCCAGGGGGAGCCGGGCCTGCGCGTCGCTGAAGAGCTCAGCGGCGAAGCGTCACTTGGCGACAGCCTTCTTCAGCAGCGAGCCGGCGCTGATCTTGACACCGAAGTTCGCCGGGATCGAGATCTCCTCGCCGGTGCGCGGGTTGCGACCCGTGCGGGCGGCACGCTCGACGCGCTCGGCCGAGAGGAAGCCCGTCACCTTGACGGCCTCGCCCTTGGCGAGCGACTCGATCAGCACCTCCTGGAAGGCGTTGAGCGCGGCCTCGGCCTCGGTCTTGTTGATCTCGGCCTTGCTGGCGATGGCCGAGACGAGCTCGGACTTGTTGAGCGACATGCGTTTCCCTTCTTCGGTCACGTCGTGCGGCGGTACCCGCCCGACGACGAGGCCCCATACTGCCAGCAGATCGGCAGGAATTCGCGGAGAACAGGCCTTTCCGCGGCGAGTCGTGCGTAACTTTCTGCTCACAGAGGACGCGAACCTGTGTACGAACCTGTGGACGACGACGGTGTGACGGCTCCCGCGGCCGTGTCAGCCCGCACTATCCGATGACTTCCGCAACCCAGAACGGTCTACCGTTCCGGTACATCCGGGCCAATGAGAGGAAATCGTGGAGAATCCGCTAAACGCCCGCCGGAACCTCGTCGTGCTCGTGTTCAGCAACCTGCTGGCCGGGGTCGGGGTCGCCTCGGGCGCCGCCGTCGGCGCCCTGCTCGCGGAGAGCCTGGGCGGCACCTCGGTGGCGGGTCTCGCCCAGGCCGTCAGCGTGCTCGCCGCGGCGGTCGCCTCGATCCCGCTGGCAACCCTGGCCCAGGTCCGCGGACGGCGGTGGGCGCTGTCGCTCGGCTACGCCCTGTCCACGGTCGGCGCGCTGCTCGTCGTGACGGCGGCCGTGGTCGGCCAGCTCGTCGTGCTCCTCGTCGGCCTGATGCTCTACGGCGTCGCGAACGCGACCAACCTCCAGTCGCGCTACGCCGCCGCCGACAACGTCGGGTCCGGCACCCGCGCCCGCACCATGTCGGTGGTCCTGTGGTCCACGACCGTCGGCTCCGTGGTCGGGCCCAACCTCGCGGCGCCGGGCGCCGTCGTGGGCAGCGGGTTCGGCGTGCCCGACCTCGGCGGGCCCTACCTGTTCTCCGTCGTCGCGTACCTGCTGGCCGGGTTGCTGCTGCTCAGCCTGTACCGGGACCCGGCCGGCGGCGTGGCGGGTCGGGTGGTGCCCGCGGGCGCCGTCGGTCGGGGGCCCGGGGACGCACGCGCCGAGCCGCGGCGGACCGGGGCCCTCGCGGCGCTGCGGTGGGCCTGGGCCCGGCCGCGGGCCCGGTTCGCCGTGGTGACCACGGCCGTGGCGCACGGCGTAATGATCATGGTCATGGTGATGACGCCGGTGCACATGCAGCACGGCGGGATGTCGCTCCAGCTCGTGGGCATCGTCATCAGCCTGCACGTGCTGGGGATGTTCGCGTTCAGTCCCGTGTTCGGCTGGCTGGCCGACCGCTTCGGCCCGCTCCGCGTCGCCGTCGGCGGCATCGGGCTGCAGGCGGCCGCCGTGGCCCTCGGGTTCACAGCCGCGGCCCTGGCCACCGACGTCGCGCCCGACGCCGGCGCGCACGCCGGGCACGCCGCCGCCCCGGCCCTCGACGCCGAGGTGCTCACGGCGGTCGCCCTGGTGCTGCTCGGGCTCGGCTGGTCGGCGTGCCTCATCGCCTCGTCGGCGGTGCTGGCGTCCGTCGCGGAGCCGCACGTCAAGCTGCCGCTGCAGGGCGCGACCGACGCGCTGATGAACTACTTCGGCGCCGCCTCGGCCGCGCTCGCCGGGCCGCTGCTCGCCTGGGGCGGCTTCGAGGCGGTGAACACGGCGGGCGCCGTCCTGCTGGCGCCCGCCGTGGTGACCGTGATCCTGGCGGTCCGCTCGTCCCGTGCCGTGCCGGACACCCAGGTCACCCCGGTGACCTGAGCGTCTGACAGGCTCGGTCAGCCCTTGGTGTCGGGGTTCTCGTTGGGCTTGTCGGCGTCCGGGTCCTCGGACCCGGGCTCACCCGACCGGCGCAGCCGGTCGTTCTCGAGGATCTTGCGGCGCATCATCACCACGACGCCCAGCACGACCAGCACCGCGGCGAGGATCCCGCCTGCCACGGCGAGCCCGCTGGGGCCCGGGCCGTTCCCGGCGCCGGCGAGCTCCGTGGGCGTGCTCGCGTCGTCCGTCGTACCCGTCTCCTGGCCGGCCGGGGCGGCCTCCTGCGTGGACGTCTCGGGCCCGTCGCTCGCGGCGGGCTCCTCGGTCGGCTCCGGCTCGCCCTCGACGACGTAGGTGAACTCGCCGTCGATGGGGTGGCCGTCGGAGGAGACCACGTGCCACGCGACATCGTACTTGCCCGGGGGCAGGTCCTCGGGGAGCTGCGCGGTCACGACCTCGTCGTCGACCGTGATGTCGTAGCCCCGGGCGGAGGTGCCATCGGGGCCGGTCAGCGCCACCTCGATGCCCGTGTCGAGCGGGGCGGAGCTGAAGGTGAGCCCGATGCTCGTCGGCTGCTCGTCGAGCGTGGCGCCGTCCTTCGGGTCGGAGGACAGGAGCTGGTCGTGGGCGCTCGCCGGGCCGGCCACCAGCAGCAGCGCGACGAAGGTCAGGACCGCTGCGAACACGGTGATCAGGCGGACGAGGCGACGGCTATCGGGCCGGGCCAGGGCAACGGGGACAGCAGGCATGACGGAACCCTACTCCTCGCGGAACACGCCGGACGGGGCTTGTGTCAGGCCTCACGAGGGGCGTCGGTCACGCCTCCGGGACGTTCTTCGCGAGCTCCGCGAGCCACGCCGCCGCCGACGCGTCCGACGGCATGCGCCAGTCGCCGCGCGGCGACATCGTGCCGCCCGGCGAGACCTTCGGGCCGTTCGGCAGTGCCGACCGCTTGAACTGCGCGGCGAAGAACCGGCGCACGAACACCTCGAGCCAGCGCCTGATCGTCGCGAGGTCGTAGGCGGTGCGCCGCTGGTCGGGGAAGCCGGGCGGCCACTCGCCGTCGTCCGCCGCGCTCCACGCGTGCCAGGCCAGGAACGCGATCTTCGAGGGGCGGTAGCCCCGGCGCAGCACGTGGAACAGCGTGAAGTCCTGGAGGGCGTACGGGCCGATCGTCGCCTCCGTGGACTGCGGCGTCTCGCCCTCCTCGGTGGGGATCAGCTCGGGCGTGATCTCCTGGTCGAGGATCTCCGACAGGACCGTGTTCACGGGGCTGCCCGCCTCCGCCGAGAACTGCCCGCTGTCGATGGTCCAGCGGATGAGGTGCTGGATGAGGGTCTTGGGCACGCCCGCGTTGACCGCGTAGTGCGACATCTGGTCGCCCACGCCGTAGGTGCACCAGCCGAGGGCGAGCTCGGAGAGGTCGCCCGTGCCGACCACGATCCCGCCGCGGTGGTTCGCGAGCCGGAAGAGGTAGTCGTAGCGCAGCCCGGCCTGGACGTTCTCGAACGTGACGTCGTACTGCTTGGTTCCGCCGGAGTACGGGTGGTCGAGGTCGCGCAGCATCTGCTCGGCGGCCGGGCGGATGTCGAGCTCCTGGAACGTCACGCCCAGGGCCTCGGCGAGGCGGACCGCGCGGTCCTTGGTCTCCGAGGTCGTCGCGAAGCCCGGCATGGTGAACGCGTGGATGTCGGTGCGCGGCCGGCCCAGCCGGTCCATCGCCTTGGCCGCGACGATCAGCGCGTGCGTGGAGTCCAGGCCGCCGCTGATGCCGATGACCACCTTCGGCTGCCCGATGGCGCGCAGGCGCTGCTCCAGCCCGGTGACCTGGATGTTGTACGCCTCGTAGCAGTCCAGGGCGAGGCGCTCGGCGTCGTCCGGCACGAAGGGGAAGCGGTCCACCTTGCGGCGCAGGCCGATGTCGCCCTGCGGTGGGTGCACGCTGAACGCGACCTCGCGGAAGTCGCCGCCGTCGCCCGCGCCGGGTGCTGCCAGCCCCAGCCCGCGCCGGTTGTCGTCGAAGGTGCCCTGCCGCAACCGCTCCTGCCGCAGGCGGTCGAGGTCGACGTCGACGACGGTGGCACGCGGGCCGTCCGGGAACCGCTCGGTCTCGCCGAGCAGGTCGCCGGCCTCGTAGACCATGGTCTGGCCGTCCCAGGACAGGTCGGTGCTGGACTCGCCCTGGCCCGCCGCCGTGTAGACGTAGGCCGCGTTGCAGCGGTAGCTCGCGCTGCGCACGATGAGGCGGCGGTCCTCGGCCCGGGCCACGGTGATCGGGCTGGCGGACAGGTTGAGCAGCACGTTCGCGCCCGCGAGCGCCGCGAGCGCGCTGGGCGGCACGGGCACCCACATGTCCTCGCAGACCTCGACGTGGACCGCGAGCCCGGGCACGTCGTCGGCCCGGAAGATGAGGTCGGAGCCGAGCGGGACCTCCTCGCCGAGCAGGGTCAGCGTGCCACGGTGCTCGTCGCCGGGGGCGAACTGCCGCTTCTCGTAGAACTCGCGGTAGTTCGGCAGGTAGGACTTGGGTGCGACGCCGAGGATCCGCCCGCGGTGCACGACGACGGCGGCGTTCAGCAGGCGGCTGCCGACCAGGAGCGGCGCCCCGACCACGAGCATCGTCATGAGGTCGACGCTCGCCTCCTTGATGTCGGCGAGGGCGTCCAGGACCGACTCCAGGAGGGTGTCCTGCATGAGCAGGTCGTCGATGGCGTAGCCGCTCAGGCACAGCTCGGGGAAGACCGCGACGGCCACGCCGTCGTCGTGCAGCCGACGCGCCTGGTCGAGCACGACGGCGACGTTCGCCGCGGGGTCGGCGACGGCGACGGGGATGGTGCAGGCCGCGACCCGGGCGAACCCGTGGGCGTACGCGTTGTAGAAGTCCACGACGTCGAGTCTATGGAGACGTGCCGTGGTCGCCCGCCGGCTGTCGACATCCTCAGTCGATACCGACGACCTCACCGTCGTCGAACAGGATCGCCTGCTGAAGCTGACCGCCCAGGGCCCGGGCATAGCGGGCGAGTACCTCGTGGCCGGAGATCTTGCCCTTCTCGATCTGCGACACCCGACCCTTGGTCACACCCATCCGGTCGGCAACCTGCTGCTGGGTCAGGCGGCGCTTCTTGCGAAGCTCTGCGAGCCGGTAGCCCGTCACCTCAGCCAGGAGCTGCTGCTTGCCGCGCTCGACAACCTCCTCGCCGCCGCCCTTGCAACAAGCTCCGCGCGAATGTCCTGCCACTTCACGTAGCCAGCCGTGACACGGCCCACGTCCACCATGCCTTGCGTTTAGCTATTGGTATACATCCTTCGCATGGTGAGCGAGATGGTTGTCACGCTCTCTCGCTACGGTCGCTCCATGACCTCGGAAGCTGACTGCCTCTTCTGCCGCATCGTGGCCGGCGAGCTGCCCTCGACCCGGATCGACGAAGACGAGCGCACGCTCACGTTCATGGACATCAACCCCGCGTCCGACGGGCATGCCCTCGTGATCCCCAGGGCCCACGCCGTCGACCTGCACGACATCTCACCCGAGGACCTGACCGCGTGCACCGTGACCGCGCAGCGAGTAGCGGGACGGGCGGTGAAGCAGCTGGGGGCGGACGGCGTGAACCTGCTGAACTGCGCCGGCGAGGCCGCCTGGCAGACCGTCTTCCACTTCCACATCCACGTGGTGCCCCGGTTCCGCGGCGAGCCGTCCCGCGACTCGCTGCGCCTGCCATGGACGCCGGCGCCGGGCGACCCGGCGCGGATCGCCGCGGTGGCGGAGCTTCTGCGCCAGACCCCCTGAGCGGAGACTGCGGGGCGCGACGACGACCGATCATTTTCGCGGACGCGACCCGTCTGTGCTGGTAGAAGGCGGTGCCGACGGCCCCGTCGCCCGTACGAAAGGACCACCGATGTCATTTCAGGCCTACCTCGACGCCGTCGAGGAGAAGACCGGGCACACCCCGCGCGAGCTCATCAAGCTCGCCGAGGAGCGTGGGTTCGACGCGTCCACCAAGGCGGGCCCGATCCTGGAGTGGCTCAAGGAGGACTACGGCCTGGGCCGGGGACACGGGATGGCGATGGTCCACGTGATCACCAAGGGGCCGAAGATCAGCGCCAAGCACGTGGGCACGTCGGGCACGCACAGCGACGCGTCGGACACGCTGTGGCTCGACGGGAAGGCGACCAACCCGGCGTCGTCCGGCTGACGGGACTGCCCACGTTCCGGCGGCCTCGTTAGCCTGGGTAATGATGTACCCATGACAACGCGCTCCAGCATCGCCATCACCAACGCCTACGTGGTCCCGGTCGCCGCCGAGCCCATCGAGAACGGCATGGTCCTCATCCAGGACGGCGTGATCACCGCCGTCGGCACCGACGTCGCCGTGCCCGAGGGCACCGAGACCGTCGACGCCCAGGGCAAGTGGCTCCTGCCCGGCTTCGTCGAGGCGCACGGCCACATCGGCATCCACGAGGAGGGCGAGGGCTGGGCCGGCAACGACACCAACGAGATGACGGACCCGAACGGGTCCGCCCTGCGGGCGATCGACGCCGTCCAGATCGACGAGGAGGGCTTCCGCGACGCCCTGGCCGGCGGTGTGACGACGGCGGTCATCAAGCCGGGCTCGGGCAACCCGATCGGCGGCCAGACCGTCGCGATCAAGACCTGGGGCGGCCGCACGATCGACGAGCAGGTCATCAGCGACTCGGTGTCGGTCAAGAGCGCCCTCGGCGAGAACCCGAAGCGCGTGTACGGGGACAAGAAGCAGCTCCCGTCGACCCGCCTCGGCGTCGCGAACGTGATCCGCAAGGCGTTTGTCGACGCCCAGAACTACGCCGCGAAGCGGGACGCCGCGGCGGAGGAGGGCAAGCCCTTCGAGCGCGACCTCGGCAAGGAGACCCTGGCCCGCGTGCTCGCCGGCGAGCTCGCCTGGGACCAGCACACGCACCGCGCCGACGACATCGCCACGGCGATCCGCCTGTCGGAGGAGTTCGGCTACCGGCTCGTCATCAACCACGGCACCGAGGGCCACCTGATCGCCGACGTCCTCGCCGAGAAGGACATCCCGGTGATCTACGGCCCCATGTTCGTCTCGCGGTCCAAGGTCGAGGTGCGGCACCGGGCGAACCGGAACATCGCCGCCATGGCGGCGGCCGGCGTGCGCGTCGCGATCACGACCGACCACCCCGTCATCCCGATCAACTTCCTGGTGCACCAGGCGTCCTTCGCCGCGCGGGACGGGCTCCCCCGCGAGACCGCGCTGGCCGCCATCACCACCAACCCGGCGTCGTTCCTCGGGCTCGACGTCCGCGTGGGGTCGATCACCGAGGGGCTCGACGGCGACGTCGTGCTCTGGTCGGGCGACCCGCTCGACACCGACCAGCGCGCCGAGCGCGTCTTCATCACCGGCACCGAGGTCTACACCTGGGACCCGGCCGCCGACGCCGGGCGCGGCGCCGGCCGCGTGGTGGAGCGCACAGCCCGCTTCGCCTGATCGGCAGTACCTGATCGGCAGCAAGGGGAAGCGGTCGGGGGGGAGGTTAGGGGGGGGGGGGAGCGGGGGGGCGCCCCCACCACAAAAGCCCCCCCCGCTCGGCACCACCCCCGCGGCCCCACGGGGATGGCGTCGGGCTATTTCGTGGGGTGCGCGTCCCCGGGCCCCCCCCCCCCCGCACTCCCCCCCGACCGCTCCTCGTACTGCCGATCACCCGCGCCGGGTGGTACCCGGGGTGGACACGCGGCGGCACCGCGGTGCGACGCGGCCGACCCCGGCCCGGCGTAGCGTGCGAGCATGCTGGGCACCATCCGTCCGAACCCCGCCACCCTCGCGGACCCGCCCGTCACGGCGCCGTTCGACCGCCTCCGGCCGCGCGTGCTCGTGGGCGCCGCCGTCGCGGTCGCCTCCGTCCTGGGCTCGTTCGGCGCCTCGCGCGGCCAGTCGTGGGCCACGGACCTCGACCTCGCCGGGGTGCTCCTGCTGCTGGTGTCGCCCGCGGCGCTGGTGCTCCTGCTGCCGCGCCGTCCCGCCCTCGCGACTGTGCTGTCCGTCGCCGCCACGCTCGTGTTCCTGCTGGCCGGGTACCCCTGGGGGCCGGGGTTCCTCGGCCCGGCCGCGGTGCTGGCCGGCGTCATGCTCAGCGGCGAGGTGCGCCGGGCCCGGCTGGTCGCATGGTCCGGGGCCGCCCTGCTCGCCGGCGGGGTGGGGGTCGCCGCCACGCTGCTCGTGCCGCGCCTCCAACGGTTCCTGACCGACAACCCGGTCAAGCCCGACCGCACCTGGGGTCCGCCGGGCTACCACGGCCCGGGCTGGGACAGCGCGGACGGCTCGTGGTTCCTCACCACGGGGGCGCTCGTCGCCGGGGCGGCCTGGCTCACGGTCGTGCTGCTGATCGCGAGCGGCGCGCGGGACCGGATCGCGCGCCGGGCCGCCGCCCGCGCGGCGGCCCTGGAGACGGCCGCCGAACGCGAGCGCACCGCCGTCGCCTCGGAACGCCTGCGCATCGCGCGTGAGCTGCACGACGTGCTCGCCCACTCCCTGTCCGCGATCAACGTCCAGGCCGGCGTGGGCCTGCACCTGATCGACCGGAACCCCGGCCAGGCCCGCGAGGCGCTCACCAACATCCGCGACACCAGCAAGGACGCGCTCGCCGAGGTGCGCACGGTGCTCGGGATCGTCCGCGAAGGGACGTCCCCGTCCACTTCGGGAACGCAGCCCCCGGGCCCGGCCGACGGCGCCGCCCGGCTCCCCGCCGGCCCGCCCACCGCGACGGAACCGCGGTGGGACGACGTCGCACCCCTCACCCCCACCTGGGACCTCACCGGCCTGCGCCGGCTGGCCGACCAGGCCCGCGCCGACGGCCTCGACGTCACCGTCGAGCTCACCGACGTGGACGACCTGCCCGACCACGTCGCCGGCGTCGTGCACCGGGTGGTCCAGGAGTCGCTGACCAACGTGCGGCGGCACGCGCCGTCCGCCCGCCGGGTCACGCTGCGCGTGACCAGGGGCGAGGTCGTCGAGGTCACGGTGTCCGACGACGGCGGCCGTGTCGGCGCGGAACCCGTCGTGGCCGGCTACGGGCTGGTCGGGATGCGCGAGCGCGTCGAGGGCGCGGGCGGCACCCTGACCGCCGGCCCCCGCGCGGGCGGATCCGGCTGGGAGGTCCGGGCCAGCCTCCCGGTCGCCCGGCGGACCGGGACACCGCGCCCGGGGACCACCCCGCCGGACGCCGCCGCACCGCCCGACGACGCCGCACCACCCGACGACGCCGCACCACCCGACGCACCCGAGACCGGAGACACCGCATGATCGACGTCCTGCTCGCCGACGACCAGGCCCTGGTGCGCGGCGGGTTCCGCGCCCTCATCGACTCCGAGGACGACATGCGCGTCGTCGCCCAGGCCGCGACCGGCGACGACGCCGTCGCGCTCACCCTGGAGCACCTGCCCCAGGTGGTGCTCATGGACATCCGCATGCCCGGCCTGGACGGGCTGGAGGCGACCCGCCGGATCATCGCGGAGCCCCGCGCGGCAGGCGTGCACGTGGTGGTGGTGACGACGTTCGAGCTCGACGAGTACGTGACCGATGCGATCCGCGCCGGGGCGTCCGGGTTCCTGGTCAAGGACACCGAGCCGGCGGAGCTGGTCCGCGCGGTGCGGGTCGCGGCGTCGGGCAACGCGCTGCTCTCGCCCACGGTGACGCGGCGCCTGCTGGCCAAGGTCGCCGACGCGACCCGGACCGTGCGTCCGGTGCCGGCGCTCGCCGACCTCACGCCGCGGGAGCGCGAGGTGCTCGTCGAGGTGGCGGGCGGCCTCGCCAACGACGAGATCGCGGGCCGGCTGTACCTGTCGGAGTCGACCGTGAAGACGCACGTCTCCCGGGTGCTCATGAAGACCGGTTCACGCGACCGTGCGCAGCTCGTGGTGCTGGCGTACGAGGCGGGGTTGGTCCGGCCGGGGTGGGCGGCACCAGAGGGGTAGCCGGGCAGGTACGCCGGGCTGACGCCCCCGGCGCCGGACGGCGGCAGCCTGGTGGTGTGGCCGGAACGACCGGCCGAACCGACTGCTGGAGGTCGACATGCTCACCGCGACGACAGAGGTCCTCGCACACGGGCCGCAGTACGGCTGGGGCGGACCCGGCCCGTTCTTCTTCATCTTCCCGCTGCTGTGGTTCCTGCTGTTCGCGACCGTGGTCTTCCTGATCGCGCGTCGGGCCCGCCGCGGCGCACGCGGCGGGTGGGGCGGCCCGTGGGCGGCGCACACGGCGGCCGGGGCCGACCCGGTGACGCTCCTCGGTCACCGCTTCGCCCGCGGCGAGATCGACGAGGCCGAGTACCGCTCCCGGCTCGCCGTGCTCCGCTCGGGGGAACCCACGCCGCCCGCGACCCCCGGGCCGCAGGACCAGCCCCCGGCGGACGACGGGCGCTGACCGCTGCCCCGCACCACCTGTCGGACGCTCAGGCCGCTCCCGTGGCCTGGGCGTCCGACGTTCCCCCACGGAACCACTGGCCTTCGGTGGCGGCCGTGGCGCTAGACTCGCGGGCGAGTGCGGCCGAACCGCACTTTTCTGACCCGATGACGTGAGGGATGTAGATCGTGAGCACCAGCAAGAACTGGGCGGCCGTGGCAGTGGTCGCCAGTGCACTTCTGCTGTCCGGATGCTCGGCTCTCGAGGACATGGCCAGCGACTTCACGCCGTCCGGCGAGGAGGTGCAGCAGGCCGCGCCGTCCCCCGTCGTCGAGGCTCCCATCAGCACCGGCGAGTACGACATCGTCGAGACGTGCAACGCGTTCTTTGCCGGGCCGCTCGTGGCGAGCATCCAGGCTGCGGCGATGGACGTCGCCTCCCCGCTCAACGAGGACCAGACCGGTACCGCCACGAAGGTGAGCACCAACATCGGCCTGATCATCGGCAAGGCGGACGAGGTCAGCATCGCCCACCTCGAGGCCGTGCGTGCCCCGTTCGACCAGGCGCTCGGCGGCTCGATCGCCCGCCCGGCGGCGATCGGCAGCGCCATCGAGTCCTACAAGGCCACGTGCACCGAGGCCGGCTTCAAGGGCTGACCGCCCACCTGCTCCGGCCGCGTGCCGGCCCCGGCACGACGCCGTACGGCGGAGCGCCTGCCCGACCCGCCCCGGCATCGCCGGGACCCTCGGACAGGCGCTCCGTCGTTCACGCTCGTCGCCGTTCGTGCTCGTCCCGGCCGGGGATCAGCTCCCCTTGAGGAACTCGTGCATCACCGGGCCGGCGGTGGTCGAGCCGAGCTCGCCCTCCTCGATGAACACGACCGCCGCCAGGTCGTTCGCGATCGCGAGCATCCAGACGTGCGCCTTGGTGCCGTCACCGAACTGGGCGGTGCCCGTCTTGGCGCCGACGATCCCGGGGACGTCCTGCAGCAGCTCGGCCGAACCCTCCTGCACCACGCCACCCATGAGGTCGCGCAGGGTGGCCGCCTCGTCCGCGGTCAGGTCGCCCGCCGGCTCGGCGTCCGCCTCCTTGCCCGTCGGCTCGACGAGCCACGGGGACACGGTGTGGCCGGCGGAGACGCTCGCCGCGACGGTCGCCATCGCGAGCGGCGTGGCCAGCACCTGACCCTGGCCGATCATCGACGCCGCGTGCTCCGTGCCCGAGGCCTCGGTCGGCACGTCGCCGAACGCCGCCGCACCGCCGAAGGACACCGTGTGCTCGGCGCCCAGGCCGAGCGACGCCGCGGCGTCGTGCAGCTGCTGCTGCGAGATCGCCTGGTGCTGCGAGATGAAGGCGGTGTTGCACGAGTTCGCGAACACGGTCCGGAACGGCACGGCGTCGCCCATCGCGGACTGGGGGTAGCCAGGCACGTTCTGGAACTCGCGGCCCTCCACGTTGATCGTGGCGGTGCAGGGCAGCGTCGAGTCCGGCGTCGTCCCGGCGCGGAGCATCGCGAGCGACGTCGCGATCTTGAAGGTGGAACCCGGCGGGTACTGCCCCAGGGTCGCGGTGTTGAACCCCTCCGATCCCGGGCCGGACGCCGCCGCGAGCACCTCACCGGTGGACGGCTTGATCGCGACGATCGCGCTCGCCAGGTCCCCGAAGTCGGCGAGCGCGGCCTGGGCGCGCAGCTGCGTCTCCGGATCGAGCGAGATCGCCACGGGCTCGCCGTCCTTCTTCTCGATCGTGAAGGCCTCGCGGCTCTCGCCGCCCGCCGCGTCGTCGACGGGCTCGATGGTCACCGCCAGGCCGGGCACGCCGCGCAGCTGCTCGTCGTACGCCGCCTGCACGCCGGACAGACCCACCATGTCGCCGGCCTTGATGGTGCCCTTCGACTCGTCGACGATCTCCTGGGTCGCCTCGCCGACCGTGCCGAGCAGCGCGCGGGCGAAGTCACGGTCCCGAGCGAGCGGGATCTCGTCCGGGATCCCGACGACGCCGGGGATCGCCATCGCCGCGTTGAAGTCGTACTCCGGGTCGTTGTCGCGGATGGTGATGACGTCGACGAACGCCTTGTCGCCCGCGGCCTCGACCTGCCCCGCGATGTCGTCGGTCGTCGCCTGGTCGAAGCCCAGCACGGCGCCGAGCTGGGCGGCGGCCGTGTCCCAGCCCGGGCGGGTCTTGTCGATGCCCACGCGGTGCACGGGAGTCAGCCCCACGATCGTCTCGCCGCTCGTGGTCACGATGTCGCCGCGCACCGGCTCGGTGCGCTCGACCGCGAGCCGCTCACCCGCCTCCAGGCCCGGCACGAGCACGTCGAGGTTCCAGGCGGCCTCCCAGTCGCCGGCCTCGCCGTCGGCCGGCCCCGGGTAGGTGAGCTCCACGACCGTCTCGTACTCCCAGGCCTCCTCGGTCGCCACGGGCCAGGTCCAGGCGAGCGTCGCGGTCGCGGTCGCGGTGCCGCCGGCGCCCTCCTCGAGCGGGGTCACGCTCTTGACCGCCACGGTGCCGGCGTCCTCGCCGACGGCGGCCACGAGCTGCTCGAACACCGAGGCGTACTGCTCGTCGGGTGACGCGGACGTCTCCATGGTCAGCGGGAAGTCGGCGGGCGTACCCGCCTGGAGCGCGGCCGCGAGCTCCTCCGCGGCGGCCTCCGGGTCGGGGATCGGCGCCGGCCGCATCAGGTACCAGACCCCCGCGCCGGCCGCGAGGAGCAGGACCACCGCGACGGCGATGATCAGGGCCTGCCGCCGGTTCTTCCGGGGCGGGACCGGGGGCTGGCCGCCGGTGACCGGGACACCGGGCGGAGGCGGTCCGGGCACCGTGCCGACCGGTACCGACGTCGGCGGCTGCGGAGGAGGTCCGCCGGCCGGAGGCACCGAGTCGTACCCACCTGGCGGGGGCGGGACGGGCGCATGACCGTCCGCTGGCAGATGAGGTGAAGGGTGTCCGCTCATGCCAAGGAGCCTAAGGGGCAGGTCAGGATCGCTCCGTGTAAATTCCTGGGTGAAATGAGGCAGGGCCGCCGAACCCCCTGGATCTGCGGCCCCGCCCTCCGACATCACGCGTCCGCGTACCGCCTGCGGTCCCGTGCGCGCGTGGCGAGCGTGAGGTAGGACATCATCGGGGCCGAACGGCCGGCCGCGCGGATCCTGTGCTCGCGTCGGTTGAGCAGCTCCATGCGCCGCAGATCGCGCTCGACCGCCGCGACATCCTTGCCGGTGATCATCGCTGTGCTGGTCGTCATGGTCGGTCCCCGTTCTCAGGCCCCCTCGAATGGGCGCCCCTCGTGGAACAAGGACGAACCAGGAGCTCGCTTCGTTGGTAGGGAGGCGTGGACCCGGGTTTCGGGACCGGGGTGGCTCATCTCACCCGGTGACCCTGCGCGACGGCGGCGCTCCGCAGCGCCAGGAACTCCCGCAGGGCCGGGTCCGTCGTGAGCGAGCGGACCTTGTCGTAGGCGGCCCGGGCGGCGTCGGCGTCACCGGCCTCGGCCAGGAGGTGCGCGCGGGTCGCCCACAACGGCTGGAACCGGCCCGCCGCCGGCTCCGCCGCCGCGACCTCGTCCAGCGCGGCCAGCCCCGCGGGCGCGCCGTCGACCCGGGCGACGACGGCCGCGAGCGCCACCCGCCCGCCGAGCGTCGGAGCGACTCGCAGCAGGGCACGGTGCAGCGTGACGAGCGCGGGCCAGTCGGTACGGCCGGTGCGCGCCCGCGCGCAGTGCACGGACTGGATCGCGGCCTCGAGGCGGAACCGGCCGGGCGGCCCGACGGGCGGCTCGGCGGGCTGCCCGGCGGGCGGCTCGGCGGGCTGCCCGGCGGGCGGCTCGGCGGACTGCTCGGCAGAGGAAGCGGGGTGGACGGGCCGTCCCGGGCCGGCGAGCGACCGCCGCAGCAGCGCCTCGCCGCGCTCGATCAGGCCGGCGTCCCAGCGGGCGACGTCCTGCTCGTCGAGCGGCACGAAGGCCCCGTCGACCTCGCGCGCGCCGGCACGAGCCTGCGAGAAGCAGAGCAGGGCGGCCAGGCCGAGCACCTCGGGCTCGGGCAGCAGGTCGGCGAGGAGCAGGGCCAGCGTGAGCGCGTCGCCGGTGAGGGATCCGCGCACCTCGGGCGCGGCGCCGCGCCAGTCGATGGCGTACGCGCCGTACACCGCCTCCAGCACGGGCGGCAGGCGGCCGGGCACCTCGTCGCGGCCGGGGATGCGGAACGGGATGCGCGCGTCCCGGATACGGCGCTTGGCCCGGACCAGGCGCTGCGCCATCGTGGGCGCGGGGACGGCGAACGCCGCCGCGATGTCGGTGGCCTCCACGCCGAGCACGGTCTGCAGCATCAGCGGGGTGCGGATGCCCGCCTCGACCGCGGGGTGGGCGCAGACGAACATGAGCTCCAGCCGGCGGTCCCCGATCGCGTCGGGGTCGACGTCCTCGGGCGGCGCGGTGGGCTCGGGTCCGGCGTCAGGCGGCGCGGTCGTGCGGTGGGCGGCGGAGCGGTACAGGTCGCGCAGCCGGTTGCGGGCCACGGTGAGGAGCCAGCCGTCGGGGTTGTGCGGCACGCCGTCGTCGGGCCAGTGCCGCAGGGCGCGCTCGAAGGCCTCGCCGAGGGCGTCCTCCGCACGCTGGATGTCGCCGTCGCGGGCGGCGAGCAGAGCCAGCAGGCGGCCGTACGACGTGCGGGCCGCCGCCTCGGCGACGGCCCGAGCGTCCGCGTGGTCGGTCAGCGCGTCCACGCGCCGTTCTCGTAGTGGGTGGCGCTGGGGCGCACCTCCACCGTGCCCCACTGGACCGACGGCGCCTTCTGCGCCCAGGCGAGCGCGGCGTCGAGGTCCGGTACGTCGACGACGAAGGTGCCGCCGAGCTGCTCCTTCGTGTCGGCGAAGGGGCCGTCCTGGACCCGCAGCTCGCCGTCGCGCACGGCGACGGTGGTCGTGGACGACGACGGCTGGAGCACCTCCGCGGAGAGCAGCACCCCCGCCTGGTCCAGCGCCGTCGCGTAGGCCTGGAACTCGCGCTCGCCCGCTTCCCAGCCGCCGGGCCCGAGCTCAGCGGGCGTCATCTCCGGGTAGTGCAGCAGGATCGTGTATCGCATGGTTCTGTCCTCCGGTCGGGCCTGTCTGACACGGTGGTGACGATCTCACCGCGGCCCGATCGACAGGATCCCGGCACGATCTGTGGCGGAGCTGCTCCGCCGGCGCGGCGAGCCCGCCCGGACATGACTCGGGTCGGGGCGCCCCCTGGTGCGCCCCGACCCGGTTCCCCCTGTCCGGCCAGGTGTGTCAGGCAGTTGTCGGAGCCGCCTTGACCACCGGGCCCCACGCCAGCGGGTCGAGCGTGCGGGCGTCGTCGTCCGCGTTCCCGGCCCAGCGGCGCGCATCGGCGATAGTTGCTGCGAGCAGGTCCCTCAGGCGCGCGTCGACGTCGGGCACGAACGCCTCCGAGATGCCCTGCACCGCCGTGGAGACCACGCTCGGCGCGGCGTCCCGGACGAACCTCTTGGGGCGCACGCTGGTGCCGGCGCAGAAGCGCTCGGCCCAGGCCGCCGTCTTCGGTACGGCCGCCAGCGCGTCCTTGCTCTCCGGTGCGAGGGTGCCTGCCGGACGGTCCTCCAGGACGTCGAGCATGCGCTCCGACCCGAGGACGGCGACGGCGAGCGTCTGCTGCCGGTCCGCGGGCGAGACCGGCAGCGCCGTCTGTGCGGCGCGCAACGCGATCCGCACGTCCCAGCGCGGGTCAGTGCTGGTCAGGCCGATGACCGACGGGATGAGCGGTGCGAGCTGCGGGCGGGCGTGGTCCGCCGTCAGGTCGTTCACCGCGCGCGCCAGCATCGCGATGAGCGGGTGCGTGCAGGCTGGATGGTCGCTCCACTTCTCGCCTGCGAGGAAGGAGGCGAGCTCCATGAAGCACGCGCCCTTCTTGGGGTTGCGGTGCTTCCCACGGCCCAGCATGGGCAAGATGTCGTACGTTCCAGCTTCGGTTCCGGTCACGATCCACCCCCGAATTGGGTCCGCTGCTAGTTCCAGTGTGCGTCCGCTGTGACGTAGATCGCAATAGTGGGGCTGTGAACTCCCTGAATCTCGCCCGCCCAGTGTCTCGCCGCCCGGCCCGCAGGGCATCTTGAGGTCCGGCGAGGAGCGTGCTGGTGGTTGAGGTGCACCAAGGCACCTCAGAGCCACCTCAGGCCGGCGCGGGGGTACCTCAGACGCCGCGCTGAGGTACCCCGCCGGTCAGGACTGGCCGACCGTCCGATCCGCTGCCCCACGACTCAGGACGAGTGTCTTCCTCATCAGCCGGACGGGCACACGGCCCGCCGGGGACATCGGAGGACATCATGTCGTTGTGGGGACCCGCGGTGGACGCGGAGATCGAGTACCGGCAGGTCCAGGCCAAGAACGCCTGGCGCAGCACGCGGCCGACCGCGGCGGACCGAGCGGCCCGCCTGGAGCGGCGCGCCGCACGTGCGAACCGCACGGAACAGATCAGGAAGGGCATCGCGGGCATGCGCCCCGCACCCGCCAAGCGGCACGGCCTGTTCGCGTGACGACGGTGCGCGCCAATGCCGTGGGCGCCGGCTCGAAGGAACCGGAGAAAGACCAGGCCAGGGGGATTGTCAGTGACCGGTGGCACGATGTGCAGGTGCGACGGTCTACGACGATCCCCCTGGTCTCCCGGCAGGAGCCGGTTGCCTCTCTCCTGCTGGCGGTGGGTCGCGCCTCGGCCGGCCGGCCGGGCCTCGTGCTCGTGGGCGGCGACGCCGGGGTGGGCAAGACCCGCCTGATCGGTCACGTCGCACAGGCGGCGGAGCAGGCGGGAGCCAGCGCCGTCGTCGTGCACTGCGTCGACCTGGGCCAGGTCGGCATCCCCTACCTCCCGTTCACGGAGGCACTCACCCAGCTGCAGGCCGGGGCCGCGGGGCCCGACGCGGCCGCGCGGGTCACCGAGCTCGTCGCCGAGCGACCCGCGCTGTGGCGGCTCCTGGAGCCCGGCAGCAGCGCCGACGCCGACCACGACGAGCGGCTCCAGCTCTTCGAGGGCATCGCGCGCAGCCTGGCGGTCGCCGGCGCACCGGAGCGCCCGCTCGTGCTCGTCGTCGAGGACGCGCACTGGGCCGACGCGTCGACGCGCGACGTGCTGCGGTTCCTCGCCGCCCGCGCCCGCTCCGAGAACGTCCTGCTCGTGGTCACCTACCGGGCGGACGACGTCGACCGCCGGCACCCGCTGCGCCCGCTGCTCGCCGAGCTGTCCCGGCTGGAGCACGTGGAGCGGATCGACCTGCAGCCCTTCACCGAGGACGAGCTGCGCGAGTTCACCACCGCCCTGGCCGGCCGGCCCCTGCCCGCCGCCGGGTTCGCCGACGTGCTGGACCGGTCCGAGGGCAACGCCTTCTTCGCGGAGGAGCTCCTGGACGCCGGGCCGGACTCCGCCAGCCTGCCCTGGACGCTCACCGAGGTGCTCCGTACCCGGCTGGAACGGCTGGACCCCGAGGTGCAGCAGGTGCTGCGCATCGCGTCGGTCGCCGGACGCCGCGTGCGCGAGGAGCTGCTGCGGGCCGCGGCCGCCCGGTGGGGCGCGCACGACGTCGACGCCGCGCTGCGCGAGGCCGTCACCCAGCAGGTGCTCGTCGTGTCCGGCGTCCACCTGGAGTTCCGGCACGCGCTGCTCGCGGAGGCCCTGTACGCCGACCTGCTGCCCGGCGAGCGGTCGTCCCTCCACCGCGCCTACCTCGCGGTGATCGAGCAGGACGGGCCCGACGGCATGCCGATCGGCAGCGCGGCCGAACGCGCCCACCACGCCTACGAGGGCCACGACCTGCCCGCGGCGCTGACCGCGTCGCGCGATGCCGCCCTGCGGGCGCGCCGGCTGCTCGCCCCCGAGGAGGAGCTCAGGCACTGGGAGCAGGTGCTCGCCCTGTGGGAGTCCGTACCGGACGCCGAGGAGCGGATCGGCCGCGACCGGGTGGATGTCGCGGTCGCGGCGGGCGAGGCCGCCGCACGCGCCGGCGACCCGATGCGCGCGGTCAAGCTGACGCAGCGCGCGGTCGACGGGACCGCCGACCCCGTGCGCCGGGCCGGGCTGCGGCACGTGCTCGTGCACCGGTACCTCGACCTGCCCACCTGGGACGAGGTACCCGGCCAGGTCGAGGCGGCGATCGAGGACCTCCGCACGGCCCTCGAGATGCTGCCGGAGCGCAGCCCGGAGCGGATCTGGACCAACGCGCTGCTGGCGCGGGTCACGATGATCATCGACCTGGACGACGACGCCCGCGGGCACGCCGAGTGCGCCATCGAGGAGGCGCGGTCCGTCGGGCAGCCCGGCGCCCTCGCCGCGGCGCTCTCGACCCTCGCCGTGCTCGACGTGGCCGACCCGGACCGGGCGGCGGCGCTCCTCGACGAGGCCCGTACGGCGGCGACCGAGGCCGGCGACGTGCTCACGGAGATGCGCACGCTCTACAACGCCACGGCCAACCGGTTCTACGCGGGCGAGCTCGAGGCCGCCCAGCAGCGGGTGGAGCACGCGCTCGCCCGGGCCGAGGAGCTCGGGCTGGCCTGGAGCACCCCGACCGTCAATCTCCGGATCCTGCAGGAGGTCATGCTCTACTTCCGCGGCGACCTGTCGCCGCGGCCCGCGGGCGGGGTGCCGGCCACGCACCAGCACGTGCTGGAGGCCACCCAGATGTACGCGGCGGTGGCGCGCGGCGACGCCGACGCCATCCCGCGCGGCGAGGCCCTCTTCGACCACTGGCAGAGCGACGGCCAGATCGCGCTGATCGGCGGCGGCAGCCTGGTCGACGCCCTGACCTGGGCAGGCCGGTACGACGACGCCGCGGCGCTGGCCGTGCGGATCACCGACCACCTGGGCGAGGTGTGGACCGAGGTGTTCCTCGGCCGGATCTGGCTGTCCGCGCTGGCGATCGCAGCCCTGGCCGACGCGGCGCAGGCCGACCGGTCCGCAGGCCGCGCGGGCGCCCCCGGCTCGGCCGCCGCCACCGCCGTGGAGGCGCGTGCGGCCGAACGCCTCGACAGCGGGGACTCGCTCCTCGCGATCGCCCGCGAGACGGCGCAGCGCGGACGTCCGCGCGGCGGAGTGCTCGGCCCCGAGGGCCGGGCCTGGCTCCAGCGGGCGGCCGCCGAGAACGCCCGGCTGCACGCGATCGTGAGCAGCACCGCGGGTGTCGACAGCGGCGAGCGGGCGACCGCGGACCTGTGGCGGGAGGCCGCCGCGAGCTGGCAGGACACCGTGAACGCCTTCGACTTCGGGTACCGCTACGAGGTGGCGCGCTCGCGCTACCGGTGGGCCGAGGCCCTGCTCGGCGCCGGTGAGCGGCAGGCCGCAGAGGTCGAGGCGGCCGAGGCGCTCTCCGCCGCGGAGGACATGGGCGCGCAGCCCCTGGCCGATGCCGTCCGGGCGCTCGCCCGGCGGGCGCGGCTCGACCTGCCGGGGGTCCGCCGCGCGACGGCGTCGACGCTCACGGAGCGCGAGGAGGAGGTGCTCGGCCTGGTCGCGCAGGGGCTGTCCAACCGGCAGATCGGCGAGCGGCTGTTCATCTCGACCAAGACGGTAAGCGTGCACGTGTCCAACCTGTTGGCCAAGCTCGGCGCCTCGGGCCGGGCGGAGGCGGTGAGCCTCGCCCACCAGCGCGGTCTGCTGGAGGTATGACCGGGAACGGGTAGGATATCTGCCCGGCGCAAAAGGGACACATCCGGTACATCTGTCGCGCACGCGTCCTTCTCTCGCAATACTGATGGGATGCCGACGGACCTCCAGGCGCTGCGAGACCTCGAGCACGTCGGTCTCGCTGCTCCCACAGCGGATGAGGCCTTTGACCGGTTTGCTCGTCTCGTGCGGCGGCACCTGCGGGTCCCGGCCGCCGTCGTCTATTTCGTGGTCCGGGAGGGCCAGGTGCTCGCGGGCGCGTCCGGGGTGCCGGAGCCGATGCAGTCCAACCGGCTGCTGCAGCACCCGGGCACGCTGACCAACGTCATCACGGCCCGCGGCGAGCCGGTCGTCACGGTGGACGCCCGCGCCGACCCGCTGCTGTGCGACAACTACCTGGTCCGGGAGATGGGCCTGGTCGCCCTCGCCGGTTATCCCGTCTTCGACCTGCGCGGACGCGCCGTCGGCGCGCTGTGCGCCGTGGACGACCAGCCCCGCGAGTGGTCGCAGGACGACCTGGACTCCCTCGCCGACCTCGCCGCGGCCTGCACCGCCGAGCTGCGCCTGCGCGCCGAGCGCGAGCGCGCACGCCGCATCCAGGAGACCGCCGTCCGGGCCAACCGGCGCAGCCGCTTCCTGCTCTCCCTGAGCGAGGCCTTCGCGAACGCCAACACGATGGACCAGGTCGAGGAGGTCATCGTGGAGGTCGGCACCGCGGGGATCGGCGCGCGGTACTGCGCGTTCGCCCTCGCGGACGCGGACGGGCGCGGCATCACCTACCGGTCCCTCGTCCACGCCGAGCCGCAGTTCCCCCAGCGGCTCCGGCAGACCAAGCTCGACGAGCAGCGGCCCCTGGCCGAGGCGGCCCGCACCGGCCGGCCCCTGTTCTTCCGCACCGGCGAGGAGATGTTCTCGGCGTTCCCGGGCCGGGAGGAGTTCTGCGACCCGGAGGTCGGCGCCCGCGCGTACCTGCCCGTCGTCACGGCCGGCGCCGTCGTCGCCGTCATCATGCTGGCCTGGGAGCGCGACCGTGGACCCGACCAGGACTCCTACGCGCTGCAGACCGGGCTCGCCCACTACACGGGCCACGCCCTGGAGCGGGCCCGCCTGCTGGAGGAGCGGCGCGAGTCCGCGAAGACCCTGCAGCGGGCGATGCTCAGCCGGCTGCCCGAGGTGCCGCACCTCGACATGGCGGCGACCTACTCGCCCGCCACGCGCTCCGACCAGATCGGCGGCGACTGGTACGACGCCGTCGCCGTGGACGACGACGCGACGATGTTCATGATCGGCGACGTGACCGGCCACGACATGCGCGCCGCGGCGAAGATGGGCCAGCTCAGGTCGCTGCTGCGCGCGTTCGCGTGGAGCCACGACGAGTCGCCGTCGGCCCTGCTGTCCCTGCTGGACAAGGCCAACTCCGGGCTGGGGCTGCTCGCCAGCGGGACCGCCGTGGTGGCCCGGCTGGAGCGGGTCGGCGGCGCGTACCAGCTCACCTGGTCCACCGCGGGGCACCCCCCGCCGCTCGTGCTCCGCGAGGACGGCACGGTCGAGCGCCTCTCGGTGCTCCCGGACATGATGCTCGGCGTGCGGCCCACGTCGAAGCGCACCGACCACGTCACGACGCTGCGCCCCGGCGACACCCTCCTGCTGTACACGGACGGCCTCGCCGAGCAGCGCGGCACCACCCCCGACCAGTGGCTGAACCGCTTGCAGAAGACGCTCGGCGCGCTCGGCGACACGGCGACCGCGGCGCTGCCGGTCACCCTCGTGCGGCGCCTCGGCTCGGACGACCAGCGGGACGACGTCGCCGTGCTCGCCGTCCGCGTCCGGGCCGCGGCGCCGTCGGGACCGCCGTCGCCCGGGCGCCCCGCCACGGCGGAGCGCAAGCTGGCCCCGTCGCTGCTGGACGTCGGCCCGGCCCGCATCTGGGTCGACGACGTGCTGGAGAGCTGCGGCGTGCCGATGCCGCTGCGGCGCACGGTGATGCTGCTGACGTCGGAGGTGCTGACCAACGCCGTCGACCACGGGCAGGCGCCGTTCACCGCCACGGTCGAGGTGGACCTGGACCGGCTGCGGGTGGGGGTGCGCGACTCGTCGACCGTGCAGCCCGAGCTGCGGGACCCGGCGGTGACCGAGTTCGGCGGTCGCGGCGTGCAGTTCCTCGAACGGCTCGCGTCCCGGTGGGGCGTGGACCGGCACGGCGAGGCACCCCGCCCGAGCCACCGGCACGGGCCGCCGCGGGAGGGCCGGCGGACGGGCAAGACGGTCTGGTTCGAGCTCGACCTCGGGTGAACTTGGGCCCAGGGCTTCGGCCACGGTCGAATCCACGAGAGCGTGTCAGTGGCTCCGCGTACGGTGTGAGCTATGGCACAGACAGCGTCACGACCCACGCAGAGCACCGGTGAGGACCTGGCCGGGGCCGAGCTCTCCGCCCAGCTCGAGGTGTACCGCCGCGAGCTGACCGGATACTGCTACCGCCTGCTGGGCGGCACCTTCGACGCCGACGACGCCGTGCAGGAGACCCTGCTGCGCGCGTGGCGCTCGTACGACCGGTTCGAGGGCCGTTCCTCGCTCCGCACGTGGCTGTACCGGATCGCCACCAACGTCTGCTTCGACCAGCTCGGTTCGAGCCGCGCCAAGCGGGAGCGCCCGATGGGCCTCGGCGCCGCGGCCGACCCGGTCGAGGAGAGCCTGACGATGGTGCTGCCCGAGTACGCGTGGGTGGAGCCGGTCCCGACCGAGCACGTGCTCCCCGGCGCGAGCGACCCCGCGGACACGGCCGTCGCGCGGGAGTCGGTGCGGCTCGCGTTCGTCGCGGCGCTGCAGCACCTGCCGGCCAAGCAGCGCGCCGTGCTGATCCTGCGGGAGGTGCTGCGCTGGCCCGCCGCCGAGGTGGCGACGCTGCTCGACACCTCGGTGGCGTCGGTGAACAGCGCGCTCCAGCGGGCGCGGGCCACGCTCGCCGAGAAGGCCCCCGACCGGTCCGGCACCTCGCAGGCGCAGGAGCCGGCGTCGGCCGACGAGACCGAGCTCCTGGAGCGGTACGTCGCGGCGTTCGAGCGCTACGACATGACCGCGCTGGCCAACCTGCTGCGCGAGGACGCGGTGATGAACATGCCGCCGTACGCGATGTGGCTGGAGGGCATCGAGAACATCCAGGCGTGGATGACCGGGCCCGGCAACGGGTGCGAGGGCTCGCGCTGCATGCCGATCCACGTCAACGGCACCCCGGGGTTCGCGCAATACCGGGCGGACCCGAAGGGTGGCCACTACCCGTGGGGGATCGTGGTGCTGGAGAACGACGGCAAGCACATCACCGGCATCACCACCTTCATCGACACGGAGAAGTGGTTCCCCCGGTTCGGCCTGCCGGACCACCTCGACTGAGCCGGAGGTGGAGCGCAGGGTGAGGGCCGAGGAACGAGGCACTCGCCCGGAGCGGAACCGCAGGCTCAGTCGACAGATGGTGGAGCACTGAGCCGGAGGTGGAGCGCAGGGTGAGGGCCGAGGAACGAGGCACTCGCCCGGAGCGGAACCACAGGCTCAGTCGACAGATGGTGGAGCACTGAGCCGGAGGTGGAGCGCAGGGTGAGGGCCGAGGAACGAGGCACTCGCCCGGAGCGGAACCGCAGGCTCAGTCGACAGATGGTGGAGCCTGGGGGTTTGGCAATACCCTCACGAAGGTGACTGTGCGATCCGTGGTGGTCGGCGTGGACCACAAGCACCCGGACCTGGCTCGGCGGGCAGCGTCGCTCGTCCAGTCGCTGGGTGGAAGCCTGATCGAGCTCGTGTGCGTGTGGGTCGACGAGACAGCCGTCTCGAACTCCCGGGGATTCACCGTGTCGGTGGATCCGGACATCGCCGTGCCCTCCGACGCGTACGGGGCCGACGTCCTGGCCGGGCTGAACCGGGCGATGGCCGACGTCGGCCTCCCCTGGTGCGCCCGGCGCGGCGCCGGCGACCCGGCGGCCGAGCTGGGCCGGGTGGCCGACGAGGTGGGGGCGGCGATGATCGTCGTCGGCGCCCACCGCTCGGGCCTGCGCGGCTGGACCACCAGCCTCGTGAGCGGCACCGTGGCGGGGCGGCTCATCCACAACCAGTCGCGCCCCGTCCTGGTGCTCCCCGAGACGATGTCGGCCCCGTGAGCGGTAGGTTCGTCCCAGACCTGTCGAGCCTCCACGAGGGAACACACCGCGTGACACGAGCACCGCACCGCGACTGGCGGTACGTCGGCCTGGTCGCGCTCGGTGGCGCGGGCGGTTCGGTCGCGCGGTATCTCGTCAGCATGTGGTCCGGGGTCCTGCTGACGCCCCTGACCTACGCGTTCCCGGTCGCAGGCTACACGATCATCTGGTTCCCGATCGGGACCCTGGTCGTGAACGTCGTCGGTGCGTTCGCCCTGGGCTACCTCCTGGAGGCGCTCGCCCGCCGCGGCCGCGAGACGGTCCGGCGCCGCAAGATCCGCCTCGGGATCGGAACGGGCGTGCTGGGCGGGTTCACCACCTACTCCGCGCTCGCCCTGGAGGTCCAGATGCTGGTCGGCCACGGGATGCCCTGGCTCGCGCTCCTGTACGTGACGCTCACCCTTGCGGGCGGCACGGCGGCCTGCCTCGGCGGGATCGCGCTGGCGGCACGCACCGACCGACGCCGGAAGGGCAGGTGACGGCGGTGCTCGCCCTGCTCCTCGTGGCCGTCGGCGGCGGCCTCGGCGCCGCCGCCCGGTTCGTGGTGGACGGCGAGGTCCGAGCCCGGCACAGCGGCGGCTTCCCGTGGGGGACGTTCGTGGTGAACGTGACCGGCTCGTTCCTGATCGGCGTCTTCTCGACGCTGTCCCACACGCTCACCTGGTACGGGGTGTCCGGCGACGTCGCCCAGCTGGTGCAGTTCTCCCTGGTCACGGGCCTGTGCGGCGGGTACACCACCTTCTCCACGGCCACGATGGAGTCCGTGCGCCTGGCCCGGTCCGGCCGGCTCCGGCTCGCGCTGACGAACACCCTGGGCACGCTGCTGGTGACGGTGCTCGCGGCGACCGCGGGCGTGGCGGTGGGCGACCTGTTCACACCGTGAGGTCGCTCATCGGTACGTCGCCGGGGTTGAGCTCGCTGAGGAAGAGCTCCGCCAGCAGCACCCACTCCTCGAGCGGCCGCCGCCCGACGAAGCGCGCCGCCTCCACCGGCGTCCGGTTCACCAGCGCGATGTCGACGACGTACGAGTCGCCGCTCTCCCGCCAGACGACCGCGGCGTTCGTCCGCCGGGCCGATCCGTTGATCCCCGCCCGAAGCTCGTTCTCCGGCTTCTGCACCCGCTCGATCAACGGGTAGTCCCCGCTGTTGCCCCAGCCCGACCACGCGTGGCTCAGGGCGCGCTCGAGGTCCGCCTTCGTGGAGGTCACCCGCGTCGCGCCGACCGCCGCCATCCCGAGGCCGAGGCCCTCGATGACCTCGGTCACCTGCTGCTCTTTGCTCGCCATGGTCGGACACTACGGGCACACCGCGCCAGAACCGACCTTTGACGGGCATCTAAATCGCATTCGTCCGGCATTCTCGCTCGACAGCCCGCTTGTCAGTGGGGCGTGGCAGGCTTCGCTGCATGAGCCTCATGCTCCTCGACTCCGCCTCGCTGTACTTCCGCGCGTTCTTCGGCGTGCCCGACTCCCTGCGGGCGCCCAGCGGCGTGCCCGTGAACGCCGTCCGCGGCCTGCTGGACACCATCGCGTGGCTCGCCACGACGCACGGTCCCGACCGCATGGTCGCGTGCTGGGACGACGACTGGCGGCCCGCGTTCCGCGTCGAGGCGATCCCGAGCTACAAGGCGCACCGCGTCGCGCAGGAGGTGCCCGGCACCACGGGGGTCGAGGAGGTGCCCGAGGCGCTGCTCGCACAGGTGCCGGTCATCAAGGACGTGCTGGCGGCGCTCGGCGTCGCGCGCGTGGGTGTGCCCGGCTACGAGGCCGACGACGTCATCGGCACGCTGACCGCCCGGGCGGTCGAGCAGGGCGCCGGGCCGGTGGACATCGTCACGGGCGACCGCGACCTCTTCCAGCTCGTCGACGACGCCGCCGGGGTGCGCGTGCTCTACCCCGCGCGCGGCATCCGGGACCCCGACGTGGTGGACGAGGAGCGGCTGGCCGCCAGGTACGGCGTCGCCTCGGGACAGGCCTACGCCGACATGGCGACGCTCCGGGGCGACCCGAGCGACGGTCTGCCGGGTGTGCCGGGGGTCGGCGAGAAGACCGCGGCCAAGCTGCTCGCCCAGTACGGCACGCTCGCGGGGATCCTCGCGGCGCGGGACGCCGGAGACAAGGGGCTCACCACCACGCAGCGCCGTCGTCTGCTGGAGGCCGACGAGTACCTCAAGGTCGCGCCCGTCGTGGTGCAGGTGGCGCGGGATGCTCCCCTGCCCGTGTTCGACCCGGCGGTACCGAAGGCGCCCGCTGACCCGGAGGCCCTGGAGGCACTCACCGCGCAGTGGGGCCTGCGCTCCAGCGTCGACCGCGTCCGCACGGCCTTCGGCTGGGCGTGATCAGGCGCTGACCGCCGCGTCGTAGCGGTCCAGCACCACCTGGACCAGACGCGGGTCGGGCTTCTCGGCCCCGGCCGGGCCGGCGACCGGGTCGGTCACGACGTCGGCGCCCGCCTCCAGCACCCGGTCCAGGAAGTAGCCGGGGGCGAGCAGATAGGACACGACGATCACGCGCGCGGGGGCCGTCGCCCCCGGTAGGCCGGCGGCACGCGCCGCGGCCACCGCGTCCGGGACGCGCGGCTCGGCACCCGCGCCGTACGACGGCGTCACCGGGCGGCCCAGGCGCTGGGCCAGCGCGCTCGTGACCTCCTCGACCGCCGTCGCCGCGGCCGCCACCGAGGAGCCGGCGGCGGCGAGGACCACCACGTCGTCCGGCCGGAACGGGCCGTGCGCCGCCTCGGCGGCGGCGTACCGGTCGGCCAGGATGTCGACCAGCAACGGGTGCGGGCCGAGCGGGTCGGCGGCGACCGCCGTCCCCGCGCCGGCCGCGTTCACGGCGGCGACGGCCTGCGCGATGTCGTGCCGCACGTGGTACCCGGTGGACAGCAGCAGCGGGACGACGACGACGTCGGGGCCGACCGAGCCCTCGTGGACGCCGTCAGCTGCGCCGGTACGGCCGGCAACCGACTCGCCAGGAGCCGGTGCGCCGGCACCCGTCTCGTCGGCGCCCGCCCCGTCGGCGCCCGACGCGCCGCCGGCTGTTGCCGCGGCACGCACCGCCGCGGCGAGAACATCCCCGACCTCCGGCTGCTGCACGTCCACGAACGCCTCGCGGACGTCGAGCCCGGGCCGCGCGACGCGGACGCCGTCGAGCAGCGCGCGCACGGCCGCCTGACCCGCCGGGTCGTCCGTCCCGTGGGACGTGCCGATCAGGGTCGCGCTCATGCTCTCTCCCTCTGGTCCTCACACATCACAAGCAGTGCCGACTTCGGTCGGTTGCACTGAGACCGGTCAATCAACCGACCGATCTCGAAGCAACTGACCGAAGTCGAGCCACCAGCCGCCCAGCCAACCAGCCGCCAGCCGCCAGCCGCCCAGCCACCTACCCGGCCCGACTCACCCCGTGTTCTGCAGGCCCGCCGAGACACCGTTGACCGTGAGCAGCAGCAGGTGCTGCAGCCGGCCCTTGTAGTCGCCGTCGACCGCCGAGCCGCCGTCCGCCCCGGTGCGCAGCCCGCGCAGCGCGCGGACCTGCAGCAGCGAGAGGGCGTCGACGTACGGCGACCGGAGCTGGACGGCGCGGCCGAGCACCCGCTTGGACGCGAGCGGCCACTCGTTGCCGCTGATCTTCAGCACCCACTCCCGGGTGAGGCGCAGCTCGTCGAGCACCATCTCGGCGAGGTCGTCGCGCGAGCCCAGCGCCAGGTACTGCGCGGCGATCCGCTCGTCGGTCTTGGCGAGCGACATCTCGACGTTGTCGAGCATCGTGGCGAACAACGGCCACTCGGCACGCGCCGCGCGCAGCAGCTCGACGTCGCCGGCCGTGGCCAGCGCCGTGCCCAGGCCGAACCAGCCGGCGAGGTTGATGCGGGCCTGCGACCAGGAGAAGACCCAGGGGATGGCCCGCAGGTCGTCGAGCGAGTTGACCGAGAGGCCGCGCTTGGCGGGGCGCGAGCCGATGGGCAGCAGCCCGACCTCCTCCAGCGGTGTGACCTGCGCGAACCACTGCGGGAACCCGTCGGCCTTCACGAGCTCGTGGAACCGGGCGCGGGAGGTCGCGTCGAGCGACTCGGCGAGCTCGGCGAACTTGGCCGTCGCGCTCTCGTTGACCGCCTCGACGGACGGCGCGGAGGCGAGCAGCGTCGCCGCGGCGACCTGCTCGATGTGCCGGGACGCGATGACCGGGTCGCCGTAGCGGGCCAGGATGACCTCGCCCTGCTCGGTCAGCTTGAACCGGCCGTCCACCGAGTGCGGCGGCTGCGCGAGCACGGCGCGGTTGGCGGGGCCGCCGCCGCGGCCGAGCGCACCGCCACGACCGTGGAACAGGGTGAGCTTCAGGTCGTTGGACCGGGCCCACTCCGCGATGCGGGACTGCGCGTCGTGCAGCGCGAGCGTCGCCGCCACGGGGCCGACGTCCTTGGACGAGTCCGAGTAGCCGAGCATGACCTCGACGCGGCGGCCGTTCTCGGCCAGGCGCTTCTGCACCGCGGGCAGCGTCAGCATCGAGTCCAGGATCGGCACCGAGTTCTGCAGGTCGGCGAAGGTCTCGAACAGCGGGATGGCGTCGATCACGGGCGCGCCGTCCGGGTCGTCCGCGAAGGCGTACGACGCCAGCTCGTACACGGCGGCGAGATGCTCCGGCGCCTGCGTGAACGAGACGATGTAGCGCCGCGCGGCCCGCTCGCCGAACCGGCTCTGGATGGCGCCGAGGGCGCGGTACGTGTCCAGCACCTCGCGGGTGCGGTCGCCGAGCGCGCCGTCGACCCCGAGCTCGCGGATCTCGGCGAGGGCCGCGGCGTGCACCTGCGAGTGCTGCCGCACCTCGAGCTCCGCCAGGTGGAACCCGAAGGTCTGCACCTGCCAGACCAGCCGCTGCAGGTCGCCGTACGCGGCACGCGCCGCGCCGGTCGCCACCAGCGAGTCCTGCACCACGAGCAGGTCCGCCTCGAGCTGCTCCGCGTTCGCGTACGCGAGGTCGGCGTCGCGGGTGCGGGTCGCGGCGATGCGCTCCGCGATCGCCAGCATGACCGCACGGTGCGGCTCGTTCGGCGACGCCTCCTCGGAGCGCCGGGCCACCTCCTCGGAGATGAGCCGGATGCGCCGCCAGAGCGCGTTCAGGTCGGACGACGGCGTGGTGCCCTCGGCGTCGAGCGTCAGCTTGCGCCCGGTCTCGACCGCGAGGCTCTCGAGCGCCGCGAGGGCGTGCTCGGCGGCCAGGCCCGCGGCCTGCCGCGTCACCTCGGCGGTGACGTTCGGGTTGCCGTCGCGGTCGCCGCCGATCCAGGTCCCGAGCTTCACGAACGGCTTGGCCACGGGGGCCACGCGGCCGGCGTCCTCGGCCAGGAGCCAGTCGTCGAGCCGCCGGTACACGTCGCCGAACACGTCCACGAGCACGGCGTCGAACACACCCATGACCGTCTTGACCTCGTCGATCACGGACGGCTTGCTGGTCCGCACGGGCGCGGTGCGCCACATGGTGTCGATCTCGGCGAGGATGCGCCGCTCGTTCTCCGCGAGGGTCACGCCGCCGAGCCGGCGCATGTCCCGCTCGGCCAGGAGGTCCGAGATGCGGCGGATGGTCCCGCTGATGGCCCGACGGCGGGCCTCGGTCGGGTGGGCGGTGAGCACCGGCCGGAACTCCAGCTCGCCCAGCCGGCGCAGCGCCTCGTCCCGGCCCACCTCCTCGGTGAGCCGAGCGAACGCCGCGGGGATCGTGTCCTCGAGGACGGCCGGGCCGGTCGTCGTCTCGGCCTCGCGAGCACGCAGCACGCGCACCCGGTGGTACTCCTCGGCGAGGTTCGCGAGGTGGAAGTAGCAGGTGAACGCGCGGGCGACCTGCTCGGCGCGCTCCACGGAGAAGGACGCCACGACCTCGGCGGCCTCGTCCAGCGCGTGCGGCGACGGGTCACCGTAGGCGCGGATGGTCAGCTCGCGGAGACGTTCGACGTCGTCCAGCAGGTCCTGCCCCCCGTCCTCGCGGAGAATCCTGCCGAGAAGGCCGCCGAGCAGGCGCACGTCCTCGCGCAGCGGGTCAGGTACCTCGTGCCGGGCGTTGCCGCGGACGGTCTGAGTTGATTCACTCACGGGCTAGAGCCTAGGACGAGATTGCCTTCCGGCGTCCACCGCGTCCGATTGTTGGTCTGGTCATGACCTGGCTCACTCTGGTTGGCTGTCGGCCTGTGACCGGATACGACGCGCAGTTCCTCGGTTTCGGCGTCCCGCTCCCCGTCTCCCCGGTCGAGCTGCGGGTGCTCGACTACACCCACTTCTCGGTGCTGCTCGACCCGGTCCGCCGGCTCGCCGCGGCCACGGCCTGCACGATCGACGGCGCCACGCTCCAGGCGCTGCGCCGCTCGGGCCGCTGGCGCCTGGACTCGCGCGTGCCGAGCGGCGAGCAGGCCGGCAGCGAGCTCTATGCGGGCAACCCGCTGGACCGCGGGCACCTGGTGCGCCGTCTCGACCCCGTCTGGGGTGACGCCGAGACGGCCGCGCGGGCCAACCACGACACGTTCACCTACACCAACGCGGCGCCCCAGGTGAACAGGTTCAACCAGTCCAAGGAGCTCTGGAACGGGCTGGAGGACCACGTGCTGCGGTATGCCGCGGCCCACGACCACCGCCTGGCGGTCCACACCGGTCCCGTCTTCGCCGCCGACGACCCGCCGTACCGCGGGGTACGCCTCCCGCGCCTGTTCTGGAAGGTCGTCGCCTGGGTGGACCCGGCCGGCGCGCCCGGCCTGCCCGGCCCCGCCGGCGCCGGCCCCGCCGCCGCACCCGGCGCGCTGCGGTCGACGGCGTTCGTGCTGGACCAGACGCCGCAGCTCGACGACGCCCGGCTGTACGAGATCACCGCCCAGGCCCTGGCCAGGGACGAGGTCCCGCCGCTCGGCCCGTTCCGCACCTACCAGGTGCCGGTGCGCGACGTCGCGGCGCTGACGCGACTGGACCTCGGCCCCCTGGCCGGCGCGGACGTGCTCGCGGTGCCGCCCGCGGAGCCGGCGGGCGAGCGGCCCACGGACATCACGATCCACCGGCTCCCGCGGGCCCGGGCGTGGTCGGAGATCCGGACCCCCGACCAGATCGCCCTGCCCGGCAGCGTCCCGCCTACGCCGACCGCCCGTAGGTCTCGAGGAGCCGGAGCCACACCTCGCTGACGGTGGGGTAGGCGGGCACGGCATGCCACAGCCGGTCGATCGGCACCTCGGCGGCGACCGCGATCGTCGCCGCGTGGAGCAGCTCGGCCACGTCGGGGCCCACGGCGGTGAACCCGACGAGCACCTTGCGGTCCTCGTCGACGACCATGGCTGCCCGGCCCGTGTACCCGTCGGCGTGCAGCGAGGCACCGGCGACGGCGCCCAGGTCGTACTCGACGGAGCGCACGCGCAGCCCCGCGGCCTCGGCGGAGGCGGCGGTGTGCCCGACGCTCGCGATCTCCGGGTCGGTGAAGATCACCTGGGGGACGGCACGCTCGTCGGCCGTGGCGGCGTGCCGGCCCCAGGGGCCGACGTCGACCGGCGTGCCGTTGGCGCGGGCGGCGATGGCGTCGCCCACGGCCCGGGCCTGGTACTTGCCCTGGTGGGTCAGCAGCGCGCGGCGGTTGACGTCGCCGGCGGCGTAGAGCCAGCCGTCGCCGACCGGCACGCCGTCGGCGCCGAGCACCCGCAGGCCGTCGTCGACCGCCAGCCAGTCCCCGGGGGTGAGGCCGACGTTCTCCAGGCCGATCGAGTCCGTGGCAGGACGACGACCGGTCGCGACCAGTACCTCGTCGGCGGTGAGGTTCGTGCCGTCCGCGAGCGCGACGTGCACCGTGCCCTGCTCGTCACGCCGGACGTCCACCGGCTGGGTGCGCAGGTGCAGCGCCACACCCTCCGCCTTGAGCGACTCGGCCACGAGCTCGCTCGCGAACGACTCCACGCCGGGCAGCAGCCCGTCGCGGGCGATCATCGTGACCTGCGCGCCGAGGGCGGCGAACGCGGTGGCCATCTCGGTCCCCACGACGCCACCGCCGATGACCGCGAGCCGCCCGGGGACGGTCTGGGCGGACGCGGCCTCGCGGCTGGTCCACGGCGCGACGTCGGCCAGGCCGGGGATCGGCGGGACGACGGCGCTGGTACCGGTCGCGACCACCACCGCGTGCCGCGCCGTGAGCACGGTCGTGCCGCCGTCGGCGTCCGTCACCTCCACGGTGCGGGTGGCGCTGATCCGGCCGGCCCCGCGGAACAGCGAGATCCCGGCGCTCTGCAGCCAGTCGACCTGGCCGTCGTCGTGCCAGTGCGCCGCGAACGCGTCGCGGCGGGCCAGGACGGCGGCCACGTCGAGCTCGCCGGTGACGGCGGCTCGGGCGCCGGGCAGGCTGCGCGCGGCGCGCAGCGCGGCGGCGTCGCGCAGGAGAGCCTTGGTGGGCATGCAGGCCCAGTAGGAGCACTCCCCGCCCACGAGCTCGCGCTCCACGATCGCGGCGGTCAGGCCGCCCTGGACCACCCGGTCGGCGACGTTCTCGCCGACGGGTCCGGCACCGATGACGACGACGTCGTAGGTGTTCTCGGTCATGTCAGCTCTCCTTCTTGATGACGCGGCCCAGGCGCAACGCCGAGACCAGGAAGAAGATTCCGCCGAGCGTGGCGTACCCGGCCAGCGACGTCAGCGCCGCGTTCGGGCCGCCGGCCATCATGAAGAAGCCCGTGCCGGCGAACACCGAGATGCCGCCGCTGAGGATCATGGCCCACTGGCCGCCGAGCCGGTAGCGCCGGATCGCGACGATGAGCTGCACCAGGCCGGCGGTGATCGCCCAGACGCCCCAGACGCGCAGCACGGCCGGGATGCCGGAGGTGACCGCGACGCCCAGGCCGATGGCCGTGGCCAGGCTCAGCGCCATGTTGAAGTACAGGCCCACCGTGGGGCGCGCGGCCTTGGAGGACCGGAGGTCGGTCACGGCGGCTGCGACGTCGAACAGCGGGTAGAGCACCAGCAGCCCGATCGCGACCGGGCCCAGGCTGCCTCCGACGACGAACAGCAGGGCCGCCCAGACGATCGCGAAGCCGAACCGGACGAAGTACAGCTTCCGCAGCGCGCGGGCCGTGGCAACGGCCGACGCTGATTCCACGGTGGTGGACATATGAGTTCCCCTCGGTAGCGGCCGGGCGGGAATCGATCCGTCCGGCCAATTGTCTAGGTAGACTAACTAGTAACTCTACCTGTCGAGACAATACACATCCCCGGGCGTCGAGCGCAAGGGGAACGGCGAGAGGGGCCACGTATGATCGCGACCGTGCGCGGATCAATGTCAGACCGCCTGATCGAGGCGGCGAACGAGCTCTTCTACGCGCACGGCCTGCGTGCCGTGAGCGTGGACAAGGTGATCGAGCGCGCCGGCACCACGAAGGTGACGTTCTACCGGCACTTCCAGAGCAAGGACGACCTCGTGGTCGCCTACCTGGAGCACCGGGCGGCGCAGGAGCGCGCCGGCGTGGACGCGGCCATCGCCCACGGCGACGGCGACGTCGACGTCTCGTTGAGCCTGATGGCCGACCACACCGGGACGGCGGCGTGCACCCCCGGCTTCCGCGGGTGCCCGTTCATCAACGCCGCGGCCGAGTACCCCGACCCCGACAGTCCCGTCCGCAAGGTCGTCGACGAGCACCGCGGGTGGTGGGTGCGCGCGTTCGAGCGGCTCGTCGCGCCGCTGGGGCTCGCCGAGCCGGCCGCGGTCGCGGAGGACCTGATGCTGCTCCGCGACGGCGTCATGGTCGCGGGCTACCTCGGCGACCCGTCGCGGGTCGGCGCCTCGTTCCTCCGGAGCTGCCGGGCAGTCGTCGGCAGCGCGCCCCGCGCGGCCGCCGGGGCGTGACGGCCGCCGGCGTCAGACCTCGTCCTGCCAGCGGTGCCGCGGCGCGTAGCCCAGCACCCGGCGGGCCTTGTCGATGCTCAGCAGCGTCTCGCGCCCCTGCAGCGGACGGCGCACCGGGACGTCGGGGAACTGCTCGGCCACCAGGTCGGCCGAGTCCCGCTCCATCACGGTGTCGTCGTTGGCGATCACGAACGCCTCGAACCCCGTGAAGTCCGCCTCCAGCGCGCGGCGCACCGCCTGCGCGCCGTCGCGCCCGTCGATGTAGCCCCACAGGTTCCAGCGCCGGGCCGCGGCGTCGTCCTGCCAGGACGGGAAGCGGGCGTAGTCCTCGGGGCGCATCACGTTGGAGAACCGCAGCGCGGCCACCTTGAGCTCCGGGTCCCAGCGCGTGAAGTGCCGGGCCATCTCCTCCTCGAGCGACTTGCCGAGGGAGTAGGTGGACTGCGGCAGCACGTCGTACTCCTCGTCCACCGGCACGTAGGGCGGCGGCACGTCGAACGGCAGGCCGAGCACCGTCTCGGAGGAGGCCGTCACGACGTTCCGGACGCCCAGCACCTGGGCGGCCCGCAGCACGTTGTACGTGCTGGGCACGTTGTTGCGGAAGGTCGCGGCATTGGTCGCCAGGCCGGGCGCGGGGATCGCGGACAGGTGCACGACGGCGTCGGCCGCCCGGCCCTCGTCCACGCCGGACAGGAGCTCGACGACCTGGCCCAGGTCGGTCAGGTCCGCGACCGTGAAGTCACCGGGGCTGCCCGCCTCGGGGGCCACGCGGTCGGTCGCGACCACGTCGTACCCGGAGTCCACCAGGTGCTCCACCACGAACCGGCCGAGCTTGCCGCTCGCGCCCGTGACCACTACCCGCTGTGTCGTCGCCATGTGTCCGATCTTGCCAGGTGGTCTCGACAGGCTCGACCAGCGAGGGGGCGGGCCCGGCCAGCGAGGGGCGGGACGGGTCAGCCCAGGCGCTCCCGCAGCCACGCGATGTCCGGGGCCATGTCGCCCTTGGTCTCGCAGATGACGGGGGCGCCCGCGGCGGCGATCACGCCCACCAGCAGCTCCTCGGGGATCAGGCCCCGGCCGAAGTTGATGTGCCGGTCCGCGCCCGAGCCGGCGTCGTCGCGCGAGTCGTTGGCGTGCACCAGGTCGATGCGGCCCGTGATCGCGCGGATCTGGTCGGCCGCCGTCGCGAGGTCGATGCCCCCGGCCCACGCGTGGCACGTGTCGAGCGTGAAGCCGACGGCGTCCCCGCCGTTCGCCGCGGTCACCGCGGCCCAGAGCTGCTCGATGCGCTCCAGCCGGCGAGCCATCGAGTAGTCGCCGCCCGCGGTGTTCTCGATGAGCACCGGGACATCGGTCTCCAGCGCGTCGATGGCCTTGCGCCAGTTGTCGAAGCCCTTGGCCGGCTCGTCGTTCGCGCTGACGTGCCCGCCGTGCACCACGACGCCCTTCGCGCCGATCGCCGACGCCCCGTCCATGATCTGCTGCAGCAGCTTGCGGCTCGGGATCCGGATCCGGTTGTTGGTGGACGCCACGTTGATCACGTAGGGCGCGTGCACGTAGAGGTCGAGGTCGGCCGCCGCGGCGTCGGCCCGGAGCGCCTCCGCCCCGCCCTCGTACGGCAGGTCCGGGACCTTCCAGGCCTGCGGGTCGCTGAGGAACACCTGCACCGCGTCCGCGTCGAGCGCCTTGGCCGCCCCGATCGCGTCGGCCAGGTCAACGTGCGCGCCGATTCTCACCATGGGCCCACCCTAGGACGGCTCACCGACATCCGGCGGTGGCAGCGCGGATCAGCCCAGCCGCCGGACCCCGGTCTGCGAGACCTCGAGCAGGTTCCCGTCGACCGCGAGCAGCATCGTGTCCGGCTTCTGGGTGAGCAGGTGCGACGACGTGCCGTCCCAGACCAGCTCGCCCGAGGCCACGTCGAGCGACACGAGCCCCTGGTCGCCGCTCCCGCTCTCCAGGAGCATCAGCAGCGACTGCCCGTCGGTGAAGGCCTGGGACACGTAGCTGCTCTCGTACGACCAGTCGTACAGGCTGCCCTGCGTGCGCCACGTCCAGCGGGCCGCGCCCGAGTCGAGGTCCAGCCCGCGCACGCCGCCCGCCCAGGTGGTGGTCACCACCGTGCGGTCCACCTGGGCGAGGAACTGGGCGGTACCGTCCCGCACCGCGACGTCCCAGCGCTCCGTCCCGTCCGCCGCGTACGAGCGCAGCCGGCCCCCGGGCGGCTCCGTGGAGAGGAGCGTGGCCGCACCGGGGTCGTCCGTGGTCTGCGGGCGGTTCAGGGTCCCGGCGACCTTCCGGACCGCCTCGCCGTCCGGGGAGTAGAGGGCGCTGTCCATCCGGCCGTCGTACCGCTGGGCGATCGTCTGCGCGACGTACCCGCCCGTGTCGAGGCCCGCCACCGACGCGAACCCCGGCACGCCCTCCATCATCAGGAGGGCGCCGTCCGCGGTGACGCCCGCCCGGAAGCCGCACCCCCACACCTGGACGAGTCCCGGCTCGATCCGCGCGCCGAACCCCTCGGGGTCGAGGTGCTCGCCGGACCGCACGATGTCGTCCGCCCGGTCCCAGGGCAGGTGGGGTCCGGCGCGGCAGCCCTCGGCCGCCATCGCCCGGAAGGGGATGACGACGCTCCAGCGCTCCGCACCCGTCAGGGCGTCCTCGGCGCGCAGCAGCAGGTCCCGGCCCGCCGCGACCGTCCCGCTGCACTCCCCCTCGTCCGGGCACTGGGCGCCGCTCCCGTCCGCCGGCTCGGGCCCGATCCGCCGGGCGCGCAGCACGGTTCCCTCGGGGCCGGGCCGGGCGTACCCGTACCGCTGCTCGTCCCCGGCGTCGAGCGTGCGCGGCTCGGACGGCACGCCGTCGGGCCCCACGGTGAAGGCCTCACGCTCGGCCCCGGAGCCCTGGAGGCAGACCAGGACGTCGGTCGCCACCTCCGACCAGCCCAGATAGCCGGTCGGCCCGCAGTCCGGGTCGTCGCCGAGCGGTACGGTCCACCCCTCCTCGCCGGTGGCCGCGCGCAGGGCCAGGAGGCCGTCCCCCGTCTCGAACGCCAGATAGGGGCCGAGGGCGGCGACCTGGTTGCCCTCCCCCTGCACGAACGCCCGCCGCGAGCCGACGGCGCCCGTCCACGCCCACACCTCGTCGAGCGGCGCGGACACGTCCACGACGCCGCCGCGCACGGACCGGATCTGCGCGGCCCGCGCGGCGTCGCGCACGCCGTCGACGACGAGCCCGGTGCCCAGCACCGCCGCGACCACGACGACGCCCACGAGCGTGCGCCGCCGCCGGACGGCGGTCCGCGCGGGGTCGCCCGCCGGGCGCGGTCCGCCGGGCGCGGGGCCGCCCCCGGCCGCGCTCTCGTCCGGAGCCTCGCCCGGGCGCTCGCCCTCGCTCCCGCCCTCGGCCGACGGCGGGGCGGGCGACGTGGCGCGGTGTCCCTCGTCGTCCACCAGGTCGAAGACGACAGCGTCGTCGTCGTCCGCGTGACGAGCCATACCTCCGAGCGTATGCCGCACGGGCCGTCCGCTCACCCAGAGCGCGGGCCGCCCGGGCGGGCCCGTCAGCCCAGGCCGCGGACGCCCGACGGCGTGACCTCCAGCAGGTGCCCGTCCACGGCGACGAGCGACCTGTCGAACCCCTGGTAGATGCCACCGGTGACCGCGGCGTCGCCGTGCTGCTCCCAGACGACCTCGCCCGACGCCGCGTCGAGCGCCACCAGGCCCGCGCCGCCGGACCCGCTCTCCGTGAGCAGCAGCACCGACTCGCCGTCGGTGAACGTCCGGGACACGAAGAGGTCCTCGAGGTACCGGCCGTCGGCGTCGTCCGCGCCGTCCCACACCCAGCGCGTCTCGCCGGTCGCGGCGTCCAGGCCCCGCACGTCCCCGGCCCCGGTCATGACGAGCATCGTCCCGGCCACCTGGGCGAGGAAGAGCTGGCCGCCGGCGCCCGTCGTGGCGTCCCAGCGCGGCGTCCCGTCGGTCTCGTAGGCCCGCAGCCGCGAGCCGGCCGGGTCCATGGCCAGCAGCACGCCGGGGCCCGCGCCGTCCGTCACCCCCGGCTCCATCGCGTGCCCCTCGATCTCGCCGACGACGGCGCCGTCACCGTCGTACAGGACGGTCCGCACCATGCCCTCGAAGGTGAACTCGGTGTACCCACCCGAGACCAGGCTGCTCACCCCGCCCGTCCCCGGCTCGATCTCCGCGCCGAGGGGCACCCCGTCCGGGGTGACGGCCGTCTCGATGCCGCAGCCGTAGAGCTGCACGAGGTCGGCGCCGATCCGCGCGCCGAAGACCCGCGGGTCGATCATCTGCGCCAGGTCGACGGTGTTGCCCCCGCCGTCCCAGGACGAGCCGAGCCAGTTGTTGCACTGGTCGGCGCGGGTGGGGCGGAAGGGCACGACCGTGCTCCAGCGCTCGGCGCCCGTGACGGCGTCCTCGGCGCGGAGCACGAGGCCCTGGCCGTCCACCACCGTGCCGGAGCACTCGCCCGTGTCCGTGCACCGCGCGTCACCGAGGTCCACGGCCGACCCGGGGCCCGCCCGCCGCGCGCGCAGGACGGTGCCGTCCGGCCCGGGCCGGGGCAGCCCGAAGCGGTCGGTGTCCGCGGCCGGGAGCGCCCGCCGGGCCGAGACGACGCCGTCGGGCCCGACCGTCGTGGCCGCCCGGTCCGCGCCGGAGCCGTCCAGGCACACCAGGGACGGCGTGGTCGTCCGGGCCCAGCCCGCGGCCCCGAACGGGCCGCAGTCCGGGTCCTCCCCGAGCGGCAGGGTCCACGCCTCCTCGCCTGTCGCCGGGCGCAGCGCGACGAGCTCGCCGTCGGACTCGAACACGAGGACGTCGCCGAGCACGGCCACCTCGTTGCCGCGCCCCTCGTCGATCGCCGTCCGGGACCCGACCAGGCCCTCCCACCGCCACGTCTCCGCCAGCGGTCCGGACACGTCCGCGACCCCGCCGCTGACGTCACGCATCCGCTCGATCCGCGCGCCGTCCCGCGCGCCGTCGACCGCCAGGCCCGTCCCGAGCACGACGGCGAGCACCGCGGCGACCGGCACGAGGACGCGCAGCCGCCCGTTCGATGAGCCGTACCCCGGCCACGGGCCGCCGGCGTCGTCGTCGCCGGGGCCTGCGCCGTCGCCGCCCGCGTCGTCGTCCGGGAGGGGCAGGTCGCCGGGGCCGGACCGGGTGCCGGGCGCCGCGGCGCCCGCGGCGTCGTCGACCAGCTCGAAGACGAGCCGACCGCCCTCGCCCGGTTCTCGCGCCATGAGGTCGAGGGTATGCCGGAGCCGCCTCCGGCTCACCCGAGACCGCGGACGCCGACCGACCCGACCTCCATCAGGTGCCCGTCCACCGCGACCAGGTCGCCGGTGACCCCCTGCCGCACGACGTCGCCGTCGTGCGGGTCGAGCGTGGTGCCCGGCCCGCCGCCGGCCTCGTCCCAGACCACCTCGCCCGTGCCCGCGTCGAGCGCGACCATGCCCCGCGCCACGCTGCCGTTCCCCTCGGCCAGCAGGAGCACGACCTCGCCGTCGGTGAACGACTGGACCACGTAGGCGGTGCCGAAATAGCCGCCCTCGGCCGTCACGTCGGGGTCCGAACCGTCCCAGGTCCACCGCTCCTCGCCGGTCGCCAGGTCCAGGCCCCGGACCGTCCCCGCCCCTGTGGTGATGACGGCTGTCTCGCCCACCTGGGCGAGGAACTCCTGCCCGCCGGACTGCAGCGCGATGTCCCAGCGCGCGGTCCCGTCGGCCTCGTGGGCCGACAGGCGACGCCCCGTCTCGTCGATCGCGAGCAGGGTGGCCGGGCCGGCCTCGTCCGTGGACTTCGGGGTGATCACGTACCCGCGGACCTCGCCCGTGGTCGCGCCGTCGGCGTCGTACAGGAGGGTGCGCGTCACGTCGTCCCAGGTCATCCCGAGGTACCCACCCGAGTCGAGCCGCCCCACGACGCTCGAGCCCGGTTCGAGGCGGCTGCCGAGCAGCACCCCGGACGACGTGACGGCGGCCTGCACGCCGCAGCCCTCCACGTTCACCAGGTCCGCCCGGACGCGGGCCCCGAAGGCCTCGGTGGCGAACTGCCCGCGGAGGTGGATGCGGTTCTCCGAGCTGCCCCAGGCAGCGCTGAACGTGCTGGTGCACTGCGCGGCCTCGGTGGAGCGGAACGGCACGGTCACGCTCCAGCGCTCCTCGCCCGTGACGGCGTCCTCGGCACGGAGCACCAGGTCGCGCCCGTCGACGATCTGCCCGTCACAGTCGCCCGACTCGTCGCACCGGACGTCCTCGCCGAGAGGCAGCACGGGCCCGACGCGCCGCGCGCGCAGCACCGTCCCGTCCGGCCCGGTGTGCGGCTGTCCGTACCGGGCGGCGTCCGCGGCGGGGAGCAGGCGCGGGGCCGACGTCGCGCCGCCGGGCCGCACCACGACCACCTCGGTCTCGCGGCCGCGCCCCTGGAGGCACACGAGCGCCGGCGTCCGCGGGTCGTCCCACACCGGCGACACCGTGGGGCCGCACTCCGGACCCCCGCCGAGGTCGACGGTCCAGGACTCCTCGCCCGTGGCCGGGTCCAGCGCGACCAGCTCGCCCTCCGACTCGAACACCAGGTCGCCGCCGAGCACCGCCACGTCCGTCATGCCCTCGCCGAGGTCGACCTTGCCCTGCCAGGACCAGGTCTCGTCGAGGGGCGCGGACAGGTCCGCGACACCCCCGGGGACGTCGCGCATCCGCTCCATCCGGGCGGCGTCGCGCGCGCCGTCGACCGCCAGGCCCGTGCCCAGCGCCACCGCCAGCAGCGCCAGGACGGGCGCCGCACGGCGCCACGTCACGACCTGGCCGCCCGACGGCGCGGGCCCGCCCGCCCAGGCGCCGGCGCCCCCGGGGTCGGTACCGTCCGCACCTGGCCGGCCGTCGGCCGGCTCCTGGCCGTCCGTGCCGCCCGCCCGGGCCGCGCCCCGCAGCACGCCCGGCTCGGCCGCGTCGTCGTCGACCAGGTCGAAGACGTACGCAGCGCCCTCGTCCGGCTCGCGCGCCATGCGGCGAGCGTAACGCCGCGCGAGGCCTCGGATCAGCCCCGCACGGGAGGTCCCGTACGGAAGGTCAGCCCAGGCCGGCCAGGCCCTCCGGCCCGACCTCCACGACGTGCCCGTCCACGGCGACGGCGGAACCCGCGAGCGGCGCGTCCCAGACCTGCTCGCCCGTGCCGAGGTCGAGCGCCACGAGCACGCCCGGGCCGGTGCCCTCCTGTCGCTGGTGCTCCAGGACCACGGTCCCGCCGTCGGTCAGCGCGCGGTAGCGGGACAGGCCCGCCATGTCACCGCTCTGCCAGGACCAGAGCTCCTCGCCGGTCTCCCGGGCCAGCCCGACCACCGTGGCCCCGCGGTCGACGACCACCACGTCGCGGCCGACGAGCAGGATGCTCTGGCTGTTCAGGTCCGTCCAGGCCACCGAACCGTCCTCGCGCACCGCCTCGAACCCGTAGCCGCCCGACCGGGTCGTCACGAACCAGAGGTCGTCGGGGGCGTCGGGGGACACGTTCCCGCCCCGCACCCAGCCGTCCAGGGTCCGCAGGACCTGCCCCGCGCCGTCCACGACGACGGTCCGCATGGGGTCGAACTCGACGGCGAAGAGGTCCGGGCCGAGCTCGGTCACCCAACCGTGCGCGGGCAGCCCGGTACCGGCGTCGACCTGGACCTCGGCGTCGGTGTCGCTCGCGAGGTCGAGCCGGACGCCCCGCGTCGACAGCGCGCCCCAGATGCCGCAGCCGTCCACGGTGACGCTCTCGGCGCTGGTGTAGACGGTGACCTGGTCCGCGTCGACGCTCCCCTGCTCGAACTCGTTGCCCACCCGCTGGCAGTTGATCGTGTCCGCGGGCGCGAACTCGACGGTGCTCGTCCAGCGCTCGGCCCCGGTCGCGGCGTCCTCCGCGGTGACCAGCACGTCGCGCCCCTCGGTGAGGACGGACGGCGTGCAGGCGCCCAGGTCGCACACCGCGTCCTCGGCCGCGCCACCGGTCCGGACCACGCGCACCGCCGTGCCGTCCGGTCCGGGGAAGATCTGCTCGCCGTCCGCCAGGTCCGCCGGCCGGGCACGCGTGCCGCCGTCCGGCGCGATCGTCAGCACCTCGCGCGCGTCCGCCGGCCCCTGCACGCACACCAGCGCGTCGGCCGACACCGACGCGTCGTAGCCGGACGGCCCGCACACGGGGTTCTCGCCCAGCGGCACCCGCCAGGCGACCTCGCCCGAGCCCGGGTCGACGGCCATGACGTCCTCGAAGCCGACGCGGGCGGAGTCGACCGGCCCGGTGCCGACGTCCTGGACGTAGTTCTGCGCGGTGCCCGGAGGCACCACCAGCAGACCGTCCATCGTCACGAGCTGCTGGTCCACGAACCGCTGGCCCTCGTCCGGGACAGGGACGTCGAACGGCACGGTCCAGGCCTGCGCGAGCGGGTCGTCGAGCGAGGGCACCCCGATCGGCGAGGTGCGCATGAGCTCGGCCCGGCGGTGGTCGCGCACCAGGTCGACGGCGGTGAGGCCCACCGTCACGACGGCGACCGCCGCGACCACGACCAGCCAGGTGCGCCGCGAGAGCCGGGGCAGCCGCGGCGCGCGCCGGCCGGGGGAGCCGTCCGGTGCCGCGCCACCCTGGTCGACGGCGTCCGGCCCGGAGTGCTCGACCAGCTCGAAGACGATGGGTTCCTGCTGGTCAGGCCGCGACATGGCCGGAGCCTACCCGCGCCGCCCGCGCGTCAGCCGAGACCCACCACACCCTGCTGGGTGATCTGTGCGATGTACCCGTCCACACTGATCACCTGCGTGTAGGGCGTGTCCTGGCCGATCTCCCAGCGCACCGAGCCGTCACGGACGTCGATCGCGAGCAGCCGCAGCCCGGAGGACTCACCCGCGGGGTCCGCGGACACCGGGAACAGCACGGTGTCGCCGTCCGTGTAGGCCCCGAAGATCATCGACTCCACGGTCCAGGCGCTGCCGTGCGTGGAGAGGACGTCCGGGTCGACGGTCCAGCGCTCCGCGCCGGTGCCGAGGTCGATCCCGTGCACCTCGCCCTCCTCGTCCATGACCACGGCGGTGCCGGACACCCGGGCCAGCACCGCGACGACGGCGAGGTCGGGCACGGTCCAGAGCGCCTCCCCGGCGTCCTTCGTGTCGGTGGACACGGCGCTCGTCCGCGAGCCCACGCGGGCCAGCAGCAGCCCCGGGTCCCGGCCGTCCGTGGCCCACGGCACGAGGGCTCGGCCGTCGAGGGTCACGGCGCCGCCGTCCGGGAGGTGGACCGCGTCGCGGGGCGCGCCGTCGGCGGCGGGCTCCGGCGCGGGCTGCACCCAGCCGCCGTCCGGCAGGGCCGCGAACGAGGCGGTGTCCAGGCCGCCGGCCGGGGCGTCCGCCGGGTCCGCGGGATCGTCGAGCCGGGTGCCGTCGAGCAGGAGCGCGGCGGAGACGCCGCAACCCTGCACCTCCAGGACGCCGTCGAGCAGGGTCCAGCCGAGGGCACCGGCGACGTCCAGCTTGGGCGCGTCCTCGTCATAGGTCACGCAGCTCTCGGGCAGGGGGTCGCCGAACGCGACGGTCTCGCTCCAGCGCTCCGTGCCGGTGGCGGCGTCCTCCTCGCGGACCACCAGGTCGGGCCCGGTGAACCCCTTCGGGAGGTGGGCGGCGCCCATCTTGTCGACCACGACGGGGCGCGGCTCCGGCACCCTGCCCGTGAGCTCGAAGGTGATCAGCGTGCCGTCGGTGGACGGGGCGACCACGGCGCCGTCGTCGAGCTCGCGCCTCGCGGTCGTGCCGTCCGGCTGGATGACCGTCACCTCCTGCGGGTCGCCGCCCGAGCTGACGCAGACCAGGGGGTCGGCCGGGGCGGCGGACACCGGCCCGCCCACGCCGAGCCGCCCCGTCGGGCCGCAGTCCGGGTACTGCCCCACGTCCACGGTCCAGCGCACCTCGCCGGTGGCCGGGTCCACACCGCGCACCTGCTCGTCCCCGACGACCGCGAGCAGGCCCGGCATCTCGACCAGGGTCGCCGAGATCGGGTCGTCCAGGTCGACGGACCACTGCTCGGTGGGCTGCTCCGCCAGGCTCCGCACACCACCCGGGGCGGCCAGCAGCGCCTGGTGGCGCAGCCGGCCGTCGACGAGCACGCCCGCCACGACCGCCAGCACGACGACGGCGGCCGTGCCGCCCGCCAGCAGCACCTTGCCCCGGCGGGTGGTCGGCAGCCGCCGCCGCACGGCCGCCGCGCCCCGCCGCGCCGTCCGCCCGACGGCCGCACCGGCGCCCGCGAGCGCCACCGCGACCCGTCCCGGCTCCCGCGCGGCGGGCTCCCCGTCCGGGTCGGCCGCGGTGCCGGACCCGTCGTCGTCGGGGTCGGCGCCGTCCGGACGGGCGCCGTCCGGGTCGGCAATCCTGCCGGATGCGCCCGGGACCTCGTCGATCAGGTCGAAGGTGTGCACCTTCTCGGGGTCGGAGCTCCCGGGCGCGGCGGAGTCGGGCTGGGTGCGTTCGGTCACGCCCCGAGGGTAGTGCCCCGGTCCGTGGCCAGGGCCGATCTCCACGTGACCCGGCCGCCGGTCTGCATCAGCGCGCCGCGGTAGGCGCGCTCGCTGAGCAGCACGGCGCCCAGGGTGGCGACCACGAGGACGAGGAGCGACACGATCGGCTCCCACCAGAGCGCGTCGCCGTTCAGCACCCGCACGGGCATCGACACGATGGACGCCGGCGGGATGTAGGAGAGGACCCGTTCGAGCACGCCGTCGGCCGAGAACGTCACGATGTAGACGCCCATGAGCAGCATCATCAGCGGGGTCGTCGTGTACTGGAGGTCCTCGGTGCGGGACGCGAGCGAGCCGGCCACGGCGTACAGGGCCGCGACGGCGACGAACCCGACGGTGAAGAAGACGACGAACCAGATCATCGTGGCCGTCATCGCGGGCAGGACGGCCGAGAGGTCGGTGAACGAGAGCCCTACGAGCCCGACGGCGGCCAGCAGGAGGTTCTGGGCCAGCGCGATCACGGAGCTGCCGATGATCTTGCCCGCCAGGAGCTGCCGCAGCGGGACGGCGGTCGCGATGATCTCGACCAGCCGGGACTGCTTCTCCTCGATGACGCTGCCCGCGATCATGGCACCCGAGCCGACCGCGCCCGTGAAGAACAGGAATGCGAGCACGAACCCCGCGAGGAACACGACCTGCGGGTCCACCGGGTTGCCGTCGAGGCGCTGGGTCTCGACCTCGCTGCCGGCCGTGAGCGCTTCCATGGTGGTGCCCGCGCCGGTCGCGCGGTCGCTCATGACCTGGTCACGCACGGTGGTGCCGAGCAGGCCGGCCAGGTCGCCGTCGGGCTCGCGCCAGCCGGAGAGGGACCAGCCGGACCCGTCGTCCGAGCTGAGCCAGGCGTCGGCGGTCTCGTCCTGGAGGGCCGCCTCGGCGGCGGCCGCGTCGTCGACCGGGACGACGTCGAGCTCGATGTCCTGGTCCGACGCCGCCGCCTCGTCGCGGGCGGACTCGACGGCCGACAGCGCGGCGTCGTCCCCGGCCACGACGGCGACTTCGAACGACTCGGTGCGCCCGTCCATGTAGGCGCTGAAGCCGACCAGCCCGCCGATCATCGCGATGGTGATCGCGAGGCCGACCAGGAACCCCTTGTTGAGCGCCCGCACCACGATCTCGCGGGTCGCCACCAGCATCCAGGCACTGTTCACGAGGTCACCTCGCGGTAGATCTGGGCCAGTGTCGGCCGCACCGGGGAGAACTCGTGGACGGTGCCCCGGTCCAGGGCGGCCGTCAGGAGGCGGGTGGCCGCGGCGTCGTCGTGCACCTCGACCAGGGCGGACGGACCGTCCACGTCGACGGCGAGCACGCCGGGCACACCGCGGACGAAGCCGGCGTCGCCCGACAGGACCAGCCGGTGCCGGGTGACGCCCTGGGCGCGCAGGTCGTCGGGGGTGCCGTCCGCGAGGAGCCGGCCCCCGCCCAGGATGACGAGCCGCTCGCACAGCCGCTCCACGAGGTCGAGCTGGTGCGAGCTGAACAGCACGGGGACGCCGCGCCGGGTGTGCTCGCGCAGCAGGTCGGCCATCGCGTCGACGGCGGCGGGGTCGAGCCCGCTGAACGGCTCGTCGAGCACGAGCGCCTTGGGCTGACCCATGACGGCCGCGACGATCTGCACGCGCTGCTGGTTGCCGAGCGACAGCTTCTCCACGTGGTCCTTCGCCCGGCCCGCGAGCCCCAGCCGGTCGAGGTGCTCCAGCACCTCGCGACGGGCGGCGGGGGCGTCGATGCCGCGCAGCCGCGCCAGGTAGACGAGCTGGTCGAGCACGGGCTGCTTGGGGTAGAGGCCGCGCTCCTCGGGCATGTAGCCGAACTCGCGGCGGTCGTGCCGGGTGACCGGGGCGCCGTCGAACAGCACCTCACCGCTCGTGATCGCCAGGACGCCCATGATCATCCGCATGGTGGTCGTCTTGCCGGCACCGTTCCCCCCGACGAACCCGGTGAGCAGGCCCGACGACGCGGTGAAGCTCACGCCGTCCACCGCCCGCCGGGCTGTGTCGCCCGAGGCGAACACGCGGGTCAGCGCCCGCACCTCCAGATCGCTCATGGCCCACACGCTAGGGGCCGGGAGCCGCCCGCGGGATCCACCGGAAGTCGGACCCGCGCTCCCTCGCTGGGCGGGCCCGGGCGGGCTGGGCGGGGCAGGCCGGGGGTGGGCGGGGGTGGGCGGGGGTAGTGGTCGGCAAAATGTCAGAAAGTCGGTATTCCGAGTTGCCGATCTTGCAACATTCTGCCGACCACACACCCCGGCGCGCGGGCTTTGATCTGGTATTACACCTTCCGGTTGCCGTCGTCGTTCTGCCACGTATTGTCCCGTCCGGAACGCCGCTCAGAACAAGGGCGGCCCTGAACCGTTCGAAAGCCCGTCCGCGGAGGAATGTGCAAGGCCCTCCGCCGGATGAACGGCGGTCCGGCTCACGCGGCCGGAGCGTCGTGGCAGAGGGGCACCGGGCAACATCTGAACCCGCAGGGGGAGCGAAGCGTGCGCAAGCGTTTGTTCATCACAGGAACGGCCGCGGCCTTGGTGCTGACGGCCGGAATCATGGGCGCCGTCGCCGTGCAGCCGGCAGGCAAGGACCAGAACCGGCTGACGTCGGCGGGTGCCACGTCGGCCGACGCACTCCAGGGGCTGCCGCCCATGATGCTGAAGCGTGAGCCCGTCGCCGGGTCCGGCGAGAACGGGACGGTCGACGTGCACGGCAAGCCCGCGCCGCAGAAGAACCCGTTCACGTACACGCCGCCGCCGGCGCAGGAGAGCACGCCCGGCAAGACGGGGGAGACCTACGAGCCGCCGGCGAGCGACCGCCCGGTCGCCCCGGGCCCGGACGCCAACCCCGGCACGGGCAACCCCGTGCCGCCGGCCCGGCCGACCACGCAGCCCACGCCGAAGCCGACCGCGCCGCCGACACACAAGCCGACGCCGCGGCCCACGCCCACGCCGACCCCCACCCCGACGCCGACGCCGACGCCCACCCCGACGCCGACGCCGACGCCCGAGCCGTCCGACCCGCCGCCGTCGGAGGAGCCCACGCCGGAGCCCTCCGTCGAGCCGACGTCACGGCCGACCCCGGAGCCGTCGCCCACGCCGACCCCGGAACCGACCCCGGAACCGTCGACCGAACCGACCACGGAACCCTCGGCGGAACCGACCCCGGAGCCGTCGACGAGCCCGTCGCCGGAACCCTCGGCGAGCCCTTCTGCGAAATAGCCTGAATAGTCCATTTCTGGCGTTCATGCCGGACCGAAGAATGTGCGCGACCGGCTTTCTTCGCCTACCCCGTCATCGGGCCCGAAACCGAGCAGGTTTCGGGCCCGATGACGGGGTAGAAGCGCACTTCGGGTCGCGCTGACCCGGCTCCGTCCAGACCAGGCTCCGTTCAGACCCGGCTCCGTTCGACCAGGCTGCGTTCGACCGGCTCAGACGAGGCCCAGGCGGTGGGAGAGGACCACGGCCTGGACGCGGTCGCGCAGGTGCAGCTTGGACAGCACGTTCGAGACGTGCGTCTTGACCGTCGCCTCGCCCAGGAACAGCGTCGAGGCGATCTCCGCGTTCGACAGCCCGGTGCCGACCAGCTCCAGCACCTCCCGCTCGCGCGGGGTGAGGAGCGCGAGCCCGGCGGGCGCAGGCTGCGCCGTCTGGCGCGGGGCACCCACCGCGCCCACCGCACCCACCGTGCCCGACGACGGCCGCTCCCCCGCCACCATCTGCTCGATCACCCGCCGCGTGATCTGCGGGGCCAGCAGCGCGTGCCCGGCCGCCACCGTGCGGACGGCCTCCACGAGGTGCTCCGCGTCCGAGTTCTTCAGCAGGAACCCGGAGGCGCCGGCTGCGAGGCCGTCGAACACGTACTCGTCGTGGTCGAAGGTGGTCAGCACCAGCACCTTGGCGAGGTCCTCCGCGACGATGCGGCGCGTCGCCTCGATGCCGTCCATGACGGGCATCTGCACGTCCATGAGCACGATGTCGGGGCGCAGCTCGCGCGTCAGCTCGACCGCCGTCGCTCCGTCGCCGGCCTCGCCGACCACGTCCAGGTCGTCCTCCACCGAGAGGATGAGGGAGAAGCCGGAGCGCACCAGCGCCTGGTCGTCGACCAGCAGCACGCGCGTCATCCGGCGGCCTCGGTCCGGGCGACGGGCCGGGCCTCCGGCCGGGCGTCTCTGCGGGCGACGGGCCGGGCCGCCGACGAGGTGTCCGGCGCGGGCAGCGGCAGCCGCACACGCACGCGGTACCCGCCGATCGCCCGCGGCCCGATCTCGACCACGCCCCGGTGCGTCGAGACGCGCTCCCGGATCCCGAGCTGGCCGAGCCCCGAGCCGGACGTCCCGTGGCGAGGTCTGCCGTCGTCGAGCACCTCCACCTCCGCGTAGCCGTGCGCGAACCTCTCGTCCGCCAGCAGCTCCGGGCCGCGGACCACGCGGAGCGTGACCGTCGCGGACCGCGCCGTCGAGTGCTTCCGCACGTTCGCCATCGCCTCCTGGGCCGTGCGGTAGAGGCTCAGCCCCATGGGATCGGGCACGTCGCGGGCCGCGCCGGGCGGCTCCTCGACCTGGCGGTACGTCGTGTCCAGACCGTCGTCGTCCGCGGCGGCCAGCGCCGGGAGGTCGGCCAGCCCGGGTTCCGGCGCGCGGGAGGCGCCGTCCGACCCGGCGGAGGTGCCGCCGTCGGGCACCGTGCGCAGGGTGCCCACGAGGTTCCGCATCTGCGTGACGCCCTCGCGCGACTCGCGCTCGATCGTGGCCAGGGCCTCGGCGGCCCGGGCGGGATCCCGGTCCAGCACGCGGCGGGCGGCGGCCGCCTGGATGCCGATCACGGACACGTGGTGCGCGACGACGTCGTGCAGCTCGCGCGCGATCCGGATGCGCTCGGTGACGACGGCCTGGTCGGTCAGGGCGGTGCCCTGCCGCTCGATGGTGGCGGCCTGGTCCGCGAGCAGGTCGCGGCGCCGGGCCGCGTTCCACTGCATCTGTCCCGCCAGCACCGCGCCGCCGAAGAACGCGACGTTCATGATCACCTGGTAGATGGCGTTGGCGACGTACGGGTCCATCTGGCCGGGCCAGTCGGCGGGCGTCGGGAACTCGTCCAGGATGGTCTCGATGCCCTGCTGCACCGCGAACATCCAGGCCACCCATCCGAGCATCACCATCGTGCACGCGCTGACCACGATGAGCATGGCCCGGCGATCGCGCGCCCACGCCACGGCGGTGAACATCGCCACGAAGTACATGATCTGCATCGGCATGAGCATCGTGGCCGACGGGACGGTCAGCCCGAGCCCGAGCCACGCCGCGTACACGAGCACCAACGAGATCAGGGGGTAGCGGCGGCGCCACGCGAGCGGGAGCGTGCTGGCGACACCGAGCAGGTAGACGAGCCACATCGGCAGGTCGACGCCCTCGAAGAGGCCCATGCTCACACCGAGCTCGATCGAGAGGGCCGCGAACACCGCGAAGCCGGCCCCCAGCAGCAGGTCGCGGCGGTAGGCCTTCCGGCCGGCGGGCACCCGCTCCCAGTCGGCGTCGACGCCGAACCAGTCCGCGAGCCGGCTCGCGGCGGCCCGGGCGCGGTCGGACGGCGCGGCGGGCCGCCGGGCAGCGGCGTCGGGGCGTCGCACGTCGGCGTCGGGACGCCGGGAATCCGGCTGAGGTGGGGCAACGGCCATGCCCCCAGCGTAGGAAACCGGGGGCACGGCCGCTTCCGCCTGGAGACGGAGACGCGCGGTGTGGTCGACGCGACCGGCCCCGGCCGGACGAGAATTGCTGGACATGGCCGGCACGGTGACGCAAGGTGGCGAGCACCGGCTGACGCGACGTGGCGGAGCGCCGGCCCGACGAAGGGAAGTCCTCGCATGACGTTCTGGATCTGCAGCACCTGCGGTGTGGAGCACGAGTCCCGGCCCGAGGTGTGCGCCGTCTGCGCCGACGAGCGCCAGTGGGTGCCCGCCGACGGTCAGCACTGGACCACGCTGGAGGAGCTCGCGGCAGCCGGAGAGAGCATCGCGGTCGAAGAGCTCGAGCCGGACCTGTACGGCCTCGACACGGTGCCCGACGTCGGCATCGGCCCCACCGCGAAGATCGTCCGGACCGCAGCGGGCAACCTCATGTTCGACGTCCCCGGCTATGTGGACGACGCCGCGGTGGAGGCCGTGCGCGAGCTCGGCGGGCTGGCGTTCATCGTGGCGAGCCACCCGCACATGTACGGGGTGCAGGTCGAGTGGAGCCGCCGCCTCGGCGGGGTCCCGATCCTGGTCAGCGAGGCCGACGCCGGCTGGCTCGCCCGGACCGACGACGCCGTCGAGCTGTGGAAGGGCGACCGCGAGATCCTGCCCGGCGTGACGCTCAGCCAGCCGGGCGGGCACTTCCCGGGGTCCGCGGTGGCGCACTGGGCCTCGGGCGCGGCGGGCAAGGGTGTGCTGCTGAGCGGCGACACGATCTTCGCCAACCCCGACCGCACGTCGGTCTCCTTCATGCGCAGCTACCCCAACCGGATCCCGCTGTCGGGCCCGGTGGTGCGGCGCGTGGCGCACCATGTCGCGCGCTTCGAGTTCGACCGGCTCTACAACAACTTCCGGGGCGTCATCCCGGTCGACGCCCGCGAGATCGTGCTGCGTTCGGCGGACCGCCACGCGGCCTGGACCAACGGCGACTTCGACCACCTGACGTAGCCCGGCCTCGGGCGCTGCATGTGCGCCGCCGGATCCGGGTGGTCGGCAAAAGGCCAGGTGATCGGCAGCTCGAGCTGCCGATTACCTGACCTTGTACCGATTACCCAGATCCTGCCGCCGTAGCGACTCGGGCTCAGCAGCAGCGGGCGCCCGGGTTGGCATCCTGTGCCGCGTAGCGGTCCCGCCAGAACTCGCCGACGGTCGGCACCGCGGCGTCCGGGTGGGCGCGGCGCAGGTGCGCCACGTACCGCTGGTAGTCGCTCTCGCCCAGCACCCCGGTGACGTACCAGGTCAGGGCGCGCCAGCCCCGGCGCACGACGTCGAACGGCCCGGCGGTCCGTGCCACGAGCTCACTCATGCGTGCGTCCCCGTCCTGACCTGATCCGGGTTGGCCTCGTAGTAGGCGGTCCACTGCGCCGCCACCTCCTTCTCGGCGTCGGTCGGGATGAGGCCCGACGGCGCGAAGGTGGCCGACTCGGCATCGGGCTCCTCCGTCGTCGGCAGGCCGCCCGCCCGGATCGCCTTGACGCACACCCACAGCGCGACCAGGGCCACGACCAGCACGAGCACCGCGAACACGATCGACAGCGTGCCCTGCAGGAACGTGTTGCGGATGACGGCGTCCATCGCCGCCGGGTCGGCGGCGGTGCCGAACGACGTCTCGCCGGCGTCCCGCGCCTCGCGGAACGCGTTGTGCTGCGCCCAGTACCCCAGGCTCGGCTCGGGCGAGAAGATCTTCTGGTACGACGCCGTCATGGTCACCGCGAGATCCCAGACCAGCGGGACCGCGGGGATCCACGCCCACCTGAGGTAGCCCTTCTTGACCACGACCACCGTGACCAGGGCGAGCGCCATCGCGGCGAGGAGCTGGTTGGCGATACCGAAGAGCGGGAACAGCGTGTTGATGCCGCCCAGCGGGTCGGTCACGCCCATCAGCAGGATGGCGCCCCACAGCCCGCACACGACGATCGAGCAGATCCACGCGCCCACGCGCCAGGACGGGTCGCGGAACTTCTTGAGCGGGCCGCCGAGGTTGCCGAGGGTGTCGGACAGCATGAAGCGGGCGACGCGCGTGCCGGCGTCGACCGTGGTGAGGATGAACAGCGCCTCGAACATGATCGCGAAGTGGTACCAGAACGCCGTCATCGCGGAGCCGCCGAGGAATGAGCCCAGGATCTGGGACATGCCGAAGGCGAGGGTGGGCGCGCCGCCGGTGCGCGAGACGATCGACTCCTCGCCCACCGAGTCCGCGGCGCCCTGGATCTCGGCCGCCGTGGCGGGCGGGCCGGCGAGGCCGAGACCGTTGACGTAGTCCGCGGCCGTGCCGGGCTCGCCGCCCGTGAGCGTGGCCGGGGCGTTCATCGTGAAGTACAGGTGCTGGTCGATCGAGATGGCCGTGACCAGCGCCATGATGGCCACGAACGACTCGGTGAGCATGCCGCCGTAGCCGATGAGCCGCAGCTGGCTCTCCTTCTCGACCAGCTTGGGGCTGGTGCCGGACGAGATCAGTGCGTGGAACCCGGACAGCGCACCGCAGGCGATGGTGATGAACAGGAACGGGAACAGCGACCCCGCGAACGCCGGGCCGTTGCCCTCGATGGCGAAGCTCGACACCGCGGGGGCCTGGACGGCGGGCTGGGCGATGATGACGCCCACGGCCAGCAGGATGATCGTGCCCACCTTCATGAACGTGGACAGGTAGTCGCGCGGGGCGAGCAGCAGCCACACGGGCAGCACGGAGGCGAGGAACCCGTAGCCGACGATGAGCCAGGCGACGGTCACCTTGTCGAGCGTGAACGTCTCGGCGCCCCAGGCGGTGTCGGCCACCCAGCCGCCCGCGACGATGGCGAGCACCAGCAGCACCACGCCGATGATCGACACCTCGGACACCCGTCCCGGACGGATGTATCGCAGGTAGACGCCCATGAACAGGGCGATCGGGATGGTCATGCCCACCGAGAACACGCCCCACGGCGACTCCGCCAGGGCGTTGACCACCACGAGGGCGAGGACCGCCAGGATGATGATCATGATGACGAACACGCCGATCAGGCCGGCGGCGCCGCCGACCGAGCCCATCTCGTCGCGGATCATCTGGCCGAGCGAGCGGCCGCGGCGGCGCGTGGACAACCACAGGACGAGGTAGTCCTGGACGCATCCGGCCAGCACGGCGCCGATGATGATCCACAGGGTGCCCGGCAGGTAGCCCATCTGGGCCGCGAGCACGGGGCCGACCAGCGGGCCGGCGCCCGCGATGGCCGCGAAGTGGTGACCGAACAGGACGCGGCGGTCGGTCGGGGCGAAGTCGCGGCCGTTCTCGTGCTCCTCGCCCGGCGTCGCGCGGTCGTCCCGCGGGCGCACGACCTTGTACTCGATGAGGCGGGCGTAGAAGCGGTACGCGATGACGTAGGTGCCGACGGCGGCGACCACGAAGTACGCGCCGTTGACCGACTCGCCGCGGACGAACGCCACCAGGGCCCACGCGACGGCCGTGACGAGGCCGATCGCGGCGAAGACGAGCTTCTTGCCGTTCGTCATGGGTCTGCGGTCGATGACCGCGACCGGGGGAAGGTCCGGGTTGTTCCGAACGAGCTCAACGTGCTCGGGTGAGCGCACGACGGCCTCCTTGCCGGGTGGCCGGCCCGTGGCGGGCCGGACGCTGGGTGAATCCTGACTACGGACAGACTCTAGTTGTCCCGGAACACCAAGAACCAGGCCCGCGGGTCAGCGGCGCACCCGCCCGGTATGGGAGTCTCATCCCCGTGACCTTCACCCTGCCCGCGCCGCTGGTCGGCCCGGCACGCCTCACGGCCGCCTTTCTCGTCTCGGCGTCCGCGATCCTGCTGTTCGCGATCCACATCCGGCCGGTCGCCTACCTGCCGCTGGTGCTGGGGATCGCGCTGGGCCTGTGGGCCGACCGGGCCCTCGGCCGCGACCTGGCGCTGATCGGCGTGGGCATGGGGATCATCTCGCTGATCTCGCTGAAGGCCGACCTGTCCGACGCCGGGATGCTGCGCTTCACGCTCGCGCTCGGCGGGTCGGTGCTGGTGCCGTGGGCCCTGTCCCGCTTCGTGTTCAAGCAGGACACGATCCGGTTCCCCGTGGCGACCGGACAGCGCTGGAGCCGCGGGCAGTGGATCTATCTCGCCCTCGTGGTGATCATCGGTTACCTGCTCCTGCCGTTCTACTTCCTCGGCTCGGGCGCGTACCTGAACTGGCCCGACCTGGACGGCACGCAGGACATCTGGCGCCTGTTCGTCGGCGTGAACGCCGTGGGCATCTGGGACGAGCTGTTCTTCATCTGCGTCGTGTTCGCCCTGTACTGCAAGCACTTCCCGATGTGGGTGGCCAACGTGCTGCAGTCGATGATCTTCGTGTCGTTCCTGTGGGAGCTCGGCTACCGCGAGTGGGGCCCGTTGCTGACGGTGCCGTTCGCGCTGGTCCAGGGCTGGATCTTCGCCCGGTTCAAGTCGCTCAGCTACGTGGTGGCGGTGCACCTGCTGTTCGACGCCGTGGTGTTCGCCGTGCTGGTGCACGGCCACCACCCCGAGCTGTTCGACCTCTTCGTCACGGCGCCCTAGTTCGTCGTCTCGTCGTTCGTGGAGCCCGGCCCGCCGACGGCGGCGAGCAGGTCGCGGACGTCCTCGACCTCGACCCGGATCGCGTCCGCCTCGGACTGCGCCAGCGCCACCGCCTCGGCGTCCGTGCCGCCCTCGATCTCCTGGTCGGCCGGCTGCAACCCGCCGTAGTGGTGCTCGACCAGCGCGGCCAGCAGCGCGATGTCGAACTCCGAGCCCTTCAGGCCGGCCATGGCGTCGATCTGCTCGTCGGTGAGCATGCCGTGGTTCCCGCCCTCGTGGGAGTGCGCCGTCGTGCCCGCCCGGGGCCCGCTGCCGTCGTCGGGCACCTCGGTCGTCAGGCCGCCCTCGGCCAGCGCGAGCGCCTCGCGGCCCGCGGCGGGGACCGGGATGTCCCGGGCCTCCAGCCAGCCGGCGAGCTCGCCGACCCGGCCCGCCGACGCCTCCCCGACCTCCACGGCCAGGGCGAGCACGTCGTCGTCGGTGGAACGTCCCGGCGCGAGGGCCGCGAGCTGGACGGCCTGCGCGTTGTGCTCGATCGCCACGGCGGCGTAGCCCGAGTCGGCCTCCGAGTACCCGGCCGCCTCCTGCTTGGCCGGGACCAGCACGCCGAGCCAGAGCAGCAGCGCCAGCACCACGGCGAGGCCGCCGGCGAGCACGGCGCCCATGATCCGCAGCCGCCGTCCGAGGCCGTAGGCGGACGGCGTGGTCGTGGGCTCGTGCTCAGGCACCTCGCCCGACGGCGGGGTGGTCTCCTCGGTCGTCGAGTCCTGGGGCGTCATGTCCGGGAGGTTCCCACACAAAGCACCGTCCGCGCCATCACGGAAAACCCTGATGCGGTCCGCCTCGCGCAACGGGCTGACCCATGCCGAGGCCCACCGGCAGCGGACTGCCGATGGGCCTCGGGTGTCAGACGTCGTCAGACGGTCGGGTCAGTGCCCGAACGGCTCCTGCATCTGCGGGTTGAGCGACTTCTGCTTGACCCGCTCGGCCTTGCCGTCGATCGAGTCGTCGATGTCGAACGTGTCGAAACCGATGCCGAGGTCGTTCGAGTAGGCGTAGCCGTTGTAGTAGTACGTGGACCACGTACCGCCGCTGCTCACGCCCTCGCCGCGGTCGAACCAGGCGACCTCACGCGGGTTGTGCGAGTCCGTGAAGTCGTACACCGAGACGCCGCCCTGGTACCAGGACTGGACCATCAGGTCCTTGCCCTTGACCGGGATGAGCGAGCCGTTGTGCGCCACGCAGTTCTCGTTGGCGGTGTTGATCCGGGGGATCTTGTAGTACGACGCGAACTCGAGCTCCGTCTTGCCGTGGCGGCCGCGCTCGATGTCGTAGATGCCGTTGGCGCCCAGCTCCGGCGCGTACTCGCCGGTGCAGGTCGCGAGACCGCCGCCGCCGAGCTCGTCGGTGAAGACGACCTTGGTCGCGTCGTTGTTGAACGTGGCCGAGTGCCAGAACGCGAAGTTCTCCGTGTCGCGCACCTGGCTGATCACGCGGGGACGCTCACGGTCCTTGATGTCCAGCAGGATGCCGTCACCCATGCACGCACCGGCCGCCAGGTCGTACTTGGCGTAGGTGGTGATGTCGTGGCAGCCGCTGGTCGTGGAGGCACGGCGGTCCGGGTCACCCTCGTAGCCGCCGTCCGGGAACAGCACGGGCGTGGCGACCAGCTCGGCGGCCGTCGGCTTCTTCACCGGGATCTTCACGATCGAGATGAAGTCGTGCGGCGGCTGGCAGTCCGGGAACGTCGCGTTGGGCGAGTAGGACGACACGTAGGCGTAGAGGTCCTTGCCGTTCTTGGACGGCGCCAGCGAGTGGGTGTGCGAACCGCAGTCGGTCTCGACCGACTTGATGTACTCCGGGGCGAGCGGGTTCGAGATGTCCCAGATCTTGATGCCCTCCCAGGCCGACTTCTCGGTCGCCGGGAGGGACGTCGAGGCGCAGGAGTCGTCGCTGCGGGACGAGTCCGTGGACAGCACCAGGATGTCCTTGTAGACCGAGACGTCGTTCTGCGAGCCCGGGCAGTAGACCTGCACGACCTGCTCCGGGTTCTCCTTGTCGGAGAGGTCGTACACGGTGAAGCCGTCGTAGTTGCCGGCGAACGCGTACTTGCCCTGGAACGCGATGTCCGAACCGGTGCCCTGGAGGGCGCCGTTCTTGGGCTGGTTGCTCAGGTGGGTCATGTTCTCGGACGCGGACTCGCCCGGGGGTACGTCCGGAGCTGCGACGTCCGCGGCGACGGGCGCCGCGAAGGCCGTGGCCGCGATCATCGCTGCCAGGGCGGCGCCGGCGGCGCCCCGCACACGAGGTCGGGTAAAGGTTGGACGACGCACGGGCGTCACACCTCCTAGGTCGGTTGAGGGCAGTGTTGCTCACAGGCACCTCTCAGGACCAGGAGTTTCGGGATCTTTAACATGGTGGTGACAAACCGTCACGTAGTGCTGCGGAAGCGACATCCGGTGATGGTGTTCCCACGTCACAGCACCTTGATAGATTCCGGCGTCAGCGTCGTCCGATGGTTTGCCGCGACCCCGGAGCAGGGGAGCCGATGACCTGTCGATGACGCGACTTCAGCCCGTACGAGAGGATCGCCCGTGAAGACGCTGACAGGTGCCGGACGACGAGCCCGCGCCCGGACGGCCGTGATCGGCCTGGCCGTGCTCGCGCCGACCCTCGTGCTGTCGGCCTGCGGACCCGACGAGGAGCCGGAGGCGGTGTCGACGCCGAGCTCGGTGGTCGTTCAGCCGGGCAAGCCGGGGGAGCCCGCGCAGACCATCGCACCCGAGGACTACGAGGGGGCACCGAACGCGGAGGCGCCCTTCTCGAAGGCGGACGCCGAGTTCCTGACCGACATGATCTGGCACCACGGGCAGGCGATCGAGATGTCGGTGCTCGCGCCGGATCGCACCGGGTCCGAGCAGCTCAAGAAGTTCGCGAGCCGGATCGACGTCGTGCAGGGCAGCGAGATCGACCTCATGTCCGACTGGCTGGAGGAGAACGACTACCCCGTGCCCGTGACCGCGGAGGGTGGGGACGGCTCGGGTCCGCGAGCGCCCGAGCACGGGCACGGCGCCGACATGCCCGGCATGCTGACCGACGCCGAGATGGCTGCCATGGAAGACGCTTCCGGGACGGAGTTCGACCGGCTGTACCTGGAGGGCATGATCAAGCACCACGAGGGTGCGCTCGCCATGTGCAAGGACGTCGCCGGGGCGGGCAGCGAGGAGCGGGTGCTGGAGCTGGCAAACAACATCGCCGCGGACCAGATGGCGGAGATCGACCGCCTGGACCAGATGCTCGCCGAGCTGTGACCCGCCGGCTCGCCGCCCTGTGACATGACGATCGCCGGGAACGGAACAGGTGTTCCGTTCCCGGCGATCGGGAGGGGGTCGGCGGCGGCCCCACCAGGCCGCCGCCGACCGGTCAGACGCGGCGCCGACCCAGCAGGATCAGGCCGGCGACGGCGGCCAGCAGACCGAGCGCCGCGAAGATGACGACGCCGATGCCGATGGCACCCGCCGGCGAACCGTCGACCCTGGTGCGAAGCTCGCCCGTGCCGTCGGACAGGAGCGCCGTACCGGACGCCACCTCCGTGGTGCCCGCGACGAGCTTCGCGGAACCGTCGGCGAGCTGCTGCGTGCCGTCGGCCAGGGTGACGGCGCCGCCGGCCAGCTTCTGGGTGCCCTCGTCGAGCGCACCCGTGCCCTGGACGAGCGTGCGGGTGCCCACCCGGGCGTCCTTGAGCCCGTCCCGGACCTTGACCGACCCGTCGGCCAGCTTCTGCGACTTCTCGACCTTGGGGACGACGCGGTCGCGCACCTCGATGATGCCGTCGACCAGGCGGCCGGAGCCGTCGTACGCCGTTCCAGACCCCACGTACAGCTTCTCGACGCCGGAGACGAGCGCCGGGGTCTTGCCCGCCAGCGCAACGTTGCCGCCAGCGACCTGCGTTGCACCGTCGAACAGTGCAGGCAGGCCGCCCTTGAGCTGGCCCGTGCCGGCAGCCAACGAGGCGTTTCCGGACGCGATCGTCTCGGCCCCCGCTGCCAGCACGGGCGTGTTCCTGGCGAGCTTCGCAGATCCGCCCGCCAGACTCTTCGCACCGGCGACAAGCTCGGTGCTGCCCGCATACGCCGAACCGACGCCGGCCACGTACTGCTGGATGCCGGGAGCGAGCTGTCCGACACCCGCCTGCAGGTTCGCGCTGCCGATCTTGAGGTCCTCCGAGCCGGCCGCCAGGTTGGCCGCACCGGCCGTGAGGGGCGCAAGGCCGCCTTCGACCTTCTGTGCACCGGCCGACACGAGAGCCGTGCCGTCCGCGAGCTTCTCCGCACCGCCAGCCACCTTGGACGCGCCGTTCGACAGCTCACCGAGCGACGAGGCCAGCCCCGACGCACCGGCCTGCGCCTGGGAGGCTCCGGCGCTGACTTGTCCGGCGCCGGCAGCCAGTCCGCCTGACGACTCCGCGAGCGCCTCAAGCTGTGCCTTGAGCGTGGGGTCGTCCGTGGCGCCTGCGAGCTGGGTCAGCTTGTCCTGGAGAGCCAGGTTGCCGCCCTGCACCTTGCTCGCCCCGACGACGAGGTCACCGATCTTCGTGGCCAGCGTGCCCGCCCCGGCCTGTGCTGCCGAGGCGCCACCGGCCACCGTCGCGGTACCGGACTTGAGGTCCGCCGCACCCGCCGCCGCGTCCTGTGCACCCTGGGCCAGCGCAGGCGCGCCGGCGTTGAGCTGCGCGAGACCGCCGGCGACCTGGTCCGCCCCTGCGTCGAGGGTCACCGCGCCGGCTGCCAGACTGCCGGCGCCCGTCTGGAGTGCAGCGGTTCCACCGAGGATCGTGCCGTTGTTGGCCGCGAGCTGCGAGAGTCCGGTGTTGAGCACCTGGTTGCCGTCGCGGACCTGTGCGGAACCGCCCGCGATCTGTGCCGCGGCGGAGTCGACCGCGCCGACACCGTCGGCGACGATTCGCGATCCGGAGGCCAGCTGACGCGCACCCGCGTCCAGCGGGGTCACGCCATCGCTGACCGTCGCCACACCAGCCGCCACGAGCAGGGAACCGCCCGCGAGTTGCTCTGCGCCGTCGGCCAGCGCGGGTGCACTGGCATTGAGGGTCCCGAGCCCGCTGTTGAGCTCACCAAGCCCCGCGTTCAGCTTCGTCGACCCGGCCGTGAGCAGCAGCGAGGCGTCGGCGAGGTCGGCGACGTCCTCCGCCGTCTCGGCCGTGCCGTCCGCGATCTTCTTGGACCCGTCGTGCAGCTTGATCACGCCCGCGCGCAGCTCACCCGCCCCGGCGTCGAGCTGGCCCGCCCCGTCCGCGAGCGCCTCGACTCCTGGCACCACCTCGTCCTGGACGGCGGCGTTGAGGTCCGTCGCCCCCGCGCCCAGGTCGCCGACGCCGGAGACCAGGTCGGCCTGGACGCCGTCGTTCAGCTCGCCGGCGCCGTCAGCCAGCCGGTTGGCGCCGTCCGCGACCTGCCCCTGGAAGAGGAGCATGAAGGCCGTGACGACGATCGCACCGGCGAGCAGCAGTGCGACGCCCAGCGCGGTCAAGATCGTTGGGCCCAGACCTGATCGTGGTCTCGGTGATGCATGAAGCTGCGTCATCGGTTCGCCTCTCGTTCTGCGGGCTTCGTCGCCCCGCGGAAGTTGTCGGACCGGCGCCCCTGCCCGCCGGGCTCGCCGTCGTTGGCGAGCACGAAGCCCGTGGTGGTGGGCGTCTGCGCAGAAGTTACCCGGGGGTATGGCCCCGCGGAACGCTTTTACTGATCACAACTCAGTAAAGGAGCGAAGATCACCCGCTCGCGCGAAACGGTTCTACTGACCCGAAGTCAGCCGAGCCGGGCGTCCACGGCCTCGGCCGAGAAGCGGTCGTCGATCGCCACCCGGGCCAGCCCCACGAGCACCGCCTCGGGTCCGAGCGCGGCGGCCCGGATCCGCAGGCGCGCGGTCGCCCGGGGCTGCGCACCCGCGTACACGCCCGCCCGGATCCCCGCGATCATGGCGGGCACCGCGAGCTCGCCGGCCACGACGAGGTCGGCGGGGTTGAGCACTCCGACCACGACCGCGAGCACGCGCCCGATCAGTCCGGCGGCTCGCTCCAGCTCGGCCGTCACGAGGGCGTCGCCGCGCTCGGCCAGCGCGCGCAGCTCCGCCAGCGAGCCGACGTCGGACCCCGCCTCGCCGAGGCGGCGCAGCAGCGCCGTCCCGCCCGCCTCCGCGGCGAGGCAGCCCCGCCGGCCGCAGCGGCAGACGGCGTCGCCGCCCACGTCGACGTGCCCGATGTCGCCCGCGCCGCCGTCGGTCCCGCGGTAGGTGCGTCCGTCGATGACGAGGCCCGCCCCGAGGAACCGGGACACCTTGACCAGCACGAACGGCTCCGGCCTGCCGTCCCGCCCGGCGCCGAGCTCGGTGAACTCCCCGTACGCCATCGCGTCGGCGTCGTTCTCGAGGTGCACCGGCACGTCGAACCGGGCGCGCACGGCCTCGACCACCGGCCACGCGCCCCAGCCCGGCAGCACCGGCGGGTCGGACAGGCGGTGGTCGTGCGGGTCCACGGGGCCGGGCACCGACAGCGCGACCCCGCCGACGGCGGCGGGCTTGATCCCGGCGTCGGCCAGCAGGTGGTCGAAGCCGTCCAGGAGCTGCGGCAGCACCGCCTCCGGTCCGGCCGCGAGGTCCACGGCCAGCGACGCGCGGGCCAGGAGCAACCCGTGCGGGTCGACGACCGCGAGTACAGCCGAATCCAGCTCCAGCGCTGCCACCAGCACCAACGAGTCCGTCGGGTCGAACACGAACCGCTCCGAGCGCCGTCCGCCGGTCGCTCCCGCGTCGCCCGCCGCGCGCACGATCCCCGCCGCCACGAGCGCGTCCATCCGCTGCGCCACCGTGACGCGGGAGAGCCCCGTCGCCTCCAGCACCTGGATCCGCGTCGTCGCCCGCCCGCTCCGGATGAGCTGCAGGATCTCGCCCGCGCCTGCTGCCACGTCGTTCCTCAGTTCTCTCGGGCCTGCCGGCCCGTGTCGGCCGACCGGCCCGTGGTCTTTCCCGGACCGATCAGCCCTTGTCTGCCCCCGCGGTCAGTCCCTCGGTGAGGGCACGCTCGGCCACTCCATACAGAATCACGATCGGCACGGTCAGGAGAACGCTGCCCGCCATGAGAACCGTCTTCGAGACCTCCTGCCCGTCGGCGAGGCGGGTGAGCCCGAGCGACACGGTCCACAGGTCCTGCTTGGCGGACAGGAACAGGAGCGCGAACAGGAACTCGTTCCAGGCGATCATGAACGAGTACAGCGCGGTCGACATGATGGTCGGCATCGCGAGCGGCACGGTGATGCGGGTCATGATCTGGAACCGGGAGGCGCCGTCGATCACCGCGGCCTCGTCGATCGACTCCGGGATGCCCGCGAGGTAGTTGCGCAGCATGTGCACCGAGACGGGCACGGTCAGGGCCACGTACGCGATCACCAGCCCCACCAGGGACGACCCGAGCCCCAGCACCTGGAAGCCCACGAACACGGGCACCGCGATGATGATCGTCGGGAACAGGTACACGGCCAGGAACAGCCACGAGACCTGCGAGCGCCCGGCGAAGCGCAGGCGCGTCAGCGCGTACGACGCCGGCACCACGAGCGCGACCGTCAGCGCAGACGCCGCGACGGCGACGACCGCGGAGTTGCGCATGAACCGCCCGAACCCGTAGCCGCCGTCCTCCTCGGAGGCCAGCACCGCGCGGTAGGTCTCCGTGGTGATCCGGTCGAGCTGCGGCAGCACCCGCAGGGGGTCGCGCAGCAGGTCGTCGATGCGCACGAAGCTGAGGCTCAGCATGTAGACGAACGGCAGCACGGTCGCCGCGACGAGGGCCACGATGACGACGACGCGCAGCACCCGCAGCACGCTGCTCTGGACGGACACGGCGCTCATCGGTTCTCCTCCCGCTGCCGGGCCGTCAGGCGCAGGTAGATCGCCAGCGCGACCCCCAGGAACACGGCCATCACGGCGGCGGTCGCGCTGGCGCCGCCGATGTCGCTCGACCCGGTGAGCTGCTCGAAGACCCGCACCGAGGCCACCTGCGTGCCCGCGGCGCCGCCGGTGAGCAGGTAGACGTCGTCGAACTCGTTGAAGGCCATGACCATGCGGAACAGCACGAGCAGGGCCACCGTGGGCAGGAGCTGCGGCAGCACCACGAACCAGAACTTCTGCAGCGGTGTGGCGCCGTCGACCACCGCGGCCTCCTCGATCTCCTTGCTGAGGCCCGTCAGGGCCGCCCCCAGGAAGAGGAACGCGAACGGGAAGTACCGCCAGATGTCGTAGACGATCACGGTGCCGAGCGCCGTGGGCGCGGCCGAGAGGAAGTTGACCGGGTGCTCCCAGCCGAGCACCTGCGTGCCGAACGCGTTCACGACGCCGTACTGCGGGTTCAGCGCCACCTGCCACACGAACGTGGTGGCCACGACCGGCGCCACGTACGGGAGCAACATCACGGCCCGCAGCGGCGCGCGGAACCGGAACCGGTCCCGGAACGCGAGCGCCGCCACCAGGCCCACGGTGATCGACCCGACGGTGGTCGCCACCGAGTACTGGACCGTGGTCACCAGCGCCTGCCAGAACGCCGGCGACGTGAGCACGTCGGCGTAGTTGTCGAGCGTGAGCTCGTTGAACAGGCCGTTGCGGGCCACGTCCACGTAGCGCGCGTCCTGGAACGACAGCACCACCGTCCACACGATGGGGACCACGATGATCGCGGCCGTCACCAGCACGACCGGCGCGACGAGCGTGATCCCGTCGCGGCCCTCGCGGCCGCGCAGCTTCGACGTCGGCGCGCCCCTCCCCCTGCGCAGGCGCCCCTCCCTGACCCGCCCCATGGTCAGTCGCGGCCGGCGATCTCGGCGACCGCCTCCTGCATGGTCGCCTGCGCCTCGGCGGCGTCGACGCTGCCCGACCCGAGGTCGGCCGCCGCCTTGGCGAGCGGCAGCTCGCTCGTGATCGGCCCCAGGATGGCGCCCTGTCCCTGCGGCAGCGCCCAGCGGTCCGCGGACTCGGGGGCGGCGGCCAGGGTGTCGGTCACCTCGGCGGGCCAGACGTCGGAGAACGTCTGCCGGGAGTCGATGCCGATCTCCAGCCCGGACCAGGCGTCGGTGTACTCGGTGGGGTTCTCCGCCGTGCCGGTGCGCACGGGCACCTTGCCCTCGGGCGCCATGGCCAGCCAGTCCACGTACGCGTCGGACATCATGTACTCGACGAAGTCCGCCGTCTCGTGGTCCGCACCGTCGGTGATGCCCCAGGACACGAACTCGACGTAGCCGGCGGCTTCCCCGCCGTCGCCGCCCGCGGAGGGCCCCTCCACCACGGGCACGACGCCGGTGTGGTCGGCGAGCCAGCCCGGGTCGTCGGCGCACTCGTCGCACGACGGCGTGAACTCCTCGCGCAGGCCGGCCATCTCGTCCAGCAGGAACGACGACCAGACGGCCATCGCGGCCTGCCCCGCGAAGTACGACGCGCGCGTGGACTCGACGCCCTGCGAGCCCTCAGGCGAATACTCGCCCGCCAGGTCCGCGTACAGCCCGATGGTCTCGGTACAGGCGGGGCTGTCGAGGGTCGCCTCCCCGGCGTCGTCCACGAGCTCGCAGCCGTTGCCCTGGGCCAGGAACTCCAGCGTCTGCTGCGTGAACGGGTCGGCCGCGTCGGTGGACAGCGTGATCCCGTACCGCCCGTCGGCCGTGAGCTCCTCGGCGGCCGCGCGCAGGTCGTCGTAGGTCGTGGGCGGCTCCAGGCCCGCCTCCTCGAACAGGTCGGTGCGGTAGTAGACCATCATCGGCCAGGCGTCCGAGGGGACGGCGAGCAGTTCGTCGCCGTCGCTGGTCAGCTCCAGGGCCTCCGGCGTGAACGTGTCAGCGCCGAGCGCGTCGACCACCTCGGCGGCGGCGTCCCGGTCGAGGTAGCCGTCCCGGTCGAAGGACCGGACCAGCCCGGGGCTGATCGCGTTGACCACGTCGGGCATGTCCTCGCCGGACAGCGCGGCGGCGGACAGGAGCTGGGAGACCTGGTCCTCCTCGACCGGCACCAGGTCCGTCTCCAGGCCGGACTCCTCGGCCCAGGCGTCCATCGCGGCCTGCTGGATCGCGAGACGCTCGGGCTGCGTCTCGACGGTCCAGACGGTGATCATCCCGTCGGACTCGGGACCGCCGCTGCCGCAGGCGGTGAGCGTGAGGACCGCCGCCGCGACCGTCGTGGCCGCGATCGTCAGGCGGGCGGTGGCCGCGCGGTGGTGCCGGAGCATAACTTCTCCTCGTCATCGAGTGAGTAGATCTGGCACTTATGTCTAACCTACTGTCGAAAGATGCACAAGGACTTTGAGGAAGATCCGGCCGACGCCGCCGCTCGTGTCCTGAACTCCCACTGGACCGGCCGGCACACCGTCCCGGCGACCGGCCTGTACCCCCATCAGTGGAGCTGGGACTCGGCGTTCGTCGCGATCGGCACCCGGCACCGCGCACCGGAGCGCGCCCGGGCGGAGCTGGTCACGCTCCTCGACGCGCAGAGGGCCGACGGGCGGGTGCCGCAGATCGTCTACGACGCGGAGCGCGACGACGACTACGCCCCCGGCGCAGCGTTCTGGGGTGCGGCGACCTCCGGGCTCGTGCAGCCGCCGGTGCACGCCTGGGCCGCGTGGCTGGTGCACCGCGCCGACCCGGCCGGGTCCGCCCGGGAGGGTTTCCTGGCGCGGGTGTACCCCCGGCTCGCCCGCTGGCACGGGTACCTGCACGGGCCGCGCGCGGGCGCCGTCGGGCCGCCGGTGGCGAAGCACCCGTGGGAGACCGGCACGGACAACTCACCCCTGTGGGACGCCGCCCTCGCCCGCGTGCCACCGGAGGCGCGGACCGCCATCCGACGGCCGGACCTGCAGCATGCCGGCACCGGCGAACGCCCCGGCAGCCGCGACTACCGGCGCTACTACCGGCTCGCCGAGGCGTATCGCGACGCCGGCTGCACCGACGACGTCCCGATCGGGTTCGCCATGGTGTGTCCCCTGTTCAGCACGCTGCTGGCGGTCTCGGAGGTCGCCCTGGCCCGGATGGCGGTTGCATTGGCCGACGGCGGGGGCGGGGTGTTGTTGCCCGACGGCGGGGGCGACGCGCGGGCCGGAGCGCACGAGGCGGCCGGTGCACATGCGGCCCGGGCACACGAGGCGGCCGCCGCCCGGGTCGTCGCCGCGCTGGACCAGCATCTGTGGGACGAGGAGCTCGGGCTGTACGTGGCGCTCGACGACACGACCGGGGAGCGCGTGCGGCGGGCGACGGTGAACGGGCTGGTCCCGCTGCTCCTGCCTGGTCTGCTCGGCGCGGGCAACTCCCGAGGAACCGGGAATCTGCCCGGCTCCGAGATCCCGACCCGGCGCACCGAACGGTTGCTGGCGACACTCGCCGGTCCCGGGTTTCTCGGCGGCGGCCCGTACCTGCCGAGCACCTCGCGCGAGGACCCGGCGTTCGACCCCGCCCTGTACTGGCGCGGCCCGGCGTGGTTCAACATGTCGTGGCTGCTGCTGCGCGCCGTCCAGGCCCTGGGCCGGGACGACCTGGCCGCCCGGCTGCGCGAGCACTTCGACGTCGCCGCGCCGCAGGGGTTCCCCGAGTACACGGACCCCGACACCGGCGCCGGCCGCGGGACCCGCCAGTTCTCCTGGACCGCCGCACTGACCCTGGATGTGCTGCTCTCGGACGAGGCGGCGGTCCTGCCGACCCCGGCCGCGCCGCCGGTGTGACATCTACCCCGTCATTGCGCCCGAAAACAGCCGCGTTTCGGGCGTAATGACGGGGTAGAAGCGCACCTTCGCGCGACGGCGGCAACGCGGCGACGCCGACCCCCGTCCGCACAGCAGAAGGCCCCGGCTCCCTCACGGGAACCGGGGCCTTCTCGCGATCAGGTGATCAGCTGGGCCGAAGCTCAGCCGGCGACGACCTGGACGCCGATCTTGGCCGACACCTCGGGGTGCAGGCGGATCGACACGGTGTAGTCACCGGTCGTCTTGATGGACTGACCGATCTCGATCTTGCGCTTGTCGACCGACGGGCCACCGGCAGCGGCAACCGCACCGGCGATGTCCGCCGTGGTCACCGCACCGAACAGACGGCCACCGGGGCCGGCGTTCGCCGTGACGACGACCGGCTTCGCGGACAGCGAGGAGGCCAGGGCCTTCGCGTCATCCAGCGAGGCGATCTCGCGCGTCTTGCGAGCCTTGCGGATCGCGTTGATGTCGGACTCGGCGCCCTTGGTCCACGGGGTCGCCAGCGAACGCGGGATGAGGAAGTTACGGGCGTACCCGTCCTTCACCTCGACCACGTCGCCGGGCTCGCCCAGGCCGGTCACCTCGTGGGTCAGGATCAGCTTTGCCATTGTTCTCGATCCCTTCCTCAGCGAGCCGTCGACGTGTACGGCAGCAGGGCCATCTCGCGGGCGTTCTTCACGGCCTTCGCGATCTGACGCTGCTCCTGGACGGAGACGCCGGTGACGCGACGGGCACGGATCTTTCCGCGGTCGGAGATGAACTTGCGCAGCAGCGCCGTGTCCTTGTAGTCGATGTTGGCGATCTTCGCGGACTTCAGCGGGTTGATCTTCTTCTTGGGCTTGCGCACCACAGGCTTCGCCATGGTGTTGCTCCTTCGTCAGGTGCTGCTCACGCGGCCTGGCGGGCCGGGCGAGCAAAAAAGGTGAACTGGGGGTAGCGGGTTAGAACGGCGGGTCGTCCGAGAACGAGCCGCCCGACGACGCCGGGCCTGCCGTGGCCCACGGGTCGTCATTGCTCTGACCGCCACCGGAAGAGCTGAATCCTCCACCGGAGCCGCCGCCCTGCTGGCCGCCGCCTCCGTTGTAGCCACCGCCGCCGCCACCGAAGCCGCCGCCACCGGACCGCTGGGCCCGGGTGACCTTGGCCGTGGCGTAGCGCAGGGACGGACCGATCTCGTCCACCTGCAGCTCCACGACGGTGCGTTTCTCGCCCTCACGGGTCTCGTAGGAGCGCTGGACCAGGCGACCCTGCGCGATGACGCGCGTGCCCTTGGTCAGCGACTCCGCGACGCTCTCCGCGGCCTCGCGCCAGATCGAGCAGCGCATGAACAGGGTCTCCCCGTCCTTCCACTCGTTGCTCTGGCGGTCGAAGGTCCGCGGGGTCGACGCCACCGTGAAGTTGGCGACCGCCGCACCGGAAGGGGTGAAGCGCAGCTCAGGGTCCCCGGTCAGGTTCCCGATCACTGTGATGACAGTTTCACCAGCCATGCCAATTCCTCGATTCAGTCGACGTTCCGTACGCGTTGTCCGTGCTCGCGGTGAATGCAACCACGAACCACTGACACTCGCGCGGGCGTAGGAGGTTCAGTTCCGACGACTTACTTGTCGCCGGTGCGCAGGATCTTGGTCCGGAGCACGACCTCGTTGAGGCCGAGCTGGCGGTCCAGCTCCTTGGCGGTGTCCGACGTCGCGGTGAAGTCGACGACGGCGTAGATGCCCTCGGACTTCTTCGAGATGTCGAACGCCAGGCGGCGGCGGCCCCAGATGTCCACCTTGTCGACGGAGCCACCCTCGGTCGTGATGACCGACAGGTACTTGTCGAGCGACGGGGCAACGGTGCGCTCCTCGACCTCCGGGTCCAGGATCACCATCAGTTCGTACTGACGCATGTGTATACCCACCTCCTCTGGTCTCAGCGGTCACGGTCGTTCCGTGACAGGAGGGTTCACAGCAAGGGCCAAGCCTACCCGCCCTGTGGACAACGGCGGAATCGAGCGCGCGAGACCCCCCTCACACGGGCCGAGGGACCGCCTCCCGCAGGAGACGGCCCCTCGGCCGTGTGGATCAGGACGATGGTTACGGGCTGCCGTTCCCGTTCCCGTTGCCCCCTCCAGGACCGCCACCACCGGTCGGCTCCTCGGTCGGGAGCCCGATGTCGCCCGGACCCGACGAGACGATCACCTGCACGGGGCTGCCCACCGGCACCTGGGCACCCTCCTCGGGGTTCACGGAGATGACGGTGCCCTCGGCCACGTCCTCGGACGCCTGGTACTCGATCCGTGGATCGAGCCCCGCTGCCCGGAGCTGTCCGCGCGCGTTGTTCTCGTTACCGCCGACCAGGCCACCCGGCACGGTGGCGGTGTTCTCGTCCGGCCCGGTCGAGACCTCGACCCGGATGTTCGAGCCCCGCTTGACCTCCTGGCCCTCCTTCTCCACGGAGAGCACGGTGCCCGGGGGCTGGTCGCTCGGGACCTCGATGAGCTGCGGGTTCAGACCCGCGCCGGAGAGCACCGCGGCAGCCGCCGCGAACTGCTGGCCGACGAGCCCGGTCGGGACCATCACCTTCTCGTTCGGGTCGTCGGACACCGTCGGCGTCGGGGACGGCGTCGGGGTGGGCGAGGGCGGCGGGGCCGGCGGCGTGTACTCCGGGAACTCCTCGACCTCCATGCCCTCGGTCACGGCCTGCATGTACTGGGTCCAGGCCGTGACGGGCCACGTACCACCGGTCATGCTTCCCCCTGCCCACTGGCCGAACGGCGTGATGGTGTCCTCGCCGCCCTTCTCTGTGGGCTGGTAGAGCCCGACCACCGTCGCGAGCTGCGGGATGTAGCCGGCGAACCACGCGGACCTGTTCTGGTTGGTCGATCCGGTCTTGCCGGCGACCGGACGCTGTTCGCCGTCAGGACCGACCAGCTCCTTCGCGGGCGTGCCGGAGCCCTCGTTGACGACCTGCTCCATCGCGTAGGTGGCCTTGGTCATCACCTCGGGCTCGATGGCCCGCGCCGACTCGCCGCTGAACGTGTAGATCTCCTGCTCGCCGTTCTTCACCGACGTGACCATGTGCGTCTCGTGCCGCGTGCCCTGCGCTGCGAACGTCGCATACGCACCCGCCAGGTCGACGGCACGCACGGTGGACGTGCCGAGCACATTAGACAGCTCGGCGTTGGTGTCCTTCTCGGGGATACCCGCCCGAATGGCGACATCCTGCGACTTCTTGGCCCCGATCTCCACGTTGAGCTGCGCGTACACCGTGTTCACGGAGTTCGCGGTCGCGTCGATCAGGTCGATGTCGCCATAGGACTCACCGCCGGAACCTTCAGGGCCGAAGTTGGTGAGCTCGACCTCGGGTCCGCCCGGGGTTTCCGTCCACCCTGGGATCTGCATCGGGCTGTTGCCGTTGTAGTACTCGTTGAGCTCGTGGCCCTCCTCGAGCGCGCCGATGAGGGTGAACGGCTTGAACGTCGAGCCGCCCTGGGCCTTCGCGTCGGTCGCAGAGTTGTACTGGACCTCCTCGTAGTTCTTGCCGCCGTACAGGGCCCGGATGGCGCCGTCCTTGGGGTCGATCGACACGATCGAGACACCGAGCCGCTTCGACGCGGGGTTCTCGCCGTCGTACGGGATGGTCTTCGCCGCGTCGACCGCCGCCTTCTGATACTTCGAGTTGATCGTGGTGCGGATCTCATACCCGTTGTTCATGAGGTCCTCCTCGCCGATGCCCTCGTCGGCGAGCTCCTTGCGGACCTCCTCCAGCAGGTAGCCGACCTGGCCGGCGCGCGAGGCCGGCTTGTACTCGATGGGCTCGGGGAACGTGGCGGAGCTCCGCTCCTCCTGGGTGATGTAGCCCATGTCGGCCATGTTCCGGAGCACGCGGGCCCACTTCTGCTCCGCGACGGCCTTCGACTCCTCGCCGAAGCGGGGGTCCCAGTACGACGGCGACGGGATGATGCCCACCAGCATCGCGGTCTCCGAGACGGTGAGCTCGGCCGCCGGCTTGTTGAAGTAGGCCTTCGCCGCCGCCTCGAACCCGTAGGCGCCGCGGCCCAGGTAGATGCTGTTGACGTAGCCCTCGAGGATCTCGTCCTTCGACTTCTCCTTGTCCACCTTGAGAGCGAGCACGATCTCGCGGAACTTGTCCGCGTAGGACGACTGCCCGGGCTGGAAGTACGTGTTCTCCACGTACTGCTGCGTCAGCGTGGACGCGCCCTGCCGGCCGCCGCCGGTCACGTTGCTGATGAACGCCCGGACGATGCCCACCGGGTCGACGCCCATGTGGCCCTCGAAACCCTGGTCCTCGGACGCCACCACGGCCTGGCCGACGTACGGGGGCAGCTCGTCGAGCGAGCGGATCGTCCGGTCGACCGCCGCGAACTTACCGAGGACCTTGCCGTCCTCGTAGTACACGGTGGTGGTCTCCGAGCCGATCTCCTTGCGCTCGTCCGGCACGGCCCAGCCGATCCAGCCGGCGGTGAACACACCGACGCCGAGCGAGAGCAGCGTCAGCCCGGTGCCGACGACCACGCGCCAGGACGGGATCCATGCGCGCAGGCCCGTGCGGTGCGGCCGGGGGTAGTTCCAGATGCCACGCCGGCGTCGGGGCGTCTGCGGCCAGATCGGAGTGGGACTCCAGTTCGCCACGTCTTCCTCGTTCCTCGAATCGGTCCAGCGAGAGCGCCGGACAGGGTCCAGTGAGGGCACTGAACCGTCGAAACGATAGAGGATCGATGTTGGCAGCAAGTAGCACAAACGCGGTTTCTCTGTGTACGCCCCGTGTCCGAGACACAGGTCTCAACGGGCTCTGCCAGCGGTTTTCGGGTCTTTTCACCCGGTACTTCACCCGACGCCGGCAGAGCCCGCCCGCCCACCTACCCGAAGATGCCTCCGCCGTCCCCGGACGGGTCGTCGGTCGGGTCGTCACCCGGTCCGGTGGAGATCACGAGGGTCACCTCGCTGCCCTTCGGCACCTCCGAACCCTCGCCCGGGTCCACCGAGATCACCGAGCCCTCGGGCACGGTGTCCGACGGCGCCTCCTGGATCACCGGCGTGAGCTCCGCGTCCTGGAGCTGCTGCTCGGCGTCGCCCTGCTCCCGGTTGGTCAGGCCCCACGGCACCGTGGTGGTCTCCACCTCGGCCTGGGACCCGTTGGAGACCTGGACCTCGATCTCCGAGTTCCGGTCGACCTCCTCACCCGCGTGCTCGACGTCGAGCACGGTGCCCGCGGGCTCGGCGCTGTCCACGTCCACCTGCACGGGCACGAGCTGCAGTCCGCCGAGCGCCGCCGCCGCGGCCACGAACTGCTGGCCCACCAGGTTGTCGGGGACCACGACGGTCTCCTCGGGCTCCTCGGAGGCGCTCTCGGACGGCGTCGGCGATGCTGACGGCTCCGGTGCCGGCGGCGTGTACTCGGGGAGCTGCTCGACGTCCATGCCCTCGGTGGCCTTGAGCATGTACGCGGTCCACGCCGTGACCGGCCAGGTACCACCGGTGATCTGCTCGTAGCCGCCGAACGGCTTGATCTGCTCGTACCGGTTCGCGTCGGTGTTGTACTCGTAGAGGCCGACGACGGTGGTGAGCTGCGGCACGAAGCCGGCGAACCATGCCGACATGTTGTCGTTCGAGGAGCCGGTCTTCCCGGCGGCCGGCCGCTCGAGCTCCAGCGCCGGCATGCCGGACCCTTCCTCCACGACCTTGCTCATCGCGTACGTCGCCGCGGCCATGACCTCGGGGTCGAACATCTCCTCGCTCGCGCTCGGCCCCTGGTAGATGGTCTCCTCGCCGTTCTTCACCTCGACCACCAGGTGCGGCGTGGTGCGGTAGCCCTGGGCGGCGATGGTGGAGTAGGCGTGCGCCAGGTCAACGTTGGTCACGTAGGCGGTGCCGAGCACGTTTGCCAGGTTGCCGCCGATGGCGCAGCAGTCCCGGGTGTCCGGGTCGTCGTCGGCCTGCGGGATGCCGAGGTCGTAGCCGACCTGCGCCGTCGTCTCCGGGCCGATGTCCTTGTTGAGCTGGCCGTAGACCACGTTCACCGAGTTCGCGGTGGCGTCGACCAGGTCGAGGCTGTTCCACGAGTCGTTGTTGAAGTTGTACAGCGGCACGTCGGGGCCGTCCGGCGTCTGCTTCCAGCCCTCGATCACCGTCCCGTCGACCGCGCTGTACCGCTTGTTGAGCTGGAAGCCCTCCTTCAGCGCCCCGATCAGGGTGAACGGCTTGAACGTCGACGCGCCCTGCGCCTCGAACGTCGCGGCGTTGGTCGGGTAGACCGAGTAGTCCGGACCGCCGTACATCGCCTTGATCTCACCCGTCGCCGGGTCGATGGACGTGAGCGACGCGCGCGCGAACTTGCTCGCGTCCTCGGGCAGCTTCATGGTCTCGGCCGCGGCGGCCTGCATTTTGCGGTCGATCGACGTGTGGATCTCGTAGCCCATCGTGGTGAGCTGGTCCGCCGTGATGCCCTTCCGGTCGAGCTCGTTGGCCACCTGCTCCATCAGGTACGCGGTGCGGTTGTCGCCCGAGCCCTGGGTGTACTTGACGAGCTTGGGGTACTCGGCGGCGTCCCGGTCGTCCTGGGTGATGTAGCCCTGCTCCACCATCAGGTTCAGCGTGCGCTCCCAGCGCGCCTTCGCCTGCGCCTCGGCGCCCTCGCCCTGCCGCGGGTCCCAGTAGGTCGGGTTCGGGATGATGCCCGCGAGGAAGGCGGACTCGGAGATGGTCATCTCCTTGGCCGAGTGCCCGAAGTACGCCTTCGACGCGGCCTCGACGCCGTACGCGCCACGTCCCAGGTAGATGGTGTTGACGTACCCCTCCAGCACCTGGTCCTTGGACTGCTGCTGCGTCACCTTGAGGGCGATGATCGCTTCCTTGAGCTTGCTCGCGTACGTCGCGTACTCCACGCCCACGTAGTAGTTCTCGACGTACTGCTGCGTCAGCGTCGACGCGCCCTGCCGGTCGCCACCGGTCACGTTGTTGAGCGCCGCGCGGACGATGCCCAGGGGGTTGATGCCGAGGTGGGTCCGGAAGCTCTGGTCCTCCGACGAGATGATCGCCTGCGTCACCTGCGGCGGGAGGTCGGCCAGCGCCACGATCGTGCGGTCCTGCGCGGCGAACTTTCCGAGCGGCTTGCCGTCGGAGTAGTACACCGTCGTCGTCTCGGAGCGCACCGTGCCCAGCTCGTTCGGGACGGGCACGCTGACCCAGGCGGAGATCAGGACGCCGGCGACGAGCGACGTGCCGGTCAGCAGCGTTCCCACGACGAACCGCCACGACGGGATCCACGCGCGGATCCCGGTGCGGTACGGCCGGGGATAGTTCCAGATCCCCTCCCGGCGCCGGGGTGTCTGCGGCCAGATCGGAGGGGGACTCCAGTTCGACACAACAGCCTCTTCCTCGTTCGGACTCGGGGCCCACCGGTGTGCGTTGTCGCACCCACCACGGCGGACCACCCGAAACCATAGGGGATTCACCCTCTAGCGCAGTAGCCGGATCCGTCCACATCACCCCACGCGGGACATTTCACCGCATGGTCAACCCAGTCCGTCTGCCCTCACTTCACATTTCTTCCACCTCCGCGATGGAACCCCCTGTTCTCGCGGCGGATTGCCAACCGACGGCACCGTGCTTATTCTCTCGATGTATCGACTCGATACATCGTGTAGAAGAAGTTGACCCGGCCCGCCGGGTTCTTCCGGGAGGGAGGTCGCCGTGCGTAGTCGGTCCGACGTGCTGGAGACCGCCGTCCTCGGCCTCCTCAACGAGTCCCCGTTGCACGGCTACGAGCTCCGCAAGCGCCTCAACCTGGTGCTGGGCTCGTTCCGTGCCTTCTCTTACGGCACGCTCTACCCGGCCCTGAAGGGCCTGGTCACGCGGGGTCTGATCGCGACCACCGAGAGCGAACCGGCACCGTCGTCACCCCGCAAGGGGAAGGCCGGGATCCCCGGCCGGACCGCCAAACCCATCCCCCTCGGACGCCGTCGGGTGGTCTACGAGCTGACCGCCGAGGGCAAGGAGCACCTCCAGTCCGTCCTGGCCACCGCCGGGCCCGCGGCCTGGGAGGACGACAACTTCGACGTGCGGTTCGCGCTGTTCGGGCAGACCGACGCCGAGACCCGCCTCCGCGTGCTCGAGGGCCGGCGCACCCGGCTGACCGAGCGCCTGGAGGCCTTCCGCGAGTCCACGACCCACCCGCGGTCGAGGCTCGACGAGTACGCGCTCGAGCTCCGGCGTTTCGGGCTCGAGAAGGTCGAGCGCGAAGTGCACTGGCTCGACAGCCTCATCTCCACCGAGCGGGGACGCGCCGCGGCGCAGAGCCCCGCACCGCAGCAGGAACAAACGAAGAAGGAGCGAGGATGACCTCCATCCGCGTGGGCATCGTCGGCGTAGGCAACTGCGCCTCGTCCCTGGTTCAGGGCGTGCACTACTACCGTGACGCCGACCCGGCGAGCACCGTCCCGGGCCTCATGCACGTGCAGTTCGGCGACTACCACGTGTCGGACCTCGAGTTCGTCGCGGCGTTCGACGTCGACGCGAAGAAGGTCGGGTTCGACCTGGCCGAGGCCATCAACGCGTCCGAGAACAACACGATCAAGATCGCCGACGTCCCGCCGACCGGCGTGACGGTCCAGCGGGGCCCGACCCTCGACGGGCTCGGCGACTACTACCGCGCCACGATCGACGAGTCCACGAAGGAGGCCGTCGACGTCGTCGCCGCGCTGCGCGCCGCCGAGGTCGACGTGCTCGTCTGCTACCTGCCGGTGGGCTCCGAGGAGGCCGCCAAGTTCTACGCGCAGTGCGCGATCGAGGCCGGCGTCGCGTTCGTGAACGCCCTGCCGGTGTTCATCGCGTCCGACCCCGAGTGGGCAGCGAAGTTCGAGGAGGCCGGCGTGCCGATCGTCGGCGACGACATCAAGTCGCAGGTCGGCGCCACGATCACGCATCGCGTGCTGGCCAAGCTGTTCGAGGAGCGCGGCGTCGTCCTCGACCGCACCTACCAGCTCAACGTGGGCGGCAACATGGACTTCAAGAACATGTTGCAGCGCGACCGGCTGGAGTCGAAGAAGCTGTCCAAGACGCAGGCCGTCACGTCCAACCTCACCGGCCCCCTGGCCGGCAAGAAGGAGGACCGCAACGTCCACATCGGCCCGTCGGACTACGTCGCCTGGCTCGACGACCGCAAGTGGGCCTACGTGCGGCTCGAGGGCCGCGCCTTCGGCGAGGTGCCGCTCAACCTGGAGTACAAGCTCGAGGTGTGGGACTCGCCCAACTCCGCGGGCATCATCATCGACGCGGTGCGGGCGGCCAAGATCGCGAAGGACCGCGGCGTCGGCGGCCCGATCCTGTCGGCGGCGACCTACTTCATGAAGTCCCCGCCCGTGCAGATGGAGGACACCGCGGGGCGCGCCCAGCTGGAGGCCTTCATCCGCGGCGACGTCGAGCGCTGACGCGGAGCGCAGCGGAGGTCGGAGGCCGAGGTACGAGGCATCCGGCCGAAGCGGAGCGCAGCGGAAGCGCTCAGAAGGAATCGAGCGCTGACGGCTGACACAGGTCGGGCCCCCAGGTCACCGGAGTGACCTGGGGGCCCGACGTGTCAGGCGGGACCCGCTACTTGATCGGGTCCAGCTCGAAGTCGGTCACGACGGTCTTACCCGCCGTCACCTTCGCGGAGCGGACCTGCGGGACGTACCCGCTGGACGTGGCGATGATCTGCGCCGTGGCCTCCGACTTGTCGAACCAGTACTCGTAGACGCCGTCCGACCCGGTGACCAGGGTGACTGCCGAGTACTTGCCGTTGATCTGCACCACGGAGTCACCGAGCGAGACCACGCCGTCCGGCGTGAAGCCACCCACGGTGCCGGAGAGCTTGCCCCAGCTCTTCGGCGGCTTGACCGTCAGCGAGAGGTCGACGGCCGGCGTCTCGTACGGCGTCTCCGCCTTGGCCAGCAGCGACCCGGTGAAGGTGCCCGGCTGCGCGACGACGCCGCTGAGCGTCGCGGTGATCGTCTTGCTCTGACCCGGCTGCAGGGTGAACTCCGAGGGGTCCACGGTGAGCCACGTCAGGTCGCCGCCGGCGGTGTCACCGGAGACGTTCAGGACGATGTGCATGTCGGGCCAGCCGATGGAGTCGGTGGTCGCCGGCTCCGAGATACCGCAGTCGGTGGCGGCCAGGTACGACGGCGCGGTCTGGCCCGCACCGTTGGACCCGATGTAGAACACGCCGCCGTTGGACTGCTGGTTGGGCGAGACGACCTCGACCACGAGCGTGGAGCCCGCGGGCACCTCGCCCGTCACGGGCACCGAGACCATCGTCAGGGTCGACGCGGGGATGCTCAGGTCCGCCGTCCCGATCGAGGTCAGGTTGGCGTAGGTGAGGGCGCCGTCCAGCGTGTAGAGGTTGACGGTCAGCGTCTGGGCGGTGGCCTCCTCGATACCGAAGGACACCTCCGAGACCTCGAAGTCGTCCTCGATGCCGAAGTCGCTCAGCGTGAAGGTCCGCAGGAAGCGGTTCTCCGTGGTGCCCGCCAGGCCACCGCACGAGGCGGAGTTGACGGCCACGATCTCCTGCGACGCGGAGTGGGTGATCGTCGTGGCGTTCGGCGAGACCGGGATGGACTCGGGCGTGACGCCCTCGCCCGCGGTGCCCTTGCCGGCGGCCTGGAGCTTCGACTTCGAGCCGCCCACGCCCGAACCGCCGAGCTTGACCGACGGCTTGGTGGACTTGACCGTGGTGGCCTCGCCCGTCGGGTGCTGGATGGCCGCGAGGCCGTCCGTGCCCAGGATGTCGAAGCCGCCGCCGGTGCCGGCGAGCTCGACGTCGGCCGGCGCCGAACCCTCGTTCTTCACGGTGAACCGCTTGGTCGTGGTGCTACCCAGCGGGATCGTGGCGGCGAGGGACTCGGTGCTGACGGTGACCAGACCCGCCGCGAGCGACGCGTCGAACGTGCCGGTGGCCTCGGGTGCGAGGGTCAGCGTGCCCGACTCGGACTCGTAGTCCGGAGCCGTGACGTCGACGGTGTAGTCGCCCGGGAGGGCGATGGCCGAGTAGGTGCCGTCCTCCCCGGTGGTGGCGGTGCGGGTCGCCGTGTCGGACGTGGCCGTGACCGTGGCGCCCTTGACGGGGTCACCGGTGTTCTGGTCGGTGACCGTTCCCTCCAGGAAGGAGAGCACGGGGGCCGTGTAGGTGATCGAGAGACCGGACGAGATCGACGGCGTGCCGTTCGAGTACTGCAGGCCGACGGTGCCGGTCTTGTTCTCGATGCCGACCGAGGCCGAGTCGCCCTTGGCCGAGCTGGTGTCGGAGACGTCGCCGTAGCCGAAGAGCACGGTGCCGTCGGCGACGAGCGTGACCGAGAAGCTCAGCCGGTCCGTGGCCGGGCTGTACTTGCGGACGTTGCGCCACTCGACGACGAACGCGTCCTCGCCGTCGACCGTCGTCTCGCCCGTGTAGAGGCCCGACTCACCGTCGAGGACCAGGTCGTCCCAGAAGGGGAACAGTGCCGCGTTCGGCACCGCGCTGCTCGGGATCGCCCCGTTCGCGTACGACGTGCTGGCCGCCAGGAAGTTCAGGTGGCCGTTCGACGTGACGAACGCGGAGTCGTAGCCCTCGCCGTACCAGGGGAAGGTGAAGGGCAGGTCGAGCGACGTCTGCACGTCGTCGCCCGTGAGCGAGGACTCGGTGTCGCCCTGCAGGTAGTCACCCGTCGAGGTGGAGCAGGAGTAGCCGAAGTCGTCGGTCACCGCGGTGATCTCGACGGGCACGTCCTCCGCGCCGTCGACCACGACGTCACCCTCGTACGGAGCGGCACAACCGCCCGTCTCGACACTCAGGGTGTAGGTGCCCTCGGGGACGTCGGCGAAGGCGAAGGTGCCGTCCGCGCCGGTGGCGACGTCCTCGAAGTGGCTGCCGAGGCTGACCGGGACGCCCACGACCGGGTCGCCCGACCCGGCGTAGGTGACGGTGCCCGTCACGGCGTGCGACGGAGCGGCCTCGAGCGCGATGGACACGTCCGTGGTCCCGTCCTCGGTGACGACCGCGGAGGTCGGCGCCGAAGGGAGGTAGCCGAAGGCCGACGCCGACACCGAGTAGTCGCCGGTGGCGACGCGGGCGGAGAAGGTGCCGTCGGTGTCCGTGGTGACGGTGCGGTCCCGCTCGCCGTCGATGGTGACGTCGGCCGAGGCGATCGGGGCGCCGTCGGCGTCCGTCACGGTGCCGGCGACGTAGCCGGTGGCGCCGATCGGGGCGGCGTCGATGAGCGCGGCGAGGTCGAGCTTGCCCTCGCCCCACACGTTGTTGTTCTCGGCGGTACCGCCACAGGTGGTGTCGTTCGTGTCCACCGCGGCCTCGTTGAGCAGCGCCTGCGTGCCCTCGATGTCACCGACGAGCGCGGGAGCGGCGCTCCACAGCACGGCCACCGCGCCCGCGAGGTGCGGGGTCGCCATGGACGTGCCGTTGAAGGCGGCGTAGCCGTCGCCGGGGACGGACGAGCGGACGTTCACGCCGGGAGCGGCGATGTTCGGCTTGATCAGGCCGTCTTCGCCGGCACCACGCGACGAGAAGGCTGCGATGTTGCCGGAGGAGTCGAAGGCGCCCACCGAGTACGAGCTGGTGTTGGCACCCGGCGACGAGGTCGTCTGGCACCCGGAGCCGGCGTTGCCGGAGGCCCAGGCGCCGAACACGCCGGCGGCGGCCCAGGCAGCGGTGGTCTCGGTGTACCAGTCGTCGATGAAGCCCGCGGCGGTGTAGCCCCACGAGTTGTTGACGATGTTCGGGCGCTTCGACGGGTCGGGGTCGCTGCCGTCGACCTTCGTCGGGGCGACGATCCACTGGCCGGACTCGAGCAGCGCGGAGTCCGAGCAGCTGTCACAGCCGTTCGTGGCGATCCACTCGGCGTCGGGGGCGACACCGATCTGGTTGCCGGCGCCGTCGTCGCCCACCATGGTGCCCATGGTGTGCGTGCCGTGGCCGTTGTCGTCGAACGGCGCGGGTGCCGAGCCGCTGGTGTCCTGCCAGTTGTAGTCGTGCACGACCGAGCCGTCGGACTGCAGGCCGCGGTACTGCTGGGCGAGCGCCGGGTGGTCGTACTGCACGCCGGTGTCGATGTTCGACACGACGATGCCCTGGCCCGTGTAGCCCTGCTCCCACGCCTCGGGGGCGTTGATGAAGTCCAGGCCCCACTCGACCGACTGCGGCGCCTTGTCGCTGACCGGGGTGCGCTTGACCGGGTCGACCAGGTCGAGCTTCACGGTCTCGCGGATCGCCTCGACCTTGGTGCTCGCCGCGAGCTCGTTGGCGAGCTCCAGCGTGCCGTCCTCGACGAGGATGCGGTTGCTGATCCAGTAGCTCTCGTAGTCGACGCCGGCAGCCTTGAGCTCCTTGACGAGGCTGGCCTGCGAGGTCTCGGCCGTGGCGGTCAGCGTGTCGTAGACGTACTGACCGCGCTCGTCCCAGTCGGCGATGTTCTTGGCGGCCGTCAGGTTCGCCTCTTCCGCGAGCACGACCCAGAAGTCCGCGGTCTTGCGCTCGGTCAGCATCTCCCGGGCGAAGCTCGTGAACTTCTTGTCAGGGTCGGTCGCGACGGTCTTGGTCGTGCTGACCGGCAGCGCTGATGTCGGGGACGTTGCTGCGAGCGCTGCCGGAGCAACGCTCAGTGCTGATGTCGCGAGGAGCGCGAGAGCCGCTGTTGCGGTTGTCGCGCGCTTCGCGAGCGCGGTTCTGCGATGCATGAACCCTCCATTACCCGGCGCACCCACCTGATCGGGTGCGCTTGGACGGACCACGGTCGTGGGCCGTCCCCAACCGTCGTTGGCACAGGTCAGGGCAACAAGGTCGGATCAGGGTCAGGGTTAGGTCACTTCTCGGTCAAAACTCGGTCGGGATGGGTATGTCGGCTTTGTCAATGGCCATCCGGAAAAATCACCCGACCTAAATGCCGAGAATTCACCCTCTAACCTGCCATCTTTGGCGGAAAGCCGTCAAGGCGGCGGGATTGTGTCAAATTGCCCACGCAACGGGCAGGTAACGAAAAATTGACCCAAGCGGTACGAGTCGGGGGCAAACTGGCGCGCGCCGGCCAGGTTTAACCCGGTCCGCGCCTGAACGGTCGACCATGGAGGGCGAGTCAATGACGCACGACCCCGCACCAGGATCCACCCCCGGCCTCGTCGTCTGCGTAGGCCTCCCCTCCGACCAGATCATCGAGATCGCCCGGCTCCTCCGCGGCCGGGCCACGGTGCTCGCCACGCCCGACGCCGACGGGGCGCGTGCCGTGCTCAGCCAGCAGACCGCGCCGCGGCGCACCGGGGACGCGCCCTGGCACGGACTCGGCGGGCAGCCCGAGCGGTTCGACAACCCGGGCCCGGCGGACGAGCGGGCCTACGGTCGACATCTCTCCGGGCACCCGACCGACCAGCTCCCGGACAACCTCACCGACCCGGCGGCACGCACCGCCCCGGAGTTCCTGCCCGCGCAGTGGACGGCGTCTCCCGTGCTGCCCGTGGCGACGATCCCCGCGCCCGCCCGGCCGGCGACCGGCACGATCCCGGTCTTCGCCGAGTCGAGGCGGGCCGGCACGGGTCCGGTTCCTGCCGCCACCGGCTCCATCCCGATGGTCGCGCCGCCCGCGCTCGAGCCGCTTGTGGCCGGGCCGCTGCTGGTGGACCTGGCCGCCCGCGAGGTCACGGCGCTGGGCCGCCGCGTGTACCTGTCGGCGCGGGAGTTCGACCTGCTCGCGACGCTCGCCCTGGAGGCCGGGCGGGTGTGGTCGTTCGCCGAGCTCACGGCGCGGGTGTGGCAGCTGCCCTACCTCGGCGACTCCGACCCGGTGACGTCCGCGGTCAAGCGGCTGCGCAAGCGGCTCGCGCCGGTGCGCGACGTCGAGGTCGCGTCGGTGCGCGGGGTGGGTTACCGGCTCAAGGTGTGGGCCTGACCCGTTCCCGGCCGGGCACGTCCGCGCCGGGCGTCACGCGCCCGTCACCAGCCAGCGGTCGCCGCGGGCGCGCCAGCCGGTGGTCAAGGCCCGCGCGGCCATGAAGACGCCCGCGAACGCGAGCCAGAGCCAGGCGAGCCCGCGTGCGCCGTCCGGCGCCCAGGCGGCGACCGCGAGCGCGAACGGGAGATAGACGACGAGCGTCGCCATGCCCGCCCAGGCGAGGTAGCGGCCGTCGCCGGCGCCGATGAGGACGCCGTCGAGCACGAAGACCCAGCCCGCCATCGGCATGAGCACGCCGCACACGGCGATGCCGAGGGCGATGGCGACGCGGACGTCGGGGTCGGGCGAGAAGAGGGGCGCGATCCACCAGCCGGCGGCCGCGAGGAGCAGGCCGATCACGGCCCCCGCGCCCACGCCCCACTGCAGACAGCGGCGCAGCACGCCGCGGACGTGGCCGACGTCGCCGGCCCCGAGCCCGTGCCCCACCAGGGCCTGCGCGGCGATGGCGAGCGCGTCGAGCGCGAACGCCGCGAGTCCCCACAGCGAGCTCACCACCTGGTGCCCGGCGAGCGCGACGTCGCCGAGGCCGGTCGCGACCACCACGGTGAGCAGGATGGCCGCACGCAGGCTGAGGGTGCGGACCACCAGCGGAGCGCCGGCGCGGGCGCCGGACAGGATGCCGGCCCGGTGGGGGCGCAGGCTCGCGCCGCGTCGGCGGGCGCCGCGCACCACGATCACGCCCAGCACGACGGCCATGAGGAGCTGGGTGATCGCCGTCCCGAGGCCCGATCCGGCGATCCCCATCCCCACGCCGTACACCAGCGCGACGTTGAGCACGGTGTTGAGCACGGCGCCCGCGGCGGCGACGACCAGGGGCGTGCGCGTGTCGCGCAGGCCGCGCAGCACCCCCGTCGCGGCCTGGACCACGAGCATCCCGGCGAGCCCCGGCGCGGACCACCGCAGGTAGGTCACGGCATGGTGGGCGACGTCGCCGTGGGCACCCAGGGCGGTCACCGTCAGCGGTGCGGCCAGCAGCAGGACGACGACGAGGACCGCCCCGATCCCGAGCGCGAGCCACATCCCGTCGATGCCGGACTGCAGGGCCTGGCGTTCCCGGCCCGCCCCGGTCAGCCGGGCCACCGAGGCGGTGGTGGTGTACGCGAGGAAGACGCACAGCCCGACGAGCGTGAGCAGCACGTTGCTCGCGAGCGAGAGCCCGGCGAGCTGCGCCGTGCCGAGGTGCCCCACGACCGCGCTGTCCACGAGGACGAAGACGGGTTCGGCGATCAGGGCCCCGAGGGCGGGTACCGCGAGGGCGAGGATCTCGCGGTCGATGGACCGCGGGGAACCGGGGGTGTGGCGAGGCTCGCCCAACTTTCTTTCCTCCACAGGCTGGGGTTTACGTCAACGCAGGTCAGCGGGCATGTCGATGTTTTACACAGGGGTTATCCACAACTGGGGACAGGGTTGTCCACCCGCTGTGCACAGCCCTGGGCCACCTTTCCACATGGATGTGCACAGGCCTGTCCACAGGTCTCGTTGCGCTCGGGTGCGCGGGGGCCTAGCGTCAGCGGGGCTGGCTTGCTGATCTGGGTTCCGGGGCTGTCGTGCACGACACAAAGGCGTGTCGGGGCCGACGTCCCGAGAGTGTCGGTAGCGAGGAGTAGAACAGGTGTAGGACGTCGACCGGACGCACGCGTAGCGTGTGCCCCGGCGTCACGGGATGTCATGAGATCAGGAAGGCTGGAGGCACGGATGTCGATCGAGGAGCTCGAGTCGAGCTACTCCGGCGGGAGCCCCGGCCTCGACCGGACGCCGCCGCAGGACATCCCCGCGGAGATGAGCGTGCTGGGCGGCATGCTGCTTTCCAAGGACGCGATCGCCGACGTGATCGAGCAGATCCGCGGCAACGACTTCTACCGGCCTGCGCACGAGGCCATCTACGACGCGATCATCGACCTCTACGGTCGCGGCGAGCCCGCCGACGCCATCACCGTGGTCGCCGAGCTGCAGCGCCGGGGCGAGCACGCCCGCGTGGGCGGCGCCCCGTACATCCACGACCTCATGGCGGGCGTGCCCACGGCCGCCAACGCCGGGTACTACGCCAAGATCGTGCGCGAGCGCGCCATCATGCGCCGCCTGGTGGAGGCCGGCACCCGCATCGTGCAGATGGGTTACGCCACCGACGGCGGCGAGGTGGACGACGTCGTCAACAACGCGCAGGCCGAGGTCTACGCCGTGACCGAGCGGCGCGCGTCCGAGGACTACCTGCCGCTGGCCGAGATCATCGGGCCGACGTTCGACGAAATCGACGCCGCGCAGGGCCGCGGTGAGGGGCTCACCGGCGTACCGACGGGCTACTCCGACTTCGACCGCCTGACCAACGGCCTGCACGGCGGCCAGATGATCGTCGTGGCGGCCCGGCCTGCTGTGGGAAAGGCGCTGGCGCTCGACACCCCGCTGCCGACGCCCTCAGGCTGGACCACCATGGGCAAGGTCGCGGTCGGCGATCTCGTCCTGACGGCGGACGGCACCCCGACGCGAGTGGTCGCGGCGACCGAGGTCATGCTGGGTCGCCCCTGCTACGAGGTGGAGTTCGACGACGGCACGGTGATCGTCGCGGATGCCCAGCACCAGTGGGTGACGAGCACTCGCGCGCAGCGCCGCAAGGTTCAGGTGGGTACCGCACCCGAGTCCTCCGTCCACACCACCGAGGAGATCCTCGCGACGCTGCGTACCGTCACGGCGGACAAGCGCGCCAACCATTCGGTGTCGACCACCCGGCCCCTCGTCCTGCCCTCCGCGACCCTGCCGATCCACCCCTACGCCCTGGGTGTCTGGCTGGGCGACGGCACCTCCCGGCGTGCCGAGTTCACGTCGGCCGACCCCGAGATTGCGATGATGATCGAGGGCCTGGGTTACGTGGCGCAACCTCGCGGCACGGCGAGGGGCGCTGCTCGCACCTACTCGATGCTGCTTCCGGAGCCCGAGACTCAGACACGTGAGTGCATCGTGTGCGGCACGTCCTTCGAGCCGAAGATGGCTTCACTGCTTGCATGCAGCAAGTCCTGTGCGGCGCGTTCCCGCGGCATGGCCCGTCCGCCGCAGCCAACCTGCCCCGACTGCGGCAAGCCGGGTTGGGGATTCCGGCGCTGCCAGGAGTGCCACAACACGAACGGCACGATGGGCGGACGGCTGCGCAGCCTGGATCTGCTCCAGAACAAGCACATCCCGACCAGCTATCTCCGCGCGAGCGAGGATCAACGACGCGCTCTGCTCGCAGGCCTGCTCGACTCCGACGGGACGGTCAATCACGGCGGCAGCATCCAGATCGCCGTGACCAACAAACGGCTGGCCCTCGACACACGTGAGCTGATCCTGTCCCTGGGCTACCGCACCGGCTGGTCGGAGAAGCGGGTCAACGGCCGGACCGAGGCGTCTTCGACGGCGTACACCATCACCTTCACCACTGAGGACGACGTCTTCGCCCTGGAGCGCAAGCGGCTCACGCACAAGGCTCGACGCCGGTCCGGGACCGCCAAGCTGACGTCGCGATTCGTGGTCGACGTTCGGCCGATCGAAACGGTGCCCGTGCGCTGCATCCAGGTGGAGGATGCGTCGCACCTTTACCTGGCGAGCCGTTCGATGGTCCCCACACACAACTCGGTGCTGGGCATCAATGTCGCATCTCATGCGGCCATCCACCATGACATGGCCTCGGTCATCTTCTCCCTGGAGATGAGCCGCAACGAGATCGTCATGCGAATGCTCGCCGCCGAGGCCCGCGTGCCGCTCACCAAGATGCGCAGCGGCAACATGGACGACGGCGACTGGCAGAAGCTCGCCGCCACCATGGGCAAGGTCTCCGACGCCCCGCTGTTCATCGACGACTCGCCGAACATGTCGCTGATGGAGATCCGCGCCAAGTGCCGGCGCCTCAAGCAGAAGCACGACCTCAAGCTGGTGGTCATCGACTACCTCCAGCTCATGTCGTCCGGCAAGCGCGTCGAGTCGCGTCAGCAGGAGGTCTCGGAGTTCTCGCGTTCGCTCAAGCTGCTGGCGAAGGAGCTCGAGGTGCCCGTGATCGCCATCTCGCAGCTGAACCGTGGCGCCGAGCAGCGCAGCGACAAGAAGCCGCAGATGTCGGACCTTCGTGAGTCAGGCTCCATCGAGCAGGACGCCGACGTCGTGATCCTGCTGCACCGCGAGGACGCCTACGAGAAGGAGTCGCCGCGCGCCGGCGAGGCCGACCTCATCGTGGCCAAGCACCGTAACGGCCCCACCGACGTGATCACCGTGGCCTTCCAGGGCCACTACCAGCGCTTCGTCGACATGCAGGTGTGACGTTCAGTCGGCGCCGGCGGGGTGTGCGGCGTCGTAGGCGCGGACGACCTTCTGGGGGACGACCATGCGCCACGCGTCGATGACGAGCTCACGGGCCTCCTCCGGGTCCAGGGCGGCGAGGTCGGCGTGCACCCAGTTGAAGCGCAGGTCCGACGCGGAGGGCAGCTGGAACGTCGTCGGGTCGCTCGCGACGAGGGCCGCCCGCTCCTCCTTGGGGAAGGCGAAGCCCATCACCGACTCGTCGAGCGAGAACGCCACGTAGACGAGCTGACCGACGCGGAACTTCAGGCGGCCGCGCACGTACACCTCGTAGGACCGTTCCAGGCTGGTGCCCAGCGGCCGGACATCGTCGATCTCCGCCATACCTGACTCCGCTCGTCGCGCTCACAGCGTCGACGGTCGTGGCGGTCCGAACTCATCGATCTCACGGGTACCGGCGGAGTGGGCGCGCCGTCGCGCGACCTGGGCGCGGTCGCAATACCGTCGGCATGTCCGGCGCCGCCGGATCCAGCTCGTGCTGGACCCCTTAGGAGGAGGACAGCCGATGGGTCTCTTCGGCCGCCGCACACCGCCCCCGGCTCGCCCGGACGCCCCGGACCGAGCCGCCGAGCACGCGGCGCCCGCCGAGAGCCCCGCGTCCCGGCTGTGGTCGGACGGCTTCGGCCGCGTCGGCACGCGGTCGCTGCAGATCCTCGCGGTCGTCGCGATCATCGCCGTCTTCGGGTACGTGGGGACCCGCCTGACGCTCGTCGTCATCCCGGTGCTCATCGCGCTCGTGCTGGCGGCCGCCATCTCCCCGCTGGTGTCGTACCTGCGCCGCCACGGGTGGCCCTCGCTGCTGGCCACGTGGGTGTCGCTGCTGGCCCTGGTCGCGATCCTGTCCGCGATCGTGTGGCTCGTGGTGCGCGCCGTCGCGGATCAGTGGGACGAGCTGGGCCGGCAGGCGCTCGACGGGTTCGACTCCCTCGAGACGTACGTCCAGAACCTGCCCTTCGACATCACCGCCGAGCAGATCGCGTCGGTGCGGGAGTCCGCGCTGAACCTGCTGCAGTCCGACACGGTAGGCTCCGGCGCCATCGCGGGCGTCTCCCAGACCGCCGACTTCATCGCGGGCTTCTTCATCATGATCGTCGTCCTGTTCTTCTTCCTGAAGGACGGTCCGGCGATGTGGGAGTTCCTGCTGCGGCCGTTCGAGGGCCACCGCTACGAGCGCGGGCAGCGGGTGGGCGCCGCGACCGTCAGCACGCTCGGCGGCTATGTGCGCGGCACGGCGATCGTGGCGCTGGTCGACGCCGTCGGCATCGGGATCGGCCTCGCGATCGTGGGTGTGCCGCTCGTCGTCCCCCTGTCCGTGCTCGTCTTCCTGCTCGCGTTCATCCCCCTGGTGGGCGCCACCCTCGCCGGCATCATCGCGGCCCTGGTCACGCTCGTCGCCGTGGGACCCGTCGAGGCGCTGATCGTCGTCGCGATCGTGGTCGCCGTGAACCAGCTCGAGGGCGACTTCCTCCAGCCGATCGTCATGGGCCGGACCCTGCGCCTGCACCCGCTCGTCATCCTGTTCGCCCTGACCGCGGGGACGGTGCTCGCCGGGATCACCGGCGCCGTCCTCGCCGTGCCCGTCGCCGCGTCGATCTGGCGGGCGATCCAGGTGTGGGACGGGCCTGACCTGCCGGCTCGCTTCGCCCGGCAGAAACGGCCCGAGACGGTGACCGGTCTTCGAGATGAGAAATCCTGAGGCCTTCCGGAGCGCCGACGGTCGTGGTCAGATGTCGCCCATGATCCCGCAGACGTCCCGGAGCACGGCCTCGCTGGAGAGCCACACCGGACTCACCTCCCTCACCGAGATCACCAGCAGCCCGGACCCGCAGGAGCACTACGCGCGGTTGCGCGCGCAGTGGGGCCCGGTGGCGCCGATCGAGATCGAGCGCAAGGACGACGTCGTGATCCCGGCGTGGCTGGTCCTGGGCCACTCCGAGAACTGTCACGTGATGCGCTCCGAGTTCGACTTCAGCAGGAACGCGGCCAACTGGCGGTGGAACGCCGAGAACCTGCTGCCCGCCGGCACGGCGATCGGCATCTACACCCCGGCGGAGCCGCGCCCGACGGCGTTCTACCACGACGGCGAGGAGCGCAAGCGGCTGCGCGAGCCGCTGGACGACGCCCTGGCGAGCCTCGACGAGCGGGTGGTGCGCGAACGGACCACGGACATGTGCGAGCGCGTCATCGACCGGATGGGCCCGTCCGGGAGCGGTGACCTGGTCAAGGCGTACTGCCGGCCCATCGGGTTCCTCGCGATGACCACCACGCTCGGCTTCGACCTGGAGACGGGGGCCATGCTCATGGCCGACGCCGCGGCCGTGGTGAGCGGCGACGGCGACCAGGTCGCCCAGGCCCAGGCGAACACGGCGGCGATCGTCCTGGAGCACATCCGCCGGCGGCGGCAGGACGGCGGGGAGGACCTGGTCTCGTACCTCGCGGTCCACAAGAACTTCGCGCACGACGGCGAGATCGCCAGCAGCTCGATCGTGCCCGTGAGCGCGGCGGCCATCTTCCTCACCGCGTGGATCACGCAGACGCTGCACCAGATCCTGACGGACCAGAGCCTCGCCGCCCGGGTCGCCGGCGGCCGGCTGACACTCGACGGCACGCTCGACGAGGTGCTGTGGCGCAGGTCCCCCATCGCCCAGTCGCCCGCGCCGCGGTTCGCCCTCACCGACATGGAGCTCGGCGGGCACCGGATCCGCAGGGGCGACGCCCTGGTCCTGGCGATCGCCGCGGCGAACCGGGACCCGGCCGTGCACACCGATGACGTGTGGGACGAGGTCGACAACCGCTCTCACCTGTCCTGGGGCACCGGGCCGCACGCCTGCCCGGCACCCCGGCTGGCCCGGCTGATCGCCCGCACCGCCGTCGACCAGCTCCTGCGGCACATGGACCTACGGCTCACCGGGTCACCCGACGACCTGCCCTGGGCGTCCTCGGCGTGGGTACGGCACGCCGAGCGGCTGCCCGTGACGTGGCGGGCCGCCGACCACGGCGTGGTCGGCGGCTGACGTTCGGCGGCTGACCCGAGGGTCGGGCCAGCGGCTCACCGACGCAGTGGTGGGCGCCGGCGCCGAACGCCAGGTGCGTCCGGCCCGCGCCCGCCGGGTCGAGCACCGCGGCGTCCTGGTGCACGGCCTCGTCGCGCCCGGGGCACCAGCTAGGCGGCGGCGAGCCCCTGGGTGAAGAACGCGGTCAGCTTCTCGACGACCGGACCGACGAACTCGGGCCTGTCGTAGAGGTCGACGTGGCTGGCCCCCTCGACCCAGTGGAGCTCCTTGGGCTCGTGGGCCTCGGCGAAGGCCAGGGTGCCCATGTGCCTGGTCACCGCCTCCGTCCCCTGGACGACGAGCAGCGGTCGCGGTGCGATCAGGCCGACGAACCGGAACTGGTCGGAGGTGGCGATGCGGTCGACGCTCGACCAGGTGAACTCCTTGGCGGAACGCGGGTGCGCCCCCCGCTCCGTGCGGTAGTACTCGAAGCCCTCGAAGCCGTGCCGGCCGCCGAGCGCCCGGGCCTCCTCCGCGGTCTCCGGGAAGACCGGGAAACATGCCCGTGCCCTCGCCGCGCGCCTCCGCGGTACGGGCGGCCGCGGCGGCGTCGAGCATCCCCTGGACCACGGCCGGGGGCTGGGAGCCGTCGGCGCCCTCGCGGAACTGGCGCCCGACGTCGACGCCGCTCACGGTGGCCAGCGCCCGCACCCGGTGGTCGCCCGCGGTCGCCGCGATGCCGTACCCGCCGGAGGCGCAGATGCCGAGCATCCCGATCCGCCCGGCGTCGACCTCGGGGCGCGTGCCGAGGTACGAGACCGCCGCCTTGAGGTCCTCGACGCGGTGGGCGGGATCCTCGAGCCCGCGCGGCTGTCCGCCGCTCTCGCCCTGGTAGGCGGCGTCGAAGGCGAGCGTGACGAAGCCTCGCTCGGCCAGGCGCGCCGCGTACGTCCCCGCGGTCTGCTCCTTGACCCCGGTCCCGGGGTGGCCGACCACGACCGCGGGGAGCGGGGCGGCCGCGGCGGCGGAGGACGGAAGGTAGAGGTGGCCCGCGAGGGGGATGCCGGCGCTGTCGAAGGTGACGTCTGTGCGGTTCATGCGACCAGGTTGTGGCCCCCGCTCGCACCGCAACAGCGTCGGGTTCTTCCCGGGGAAGGATCCTGCCCTCCCACACCGCCCCGGCCGCTCGCAGAATGGTCCCCATGACCCCACCCGTCGACCCGGACGAGCTCGGCGCGTTCCTCAAGGCACGCCGGGCCGCGCTCGACCGCCACGCCGCCGGCCTCCCCGAGACCCTGTCCCGGCGCAAGGTGCCCGGGCTGCGCCGGGAGGAGGTGGCCCAGCTCGCGGCGATCAGCGTCGACTACTACACCCGCCTCGAACAGGGCCGCGTCGCCGCGTCCGCCTCGGTCCTCGCCACGCTCTCGTCGGCCCTCCGCCTCGACGAGGACCAGCAGCGCTACCTCTACGAGATCGCCGGCAAGGCCGATGCCCGGCCGCGTCGCCGCAGGGCCCGGCAGGCCCTGCGCCCGGCGATGCGGCGGCTGCTCGACCGGCTCACCGACACGCCGGCGATCGTGCTCGGCAAGCGCATGGACGTCCTCGCCTGGAACGCCGCCGCCGTGGCCCTGTTCGTCGACTTCGGGGAGATCCCCGCCGCACGGCGCAACTACGTCCGCCTGCTCTTCACGGAGCCGACCGTTCGCGCGCTCCACGTCCGGTGGGAGCACGACGCGCGGGACGCCGTCGCCGCGCTGCGCATGGAGGCCGCCGCCGATCCCGACGACCCCGAGCTCGCCCGGCTGGTCGGCGAGCTCGCCGTGGTCGACCCCGACTTCCGCCGCTGGTGGGCCGAGCACCGCGTGAACAGCGCCACGTACGGCACCAAGCAGTACCGGCACCGCGTGGTCGGCGACCTGACGCTCGACTGCGACACCTGGTCCAGCCCGGACGGCAGCGGGCAACGGCTGATGGTGCTCACCGCCGAGTCGGGCTCGCCGTCCGACGAGGCGCTGCGCATCCTGGCCTCCTGGACGGCGGACGCCGGCACCACGGCCACGGCGACGGCGACCGCGACGGACGCACGATGACCACCTGGACCGCACCCACGCCCGCGGCGCTCCGCGACACGCCCGCGCTGTACCTCTCGGCCGGCCCGCTCGATCCGCAGGCCGCCGTCGCCCCGGAGGTCGAGGTCGGCATGGTCCTAGTCGAGGGCGAGCTCTACGTCCGGTCGCAGCGCGGCACGACGTCGCAGTGGTACCGCGCCGCGGTCAGCCATGGTTCGGGACGGGTCCGGGTGGCCGGCGAGACCGTCGCGGTGCGGTTCGAGCCCGCGAGAGCGGACGTCGCGCCGGCGGTCGACGCGGCCTACCGCAGCAAGTACGGGTCGTTCGCGTCCTTCGCCGTCGGACCCGCGGCCCGCGCCGCGACCCTACGGATCTGGCCGGCGTGAGCGGCACCCGGCCACCGGCGCCGGGCCGGCGCCCCTACCCCGCCGCGGCTCATCCCGCCCGCGGCAGGTCCAGCACCCAGTTCTGGCCCACCAGGTCGTGCCCGAAGCTGTGGTGCCGTTCCTCGTCGGCGAGCGTGAAGCCCACGGTCTCGTAGATGTGCCGGGCCGACGCGAGCACGTCGTTGGTCCACAGGGTCACGCGCTCGTACCCGGCCCCGCTCGCGAACGACAGGCACTCCCCGACCAGCAGGCGGCCCAGCCCCAGCCCGCGGGCCTCCAGCGCGACGAGCAGGATGCGGAGCCGGGCGACGCCGGGCGTGCCGCCGGCCACCAGGAAGATGCAGCCGGCTCGCTCGCCGTCCACCTCGGCGATCCACGCCGCCTCGGTCCGGGGGTCGTGGTCCGCGGCGTAGTCCGCGACGATCCGGGCGACGAGGGCCTCGAAGTCCGTGTCCCAGCCGAACTGGCGGTGATACGTCTCGCCGTGCGCCATCACCACCCAGCCCAGGTCGCCGGGCTGGTCGGCGCGACGCACCCGCACCTCGGGCCGCCGGTCTCGCTGCTCCATGCTGTCCTCCCGCTGCTACTGACACGACTGTTTCAGTAGCACTAGGCTAACCCGCATGCCCGACGTCCAACCAGAACCGTCCGCACGCCAGGTCGAGCTGCTGGAGGCCGCGTACGCGTATGCGCTGGCCAACGGCCTGGCCGACCTCTCCCTGCGGCCCCTCGCCACGGCCATCGGGTCGAGCCCGCGCGTGCTGATGTTCCTGTGGGGCAGCAAGGACGGTTTGATCAGGGCGCTCCTGCGCCGGGCGCGGGCGGACGAGCTGGCGCTCCTCACCCGCCTCGACCCGGCCGACGGCGCCGCGCCCCCCGACCTGGCCGGAGCCGTCGAGCTGGTCTGGTCCTGGCTGGCCGCCGCCGAGCACCGGCCCCTGCTGCGCCTGTGGGCCGAGGCCTATGCCCGCTCGCTCGTGGAGCCCGACGGGCCCTGGGCGGGTTTCGCGCGCACCACGGTGGACGACTGGCTCACGGTCCTGGCCGCTCGCCAGCCCGCGTCCGAGCGGGACGCCCCCGACGGGGCGGCGCGGCGCACCCTCGCGCTCGCCGTGCTCCGGGGCGCCCTGCTCGACCTGCTCGCCACCGACGACGAACCCCGGGTCACCGGGGCCGTCGCGCTCCAGCTCAGTCTGCTGCGGGCGCCCCGCTGAACCCCGCCGCCGACCCGGCCAGCACCTCGGCCGCCGCACGCGGCCCATCGCGGGCGGGATGCCCGGGTGCGGCGTAGTAGCCGGCCGCGTCGAGGTCGACGGGTGCCCAGGCGGAGACGTAGACGATCCGGTCGACCAGGTCGGGGCGGGCGTTGCCCACGGCGGTCAGCGGCATGCCGGCCCGGCTGTGGCCGACGAGGATCACCGGCCCGTTCTTCTTCGCGCGCTCGAGCACCTCGATGACGCGTGCCGCGTGGTCAGCGAGGGTCACACCCGGTCAGCCGCCGGGATTCTCGAGGAACGCCTCCATCCCGCCGCCGTCGGCGAGGCCGATGATGTTGCCCGCCGGATCGGTGAACCAGGCGCCGTCGCCTCCCTCCATGAAGCCGCGCACGATGCCCTTCTCGTCCTGGTCGAACCCTTCGTAGTGCTGGAAGGTCACGCCCTTGGCGGCGAGCTCGTCGACCGCCTCGTCGACGTCGTCGACCGTCAGGTGCATGACGGTGAACGGCGCGGGGACGTGGTCGTCCTTCTGGTAGACGAAGACGGCGGCGCCGTCGCCGAGGTCGAGCACGATGCCGGCCCCCTCGTCCAGGGTCGACACGCTCATGCCGAGCGTGTCGGCGTAGAACGCCCGCACCGCGTCGATGTCGTTCGCCGCGAACGTCGGCAGCACATTTCGCACGTTGACCATCGCTGTCTCACTCCTTCGTGATCACCGGCGACCGCACGGCGTGTTCCCGTCGGGAGCGCCGGACATTTCCAGGCTGCCACCGTCGTGCGGGCGCGCAAGCGGCCGGCGGAGGTCGGCCCGGACATCACCCCCGGGCAGTCACTGGCCCACGCGGCCGTCGATGCGTTCGCGCAGGATGTCGGCGTGCCCGCAGTGCCGCGCGTACTCGACGATCTGGGACACGATGCCGTCCCGGACCTGGAGGTCGCCGCCGTCGGGCCCCAGGTCGGAGGTGCCGACGTTCCAGCTCTCGAGGTCGGTCACCGTGTCGAGGTAGCGGTCGGTGGCCGCCATCTCGGTGTGCCACTGCCGCCACGCGTCCTCGGCCACGGCGGGGTCGGCGACGGCGCCGGTCCAGTCGCCGTCGCGGTCGTCGTCCGTCCGGTAGAGCGGCGGCGCGTCCTCGCCGGCCAGGACCCGCCGCAGGTGTCGTTCGCCGTCGGCGAGGTGTCGCACCAGCCCGAGCAGGGACATGGTGGACGGCGGCGCGGAGCGGCGGGCGAGCTGCTCGGCATCGAGCCCCTGGCACTTGAGCTCCACGGTGAGCCGGTAGTAGCGGAGGTAGTCGAGCAGCATGGCGCGCTCGTCACCCGGCGGGACGTCGGTCTCGCGGGGGTCGTCGTCGGGGTCCACCCACATGTCGGGGAAGACGGTGGACCCGGTCCACCGGGCCGCTGGTGCTTCGGTCTCGTGCTCCGTAGGTTCCATACGACCCAGGGTGGACCGTGCCGGCGGCGAGGACCACGGGATTTTCGCCGCCGGGAGCGGGCCAGGGTAGGGCGCGCCGGGCTAGGGCGCGGCCCAGGCGGCCGCGCCGCCGCATGCCGCGAGCTCCTCGCCGTCGGCGAGGACACGCACGTCGAACCAGGTGCCGGCATCGACGTCGAGGCCGGGGCGCGGTGCGACGACGGCGACCTCGGCGTGGTGCCGGTCCTCGTCGTCCGCGACGGTCCGGGTGTGCGTGAACCCGGCGTCGTGCGCCCAGGTGTCGACGCTGCCCGTGCCGATGGCCCAGGACCGGGAGACCAGCGGTTCCTCGCCGGGTCCCGGCCGGACGTCGAGCTCGACCCGGTACCCGGTGCCGCGCGCCGACGGGTCGCTGGTCCATGCGAGCGTCGCGCCCGGGCTGACCGTACGGGTCTCCCGGACGGTCCACAGCCGGCGGTCCTGGTCGACCGACACGGACGCGACCGGTGTGATCGCACCGCCGGTCAGGGCCGGTCCCGGGCCCTGCAGCTCGCACAGGGGATCACCGACCAGGCTCTGGCTGCTGATGCTGCTGATCGGCACGCTGTAGCCGAGCCCGAGCAGGCAGGTCACGCCCGCCGCCACGTACACGGCGACGCGCCGCCCCCGGGGGAGGCCGAGGTGCTCACGCACCACGACCGTGTGCACGATCGAGTCGGCGAAGGTCTGCCGCCTCGGTTGCCAGAGGGGTCGCAGGTAGCCGACCAGGAGGACTGCGTCGAGCACGTGCAGCACCCAGCGTGCCGCTGTCCGCCACAGCCCGGCCGGCCGGTGCTCGTCCTCGCGGACGACACGGATGCCCAGCACCAGCTTGCCCGGCGTCCAGCCCGTCGTGCCCTGCAGCACGAGCAGGGCCCCGAGAGCCGCGAGCGGGATCAGGACGAGCGGGCCGCGCCCCCACGCCTCGGTGCCGGCCGCGGCGAACACGGGCGTGAGCGTGACGGGTGAGAAACCCGACCCGAGCGCGAGCCAGGTGACCCCGGCCAGGATCGCGTCGTCGAGGATCGCCGCGACCACGCGCTGTCCCCACGTGGCGTACGCCGCGCCGGCGACGGCGGCGACCGGTGCGGCCGCGGCGTCCGGCACGACGGCCACTCCCGACGGCGTGGCGTCCGGCGACAGACCGCCGCCGGGCGTCGTCCCGCCGTCTGCCCGGGGCCCCGTGCTGCTCTCCATCCCTGGATGATGACAGCGCGGGCGACCCCGGGCGAGGAATATCAGCCCTGGTAGCGGTACGCGTCCCAGGCGCCGAGCAGGTACTGGATGCCCAGCGCCCGGTCGTACAGGCCGTACCCGGGGCGCGGCTTGTTCGTGGTGTTCTCGTCCCACAGGTGCCGGCCGTGGTCGGGCCGGATGTAACCCTCGTAGCCGGCCTCGGCGTACGCCTTCATGATGCCGGTGGTGTCGACGCTGCCCTCGCACGCGCGGTGCGCGACCTCGGTGAAGTCCCCGTTGTCGAAGTGCTTGATGTTGCGCACGTGCGAGAAGTGGATGCGGTCCATGAACGTCCTGACCGCGTCGACGGGGTCCTGCTCCGGGTTGGCGGAGAAGCTGCCCAGACAAAGAGTCAGGCCGTTGTACGGGCTGGGGTTCAGGTCGAGGACCCGCGCGATGCCCTCCTTGGTCGAGACCACGCGCGGCCAGCCGAAGACGTCGAAGGGCGGGTCGTCCGGGTGCACGCCAAGCTTCACGTCGACCTCCTCGCACGTGGGGATCACCGCGTCGAGGAAGTACTTGTAGTTGGCGTACATGTCGTCGTGGGTCACGCCCTCGTACGCCGCGTTCAGCTCGCTGAAGCTCGCCAGCCGCTCCGGCTCCCAGCCCGGCAGGGTGAGCCCGTGCGTGTTCGCCTCCATGTCGGCGATCAGGCTCTCGGGCGACATCTTGTCGACCACGGCCTTCTCGTAGAACAGCGCGGTCGAGCCGTCGGGCAGCGGGTGCCACAGGTCGGTGCGCAGCCAGTCGAAGACGGGCATGAAGTTGTAGCAGACCACCTTGACGCCCGACTGCCCGAGGCGGCGGACCGTCGTGATGTAGTTCTCGATCGCCTCGTCGCGGCTGAGCCCGAGCACGGTGCGGCCGAGCTTGATCGACTCGTGCACGTTGACGGACTCGACCACCTCGGCGTCGAACGTCTTCGTGATGCCCTGGGCCCGGGCCGCGTCCGACAGGCCCGTGATCTTCGCGATCTCGGCGTCGATCTCCGCCTGCTCCCACACCTCGCCGGCCTGCTTGTGGTGCAGGCTCCACACGATGGTCTCCACGCCAGGGATCTGGCGCACGTGATCCAGGGTCACGGTGTCGTTGCCCTCGCCGTACCAGCGGAAGCCCATCTTCACAGCGGTTCTCCTCGTCGTCGTTGTCCAGCCGCTCTTGTATACATCATGCCCGCCCCGACGAGCGGGGCGGGCACGGTGCTCACTCAGTGGTTGGCCGGGCGGTCCGCGGAGCGCGTCCGACGGCGCCGCGCAGCGGCTCAGAACGCCGTGAGGCGCAGCCGCATCCGGACCGGCGCGGCGTGCAGCTGGGCGTTCGGCAGCACCCCCGGCCCGCAGGCCGCGCTGCCCACACCGTGCTGGGCGGCGTCGACGTGCAGCCACAGCCGGCCGTCCGGCACCAGCTCGTGGGGGTGCGCCGCCCGGTCGAGCGCCTCGTCGGACCACGGCCGCAGCGACAGCTCGAAGCCGACCTGCGGCCGGCCCCCGACCGTCACCTCGCCCGCGTCGATCCGCAGGCCTGAGCCGTCCGCGAACGACACGGCCGCGCTCGTGACGCCACGCCGCGCGCCGTTCTCCTGCGGGTGCGTGTACCGGGTCTGCCACTCGGCCACCGAGTGCTCCCACGCCCCGCCGAGCGCGGCCGCCCTCGAGTCCGCGTACGACTCGTCCGGGCCGAGACCGGTCCAGCGCACGCCCGCGTCGGCGGCACGCGGTTCGTCCAGCGCGAGCAGCACGCCGAGGCGCGCGACGCTCTCCGGCCAGCGGCCCTTCGGCCGGACGTCGACCACCAGGTCGACGGCGTCCGGGGCGTCGGTGACGGGCTGCCAGGTGTAGCGCGTGGCGAAGCCCGCGCGCGTCGTCGGGCCCGCGATCCGTGCGTCGATCTCCAGCGCGCCGTCCTCACGCACGGCCACCCCGGCCTTGCGCTCGGCCAGCAGGTGCAGGCTCGTGCTGCGCCACACCTCGGCGTCGGACAGCCCGCGCCACATGCCGGCGCGGCGGTCGTTGTCGGTCGGCGCGCGCCAGGCGTCGAACCGGAACGCGTGGATCTCGCGGCCCGCGAGCGAGCGGAGGTCGCCGCGGCGGTCGAAGCGCGCCGGACCGGCCACGTACCCCCCGTCGTCCTCGATCGTCACCCGGCCGGACGGCGCCGCCAGCGGCGCGGGCTCCACGAGCAGGAGCTGCCCCGCGCCGAGCACGAAGCCCTCCTGGAGCCACGCCTCCTCCAGCGCGTCCGCCTTCTGCTGTACCGCCCGCAGGGTCCACCAGACGGGCGCGTCACCCGGCTCCGGCAGGACCAGGTCGGCGGGCGGGCGCACCACGGTCTCCGCCCCGGCGCCCAGCACCAGGTCCAGGACGCCGGAGGCGAGCTCCTCCGCGCCGCGGTGCAGCGTCCACCGCAGCTCGGCGTGGCTCGTGTCCCGGAACGCGTACCGGTTGCGCACCAGCAGGGTGCCGTCCGGCTGCGCGTCGATCCGGACCGGCGCGAACACCGCGGCCGTCTCCACCAGGCCCGGCGACGGGGTCCGGTCGGGCAGCAGCAGGCCGTCGGCGATGAACGTGCCGTCGTGGAACCGCTCGCCGAAGTCGCCGCCGTACGCCGAGAACGGGGTGCCGTCGGCGTCCGTGCGGGTCAGGCCGTGGTCGATCCACTCCCAGATGAACCCGCCCATCAGGCGCGGGTACCGGTCGAACAGCGCGTCGTAGTCGGACAGGCCGCCCGGACCGTTGCCCATCGCGTGCGCGTACTCGCACTGCAGGAACGGCATGCCCCGGCGGCGCGCGTCGGCGTCCGCACGCTCCAGCGCGGGCTCGATGCCCTGCCCGACGAGGTCCACGTACCCGGTCTCGGCGTACATCCGCGAGTACACGTCCACGTGCTCGCTGGACCAGTCGCCCTCGTAGTGGATCGGACGGCTGGGGTCCAGCGCACGGATCGCGTCCGCCATGGCCGGGACGTTCATGCCGCCACCGGCCTCGTTGCCGAGCGACCACAGGATGATGCTCGCGTGGTGCCCGTCGCGGCGGACCATCCGGGTGACCCGGTCGACCAGCACCTCGGTCCAGTCCGGGTCGTTCACCGGGTTGCCCTCCCAGCCACGGTCGTCGGTGAAGCCGTGCGTCTCCAGGTCGTTCTCGTCGATGACGTAGAGCCCGTGACGGTCGCACAGGTCCAGGAAGTGCGGGTGCGGCGGGTAGTGGCTGGTGCGGACGGCGTTGATGTGGTGCCGCTTCATGAGCAGCACGTCCTCGAGCATGCGCTCCGGGGTCACGGACCGGCCGCGCAGCGGGTCGAACTCGTGCCGGTTGACGCCGCGCAGCTTGACGGGCCGCCCGTTCACGAGGAACACGCCGTCCTCGATCGATACGGTGCGGAAGCCGACGGCAAGCGTCACGGTCTCGGTGTCCGTCGCGACGACGACGTCGTACAGGCGCGGGCGCTCGGCGCTCCACGGCTCGACGGCCACCCGGACCTCCTCGCCGGACGCCGCGTCGATGCCGAGCTCCGGCACCGTGACGCGGGCCGCGACAGCGTCCCGGCCGGCGCCGGCGGCGCCCGCGGCGCCCGCACCCACGGTGAAGGCGTCCACCCGCAGCGTGCCCTGACCGGTGGTGTGGTCGTAGGCGGCGTGCACCCGCACGTCGTCGAGCGCGCCGTCCGGCCGGTGCTCCAGGGAGACGCTCCGGAAGATGCCGGAGAGCCACCACTGGTCCTGGTCCTCGACGTACGACATGGCCGACCACTTGGTGACCCGCACCGCGAGCAGGTGGTCGGTGCCGGGCCGTAGCCGGTCGGTCAGGTCGATCTCGGTGGGCAGGCGCGAGCCGTGCGACGTGGCGAGCAGCTCGCCGTCGAGCGCCACCTGGAACCACGAGTCCACACCCTCGAACCGCAGCAGGGTGCGGCCGCCGTCCGGCCAGTCGGCGGGCAGCCGCAGCGTGGTGCGGTACTCGCCCGTCGGGTTGTCGTCCGGCACGTGCGGCGGCTCGATCGGGAACGGGAAGGTCACGTTGTTGTACTCGGGCACGCCGTAGGGCCAGGCGTGCGGGGCCCGCGCGAGCTGCCAGTGCCCCGGTACGGCCAGCCGGTCCCAGTCCTCGCCGGGCTCCGCGCGGTCGACACCCGTGTCGGCGTGCGGGAACAGCCGGAACCGCCACTCGCCGTCGAGCGACACCGACGCGGCGCTCGACGCACCGGCCGGCGGGCGGAACCGCGGCGCGACGACGCCGTCCGGTGCGGCAACGGTCTCGTGGGTGATGGTCATGACTCCTCCAGGCGGCGTCGGTCGGGGAAGCGCACGAGAGCGCCGGTCGCGACGCTACCGCGCATCGTGCTGCCGACTCCGCCCACGCGTCAGATCATGGGCAGATGTCCAGCCTGCTGCACGCCGTCCGCTCGGCCGTCGCCCCGCTCACCCGTACGCGGTTCTTCCGGGCCGTCGGCCCCGTGGTGCTGCCGCCCGCCGAGCGCGTGCTCGCCTGGTGCTCCGGCGGACGCCTGCAGATCAGCGCGCTGCTGGTGCCGTCGCTCGTGCTGCACACCCGGGGCGCGAGGTCCGGCAAGCCACGGGACACCTACCTCATGTACACGCCCGACGGCCCGGGCCGGGCGATCGTGGCGGGCTCGGCGTTCGCCCAGGACCGGCACCCCGCGTGGACCTACAACCTGCTGGCCCACCCCGACGCGAGCATCAGCGTGCGTGGCCGCCACATCCCCGTGCACGCGACGCTCGTGGAGGACGGCGAGCGCGACGCGATCTGGGCGCAGATCGAGCGGCAGTGGCCGGGCTACCGCGGCTACGAGCGGGCGTCGGGCCGCAAGGTGCGTCTGTTCCGCCTGGAGCGGCCGCAGCGGGCGTAGCCTCGCAGGCATGGCGTACGACCGGGTCCTGGCCGACGAGATCCGACATGCCCTGGCCGGCGAGGACGGGCTGTCCGAGAAGCACATGTTCGGCGGGCTGTCGTTCCTGGTGGGCGGCAACCTCGCGGTCGCGGTGCGCGACGACGGCCTGCTGGTCCGGGTCGGCGCCGAGGCCGCCGAGGAGCTCGCCCGCACCACGGCCGCCGGGCGCGCGGTGATGGGCGCCCGGACCATGGCGGGCTGGCTGGACGTCCCGGCAACCGCCGTGGCCACCGAGGCGGAGCTCATCATCTGGGTGCGGCGCGGGGTCGGTTTCGCCCGGACGCTGCCGGCCAAGTAGGCGTCGGCCCGTCGACCATGCATCTGCTGCCGGAAACCGGGCCGGCGTGGCAGCAGGTGCCTGGTCGCCGGGCCAGGCTCACCCCTGTCGGGCCAGCATCTCGCCGATCACGCGGGCGCCCTCCGGGAACGCGCCCGGGTTCGGGCCCGAGTAGTTGAGCCGCAGGTAGGCGCCCGTCGGCTCCGCCGGGAACCACTCGTCGCCCGCCGCGATGATCACGCCCGCCGCCTCGCAGTCCCGGACCAGGCGCGCGACGTCCGTCGGGTCGGGAAGGCGGACCCAGAGATTGAGGCCGCCCCGGGGTACGGCCTCGACGCGCGCGTCCGGGACGTGCTCCCGCAGCGCGCCGAGCAGCAGGTCGCGCCGGCCGGCGAGCTGCTGGCGCAGCCCGCGCAGGTGGGTGCGCCAGGCGGGCTGCGTCACGACGTCGAGCGCGACAGCCTGCAGCATGCCGCTCACGTACAGGGACTCGGCCTGGGCACCGGCGAGGATGCGGTCCCGGGCCGGGCCCCGGGCGACCAGACCCGCCACCCGCACCGCCGGCGAGACGCTCTTGGCCAGGGAGCGCAGGTAGACCACGTGGCCGTTGTCGTCGCGGGTCGCGAGCGGCACCACGTCCTCGGCGATGCCGAAGTCGTGCGCCCAGTCGTCCTCGATCACGTAGGCGCCGTGCTGCCGGGCCAGCCGGAGCACCTCGTCGCACAGGTCGGGCGACCAGCGGGCTCCCGTCGGGTTGGCGAAGTGCGGCTGCGCGTAGAAGGCGCGCGCGCCGGTCTGCTCGAACGCGCGCGCGAGCGCCTCCGGGTCCGGACCCTCGGGTCCGCTGGGCACGGGGACGACCCGCACCCCGACCTGGTCGGCCGCGAGCAGGGCGCCCCAGTAGGTGGGCGACTCGACCAGCAGCGGCCGGCCCGCGCCGACCAGCGCACGGAAGGTGATGCTGAGGCTGCTCTGGCTGCCGGGGAAGATGACGACGTCGCTCGGCGCCGGCGGGGCGACGCCGGCCGGTGACGCGCCGCCGACCTCGGCCGCGAACCAGGCCTGCAGCTCCGGGACGCCGGCGGCGGGCGACCGGGTCACAGCGGCGTCGCTGCGTGCCGCCCGGGTGAAGGCCGCGCGAACCAGCCGCTCGGGCAGCAGCTCGCGGTCCGGGTATCCCGAGTGCAGCGCGATGACGTCGTTCGGGACGGTGTGCTGAGCCCGGGAGAGCTGCTGGGCGGGCTGCCGGCGGGGGCCGAGCGCCGCCGTCTGCCAAGCGAAGTCGTGGGGGCGTGCCACCCGCACGGCCCGCACGAACGTGCCGATCCCCGGCCGGGTCTCCACCACGCCCTGCGCCACCAGGGTGCGCAGCGCCTTCTGCACCGTGACCGGGCTCGCCCCGTAGCGGGCCACGAGCTCCCGGCTGGACGGCAGGCGCGCGCCGGGCGCCGCGGACGCGATCCAGTCACGCAGGCCGGCGACGATCCGTCCGCTGCTATCGTCATACATGACAGCCAACAGTAGCGCTACCCTCCCGACGGACCACCCGCTATCGGCCTCGCGCGCCGGTCTCTGGTGGGGGCTCCTGGGGGTGCTGGCCTTCTCGTTCACCCTCCCCTTCACCCGCGTGGTCGTCGGCTCCGGCGCCATGTCGCCGCTGTTCGTGGCGTGCGGGCGCGCGGTCGTGGCCGCGGTACTGGCGGGTGCCGCGCTCGCGGTCACGCGGCAGCGCCGGCCCCGCGGCGCCCAGTGGGCGCGACTCGCGGTCGTCGCGGCCGGCGTGGTCGTCGGCTTCCCGGTGCTGACGTCGTTCGCACTGACCACCGCGTCGGCCGGTCACGCCGCCGTCGTGATCGCGCTGCTGCCCGCCGCCACCGCGGTGCTGGTGGTGCTGCGCGGGCACGAGCGGCCGCGGCCGTCGTTCTGGGTGATGGCCGCCCTGGGCGCGGTCGCGGCGATCACCTTCGCCTCGGTCCAGGGCGACGGGTTCGGCGGCCTGGGCGGCTCGGACCTGCTCCTGCTCGCCGCCGTGGTCGCCTGCGGGTTCGGCTACGCGGAGGGCGGGCTGCTCTCGCGCGAGCTCGGCTCGTGGCAGACGATCTCGTGGGCCCTGGTGCTCGCCGCGGTGCCGATGGCGCTGCTCACCACGGCCGCCGCGGTGCGGCAGCCGCCGTCGGGCACACCGCTCGACTGGGCGCTGTTCGGCTACCTGGGGGCGGTGAGCATGTTCCTGGGCTTCGTCGCCTGGTACCGCGGCCTCGCGATCGGCCCGATGGCGCAGGTCAGCCAGGTGCAGCTGGTCCAGCCCGTGCTGGGCATCGGCTGGGCGGCGCTGCTCCTGCACGAGCAGACCGGCTGGGCCACGGCGCTCGGCGGGGCGGCCGTGATCCTCTGCGCCGGCATCGCCGTCCGGTCCCGCCTGCGGCAGCCCGGCTGAGGCGCACCGCCGGGCGTCAGGCAGACTGGGCGCACACCCGACCCTCCTCCGGAAGGATCCCGCATGCCCCCGATGTCCCGTCTGGGCCGCCTGTTCGCCGTCGTCGCCTGGATCGAGGCGTTCACCTGGGCGGGACTGCTGGTCGGGATGTTCCTCAAGTACGTCACCGAGACCACCGAGGCCGGGGTGTGGCTGTTCGGGCGCCTGCACGGCGGGGCGTTCGTGCTCTTCGTCGTGGTCACGGTGGTCGTGGGGATCAGGCTGCGCTGGGGCTGGTTCCGGACGCTCGTGGCGCTGGCCTCGTCGGTGCCGCCGCTGACCACGCTGCTCGCCGAGTGGTGGCTCCGGCGCACGGGGCACCTCACCGGCCCTGCCGACCGTGAGGCCGCACGCAAGCCGAACGCGGAGCTCCAGCCCACGCGATGACCCGGCCAGGACGTGCCGAAAAGCACATGTACCACGTGGCAACGGTGTCGTAGCATCGAGAGGTCGGCTGTGCGGCACGCAGGCCCGGCCGACGGACCGGTCACACACGAGGAGCGAGAGATGCGGGAACACACCGCGGGATGCGGGGCGGCCGTCTCGGCCTGCTCGGGCAGCGCCCGGACCCGCGCTACAGCCCTCTGACCTGGTCACACCGCTCGGAGGGCGGGCGCGGCATCGTCCCTTGCCCTGCCGCCGGCCGGCCCGGTGACCGACACGTGTCGGTGAACCGTGACGCCGTCGTGCGCGCCCGACGACGGGCGCCGACCGGTGGTTTCCGTACGACCGGAAGCCGAGACACCTGATGAACCCCCTGACCGAGAAGCAGATCCGCGCGTCCTTCCAGAACGCGAGCAAGCGCGAGGCCGCGCAGGCGACCCTCCCCGACCTCGACGCCCTCGACTGGGAGCGCCTCGACTACCTCGGATGGCGTGACCGCAAGGCGCCGCTGTCCGCGTACGTGGTGCTCGAGCTCGACGGCGAACCGACCGGGGTGCTGCTGCGCTCCACCGACGCCAAGGCGGGCGGCAAGCGCACCAAGGGCGTCTGCGCCTGGTGCGAGGACGTCGTGGTCACCGAGGACGTGTCCCTCTACGTCGCCAAGCGCGGCGGTGCCTCGGGCCGCAACGGCAACACGATCGGCACGCTGATCTGCACCGAGTTCGTCTGCTCCCGCAACGTGCGGCGCACGCCCACGTTCACCGAGGCCGGCAACGACCCGGCCATGCGTGAGCTGATCACCGACCGCCGCATCGCCGGTCTGCGCGAACGCGCCGCTCGGTTCGTGGCAGAGGTCGGCAGTACGCGCTGATCCTCGCGTCGGGCGCACAGGTCCCGCGGGCCTGTGCGTCCGACATCCGTGGGTGCGGCGTGGACGCCGGGGAGTGGGCACACCTCCGGTGGTTCACGCCGCCGCGCCGTCCTCGGCCCGCAGGCGCGCGGCGGCCGCTATCGCGGCCTCGCACCACACGACGGCGGGCCGGTCGACGGCGCCGCGCATCACGATCTGGCGGCACAGCTCGCCCAGCCCCTCGGTGGCCGCCCGCTCGGCGTCCACCCCGGGGAACATCCGGTGCACGGAGAAGACGACGGCGCGGCGGTGCGCGGCCCACTCCGAGGGGTTCGAGGCCAGTCCGTAGGTCCTGCTCTTCGTCGCGGTCATGCCCTGAAGACGCGGCCACCCCGCCGATGTCACAGCACTTCGGCAACTTTCTTCGCGGCGGTTTCCTGGCGGGGCGACGTAACCTCGCCACGTGCCCCTCTCCGACCGCGAGCCCCGCCTCGACTCCGCCGACACCCCGGTCCTGTTCGCCGCCTACCTGGACTACTACCGGCAGGCCGTGGACCGGAAGGTGCGTGGCTTGTCCGACGCCGACCTGCGCGCCTCCCGGCTGCCGTCCGGCTGGTCGCCGCTCGAGCTCCTGATCCACCTGGTGCACATGGAGCGCCGCTGGTTCCGGTGGGGATTCCTGGGCGAGCAGGTCGACCGGCCCTGGGGCGACCACGCGGACCAGGACCCCCACGGACCGTGGACGGTGCCCGACGGCGTGGGCCCGGACGAGCTCCTCGCGGCGCTGCACGCCGGGGGCGAGGCGACACGCGAGGTGCTCGCCACGCACGACCTCGCGGAGCACGGGGCGCTCGGCGGCCGGTTCACCGAGGACCCGCCCACGCTCGCGTGGATCTGCTTCCACGTGCTGCAGGAGTACGCCCGGCACGCGGGCCACCTGGACGTCGCGGCCGAGATCGCGGGCGGCGCGACGGGCGAGTAGCCGCTCGCACACGACCTGCACGGATGTCCACCGCGGCACGCGCATCTCGCGGCTAGCCTCCGGGCATGCACACCCCGCCCGCACCCCGTCCGTCCAGGTCAGCACTGCGCACAGGCCTGTGGACGACGGCGGCCGGGGTGGCCGTCGTCGCCGTCCTCGGCGCGCTCGTGGCGACCGGGACCGTCTGGCCCAACCGGATCCCGGCGGCTGCCTACGAGGTGCGGGGCGTGGACGTCTCGCACTACCAGGGCGAGATCGCCTGGGACGTGCTCGCCACGCAGGACCTCGACTTCGCGTGGATCAAGGCGACCGAGGGCGCGTCGCACACCGACCCGCGGTTCGCGGAGAACTGGGCGGCCGCGACGGGGACGGACCTGCTCGTGGGGGCGTACCACTTCATGAGCTTCGAGAGCCCGGGCGCGGAACAGGCTGCCCACCTCGCGAGTGAGGTGCCCGCGACCCCGGGCACGCTCCCGCCCGTCATCGACCTCGAGTTCTACGGTCCGTACTTCGACGACCCGCCCACGCCCGACGAGGTGTGCGCGATCCTCGACCCGCTCGTCGCGGGCATCGAGGAGCACTACGGCGTGCCGCCGATCGTGTACGCGACCGAGGAGGCGTACGACCGCTACGTCGCGGGCCGCTACCCCGACCTGCCGGTCTGGATCCGGTCGGTTGCGTGGCCGCCCCGGCTGTCCGACGGCCGGGACTGGACCGTCTGGCAGTACTCGAACCGCGACCGGCTGGCCGGGTACGACGGCGCGGAGCCGTACATCGACCTCAACGTCTTCGCGGGCACGCGCGAGGAGCTGGCGCACCTCACCCTGCCGTGACGACCGTCCCGGGCGAGGGTCAGGGCAGCGCGAGGGTGCCGACCAGGCCGCCGTCCCGCTCGGCGACCTCGAAGCCGATCCGCTCCAGCGACCGCCGCGCCCGCGCGCTCGCCACCGTGCGCGCCACGAGCCGCCGGGCGTCCATGGTCCGTGCCGCCGCGAGCGCCCAGTAGGCCACCTCGCCGGAGATGCCGTGCCCGCGGTAGGACTCGCCGAGCCAGAGCCCGACCTCGCGTGCGCCGGGGTCGCCGTCGACCAGGGCGAGGCGGGCCGCCCCCACGATCCGGCCCCGGGCCTTGACCGCCCACGTCACCTCGGGGACCGGGGCGGTCGGGCTGAGCCGGCACCGGCGGTGGTAGTCGCGGAACGCGCCCTTGCGCAGCTCGGTCCACGTGGTGCGGGCCTCGTGCGGGGACTCACCGGAGGCGGGCGGCATCACCTCGCCGGGCTGGGCCTCGGCGACGGCCAGGGCGAGCAGGTCTTCGAGCACGTCCTCGCCCACCGGAACGAGGTCCACCATCAGCTGTGATGTCACGTCGCGGATGATAGTCCGATTTCGTAGCACCCGATGCTACTGAAATATTCAACCACTTCCGGTATGGACAAAGCGGGCATCCCGGAAAAGACTGAGGCCACCGTTTCTGGACCTGATCAGGAGGAATGCTCGTGGAGACCGTGGTACTTGATCCCGCCGGCGGCGCCGTGCTCGAGGAAGCCGCCCGCCTGCGCGCGACGGGCCCGGTCGCACGCGTCACGCTGCCCGGCGGGGTGGAGGCGTGGACGGTGACCGACGTCGCGCTGCTCCGCCCGATGCTGGTCGACCCGCGGATCTCCAAGGACTCCCACCAGCACTGGACCGCCCTCGCCGCCGGCGAGATCACCCCGCAGTGGCCGCTGTACACCTGGGTCACGAGCAAGTCGATGTTCAACTCCTACGGGGACGAGCACCGCCGCCTGCGCCGTTCGGTCGCCCGCGCCTTCACGGCTCGGCGCACCCGGGAGATGCGGCCCGCGGTCGAGGCGGCGGCCGCCTCCGCACTCGACCGGCTCGCCGCTGCCGGCGCCGACGGCGCGGTGGTGGACCTGCGCGAGCTCTTCGCCTACCCGATCCCCATCGAGGTGATCTGCGACCTGATCGGGGTACCCCCGGAGGTGCGCGGCGACATGCGCCGGTGCGCCGACGTCCTGATGGACACGAGCACGACGGCGACCGAGGCGCTGGCGACCCAGATCGAGCTGGGCAAGCTCATCGCGAACCTGGTCCAGGCCAAGCGCGAGACGCCCGGCGAGGACCTGACCAGCACGGTCGCGGCCGCGCTCACGGACGAGGAGGCCGTGTCCACCGTGCGGCTGATGCTCATCGCCGGCCACGAGACCACCGTGAACCTGCTGGCCTCGGCCACCCGCCTGCTCCTGACCCACCCCCGGGTGCTGGCCGCGGCCCGCGCGGGCGAGGTCTCCTGGTCGGCCGTGGTCGACGAGACCCTGCGCGTCGCCCCGCCCGTGGTCTACATCCCGCTGCGCTTCGCGGTCGAGGACCTGGAGCTCGGCGGCGTGCAGATCCGCAAGGGCGACCCGATCATCGCGGCGTTCGGCGCCCCGGGGCGGGACCCCGCCGTGCACCGGGAGCCCACGGTGTTCGACCCCGCACGGGCGGACCGGACGCACCTCGCGTTCGGCGGCGGTGCCCACCACTGCCCCGGCGAGCCGCTGGCGCGGCTGGAGGCCGAGGTCGCGCTGCCCGCGCTGTTCGAGCGCTTCCCCGACCTCCGGCTCGTCGAGCCGGACGGCGACCACGGGCAGGTGCCCGGTTTCGTGGCGAACGGCCCGGCCCGGCTGCCCGCGCGCCTGTCCTGACGGCGGCAGGCCGCGCGCTCGTGTGACGAGGCCGGGTGCCCGGCCCGGGCGCCCGGCCCGTCGTCAGGCGTTGACGTCGCCGTGGGCCATGGCCCGGCGGTAGGTCACCGGCATCCGCTCGGGGTGCCGCACCCAGGGCGAGTGCGCCCAGGGCAGGCCCTCCTCCGGCACGTGGAGCTGCACGTCCATGTTCCGCAGGAGCTGGTCCACCGCGATGCGCGCGATCAGGCGGGCCTGGCGCGGCGCCGGGCACGCGTGCGGTCCGGTGCCCCAGGACAGGTGGGCACGGTTGCCCACCTCGTCCCACGGGTCGCTGGTGTGCACGGCGGGGTCGCCGTTCGCGGCCGCGATCGACAGCACCAGGGCGTCGCCCTTCGCGACGAGCCGCCCGCCCAGCTCGACGTCGTTGCGCGCGAACCGCAGCGCCGGCGACTGGGCGATCGGGGACTGGCGCCACAGCACCTCGTCCAGGGCGTCGTCCAGCCCGACGCGTCCGCCGGTCACCCAGGACGCGAGCTGCCGGTCGGACAGCCGCAGGTGCAGGGTCTGCGTGATCCACGCGGTGAGGAAGATCGCGGCGGCGTGCATCGGGACCACGGCCGTCGAGGCGATCTCGCCGTCGTGCGCGAAGTTCTGGTGCACCGCGAGGAACGAGATCAGGTCCTGCCCGCCGTCCTGCCTGCGCTGCTGGATGTGCTGCAGGATCGTGCCCGCGACCCGGGCCTGCGCGGCGGCCACCTCGTCGCCGTCGGCCGCCACCACCTTGGCGGAGTCGGCCATGAGCTGTGCGCCCGTCTCGAGGTCGAACCCGAGCAGCGTCGTCATCGCGAGGAAGCCCATGGGCTGGCAGAACGCCCGGACCAGGTCGGTGGTGCCGCTCGGGCCCATGCGGTCGATGATCCGCCGGCACAGGTCGGTGATGCTGTCGCGGACGACCCGCTCGTCGAGCTGCTCCAGGGCGTCGTCCAGCGGCTTGCGGAGCCGGCGCCGCTCCTCGCCGTCGTGGTGGAACGACGACGGCCGCGGGTCGGCCGGCGCGAACGTGGCGATCGCGGTGCCGGGCGGCAGCAGGTCCTGCTCGTTCCACCGCCAGGTGCGCGGGTCCTTGGCGAAGGCGGCCTCGGAGCGCATCACCTGACAGCTCTCCTGGTGGCCCATGACCAGCCACGCGGGCACCCCGGCCTCGATCTCGACCGGAGCCACGGCACCCCAGCGCGCCCGCAGCGCGTCGTACGCCGCCTGCGGATCCACCCCGGACAGGCCGCGGCGTACCGCTAGGTGGATCTTGCGTAGTCGACCCGACCCAGGCCGAGCCACGCCGCGAGCCGCTCGATCTCGGCGTGCACGGCGTCCATCGTGGCCCCGTCGAACGGCAGGTCCTCGTGCACCGCGAAGACGTTCAGCACGCCCTCCTTGCGGTCCGCCTTCGCGTCGAGCTTTCCCACGAACCGCTCCCCGTGCAGGATCGGCAGCGCGAAGTACCCCCAGCGCCGCTTCCCCCTCGGCTTGTACATCTCCAGCGTGTACTCGTAGCCGAACAGGTCGAGCAGCCGCGCGCGGTCGGCGGCGATCGCGTCGAACGGGGACAGCAGCGCGGTGCGCGGCTCGAACTCGTCGTCCGCGTGCTCAAGCAGCTCCGGGTCCACCCGCCACTCGCCCTCGACGCCCTCGACCTCGACGACCTCGCCCGGCAGGTCGACCCACCAGGCGCCGTCGCCCGAGCGGCCCTGCACCCGCTTGCGCGCGATGCCCTCCGCCGCCAGCCGCCGGTCCACCCGCTCGCGCAGCGCGTCCTGGAGCGGCACCGCCTCGACCTGGGGATAGACCCGGTCGGCGAGGTCCCACAACCGCTGGCGGCCCTTGCGCCCCACCATCGCGAGCTTGCCCTGCATGTTCAGCGCCTCGAGCATCTCGGCCACGCTGCGCCGGCTGCTCCAGCCCTCGGCGCCCCAGGTGAACGGGACCCGGGCGGTGTCGGGCACGTCCTTGGCGAGCACCGGCCCCTCCGCCTCGACCAGCGCCAGCACCTCGCGCTCGAACTCCACGTTGTCGGCGAGCCACTGCCGCATGGTCGCGTTCTGCGGCCACTGCCCCATCTGCTCCAGGTACAGCGGCAGGTCCCCCATCGACCGCACCGTGCCGCGGAGCTGGAACAGCATGCGGTCCGTGATCGCGTCGTCGACCGCGCCCACCCAGTACTCGTTCCCGAGCCGCGACCAGGCGACGAGGTCCACCGCCGGGGCAACCGCCGACGTCGGGTCCACCGCGAGGAACGTGAGGTCCTCCACGAGGTGCACCAGGTCGACCGGCCGGTGGGCGTCGAGAAGCTGGGCGCGGAGCGCGATGCGGCGCGCCTGCTGCACGGTGAGCCGGTGGGTGGCCATGCCGCGAGGATACGGAAGCACACCCACAGTCACCCGGACGCGCCGCTCGATCTTTCGCCGTGCCGCACCGTGAAGGAAGCATGGTCCCGAGCCCGGCGTAGCCTGGGGCCCGTGGCTCACGCCTACCGCACCAGCGCCAGGATCGAGGCGCCCGCCGGCGTCGTCTGGCAGATCCTGTCCGACGTCGAGCGCATGCCCGCGTGGACCACCGCCATGACCCGCGTGACGCTGCTCGGTCCCGGGACGGCGCTCGCCGTGGGCTCCCGGGTCGAGATCGACCAGCCGGGTCTGCCGACCGCGACCTGGGAGGTGGACGGCCTCACGGCGGGGCAGGGCTTCTCCTGGTCGAGCAGCGCCACCCCCGGGGTCCGGACCGGGATCGCGCACCGGGTCGCGCCGCTGCACGGCGCCGCGTGCGAGGTCACGTTCGTCGTCGCGCGGAGCGGGATGCTCGCCGGCCTGACCGACCTCGCGCTGGCCCCGAGGGCGCGCGAGCTGGCGGACACGGAGCTGGCCGACCTGGTGGCCGAGGCGGAGCTCCAGGTGCGGGACAAGGGCTGACACACCGCCGGAGAGGCGCGTGTCGCATCATTTCGTCCACTGTTCTTTCATAGCCGTCAGGACGGCATTTCGGCGTTGAAAATGCTCCTTACCCTGGGAAAAGGCATCTGGTCGAAAAGTTACGCGCGTTTCGGACACGCCGATACTTCACGACAAGTGTTATCTGATCGAGACAAGGTGGGTACCCGTATGTAGCGTCAGATTCGCCGCGCCACCGGAGGCGCGGCCGCGGGCCCCATTCCCCAGACCGGTACGGGACCGCGCAACCGGCGACTTGGAGAACTTCGGTGAGTACCACCGTCCGACGCGGTCGACACCGCGCCGATCACGCTCCTAGCACTCACTTCATGTCCGTCACCCGCACCGCAGCACGTTCCGGTGCAGTGATCGCGGCATCATCCGGACTTCTCGCCACGGCGTTCGCACCCAGCGCACACGCGATCGCGGGAGACGGTTCGAACCGACTGGCCAAGGAAGTCGCGACGGCACCAGCCGTGCAGGTCGCGAACGACGCAAGGCTCACCATCGAGAGCAAGGCCGTCAAGGTCACCCCCGCTCCCGAGCCCGAGCCGGAGCCGGTCGTGGAGACCACCACAGAGCAGGTGACCGCGACGACCGCGGCCGCCGAAGCCGAGCCGGCCACCCCGGACTACGCGTCCGACGGTTCCATCGGAGCCCAGGCCGTCTCGATCGCGATGCAGTACATCGGCATCGCCTACGCGTACGGCGGCAGCTCGCCCGCCACCGGGTTCGACTGCTCGGGCCTGGTCAAGTACGTGTACGCGCAGCTCGGCGTCGAGCTGCCCCACTCGTCCTCGTCGATGGTGGCGACCGGGTACCAGGTGTCGTCACCGATCCCGGGCGACATCGTGTGGACCCAGGGACACGTGTCCCTCTACGCCGGCGACGGCATGGTGGTCGAGGCCGCCAACTACGGCAGTCCTGTGCGCTACACCGAGCAGTGGCAGGACTACGCGGTCTACATCCGCCCGTACTGAGCCGCACCGAGCACGCACCACCAACCAGAGCGCAGGAGCACCGCGGCGTGGGCCGCGGTGCTCCTGCGCGCCAGACTTTCGTGGCGTCAGTACGCGACCGCCGCGGCCGCGTCGACGACGCCGTACCCGTAGAGCGGCGTCCACAGCCCGGTGAGACCCAGCAGCGGGTCGTGGGCGGTGCGGAGGATGGCGCCCTCCACCTCGTCGACCGGGCGCCCCTGTGCGAACAGGAGCGCCGCGACCCCGGCCACGTGCGGCGTCGCCATCGACGTGCCCGCGTAGGAGTCGTAGCTGCCGCCCGCACAGGTGTCGGACCCCGTACCCACGGGAACCGTCGACCAGACGTCGCCGTCGCAGCCGGTCAGCCCGCCCGACCCGCCGGGCGCCGAGACGCTCTTCAGGTCGAGCTTGACCGGCAGCTCGGAGTAGTAGGAGTGGAGCCCGGCCGAGTCCGTGGCCCCGACGCAGATCGCGACGCTGGTGAACGCCGGGTCGCTGCAGAGGGGGGTCGACGAGTTGCCGGCCGCCGCCACCGTGAGCACACCGCGCTCGCGCGCGTAGGCGATGGCGTCCCGCATCAGGGTGTCGACGCCGATGATCGTCAGCAGCTGCCCGCCCAGGCCGGAGCCCAGGGAGAGGTTGATGACGTCGGCACCGTGGTCGGCCGCCCAGCGGATGCCGTCCGCGATGTCCTGCGACGAACCCGACCCGGCCTCGAGCACCTTGACCGGGAGGATCCTGGCGTCCGGCGCCACACCCGCGACGCCGATGCCGTTGTCCGTCGCGGCGGCGACGATGCCCGCCACGTGGGTCCCGTGCTCGTCGCCGTCGTTGCTGCCGTCGGGGCCCCTGAAGTCCCCGTCGCCGCACGGACGGACGTCCGCGCAGCCCGTGAAGGTGGCACCCGGCAGGAGCTGTCCTGCCAGGTCGGGCTGGTCGAAGTCGACTCCTGTGTCGACCACGGCCACCACCGCGCCGTCACCGGTGCTGGCCGCCCAGGCCGCCTCGGCGTTGATCTGGTCCAGGCCCCACTGCCTGTCCCGGAGGGGATCGCTGGTCGCTGCCTGCGCACCCGGTGCCCCCGCGACCAGCGCCGCCACGACGAGCGCCGCGGAGGTGGCGGCGCCGACGAGTGACTTCCTGTTCATATATGCCCCCATTGTTCGCACAGGGGCTGATTACCCCCGAACTGGGGCAAACCTAGGGTGATCAGGTCGGCGCCGAACAGGCCTCGCGCGCCGTGAGGGGTGAAATTTACACAATCGCAATCAGTAGGGGCACGACGTGTCAGGCCCACGCCTCGGAGAGCTCGCTCTCGTCCGCGGCCTCCCGGGACAGCCGGAGCGCCGCGATCGCCGCGCCGAGCAGCAGGGCGACCACCCAGGCTCCGAGCTGGTGCCCGTCGGCCACGATCGCGGCGGAAGCGATCTTGCCCGCGGCGATCGCGACGGCGGACAGCGGGTCCTCGGTGAGCGCGGAACCCGGCCAGATGTTCTCCTGCACCGCGAGCAGGGCGGGTCCGGCCGCCTGGAGCACCCACACGGCACCGGCGGCGGGCAACCAGCCGAGGAGCTCGATCGGCCTGCTGTCCACGGTGAGGCCGAATGCGATGCCGAGGGCCACGGCCAACACCCACCACGTGCCGGTCGGGGACACCTCGTTGCCGGGCACGAAGCCCCAGAACCAGCCGTCGACGAGCACCACCGGCAGGGCGAGGGCGACACCGCGCAGCGCGGCCGGCCCGAGGCCCGCCAGGAGCCCCGCGCCGAGGCCCACGATCCCGGCCGCGCAGGTGACCACGAGCATGCCGACCGGCATGGCGTCCCCGGGGACGGTCTCGCGGGCTGCGAGCCACCACGAGGCGCCGCCGGCCCCTGCCATCGCGAGCAGGGTGCCGGCGATCGCGGCCCCGGCACCCGCTCCGGCCGAGCGGGCCAGCCGGGCGGTGGCCCCGGCGAGCACGCCGCCGAACAGCGCCATCACGACGAGGCCGACCACCGCGCCGTCGGCCGTGAAGGGGAGCGGGAGGAGGCCCGCCGCGGCCGTGTCAGACGCCTGCGCGACGCCGGTGACCTGGTACGACAGCTGCGCGAGCCAGGGCAGGAACCCACAGATCCACCAGACGATCGCACTGATGGGAAACACCCACCAGGCGGAGATACGGGAGTGCGATTCGCCCATGCCGCCGAACGCTAGCGGATGTGTGATGTCGGTCATAACCCCTGAAGCCCGGAACGGCGCAAATCTGCGCCTTCGTTGGGTCAGACCGTAATGCGTAACCCGATCGTGACTTTTTCCGTGAACGTGTGTACTTTGACTTCTGCTCCACCTCCACGGTGGAGTCGCGATCCGGACGCCGAGTCCTGTCACCGGTTCGTGACCAGACGTTCAAGACAGGAGCGGGGGACCCATTCCCGGGCGACAGCAGGATCGTCGTCCTCGGGGTGAAGCCGGACGGAAACCCCCCAGTAGCCGTGCGGCCGGGTTGTACTCCTACCCGAACCCGACAGCTGACCTCGCAGGCGGTACAGGAGACATTAGGTGACGAACTCCCTCCGCGGACGGCATCGTGACAGCCGCCCGGCCCAGACTCCGCTGACCATCCTCGCTCGTACCGCCACCGAGAACGCCGGCACCGTTGCCCGCCGCGGCGCGCTCGCCGCAGCTGCCGGTGGCGTCCTGATCTCCACCATCGCGACGACGGCCCACGCGGCCCCGGCGATGGACCTGAAGACCGACGTCAAGACCGCGAAGCTCAACTCGGTCGACCTCAACTCCCTCACCGCGGTGGCCAAGCAGTCCGTCGCCGCCGCCCCCACCGTGACCGTCCCGGCCGACGCGAAGATGCCGATCGAGATGGAAGCCCTGGGCGCCTCCACGGGGGCCGACGGCGAGAAGGGCGAGGGCCCCGCCGTCGTCTCGGTCGACGCACCGGACCCCGTCCCGCTCGGCCAGCAGGCCGTCAACGTGGCCTTCAACTACCTGGGCATCACCTACGTGCTGGGCGGCAACTCGCCGGCGGAGGGCATGGACTGCTCGGGCCTGATCCAGTACACGTACGCGCAGCTCGGGATCTCCCTGCCGCACTCGTCGGGCGCGCTGCTGAGCTCCGGCTACCAGGTCACGTACCCCGAGCCCGGCGACATCGTCTGGACGCCCGGCCACGTGGCGCTCTACGCGGGCGACGGCATGATCATCGAGGCCTGGGCGGCCGGCATGCCGGTGCGCTACACCGAGATGTGGCAGAACAGCCCGACCTTCATCCGCGTCGTCTGAGCCGGAGGCGCAGCGCAGGGTGAGGGCCGAGGAACGAGGCACTCGCCCGGAGCGGAGCCGCAGGCTCAGACGACAAAAGGCAGAGCCTGAGACTGCCTGAACAGAGCTTCTCGCGGGGCGCCCCCTCGGTACCGGGCCCGGTACCGAGGGGGCGCCTTTCGCGTACGCCTGGGACGACGGGCTACTCCGGCCAGTCGCAGCTGTCCGCGATGAAGGCGAACAGGTCGGCACGCGCCGAGTCCGGCATGGGCACGTAGATCACGTGCTGCGTCACCCCGTCGACGCTCGCCGTCACGGGCAGGAAGGTGCCGCGCTTGTCCTCGCCCACGGCGTGGGCGTCGCAGCGGGCGGGCACCACGGGCAGGGTGATGCTGCCCGACCGTTGCCCGTCGAGCGCGGAGCCGGTCCAGCCGGTCTCCTCGCCGTCGGGGTCGGGGTTGTTCATGATGGTGGTCCCGGCGATCCGGTCGATCGTGACCCCCGGCCCGCCGTCCACCGGGTCGATCCGCAGCGTGACCAGGGCGGTGAGCTCCCCGCCGCGCGTCTCGACGGGGATGTCCGCGTCGACGGCGAGGCTCGCACCCGCCGCGACCGCGGCCGTGGCGCAGTCCACCGCGTGGTTCCGCGCGAGGTGCCCGCCGGGGTCGCCCACCTCCGCGACGACGACGTCGGCGGCCGGTCCCAGGTCGTCGAACTCGCCGCGGGCCAGCGTGATCGTGGCCGACGGCGCGGCGTCCGGCACCGGCTCCTCCGGACCCGCCGGGAAGCCCGCGCACTCCGCCTCGCCCAGCTCGACGTAGACGTCCCGCGTGGTGCCGGGCCGCAGCGCCGGGGTGCGGTTCTCCTTGGTGGGGTGCGACGGCCCGAAGCCGTCCGCGTCCAGGGCGCCCGACAGGAGCGTCATCGTCTCGTCCGAGTCGTTGGTGACCGCGAGGACGATCTCGCGGGCGGCGTACTGCGTGCGCCCCTGGTCCACCTGGACGCTGAGGTGGTCGGCGATGTCGTCGGGCACGGGCCCCAGGGTCGACGACGGCGCGGGCGCGCCCGAACATGCGACCGCGGCCGCCCCGACCAGCGACGTCAGGACGACGACGAGGGTGGTGCGGCCGCGGGCCACAGCGGTCAGGCGGTCTTGCGCCGACCGAAGATCGCCTGCGCGATCAGGATGACGATGACCGCGCCGATCACCGCGAAGAGCCAGGTCGACCAGGACCAGAACTCGTCGAATCCGATGTTGAAGATGAGTCCGCCCAGCCAGCCGCCGAGCATGGCGCCGAGCACGCCGAGAAGCAAGGTGACCCAGAAACCGCCCGGCTGCTTGCCCGGGATGACGATGCGTGCGATGACACCGGCGATCAGTCCGAGGATGAGAAAGGCCCAGAAGCCCATGGCATTTTCCTCCAGTCGTGTTGCTTGCTTGTGCTCTACTCCAGCACTTATTCGGTCCACTTGCCACCGGACCCGCCGATCATGCTCATATCGGGACATTGCGCCCGGACGAGCCGAGGCGCACCGCCGCGCTAAGGTTCGGCCGGGCAAGGGGCCCTGAGGCAAGGCCGGAGCGCGGCTCCGGGCACGGGAACGTGGAGGAGACACCCGATGAACCAGGAGATCGGCACCCAGGCCGCGCCGCGGACCGGACGAGAGCGACTGCGTGCCTTTCTCGACCAGAAGTGGGTCACCCGTCTCGTGCTCGGGGTGATCCTGGCGAACGCCCTCGTCCTGGGCGCGGAGACGATGGTGCACGGCGAGGCGTTCGAGGTCCTGCAGAGCATCGACCACGTCATGCTCGGCTTCTTCGTGCTGGAGCTGCTCCTGCGCCTGGTCGCGTACGGCCGGCGGTTCTTCCGCGACCCGTGGAACGTGTTCGACCTGCTCGTGGTCGGCGTCGCGGTGCTCCCGGCCAGCGAGTCCCTGTCGGCGCTCCGTGCCCTGCGGGTGCTGCGGGTGCTGCGAGTGATCACCGTGGTGCCGTCGCTCCGCCGCGTCGTCGACGGCCTGCTGCGGGCCGTGCCGGGGATGGGCGCCGTGGGGGCCCTGCTGGTCCTGATCATGTACGTGTCGGCGGTGATCGCGACGGGCCTGTTCGGCGAGGCCGCACCCGAGTACTTCGGGAGCCTGTGGATCTCCCTGTTCACGCTCTTCCAGGCCATGACGGGCGAGGCCTGGCCCGACATCGCGCGCACGGTGATGGAGACCCATCCCGCCGCGTGGATCTTCTTCGTGCTGTACATCCTGGTGGTCAGCTTCGCGGTGCTGAACCTGTTCATCGCCGTCATCGTCAACGGCATGGAGGAGATCGCGGAGGAGGAGCGCCACGACGACGAGCAGAAGGACGAGCGGCTCGACGCCCTGGCCGAGCAGAACCGTGAGATCCTCGCCGAGCTCCGCGCCCTGCGCGCCAAGCTCGACGAGGACGACGGCGCGGCCGCCTAGCCTGGCGTCACGCCGGCAGCACGCCGGGCGTCTCATCCGGCGTCCTGCCCGGCCCGGTCACGACGTTGACCAGGCGCGGCGGCCGGACCACGACCCGCCGCACCGGCCGGCCGCCGATGGCGCGCGTGACCGCCGGCCGCGCCAGGGCGGCCCGCTCCAGCTCGGCCGGGGCGACGTCCGTCAGGACCGGCATCCGGTCCCGCACCCGGCCGTCCACCTGGACCACGGCCTCGACCTCGGACGTCACCAGGTACGCCGGGTCCACCTCGGGCCACGGCTGCGTCGCGACCGACGTCGTGCGCCCCAGCCGCTCCCACAGCTCCTGGGCGGTGAACGGCGCGAACAGGCTCAGCAGCACCGCGACGGCGGACACGGCCTCGCGGTAGGCCTCCGCGCCGTCGTGCGTCCCGCCGTCGTGCGTCCCGCCGTCGGACGTCCCGACGTCGGCCGACGCCGCGCGCCGGACCTCGCCCACCAGCTCCATCAGACGCGCGATCGCGACGTTGAACCGACCGGCCTCGACCAGGCCGTCGACGTCGTGCACGGTCCGGTGCACCGTTCGGCGCAGCTCCGCTGGTCGAGCGTGTCGAGACCCGGGTCTCGACACGCTCGACCCACGGGAGGAGCTCGGACCCGGGGCCGGGACCAGCCGCAGCACGCGGGCCAGGAACGTGCGCATCGCCCCGGGCGAGACGTCCGCCCAGTCGACGTCGTCCTCCGGCGGGCCGGCGAACAGCATCGCCAGCCGGACGGCGTCGACCCCGTGCCGGTCCAGCTCCGCCGCCAGGTCCACGCCGTTGCCCAGCGACTTGCTCATCGCGCGGCCGTGGTTGACCACCTGCCCCTGGTTCATCAGGCGGGCGTACGGCTCGGGCGACGGCACCAGGCCCATGTCGTACAGCACCTTGGTGACGAAACGCGCGTACAGCAGGTGCATCGTCGCGTGCTCGACGCCGCCCACGTACAGCGCGGTGGGCATCCACCGGGCGGCGTCCTCGGGCCGGAACGGACCGCCGTCGTACCCGGGTGACAGGTACCGCAGGAAGTACCAGGACGAGTCCACGAACGTGTCCATCGTGTCCGTGTCCCGCTCCGCCCGGCCGCCGCAGCGCGGGCACGTGGTCTCCACCCAGTCGCGGGCGGCGGCCAGGGGCGAGACGCCGCCCGGGGCCAGGTGGTCCCCCTCCAGGTGCGGCAGCTCGACGGGCAGCTCGTCGTCCGGCACCAGGACCTCCCCGCAGGCCGCGCAGTGCACCACCGGGATCGGCGCACCCCAGTAGCGCTGCCGCGAGATCAGCCAGTCGTGCAGGCGGTAGGTGGGCTCGCCGTCCGGTCCCACGGAACGGCCGATCCAGTTGCGCTGCATCGTCAGCACGTGCGCGGGCCAGCCCGGCTCCAGCAGCGTCATGTCGTCCAGCAGCCGGTCCGCGTACGCGGTGGTCCGGAAGAACCACTGCGTCAGGCTGCGCGCGACGACGGCGGTGCCGCAGCGCTCGCACGCGCCGTCGACGACCTGCTCGTTGGCCAGGACGGTGCGGTCGTGCGGGCACCAGTTCACCTCCGCCTCGGCGCGGTAGGCCAGGCCCCGCTCGTGCAGGCGGGCGAACAGCCACTGCGTCCAGCGGTAGTACGCCGGCTCGTGGGTGTGCAGCCGCCGCGACCAGTCGAACGAGACGCCGTAGCGCTCGATCGACGCCGCCTGGGTCGCGATGTTGGCCTCCGTGAACACGGCCGGGTGCTCACCGCGGCGGATCGCCGCGTTCTCGGCCGGCAGGCCGAACGAGTCCCAGCCCACCGGGTTCAGCACGTCGAAGCCCTTGGCGCGCCAGTGGCGGGCGACGACGTCGGTGATCGCGAACACCTCGGCGTGACCCATGTGCAGGTCGCCCGAGGGGTACGGGAACATCGTCAGCAGGTAGCGGCAGGGCCGGGCGCCGTCGTCGGACGCCGCGAACGGGTGGTTCGCGGCCGGACCGCCGTCGGCCGGTTCAGGGGTGGTGCGCTGCTCGCTCATGGTTCTCGCTCTCCGGTGCGTCGATCGGGTTCCGGGCACGAAAAAGCCCCTCGCAGGGAGGGGCGGCCGCACCGGTCGTGCCCGGTCGAGGGGCGAGTCCGGTGCGGCTAGGTAAGCAGCGAGCGTGCGGTGCGCATGCGTCCACGGTACGCGGGCCGGCCGGGCCGGGTAAAGGACGTTCGCGCGTCCCGCCGTCGGCGGGGCCGCGCGAGGACCGGCAGCGCGAGGACACGAGCGCCGGTTCGGTCCGCCGCCAGCGAGGTCCGAGCCGGCGCTCACGCCGGAGAGCGGGGGATCGTGGCTCGGCGTGCCCCCAGCGCACTCCGAACCACGGTCCCCCACCCGACGCGCCGGAGCTCGGCCCGCCCCCAGCGAGGTCCGAACTTCGTCCGCGTCGCAACTAGGACGCGGGCACGTCCCGGATGTCACAGCACTTTTTGATGCATTCACATGTGGCCTGGATCACAGGCCTACCGGATGAAATTGCATCGCGCGCGCCGAACGGTGCCCTGGGCACCCATTTCGGACTCCGTATCAGCCCGAACCGGACGTCCCAGAACAATCCGAAGAAATTTCCAGAAGTGCTGTGACATCCGGGCCGCCCGCGCGTCTGGGCTGCATGGAACACACCGAGCACCCCGAACTCGTTCGTCTGGGCGCCCAGTACCTGCGCGCGTACGCGGAGGGCGATGCCGTCAACCTCTATCGCCTCGCCGACGCGTGGGGGGCGAGCGACCTGATCGCCGCCACCTGCGAGGTCGCGCTCGCGATCATCCACGCGACGTCCGGACCGCAGGGCCTCGACGCAGTATCGACCACGTTCGCGACCACCCGGAGGTGAATGCCTGATGGAGACGACCAGACCCGCGCCCGAGCCCAGGCCCGGGACCACGTCGGAGGCTGTGCCGGCCGCGCCCCCCAGCGGCGCCGTCACATCGTCCGATCACGCCGGAAAGTTGCACAAACGTGCATCTGTGGTGCGATCATTGCCGAGCGAGTCGAAACCGGACACTATGCGCAGAGGGGAGCAGGTTCGCGTGACGACCACAGGTGACCTGCAGATTGACGACTGGGTCGTGCATCGCCCCAACGTCGTACGCTCCGTCGCAGCACGCGTACCCGGCATCGACGCCGAGGAAGCCACCAGCCGCGCCCTCGAGAAGATGGTCCGCCTCGTCTCCACCGGCGCCACCATCGACGACCCCGCCCCCTATTGGCGCCGAGCCGCGGTCAACGAAGCCATCTCCATGACCCGCGAGGCCGGCCGCGCCCGCCCCGTCGAGGACGACACCCTCGACGGCCTGACACCCCCCGTCGCCGGGGCCGAGCTGGACGCCGAACGCGAGGCCGACGCCTCCATGCTCCGCACCGCCCTGTCCGACCTGGCCGACGAGGACCGCAAGATCCTCCTGGACCGCCACGTCCACGACATGGCCGTCACCGACATCGCCACCGGCCTCGGCGTACGCCCCCACGCCGTGACCATGCGACTACGCCGCGCCGAGGAACGCCTCGCCGGCGCGTTCGCCGCCGCACACGCCCAGACCGTCAACGAACCCGAGTGCCGCACCACCCGCGCCGCCATGCACGACTACCTCAAGGGCCGCCTCCTGCCCCGCAGGCAACGCCGCCTGGAAGTCCACATGGACGGCTGCGGCGAATGCACCCGCGCGTTCATCGACGTGCGCGAGGTCTCCTGGATGCTCCGCGACCTCGGCCAGCACCTCATCGCCGGCGGACTGCTCACCGGCACCGCCGCTGCGGGCGCGGCGGGCGCCGGCGGTACGACCAAGCCCCGGTTCGGCAAGAAGGAAGCAGCGGTCGCGGCGAGCGTGCTCGCCGCGCTCGCCATCGGCGGCAGCGCCGCGGCGCTGATCGCCCACCAGCTCGGCGACCCGCCCGTCCAGGCCACCGACGACGCCGGGGCAGCCGGTGAGGGCGGCGGCGCGGGCGGCGCCGGTGGCGATGCGGGCGGGGGTGGCGGCGGCGACGGCACGGACTCGTCCGACACCCCGGAGAAGCCGTCGACGGACGAGAAGCCCCCGTCGATCCCGCCGACGGACCCGCAGCCGCGCCCCGCGACCACGCCCAAGGAGGACGGCGCAGCCGCGCCCGCCGACGCGCCCGTGCTGGCCGATCCGGCGCCGGAGCCGGACTCCGACGGCGCCCCCGCCGACGCTCCGAACCCGCCCGCGGACTCCGGGTCGGACCCCGGCTCCGGGTCGAGCCCGGACGGCGGCTCGGACGAGCCCGACCCGCCCGAGGAGCCCACGGAGCCCGAGGAGCCGCCGACCGAGACGGAGCCGCCGGCCGAACCGCCGGAGGAGCCGGAGGAGCCGGAGGAGGAGACGCCGGGACTCGGCACCGCCCTGGACGACCTGCTGGCCAGCCTCGGGCTCTCCGACCTGCCGGGCATCGATCTCGCGACGACCACGCTGGACGAGATCTGGCAGCTGCTCTTCGGCACGTTCTCGGGCGCGGCCGACGACGTGGCCGACGACACAGAATCGGCGACCGGGGACTGATGGTCGTGCGGGCCTCCCATGAGGCCCGCGTCTCCTCGATGCTGTGCCGAGGCACAGGTGATCTGGGCGCCGGCCCAAGATCGTCCCGCCATCACGGGGGACCCTTCCATGCGCATGCATTCTTTGCGACCATGCACGCCCGGGGGCGCACGCGTCGCGGTGCCGCAGGGTGCCACGTCGCGTGCAGGAGGGGGGCCGCGTGACCGTCACGAGCGCCGACCTCGGCCTGTGGGCCGAACACCGCCGCGCCGTGGTGTTCACGGTGTCCCGGCGGGTGCCGGGCATCGACCCCGAGCTTGCGACGAGCTGCGGCCTGGAGCTGCTCTGCGTCGAGCTCCTCAAGACCCGCGACCTCGCCGATCCCCTCGCGTTCTGGAGCGCCGCGTCGATCGAGGTGGCGCAGCGGATGGCCCGGGAGCAGGAACCGGCCGCCGAGGGGTCGGACGGCGCCGCCGACGTCGCACCGCCGCGGCACGCCCTCGACCTGGAGGTGCTGAACCTCGCGATGGAACGGCTGCCGGCCGGCGAGCAGCAGCTCCTCTGGGACCACCACGTAGGGTCCCGGCCCGTGGCGGCGATCGCCGACGAGATTGGCGTGCTCCCCTACGCCGCCAAGCGCCGGCTGCGCCGGGCCGAGAACCGGCTCGCGAGCACCTTCGCCGAGACGCACACCGGCACGGCCCCCGACCTCGAGTGCCGGGCCACCCGCGCCGCGCTGCACGACTTCGTCCGGAACCGCCTGCTGCCCCGCCGGCGGCAGCAGGTCGAGGACCACATGGTCGGGTGCGCCGGCTGCACGCGGGCGTTCGTCGACGTCCGGGAGTCCTACTGGATGTTGCGCGCCGCGGCCCCGGTCCTCCTGCTCGGCGCCGGGGCGGCGGCGGGTCCGGGTGCGACGGCGGCCGGCGCGGTCGCCGGGGCGGTCGCCGGGGCGGGCGGCGCAGCTGGTCCTGCCGGTGCGGCAGGAGCTGGGGTCGCGGGAGTCGGGGTCGCGGGTGCCGGCGCCGCTGGTGCCGGCGCCGCCGGCTGGCTCAGCACCGTGGGGACCCGGGCCGTCGTGACCGCCCGGAGCGTGCTGACCGACCCGATGAGCCTGACCGCGACCGTCGCCGGCGGCCTGTTCGTCACCACGGCCGTCACCACCGGGGTCGCGGGCGGCATCGACGCCGCGGCGTCGTTCCCGGAGACCGGCATGGTGTCGGTCTTCGCGCCGGACGACCGGGGAACCGCCGTCCGACAGGCCGCGCAGCTCTCCCCGCACGCAGATCCGGCGAATGTCCCCGACCTGACCGACGTGACCCCGACCGGGATCACGCCGTCGGATCCGGCGCGCACGGAGGACGACGTCCCGCCCGGCCTCGCCAAGGAGAACGGCGTCCCGCCCGGCCTCGCCAAGAAGGACGGCGTCCCGCCCGGCCTCGCCAAGAAGGACGGCGTCCCGCCCGGCCTCGCCAAGAAGGACGGCGTCCCGCCCGGCCTCGCCAAGAAGGACGGCGTCCCGCCCGGCCTCGCCAAGGAGGACAAGGTTCCCCCAGGCCAGGCCAAGAAGGCCGACGCGACGCCGCCTGGTCAGGCGAAGAAGCAGGACGACTCCGGCCAGGCCGAGCAGGGCACACCGCCGGGGCAGGAGAAGAAGGAGACGCCTCCCGACGCGGCGAAGCGGGAGAAGAAGCAGGACAAGAAGGCGGGACCGCCCGGTCAGGCGACCGGTCAGGCGCGCTCGAGGAGCACCAGCACCTCGTAGTGCGAGGTCTGCGGGAACATGTCGAGCAGCCGCGCCCGCACGGGCCGGAGCGACGGCATCGCGGCGAGGTCCTTGGCGAGCGTGGTCGCGTTGCAGCTCGAGTACAGGACGTGGTCGATCCCCGAGGTCTCCAGCCAGTGCGCCAGGTCCGCGCCGATGCCCCGCCGGGGCGGGTTCACGATCACCATCTCGGGCAGGTCGGGACCCTGCGGCCCGACGGCGAACGCCGTCGCGTCCCCCGCGGCGAAGGTGACGTCCCGGAAGCGGTCCGCCTGGCCGCCGTCGCGCAGCCGCTCCACGGTGCCGGACGCCGCCACGACCGCCTCGGCGCTGATCTCGATGCCGGTGACGGTGCGACCCGGCGCGGCGCAGTGCAGGGCGAAGCCCCCCACCCCGCAGTAGAGGTCCCAGAGGCTGCCCGGGCCCACCTCGTCGACCCACGACCGCGCCTGCCGGTACAGCTCGGTGGCGACCACCGTGTTGGTCTGGAAGAAGCTCTGCGGCCGCAGGTCCAGCGTGATGTCGTCGATCCGCATCGGGAGGGTGCCGCGCTCGGTGAGCGGGATCTCGAGGTCGCCCTCCAGCACCGCGGCGTGCGCGGGCTGGATGTTGGCCGACGCCACGGCCAGAGCCGGGAGCTCGGCCTGCAACCAGGCCAGGTGCTTGCGGATCCGCGCGATGGCCTCCTGGGAGCGCAGCACGAACCGGACCATGAGCTCGCCGTCGGGCGACAGGGTGACCAGCAGGTACTTCAGCTCACCGCGCTGCTGGGCGCGCTTTCCCGTGCCCGCGACCTGGTACGGCTCCAGGTTCGCGCGCGTGACGAACGCCGCGAGGGGGCCGAAGGACGCCTGGAGCGCCTCGGGGTAGAGGCCGCAGTCGGTCAGGTCGACGCCGTGCCCGGCCCGGTCGAGGATGCCCAGCACCGGCTCGGCAACCGTGCCGCTGACGACCATCTTCGCCTTGTTCCGGAAGGCGGACTCGACGCTGCGGACCGCCGGGAGCCAGGTGGTCCCGTCGGAGACCGGGTCGAGGAGGTCGGCGACGTGCCGCTCCTTGTCGAGCACCTGGGTCGGGTAGTCGATCTCCAGGAGGGTGCACGAGCGGCAGCGTCCGGCGTCGTAGTGAGGGCACTGCACTCCCCCATTATCCAGTGCCCGCGCACCGCCACGGTCGGCGGCGGCGCGCGGTGGCACCGGAAGGGCCGGTCAGCCCTCGTACTCGAAGTGCCAGGGCTCCTCGCGCCCGGCGCCCTGGCGGGCCCACTCCGGGTGCACCCAGCCGAACTTCGGCCCGTTGGCGGCGAGCCACTCGTACTCGGGCTGGCCGAAGCGGAAGCCGTCGTCCACAGGTACGTCCACGGCGAGCGCCCAACCGTGGTTGGAGGTACCGGGCGCCGCGACCTGCCCGCTGCCGAACTCGTCGAGCGCCTGGAGCTGCCAGTCGTAGGGGCGGTAGCCGTACTCGATGCGCAGCGGCTTGCCGAGCTCCTCCTCGAACGCCGCGCCGAGCTTGCCCCAGGCCTCGGCCGCGTCGCACCGGAGGTACTGGTCCTGCCCTTCGGGGCCCACGCCCACCAGGCAGAGGTCGGACTGCGCGAGCCGGCCGTTGGAGTCGTCGGCGACCGCCGCGCGGGCGGCCCACGCGGCGTCCTCGAGCGCGACGCGCGCCGTCTCGCGCTGCTGGCCGAGCGCCTTCACGGAGTTCAGCTTGCTCGTGTTCACGCCGGCCGCGAGCGCCGCCTCGCCCTCGGCGCGGCGGGTGGCCAGGGCCGAGCGGACGCCGTCGGGCGCGCCCACCTCGGCCGTCCAGTCGAGCGTGTACCCGGAGTCCCGCACGGAGATCTTGAGCTGGTCCGTGACCGTGGCGAGCGACGCCTTGGCCTCCTCGAGCTGCTGGGCCATGCTCTCGGCCTGGTCGGCCTCCGACTGGGCCTGCGCCTGGGCGTCCTTGCGGTCCTGCTGCCACTGGCGGTAGGAGGCCTGCACGTCCTTGATCGCCGCCGTGAGCGTGGTCGAGGCGGTGCGCATGGACATCGACCACTCGGTCGCCGCGGCCTCCAGGGCGTCGAGGTCCTCGGGCGTGTCGAGGCCGGGGGCGCCGGCCTCGGGGATGGACGGCGCCTCCTGCGCGCCGAGCTCCTTGGCCTGTGTGACGTGTGCGGCCAGGGCGGTGCGCACGGCGTCGTCGGCCACGCGGCCCTCGGAGGCCGCGAGCGTCTTCTCCGCCGCCGCGACCTGCTCGGCCAGCCCCTCCTGCGCCGCGCGACCCTCGTCGACCTCCTGCACGACGTCGGCGCGCGCGGTGCTGAGCTGCTCCTGATCACGCTCGCCGCTGACGTGGACGAGCGCGAAGGCGATGCTGCCGATCAGCGCGGCCGCGGCGGCGATCAGGAAGACGAACAGCGGTCGCATGGAGCCGCCGTCGGGCCGCCCACCCGCGCCGCGCGGCGGGACGATGTCCGATCTACCCGATGACATGTCGGGCGTCGGCGCGGACCGTGCGGGCTTCGGCGCTTCCGCGAGGGCTGGTTCGGGCGAGGGCCCGGAGGATGTGGACGGCTCCACGTTGAGGGGCATGGCCCGCAGTTTGGCGAATCTCGGACGCGGGCGCTAGTTGCCCGCCCGCTCGGCGAGATTCTTCAGCTTGTCGACGTACGCGGCCATCTGGTCGCCCTGCCAGTCGGGGATGTTGGTGTTGCCGGCGTAGAGCCCGACGGACCGGTCGGTGAGCTCGCGCAGGATGTCCGCGTGACCGGCGTGCCGGGCGATCTCGTCCGTGACGTGCACGATGATCCGGAACAGCGTGACCTCGCCGTTCTTCCACCACGGAACGCGGCCGACGGTGCCCAGCGGGAGGGCGTCGACGGTCTCGTCGCAGAACACCCAGGCCCGGCGGTAGAGATCCACGACGGAGGCGACGGACTCGTCCTCGGTCGCGTACCAGTCGGCCTGCGGGTCCTTCTCCCAGTCCTCCTGGGAGACGATCTCCGCCGGGTGCGGCCAGGGCCGCCCGAAGCACTCCCCGAGGTAGCCGATCTCGATGTTGGCGCAGTGCTTCACGATGCCGAGCAGGTTGTTGCCGGAGGGCACCAGGGGCCAGCGCGCCTGCTTCTCCGTGAGGCCCTCGAGCTTCCACACGAGGGCCTCACGGGTCTCCTGGAGGTACTTCTTCAGGATCTGCTTCTGCTCGAGCTCGACGTCGTCCGGGGTCTGTGACATGGGGACAGTGTGTCCCCCGCCACTGACATTCACCGAACGCTTTGCACCTGGGCGGCCGGTACGCGGGCCCGGTGCGCCCGCACGCGTCCCTGCGGCCTGCGACGGAGCCACCACTCCGCGAGCAGCAGGTTGACGATCCACGACACCCACGCGGACGCGATGGCGGCGCCCTCGATCTCCGGGGCGCCGAACCCGATGTCCGGGTCACCGAGCGCCCCGGGGACGTAGATCGCGATGAGCACGGGCGCCCAGATCCGGTTGGTCACGATCGAGAAGGCGAGCGCCGTGCTGCGGACCATCCACTCCCGGTGGTCGCCGAACCGGCGCTGCCGGACGGCGCGGTAGCCGAGCAGGGTGGAGGTCAGGAACAGCACGCCCAGCATGGTGTTCGCCACCTGCTGGCCCACGCCCGCGCTCGGGAACTGTGCGGTGACCAGCGCGGCGACACCGGTCACGAGCGCGGTGACCACGTAGACGCGGCCGCTCCACCGGTGCACGCGCGGGTGGTGGGCGCGCAGCCACGGCCAGAGCTGCAGCACGGCGGCGCTCAGCATGACCGACCCCGCGAAGATGTGCGTCACCAGGGCCGGGTAGAACGCCGGGCCGCGGTCGGTCGGGACCAGCGACTTCGCGGGGTCCAGGCCCACGTACCGCGGCAGGGCCGTCACCAGGAGCACCGCGGTGACCACGGCGAGGGGCGCGATCCAGGGCCGGCGCCACCAGCGGACCGTCCGGGTCCGCTCAGCGCCGGGCACGGAACGCCACCCCCGCCGCCACCGCGCACACGAGCCCGAGGCCCACGCACCAGGTGATCGCCAGCGCGGCGACGCCGCCCAGGTCGGTGACCCCGGAGCCGGCGGCGCCGCCCGCGAGCAGCCCGCGCACCGTCTCGATCACCGGCGTGACCGGCTGGTGCTCCGCGAACCCGCGCAGCCAGCCCGGCAGGGTGTCGACAGGCACGAACGCGCTGGACACGTAGGGCAGGAACATCACGAAGAACGAGAAGCCGCCCGCGGCGTCGGGCGAACGGACCAGGACGCCCACGAGCGCGGCGAGCCACGTGATCCAGCCCACCCACAGCAGGATCATCCCCACGGCGGCGAGCCATTCCAGGGCCGTGGCCTCGGGCCGGAACCCGAGCAGGATCGCGACGCCGAAGACGACCGCGGTGGTGGCCAGGTTCTTCACCAGGCTCGCCGCCACGTGCCCGGACAGCACGGTCCAGGAGCTCACGGGCATCGACCGGAGCCGGTCGACCATGCCGCCGGACATGTCCCGCTCGACCGCCATGGCCGTGTTCGCCGCGCCGAAGCCGGCGGCGAGCAGGATCACGCCGGGGGTCACGTAGTTGATGTACTCCGTGCCGGTCTCGAGGGCCCCGCCGAACACGAGGACGAACATCAGCAGGATGATGACGGGCAGCACCACCGCGGTGATCATGGCGTCCACGTCCCGCGAGACGAGGCGCAGGCCGCGGGTGGTCATGGTCGAGACGTCGCTCAGCACGTGGCTCATGCCGCCACCCCCGTCGTCCGGGCCGGCCGCTCGGCGTGGCCGGAGTGGCCGGTCAGGGTGAGGAAGACGTCGTCGAGGCTCGGCGCGCGCACCTCCCAGTGCTCGGGCGACACGCCGGCGTCGTCCACCACGGACAGCACGGAGCGCACGTGCGCGACCGAGCCGTCGGTGGGTACGCGCACCCGGGCGCCGTCGACCGTGGCGCCCGCGAGCACGGGGGCCAGCCGTTCGACGTCGGCCGTGGCGGCGAAGGTGAGCTCGACGCCCGCCTCGCCCACCTGGCGCTTGAGCTGGGCCGGCGTGCCGTCGGCGACGATCCGGCCGCCGTCCACGAGCGCGACCCGCTGCGCGAGGCGGTCAGCCTCCTCCAGGTACTGGGTGGTCAGCAGCACGCTGGTGCCGCCGGCGACCACGCTCCGGACGACGTCCCACAGCGCCTGCCGGGACCGGGGGTCGAGCCCCGTGGTGGGCTCGTCGAGGAACATGACCCGAGGCCGGGTGAGCAGGCCCGCGGCGAGGTCGAGCCGACGTCGCATGCCGCCCGACCAGGTGCCCACGTGCCGGCTCGCGGCGTCGGCCAGGTCGAACGCGGTGAGCAGCTCGGCCACCCGGTCCCGCACGACGCGGCGGGGCAGGTGGGCGAGCCGGCCCATCATCGTGAGGTTCTCGGCGCCCGACAGCTTGTCGTCGACGGCGACCTGCTGCCCCGTGAGGCTGATGATCTCGCGCACGCGCCGCGCGTCCCGCACCACGTCGAACCCGCCGACGGTGGCGCGGCCCGCGTCCGGCTTCAGCAGCGTGGACAGGATGCGGACGGTGGTGGTCTTGCCCGCCCCGTTGGGGCCCAGCAGCGCGAGCACCGCGCCCTCCTGGAGCTCCAGGTCGAGCCCGTCCAGGACGGGCGGGCTCGTCGAGCCCTTTCTCGCGAAGGACTTGCCCAGTCCCTCGGCCGTGACGATCGCAGTCATGGTCCCTCTCCGATCCGGTTACTGTTTATGGCCTACGCGTTTTAGTGTGGGGCGTAAACAGTATGTGGTCAAGAGAGTTTCGGGTCGGATCTCGCGACGCGGCAGGGGAGGATGGAGCCGATGCACACCGACAACACGTCCGAAGCCGCCGGGCAGGCCCGGGAGCTGCCCGTCGTCGTGCAGCGCCTGTGGGGTGACGCGACGCCGCGGCGCCGCGGGCCCAAGCCCGCGCTGTCCGTCGCGCAGATCGTGGACGCCGCCATGACCCTGGCCGACACCGAGGGCCTCGCCGCCGTCTCGATGGCGCGGGTCGCGGAGGCCGTGGGCTACACCCCGATGGCCCTCTACCGGCACGTGTCCGGCAAGGACGAGCTGCTGATCCTCATGTCGGACGCCGTCGCGGCCGACCTGCCCGACGTCCCGGCGGACGCCGGCTGGCGCGCCGGGCTCGAGGCCTGGACCCGGGCCCAGATCGACCTGGCCCTGACCCGGCGGTGGATGCTCGAGCTCCCGATCTCGGCCGTTCCACCCGGGCCGAACCGGGTGCGCTGGATCGACCAGGCGTTCGGCGTGCTGCGCGACGTGCACCTGCCGGCGGACGAGAAGCTCGCCATCGTCGGCCTGCTCGCCCAGCACGTGCTGGGCGAGGCCCGGGTGCACGTGGAGACCCACCGTGCGGCGGTGCAGAAGGTGCGGCACGACGCCGGGCTGCCGGACAGCACACCCGAGACGGAGCTCGACCCGGCCGCGGTCGAGGCGGCCGACCCCTATGCGGACTTCGAGACGGTGCTCGGCCGGTACGCCGGCCCGACGGAGTACCCGCACCTGTTCGCGTCGTTCGCGGCCTGGACGGGTCCGGCGGTCGGCTCGCCCGGTGACGACGACATCTCGTTCGGCATCACCGTGGTGCTCGACGGGATCGAGGCCTACCTCCGACGCCGGGGCGCGATCGGCGACGCCACCTCCTGAGACCCTCGGCACGGAACGGCAACGGTCCTGGCGCGACCACAGGCAGCGGATTTCGGACGTCGTGCACAGTCAGGCGGCCGACCGGCGCGGAGTGTCGGTGCCGTGAGTCAGAGTGGTGCCGTGACCAGTGACCACGTGACAGAGATCAGGACGGCGGCGGACGGCGACGCTGCCCCGGCCGCGCGCTGCTTCGGTGACGGCGACCCGCTCTACTCCGCCTACCACGACGACGAGTGGGGCGTGCCGGTGCACGGCGAGCCGGCCCTGCTGGAGCGCATCGCCCTGGAGGGCTTCCAGTCCGGGCTCTCCTGGATCACCGTGCTGCGCAAGCGCCCGGCCTTCCGCGAGGTGTTCGACGGCTTCGACCCGGAGCGCGTCGCGGCGTTCGGGCCGGACGACGTCGAGCGCCTGCTCGGCGACGCCCGCATCATCCGGAACCGCATGAAGATCGAGGCCACCGTCGACAACGCGCGCGCGGTGGTCGCGCTGCACGACTCCGGGCGCACGCTCGACGAGCTGATCTGGTCGTTCGCCCCGGACCCGGCCCTTCAGGTGCGGCACGCCACGTTCGGCGACGTCCCGGCGTGGACGGCGGAGTCCAAGGCCCTGAGCAAGGCCCTCAAGAAGGAGGGCTTCCGGTTCGTCGGTCCCACCACGGCGTACGCGGCCATGCAGGCGTGCGGCCTGGTGGACGACCACCTGGCGACGTGCCCGGTGGTGCTCGGCCGGGCACGTGCCGAGGGCGCCGGGTCGGCCGGCTGAGAGTCAGAGATCGGCGCAGGGTTCCACGACGGGAAGCACGGCGTCGCGCACCCACGCGGCGAGCGACGTGCCCGGCGGCCGCAGGATCACGGTGTCGACGCCGTGGCCGGCGAAGCCGCGCATCTCCTCGACGAACGCGGCGGTGTCGTCCGGGCCGATCGGGCGCCCACGGTGCAGCATCGTGATGCGGATGCCTGCGGGGTCGCGCCCGACGTCGTCGCAGTGCCGGTGCAGCACGTCGAGCAGGTGGCTCAGCCGCTCCGGCGTCTCGGCGAACAGGTTGCACGCGTCCGCGTACTGCGCCACGAGCCGGAGGGTCTTCCGCTCGCCGGAGCCGCCGATCATGATCTCCGGACCCGACAGCGGCGGCGGCGAGCACAGCGTCTCGGCGAGCTGGAAGTGCTTGCCCTCGAACGGGCCGTTGTTCTCCGGGTCGTACATCTGCCGCGCGATCCGGACGGTCTCCTCGAGCATCTCGAACCGCTCCTTGACCGGCGGGAACGGCACGCCGAGCCCCGCGTGCTCCTTGTCGTACCAGGCGGCGCCGATGCCGTAGGTCGCGCGCCCGCCCGAGACCACGTCGAGCGACGCCACGATCTTGGCCAGCAGCCCCGGGTACCGGTACGTCACGCCGGTGACCAGGGCGCCGAGCTGCGCCCGCTCGGTGACGCCGGCCAGGTAGCCCAGCGTCGTGTACGCCTCCAGCATCGGGTCCGACGCCGGGAACCCCTGGTGCTCCATCTGGAAGTAGTGGTCCATCACGGAGATCCACGAGACGCCGCCGTCGTCGGCGTACCGGGCGGCGTCCGCCAGCTCGGTCCGCATCCGGGCGGGCTCCATCGAGTCGAAACGCATGAAGTGGGTGCCGATTCGCATGCCTCGATCCTCCTCCGCCGACGCGGGGCGTCAAGCGCGGGGCGTGGAGCCGTCAGACGCCGGTGGGGGCCAGCTCCTCCGCCCGGCCGAGGACGCACGCCACCAGCCAGGTGATCGACTCGGCCGTCTCCCGTGGGGACGCCGTCGGCTGCATGACGTGGCTCAGCGCAGACCGCACCACGATGTCGATGACCGCGGCGATCCGCTCCGGAGCCAGATCGATCTCGTACTGGTCCACCCGGTCCTGGACGACCACCTTCACCGTGCCCAGCAGCGCCTCCGAGTGCGTGGTGAGCAGCGGCAGCAGCTCGGTGTCGGCCCCGTGGGTCGCCGAGACCACCGCGCGCAGCAGCGCGTTCCCCTCGGCGAACGTGAGCGTGCTCTCCACCGCGTCGCGGATCGCGGGCAGCAGGTCGTCGGGGTGCCGGTCGAAGGCCTCGGCGATCCGGAAGATGAACTGCGCCGACTCGGTGAGCACCATCGCCTCGGCCAGGTCGTCGCGGCTGCCGACGGCGTTGTAGACCGTCTGGCGGCTCACGCCGGCCTCCGTCGCGAGACGGCCCATGGTCACCTTGGACCAGCCGTCGACACAGGTCAGACGCGTGGCAGCGCCGATGATCCGATTCCGGTTGGAGATCGGGTCGTCGTCGTTCCCGGCGGTCGCCTCGGCCATGGCCCGATCCTAGGCAACGGGTGAACTTCCGGGCCGATCGGGCGTCCCCGACACGACATATTTCACCCGCTCCTCATTTCGCCCTGCGGAGCGGCGTCGCGGTGCGGCTCCGCCACCTCCAGCGCCGGCAACCCCCTAGAGTGGCGGGCATGGACCAAGAGGAACGCCTGGCAGTCTTCATCGACTACGAGAACCTGGCGCTCGGCGCCCGGGAGCACCTGGGCGGGATGCAGTTCGACTTCGGCCCGATCGCCGACGCGCTCGCCGTGCGTGGCCGGGTGGTCGCGCGCCGGGCGTACGCCGACTGGTCGTACTTCGACGAGGACCGGCGCATGCTGACGCGCCACCAGGTCGAGCTCATCGAGATGACGCAGCGCATGGGGGCCTCCCGCAAGAACGCCGCCGACATCAAGATGGTGGTCGACGCCATCGAGATGGCCTTCGAGCGCGACTACATCTCCACGTTCGTCATGTGCACGGGCGACAGCGACTTCTCGCCGCTCGTCCACAAGCTGCGCGAGCTGAACAAGCGCGTCATCGGCGTGGGCGTCGAGAAGTCGACGTCGCGCCTGCTGCCGGCCGCGTGCGACGAGTTCCTCTTCTACGACCGCCTCGAGGGCGTCGAGGTGCCCGACGAGGACCAGGGCGCCCCGGCCCCGAAGCGCGGCTCGCGCACCCGCAAGACGGGCACGACGGAGCGCGCCGCCGCGCAGAAGGCGCCCGCCGCCTCGCGCCGTGCCAAGGCCGCCGAGGCGGTCGCGGAGGCCGTCGCCGGAACGACGTCGCCCGAGGCCGCGGCCTCGACCGAACCCGAGGCTCCGGCCGAGCCCGAGGCGAAGCCCGCGACGACCCGCCGGCGCAAGAAGGCGGAGCCCGCGCCGGCCCCCGTCGACGTCGCACCCGAGGCCGAGCCGGACGTCGACGTCACCGAGCAGGACGACGCCCCGGCGTCGGACGACGTGCCCATGGAGGTGCGTGTCGCGCAGACCCTCGGCGACCTCCAGTCCTCGACCAGCGGGCCTGTCACGGCGTCCGCCCTGAAGCGGACGCTGCTGCGCAAGGACGCCACGTTCAGCGAGTCGGACTACGGCTTCCGCACGTTCGGCGAGTTCCTGCGGTTCCTCGCGGACCGAGGGTTCGTCGAGCTGGCGCCGGGCCCGTCCGCGGGCGACCCCGAGGTGTCGCTGCCGGAGCAGGGCGACACCGACGCGGCGTTCGCTCTGCTGCGCGACGTGGTGCAGGAGTCGAACGGCTCGGCGGCCCTGTCGGGGCTGAAGAACGCCGTGCGCAAGCGGCGCCCGGACTTCTCCGAGAAGGCGCTCGGCTTCCGCGGGTTCCTCCAGTTCGCGAAGGCGGCGGAGGCGGCGGGCACGGTGTCCCTGGCCTGGGACGACGACGCGGACGACTACCTGGTCACCGCCTGAGCCGGAGGTGCAGCGCAGGGTGGGGGCCGAGGAACGAGGCACCCGCCCGAAGCGGAACCGCAGGCTCGGGCGACAGACAGGCAGAGCCTGAGCCGGAGGTGCAGCGCAGGGTGGGGGCCGAGGAACGAGGCACCCGCCCGGAGCGGAACCGCAGGCTCGGGCGACAGACAGGCAGAGCCTGAGCCGGAGGTGCAGCGCAGGGTGGGGGCCGAGGAACGAGGCACCCGCCCGGAACGGAACCGCAGGCTCAGACGCCAGACAAGCAGAGCCTGAGCCGTACCTAGGCCCCGGCCCGGTCGTCGAGCACGCCCGGCACGGTCTCCAGGCGGCGGCCGAGCTCGTCGCCGTCCCGGCCCGCGACGGTCGGCACACGCTCGGCGGTCGGCCCCGGCCCGTCGCCGGGCGCCGTCGTCGGGCCCGCGTGCGACCCGTTCCCCGTGTACGAACCGTTCCCGACGCGCGGGGCGTTCCCGGCGAGCACCTGCTGCCCGCCGGTGAGCTGCCGGATCGCGACGACCCGCACCCGGTCGGGACGACGGTGCGCGACATCCTCGTAGATCTCGACGTCGTGCTGGCCGTCGTCGCCGATGAGCACCCACCGCACGTGCGGGAACCACGACATGAGCAGGTCGAGGCTGGCGCGCTTGTGGGCCTGCCCGCTGCGGAACCACCCGGTCAGGGTCGGCCCCCAGTCGGTGAGGAGCAGCGGGCCCGGCGGGTAGGCGTGCCGCGAGAGGAACGCGCGCAGGGTGCCCGCGGTGTTCCAGGCGCCGGTCGACAGGTAGAAGAAGGGCGCGTCGGGGTGGGCCTGCTGGAGGGTCCGGTACAGCTCGGGCATGCCCGGCACGGCGCGCCGCGCGCTGGAGTGCCGCACGAACGTGTTCCACGCCGCGAGCAGCGGCCGGGGCACGGCGGTGACCATCGTCGTGTCGTCGATGTCGCTGACCACGCCGGTCCGCGGACGCTCGTCGAGCACCCGGAGCGGGGCCTCGGCCTCGGCCGGTTCCGGCCCGTCGAGGCAGGTCAGCAGGGCCGTGTGCCAGCCGTCGGACAGCGGCGCGTCCGTGGGGTGCTCGACGTCGACGTAGCCGGCCCGGTCGCTCGTCACCTCGGAGGAGCCGTCGCCCACCTGGACCCGCACCCGGCGGTGGGGCGCCGGCACGGTGAGGAAGTGCCGGAACCCGCGCCGCCCGGCCCGGAGGGCGTCGCGGTTCGGGATGCCGGGCCGCCGCGGCGAGAGCACCACGCGCGCGAGCACCCGGACCCGGTCCGGCGTGCCGTACCCGGCGTAGGCCTCCAGGCGGGGACGCCAGCCCGCGCGGACGAGCACCCACCCCGCCGCGGCATAGAGGTGGTCCTCCACGACCGCGGCGAGGTGCGGGCGCTGCGACGGGTGCGGGGTCGGAGTGGCCATCACCCGATTGTTGCCTACTACTGACCGCCCATGCCCGTGGTCGCGACACCCTGGACGATGCGGCGCTGGAACAGCATGAACACCACGAGCAGGGGCAGCGCCGCGATCATCGCGGAGGCCATGTTCTGCGCGTACTGCACGCCGTAGGCGTTCTTCACGGTGGACAGGCCGACGGGCAGCGTCATGAACTGCGGGTCGGTGGTGACGATGAACGGCCACAGGAAGTTGTTCCACGCGCCGATGAACACGAAGATCGCCACGGCCACGAGGATCGACCGCGAGAGCGGCAGCACGATGGTCCAGAACAGCCGCCAGGTGCCGGCCCCGTCGATGCGGGCGGCGTCGAGCAGCTCGCTGGGGATGGCGTCGAAGAACCGCTTGAGGATGAACACCATCACGGGCGCCACGACCTGCGGCAGCACGATGCCCGCGAACGTGTCGACAAGGCCCATGACCTGCATCTGCCGGAACAGCGGCACGATGAGGATCTGGCCGGGCATCATGATCGACGCGATCGTGAGCCACTGGAGCAGTCTCCGGCCCTTGAAGATCGTCTGCGAGAACGCGAAGGCGGCCATCGCGGAGATCAGCACGGTCAGGATCGTGACCAGGCCGGCGACCACGAGGCTGTTCCACATCCAGATCAGCAGGTCGCTGTTGCTGAGCACCTGCTGGTAGGCGTCGAGCGTCCAGCCCATGGTGGGCCACCAGGACGCCGGCAGCGCGGCCTCGGCCTCGTGCTTGAAGCTGGTGACCGCACCCCAGGCCACGGGGAGCAGCCAGAGGGCGGCGAGGACGACGAGTGCGGCCAGGGATGCGACGCGCACCCAGGGCGAGGGCCCGATCGTCAGCTTGGTGAGGGCCCGGTTCTCGGCGCGCTCCAGCTGCGCCTTGGTCCGGCGGTCGGCGACCAGTTCGGCGACGGACACGTCAGGCCTCCTTCCTGGACGGCAGGAGCCGCACCAGCGCGAACACGAGAATCAGGGCGAAGAACACGTACGAGATCGCGGAGGCGTACCCGAGCCGGTAGTTGGTGAAGCCGGTGTCGTAGACGTACTCCAGGATCGGCCGCGTGCTCCCGTTCGGGCCGCCCGCGGTGAGCAGGTAGATCTGGTCGAACACCTTGAGCGACGCAAGGAGCTGCAGCACCACGATGACGCCGGTGATGTTGCGCAGCTGCGGCAGGGTGATGGAGAAGAGCCGGCGCCAGCCGCCCGCGCCGTCGATCGTCGCGGCCTCGTACTGCTGCTGGGGGATCCCCTGCAGGGCGGCCAGGTAGAGCAGGAAGTTGAACCCGACGGTCCACCAGACGGTGACGGCGGCGATGGAGAACATCGCCACGTTCTCGTCGGTGAGCCAGCCCACGGGCTGGAGCCCGAGCGCGGTGAACCACGTGTCGAGCAGGCCGATGTCGGGCTGGAACAGCCAGCTGCTCAGTGCGGACACGACGGCGCTGGTCAGCAGGTAGGGCGCGAAGAACGACATGCGCCACACCCACTGGCCGGGCAGGCCGGTGTGCACGAGGAGCGCCATCACCAGGGCGACGACGACCAGCGGGACGGTGCTGAGCACCGTGAACCAGACGGTGTGCCACAACGTCTGCCAGACCTGGGGGTCGCTGAAGGCCTCGGCGTAGTTGGCGAAGCCGATGAACTCGGAGCCGGTGCCCGTGAGGCTCTGGTTCGTGAAGCTCATCCACAGGCCGTACAGCGTCGGCAGCAGCAGGAACAGACCGGTCGCCACCGCGAACGGCGCGACGAACAGGTAGCCGGACTTGTCCCGTTCACGCAGGGACTTGCCGGTCGCGGCGGTGCGCGTGCCGGTCCGGCCGGAGGGTTTCCGCGAGTCGGGCAGGGCCCGCCCGGGGGGCGCCGTGACGCCGGCGTTCGAGACAGTCATCGTCGTCCTCTCGATCAGGCGGGGTTGGGCTGGGAGAGGAACCGGTCCATCTCGCTCAGCATGCGGGTCACGGCGGTGCGCGCCGGGGCCTTGCCGGCCAGGGTGTCCGTCATGGCGTCGGCCATGCGCGTCTGGAAGTCGCTGCCGCCGCCGGTGAACCAGGCGTCGGGGTCGAAGACGGCGACCTCGGCCGCGGGCGCGTAGTCGCGCTGCGGGGTGAGCTCCTGGTACGCGGGCTCCTGCACGATGGGCTGGTAGGCCGGGATGTGTCCGGCCGAGGCCCAGGTCAGGCCCTCCTTGAGGAGGCCCGCGAGCACCCGGTACGTCGCCTCACGCCTGGCCGGGTCCGGCGTGCCCTGCTTGGGCAGGACGAACGCGTGCGAGTCGGCGTAGTTGGCCGGGGTGTCGAAGATCGCCGGGAACTGCGTGGCCCCGACGTCGGGGTTCGCACCCTGGAACATCGGCAGGTCCCACTCGCCGGCGAACATCAGCCCGGTGCGGTTCGACATGAAGCGTCCGGACGCCGCGTTGCCGTCCTGGTTCTTCGCGGCGACCTTGCCGTCGACCATCGCCTGGAGGAACTCGAAGACCTCGGTGGCGGCCTCCTCGTCGAGCGCCGCGGGGCGGCCCGGCGTGAGCTCGTAGTCGCCGCCGTTCTGCGAGTACAGGCCCCAGAACATGCGCCAGCAGCCGGCAGGGTCGCGCTGGTAGCCCCAGCTCACCCCGGTCTCGCCCGTCACCTCGGCCATGGCCCGGCCGGCCTCCAGGAAGCGGTCGGCGCCGGCGACGGCCGCCAGGTCCAGCTTGCCGTCCGGCCCGGCGAGGCCCGCCTGCTGGACGATGTCGGGGTTGTGGAACGCGATGTACGGGTGCGTGTCCAGCGGGAGGGCGTAGAGCTGGCCCTCGAACTGGGCCTTCTGCCACACCGCCGGGGCGAAGTCGGCCTCGGTGATCCCCAGGTCGGCGAGCGCGTCGAGGTCGAACGGCTCCAGGAGCCCGCCCGGCGCATACCCGGCCAGCCGGGACATGTGCATGACGGCGGCCTCCGGCGGTCGCCCGCCGGACGAGGCCATCGCCAGCTTCGTGTAGTACGGCGGCCCCCAGGCGAGGGTCGTGGTCTCGACGGCGATGTCCGGGTTGGCCGCGGCGACCACGCCCGCCATCTCCTGCATGAGGGCGCCGTCACCGCCGGAGAACAGGTCCCAGACCATCACGGAGGTCTTGCCCGCGCCGGCGGCGCTGGGGGTGGCGCAGCCCGCGAGCGCGCCACCGAGCGCGACCCCGCCGGCCCCGATCAGGGCCGCGCGGAGCAGATCTCGCCTGCTCAGCCCTCCGGAACTACCCACGAGACTGCGGGCTCTCGACGCAGCCAGGGGGCTTCCTTGGCCCGGGATGCCACGTCCTCGTACTACGGTCATCATCGACCTCCAATGGTGCAACGTTGCGCTCCAACGTTGGATCACGATGGACTAGGACGGGCGTCCAGTCAAGAGGGCACAGGGTGGAAGGAAGTGACGGCTTGGCCGAGCAAGCGGGTCGACGGGTAGGGATCAAGGAGGTGGCCGCGGCGGCGGGCGTCTCGTGGAAGACCGTCTCCAACGTCGTCAACGACACGGGTCGGGTGGGGGACGTCACGCGGGCCCGGGTGGAGGCGGTGATCGCCGAGCTGGGCTACCGGCCCAACCTGGCCGGCCGGCAGCTCCGGCGGGGCCGCACCAACACGCTCGCCCTCGCGGTGCCCTGGGTGCACGCGCCGTACTTCTCGGTGCTGGCGCACGAGGTGATCGACGTGGGGAGCGCCCGCGGCTACCGCGTGCTCATCGAGGAGACGAGGTCCTCGCGCGACACCGAGCTGGAGGTGGCGCGCGGCTTCGACGTCCAGGCGATCGACGGCATCATCTTCTCGCCGCTGGAGCTGACCCCGGCCGAGATCGACGAGGTCCGCGGCCCCGTGCCCCTCGTGCTGCTGGGCGAGCGGGCCGACCCGGACCCCACGCGCGAGCGCCGCACGGACCACGTGAGCATCGACAACGTCGACGCCGCGGCGCAGGTCACCCAGCACCTGCTCGACACGGGGCGGCGCCGGCTGGCCTTCCTCGGCGCCGAGCCGCGCGGCGCGGGCCGGACCGGGGCACAGCGCGTGCAGGGCTACTTCGACGCCCACGCGGCGGCCGGGCTGGAGGTCGACGAGCGCTGGGTGCTCCAGTGCCCGCAGTTCTCCCGGCCGTCCGGCGCCGCCACGATCGAGTCGGTGCTGCCCCGGATCGACCAGATCGACGGGATCGTGTGCGCCAACGACGAGCTCGCCCTCGGCGCGCTGCACGCGCTGCGCCTCAACGGCGTGCGGGTGCCCGACGACGTGGCGGTGACCGGCTGGGACAACACCGAGGACGGCCGGTTCTCGAACCCGACACTGACGACCGTGGCGCCGGACCTGCGGGCGATCGCGGAGACCGCGGTGGACCGCATCCTCGCCCAGCTCGAGAAGCCCGGTGTCGAACCGGTCGACGAGGTCGTGCCATACCGGCTGCTGGTCCGCGAGAGCAGCCGCGTCTGACCAGGTGACGGCCCCGGCGCGGGTGGTCCACGGCCCCGGCGCGGGCGGTACGCGGGCCTGTCGGCAACCCGCTGACGGGCCCGCCCGGCGGCGGTCGGCGGGTGCGACGGTTGATACAACGTTGCATTTCTGTCGGAAGACGTGTTGAATCGCCGCGCACCTGTCGTAGACGCAATGGAGCAGCTGATGACTTTCCTCGACCGCTTCTCGCCCGAGGGGGCGCCGACGGCGACCGCCGTCCCGCGCCCCGAGTACCCGCGGCCCCAGATGGTCCGGGACCACTGGCTCAACCTCAACGGATCCTGGCAGTTCGAGATCGACCCGGGCGACTCCGGGCTCGAGCGGGGTCTTGTCGAGCGGCCGCTCCAGGGCGAGATCACCGTGCCCTTCGCCCCGGAGTCCGAGCTCTCCGGGATCGAGAACACCGACTTCCTCGAGGCGGTCTGGTACCGCCGCGAGATCACCGTGCCCGCGGACTGGTCCGCCGTCGGCGACGACCCCCACGTGCTGCTGCACTTCGGGGCCGTGGACCACGACACGACCGTCTGGGTCGACGGCACCGAGGTCGTGCGGCACCGCGGCGGGTTCACCCCGTTCGTGGCCGACCTGCACGGCGTCGCCGCCCCCGGCGACACGGTCACCGTCGTCGTCCGGGCGCGGGACACGCGCCACGGGCCGCAGGCCCGCGGCAAGCAGTCCAACCGGTACGCCAACTTCGAGTGCAACTACACGCGCACCACGGGGATCTGGCAGACGGTATGGCTGGAGCCCGTGCCGGCCGTGCACGTGCGCCGCCCGCGGATCACGCCCGACCTGTCGAGCTCCGCGTTCGACGTCGTCGTGCCGCTGTCCGCGAACCGTCGGGGCCACACGGTCTCCGTCACGGTGACCGACGCCGACGGCGAGGTCGCGAACGCCACCGCGCGCGCCGACCTCGACCTGGCGCCCGCGCTACGCGTCGTCGTCCCGGCGGACCGCGTGCGCACCTGGGGCACGGAGGACCCGCACCTGTACGGGGTGGACATCGAGCTGCGCGACGCCGCCGGCGCCGTCGTGGACACGGTGCGCTCGTACGCGGGCCTGCGGTCGGTCTCGATCGACGGCCAGGCGATCAAGATCAACGGCGAGCACGTCTTCCAGCGACTCGTGCTGGACCAGGGGTACTGGCCGGAGTCGCTCATGACGGCGCCGTCCGACGCCGCGTTGGTGCGCGACATCGAGCTGGGCCTGGCGGCCGGGTTCAACGGCGCCCGCCTGCACCAGAAGGTCTTCGAGGAGCGCTACCTGTTCCACGCGGACCGGCTGGGCTACCTGGTGTGGGGCGAGTTCGGCGACTGGGGCGTCAGCGGCTACGGCACCCCGCAGGACGGCCAGCGGCAGACGACGTCGTTCGTCGCCGAGTGGCTGGAGGCGCTGCAGCGCGACCACAACCACCCGTCGATCATCGGCTGGTGCCCGCTCAACGAGACGCACCAGGACCTGCACGACCGAATCACGCAGCTCGACGACGTGACGCGCGCCATGTGGCTCGCCACCAAGGTGGCGGACCCGTCGCGGCCGGTGCTGGACGCCAGCGGCTACTCGCACCGCGTGCCCGAGACGGACGTCTGGGACTCGCACCTGTACGAGCAGGACCCGGCGAAGTTCTCGGAGCTGGTCGGCGGCCTGGCCGACGGCAAGCCCTACGGCAACGAGCGGGACAACGGCACGCCGATCTCGCAGCCGTACAACGGACAGCCCTACTTCGTCAGCGAGTACGGCGGCATCTGGTGGAACCCGGAGACCGCTGCCAGCGCGTCGGGCAGCTCGCCCGACTCGTGGGGCTACGGCCAGCGCGTCGTGGACGAGGAGGAGTTCCACACCCGGTTCGCCGGGCTGACGGACCCGCTGCTCGACGACCCGCTGATGTTCGGCTACTGCTACACGCAGCTCACGGACGTGTTCCAGGAGGAGAACGGCATCTACCGGTTCGACCGGAGCGTCAAGCTCGACGTCGACCGCGTGCGTGCCGTGCAGGTGCGTCCCGCCGCCTTCGAGAAGGGCGGCGACGAGGCCTCCTGACCTCGCGAGCCGACGTGTCAGACGTACAGGTCACCCGGGTGACCTGTACGCCTGACACGTCTGCCGGACCGTGCACCTTGTAGGTCTCTTTAGTCTTTTTCACCACATAACACCCAGCCCACAGCGGTGCTTGGGGGGTGCACAATAGGCCGGTGACGTACCGGTTCCTCAAGCTCATCCTCTCGATCCTCGTGCTCGTGCTCCTGCGCCCGCGCGTGACTGGGCTGCAGAACATCCCGAAGCGTGGCGCCGTGATCCTCGCGAGCAACCACCTGTCGTTCATCGACTCGCTGCTGATCCCGATCATGGCTCCGCGGCACGTCGCGTTCCTCGCCAAGGCCGAGTACTGGACCGGCAAGGGCATCAAGGGCCGCTTGTCCCGCTGGTTCTTCACCAAGATGGGCGACATCCCGGTGCAGCGGGACGACCCGCGCGCCGGCCAGCGGTCCCTGGAGGACGCCCTCGCGGTGCTGCAGCGCGGCGGTGCGTTCGGCATCTACCCCGAGGGCACCCGTTCCCGGGACGGCAAGCTGCACAAGGGGCACACCGGCGTCGCGTGGCTCGCCCTGACCGGCAAGGCCCCCGTGGTCCCGGTGGCGCTGCTCGGTACGGACAAGGTGAAGCCCATCGGCAAGATGCCGCGGTTCGCCCGGGTCGAGCTGCATTTCGGTACGCCGATCGACCCGTCCCGGCAGATCGCGGCCGGCACGAAGCCCGCACAGGCGCGGCGCGAGCTGACCGAGCAGGTCATGCAGTCGATCCAGGCGATGAGCGGCCAGGAGCGTGCGGACTGAGGCCGGCGTGAGGACGACGTTCGGCCTGGGCGGGCGGGGCTCCTGGCTGGCGATGGTCGCCGGCGTGGTGGCGCTGGGCGCGGTCGAGGTGCTCGTGCTGCACCTCGTCGCGGGCGCGCTGCTCCCCGCGCCCGTGGCACTCGCCGTCGACCTCGTCGTCGGGGTGCTCACGGTCGCCCTGGTGGTTCTCTTCGTCTCACCCCTGTGGGCGCGCCACCGCGTGTCCGACGGCGTGGCCCGGTTCCGGCTGGGCTGGCTGGGCGCGGTCGACGTCGCACCGGGCGACGTCCTCTCCGCGACCGTCCACCGGCCCACCGCGGTCCGCCCCCTGGAGCTCGGTGTCGGGTTCGACGAGGACATCGGCCGGGTCTCGCTGGTGCGTACGACGGCGGCACCCGCCGTCCTGATCGAGCTGTCCCGCCCGGTCGCGGCGCGGGTGCAGGTGCTGCGCGCCGTCCGGGCGACGTCGGTGCTCGTGGGCGTCGCGGAACCGGACGACCTGCTCCGGGCGCTGACCCCCACGCCCGCCTGAGGCACGTGTCAGACGTACAGGTCCCTCGGGGGACCTGTACGTCTGTCACGGCGCTAGAGCCGGGTGATCCGGATCGCGTCGGCCACGACGTACGCCGTGCCCTGGGTCCAGCGGCTGACGGCGACCACGGTGCGGGTGCCCGCCGTCATCGCGTAGGTGCCGAGCGAGAGCCACGCCCCGCCCGCCGCGGACTGGTCCACGCGGATCGTCGACGAGCCCGTACCGGTGTAGACGATGAACGGCGTCGACGTGTTGTAGCCGGCGATCCCCGGGAACCACGCCTCCACCCGGTACGAGCCGCTCGACGGGATCGTGGCCGTGTACGTCGCCAGGTCGCTGACCTCGGCCGGCGTGGCGTAGCGGTAGTCGGCGCCGTACCGCTCGGCCGAGAAGGACGACGTCAGCCACGAGGAGCCGGCGGAGAAGCCCGCCGAGGTGTTGTCGACGATCACCGACCAGCTCGTGCCCGCCAGTGCCGCCGCGACCTCGGACCGCAGCTGCGGCAGCATCGAGTACAGGACGTCGCCCGGGCAGGCCGTCGCCGTGTAGTCCCGGTGCCCGTAGATCTGGGTGGGCGCGATGCCGTACTGGTCGCAGATGTAGGCGCACAGCTCGACCAGCCGGCTCCAGAGCTGCGCGGGCGGCGTGGCGCTCGTGTAGGTGCCCTGGTTCTCGATACCGATCGCCTGGCTGTTCTGCCCGGGGGCGTGCGCGCCCACGACCGTGCCGCTGCCGTTCTGCAGCCGCGACAACGAGCCGTGGCGGCCCTCCATGACGTACCCGCCGCGGCTCACCGTGAGGTGCTGCCCGGTGTCCACCCAGCCGTTGGCGAAGTGCCACTGCTGGATGTCGCGGGCGATCTGGTACCCGGCGGCCTGCGAGTAGTCGGTGACGTTGGCCGACGCGGTGTGATGGATCAGGATCTTGTTCGGGTTGGCCGAGACGGTGTCGATGGTCCCGCGAGCCGCCGCGGCGCCCCAGGTGGCGCAGCTCGCGATGGCCGGCGCGGCCACCTCGACCCCGGCCACGGCGCCGGGCGGCGCGTCCGCGGGCGCCTCGGGGTCGGGGGCCAGGGACGGCGGGGCGTCGGGGCGGCGCCGGGCGCGTTCCCGGCAGGCGCGCTCCCGGCCGGAGTGGGCGCGGCGACGGCGGGCGCGGCGATCGTCGCGCCCGCGGCACCGATGCCGAGGACGACGGCGCCGCGCAGGAGGTCACGCCGCCCGAACGCGGCGTGGCTGTCGGGGCTGCAGTCGGTGGAGCTGTGGTCGTGTTCGTGCACGGTGGGGCCTCCACGGTTCGGTCGCGCTGTGACGTGCCGATTTTCATCCGTAGTATCGGCCGCCACCCTGCCCACCGGGTACATCACATCCGCCCCATCCCAGACCCAAGATGCCCCACCCCGACCCGTTGAGTGCTGGCTATTTGTTGGTTTCGGGCGCGAAAAGCAACAAATAGCCAGCACTCAACGAAGGGGGAGGGGTTAGGCGGCGGCGCGGCCCGTCAGGCCGACGCGGTCCAGGAGGTCCAGGGCCGGGCGGTGCTTGTTGAACGTGTACACGTGCACGCCGGGCGCGCCGGCGTCGAGCACCTCGCGCGCGAGCGCCGCGGAGTACTCGATGCCGTGCGCGTGCTGGGCCTCGGCGTCGACGGCGCCGTCGGGTGCGGTGAGCCGGTCGAGGTCGCGCAGGAGGTCGGCGGGCGCCGCCACCCCGGTGAGCTCCTCGACGCGGCGCAGCCGGCGCGCCTCCGTCGTCGGCAGGATGCCGGCCAGGATCGGGATGGTCACGCCCGCGGTGCGGGCCGCCTCGACGAACCCGGTGTACGAGTCCGCGCGGTAGAAGAACTGGGTGATCGCGAAGCTCGCGCCCGCCTCCTGCTTCTCCAGCAGCCGGCGCACCTCCTGCTCGCGCGTGGTGCCGGCCCCGGGGTTGCCGTCCGGGAACGTCGCGACGGCGATGGCCAGCGGCCGGGCGGCCGAGCGCAGCGCGGTGCTGACGTCGGCGGCGCACCGCCGCTCCTCCACCTGCCGCAGCAGCCGCACGAGGTCCACGCTGGAGCGCACGCCGTCGGACGGCGGGCGCCAGTCCGGCTCGTCGCGCGGCGGGTCGCCGCGCAGGGCGAGGAAGGACCGCACCCCGGCCTCGAGGAACTCCTCGATCACCGCGGACACGTCCTCGCGGGACGCGCCCACACAGGTCAGGTGGGCCACCGGCAGCACGGGCGTACCGCGCAGCAGCGTGGCGAGCACCTCGCGCGCGGTCGCCCGGTCGCCGCCGGCCGCCCCGTACGTCACCGAGACGAAGTCCGGGCGGGCCGCCACGAGCCGCTGCGCCGTCTCCCAGAAGTTGGGCGCGGCGTCGGGCCGACGCGGGGGCATCAACTCGAACGACACCGTGGGGCGGTGCGGGTGTACCTCGGCGACCATGGCTGCTCCATCGAACCTGGCGTGAGCACCTTGCGTCCCTCGTGCCGCGGCGACGCGGCGGAAGGTCGGCAGGTTGCTGCGGTGTCAGGGAGCCAGGACTCTCGACCGCTCTGGATGGGGTTCGCCACCATGCTAAGCGACCGTCCAGCACTGGGACAGAATTCGTCCGGGGGTCGAGACGGCCCGGTCCACGGTGTGTGGACCGGGCCCGCCGGCTACTTCACCGACCCGGCCACCAGGCCGCCCACCAGGCGCTTCTCGATGATCATGAACAGGATCACCACAGGCACGATCGCCACGACGGACACCCCGAACACGTACTGCCAGGACGTCTCGTACTGGCCCACGAACTTGGTGAGCGCCACGGAGAGCGGCTGGTTGCCCGCCGTCGTCAGCAGCACCAGCGAGGCCGCGAACTCGTTCCAGGAGGCGACGAACGTGAACACGACCGCCGTCACGATGCCCGGCCAGACGAGCGGCAGGTTGATCTTCGTCAGGACGGCGAACGTGCCGGCGCCGTCGAGCTGCGCCGCCTCGTCGACCTCCTTCGGGATGCCCGCGAAGAAGCTGTGCATGATCCAGACCGCGAACGACAGGTTGAACGCGGCGTTGACCAGGATCATCGCGACCCACGTGTCGAGGATGCCGATGGCGATGAACTGCCGGAACAGGCCCGACGTCAGCACGGCGGGCTGCACCATCTGGGTCACGATCACGAGGAACAGGAAGAAGAGCCGGCCCGTGAACCGGAACCGCGCCGTGTAGTAGGCGGCGGGCAGCGCCACGGCCAGCACGAGCAGCGTGGCGCACAACGAGATCACCAGGGTGGAGATCAGGTTCTGCGCCAGCGGCGTCTCGGGCGTGGACCACATGGTGACGTAGTTGTCCCAGTGCCACTCCGTGGGGAAGTAGGTGGGGTCGACCGACCTGATCTCGGCCTTGGTCTTCACGGAGCCGAAGAACATGATCAGGTACGGCAGCAGGAAGACCACCAGCACCACGAGCCCGGCGAGCAGCCGGAGCAGCAGCGACCCGAGCGGCACCTGATCCGTCGTGTACTTCCGCACCCGCCGCCGGTTGTCCGACGGCGGCCGGGCCGCGTCGCGCGCGGTGGTCCCCGGGTCGGTGATCGCGGTCATCAGACCTCCTCCAGGGGGCGGACGACCCGCACGTAGACGGCGACGATGGCGATGACCACCAGGAACGCGATGACGGACAACGCGCTGGCCAGGTCGATCTGCCGCTGGTTCTGCATGTACTTGAAGATCATCGTCATGACGGTGTCGGCGTCGTAGCCGGGGATGGACCCCGTCATGACGCGCAGGATCGGCAGCGAGTTGAACACGTTGATGATGTTGATCAGCACCGCCACCGAGATGGCACCCCGCAGCTGCGGCAGCACCACGCTGAAGTAGGTGCGCGCCCCGCTGGCGCCGTCGATCCGCGCGGCCTCCACGGTCTCGCCGGGCACCGTCTGGAGCCCGGCGAGCACCGTGTAGGTGGTGAACGGCAGCGACACGAACACGGCGACCGCCATGGCCCACGCGAACGCGGTGCCGGGGTGTCGGGTCCAGCCGTAGCCCTCCGGCGTGCTGATCAGGCCGACGTCCACCAGGAACGAGTTGATGATGCCGAAGTACGGCTCCAGGCCGTAGTGCACCACCAGCGTCGTCATGACGACGCTGGAGGCCCACGGCACGATGACGGCCATCCGCACCAGCCGGCGGCCGGGGAACGCCTTGTTCAGCAGTGCCGCGAGCGCCAGCGACCCGATGAGGGTGCAGGCGACGACGACGACCACCCACACGACCGTGCGGCCGAGGATCGGCCAGAAGTACTGGAAGCCGATGACCGTCGCGAAGTTCGCGAGGCCCACTCCCCCGTCGTCCAGGCCGCTCTGGCTGATGTCGCGTGTCGAGTTCCAGAACATCAGGCCGACCGGGAACAGGACCACGGCCGCAATGAGTGCGACCGCGGGCCCGATCCACGGCAGGGCCTTCATCAGGTCCTTCACCAAGTTCCCCGTGCTTTCGGTTCGGCGTTGCGTGTGGTCAGCCGTGCCGGGCACGGCGGTCGGTGGGGCGTCAGCCCGCGTCGACCTGTGCCTGGATCTCGGTCAGGACGTCCTGGGCCGACTTCTTCCCGTCGAGCTGGCCGAAGAGCGCCTTGAACGCGGAGTCCGCGGCCTGCCAGTCGGGGTTGGTGCTCGGGTAGAACTGCGCGTCGGGCAGCACCTCGAGGAACGGCGCGAGCGCCTCCTCGCCGGCGAGCTGCTCGGAGCCCGAGAGGGTGGTGGGCAGGAAGCCCTCGGCCTGGACCCACGGCACGTAGACGTCGGCGGAGTAGAAGTAGTCGAAGAACGCGGTGATGGCCTCCTGCTTGTCGCCGTCGTTCTGGAACGCCATGAGGTGGTCCGCCACACCCAGCGTGAACGGCGAGCCGTCCTCGGTGGGGATGGGGTGGATGGAGTACTCCAGGTCCGGGTTGTCGGACTCGATCTGCCCGACGCTCGGCGGCAGACCGATCTGCATGCCGATCTTGCCCTGGACGAAGATGTCGAACAGCGGGCTGCGGTCCGTCGCGCCGGCGTCGGCCTGCGTGGCGCCCTCGTCGATCATCTTCTTGGCGAACTCGGCACCCGGGAGGTTCTCGGGGGTGTCGATCGTGATGGCCTCGGCGTCGCCGAAGGTGCCGCCGCCGCCCCACAGCCACACCGCCGCCTCGGCCTGTGCCTCCTCCGAACCGAGCGGCATGCCGTAGCCGGCCACGCCGCCGCCGAGCTCCGAGACCTTCTTGGCGGACTCGAGCAGCTCGTCCCAGGTGGTGGGGACCTCGGCGCCGGCCTCCTCCAGGAGCGCGTCGTTGACGAACAGCGCGCGGGCGGAGGCGATGAACGGGAGGCCGTAGGTGGTGCCGTCGACCTGGGCGTTCTCCAGGAACGTGGGCTGGAAGTCGGCGTAGGTCTCCTCGGAGGTGACCTCCTCGACCGGGTACAGCAGCTCGTCCGCGGCGAAGCCGGCGAAGGGGCCGCCGTTGTAGATGTCGGGTGCGTCGCCGCCCTGGATCTTGGTGGCGATGACGGACTCGAGGTTGTCCCAGGACTCGACCTGCAGCTTGACGTCGATGTCGGGGTTGGCCTCCTCGAACCCGGCGATCACGTCGTCCCAGTTTCCCTGGGTGGCGTCGGAGTAGCTGGGCACGAGCAGGTCGAGAGTCGTCCCGTCGCCGGTCGCCTCCCCGCTGGACCCGCCGAACCCGCAGGCCGTCAGTCCGGTCGTAGCGGCGAGCGTGATCGCCATGATCCCGCCAAGCCTCTTGTACTGCGCCATTGCCGTCCCTCTCCTTCGTGGTGGTGCAGGTCACGTTTTCACTCGGGTCGGAATCTGTCAATGGTTCTAACAAACCTGTGACACACGGGTGACACAGCGTTTCCAGACCTGCCCCTGGGGCAACCGAGGGGCAGCAAGAAGGGCCGCAGCGTGCGGCTGCGGCCCTTCTCCTGGCGGTCTTTCGAGCCGACGCGGGACCTCCCGCCGTCGGCCACGTGCGGTCAGCAGCCGCAGCCGACGTCGCCCTGCCCGATCCAGCCCACGGTGTCCGCGTACTTGGACGTTCCCGGGTACGTGACCTTCCACCAGCCCTTGCGCGACTCGACGACGGTGGAGAGGCGGCCGTCGGACCCGAACTTCAGGTCCCGCACGAAGACGGGCCGCTCGGGCTCGTTCGGACCGTCGGGGTCGAAGGAGAGGATCGCCGGGGTCGAACGAAGCCGCAGCCACGAGACGGAGCCGTCATCGGCGACCCGCAGCACCTTCGCGGTGGCGTTGATCCGTGCGGGACGCCCGTCGGTGGCCTGTGACGAGATGGTGCCGTCGACCTGCGTCATCCGCTGGAACCGCACCCGCTGGGCCTCGTTCACGTCGATGAGGTGGCGCACCCGGGTGCCGTCCGCCTTGCGGATCACGGTGAACACCTCCACGCCTACGCGGTAGGTCCCGGGGGCGATGGTCCCGGTGAAGTTGATGACACCGCGCTTGAACATGCTGGTGCTGCTGGTGCGCTTCATGACGACCGTGCGCTTGCGGATCGGCTCACGGTCGATCTTCTGGAGCGTGACCTCGACCTCCGCGCCCAGCATGGTTCCACCCGTCGCCTTCAGGCCGACGGAGTACCGGAACTCGGCCGGGTAGAGCTCCTGGCGCTTCACGTCGGCATAGATCAGGGCGTTCGACGCGTACATCGACGTGGTGACCTTGGTGCCCTGGCGCTCGTGGACGTCGACGACCGGCAACGGCTTTGCCTGTGCCGCCGGGGCGACGACGAGGCCCCCAGCGAGCAGGGCCGTGGCGGAGGCCAGGGCCACCAGGCCACGGCGGAGGAGAGAGCTACGAGACGTGCTGTGCAGAGACATCGTGCTGTTCCCGTCTTTCGGTGGATGCCCGCCCCGAGCACGTCGCTCGCCGCCGGGCCTTGTACCCACAAGTACGGAGAGCCGCCCGGAAACGTTGTGGGTGAAGACGGCGAAGGGCCGCGGCCTGCGGCCGCGACCCTTCCCCCGCTTCCCTCCGGCCGACGACGGGACCCCGCCGCCGGCCCGGCCCGGTCAGCAACCGCAGCCGACGACGTCCTGCCCGATCCACGCCACGGAGGTGCCGCGGCTCGACGTCCCCTGGTAGGTGACCTTCCACCAGCCCTTGCGGGACTCGACGACCGTCGAGATCCGGCCGTCGGTGCCGATCTTCAGGTCCTGCACGAACACGGGCTTCTTCGGCTCGTTCGGGCCGTCGGCGTCGAAGGAGAGGACGGCGGTGCCGAAGTGGTTCGGCGCCCACGAGAGGGTCCCGCGGTCGATGGACAGGATCTGCGTGGTGGCGTTGATCCGCGCGGGGCGGCCGTCCGTCGCCTGCGTGCTGATGGTCCCCTTTGTCCACGTGTCACGGCGGAGCTGCACCGACTTGCCGTTGCTCACGTCGACGAGGTGCCGCACCCGCGTGCCGTCCGGCTTGCGCACCACCGTGAACACCTCGACGCCCACGCGGTACGTCCCGGGCTGGATGACCGCCCCGTTGAACTCCAGGGTCCCCCTGCTCCGGAAGCCCGTGGTGGTAGCCCGTGGTGGTGCGCTTCATCTCGATGGTGCGCTTGCGCACCTGCCGGCTGTTGACCTTCTGGACCGTCACCTCGACCTCGGCGCCCAGCATCGTGCCGCCGGACGCCGCGAGGGAGACCGTGTAGCCCACCTCCGCGGGGTAGAGCTTCTGCCGCTCCACGTCGCCGGTGATCACTGAGCCCGACGCGTACATCGAGGTGGTGACCGTGGTGCCCTGGGACCTGTGGACGTCGACCACCGGCAGCGACGAGGACTGCGCCGACGGGGCCACGACGAGGCCACCGGCGAGCAGGGCCGCGGAGGTGGCCAGCGCCACCAGCCCGCGGCGGAGGAGCGGGGTACGGGACATGTGGTGCAGAGACATCGCGATCTTCCTGTCCGTTCGACGGTGCCTGTCCCGCTGCGCACACCGCTCAGCGCCAGGCTCCACCCCCCCTCCACGGACGGGCGCACCAGAACGTTGTGGGTGAAGAAAAACACGAGAGCGCCCGCCCGGTCGGGACCGGACGGGCGCTCTGCGTCGCTGGTGCTGCCTACCGCGCGGTGCTCATCTCTCGGTGGCGCCGATCATCGGCAGACCGAACGACAGCCCGACGGCCAGGATGCCGCCCACGAACACGTACGGCGACGACGCCGCGTCACCGATGGAGCCGACGGCCATCAGCGCGAACCCGCCCAGGAACAGGGCGAAGCACACGATGAAGCGAACCACCAGCGCCGCCGTGGGCTCCTGCTTCTGCCTGCGTGCCACCTCGAAGTTGCTCATGGGGCAAATCTACCGCCCTACCGGCTCGTGCCGACGGTCAGCTCGCCCCGCGCCCCGTTGACCGTGACGGTCACCGTGGCCCGGCCCGCGCGCAGGGCCGTCAGCTCGTGCGTCGCCGGGTCGAGCGCGACGACCGCGTGGCGGGAGCAGTCCCGCAGGGCCGAGCGACCCCGCTCGTCCGTGACGCACACGCCGGCACCGCCCCAGCGCGCCGAGACGGGCCAGGCCACCGGCACCTCCCGGCTCCCGTCCTGCACGACGACGGCGCTCACCACCGCGGAACCGCCCACCTCCAGCGTCTCCGGCCCGGAGACCGTCACCTGCTCGGCGCGAGTGTTGACCTCCCAGGCCAGCCAGGGGTCGGCGGGCCGGTCGCCGCCCGCCGCCCCAGCCACCCGGCCCGACGCCGGGTGGACGCCCAGCATGGACCAGCCGGTGAAGCCGCCGTCGGCCGGGGTGCTCGCCGGGCCCTTCCCGGAGTTGCCGTTGACCAGGTACGGCACGCCGTCCTGCATGCTCGCGTGGAAGACGCCGACGTGTGAGCCCACCGAGGCGATCGACTTGCCGGTCGTCTCCTCGAAGTCCTCGAACCACCCGCGCAGCGTGTCCGCCTCCAGCCGGTCGGTGAGCTGGCTGGCCTTGGTCGGCAGCGGGTCGTCGAGGGGGTGGTGCGCGAACACCAGCACGCCGGTGACGGCCCGGTCGGTCGCGGCGTCGTCCAGTGCCGCGCGCAGCAGCCGCACCTGCGCGAAGTCCGTGCCCAGGCGGCCCGACGACGAGTCGAGCATCACGAGCCGCGTGGTGCCGGCGCCGCCCGGGTGACCGGGCCGCCCCGGTGTCGGGACGTCCAGCACACGGGTCCGCTCGCCGAACTCCTCCTCGAAGTTGGCGATCGAGCCGCCCATCACCTCGTGGTTGCCGGGCAGGTAGTACCAGGGGAAGTCCGCGTCGGCGAGCTCCTCGCTGAGGACGCGCCGGGCGAGGTCGAAGTCCTCGGGGGCCGCCTCGTCCACCAGGTCGCCGTTGACGACCAGCAGGTCCGGGTCGTCCGCGACGATCTCGCGGAGCGCGTCGCGGGCACCGGCCACGGCGCCCGACCCGGGGTCCCGCGCCACGAACTGTGCGTCGGACAGGACGGCCACCCGCAGCGGCGCGTCGTCCGTGGCGCCGTCGGCGGCCACGACCGGGTCCTCGACGCGAGGCGCCTCGGGGGCGTCCACCGCGGGGGGCACCTGCGCGGCGATCGCCGACAGCGTCAGCGCACCCGTGTACTGCTCACCGGCCGTCGTCTCCAGCGCGCGCACGCGCTGCAGCCTGAGCGGGAACGCGACGCCGTCCGGCACGGGGAAGGTGACCTGCCGCCAGCCGGTCCAGGTGACCTCGGGGCCGTCGAGCTGCGTGACCACCCCGTCGCCCTGCCGCACCTGGAGCCGCAGCCAGGCGCCGTGGCCGTCGCCGTCCACCCACATCGTCACCGCGCGGGGCGCGCCGGGCAGCTCGCGCCCGCCCGCGGCGGCCTCCGGGAGCACCGCGTACTGGCCACGCGTGGCCGTCGACCCCGTGAAGTCGTACGTCATCCGCAGGCCCGCGGCGCCGTCGTGGCCCGCGGCCGGGGCGAGCGAACCGCCCGGCGCCCGGTCGTTCGCCGAGGTCCAGGAGGTCGCGTCCGTGAAGTCGGCCACGACGTCCTCCTCCAGGCTGACCGTCACGGCCACCTCGGTGGTCAGGTCCGTCCCGTCCGGGCCGGGCGCGGACAGCTCGAACGTGGTGCCGCCCACGGCCGCGAGCGCGCGGACCTCGAAGGACCCGTCGGCCTGGGGGACGAGCTCGGCGACCGGTTCGCGGGTCGCGCGCACCCCGGCGAGCCGGGGCTCGCCGGGCTCGATCGCCGTCACGGTGACGTCCCGCGCCTCGATCGGCGCGGAGAACCCCTGCGCGTCGTAGCCGGTCAGCACGAGCGGCGCGGTCGCGTCGGCGTCCTCCAGCCCGACCACCGGCGTGTCCACGCCCGTCCGGACGAGGTCGCCCAGCACCTCCACCTCGGTGGTGCCGGTGGCGAGACCGAAGCGACTCAGGGACGCCGCGGTCACCGTGGTGCTGCCGGTCCGGCGGCCGGTCACCACGCCGTCCCGCACGGACGCGACCCGCCCGTCGCGGGCGCGCCACGAGGACGGTTCGGTGGCGACCGGGCCCATCGTGTCGTCGTACCCCTTGCCCGTCAGGGTGCGGTGCAGGCCGGGGAAGACACGGTCGGCGTCGTCCGCCGGGACCGTGGTGCGCACGTCGTAGGCCGCGACACGGCCCGAGCCGGCCGGCACGTACAGGCCGAGGCCGTTCGCGTCGGACCGCTCGTAGCCGTCGGACGGACTGTTCAGGATCGTGGTGGCGGCGTCACCGGGCAGCCGGGCGACCATCTCGGAGGAGCCGCCGCCGTCGAGGTTGATCGCGTCGTCGGCGCCGAGCTGGGCCATGAGCTCGCCCAGCTCGTAGAGGTTCATCCCGATGCTGTGGGTCTGGCGGCCGTCGACCACCACGAAGTACGCGCGCGTGCCGGACGCGTCGAAGCCGACCGCCGTCCGCGGGTGCCGCAGCTCCACATGGTCGCCGGTGGCGGAGGTGACGTCGCCGTCCTCCAGCAGCGGGTCCTCGGGCCCGCCGCCGATCGCGACGGCGACGTCGCCCGCGTCCGCGCGGACGCCGTAGGCCAGGTCGACGTGGTCGCCGGGCCGCAGCGCGGCCAGCGCGTCGGCCGCGGCACCGGGCCGCGCCACGACGGCGCGCGTCCCGTCCGGGAGCTGCCCGTCCCCGGGCCGCCCGACGGCGGTCACGGTGCCGTCGGCGTCGACCGTCACCTCGACCCCCTGCTCGCCGGCCGCCAGGGGACGGGCGCGTGTGAAGGCGCCCCACCCGGCGTCGAACACGGCCACGCCGCCCTGGGGCAGGGCCGTGACGTTCAGGCCGCCGACCGGGACCTCGGTGCGGGCTCCTCCCTCGGAGGTCGAGGCCCAGCTCACCGAACCCTCCAGGAAGATCTGGGCGAGCCGCCCCACTCCGTCCGACCCGAACGCGACGGCGCGCTCCCGCCCGGGGGACGCGGACTTGACCAGCATGCCGTCGTCGATGCTCGCGCCGAGCGCGGCACCCGAGTTGTTGATGTCGAAGTAGTCGCCGTTGATCGCGGCGATCGCGCCGCGGGAGGAGGCCATCTCGGAGACCGGCGCCGTGTCGGCGATGCGCTCCGGGCCCACGTAGCCGACGCGCACCGTGCCCCGGGGCACCTGCCCGTCCGCGCCCGCCGCGCCGAGGTCGGCGACGAGCACCTCGCCGCTGAGCCAGCCGTCCTCACCGAGTCGCGCGAACCGCGTGAGCTCCAGGCCGGGCGCGATCCGCCGCTCCTCGCGGCGGGTGACGATGGCGTCGCCGTCGTCGTCGAGCCGGAGCGGGGTGACTTCCCCGGAAGTTTCCACTGATCCGCCGGACGGCCACGGAGCGCTCACGAAGGGCGTCGGAGCGGTCAGCGCGGTGTCGGCACGCGGTACGTCCTCGGGTGCGGGGAGCGTCGCCGCACAGGCGCCGGTCGGGGAGGCCACGAGAAATGCGGTGGCAACTGTGCAGGTCAGCGCTTTGGTGAGTATTCCTCGCGGCATCTCCGGCCGCGCGCCGGACAGGACTCGTCGCATGCTCGTTCCTTCTGGGGAGTCGGGGGAGCGTTCTGCGGCAGGGTTGCGCGGCGAGGTTATGGCCCAACGACCAAAGTGTGAATATCACCCGAATCGCAACGTTGTTCACTGAACGCGAAACATGGGCGAGTTCGGGTGACACTACGATGCGTTCGTGGCAAACACGTCCCCGGCCTTCGACCAACGTCCTGCCCGTGTGCGCACGGACTGGGGCATCTCCGGTGCGCTCGCCCTCACCGCCACCGACGCGCGCTCGTCGCTCGTGGTCGTGGTGGACGTGCTCTCCTTCTCGACCACGGTCACCGTCGCCTGTGAGCAGGGCGCCGGCGTGTACCCGTTCCCGTACCACGATCCCGCCGGGGCGGCCCGGCTCGCGCGCACGATGCGCGCGGCCCTCGCGGGCCCGCGGTGGGAGGACGGCATCAGCATCTCGCCCGCGTCACTGCAGGACCTCGACGCCGAGCGCCTCGTGATCCCGTCCCCGAGCGCCGCGCAGATCTGCCACACCATCGCCAACCGCGGCGCCCTGATCGTCGCCGGCAGCCTGCGCAACGCGAAGGCCGTGGCCGGCCTGGCCGCCGCGCACCTCGCCGCGTCCGAGCGGCACGACGTCGTGCTGGTCCCCGTGGGCGAACGCTGGCCCGACGACACGCTGCGTCCTGCCCTGGAGGACTACCTGGCGGTCGGCTCCATCGCCGCGCGGCTCACCGCGATGCTGCCCGACGTGAGCATCTCCCCCGAGACCGAGGCAACGGTCACGCTCTGGAAGGGCACGCAGGACATCGTCGACTCCGTGGGCGGCACGGCGAGCGGCCGCGAGCTGCTCGACTCGGGGTTCGCCGACGACGTCATGATCGCCACCGAGGTCGACGCCACCGACGTGGTGCCGGTACTGATGGACGGCGCGTTCGTGCCGCTCGGGCACCGCGTCGCCGCGGCCCGCAGCCGCCGGAACGTGGGCGCGAGCGCGCGCTAGTCCGTCGCGAGCCGGCCCGCGAGGGCCGCCACGATCCGGACGTCGCCGTCGAGCCAGGGCACGTCGTCCAGCTCGGCCGCCGTGAGCCAGCGCAGCTCGTCGTGGTCCTGGAGCGGCTCGGGCGTGCCGTCCGTCGGCAGCACGAACCACACCCGCATGCGGTGCCGTTCGGTGATCGGCCAGGCGCCGTCGTCGGGTCCGGGCACCTCGGCGCCCACGTCGACCCGCACCCCGAGCTCCTCGACGAGCTCGCGGCGCAGCGCGTCGACGTGCGCCTCACCGGGTTCCACCTTGCCGCCGGGGAGCTCCCAGCGGCCGGCGAGCGCCGGCGGCGCCGAGCGCCGGGCGGCGAGCAGCCGGGTGGGCCGGTCCAGGTCGTCCACGATCGCGGCGGCGACCACGTCGATGAGGGTCTGCTGCATGCCGAGCAGTCTCCCACCCGGTCCGTCCGGCCGGAGGGACGAGCCACCGCGGCCGGACACAGCACGACGACGGCGCCTCTGGGGATGGGCGCCGTCGTCGGGGAACTGCTGCGTGTCAGGCGACGATGTCGAACTCGTTCGCCTTGGCGATCGCCTCCGCGCGTGAGGACACGCCGAGCTTGCGGTACACACTGCGTACCTGCGTCTTCACCGTGTTGCGGGTGACGTAGAGCCGTCGAGCGATCTGCTCGAGTGTGGCGTCCTCGGTGAGGTTCGCCAGGATCACCCGCTCACGACGAGTGAGGCTGGGGAGACGGTGGTCAAGGGTCATCGCGGTCATGGTCGTTTTCCTCCACACAGCGGCCGGTTCTGGGGTTCCGGCCTACGGTTGCTGCTATGAGAAGGACTCAGCCGCCGCAACTTCATGACGCGGTTCTGAAAGAACTTCTTGACTGTTACCTTTCCGAGATCAAAACCGCCCCCCGAGCGCACGAAAGTGCATGTCGGGGGGCGGTTTCGCCCGCGGTCCGGCCAGCCCTGGGACCGGTCAGGCCCCGGTGTGCTCCGCGTACTGGGCCGCGGTGAGGAGCTCACCCGCGCCGGACACCTCGACCTTGAAGAGCCAGCCCTTGCCGTACGGGTCCTGGTTGACGATCTCCGGGTTGTCCACGGCCTCGGTGTTCACCTCGGTCACGGTGCCGCTCACCGGGGAGTAGAGCTCGGACACCGACTTGGTGGACTCGATCTCGCCCACCACGGAACCCGCCTCGATGGTGGCGCCCACCTCGGGCAGCTCCAGGTAGACCACGTCGCCGAGCGCCTCGGCCGCGACGTCGGTCACGCCGATGACGGCGGGGGTGGACTGGTCCAGCCACTCGTGCTCGGTGGTGTACTTCAGGTTCTCGGGGAAGTCAGCCATGACAGCTCCTTGCGTGTAGGTCAGTTCTGGGGACGACGGTAGAACGGCATGGGCACCACCACGAACGGTTCGGCCCGGCCGCGCACGTCGACGGCGAGCTCGGTGCCCTCGGCCGACACCTCGGGCGTCACGTAGGCCATCGCGATCGGGTAGCCGAGCGTGGGTGACGGCGCGCCCGACGTCACGCGGCCGACGACGGCACCCACCTCGGTGCCGACGCCGCGCTGCACCACGTCGTAGTCCGCCCGCGCGGGGCGACGCCCCTCGCCGCGCAGCCCGACGAGCACCCGTGCCGGCGCCGACTCCTTGCGCGCGGCCAGCGCGTCGCGGCCGACGAACGGGATCGGCGTGCCGTCCTCGGTCGCCTTGTCGAGCCGTACCACGCGGCCCATCCCGGCCTCGAACGGCGTGGTCGTGGTGTCGAGCTCGTGGCCGTACAGCGGCATGCCGGCCTCGAGCCGCAGCGAGTCGCGGGCCGAGAGGCCGGCCGGGACCAGACCGAGGGGCTCGCCCGCGGCGAGCAGCGCGCGCCAGAGCGCGACGGCCTTCTCGGCGGAGACCCAGAGCTCGAACCCGTCCTCGCCCGTGTAGCCGGTGCGGCCCACGAGCAGGGGCTCGCCCTGGAACCGCATGCCCATGCACGCGTAGTACTTGAGGTCGGCGAACGCGGTGCCGCCCGAGATCTCGGCGTCCTCCACGAGGCCCTCGGTGGCGAGCATGATCTCGACGGCCCGCGGACCCTGCACCGCGATCAGCGCCTGACCCGGCTGGACGTCCTTGAGCACCACGTCGAACCCGGCGGTGCGCTCCTGCAGCTTGCCCAGCACGAGCTCGGCGTTGGCGGCGTTCGCGATGACGGAGTACGCGCCGGGGGCGTCGTGGTAGACGATCAGGTCGTCCAGCACGCTGCCGTCCTCGGCGCAGATCATCGAGTAGCGCGCGCCCATCTCGCGGACCTTCGAGATGTAGCCGACGAGGGCGTGGTCGAGGAACGCCGCGGCGTCCGGACCCGTCACGTTGATGTTGCCCATGTGCGACAGGTCGAACAGCCCGGCGGCCTCGCGCACCGCCCGGTGCTCGGCCAGGTCGGACGTGTAGCGCAGCGGCATCAGCCAGCCGCCGAACGGCGTCATCGAGGCGCCGAGCGCCACGTGCTCGTCGTACAGCGGAGTCCTACGGTCCTCACCCATCGATCAATCCTCTCGTCGGCGTCGTGTCAGACGGACAGGTCACCCGGGCGACCTGTCCGTCTGACAGCTCCGGCTCGGTCTGGCAGGTCACTCGGCGAAGGCCTCGACCGGCGGGCACGCGCACACCAGGTTGCGGTCGCCCTTGGCGCCGTCGATGCGGCGCACCGGCGGCCAGTACTTGTTGCCGCGGAGCGAGGCGACGGGGAACGCGGCCAGCTCGCGGGAGTACGGCTTGGTCCACTCGTCCGTCATGACGGACGCCGCGGTGTGCGGCGCACCGCGCAGCGGCGAGTCCTCGGCGGTCCAGCGGCCGGCCGCGACGGCGTCGATCTCGCCGCGGATGGCGATCATCGCATCGACGAACCGGTCGAGCTCGGCCAGGTCCTCCGACTCCGTGGGCTCCACCATGAGCGTGCCCGGCACCGGGAACGCCAGCGTGGGGGCGTGGAAGCCGTAGTCCATGAGCCGCTTGGAGACGTCCTCCGCGGTCACGCCGGTCTCGGCGGTGATCTTGCGCAGGTCGAGGATGCACTCGTGCGCCACCAGGCCGTTCGGGCCCGTGTACAGCACGGGGAAGTGCGGGTCGAGGCGGCTCGCCACGTAGTTGGCGGTGAGGACGGCGGCCTTGGTCGCCTCGGTCAGCCCGTCCGGCCCCATCAGGGCCACGTAGGCGTACGAGATCGGCAGGATGCCGGCGGAGCCGTAGCGCGTCGAGGCCACGGGGATGCCCGCTGCCCCCGCCTCGCCCTGCCCGAGACCCGGCGTCGGGTCGCCCGGGAGGAAGGGCACGAGGTGCTCGGCCACCGCGACCGGGCCGACGCCGGGGCCGCCGCCGCCGTGCGGGATGCAGAACGTCTTGTGCAGGTTCAGGTGCGAGACGTCGCCGCCGAACTCGCCCGGCCGGGCCAGGCCCACCAGGGCATTCAGGTTGGCGCCGTCGATGTACACCTGGCCGCCGGCCTCGTGCACCAGGTCGCAGACCTCGCGCACGTGCTCCTCGTACACGCCATGCGTGGACGGGTAGGTGATCATGATCCCGGCGACCTGCGGGCCGTGCTGGTCAAGCTTGGCACGCAGGTCGTCCAGCATGATCTCGCCGTTGTCCGCCGTCGTGACCACCACGACCCGCAGGCCCGCGAGCGCCGCCGAGGCCGCGTTGGTGCCGTGCGCGGACGCCGGGATGAGCACGATGTCACGGTGCTCCTCGCCGCGCGACGCGTGGTAGCCCTTGATCGCGAGCAGGCCGGCGAACTCGCCCTGGCTGCCGGCGTTGGGCTGCACGGAGACGGCGGCGTAGCCGGTGATCTCGGCGAGCTGGCTCTCCAGCGCGGTGACGAGCTCGGTGTAGCCCTGCGTCTGGTCGACCGGGGCGTACGGGTGGATGTCCGCGAAGCCGGGCCAGGAGATGGCCTCCATCTCGGCGGTCGCGTTGAGCTTCATGGTGCAGGAGCCCAGCGGGATCATGGTGCGGTCCAGCGCGAGGTCCTTGTCGGAGAGCTTGCGCAGGTAGCGGAGCATGCTGGTCTCGGAGCGGTGCTGGTGGAAGATCGGGTGCTGGAGGTAGTCGGTGGTTCGCTTCAGCCCGGCGGGGAAGTCGGCGAACGCTCGCGCGGGAGCGTTCACGGGCGCCAGGGCGCCCTCCACTTCGGGAAGGGATACTCCCGCGCGAGCATTCGCCGACTTCCCCGCCTCTGCGTCCGGCGCCAGACCCAGGGTGGTGAGGACGGAGGCGGTTACTGCCGCGACGTCCTGAGCTGTTGTGGTCTCGTCCGTGCTGATCTGGACGTGGTTCGCGTCCGGGACGTAGAGGTTGTAGCCGGCGTCGGCTGCTGCTCGGGCGATCTCCTGGGCCTTGCCCGGGACGACGGCGCGGACCGTGTCGAAGAAGACGTCGTGCTCGACCTCGACGCCGGCGGCGCGCAGGCCCTCGGCGAGGGACACGGCGTGCCCGTGCACGCGGGTCGCGATCGCCTTGAGGCCCTCCGGGCCGTGGTAGACCGCGTACATGCTGGCCACGATGGCCAGCAGCGCCTGGGCGGTGCAGATGTTGCTCGTGGCCTTCTCGCGGCGGATGTGCTGCTCACGGGTGGCCAGCGCGAGGCGGTAGCCCGCGGCGCCGTCGACGTCGATCGAGACGCCGACCAGGCGGCCGGGGAGCTGGCGCTCCAGACCCTTCTTGACCGCCATGTAGGCGGCGTGCGGGCCGCCGTAGAACAGCGGGACGCCGAAGCGCTGCGCGGAACCCACCGAGATGTCGGCGCCGAGCTCGCCGGGGCTGGCCAGGAGCGTCAGGGCGAGCAGGTCGGTGGCCACGGTGACGAGCGCGCCGGCGGCCTTGGCCTCGGCGATCACGCCGCGGGCGTCGAGCACGCGGCCGGAGGCCCCGGCCTGCTGCACCACGAGGCCGACGAGCTGGCCTGCGGGCAGCTCGGCGGGGAGCCCAGCCTGGAGACCGGCCGAGAGGTCGGCGACGACAACCGGGAGGCCGATGGCCTCGGCGCGGCCCTTGGCCACGGCGAGCGACTGCCCGAACAGGTCGGCGTCCAGGACGACGTACCCCTCCTTGGCCCGCGAGGCGCGCCACATCAGGGCGACGGCCTCGGCGACGGCGCTGGCCTCGTCGAGCAGGGAGGCGTTCGCGATCTCGAGGCCCGTGAGGTCCTCGACCGCGGTCTGGAAGTTGAGGAGCGCCTCGAGCCGGCCCTGGCTGATCTCCGGCTGGTACGGCGTGTAGGCCGTGTACCAGGCGGGCGACTCGAGCACGTTGCGGCGGATGACGGCGGGCGTGTGCGTGCCGTAGAAGCCCTGCCCGATCATCTGGGTCTTGACCTGGTTCTTGCCCGCGAGCTCGCGGAGGTGGGCCAGCACCTCCGCCTCGGTGCGGGCGGCCGGCAGGTTCAGCGGCGCCTGGCTCCGGATCGCCTTGGGGACGGCCCGGTCGACGAGGGTGTCCAGCGTGTCGATGCCGAGCTGGTCCAGCATGGTGCGGACCTCGCGGCCGCGCGGGCCGAGATGCCGGTCGGCAAAGACGTCGGGGTCGAAGACGTCGGAATGGTGGGGCGTGCTCACGGCGGGCTCCTGGCTGTCCGAGGGCGTGGGGACGACTGCGGTCCCTCCCCGCTCTGTCATCGGACCCGTGCCCGCTCGCGGGCATGCGTCGACCTGAGAGTTTTGCCGGTCCGTCATGTTCCCTCCCGGACAGCGGGGAGGAGGGCGGGACGCGCCGGCTTGCACCGTCGGTGGAGCCGGCGCACCGGTGGCCCGGTGGCGGCTCGCTTTCCAGAGTTGCCTCGCCGCGGCGGTACGGGGGCCTGAGAGATTCCCGGGGAGGAAATTGCTCCTTCGGCGCCGGGTCGCGCGGCGTCTGGACGACGACGGCGCGGGGCCGGACTCTCCCGCCGCGGTTCTGGCGGCACGGTCCTGGTCGGGCTGAACGAGGTCGAGCTGATCGAGCCAGGGCCGTTGAAGATGTTCAGTTATGCGGACATCGTAGCGGCGCGGACACCTTCCCGGGGAATGCCGTCGGACGGCGCGGAGCCGCCCGACCCGGGAATCACGTCGTGCTGTGCACCGCGACCCGCCTCACCATCGACAGCCGCTCCAGCGTGCGGACCAGCGAGAGCGCCAGGCGCGCGCCCGCACGGAACCGGAGCTGCACGTGGTTCGCGCTGCCCGGGCCGGTCGACACGGCGTCGACCGTGACACCGCGCGTGGAGAACACGCTGGTCAGCGTGGCGACGACACCTACCTCGTCGGCGCCCCGCACCTCGGCGTCGACCTCCCACGTCCGCACGTCGGCGCCGGCCGCGGCCGGCACCACGGCGGCCATGCCCACCACCGGGTCGGCACCGGCGGGAGGGATGCCGAGGCCGTCAAGCATGGCGTCGATCATGCGCCCGGAGGCGGCAAGCGCCGCGGCCTCGTCGTCGGCCAACGGGTCGAGGACCACGCGGCTCCAGCCCTCCGGGCCCAGGATCACAGGGACGCCGAGCACGCGGCCCGGGCTGGTGGACCCGGCGATCCGCACCTCGTCCTCCAGGGCGACCTGACCGGCGACCACGATCTCGCGGCCGTCCAGGAGCGTGCCGATCATGTCGACCGTCGCGGCGGCCGTGCCGGCCGGGGTCTTGGCCCCGCTCTGGTGGGTCATCACGGGCCGGGCGACGACGCGCACGTCCGGGGGCCAGGTGTCGACCAGGGCGAACGCCTCGGCGACGTCCCGCGCCGCGACGGCATCGAGCTGCACCCTGGCCTCGGCCAGCTCGTCCGCGAAGGTGTCGAGCGTGCGGCCTCGGCGCAGGTCGGCAACGGCGGCCTGCCGCTCGGCGACGTCGAGCCCGGCGATCCGCACGGTCGACCACAACGGGACCGCCCGCTCCCCGTGCTGACCCGCGACGAACCCGGACACGCGCGCCCGGCGCACACCGAGCGACAGCGCGATCTCCCGCTGGAACCGCAGGGTGTCGAGCCAGGCGCCCATGCCGATCACCCGGTGCCGCCCGAGTGCGTTCGCGAACACCGCCACGCCGACCTCGACCGGGTTCGAGACCACGATCACGACCTCGCGGCCCGAACCGTGCTTGCGCAGCGCCGCTGCGTGCTGCTCGAAGACCTGCTTGTTCGCGGCAGCCAGCTTTCTGCGGTCGGTGTCGGACCCGACCTCAGCGGCGGCGGTGAGGCCCGCCGCGACCACGACGATGTCCGCCACCAGGTCGGTCGGCGCGAGGGCGACGTCGATCAGGGGTGCGCGCTCGTCGAACGCATCCATCAGGTCGGTGCGCAGCCCGTGAACCGCGCTGGCGCTGCGCCCGTCCGGTCGGCCCACGAGCTGGAGGCGCGAGGTCGGGGACAGCACGCCGTGCGCGATGAGCTGTGTGCAGACCTGGCGGCCCACGTCCCCCGTTGCCCCGAGTACGGCGACGTCCATGCGCAGGAGCCTACGTCGGCGGGAGCGCGCGGAGTCACCGGGCGGCGGGCGCTACCCCAGGTCGATCTCCCGGGCCGCCACGACCATCTCGTCCACGACGGCCCGGACGATCGGACCGGGCTCGTGCCGGTTCTGCCGGTGCCGCACCACGAGCCGCCGCGAGCCGAGCCCGGCGAGAGCGACCACGGCGACGCCGTCCGGCACCTCCTGCTGGAGGGCCAGGGCCGGCAGCATCGCGACGCCCTGGCCGGCGGCGACGAGGGAGATCGCGGTGTCGAAGTCGTTGTAGGCGTGGCGCGTCTCGAACGTGGTGCCGAGCTGCGCGGCGAGCCGGCTCGCGGCACGCTCGGCCGCCGACCCGGCCTGCGGGCCCACCCAGGTGAGCGTCGCGAGGTCGTCGAGCCGCTCGGGCTCGGGCAGGCTGGTGGGGACCACGATGCGCCACGGTTCGTCGAGCAGCGGCACGTCGTGCGCGCCGCGCGGGGCCGGGGCGTCGACGGCGACGTCGCGCTCCAGCACCACCGCGTCCAGGTCGCCGGCGCGCAGCCGGCGCACGGAGTCGGTCGGGTCGTACTCCTGCACGTCGACCTCGATGTGCGGGTGCCGTTCCGCGAGCGAGACCAGCATCGGCGCGACGACGGTGCGGATCGCCGTCTGGATGGACCCGACGGAGATCCGGCCCGTGAGCTCACCCTCCAGGGCGGCCACGGCCTGCCGCGCCTGGACGAGCTCCGCCTCGATGCGCTCGGCCGCGTCGGCCAGCACCCGGCCGGCGGGCGTGAGCGTCACGCCGCGGGGCCCCCGGTCCAGTACGTCGACCCCCTCCTCCGCCTCCAGCCGGGCGATCTGCTGGGACACGGCGGACGGCGTGACGTGCAGCAGGTCGGCCGCGGCCAGCACCCCGCCGGCACGATGCACGGCCAGGAGGAAAGCGAGTCTTCGCGGGTCAGTGGCCATGTAGCGATGCTACATCCCGGAGTCACAAACATTCGATTGTGCTGAAGCCGGATCGGGTTCATGATTGACCCTGGCAGCGGTCGGACCCAGCACTCCCGAACCGTCGGCCACCCCTCCCCCTGGACACCGGTTCTCGGTCTCCGCCACATTCTCGAATCGTTTCGAGCAGTTCCCCAGGAGTTCTCTCATGTCCCTCATGCTGGTCGTCACCGTCCTCGGCTGGGTTGGCGCCATCGCCGGCCTCGTGGCCTATGCCATGGTCAGCCGCGGGCGCTGGAGCGCCGATTCCCTCGCGTTCCAGGGCACCAACATGCTGGCCGCCATGACCCTGCTCAGCGTGGCCGCCGCCAATGGCATCTGGCCGTCGGCCGCGTCGAACATGGCCGCCCTCCTGATCGGCGTGAACGCGGTGTTCACCGTGGTGCGCGGCAAGAAGCGCGCCGCCAAGGAGGCAGCCGCGCTGCGGGTCGTCGAGAACACCGTCGCCGACGTGGTGCCCGACCACGTCCCGGACCACCTCGCCGACCACGCGCCCGCGCAGCGGTCCACGGTCAGCTACCGCGCGTTCGCCGAGGCCGCCTGACACACACGCGTCAGCCCGCCCCGCGGGATCCGGTGTCTCCCCCCGGATCCCGCGGGGCACGCCTGTTTCCGTCGAACGTAGAGTTCGTCGCCCTCTGCCCGCTCAGACGGCGACGAACTCTACGTTCGGCCGAGGCGGCAGCGCCGGGCGACCTCCGTTCCCGTTGCGGACGGCCCGGGATGTGGTGCGCTGTCACCATGACCCCGCGCATCCGACAGGTGGTGCTCGACACCACGGACGCCCGCGCCCTCGCCGAGTTCTACCGGGAGCTGTTCGGGCTCGCGTACCGTCCCGGCGACGAGCCACCGCCGGAGGGTGAACCCGACCCGAACGGCAACGACTGGCTGGTGCTGCGCAACGACGACGGCGCACACCTCGCGTTCCAGCAGGTGTACGACCTGCCGCGCTCGACCTGGCCGGAGTCCGGCATCCCCCAGCAGCTCCACCTCGACACCACGGTGCCGGACGTCGACGCGCTCGCCGAGGCACGCGACCACGCCCTCGCGCTCGGCGCGACACTGCTCTACGACCGGTCGGACGACCCCGAGGAGCCGCTCTACGTCTTCGGCGACCCGATGGGCCACCCGTTCTGCGTCTTCGTGGGCTGACCGGCGCGGGCCGACGCGGACGCGCGGCGCTGCAGGGTCGGATACCTCGCGCTACACCGCCGGACGGGTGAACGTCACGTCCACGACCAGCGCGCGGTGGTCCGAGACCCCGGTGTCCACGACCCGGCCCTCCACGGGACCGACATGCCCGCCCGGGACGTCGGCGTCCGGCCCCGGGTGCAGGCCCTCGTCGAGGAGGACGTGGTCGATCTGGAACCGCGGGTCGTGCCGCGGGAAGGTGTCACCCGTCGCGAGAGGACGCCAGCCGGTGCGGTCGGCGGGCACCGAACCCCGCAGGTTGAAGTCGCCCAGCAGGATCAGGGGGCGGCGGAGCCCGACGAGCCGACGGCGCAGGTAGTCCACCTGACGCTCCGCGTGCCGCTCGCCCGGGGTGCCCCGGCGGTAGCCGGCGACACGACGAGCCATCCCGCCCGCCCAGCTCACGGCGGAGAACCGGTACACGCTCAGGTGCGTGCACACCACGGTGACCGGGCCCGACGGCGCGTCGACCCGGGCCGCGACCGCCACCCGTGGCTCGTCGGTGCCGAGCTGGACGCGGCCCCAGACCCAGGGCGTCGCGGGCGGCAGCAGCACGGTGTGCCAGCTCAGGACCGGGAACCGGGACAGCAGCGCGATGCCGTAGCCAGGCACTCCGGTCCGCTCCGCCCGGCGGGCGCGGCGTCGGATGCCGGGGTAGCGGAACGGGCCGGCGAGCGCGGGCCGGAACCGGTGGTCGACGGCGTCCATCGCGGCCGCGCAGATCGCCGCCTGGTCGACTCCCCCGGACCGCACCTGCCCCTGGTCGACCTCCTGCAGTCCCACGACGTCCGCGTCGAGCGCGGCCACGGCCCGGGCGAGGCGGTCGTTGTCGACGCGGCCGTCCGGGCCGAGGCCGTGCTGGACGTTGAACGTGGCGATGCGCACGTGTCGATCCTGTCCTCGGCGTGCGGCGGGCGCCACCCCGGCTCGCGGGAGCCCTGACCGGATCTTTCTGCGGCGACCGTGCAACCTTTGACCCAGGCCCGCCGTAGTGGGTGGTATGACGCAGGAGAGCGGGGCGACCGTGGGCGACCTTCGGACGGGCGAGCCGTCGGGCGACGACCGGGCGGGTGACGTGCGGATCTCGGTCGTGCGCTCCCGCGACGCGGAGTTCACCGAGTTCGTCCGGGAGTGCGGCCCGTATCTCTACCGGACGGCTTACCTGCTGTGCGGGGACCCGCACCGCGCGGAGGAGCTGGTCCAGTCCACGTTCGAGCGGGTCTACCGCACCTGGGCCAAGGTCAGGCCGGGCACGCAGCGCGCCTACGCGCGCCAGATCCTGGTCAACCTGCGCATCGACGGCTGGCGGCACACCCGGCGCGAGTCGTTCCCGGGCGACGACAAGATCCCCGTCGCGCCGGCGGCGGACCATGCCGGGCACGTGGTGCTGCGCGACGAGCTGGTCCGCGGGCTGGCGCAGCTCCCGGTCAGCCAGCGGCGGGTCGTGGTGCTGCGGCACCTGCTCGACCTGCCCGAGGCCGAGGTCGCCCGAGAGCTCGGGATCGCCGTGGGCACGGTCAAGGCGGCGAACTCCCGTGGCCTGGCCCGCCTGCGGGACCTGCTCGTCGCGCAGACCGAGACGATCGAGCCGGTCGCCTTCGACGAGCAGACCGTGCTGGACCGCAGCCGGGCCGCCCTGCGCCGGCGCCGGGCCCGGCAGGCGGTGGGGGCCGCGTGCGTGGCGGTCCTGCTGGCGCTCGGGGTCGTGACGCGCGGGCCGGTGCCGCTGCCCGTCGTGGGTCCGGTCGTGCTGCCGGGCGGCGACCTGATCGCGCGCTTGTTCGACGACGGGCGGGTCGAGCGCGCCGACGGGCCGGGACCGGAGCCAGGACCGGACCTTGGGCCGGATCTTGCGGGCAGTACCCCGCTCGCATGCCCCGAGGAGCTGCCGGGGCCGACGTCGGCGCGTGCCCCGGAAGCCGGCGAGGATGTCGGCGTGGTGGTCGAGCCCGTCGTGGTCGATGCCGCCGACGCCCGCCCACTGAGCTGCTACGACGTCGAGATCGAGGCGGTCATGCCCGGCTCGCTCGACGTACCAGGACCACAGGACGTTCCCGACCGGTCTCGCCGTCACCGGGGACCGGGTGGTCTGGAGCGAGTACGCGGCGGCGGAGACGTCGCCGCGTCTGAGCTTTCTCCGGACGCTCCACCGCGCCGGCGGCGGAATCAGCGTCCTGGAAGGTTCCCTGACCACCACCCAGGACCGCCTGTGGCTGCTGGCCACCACCCAGGACCACGCCCTGTGGACAGCCGGGGTCACGTACGACGACACCCGTCTCTACACCACGAGACTGGACGGCGACGGCACGCGGAGGGAGCTCGCGGCCGGGGTCACCGCGCTCGCCGCGGACGACGACGAGGCAGTCGCCGCCGTCCTGGCCCCTGGCGCCGCGGGAACCAGCACGACGTCGATCAGCCTGTTCCACGACCGGTCGGGCGGGGTTCTCACGGGCGACCTGCTCATGGAGTTCGAGCACGACTCGTCGGCGGAGGTCACCGACATCGCCGTCTCGGACGACGTCATCGCGTGGACGGTCGAGCCGGCCGGCGCCGAGCCGGGCGCGGGCAACCTCTATGTGTTCGACCGGGTCGGCGACGACGACAGCGTCGTGCGGCTCGGCGACGGCGTCGTCGACCACCTCCGTGCGACGGGCGGCCTGATCACGTGGACGAGCACCGACACCGCGGCCGAGAACCCGACGAACTTCTCCTACCTGTACCGCGCGACGGCGTCAGCCTCCGGGTACGACGGCCCCGACCTCGCCCGGTTCCCGGGCGGGTCGGTGACGGCGAGCCTGTCCGGCGACCGGACCGCCTGGCTCGAGGACGGGGGCGCGCGCCAGTGGCTCGTCGAGGGCACTGTCACCCCGACGCTCGACCGCGGCTGACCGCACGCCCCGTCCGGGCGCGGCCCGACGCGGACGGGATCAGCGGTCGCCGGGGTCAGAGGTCGCCGGGAGCGACAGGGGCGGCCAGGAACGCGTCGATCGCCTCGCGGGTGGGGAACACCGTCACGCCCGGGCCAGAGAAGAGGTGCACCAGCGTGACGGCGATCTCCCGCACGGCGATGTTCGCCGCGTTCGAGGCCTCGCGGAGCAGGTCGAAGGCCGCGTCCTCGTCGACGCCGTAGACCACCATGAGCACGCCCTTGGCCTGCTCGATCACGGCGCGGCGCTCGGCCGACGCCCGGATCGAGGCGGTCGCGTCGCGCGCCGCCGCCTCCCGCTGCGAGTCGGTGACGTCGATGAAGTACCCGAACAGCTCGGTGACCTGGCCGGTCTCCGGGTCGCGCCGGCCCTGGCCGGTCACCGCGAGGGTCCGCGTCTCCCCCGCGGCGTCGAGGATCCGGTGCACCGAGCTGAAGGGCTGTCCCGTCTCGGCGGCCTCCCGCAGCACGCCGTCCACGCGATCACGGTCGTCGGGGTGCTTGTGGGACAGCATCAGCGGCGTCGTCGGCACGATCTGACCCGGCCGGAAGCCGTGCATCTCGTACACCTCGTCGGACCATTCCCATTCACCCGTGGCCAGATCCAGTCGGTACCGGCCGACCGGGGACGACGTGCCGGCGGCGAGCACTTGCTCGACGCCGTCCACGATCGTGGGCTCGCCGGGAGTCGGTGCAGAGTTCACGAAACTCCTTGCAGGGTGATGTTCCGGGCCTGGTGGGTCCGAGATTACGGGATGTGCGGCCTGACGAGGCACGGGCTAGCGTGAACAAAGGTCGAAGAAGATCGCGTCGGCCGGGACCTCGCACGACGACGGAGGACTACATGAGCCATGAACAGGCGTTCCCACCTCAGCAGCAGAACCCGCCGGGCGCCACCGACCAGATGGAGCCCACGCCCGATCACGGCGAGACCAGCTACGTCGGCAGCGAGCGGCTCCTGGGTCGGAAGGCCCTGGTGACCGGCGGCGACTCGGGCATCGGACGCGCGGTCGCCATCGCGTTCGCGCGCGAGGGTGCCGACGTCGCGCTGTCCTACCTGCCCGAGGAGGAGCACGACGCGCGGGCGACGGCGGAGTGGGTGCGGGAGGCGGGACGGCAGTGCGCGCTGCTCCCGGGTGACCTGCGGGACGAGCCGACGGCGCGCGGCGTCGCGCACCGGGCAGCCGGTGAGCTGGGCGGCATCGACGTGCTGGTGAACAACGCCGGGTACCAGATGGCGCGCCGCAAGTCGGTCGCGGACGTGACGACCGAGGAGCTCGACCGCGTGCTCAAGACCAACCTGTACGCCCTGTTCTGGGTGACGCAGGCGGCGCTCGGGCACATGGGCGAGGGCGGCGCGATCATCAACAACTCGTCGATCCAGGCCTACCAGCCGTCCACGTCGCTGCTCGACTACGCGGCCACCAAGGCCGCGATCAACAACATCACGGTGAATCTCGCCGCCGAGCTGGGGCCGCGCGGCATCCGCGTGAACGCCGTGGCGCCCGGGCCGATCTGGACGCCGCTGCAGCCGGCCACCCAGCCCGAGGAGAAGATCGAGTCGTTCGGCAGCGACACCCCGCTGGGGCGGGCGGGGCAGCCCGCCGAGGTCGCGCCGGCGTTCGTCTTCCTGGCCTCGCCGACCACGGCGTCGTACGTGTCCGGGACGGTGCTCGGCGTGACGGGCGGCAAGCCCGTCTTCTGAGCGGCATTCGGCCCGGCTGAGACCGGGCGGCGGTGACGCGGCGCCCGAGTGTGCGGATTCGGAATGCTGCTGCGGCATGGAACCTTTTGTCCGGTCCCCCGCGTGGTGGGGGACATGACGAGGGAGAGCGCGCGACCATGTCCGCCGAGGTGAGCGACGACCCGCTGGTCCGGGTCGACATCACGCGCACCAAGGACCAGGAGTTCACGGCGTTCGTCGAAGCTGCCGGCCCGTACCTCTACAAGACCGCCCTGCTCCTGTCGGGCGACCAGCACCGGGCCGAGGAACTGGTCCAGGCGACCTTCGAGCGCACCTACCGGTCCTGGCACCGGGCCCGCGCAGGTGAGCCCCGGGCCTACGCCCGCCGCATCCTGCTCAACCTGCGCATCGACGGCTGGCGGCGCACCAGGGGCGAGGTGGTGTCCGACGTCGTTCCCACCGGGTCGGTCGCCGGTCCGGCCGAGGGTGTGGCCGTGCGCGACGAGGTGCTGCGTGCACTGGCCATGCTCCCGCTGACGCAGCGCCGCGTGGTGGTGCTGCGGCACCTGTTCGACCTCACCGAGCATCAGACCGCCCGCGAGCTCGGGATCGCAGTCGGCACGGTCAAGTCCGCCAACGCACGCGGGATCACCCACCTGCGCGAGATCTTCGAGGAGGGTGAGCGATGAGCATCGACCACACGGACGTCGTGGCACGCCTCCGGGCGGGCGCCGACGAGATCGAGCTGCATGCGTTCGACGCGGGACAGGTCGTGGCCGGGAGCCGGCGCGCCTTGCGGCGGCGGCGTGCCTGGCAAGCCGCGGGCGTCGGCACGACGGCGGTCGCGGTCGTCTTCTCTCTGGCCCTGGCCGGGCCGGTGTCGGTGCCAGGGCTCGGCGACGTGGCGCTGCCCGGGAGCGAAGAGCTGCGGGAGCTGTTCGGGCTGGCGGAAGCGTCGGAGTCGGCGGGATGTGCGGCACCGGAGCCGGCCGTGCAGCGGACCGCCGATGCGGAGCCTGTCTTTGGCCTGCGACCAGCGATCACCTTCGACCCGAACGATGCCCGGCCGCTCTCGCCGTGCTTCGACGTACGGACGGACGGCGTCCTCGCCGACTCCGCCCAGAGGCCGGAGACGCTGACGGAGGACGGAGCACTCTGGCGTGTCAGCGAGTCCGGCGTGGAGGACGAACTCGTGCTCAGCTACCACGTGCTCGGCAGCACCTCGGGCACAGGGGTGGGGATATCCGGCCCGAACGTCCACATCAGCAGCCTCGTGGCCCAGGGCAGGAACTCGGCGTGGTTCGAGTTCCAGGGGGCCACCCCCGAGGATCTGGTGAGCGCGCCCTACCTGCTCCGGACAGCCACGTCGGCAGGGGGAAGTGTCGTGACCATCACCGAGGTACCCCGACGGAACACGTCAAGCCCGACGGTGACCGACCAGAATGTCGCCTGGCGGCAAGGCACCACCGTGTACATCGCTCCGATCGACGGGTCCGGTCCACCCGAACCGGTGGCCCACCATGCCTCGGCCGTGGGCGGCGACGACGACGAAATCGTCGTGGCGACCTCGATCGAGTCCGGATCCGAAGGCTGGAGCACCACCTTCACCTCGTTCGGGGACGATGGCAGCACGACAACCGTCCTGGATGTGGAGCTACCCGGCGTCGTCCGCTACGTCGACGTCAGCGACGACGTGCTCACGTACGCACTAGACCTTGGCGATCTTTTCGCGCTGCCCCGGGTGGACGGAACAGTTGACCCCGCCACGGACGCATCAGTGCACGTGCGGCTCGACCCCAGCAGCGTGGACGGTGTCTCTGCAGCGGGCAGTTCGGTTGCCTGGGTCGCCGACCGTGTCGCCTACTTGCTGAGGGACGTCGGAACGAGCGTTCGACGCGGCCCTGATCTCGTACGTCTTGGCCAGAGCGGCTTCCGGGAGCGGATGTTGGTCGGCCTCGCGGGTGACCGAATCGCCTGGAACACGACGGGCCCGGCCGGCGTGCGCATCAACGTCGGCACCTTGCTCGATCTGCGAGAAACCGGCATCACGATCCCGGGTCCAGAAGTCGCCGGGACCTCAGCTCGGGCAGTACCCGTCGCACCTACCGTCACGGTCCCGGAAGACGCCGCCTTCCACACCTATGACTGATGCGTAGGGAACGTCCGACGGCCGCGGGCCCGTCGGACGTTCCCTATCGGACCGTGATGGTCACGGCCTGCCGGGACGGCGCCTGGAGCGCTGTCCCCGGGTACTCGGCGATCCAGCGACCGGAGATGCTCGTGCCAACCTTCGTGGAGTAGGTACCGGCCGAGCTCGTCTTCACGGTCTTCCTGTAGACCGGGTCACGCGAACCCGCAGGGTCGAAGTACAGTTTCACCGGGGTGTTGGGCGAGAGCCGGTTCGCGACCTTCGTGTTGCTGACCAGCTGCACCTTCCGCACCGCGCCGCTCAGGGTGATGGTCTTCGGCCCCGTGAACGTCTTGGCCGACGCCGAGACGGTTGTGCTGCTGGCACGCTTGACCGTCATGGTGGTGATGGTGGGGTCAGCCACGACGGCGTTCGTCTTGCAGCCCAGGCGATCCATCCATGGGACCGCCGTGCAGATGGCGATGCGCTGTTCGTCGACCCCAACGTCGTAGACCCCGGCGGGCATCAGTGGACTGATCCGCACGAGAGCGTGATCCGACTGAGCCTCTGTCTCGATCGAGCCACCGTCGGGCGTGAGGGTCTCCGGCCACTCAAGCATCGGGCTGAGAAGCGTGCCGTTCGGGTACTTGCCTTCGCCACGCCTGCTCTTGATCGACATGTGGCTCGAGCCCCGCGCCCCACCGAAGCCGAGGATGCCGACGTCGAACCGTGCGTTCACCGGGTCGACACCGATGACGACGTCGGTGGCGATGATCCGCAGGCCGCCCGAGTAGCCCCCTACGGTCGTGACAGCGGAGCCGGAACGGACGGTCCGGTCGATGACACGCGTCTCCTGCGTGGTGTTCACCGGCGTCGACGCCACGTACCTGTCGGACGTCGGGACCACGGCCTGCCAGGTACCGTCCGACGGCGCGACCAGCGTCTTCTCGAAGAATCCCCGGGCGTCGGGTGTCGCCGAACCGCGATACACCCGCGGGGCCGTGCCCTTCGGGTCGAACCAGATCTGGACCGGCTCGCCGACCAAGGGCGTCCACCCGGATGTCCCGTGCAGGGCGATGCCCGAGACCAGGACCTTCTCACCCGCGGGGAGGTTCTGCGGGCTCGCCTGGAGGTCACTGAGCCGGGCACTCATGCGCTCGAAGAACTCGACCACGTCCGTGCCCGCGAGGCGAACGTCCACCGGCCCGGTCTCAGTCTCCACGACGACGACGGCGTCGAACGAGACCAGGTAGCGACCAAGATCTCGGCCGAGCGGAAGGTCGAAGCCGACGGCCGTCCACACCGAGCCGTTGAGCTCGAACGCTGTCTCGCGGGCGTAGATCTGCTCGCCCCGCGGATCCGTCACTCGGATGTTCGCGCTGCTCAGACTCACCGAAGTGCCGTTGTGCTGCATCTGGACCGTCATCCTCTTGGCACCGTCAGGTACAAAGACGTGCGCGGTGACCTGGACGTCTCCGTTCGAACCGGTGATCGTCCCGACATCGGCACTCGCGGGCGCCGTGCCGACCACCAGCCCTGCGCCCGTCAGGACCAACGCCGACAGGACACCTACTACTCGTCGTACCGACCCGCGCATGAAAAGCCTCTCCACCTACAAATGAATGTGCTCGGGATCCTGCCAGGCCGTTCGGCCCGGAGATCCAGTCCCGGGCCGAGGCCCGGTGATGCGGCGACGCCGCTACCTCACCGTGATCGTCACGGCCCGCTCGGACGGCGCCTGCAGGTCCGTGCCCGGGTACTTCGCGATCCACTCGCCCGACCGCGTCGTGCGGTACGTGGTCGTGTAGACGCCCTTCGAGTTGGTCCGCACCGTCTTCTTGTACTGCGGGCCCGTCGCACCAGCGGGGTCAAAGTAGAGCTTCACCGGTGTGTTCGGCGACAACCGGATCGCCGCCTTCGTGTCGCTCACCAGCTGCACCTTGCGCACCGCACCGCGGAGGGTGATCGTCTTCGGCCCGGTGAACGAGGTCGACGACGCCGCGATGGTCGTACTGCTCGCCCGCCGGACCCGCACGGTCGTGACGACGTCCCCCGGCATCTCGACACGTGCCTCCTCGGCGTCCCAGCGGTCCGTCCAGACGGCCATCTCGCCCGTGAACCGGACGTCGTACAGGCCGGCCGGATGTACGGCGGACAGCCGGTAGGCCCGGGTCGCGCTGTAGTTCGTCCGCCACGGGAACTCGCCGCTGCTGTAGTAGACGTCGCCCGCACCGAACCGCCCCTCCGCGCGACGGTTGGTCATGTACGGCCCGGAGTACTTGAGGTTCCCAGGGCGTCCGGCGGTCAGGAGTCCCGCGTCGACATAGACCGTCTGCGGCTCGATCCGGGTCACGACGTCCTGGACGATCACCCGCGCCTTCGCGGTGTGCCCGTTCTTCGTCCCCGACACCACGACCGACCGGACGGGCTGCGTGACCTTGCGGCTCGTGAACGTCGCGGTGCCCGGACCGAGGACCGTGTCCTCGTCCTCGCCCGGCCGGACGATGTCGTAGGTGCCGGAGGTGCTGGGCCGCACGGTCTTGGCGAACCAGCCGTTGGCGTCGGACGTCGCGGTCGCGACGGCCTCGCGCGGCGCCGTCCCGGCCGGATCGAAGTAGATCGTCACGAGCTCCCCGGCCGCGGGCGCGGACTGACCGTGGCCGACGAAGCCGTGCACCTGGACGGGCGAGCCGGCCGGTGCCACGTTCGGGGCGAGGGCGATGTCGTTGTAGCTGTACGCGGACGGGCTCGCCTCGTCCTCGCCCGTCGGTGCCCCCGCCGCCGCCGGCCCGCCCAGCAGGCTCCCGACGAGCGCCAGGCCGAGCACCTGGCCGAACGACTTCCGGACACCGATGACCATGGGATACCTCGCGGTGGGGTGGGAGTGTGGCCCGGCGACCGGGAACACGCTGATCCTGTCAGGCACCGCGACAAAAGGTGCGAGTCGGCTGAGAATCACCAGGGTGAACTTTCGGCCGGGCCGGGTGCACAAAAGTCCGCCCCCGCCGGGTGACCAGGCATGGATCCGCGTGAGAACCCATGCCTGACCACCCGGCGGAGGCGGACCTCCGGCCCTCGCGGCCGACACCGGTGGGTCAGCCCACCGTCACCGTCACGGCCGCCTGCGACTTGGCCAGCAGGCTCGTGCCCGCGTACTTGGTGATCCACCGGCCCGAGGAGGCCGCACTGACCGTGGCCGAGTAGGTCCCGTCGGCGCCGGTGGTGAGCTCCTTCTTGAGGACCGCGGGCGACGACCCCGTGGGGTCGAAGTACAGCTTGACCGGCGTGTTCGGCGCCGGCCGGATCGCCGCGCCGCCGCCGCTGACCAGCTGCACCCGCTTCACGTCACCGCTGATCGTGATGTTCCGGGCCGAGGGCACCGACGTCTGCGAGGCCGCGACCGTCGTCGTGGTCGCCCGCTTGACCACGATGGTCGTCACCGTGGGGTCCTCGACGAGCACGTCGTGCGTGCAGTTGCTGGTGCCACCCTCGAGCCCGTCCCAGTCCGGCGCCGAGCAGGCCTTCATGGCGTCCCGGATGCCGATGTCGTAGATGCCGGCCGGCAGCGTCGGGTTGAAGGTGAACGTCACGTGGCTCGTGCCGATCCCGGAGTGCGTCAGCTCCCGCTGCACCCGGTACCCGTCCGGGAAGCTGCCCTCGCCGCGCCGGCTCTGCGCACTGACCCAGCCGGACGTGCCACCCACGGTGAAGTCGAGGCTGCCGACGTCGACACGCCGCTGCACGGGGGCGAGGCCCAGGACGACGTCGTGCGTCATGAGGTGGTCGCCCGCGGTGAAGCCGTTCTGCGTGGCGCTGACCGTGCCCTGCCGCAGCGTGGTGTCGCGGGCCCGCTCCGCGGAGGTCAGGGTCCACACCGCCTTCGCGCCGGTGTCGGTCATCGGCATCTCTGCCCGCCACTTCCCGGACGCGCCCGGCTGCTGCCGGGTCGTGAAGTAACCGCGGTCGTCGGTCGTCAGGGTGTCGATGAAGACCTCCGGCGCGTCGCCCGTGGGGTCGAAGTACACCTTGACCTCCTGGCCGGTCGCCGGCTCGTAGTCGCCGGTCCCGAGGCTTCGGATGTTCGCCGCCCCGGAGAAGGAGACCGTCGAGCCCGCGGGCGCGCTCGACGGCGAGGTCCAGATCAGGGGGATGTTCCGCTTGGCCCGGAAGGGCACCAGCACCGGGTCCGCGGTGCGGATCGGCACCTTGACCACGCCGTCCGTGGTGGTCACGTCGATCTCCGCGGACACCGATACCTCGTAGACGCCGGGCTCGGCGTCGGCCGGCAGCGTGACCTTCGAGGTCCAGGTGTTGGCCGTGCCCGACGCCACGAACTGCGCGCCGGTCAGGCTGCGGCCCTCCGGGTCCACCATCGTCATGCGCCCGGAGCGCATGGCCGCGGAGGACCCGTTGTGCGTGATGGACATGGTGCCGGTGATGGACCCGACCACGTCCCCGCCGGGCGGCAGGGAGATCTTGGCGGAGACGACGACGTCGTCCACCCTGTTGGTCACACGATCCGCGGTGACGCCCGGCGGCGGTGCGGTGCTCACCTCGGCCGCGAGGCTCGGAGTCGCGGCGACGCCGGTCATCAGCAGTGCGGCCCCGAGCGCCATGCCCAGCGACGCCCGCATCCTCGATCTGTTCAAAGCAGCCCCCTCGTCAGAGGGACGCGGACGCGTCCCGCCCAGCCGCATGTTCTCCCGGCCGACAGGGGCGGGCCACGGGAGGCGGTGATGCGAGAGGGTGAATTTCTCTCACCCCCTCCGCTAAATCGGACGTCGGGTGAGAATAGTGATTATGCAGACCGACGGTAGGCAGGAATCACAGAACGAACGCGCGGACCGGAACTGGAACGAGCTGCTCCAGGAACTGCGCGTCATGCAGACCGGCGTGCAGATCCTCACCGGTTTTCTGCTGACCCTGCCCTTCCAGTCGCGGTTCGCCGACCTCGACCGGTACCAGGTCGTCGTCTACCTGGCCCTCGTCGTGGCGGCGGTGATCGCGACGGCCCTCATCGTGGCGCCCGTCAGCGTGCACCGGGCGCTGTTCCGCAAGCAGATGAAGCGCAGCATCGTCACCCTCGCCGACCGCATCACCCGCGCCGCCCTCGGGGCCCTCGCCCTGGTGATCACGGGGGCCTCGCTGCTCGTGTTCGACGTCGTGGTCGGGCGGACCGCGGGGATCGTCGCGGGCGCCGCCGCACTCGTAGTGATGGCGGTCCTGTGGGTGCTGCTCCCCGAGATCCTGCGCCGACGGTCCTGAACCGGCGCAGTCGCTCGAACTACTTCACGGTGATGGTGACGGCGCCCTGCGAGGGTGCCTGGAGGTCCGTGCCCGGGTACTTGGCGATCCATCGGCCCGACATCGACGTGCGGTACGTCGTGGTGTAGACACCCTGGGAGTTGGTCCGCACCGTCTTCTTGTACTGCGGGCCCGTCGCACCGGCCGGGTCGAAGTACAGCTTCACGGGCGTGTTCGGCGACAACCGGATCGCCGCCTTCGTGTTGCTCACGAGCTGCACCTTGCGCACCGCGCCGCGGAGCGTGATCGTCTTCGGCCCGGTGAAAGACGTCGCCGAAGCCGACACGGTGGTGCTGCTGGCGCGGCGGACACGCACGATCGTGACCGACTTCCAGGGGATCGGGACAGCTACGGTTTGCAGTGAGCCGTCCCCGTCACTGTCCCAGTGGTCCGTATTCACGCGGATCGGTCCCTCGTAGTAGACGTCGTAGAGCCCGGCAGGTTGCAGGGCCGACAACCGATAGGTGCGCACGCCGCTGTAGTCCGTGTCCCACAGATCCTGATCGCTGGTGGTGACGTCGCCGCTCCCATAGCGGCCCTCCGCGCGGCGGTTGGTCATGGAAGGCCCGGCGAAGGCGTTGGCTGAATACCCCGGCGTCAGGATCCCCGCGTCGAGATAGACGGTCTGCGGTTCGATCCGTGTGACGACGTCCTGCACCGTCACTCGAACTCTTGCGGTATGACCGTCCTTGGAACCCGATAGCACCACCGACCGGACGGCTTGACTTGCCGGACGTCTCGTGAACCTAACCGCCCTTGTGCCCACGACGTCCGTGCCCTGGTTCGCCACGACAACGTCGTACGTACCGGAGGTGGTTGGCCGGAACGTCGTGGCGAACCATGCATCGTCATCGGTGACGGCCGTCGCCACGCGGGCACGAGGAGCCGTGCCGGACGGATCGAAGTAGATCTCGACCTGCAGTCCACGCCCAGGCTGGCGCTGCTCCCAGATGGTGTCGGGCTGGATCGCGATGTAGCCGTGGACCTGGACCGGTGTACCCGCAGGGGCCGACGCCGGAGCAATCGCGACGTCGTACCAGGTGCGGGCGTACGCGGCCGGCGCCGGGGCCTCAGAACCTGGCTCCGCTGCGGTCGCAGCTGGCCCGCTCAACAGCCCGGCAGCCATGCTCAACCCGAGTATCGAGGTAACAGACTTTCGAACACTGACGGTCATCGGCGTACCTCGCGAGAAGAGTTGGGTCCGAGAACCACGGGGCAGACACGCGTCCTGCCCGTGAGAGCAGGAGCGCCTCGCGCGAGAAGCTCCCGGATGAAATTCATGGCTGCCGAACGCCGTCACGATCTTCCCGACGGTGTGCTGGGCATTACCTGACCGTGATGGTGACGGCGCCCTGCGAGGGTGCGCTCAGCGCGGCCCCTGGGTACTCCGCGATCCATCGGCCGGACAGGCTCGTGCGGTACTTCGCGGACCAGGCACCTCTCGAGGTGGTGTAGACGGTCTTCTTGTACTGGGGACCGGTAGTTCCCGAGGGGTCCCAGTAGAGCTTGACGGGGGTGCTGGCGGAGGCGCGATACCCGGCCTTCGTAGCGGTGACCGGCTGCAGTTTCTGCACCGAACCCTTGAGCGTGATCGTCCTGGCTCCGGTGAACGACGTCGAGGAGGCGGAGATAGACGTCTTGGTGGCTCGCTTCACAGTGAGCGTCGTGATCGTGTCGTCGTTGATCTCCACGTGTCTACGTCCGCAGTCTCCCGACGAGGACTCGGGCCGGGTGCAGGACGAGATGACGAAGAGACCACCGGCGTCGTACACACCGGGCGGCGTCATGCCATCCATGGTGACGCTGATGTAGCCGGCGCTGCTGTCGGCATTGGTCTTGTGTGTGCCCCCGAAGTAGCGGCCGTTCGGGTACTTGCCCTCACCTCGTCGGCCCTGGAGATGCAGCCCGCTGGTGCTCAGGAGGCTGCTCTGGGTCGTCAGTCCGAAGTCGACCCGGACGACCTGGGGGGTCAAGGTGGTGACGACATCCGTGGTCGTGACACGGATCCCCGCGCTGGCGCCGTTCGTCGTACGTCCGGAGGACCCCTGATGGATCGCGCGGGTGTGCGGGCGCGCAGTCTGGGCGGCCTTCGCGGTCACCGGATGCTGTGTCTCGCTTCCGGCGTACGAGGCGTACCAGGTGCCCGTCGCCGTGACCGGGGCGTCCAGCCGGAAGTAGCCCGTACTGGTCACCTTCGCGGTACCGACCGTTCTCCGGGCCGCCGATCCCTCGGGATCGAAGGCGATCTCGACCACGGTCCCCGTCGCGGGTACACGCGGGTAGTTTCCGGCGGTATCGCGGCTTCTCAGCATGAGAGTGCCGGCGAGGGTGGTGGTCGCCCCCGTCGGAAGGCTCGACGACCGCGAGACAAGCCTCAGCTCCGACACGTAGCGCACCTTGAAGGTCACCAGATCGGTCGCACCGATACGCACGAGGGCCGGCCCGCCGGCTCCGTCGACGTCTACGAACGCCACGAAGGAGACGGCGTAGTCGCCGATCGGTGCGCCGGTCTGGATCCGGGGCGTCGCCCTGTAGTGGCCTTCGGCGATCTCGGTGAGGCCGGAATCCCCCGCCCACAGATCCTGTCCGGCGGGGTCGGTCACCACCACCGAACCGTGGTCGAGTGAGACGGACGTACCGTCGTGCTCCACGTAGATGTCGACAGGCGTGTCATAGCTCGTCCCGACCGTGCGGTCACTCACGACGACACGCGCCGTGATCTCGTACCCACCCGACGAGACGGTGACCGTACCCTCGCGGGTCTCTGCCGCAGCCGACACCGCACCCGCACCGCTGATAAGCAGTGCCGCTCCGACGGTCGCACCGAGCGCCCGTCGTACCCTTGACATCACCGTCGTGACCTCGCAGCAAGAAGGAAGTGTTCACCGGAGACTCCGGGCACCGGAATCCTTCCAGAGCGCAACGTCGGGGCACCGCCACCGGGCGGTTATCCACAGGGTGATCTTCCCCCGGCGTCAGAGCGTCTTGTGCCAGGCCACGATCCGGTCCACCGCGCGCGACACCGTGTCGAGCGACGACGCGAACGACAGCCGCACCCACTCCCCGCCGTGCACGCCGTCGAAGTCGGTGCCGGGCGTGATGGCTACGTCGGCCTCGGCGAGGAGGCGGGCGCAGTAGGTCACCGAGTCAAGCCCGAACGAGGCGATGTTCCCGTAGAGGTAGAACGCGCCGTCGGCCGGGGCGACGGGGCGCCAGCCGAGCTCGCCGAGCCGCTCCAGGAGCAGCCTGCGGGACGCCGCGTAGCGCGCCACGTTCTGCGCGGCCGCCTCGTACCCGTCAGGTGAGAACGCGGCGATGCCGGCGTGCTGTGCGAGCGCCGGCGGGGAGAGCGCCACGTTGCTCGCGAGGGCGTCGACGGGCGCGACCAGCTCGTCCGGCAGCACGAGCCAGCCGAGCCGCCAGCCGGTCATGGCCCAGTACTTGGAGAACGAGTTCACGACGACGGCGCCCTGGTCGACGAACGTGGCCGCCGTCGCCTGTGCTACCTCGTCCGAGTAGGCGATGCCGTGGTAGATCTCGTCGCTGATCAGGCGCACGTCGTGGTCGGCGCACCACTCGGCGATCGCGGCCAGCTCGGCCGGCGTGATCATCGTGCCGGTCGGGTTCGCGGGCGAGGCGACCATGACGCCGTCGAGCCCTCCGCCGTAGTAGGCCTCGTTGAGCTGGGACACCGTGGGCTGGTAGCGCGTCTCGGGGCCGCAGTCGAGCTCCACGACCTCGCAGCCGAGCGCCGACAGGATGTTCTTGTAGGCGGGGTAGCCGGGGCGAGCGAGCGCCACCCGGTCGCCGACGTCGAACGACGCGAGGAACGCGAGCACGAACCCGCCGCTCGACCCCGTGGTGACGGCGATCCGCGCGGGGTCGACCTCGACGTCGTACCAGCGCCGGTAGTGGCCCGCGATCTCGGCGCGCAGCGCCGGGACGCCCATCGCCTCGGTGTAGCCGAGGTTCCCGTCGCGGAGCAGCGCGATGGCGCGCTCCCGCACCACGTCGGACGCGCCGGTCGACGGCTCCCCCGCACAGAGGTTGAGCACGTCCGCCCCGGTGGCCCGGCGCGCGTTCGCGGCGGCGAGCACCTCCATGACGGCGAACGGGGGCACGTGGGACCGGCGAGAGACCTTCATGCGGCCATCATGGCCCACCGGGGTGCCCAACGTCGGTACTAGCCGGCGAGGTTCACCAGCGCACCCGGGCGAACGTCAGCGACGCGACGCCGTTCTCTCCGAGGGTGGTCCAGGCGACGTGGTCGCCGTCGACCCCGACCGCGGCCTGCTCGCGAGACAGCCGGATGACGCCCGGCGCGCCGTCCCGGTCCACCATCGCGTAGGCCGAGCCGTCCTCCGTCGACCAGGCAACGGTCCCGGCGGACACGTCCAGGGCGGTGACGGGCGAGGTGCCGCGTACCTGGTAGGCCGTCCGCGTGGGGAGGTCCACGAGGTAGAGCAGGTCACCGGCGGCGAAGACGAGCTGACCGGCGTCGTAGCCGAGCGCGGACACCGGCTCGTGCCCGAGGTCCTCGTTCCTGACCGAGAGGAGCAGCTCCGACTGCGTGTCGTCCGGACCGGAGATCAGCGCGAACTCGGTCGTCGTGCCAGGTCCGGCCCCGATGCCCTGCCCTCCGGACCCCTCGACGTACGTGACCAACAGGCCGTCCGGCGCCGATCCCAGGGCACACACCCGCTCCCGGACGCTGATGGGGACCGGCGCCGATCCGTCGAGCGCCGTCGTGTGCAGGATCTGGGTGCAGCTGGTCCGCGCGACGTTCGCCACGGTGGTCCACCCGAGCAGCGAGTCCGCGAGCGCCACCGTGCTGGCTTCCGCGTCCTCCAGCGCCGACGAGTCGCTGACGGTCGTCACGCCCCCGTCCTTGTCCAGGACCCGCAGGGTCCACGGCAACGTCCCGGCGATCTGGGTGTTCGGCGTCTCGAACCAGGCGGCCCGGTCGCCCTGCCGGGCGAGGCCCAGGGCCTGCGGCCAGCGTCCGTCGACCTGCTCGGTCTCGGCCACCTCGACCACGTTGCTCCGTCCCTTGCCGTCCGGCGCCAGAGCCCTCAGGGTGAACGGCCCGGGAATGAGGTCGCCGTCGAACGCCTCGTATGGGTCGTCCCAGTTGAGCACGCTCTCCCCCGCGCCCAGGGTCGTGGCGTCCGCCTCGACCCGGGCGGCGGTGGTCCACCGGTGGTCGACGATGACGTCGACGCACCGCTCGACGTCGTGTGCGTCCGCAGTGTCGATCGTCCCGACGACGGTGAGCTCACCCCAGCCGTCGGACCCGGTGTCGACCGGGGTCGTGGGCGCCTCGTCGTCGGGCCGGGTGCACGTCGCGGTGTCCGTGTGATCCGAGGGCAGGCCGGAGATCCCCCGGCCCTCGAGCCCGAGCACCTCGCGCAGCCACTCGCTGCCCGGCAGCGCAACGGGCCCCAGGCCGGGCACCCGGACCGGACCCGCCAGAAGGAGGCCTACGACCAGCACGAACACCCCCGCGACGGTCACCACGGCCTGGACCGCCCGCCGGCGTCGGACCGCCGCCCGGGCATGAAGCAGCACCCGGTCGCCGTCCGCCCGGAACTCCGGGACGGCCTCGATCGCCGAGGCGCTGAGCAGGGAACGCAGCCGCGCGAGACCGCGCGCGTTGGCAGACTTGACCGAGCCGAGCGAGATGCCGAGCTCCTCGGCGACCTGCGCCTCGGACAGGTCGAGCAGGTGCCGCAGCACCACGACCCGCCGCTGCCCGAGGGGCAGCGCGCGCAGCGCCCTGCCGAGCTCGTCCCGGACGGCAACGTCGTGTGCGTGGTCAGGAACGGGCGAGAGCGGGATGACGCCGTCGTCCGCCACCACTGTGCGCCGGTCCTTGCGCCAGCCGTCGATCCGGAGGTTCATCAGGATGCGCCGTGCATAGGCCCGCGGCTCCCCCACCCGGGCCTTGGGCCAGGCGCGGTACGTCCGCTCGAACGTGGCCTGGACCAGCTCCTCGGCCTGGTCGGCGTCGCCGGACAGGAGGTAGGCCGTCCGGTGGAGATACGCGCCCGCCGACGTCACGAAGTCCACGAACTCCGCGTCGAGGTCGGGCGCGACCAGGACGTTGGCACGCGCCGGGTCGACGACGGTCTGCTCGGTGGTCTCCGCTCTCATACCGCCCTCCACGGGCGAGCGGGCACAGAGGTTGCCTGGTCCTCGGAGACGACCACGCGGAGCATCGGGTCATCATGCCGCCGGAATCGGCATGACAGGCAGTGGTGCACGAGCGAATCATGGCGAATCAGCGTTCACCATGCTCAAACCCCACTCACAAATGTGGAGCTAGACTCATAATTGTGTCCCTAGCTCCACAATTGTGAGTCGCTGGACAGCTCGCCGCGACCGGAAGGGCCGCCATGGACTGGAACTACCCTGAACACGTCTTCGGATCGGGGCTGGAGCCCGTCATCCTCCGCGCCCTGTGGCGCGCAGGTGCTCCGATGACGGGTGCCGAGGTGCATCGCGTCGCAGGAAAGGGCTCCGTCGGAGGCATCCGGCTTGCTCTCTCGCGACTCGCCTTGCAGGGGATCGTCCTGACTTCCCGCGTCGGCACGGCGGCGACACACTCCCTGAACCGGAATCACCTCGGTTTTCCTGCGATCGACGCGGCGTTCTCCGTCCTTGACCCGTGGACGCAGTTCCGGTCGCGCGTCACCGAGGTCGTGGCGGAACATGGTCCGGACGATCCTCTATCTGTCACGGTGGCAGTCTTCGGCTCGGTCGCGCGTGACGAGGCCCGGCTGGACTCGGACGTGGACCTCGCCGTCGTCGTCGCCGAAGTGGATGAGGGCGCCCAGAACCTCGCCGACGAGCTCCGTCAGGAGCTCGGTGCGGCCACAGGCCAGGCCGTACAGGTCTACCTGACCACGCCGGCGCGACTTCGCGACGCCGTACGCCAGGGGGACCCCATCGTCGATTCCTTCCGCTCGGATGCTCGCGCCGTCTCCGGACCGGACATCCGTACGCACCTTCAGGAGCATCGATGACGCCACGCCAGCAGCCTCGGACCCGAGTGATGACCAGGGCCGACGTCCGGGTGCGCGCGGCGACGGCGCGCAAGTATCAGGAGGTCGGCGAGATGGTCCTCGGTGAGGCGCCGGACGAACGCCAGGTAGCGGGTGGGCTCGCGGCACTTGCTGCCATCGCAGCCTCTGACGCGATCTGCGGTGCTCGGCTCGGGCGGTGTGCCATCGGGCAGGATCACGGGCAGGCCGAAAACCTGCTCGCCACCGTCAATCCGGATGGACGGGAACTTGCGAAAAAGCTCTCACGTGTGCTGGCGGAGAAATCGAACGCTCACTACGGGACCACCTACCTGAGCGGAGCGGAGACCCTGAGCATGATCAGAAGCTCCCGCGCACTGGTCGACGCACTCGACGCCCATCTGAACTGAGCGATGTCGGCCCATATTGCCTTTCGAGCCGCTTGTGAAAGTTGTAACATGCTGACCATGGCGCCGGGATCGCGCGAGGACGCAGACAACGACCCCCTCCGCCGAGCCGCGCAGTACCGCGTGGACCGGGAGGCAGCGGCCGAACGCGCGGAGCAGCCCGCCTCCCCCGACGAGTCGGAGCCCGTCGAGGACGACGCCAACGAGGACAAGCGGCCCGGCAGCATGTCCGTCGAGGAGCGCTCGCGCTACGTCGACGTGGTGATCGACCAGGCGATGCGGCGCGGCGAGTTCGACAACCTGCCCCTGCACGGCAAGCCGATCCCGGGCATCGGCGGCACGCACGACCCCGACTGGTGGGTCAAGGGCCTGATCGAGCGCGAGAACATCACCGGTTTGCTGCCCTCGGCCCAGCTCCGCAAGGACGACGCCGAGCTCGACGCCCGGCTCGACCTCGAAGCCATGGAGGAACGCGTCCGCGAGATCGTCACGGAGTTCAACGCGCGCGTCGTGGACGCCCGGCGTCAGCTCCAGGGCGGCCCGCCCGTCGTCACGCCCACCCGCGACGTGGACGAGCAGGTGCGCAGGTGGCGGGAGCGCCGGGCGGCGCGGCGGGCCGCGGCGTCGACGCCCTCTCCGGACCCGGCGCGCGGGCGGAGGACGCCGGACGACCGGCCGTGGTGGAAGTTCTGGTGACGGCGGCTCAGAAACCGTAGGCCGTCACGATGACCACGGCGGTCATCAGCCAGTAGGGCACCGATCCGAGCGCGAAGCCCAGGCCCGCCGCGATGGCCATGCGGCCCCGGTGCGCGCCGAACCGGCTGGACACGGCTCCCACTGCCATCGTGAGACAGCCCACGATCGTCACGCCCTCGGCGGCGCCCTGCGAGATCAGCATCCCGAGGATGAGCGCGACCACCCCGACGACGGCTTCGCCGCGCGCGAGGAAGGGCCCGCTTCGACGAGCCCGCGGATGCGTCTCCTGGTGCGTTGTCATGGCACATCGCCCCTCGTGCCCGACGTCGGTGTGGGCACCTCTTTTCCAGGATCGCACCAGGACCCGTTCTTTGCCAGGGCCCGCAGATATCAGGCGCCGGACGCCGCTGCGTCGGCCGGCGCGAGCACGTAACCGCGGAACCACCGCGCCGTCTCGCGCCAGACCTGCTCGCGTGCGGGCGCCGCCGAGAGGGTCGCGTCGTGCAGTCCGCCCTCGATGCGCACCAGGGTGGTGAGGGAGCCGACGTCGGGCACGCGGCGGGCGATCCCGACCACGTCCAGCACCGAGTCCGTGCTCCTCATGTCCTCGCTCCACCGCGTCGGGATGCTGCTGCGGGCGCTGAGCAGCACGAGGACCGGCACGTCGATGCCCAGGCCGCGCGCGACCTGGTCCTGCCCCCGGAAGATCGCGGCGAGCCAGGCAGGGGTGGCGCGCCACCCGGCGTCGGGCCGCCACGTGACGTCGTAGTCCCACTCGCCGTCGAACCGCGACGAGATCGAGCGCGCGTAGAGGCCACGGTCGAGGTTGACGAGCTGGCTGCGGGGAACCAGCACGGACTGCACCCGGATGCCGGGCTCCATGAGCTTGCGGCCCGCCTCGCGGGTCTGGAACTCCAGCCACGGCCCGTTGAGCACGAGCCCCGCGACGCGTTCCTGGTGGCGCGCCGTCCACAGGCTGAGGGTGAGCCCGCCCGTGGAGTGCCCCATGAGCACCAGCTTGCGGTCGGGGCGGTCGCCGAGGCCGTGTCCCATGACGGCGAGCGCCGCCTCGATCTCCTCGTCGTAGGTGGTGAGGCTGCGGACGAACCCGGGGGTCTGGCCCTCGCGCAGGCTGCGCCCGTAGCGCCGCAGGTCGAGCGCGTGAAAGCGGACGCCGAGCGACTCCCAGAAGTCCGCGAGGTGGGTCTGGAAGAAGTAGTCGAGCCAGCCGTGCACGTAGAGCACGTCGACGCCGGCGTCGGGCGGTGCGGCGGGTGAGGCGGCCGGCTCCCCGTCGGTGTGCTGCCGTCCGGCGCCGGGCAGCCGCAGCCGTCGGCCGAGCTCCGACAGCTCGTCCCAGAGCCGCGCCACCTGCGGGTTGTCGGCCCCGATCAGCCGGATCCCGTGGTGGTGGTCGGTGTCGTCCGGCCGGGTGCGACGTACCAGGGTCGCCACCACCTCGGGCTCGTCCTCGTCGGGCTCCAGCGGCAGGGTCAGGCGTTCGAAGCCCGGCAGCACGTCGGGCTCCCAGACCGGCTCCGGCACCGGCCCGTCGTCCAGACCGGGGGAGAGGCTCGTCATCTGACCGACGGTAACCGGAGGTGCGCCCACTCCGCCGGGTAGTCGTCGAGCCAGACCTCGAACGAGCGCGCCGCGCGGCCCGCCAGATGCCCGACGTCGGGGCTCACGGTCGCGAGCACTCCCGCCTCGATCGCCTGGCACCGGGTGATCCAGTCCTCCACCTCGGTGGCGGTCGACCGGTAGAACTGGGCGCGCGCCTGCTCCACGGTCTGGGGCACGTACCGGATGGTGCGGCCGACGGCCGCCGACAGCGTCGCCGCGATCTCGTCGAAGGTCAGCGCCTCGGGGCCTGTCAGGTGGTAGGCCCGGCCGGCGTGCCGGCTCGGGTCCTCGTCGAGGAGGACGGCGGTGGCGACGTCGGCCACGTCGTCGTGCGACACGGTGGCGACCCGGCCGTGGCCGGCGGGTGCGCGGAGCACCGTCTGCCGCCCGGAGCCGGACGACTCGTCGTGCACGGCGAACGTGGGGGTGCGGTGGAACATGCTGGTGCGCAGCATCGTCCACGTGAGGTCTGTACCCCGCAGGTACTCCTCGGTGAGCCAGTCGTCACGCGCGCCGGACGCGATCGCGTCCGGCGCGGCACCGATCGACGAGACGTAGACCACGTGCCGCACGCCCGCGAGCACCGCGGCATCGATCGCCGCGCGGTGCCGGGCGAGCCGTCCGGGACGCTCCCTGCCGGGCACCAGAAACACGGCGTGCGCATCGGCGAACCCGCTGGTCAGCGCCCTGGTGTCCGCCTCCGTCGGGATCGTGACGACCTCCGACTCGGGCAGCGGGGCGCCGTCGGGCAGCCGGGGTGCGGTGCCCCTGCCGGCGACCAGCAGGCGCTGGTGACCGCCCGCCGCGGCGACACGGAAGGCGAGCCTGGAACCCAGCCGGCCGTCGGCCCCGGTGAGGACGATCAGCCGGTCCGGCGACGCGGGCGTCATTCCCACACCGTAGACGGCGGACCGCCGACGGGCCGGTCGGGACGGGGTGAAATGCCGATCAGGCGCCCGAGGGCACGCCCAGCTCCGCGCGGACGAAGTCGACGACGCCGTCCGCCGCCGCCTCGATCTCGGCGAGGCACTCCTCGAAGTCCTCGGGACCCCCGTACCAGGGGTCGGCGATGTCGAGCTGCTGCTCGGGCGCACCCTCCACGGCGGGGTCGAACGACCGGTACAACCGGATCGTCGTGTCGGCCTGCGCGCGGCCCGCGAGGTTCCGCAGGGCCTGTGCGTGGCGGGCGGTCATCGCGAGGACCAGGTCCCGGGAGCCGACGTCGTCACTGGTCACCTGGCGGGCCCGGTGCCCGTCGCCGGTGGGGTAGCCGTGCTCGGCGAGGACGGCGCGAGCGCGCCGGTCCACCGGGTTGCCGTGCTCCTCGTCGCTCACGCCGGTCGAGTCGACCACCACGGCATCGCCCAGGCCGGCGGCCTCGAAGCGGTCGCGCAGCACGATCTCGGCCATCGGGGACCTGCAGATGTTTCCGGTGCAGACGGTCATCACGCGGTAGGCAGTCACGCGCACATTCTCCCTTGCGCGCTCGCGGCTCTCTCCCGGATGCGGCCGGGCACGGGAAAGCCCGCGGGGCGACAGATGTCAGCCGTGCTGGACGAGGGCACGGCACCCGCGGGCTCCGGTGGTCGCGAGGAAATCGCCACCATTGTCCCGTTGCGCCTGAGCGATCAAAAGGCCCCGTGCTGAGCCACCCGACCGCCGTCGGCGCGAAACGCTTACAGCGTCACGCGACTAGCGCGCGACCACCTCATGGGTCCGATGTGAAATCACTTCTCGGATCACCTCCCTTCTCATGTGCCACAGAACCTACGCCGCCCGGCGACGTACGCCCAGGCTTTTTCCTCGCGGCGAAATTCGGAGCCCCGGGCACGGGGCCGAGCGACGACTTTCGGGGAACCGGCCCGTCTGCCCTGCATGACCATCACCACCGTCGACGCGTTCACGACGTCGGCCGACGGCACGCGGATCGCCTTCGACCTCACCGGGCCGGGCCGCGGCCTGGCGCCGGCGGTCGTCGTGATCGACGGCGTCCTCGCCCACCGGATCCCTGTCACGCTCGCCGTGGCGGCGGAGCTGGGCGACCGCGTGACCACGCTGCGGTACGACCGGCGCGGACGCGGTGGGAGCGGCGACACCCCGCCGTACAGCGTGGACCGGGAGGTCGACGACATCGCCGCGTTGTTGCAGGTCACGGGCCCGGCTGTGCTGCTGGGCATCTCCACGGGGGCGTTCCTGGCGCTGCGCGCGGCCGCCGACCTGGGCGCCGTGGTCACCGGCGTGCTCTGCTTCGAGCCCGGCTACGACGTGGCGAGCGGGGAGTCGCCCACAGATCCCCGGATGATCGCGGGGGTGGAGGCCTGCGTGGCGGCGGGTGACCCGGGGAGCGCCGTCGAGCTGTTCCTCGACGTGGTGGGCATGCCGTGCCGGCTGGTGCCGCGGATGCGGGCGTCGGCGTCGTGGGCAGACCTGGAGGCGATGGCGCCGACCATCGCCTACGACGGTCGCGTCCTCGCGGCCGTCGCCCTGGGGCGACGGGCCCTGATGTGCCGCTGGGACCAGATCACCCAGCCGGTGCTCGTGGTCCACGGCACCGCGAGCGCCGCCGTCGTCGCTGCGGCGGCGGGCTCGCTGGTGGCCGTGCTCCCGGCGGCACGCCGTGTGACCGTTCCCGGTCACGGGGCGGACGTGCCGCCGGAAGCGATGGCGGAGGCCGTCGCCGGCCTCCTGGGTGTCGTCAGTCCGTGAGCGAGGCGCGGGAGCCAACGACGGGAGACGTGCCCTGCAGGCCGCCGAGCCGGGACACACCGGCACCGGAGCCGAGCGTACGAGCGGACATCGTCCCCTCGTAGCTGTCGTACTTCACGTACTGGTGGTACACCTGGCCGTCGGACCGGTCGGTGACGCGCCAGCGGCCACCCACCCAGACGGACCGCGGGGCCTCGGTGTACGCACCGAAGAATCCGCACCCGTCGTCGTCGAGGACGACGCCGTGGGAGATGTGGTTGGGCTGCTCCTGGCCGGCGCCGGGGTAGACGTGCCCGTTGCTGCCGATGAACTGCACGGAGATGTCACCGGTCGGGTAGTAGCCCGGCGCGGCGCAGACGCCGACGTCAGCCGCCAGGTAGCCGGCGTACTCGTAGGACTCGCTGACCGCGGCGTTGTAGTTCCACAGGCTGAACCACTGGTAGGCCGCGAACGGCGACGACAGCGAGGAGCGGACCCACAGGTAGGTCCGGTTGCTGGTGTCCTTGCCGGCCATGTTCGACACGACCACGCGGAACTGGTTGAGCTCGTGCGCGGGCGCGGCGGTGAACCGGTACGTCGAGCTGTTCGAGCCGATGTTGGTCCAGGTGCCGCTCGCCGGGGTCCAGCGCTGCCACTGGTACTTGAGACCGCCACCCGTGGCCGACACCTTGAGCGTGACGGTCTTGCCCACCGTCGTGTCCACGTAGCGCGTGGGCTGCGTCTTCACGTCGGGCGTGCTGATGCCGACGGGCCACTTCACCTTGGCCGTCGCCCCGCTGAGGCGCGACGCCGGCAGGTAGGCGTACTTGCGCCCGGTGACCTGCACCGAGATCAGCTTGCCGTGCTCCTTGGTGGTGAGCCGGTAGGTGCGGCTGGTCGCGCCGGCGATCGGCGCGCCGTTGGCGCGCCACTGGTAGGTGACCACCGACGGGGTGGGCGACCAGGTGCCGCGGTTCGCGGTGAGGGTCTGGCCCACGCGGACGGTGCCGCTGATCGTCGGCGCGGACGTGCGGGCGAAGGGCTTGGAGACGACGGCGGCGGCCGACGTCAGGCTCTTCGTCGTGTAGCCGGCCTTGGAGCCGGTCACCGTGACGGTGAGCTTGTCACCGTGCAGGCGGTTGGGGATCGTGTAGGTGCGACCGGTGGCGCCGGAGATCGAGCTGCCGTTCGCCTTCCACTGGTACTTCAGCGTGGCCGTCGGGGAGAAGTGGCCGGTGGTGGCGCCGACCAGGCCGCCGACCTTGACCGTGCCGTTGATCTTCGGCGTCGTCGTGACGAAGCTGGCCTTCGCCACGGTCGAGAACGCGCTGTACGCGGTCTTCGGGGCGTAGCCGTCCTTCGTGCCGGTCACGACGAGACGCAGGGTCTTGCCCGCGTGCGCGGCCTGCGGGGTGAACGTCGTCGTGGTGGCGACCGTCGTGCCGCTGATCTTCCACTGGTAGGCGAGGGAGGTGCCCTCAGGCCAGGTGCCCGGCTTGGCGGTGAGCTTCGAGGCGACCTTGACCGTGCCGGAGACGGTCGGGGTGCCGGGAGCGAGGTCGCCGAGGGACACGACGCCGGAGGCTGCCGCGACGGGGGCGCTCGTCAGGCCGCCCGCGGTCGCCGCGACGGTGCCGATCAGGTACTGGTCGAGGTAGGCGGGCAGGACGTCGAGCGTCGGGTCGCCGGCCCCCTCGACGAGCGTGTCCGCCGTCGTGTCCAGGACCGCGTCCGAGCTGAGGTACCACGCGTAGGCGACGGACTCGGGCTCGGGTGTCCAGGTGCCGCCGGTCTGGTCGAGGGCGACCGTGGAGCCGACCGCCGCCGTACCGCTCACCGCAAGGGTTCCGGTGAAGACGGGCGCGTCGGCCTCCGCGGCGGACGCCGGCACAGCGGCGAACGGCCCGGCGACCAGGGCGAGCGTGGCGAGCGATGCGCCGGCGCGCCAGCGCCGGGCCGTTCTCGGGGTGGGGGCGGCGAGCGCGGGGTGAGCGTCGCCGAACAGCTTCTGCTTCATGGGGGTCCTTCGCGATCCGTGACAGGACGGGGCACCGGGGACCGCCGTCGGTCCCGGGCGTCGCGAACGTAACGTGCCGCGAATGCTGCCGGAAGCAACATTTCGCGGGAATCGGCTTAAAACCGTCGAAGTTCACCCCTGGATTCACCCGGCGTCAACCCATCGGGCCCAGCAGAGCCCGTCGAGACGTGTGTCCCGACGGGCTCTGGCGGTCTCAGAGCTGGTGGTCCCAGAACGAGCGGCCTCAGAACGGGCGGCGGGCCGTGACCAGGATCCGCGGCGCCTCGTCCACGAGCACGTTGCCCGTCGCGAAGTGCATGTGCAGCCCGCGCAGCGCCGCCTCGTGGCGGGCGACGGCGGCCGGGGTGAGGTCGGCCAGGTCGGGCACCTGCCAGGCCGCGACCCGCAGGTACCAGAGCACGGAGGAGAGGTCCTTGAACGTGCGCGTCCCCGCGTACTCCGTGGCCTCGACGATCTCGAGACCGGAGGCGACGAGGCCGTCGGAGATGACGTCGATCGTCACGCCGTCCGGGTCCCAGCCCAGCGGCACCCGCAGCACCTGGTTGAGGACGAAGCCGTCGCGCGTGTCCACCTGCTCGGTGAGGAACGTGCCGCCCGGCTCCAGCACGCGGCCCACCTCGTCGGGGTCGATGCTGCTGAACCGGCTGAGCACCGCGCTGAACTGACCGTCGAAGAACGGCAGCAGCACGTCGCCCGTCCACGACGGCTCCACGCGGCGCACGTCGATGCCGAGCGGCTCCAGGCGCCGTCGGGCAGAGAGGAAGGCCGGGCCGAGCTCCGTGGCGGCCGAACCCTTGGGGAGCGGGCCCAGGCCCGCGAAGAAGTCACCGTCACCGGTGCCGATGTCGAGCACGGCACCCCGTGACTTGAGCACGATCTCGCGGGCCAGCGTGGGGTAGTCCCACTCCGGCGCGTCGATCGTGAGACGGTCGTCGACGGGAGCGTCGTCGAGACCACCCGTGAACAGCGCCGCGGGTGTAGCAGGAGTCGCAGGGGCGTTTCGCGCCCATTCGACGTGGTCCTCGAACGGCGCGTCCGGCGCCGGAGCAGGGGCGATCGAGACGTCAAGCATGTGGGAGATTGTGACGCAAACGGGGAGTAAGGGCTAACACTGGTGCAAACACGACCGGAGGCGTCGCCGTGATGGTGAATCCCATACCCGCGTCGCACATTTCACCGGCAGATCCGCAGTTCTCGCTGCGGGTGGTCGGCCTGATGTCCGGCACGTCCCATGACGGGGTCGACGCCGCGGCGTGCGACCTCCGGCTCGTCGGCGACACGCTGACCCTCATCCCCCTCGGGCACCTCTCGGCCCCGTACCCGGCTGTCCTCCGGTCGGAGCTGGTGGCGGCCCTGCCGCCGGCCGGCACCACCGCGGAGGCCGTGTGCCGGCTCGACACCGGCGTCGGACAGGCCTTCGCCGACGTCGCGACCCGTGCCGTCGCCGAGCTCTGCGGTGGGCGCGCCGACCTCGTGGTCTCGCACGGCCAGACGCTCTTCCACTGGGCGCCGGCGGGCGGGGTCGTGCGGGGCACCCTGCAGATCGGCGAGCCCGCGTGGATCGCCGAGGCGACCGGGCTCCCCGTCGTCTCGGGCCTGCGCACCCGCGACGTCGCCGCGGGCGGGCAGGGCGCGCCGCTGGTCGGCCTGTTCGACACGCTGTGGCTCGCCGGCCGCCCGGGCGCCGTCGCGCTCAACCTGGGCGGGATCGCGAACGTGACCCTGTTGTCCGGGGAAACGCCGTCCCCGGTGTCGCCGTCCACGGCGACGTCGGTCGCCTTCGACACGGGCCCGGCGTGCGCGCTGCTCGACGCCGCGACCCGACACGTCACGGGCGGACGCCTCACCTACGACGCCGACGGCGCGCTCGCCGCCCGCGGCCAGGTGCTCCCCCTTCTTCTGGAGCGGCTGCTCGACGAGCCGTACTACGCGCGGCCGGCGCCCAAGTCGACGGGCAAGGAGCTGTTCCACCTCTCCTACCTGTTGGACCGACTCGGCCCGACGGAGCCGACGGCGGAGGACCTGCTCGCCACGCTCGTGGCGCTCACGGCCCGCACCGTGGCCGACGCCGTGCGACACACCGCCACCGAGGTCGTCGCCTCGGGCGGCGGCACCCGCAACCCGGTGCTCATGGCGGCGCTCCGGTCGGAGCTGCCCGGGGTCGCCGTCCGCACCTCGGACGAGCTGGGCGTGCCGAGCCAGGCCAAGGAGGCACTGGCGTTCGCGGTGCTCGGCTGGCACACGTGGCACGGCCTGCCCGGCGTGCTGCCGGGAGCGACCGGGGCACGACACCCGAGCGTGCTGGGGTCGGTGACGCCGGGGGCGGACGGGCGGTACCCGCCGGGGCGGAGTGCGGGCGCGGGGCGGCCGGTGCGGTTGGAGATCTTGCCGCCGGTCTGAGGTGCCCGGAACGTCAGCGGGTGAAGATGAGCGAGACGCGCTTGTTTCGGGACAAACGCGGCTCCGCGGCGGATACAGTCACGCGACTTATCGTTCCGCGCATGGACCATGCGCCACTTTCCTGGAGCGCTCGATGCCGACCTCAGACTCTCGGCGAATTATTTCCTTAGCACGGCGGGCCTCTGCGTCGCTGGTGGCCTCTTGCGTGGTGCTCGGGCTGACCGTGACGGCGGCCGGTGCGACGCCAGCCCAGGGAGCACAGGTGGGCAGTGCAGGCGCGGTGGCCGAGACGGCCACCGACTCCCTGGACCCCACCTTCGTGCAGGAGGGAACGCCCAGTACGAACGGCGGGCAGGTGGTCCGCTGGGGTGACCTCGGTGGCACCAACGCGCCGCCAGCACTTCCGCCCGGGGTGTTCGCGACGGCAGTCACCTCCGACTCGTTCACCGTTCTGGTGCTCCGGAGTGACGGAAATGTCGATTGGCGCCGTTACCACGACACAGACAGCGTCACGCAACATCTACAGGCCCCGCCGAACACGAGATACACGGCGGTATCGACGGGTGGGATCGCGGGAGAGCATGTGCTCAGGTCCGACGGCGTGGTGTTGGACCTGAACGGCCGAGTTGTCACGACGCCTCCGGAAGGCTTGGCGTATACGGCGATCGCCCCTGGACTCGCGCTGCGGTCGGACGGTGTGCTTGAGCCCTCAGGGACGCCGGAAGTGATGTGCCCCGACGCCAGCGATCCAGGCCCCGGACTGCGCTACACGGCTATCTCCGCGCGCGACTCGGGCAGCCGCTGGGTCGCGCTGCGCGACGATGGGGCGTTCGTGTACTGCCAGGTCGGGAACGATGAACCCGGAGCGACCGTGTTCGAACCACCCGCGGACACGCGCTTCATCGGCGTCGACATGGGTCAGGTCGAGGCTGTCGCCGCCACAGCGGATGGCCGGGTCATCTCGTCGGAGAACGGGCTCGTCGCGGTCGTGCCGACCGGACGATCGATCGTCTCGCTCGCCGCAATCCAATTTGGTAAGGGAGCCGCGGCCCTGGACGACGGAACGATTCTCAGCTGGGGACTCAGCGGCGAAGACGCGACCCCACCCGTGGTTCCCACCGAGCGTGCTGTCTTCTCAGCAGTCACCGGCGAAGGGCCCTACGGTCAGCACTGGGCGATCATGGTGGGCGACCCCATCCCGGTGGAGGTGTCAGTCCTGCCGATGCTGCCTGCCGACCGTCCGTTGCGCGTCACGGATCATGTCCGAGTCAATGTCGCCGCAACACTCGGAGACGGGACCCCGATCACCGGTCTGGCAGAGACCACCGTGCGGACTCCCGACGGACAAGAGCGCGCGCTCGAGGCACAAAGCCTGTGGCCCTCCTCTACGGACATCTACCTCATGCCCCGCGACCACGCGCAGGTCGGAAGCCACGACGTGGCCGTGACGTTTTCCGGGTCGCCCTACGCCACGACCACCATCGAGAACACCTTCGACTTTGTCGGACCCAGCCCGGTCGCGCTGACCACCTCGGGTCCGCCGACCTGGCGCCAGGGCTCCGAGGACACGCTCTGCTTCACGCTCGTCACGGAGGACGGATCACGCCTCTGGTGGCAGACGGAGGACCAGACCACCATCAGCGTGGACGGCGATCCAGGGCAGTCCTATGACTGGTACCAACCCAATCAAGAAGGCACGCGGATCACGTCATGCCTGCGCGATCTCTCTCTTGAGCCAGGGACATACACTGCCCAGTTCACCTATGAAGGTTGGGGCGCAGGTGACTCGGCATCGTGGAGCGGAACAGTGGTCGTCCTTGGCGCGCCTGCGACGCGTGTCGAGAGCGACCTACCGTCATCGTGGCGCTATGGAGAGATGCCCGACTCCATCGCGGTCGACGTGCGTTCCGACTCGCTCGTTCCGGCCGGAGTCGCCAGGCTCTTCCTCAACGACCGGGCGATATTCGCGTTCGGATACAGCGCGCGGCTCGACGGGACCGGTCATGGCTTGATCAGGACGGGCGACGAGGACGAACTGGTTCCTGGCACTTATCCCACGATCCTGAAGTTCCAGGCGGACGGCGGCTTTCTCGACTCCCACCTTCAGCGGACGGTCACCGTCGAGCCGGCTTCGTTCGCGGCGGCCACTCCGACGGTCATCGGTGCCCCGCAAGTCGGCTCGACGCTGACCGCCGCCGCCGGCATCTGGTCGCCGACACCCACCAGCTTCCGCTACGCGTGGAAGGTCGACGGCGTCGCCGTCGCGGGCGCGACGTCGAGCACGTTCACCGTCCCCGCCTCGGCGGCGGGCAAGAAGGTCACCGTCACGGTCACCGGCACCAAGCAGTACTACGAGTCGTCGGCGACCAGCGCCCCCACGGCCGCCGTCGCGCCCGGGACGTTCACCGCCCCGAAGCCGACCATCAAGGGCACGGCGAAGGTCGGCGCGACCCTGACGGCGTCCCGCGGGACGTGGTCGCCGACGCCGTCGTCCGTGAAGTACGTGTGGAAGGCGAACGGGACGACCATCTCCACGCGGACGTCGAGCACGTTCGTGGTGCCGGCGTCGGCGAAGGGGAAGCGGCTGACCGTCACGGTGATCGGCTCGCGCTCCGGGTACACGACGAGGTCGGTCGCGAGCTCCGCGACGTCGACGGTGGCCGCGGGCACCTTCACGGCGCCGCGGCCCACGGTCACGGGGACCAAGCGGGTCGGGTCGACGCTCACGGTGAGCCGCGGGACGTGGTCGCCCGCGCCGTCGTCGGTGAAGTACGTGTGGAAGGCGGACGGGGCGACCATCTCGACACGAACGAGCAACCGGTTCGTCGTCCCAGCGCGGGCCCGGGGCAAGCACCTGACGGTCACGGTGACCGGTTCGCGCGCCGGGTACACGGCCAAGTCGGTGACCAGCACCCGGACGGTGACCATCCGCTGACCCCCGCGGCAGACCCGCGCGCCCGCATCAGCCGGGGTGGTGACGTCCTCCGACGTCGCCACCCCGGCTGTTCCACGCGTGGCCCCAGGAATATCGGGGGAGAAGTACCCATCTCGGGCGCCCGGACGAGCCCCGACGCCGGGCAAGACGAAGGCCCCGACTCATCTGAGCCGGGGCCTTGCGTACAACGTGCGCGAGGGGGGAGTTGAACCCCCACGCCCTTTCGGGCACACGGACCTGAACCGTGCGCGTCTGCCTATTCCGCCACTCGCGCGCTGCGAGGATGACGCTAGCACGACTCGGACGGCAGTTCCGAATCCAATAACCGTGAAGTGGTTCACGTCCCGCCGCAGGTCTAGTAGCGTGCGGATCCGCCCACGCCTCTCCTCGCCGCGCCACCTGAGGGAAGATCGGAGAAGATCCGCAGGACATCCACAGTATTGGAGTCTGCGGGGACCTACCGGTCTATACGATCTAGGTAGTCTGCCCGGCGCAGACCCTGGAAGGAGGTGGCATGGGCGCCCTGGACCGCTTCGAGAAGAGCGTGGAGCGCATGATGAACAACGCGTTCGCCAAGGTGGGACGTGGCGAAGTGAAGCCCGTCGAGCTGGCGAGCAGGCTGCGGCGTGAACTGGACGACCGTGCCGCGGTCGTCGGACGTGACCGTACCGTCGCACCGAACGAGTTCACGATCGAGCTTGCTCCCGACGACTTCGCCCAGATCGAGGCGTGGGGTGCACAGACCCTCGCCGACGAGCTCGCGTCCAACATCACGGCGTACGCCGCGACGCAGCACTACGCGTTCGTGGGCCCCGTGAGCGTGACGTTCGACGAGCAGTACGAGCTGGTGCCCGGCCGCTTCACCGTACGGTCGCGCAGCGTGCAGGGAAGTGTCGCCCCGGCGACCTCCGGCGCGCCGACGGGACGGCACCCGCTCATCGACATCGATGGTCAGCGCTACCTGCTCACCGGACCGGTGACCGTCATCGGGCGCGACGCCGAGGCGGACATCGTGGTGGACGACCCGGGCGTCTCCCGGCGTCACCTCGAGATCCGCGTGACGCCGGACGGCGTAGTGGCGACCGACATGGGCTCCACCAACGGCCTGTACGTCGAGGGCCACCAGGTTCCTGCCGCGACCCTGCTCGATGGCAACACGATGACCATCGGCCGTACCCGCATCATGTTCTGGACCGGCAGCGCGTCCGGTGCGGACAACGAGGACTGGTGAATAAACCGAAATGAGTGAGCTCACGTTCACCCTGCTCCGGCTGGGCTATCTCGTGCTGCTGTGGGTGTTCGTGCTCTCCGCCGTCGCAGTGCTCCGGCGCGACCTCGCGGGGCCACGCACCTCCAGCGGCCGGCGGCGCCGGCCCGAGCTGGCGGGGCCCGCCCCGACGCCGACCCCGGGCGGCGGTGCGCCCCGCGCGCCCCAGCGCGGTGGCCCGTCGCGGCTCGTCGTGGTGGCCGGCCCGCTCACCGGGACCACCATTCCCCTCACCTCGTCCGGAGTGCTGATCGGGCGCGCGCCGAGCTGCACCCTCGTGCTCGACGACGACTACTCGTCCTCGCGCCACGCGCGGATCTTTCCCCAGGGCGGCCAGTGGTTCGTGGAGGACCTCGGTTCCACGAACGGCACCTACATCGGTGAGGAGCGGGTGCAGGGCGTCATCCCGCTCGCTCCCGGTGTAGGCGTGCAGATCGGACAGTCCGTCGTCGAGCTCCAGGGATGACCACCACGTGACCGTGACCTTGCGGTATGCCGCGCGCTCCGACGTCGGCCTCGTCCGCTCCAACAACCAGGACTCCGCGTACGCGGGGCCCAACCTCCTCGTCGTGGCCGACGGGATGGGCGGACACGCAGGCGGCGACGTCGCGTCCGCGCTGACCATCGCGGCCCTGGTGGGCCTCGACCGGCCCGACCACAGCTCCGACCAGTCGATGTCCGAGCTGGAACGCTCGATCGACCGCGCCCGGCAGGACCTCGTCGACGCCACCACGGCCGACCCGGACCTGGCCGGCATGGGCACCACCGTCACCGCGCTGCTGAAGTCCGGCAACACGCTTGCCATGGCCCACCTGGGCGACTCGCGCGCGTACCTGCTGCGGGACGGCACGCTCGCGCAGGTCACGGTGGACCACACCTTCGTGCAGCACCTCGTCGACACCGGCCGGATCACCCCGGACGAGGCCGAGAGCCACCCGCAGCGCAACGTCGTCATGCGGGTCCTCGGCGACTTCGACCTGGACCTCACCCCCGACCTGTCGATCCGCGAGGCGGTGCCCGGCGACCGCTGGATGCTCTGCTCCGACGGCCTGTCCGGATTCGTGCCGGACGACGAGATCGCCGAGGTCCTCGGCACCGTCCCCGACCCGTATGACGCCGTCGAGCGACTCGTCTCGATGTCCATGCGCGCCGGCAGCACCGACAACATCACCGTCGTCGTGGCCGACGTCCTGGACGACGCCGCCGCGGCGGGCACCACGGCCACCGTCACCCCGGAGATCGTCGGCTCGGCCGCCCTCGCGGGCGTGACCGCGGCCGGTGGGGGCACGCCCTCCGCGAGCGCGGCCCCGCACTCCGAGATCGACGGCGACACCGTGACCGGCTTCAGCCGCGGCGGCGCGGCGAACGGCGGACAGCAGGCGCAGGCCCCCGTGGCGGTGGGCGTCCTGTCCGACCCGGCGGCCCAGGACAACCTGGCCGACACGCTCGAGCAGGCCATGATCGCGGGCGGCACGGACGAGGAGCAGTACCGGCCGGACATCCAGCCCGACGACGACCTGGACGAGGAGACCGACGACGAGGCGCCGACACGCAAGAAGCGCGTCTGGCTGACCGTGGTCGGCGTGCTCCTGCTGGTCGTGGGCCTCGTCCTGGCGGGCTGGGGCGGGTACCGCTGGACCCAGACCCAGTACTACGTGGGTGAGTCCGACGGCCAGGTCGCGGTGTTCCGCGGCATCCCGGCGACGGCCGGACCCCTGACCTTCTCGACGGCGGTCGAGCTCACGGGCACCCGGGTCGACGAGCTGCCCACCTTCGTCGCGGACCGGGTGAACGAGACCATCCGGGCCACCTCGCTCGAGGACGCCCGCGGGCGCGCCGAGCGGCTGATCGCCGAGGCGACCGTGGAGACCGAGCCGTCGGCGTCGCCGTCGCCCTCGTCCACCCCGACGCCGACCACGAGCGAGCCGTCGAGCACCTCGTCGCCCAAGTCCACGCCCACCGCCTCGAAGGAGACCGCGACGGGAGGGAACGAATGAGTGTCCTCCAGCCCGAGGAGAAGGCACCGGCCCGCGTCGCCGAGGCGATCCTGCTCGTCGTCGCGCTGGCGCTCGGCATGGGCGGCATGTGGATGGTGGGCTACTCCATGGAGGACGGCCTGCCCGAGGGGTTCTGGACCTACTCGCTCGTCCTGGCCGCACTCGCCTTCACGGCGCACATCGTGCTGCGGCTGCGGGCGCCGTACGCCGACCAGGTGATCCTGCCCGCCGTCGTGCTGCTGAACAGCGTCAGCATGGCGATGGTGCTGCGGCTCGACCTGTCGCAGAACGTCGCCATGGCGGGTGCCAACGCGCCGCGGCACATCATGTGGTCCGCGATCGGCATCATCCTCGGCTGCATCGTCATCTTCGTGATCCGCGACCACCGCAGCCTGCGCCGCCTGACCTACACGGCGATGATCGTCGGCATCGTGCTGGTCGTCCTGCCCCTGGTGCCCGGCCTGGGCAAGGAGATCAACGGCGCGCAGATCTGGATCTTCATCGGCCCGTTCTCGCTGCAGCCGGCCGAGTTCGCCAAGATCGCGTTCGCCGTGTTCTTCGCTGGCTACCTCGTCGCGAACCGCGACACGCTGGCACTGGCCGGCAAGAAGTTCCTGGGCCTCCAGCTCCCGCGCCTGCGCGACCTCGGTCCCATCCTCATCGTCTGGGCCGTCTCTCTGGCGGTCCTCGTCGGCGAGAAGGACCTCGGCACCTCGCTCCTGTTCTTCGGCCTCTTCGTCGGCATGCTCTACCTGGCCACCGACCGGGTCGGCTGGATCGTCATCGGCCTCACGATGTTCGCCGCGGGCGCCGTCGTCGCCTGGTCGATCTTCAGCCACGTGCAGGCTCGTGTCGACGTCTGGCTCGACCCGCTCAACAACGAGCTCTACGAGCGCGTGTTCGGCGGGTCCTACCAGATCGTCCAGGGCATGTTCGGCATGGCGTACGGCGGCATGTTCGGCGCCGGCTGGGGCGAGGGATTCCCGGACCGGGTGCCGTTCGCCTTCTCCGACTTCGTGTACGCCGCCCTCGGCGAGGAGCTCGGCCTGACCGGCCTGCTGGCGATCCTGCTGATCTACCTGGTGATCGTGCAGCGCGGCCTGCGCCACGCGATCGGCGTGCGTGACGGCTTCGGCAAGCTGCTCGCGGGCGGCCTCGCGTTCGTCATGGCGCTGCAGCTCTTCGTCGTCGTGGGCGGCATCACCCGCATCATCCCGCTCACCGGTCTGACCCTGCCGTTCATGGCGCAGGGTGGATCGTCCCTGCTCGCGAACTGGATAGTCATCGCCCTCATGCTGCGCATCTCCGACGCCGCCCGGCGACCGTCGGCCCTGCCGACCCGCGGCACCCTGGCCGACCCCGCGCCCGCCGTGGTGGGCGGCGGCGCGATCGAGGTAGGGGGGCCTGGTGCGGCCCCGGTCCAGGCGGGGACGGACGCCGGCGCGGGCCGCGGCCCGACGCCCAACGAGGCGACCCAGATCGTGCGGGGGGTGGACCTGTGAACGCGACCCTGCGCCGCCTGTCGACCGTCGTCATGGTGATGTTCCTGGCCCTCATGGTCTCGACCACCTGGATCCAGTTCGTCCAGGCGCAGAGCCTGAACGACGATCCCAGGAACGTGCGGGGCATCTACAGCGCGCTCGGCCGGGACCGCGGCCCGATCGTCGTGAGCAACGGCGACCCGATCGTCACGTCCGTCCCGGTGGACGACAACTTCAAGTACCAGCGCACCTACTCCGACGGTGACGCCGGTGCGGCCGCTGTGTTCGCGCCGGTCACGGGTTACTTCAGCATCAACGGCACGGTCACGGGCATGGAGCGGTACGCGAACAGCTACCTGGCGGGCGAGGACGACTCGCTGTGGCTGGACCGCCTCCAGAACCTCATCACGGGCGAGGAGGCGCAGGGCTCCTCGGTCGAGCTCACGATCGACCCCAAGGTGCAGAAGGCTGCCTGGGACGCCCTGGGCGACAACGTCGGCGCGGCCGTGGCCATCAACCCGAAGACGGGAGCCATCCTCGCGATGGTCTCCAAGCCCTCGTTCGACCCGAACGCGCTGTCCTCGCACGACAGCGAGGCGGCCAACGCGGCCGCCGAGGAGGTCCTCAACGCCAAGCCGCGGGTCAACTCGATCGGCGGCGAGGAGCGGCTCAGCCCCTACGGCCCCACGATCAACCGCACGATCAACGCGATCTACCCGCCCGGCTCCACGTTCAAGCTGCTGACGTCGGCCGCTGCCATCGAGTACAACGGCATGTCGCCCGCCACCCAGATCCCGGCGAAGGACGTCTACCAGCTTCCCGGCACGACCGGCGACGGCGGCAGGGTGCAGAACTTCGGTGGTGAGACCTGCTCGCCGACAGGCCAGATGACGCTCAAGGACGCCCTGCGGATCTCCTGCAACACCGCGTTCCTGGAGCTGGCCAACACGGTCGGCAAGGACGGCATGCAGCAGATGTTCCAGGACTTCGGCTTCACCGACTCGCTCGAGGTCCCGATGACCACCTCGGCCGGCGTCTACCCGGGCCTCTCCGACACCGCGACGGACGACTCCGACGCGCGCATCGCACTGTCCGGCATGGGCCAGGGCGACCTGCGCCTGACGCCGCTCCAGGTGGCCATGATCTCGGCCGCCATCGCGAACGACGGCGACCTCATGGAGCCCTACCTCATCCAGAGCGTGCGGGACAGCGACCTCGAGCTCGTCAGCCAGACCAAGCCGAACCGTTACAAGAGCCCGTTCTCCTCGTCCACGGCCGACGCGCTGACCGAGATGATGGTCGCGGTGGTGGAGGACGGCTCCGGCACGGGCGCGCAGATCCCGGGTGTCCAGGTGGCCGGCAAGACCGGTACCGCCGAGGACGACCCCCGGTCGCCCACGCTGTGGTTCACCTCCTTCGCACCGGCCGACGACCCACAGGTCGCCGTGGCCGTGGTGCTGGAGAACGAGGGCCAGTCCACCAACGAGACCACGGGTGGCGCCCTCGCCAGCCCGATCGCCGCACAGATCATGCAGGCGGCGATCTCGAAATGAGACCGGTCGAGGGTCTGTCGCTGGGTGATCGCTACAAGCTGGTGCGGCGTATCGCCATGGGCGGCATGGGCGAGGTGTGGGTCGCGCGCGACGAGAAGCTCGCGCGCGAGATCGCCGTGAAGGTGCTCCGCGAGGAGTACACGGGCAACGAGGACTTCCTCCGCCGCCTGCGCACCGAAGCCCGGAACTCGTCGACCCTCGTCCACCCCAACATCGCGCAGATGTTCGACTACGGCGAGGAGAACGGCGCCGGCTACCTCGTCATGGAGCTGGTCCTGGGCGAGCCCCTCGCCGACCTGCTCGAACGGGAGCCGGTGCTGCAGCCGGCCCGGCTGCTGCCGATCCTGGCGCAGACCGCCCGCGGCCTGCACGCCGCGCACCTCGCCGGTGTGGTGCACCGCGACGTCAAGCCGGGCAACATCCTGCTGGAGCACTCCGGCACCGTGAAGATCACCGACTTCGGCGTCTCGGTCGCCCAGAACCAGGTGCCCATGACCGCCACGGGCATGGTCATGGGCACCGCGCAGTACCTGTCTCCCGAGCAGGCCGTCGGCCAGTCGGCCACGGGCGCCTCGGACATCTACGCGCTCGGCGTGGTCGCCTACGAGGCGACGGCGGGCCGCCGTCCCTTCACCGGCAGGACGCCGGTCGACATCGCGATCGCGCACGTCAACGCGCCGATGCCGCTGCTGCCGACCTCGGTGCACCCGGGACTGGCCGAGACCATCACGCAGATGCTGGAGAAGGACCCGGCGCAGCGCATCTCCTCGGCGGACCAGCTCGCGCGGCACCTGGACATGCTGGCCGCGGAGATCGCCGAGGACCCGTTCGGCAGCTCGCGCTACGCGCGCCGCTCGCGCCGCGACGGTCAGGCCTCCTCCACGCAGCGCTCCGGCAACGGCCGGTCGAGCGCGCCGCAGCCCGGACCCTCGCACGCCCGCAGGCAGTCCCCGTTCGGCCCGACCAGCGGTGGACGACACACGACCGTGGCCAACGCCCAGTCCGCGCCGCCCCAGCCGTCCGCCGGTCCGGGCGCGCCCGCCGGCGGTTACGGCTCGGGCTCCGCGGCGGGTGGCTTCGGTTCCGCGAACCCCGCGGGCGGCTACGACCCTGGCACTCCGGCAGGCGGCTACGGTTCCGGTCCGTTCGGCTCCGGGTCCTACGGTTCCGACTCGGCCGGGTACGGCACGACGTCGGGCACCTACGGCACGGACGCCTACGGACGCCCCTACTCCCCGGCTCCGGGCACCCCGGCTGGCGGGCCCACCTCCGGGGGATACGGCGCGAGCTCGGCCGGGTACGGCACGGACTCCGCCGCGTACGGCTCGGACTCGGCGGGGTACGGATCCGACTCGGCCGGGTACGGCACGACCTCGGGCGCGTACGGCTCCGACTCCTACGGCCAGGCTGCCGCACCCGGGTACGTCCCGCCGCCGTCGGGCACGGGGAACGGGGCCGCGCGGGCGTATCCGTCGCGCCGCGACCTGCACTCGACACGCCAGGACGGGCGGCGGGTCCCCCAGCAGGGGCGCTCGGGAGGGCACCCTGGGAAGGGACGGCGCAGCCTGTCGTCCGACATCCAGGGCTGGGTGAACGGGATCGAGGATCGCCTGGGGATCCGCGTGTCCTGGCCGCTCGTCGCCCTGGTCGGGCTGTTGCTCGTGGTCATCCTCATCATGCTGGTCACGGGGGGCGGCGACGACGGCGCTCTGCGGGAACCGTGGGGTTCCACCGAAATGTACGCCGAAACGCTGAATCCCCCGGCAGCGGCCGGACTGGCCGCTTCTGGGATGATGCTCCTCAACGAGTCGTATGCCCAGAGGCAGACGGCCACGACATCAAAGGACCTATGAGTGGTGGAGAACACGCCCCGCGTACTCGCCGGCCGTTATGAGGTCGGCGAGCTCGTCGGCCGTGGCGGCATGGCCGAGGTACACATCGGCCACGACACCCGTCTCGGTCGTACCGTCGCGATCAAGGTGCTCCGTTCCGACCTCGCCCGCGACCCGTCGTTCCTCACCCGTTTCCGGCGTGAGGCGCAGTCGGCTGCCGCGCTGAACCACCCCGCGGTCGTCGCCGTGTACGACACCGGCGAGGACATCCACCAGAACGCCGCCGGCGAGGACGTGCACGTCCCGTTCATCGTCATGGAGTACGTCGAGGGCCACACGGTCCGCGACATCCTGACCGACGGCGCGGCGGTGCCGATCGAGGAGGCCGTCGAGATCACGGTCGGCGTGCTGAGCGCGCTGGAGTACTCGCACCACGCAGGCATCGTGCACCGCGACATCAAGCCTGCGAACGTGATGATCACGCCCACGGGCGCGGTCAAGGTGATGGACTTCGGCATCGCCCGCGCCATGGCCGACTCCGCCGCGACGATGACGCAGACCCACGCCGTGATCGGCACGGCGCAGTACCTCTCCCCGGAGCAGGCGCGCGGCGAGCAGGTGGACACCCGCTCCGACCTGTACTCCACCGGCTGCATGCTGTTCGAGCTGCTCACGGGCCGGCCGCCGTTCCAGGGCGACTCCCCAGTCGCCGTGGCCTACCAGCACGTGGGCCAGGAGCCGCAGCGCCCGTCGGAGGTCGCCACCGACGTCCCCGAGGTGCTCGACCGCATCACCCTCAAGGCCCTCACCAAGGACCGCGACCACCGGTACAGCACCGCGGCGGAGTTCCGCCGCGACCTGGAGGCCGCGATGCGCGGCGGCCAGGTCACCGCGCCCATGGTCGGTGCCGCGATGATGGGCGCGACCCAGGTCGCCGGCCAGCCCGCGTACGGCGCCACGCAGGTCATGACGCCGGGCCAGGGCAACTGGGGTCCGGCCACGGCGCAGCAGAGCCCGATCACGCCGGGCAACGGCTACCCCGGCCCGCAGACCCGCAACGGTCAGCGCGAGCCCGAGAAGAAGAGCAAGGCCCTCATGTGGTGGCTGCTCGGCATCGCCCTCGCGGCGGTCGCGGCCATCATCATCGCCATGGTCATCAACGGCGGTGGCGAGGAGGAGCCGACGACGGTCGCCGTGCCCACGATCGCGGAGGGCCTCACCGCCGACGAGGCGAAGGCACGGATCGAGGCCGCCGGGCTGACGTTCCAGTCGGCCATCGACAAGGAGTCCGACCTCGACGAGGGCCAGACGACCGGCAGGACCGATCCGGGCGCGGGCGAGGAGGTCGAGCCGGACTCGACCGTCACCGTCTTCGTGGCGGGCGCGCCGGGCCAGGTCACCCTGCCCGAGCTGAAGAACCTGTCGGAGGCGGACGCCCGGGCCAAGCTCGAGGAGCTGAACCTCAACGTCAGCGGCACCGAGTCCGAGAACAGCCCGGACGTGAGCCAGGGCCAGGTCACCAAGAGCGAGCCGGGTGCGGGCCAGCCCGTCCAGGAGGGCTCGGACGTCGTCCTGTACCTGTCGACCGGCAACACCACCCTCCCGAACGTGATCGGGCAGTCCAAGGAGGGCGCCGAGGCCCAGCTCGCGAACCTCGGTCTCGGCACGATCCAGTGGGACACCGAGGAGAGCGACGAGGTGACGCCGGGCACGGTGTCGCGCACCGACCCCGAGGCCGGCGACGTGAAGCAGGGCACCTCCGTGACGGTCTTCATCGCGGAGGCCCCGGCACCCAAGGAGACGACCGTCCCCGCGGACCTCGTCGGCAAGACGCTCGACGAGGCCCAGGTCGCGTGCACCGGCGTGCAGATCACGTGCCAGCAGGCGTCCGAGGAGTCCTCGGACATCTTCGCCGCCGGCCAGGTGATCCGGTCCGACCCGGCTCCGGGCTCCACGGTCGACGTGGGCTCGTACATCAACCTGGTGATCTCCACCGGCCCTGAGGGCGGCGGCGACGGCGGGGGCGACGGCGAGGACATCATCCCGTAACGCGTGTGGCCCCTGACCGGGAAACGGGTCAGGGGCCGCACCGCACGATGGCGTCGCAGGTCAGGAGATGACCAGCGGCGCCATTCCTTGTGCCCGCTCCACGGCGCCCTCGAGCCCGCAGGTCTCCAGCCAGTTCGCCAGCAGCCGGTGCCCACCCTCGGTGAGCACCGACTCGGGGTGGAACTGCACCCCGTGCAGCGGCAGCTCGCGGTGCTGCAGCCCCATCACGATGCCCGACGCCGTCGAGCAGGTCACCATGAGCTCGGCCGGCACGCTGTCCGGCGTCACCGCCAGCGAGTGGTAGCGCGTCGCGGTGAACGGCGTGGGCAGGCCGGCGAGGACGCCCTGGCCCGAGTGCTCCACGAGGCTCGTCTTGCCGTGCATGAGCTCCGGCGCGTGCGTCACCTTGCCGCCGAACACCTCGGCCAGCGCCTGGTGCCCGAGGCAGACGCCGAGCATCGGGGTGCGGGACCGGGCGCAGGCCCGGATGACGTCCTCGGAGGCGCCGGCCTCCGCGGGAGTGCCGGGGCCGGGGGAGACGAGCACGCCGTCGTAGGGCACGGGCGTCCCGTCGCCGCCGTCGTACCAGAAGCGGCCGTCGGCGTCGGGAGCGGGCACGGCGTCGTTCCGGACCACCACGGTCCGGGCGCCGATCTGGTCGAGGTAACCGACGATCGTGTAGACGAACGAGTCGTAGTTGTCGACGACGAGGATGCGCGTCATGCAGGCATGCTACGCGCCGACGGTGGTGTCGTTGAACGGCATGTAGTCGCTGAGCCACGGGAAGAACTGTGTGAAGCACACCGCGATCACGCCGAACGCCAGCACGAGGCATACCAGGAACTTGAACCAGCCGGGGCCCGGGATGGCCCGCCACAGCAGCGCGTACATCAGCTCACCAGCTCCTTCGGCTTGCCCTCGCCCACGGGCGACCAGTACTCGAGCTCACCGTGCACGATGTACCGCTCGGTCGCGGAGAACATCGGGTGGCAGGAGGTCAGCGTGATGAACCGCTTCGTCAGCTCGGGCATCTCCTCGTCGGCGGTCACGCCCGGCACCGGCGCGATGACCTCGACGTTCTGCGGGTAGACGATCTGCGACTCGGTCACCTTGTACACGTACCAGGTGTCCTCGGTGCGAACCACCAGGGGGTCGCCCGGCTTCAGCTCGGCGATCTGGTTGAACGGCTTGCCGTAGGTCGTGCGGTGCGCGGCGACCGCGAAGTTGCCGAGGTCGCCCGGCATCGCGGTGCCCACGTAGTGCCCGATGCCGATGGTGTCGAGCACCGTCGCCTTGTCCGTGCCCTCGGCGATCGGCTTGACGTAGTCGTCGCCGAACCGCGGGATGTACATCTGCGCGAAAAGCGTGCCGGCGTCCGGCGGCTCCGCCATGACCGGCGGCGGACCGTGGTTCTCCTTGGCGGTCTGCGGGCCGGTCGGAGGCGCCTCCCAGTCCATCTCGGCGATGATCTCGTTCTGGGCGCGGGCGCCCTCGACGTCCGTCCACCAGAGCTGCCACACCACGAACAGCCCGAGCACCAGGCCTGCCGTCACGAGGAGCTCGCCCATCACGCCGATCAGCCAGGCGACGGGCCGCATGGGGGATCCCGACGACTGGGGGCGCCGCGCGTTGCGCGGCCCCATCCCGGACGGACCGCGCTGATAGGCGATGGGAAACACCTCCTGGGGCAGCGGCACGTTGTGGCCGGCCTGCGCGTGGGTCATCCAAAGACCTCCGTACCATCGGGAACCGTCGCGTACTGCAGACCGCCGCCGTCGTACGCGGGGAGGTCCAGGTGGTCGCTACGTCGCACGTCCCAGCCCAGGTGTACCCAGTCCACGTACTCGAGGTACGTCTGCACACCCTCGGACTCGTCGAGCGACGCCTCCATCTTCGCCGGGTCTCCCACTGCCGTCACCTTGTACGGTGGTGAGAAGACCTTGCCGTGCAGCAGCAGGATGTTTCCGGAGCACCGGAACGCCGACGTCGACGTCACCCGCTCACCCTGCAGGGTCATCGCCTCGGCCCCGCCGGCCCAGAGCGCGTTGATGACGTGCTGCAGGTCCTGCTGGTGCACCACGAGGTCGTCCGGCTGTGGCTCGACACCGCCGGGCCCCGCCCCGACCGACGTCGACGGCGCGTCGTCGAGCGTCACGGTCAGCCCGGCGCCCCGCACTGGTTCGGATCCCGACACCACGCCCTCGCGCCGCACCAGGTCGTCGTCCAGGGTCGGCACGGTCGTGCCGGCACGCGCGCTCAGCCCCTCGATCTCGCGGTCCAGCTCGGTGCTGCGCTCGGTGAGGTCGGTGACGCGGTCGGTCTCGGTGTCCACGAGCTGCGCGAGGTCCTGGGGGTCGCGGTTGCCGGCGCCGCCGCCGTCGGCCAGCCGGGCGCTGGCGCTGAACATGAGGCCGGCCAGCACGGCGACCGCCCCCACGCTGAGCCACGAACGCCATCGCCCGTGAGTCAGGGCACCAAGAAAGCCTCCGGCACCGCCCTTGGACGACGGCGCGGGCGTCGGCTCCGGTCCGGTCACACGCGTCCCTCCTGCAACATTCGACAAACCCGCGGACGCGTCTGGTCACGACTCGGGCTGTCGACCACTACGCTAGTCCACGAGCAAGCAGACGTCGGCTCGGCACACCCGTCGGGCAGACCCCCCAGGACAGGAGCCCGCCTCGTGCCCGAGTCGAAGTCCCGCAACAAGAAGAAGGCCACGCCCAAGGCTGACAAGGCCGAGGCCAAGGTCGCGCTGCCCGGTGAGGCGGTCAACCCGCGTTGGCTGGCCCCCGTCATGGTCGGCCTCATGGTCCTCGGCCTCGCCTGGATCGTGACGTACTACCTGACCAGCGCAGACCTGGCGCTGCCGATCCCGCAGATCGGCCAGTGGAACCTCGCGGTCGGCTTCGGGCTGATCATCGTGGGCTTCGGGCTCACCACCCGCTGGCGCTGAGAACGGCGGCTCCGCGGCCGCACCGAGGCGGCCGCGGAGCTGTGTACCCATTTATCCACAGCTGTGGGTAAAGCTGGGGAAAAGAGATCGGTGACAGTCCGCTCGCTCGTCCCGCGGCCCGTTCACAGGACGCCGACCGAGCTGTAGCGCCACACCGCCAGCGCGGTCAGGACGGCGATACCGACCACCGGAACCACCCATGCGACGAGCGCGCGCCGCTCCTTGGGCGCGTACGCGTAGGCGGTCGCCACCAGCGCACCGGTGACGAGACCGCCGAGGTGCGCCTGCCACGAGATGTTCGGCACGAAGAACCCGATGACGCCGTTGATCGCGATCAGGACGAGCACCTGAGCCATGCTGCGGCCCAGGCGGCGCATCACGGGGAGCATCGCCCCGAACAGCCCGAACACCATGCCGGACGCGCCGACGACCGGTGTCACCCAGGCGCTCGACGTGAACGGGTCGCCGGCCAGGAGCAGCACGCCGACCGACCCGCCCACGGCGGACAGCAGGCACAGGACCGTGAACCGGGCTCGGCCGAGGAGCGGTTCGAGGAACTGACCCGTGATCCACAGCGCGTACATGTTGAACAGGATGTGCAGCGGCGACGTGGAGTGCAGGAACGACGCCGTGAGGAACCGGTACGGCTCCATCGCGCCGCCCCAGGGCCAGAACCACAGGGCTTCCGTCCACGCGCCCCTCGTCACCAGCTGCAGCAGCCAGCTCACGACGCAGATGCCGATGATCGTCAGCGTGACGACCGGCCGGCCGTTGGCGGCGGTGCTGGTGGCGGAGCCGCCGAACACCGTCCGGATCCGCGGGGCGGCACGCTTCGTCTCCCGGACGCAGTCGACGCACTGCACGCCGACCGCGGCCGGTCGCTGGCACTCCGGGCACGTCGGACGACCGCAGCGCTGGCAGCGCACGTAGGCCACCCGGTCGGGGTGTCGCGGGCAGACGGGAGCCTCGGCCTCGGTCGGCTCCTCGGCGGCCGGGTCGTTCATCGCGATACGTCCTCAGTCCCCTCGGTCATCGGTGCTCGGGTCGTGCGGGTACTGTCCGGCGGCGCGAGCGCCGCGGCGGCTCAGGGCTCGATGGTCACCGACTCGATGACGATGTCCTCGACGGGACGGTCGCCGGGACGCGTACGCGTCTTGCCGACCTTGTCGACGACCTCGCGCGACGCGTCGTCCGCGACCTTGCCGAAGATCGTGTGCTTGCCGTTGAGCCACGGCGTCTCCGCGGTGGTGAGGAAGAACTGGGAGCCGTTGGTGCCCTCGATCTCGCCGGTGACCGGGTTCCGGCGCTTGCCGGCGTTGGCCATCGCGAGGATGTACTTCTCGTTGAACTGGAGCTCAGGGTGGATCTCGTCGTTGAACGTGTACCCCGGGCCGCCGGTTCCCGTGCCGAGCGGGCAGCCGCCCTGGATCATGAAGTCGTCGATGACGCGGTGGAAGATCAGGCCGTCGTAGAACGGGTCCTTGCGCTCCTCGCCCGTGCGCGGGTCCGTCCAGGCCTTCTCACCCGTCGCGAGGCCGACGAAGTTCTCGACAGTCTTGGGCGCGTGGTTCGGGAAGAGCTCGATGCGGATGTCACCGGAGGTGGTGTGCAGGATTGCGAACATGTATCAATCCTCCCACGGAGCGGCCCGCAGTTGCTGCAGCGGCGCAGCCCGCCCTCGCCAGTAACGGCAGGCGATGGCAGAGTGGCACCTTGAGGAGTATTGAACAGTTCGGGGGGAGTTACATGACCCGCAAGAAGGTGACCGACTACGTGGACACGAGCAAGATCGACACCGAGAAGGTCAAGGAGAGGGCCGCGGAGGCCACGGCTCTGCTTTCCGACGTCAGCTCCAAGGCCGCGACGCAGGCCGGGTCCATCGCGGCCCAGGCCAAGGACCGGGCCTCGAACGCGAAGGACTGGGCCCAGCCCCGCGTGAACGACTTCATCGCATGGCTCACACCGCGCGCCGAGAAGGCCTGGCAGGACAGTCTGCAGGCGGCCGCACCCCAGGTCGAGAAGGTGGCGGGCAAGGCAGCGCCCCTGATCGACTCCGCGCACGACAAGCTCGTGGACGACCTGCTCCCGAAGATGGTCTCCGCGTTCAACGTCGCGGCGGCCAACGCCGCGGCGGCACAGGGCAAGGCCTCGCTCGCCGAGACCGTCACGGACGCGGCGGACAAGGCCAGCAGGAAGAGCTCCAAGAAGGGCTGGCTCATCGCGCTGGCCGCGAGCGGTGCGGCCGTCGCGGGCTACGTGTTCTGGAAGCGTGCGCAGCCCCAGACCGACCCGTGGGCCGAGCCCTGGGAACAGAGCTCGGGAGCCGACTACTCCGACGGCGCCGCCAAGCACTCCTCCGGCGTCGGCTCGGCAGCAGGCTCCGCCATCGCCAAGGGCAAGGAGGCGGGGGCCAAGGCCGCGCAGACGGCCAAGGACCTCGGCGCCCGCGCCTACTCCGCCGCGAGCCCCGCGTTCGAGGCGGCGAAGGAGAAGGCCGGTCCGGTGCTCGAGAAGGCGGCCCCGGTGATCGACGCCGCCAAGGAGAAGGCCGCTCCCGTCATCGACGCCGCGAGGTCCACGGCGCAGAAGGCGAGCAGCGCGGTGTCCGACGCCGCGCAGAAGGCCAGCTCCGACAGTCCCGAGACTCCGGTCAAGGCGACGGAGCCGAAGGACGCCAAGCCGGCTCCGCCCGCCAAGGACGAGCCGGTCGTGGACCAGGTCCCGCCGGGGGAGAGCAAGCAGAGCGGCTGACCCCCAGCACGTCTCATGCACACCAGGAGGGCCCGGCCGACACGGCCGGGCCCTCCTGTCCTGTACGAGTCGCGATCAGCCGCCGATCGGCGTGGCCGCCCCCGCGAACGGGTCGAGCTGGATGAAAGCCTCGGTCGGGTCACCGTCGTGCACCAGCGACTCCTGCGCCACGACGTCGTCGAACGCGAACGCGTAGGCCTTGCCGTCCGCCATCTGCTCGTGGATGTACTTGGCGTAGTAGTTCGTCACCGAGTCCTGGTAGAAGCCGGCCGGATCCTGGGTCGGCTGGGTGCTGCTGTCGAGCAGCGAGGACCGGTTGAACCCGGCGCACAGCGTGCGTGCGATGGCACCGATGTCGTTGTTCGGCGCGGCGAGGTCGCCCGCGCAGCCGAAGATCGACTCGCCCGACGGCTTCGGGAACGTGGTGACGACGGCGCCCGACGTGTCGGTGAACGTCATCGTGTCGCCGGACACGGTCCCGAGGAACTTCTTGTCCGGCTGGTCGCCGTACGGGACGACGGTGAGGGTCTCGCTCGCGTACTTGGTCCAGACGCGGTCGACGTAGTCGGACAGGACGTTCGCGTCGACCTGGCCCGTGCCGACGCCGTGGCCGGGGGAGAGGACCCGCAGCACGGATCCGTCGGGTCCGGTCTGCGCGAGGCCGTCCCAGCCGTCCTGCTGCGAGAGGGACGTGACGACGTTGTCCCAGCCGTCGGGCTTGAGCATCCCGGTGCGCAGCAGCTCGCCGCTCGAGGAGCGCAGGCCCGTCTGGTACGGCGCGGAGAAGAAGTCGACCTGCGTGCTGTTGATCCACAGCCCGGAGTCGTTGAGCGTGTACTCCGTCCAGTTGAACAGGATGTCGCGGTTCGGGTCGCTCGGGTTCTGCACGGCCGGCTGCACGAGCTGCCCGTCGTTGACGATCTTGAGGTCGAGCTTGCTGCCGTAGGAGAAGTACACCCGGCCCGACAGCTTGGGCATCTGGATGGTGACGTCCTGCCCGTCCGTCGGACCGGCGATCGACGCGTCCGGCGCCGGCTCGGGGACGCTCCCGGCGTCCGGCCAGGGGTGGAAGATCCCCTGCGCGTCGGCGTAGCCCAGTTGGCCGCCCGTCTCGCCCAGGACGTAGACGAACACCTGGTCGCCCCGACCTGAGTCGTTGGTGATGGTGAGCGGGATGGTGTCGGGCACGGCGGTGGCTGTCGGCGTGGCGACCACGGCAGCCGACAGGGCTGCTGTCACTGCGGCGGCGGTGCCGATGAGCTTCCTGGTCAGGGACACGCTGTCCTCCTCGGATCACGAGGGGCCGAACAGTTGGGTGGTGCTGCCCCTCGCGCTCGACGATATGGAAGGGGTCCTGCCTTGTCAGTAGCCCAGGGCCGATCGAGGGTGAAAAATTCGCCGAACCGGCCGAACGTACGGGTATCCCCCTACACGGGCCTGCGTGATCCCTCGGACCTGCGGTGTCCGACCATGGAAGAGCGGGCCGACCGACCCCGGGAACGACAAAAGCCCGGACGAATCCGGGCTTCGGTCAGGGTGGAGCCAGGGGGACTCGAACCCCCAACCCCCTGCTTGCAAAGCAGGTGCGCTACCAATTGCGCCATGGCCCCGACGAGGGCCGCTCAGTCGATAGAGTCGGTGACCTCGGACCAGAGATCGCGGCCAGCCGCGTCCTCACTCAGCTTGCGCCAGAGGACGTAGCCGGCGCCGGCCGCCAGCAGCACTATCAGCAGCTTCTTCACGAGTTCCTCCTGAGGAGCCTCTGCAGGTCCGGGAGTGGGGCTAGGAGGACTTGAACCTCCGACCTCTTCCTTATCAGGGAAGCGCTCTAACCGTCTGAGCTATAGCCCCGGACGAGCGTTACGCACGCTCTTGCGACACTGGAGATTACCCCAGGTCGGGACGATGTCCCAAACCGAAATGATGGTCCGCGGTGTGACGTGCGCCGAGCCGTGCGCGAGAACGCACGAGAACGCTCTGGCAGCGCTGGTCAGTCGTCGGTCAGCGTCATGTGCACGCCGCCGACGAGTGCTGCCGTGATGTTGTACAGGAACGCCATGATCGTCGCGATCGCCGTCAGCAGCACGATGTTGCAGATGCTGATCAGGGTCGCGAGGGAGATGACGCGGGGGAACTCCACGAACTGGGTGAGGTTCACGTTGCTCTGCGGGCCCACGGCGTCCTCCACGAAGCTCTGCACCGTGGTGAAGACGCCGAGGCTGTTGAGCACCGACCAGAACACCGCCGTGGCCACGACGGTCATGATCGCGACCGCGACGGCCAGCAGGAACGCCAGCTTCATGACGGACCACGGGTCGACCCGGGAGATCGCGAGCCGCACGCGGCGCGGGCCGGCGGGGGCCGGACGCGGCACCTCGGGCGTGGGAGTCGACGCCGGGTGCGTCGGCTGGCCCTGCGTGCCGTCGGCGGGCGTACCGACCGGAGCGGCGGTGCCGCGCACGCCACCCGCGGTGTAGTGCATCTCGGGCCGCGGCCTGGGCTCGTTCTGAGCCGCCGTCTGCCCATCATCGTCAGGCATGATCGAGGACACCTTCTTCGCCGCGCTGCGGGCCGCGTCGAGAGCGGCCTGGGCGGCCTTCATCGCGCCGGCCTTCACGCCGTCCGCGGCTCCCGTCGGAGCGGATGCCGGGGCGCCGCCCGGTGTGCCGGGCGCCGGGACCCGGTTCCACGACTTCGCGTCCGACTCTGCCTCGGGTGCGCTCTGCGACGCCGCGGTATCGGTCTTGGTCGAGGCCCGCCCGATCGCCGAGACCAGACCCGCGGAGTCCTTGGACCCGCCGTTCGACTCCGCGGCGGGCTTCTGCTCCTTGCCCTGCTTGCCCGCCTCGTAGGCGGACCGCCAGACCCCGCCCGTGGTGGGGACGGCCGAGTCGCCCGCGGCGGCCGGCTTCGAGGCCTTGGTCTCCGTGGGCTGGTCCGCCTTCGCGGCGGGGGAGGCCACCACGACGGGCTCGGACAGCTTCTCGCCGCCCGTGGCCTGGCCGGCGCCGGCAGCGGCGCCGTTCGACGCGCTGCCGCCGTCGGCGGGCTTGTCCGTGGCCGAACCGTTCGACGTGGAGGTGTTCTCCGAGCCGGCCCCTGCCGACTCCGCACCCGTGGTCTCCGCCGCGTCCTTGTCCTGCGTCACGGCCTTGCGATCCCGGGTGATCTCCAGGTCTTCTTCGAGCGAAGGCGTCGCGATGCGCACGTGCCCGTTCTTGTCACTCGTCATCAGCTGTCCTCGCGTCCGGTGCTGTCCTGCTCAGGGGTGCTCGGAACTTCGTCGGGGGTCGGATTCTCTTCCACGGTAACCCGCTCGGCGGGTTCACCGTCGGAGTTCTCGTCGGTGACAGCCACCGCATCGCCCGCGTCCTCACGCTCCGCGTTGCGCGCGACGGCGATGATCCTGTCCCCCTTGTCCGGCTTTGCGAAGGTTACCCCCTGGGTGTTCCGGCCGGTGAGGTTAACTTCCGCGACGGCCGAACGCACGATCTTGCCGCGCTCCATGATGACCAGCACCTCGTCATCCGCGTGGGTCACGAGCGCGCCCACGAGATCGCCGCGCGCCTCCACCAGGTTGGCGACCTTGATGCCGAGGCCACCGCGGCCCTGGATCCGGTACTCCGAGATCCGGGTGCGCTTGGCGAACCCGCCCTCGGTGACGACGAACAGGTCGGCACCGTCGATCACCACGTCGGCGGACAGCAGCTCGTCCTCCTCGCGGAACTTCATGCCGGTGACGCCGGACGTCGCGCGGCCCAGCGGGCGGATCGACTCGTCGTCCGCGTGGAAGCGGATCGACTGGCCCTTGCGCGACACGAGGATGAGGTCGTCGTCCGCGTTCACGAGACGGGCCGAGACCAGCTCGTCGGCGTCGCCGTCGGCGTCCTCCCGGAGGTTGATCGCGATGAGGCCGCCCGACCGCGGCGAGTTGTACTCGCTCAGGCGGGTCTTCTTCACCAGCCCGCGCCGCGTGGCCAGCACCAGGTACTCGGCGGCCTCGTAGTCGGGGATGTCGAGCACCTGGGCGATCTTCTCGCCCGGCTGGAAGGCCAGGAGGTTCGCGACGTGCTGACCCTTCGCGTCCCGGCCGCCCTCGGGCAGCTCATAACCCTTGGCCCGGTAGACGCGGCCCAGGTTGGTGAAGAACAGCATCCAGTGGTGGGTCGTCGTCGTGAAGAAGTGGTCCACGATGTCGTCCTCGCGGAGCTGCGCGCCGCGCACGCCCTTGCCGCCCCGCTTCTGCGAGCGGTAGTTGTCCGTCCGCGTCCGCTTGGCGTAGCCACCGCGCGTGATCGTGACGACCACGTCCTCCTCGGGGATCAGGTCCTCCATGGACATGTCGCCGTCGTACGGAAGGATCGTGGTGCGACGCTCGTCGCCCCAGCGGTCGGTGACCTCGTCGAGCTCCTCGCCCACGATGATCCGCTGACGCTCCGGCTTGGCCAGGATGTCCAGGTAGTCCTCGATCTCGGCACGCAGCTTGGCGTGCTCGTCGAGGATCTTCTGCCGCTCGAGGGCCGCCAGACGGCGGAGCTGCATCGAGAGGATCGCGTTGGCCTGCTGCTCGTCGATCGTGAGCAGGTCCATCAGGCCCGTGCGTGCCTCGTCGACGTCGGGGGAGCGCCGGATGAGGGCGATGACCTCGTCGAGCGCGTCGAGGGCCTTGAGGTAGCCCTCGTAGATGTGGATCTGGTCCTGGGCCTCCTTGAGGAGGTACTCCGTGCGCCGGCGCACGACCTCGATCTGGTGCGTGGTCCAGTGGCGCACGAACGCGTCGATGCTGAGGGTGCGGGGCACCTCGTCGACCAGCGCGAGCATGTTGGCGCTGAAGTTCTCCTGCAGCGGCGTGTGCTTGTAGAGGTTGTTCAGCACGACCTTCGCCACGGCGTCGCGCTTGAGCACGATGACCAGGCGCTGGCCGGTGCGGCCCGACGTCTCGTCGCGGATGTCGGCGATGCCCTGGATGCGGCCGTCGTTGACGAGGTCCGCGATCTTGGAGGCCAGGTTGTCCGGGTTCACCATGTACGGCAGCTCGGTGACGACCAGGCAGATCCGGTTCTGGATCTCCTCGACGCTCACCACCGCGCGCATCGTGATGGAACCGCGGCCCGTGCGGTACGCGTCCTCGATGCCCTTGTGGCCCAGGATCTGCGCGCCCGAGGGGAAGTCCGGGCCCTTGATGCGCTGCAGGAGCGCCTCGAGCAGCTCCTCGCGGGACGCGTCGGGGTGGGCGAGGTGCCAGCGCACGCCCTCGGCGACCTCGCGCAGGTTGTGCGGCGGGATGTTGGTGGCCATGCCGACGGCGATGCCCGCCGACCCGTTGACCAGCAGGTTCGGGATGCGCGCCGGGAGCACGACGGGCTCCTGGGTGCGCCCGTCGTAGTTGGGCCGGAAGTCGACGGTGCCCTTCTCGATGTCGCGCACCATCTCGAGCGCGAGCGGCGCCATCTTGCACTCGGTGTACCGCGGGGCGGCAGCGGGGTCGTTGCCCGGCGAGCCGAAGTTGCCCTGGCCCGCGACCAGCGGGTACCGCAGCACCCAGTCCTGCACCAGGCGCACGAGGGTGTCGTAGATCGCGGTGTCACCGTGCGGGTGGTACTTGCCCATGACGTCGCCCACGACGCGCGAGCACTTCGAGAACGCGCGGTCGGGCCGGTACCCGCCGTCGTACATCGCGTAGATGACGCGGCGGTGCACCGGCTTGAGGCCGTCCCGCACGTCGGGCAGCGCGCGCCCGACGATCACGCTCATCGCGTAGTCGAGGTACGACCGCTGCATCTCGAGCTGCAGGTCGACCTGCTCGACACGACCGTGGTGGACCGCTACTCGCGCGTCCTCCAGGGGAATGCCGTCGTCGGAGTTCTCCACGCCGGGGGTCTCGTCCGTCACCGTCTTTACTTCCTTTCCACGCCGCTGGGCGTGTCACTTCGTCGCGTGGGTCACCAGCTCGACGGGGGTCGCCGCTGGGTCCGACAGGACCCAGCGGCGACGCGCCACATCAGATATCGAGGAACCGCACGTCCTTGGCGTTGCGCTGGATGAAGGTGCGGCGGGACTCGACGTCCTCGCCCATGAGCACCGAGAAGATCTCGTCGGCCGCGGCCGCGTCGTCCATGGTGACCTGCAGCAGCGTCCGGTGGTCCGGGTCCATCGTGGTGTCCCAGAGCTCGGAGTAGTCCATCTCGCCGAGACCCTTGTAGCGCTGGATGCCGTTGTCCTTCGGGATCCGCTTGCCCTGCGCGGCGCCGGCCTCCAGGAACGCGTCGCGCTCCCGGTCCGAGTACACGTAGTCGTGCGGGGCGTTGCTCCACTTGATCCGGTACAGCGGCGGCTGCGCGAGATACACGTGGCCGTGCTCGATCAGGGGTCGCATGTACCGGAACAGCAGCGTCAGGAGCAGGGTGCAGATGTGCTGGCCGTCGACGTCGGCGTCGGCCATGAGCACGATCTTGTGGTACTTCAGCTTCGAGATGTCGAAGTCCTCGCCGATGCCCGTGCCGAAGGACGTGATCAGCGCCTGGACCTCGGCGTTGGACAGCGCCTTGTCCAGGCGGGCGCGCTCGACGTTCAGGATCTTGCCGCGCAGCGGCAGGATCGCCTGGTTGTGCGGGTTGCGGCCACGCACCGCGGAGCCGCCGGCCGAGTCACCCTCGACGATGTAGATCTCGCACTCGTCGGGGAAGCGGGACTGGCAGTCCTTGAGCTTGCCCGGCATGCCGCCGCCGTTGAGGATGCCCTTGCGGCGGGTCGCCTCGCGCGCCTTGCGCGCCGCGATCCGGGCCTGCGAGGCCTGGATCGCCTTGCGGATGACGTCGCGGGCCTCGTTCGGGTGGGCGTCGAACCAGTCGACGAGCTGCTCGCGGACCACACGCTGCACGAAGGTCTTGGCCTCCGTGTTGCCGAGCTTGGTCTTGGTCTGGCCCTCGAACTGCGGCTCGCCGAGCTTCACGGAGATGACGGCGGTCAGACCCTCGCGGATGTCGTCACCCGTGAGGTTCTCGTCCTTCTCCTTGATGATCCCCTTGTCCCGCGCGTAGCTGTTGACCAGCGTGGTCATCGCCGCGCGGAAGCCCTCCTCGTGCGTGCCGCCCTCGGTGGTGGAGATCGTGTTGGCGAACGTGTGGACCGACTCGCTGTACGCGCTGGTCCACTGGAGCGCGACCTCGACCGAGATCTTGCGCTCGGTGTCCTCGCTCTCGAACGAGATGACGTCGGGGTGGATGAGCTCCACCCGCTTCGCCGAGTTGAGGTGGTGCACGTAGTCCATGAGGCCGTCGTCGTACTTGAACGTGACGGTGCGCCAGGCACCCGCGTCCTGGGACGTGCCCTCGGCGTCCGGCTGGCCGTCGGCTCCCGCAACCTCCTCGACGCCGTCGGCCGTCGCCTCAGGCTCGGCGCCCGTGACCTCGTCCGTCGCGGACGAGTGGCCGGCGCGCTCGTCGGTGAGCGTGATCTTCAGGCCCTTGTTGAGGAAGGCGTACTGCTGGAACCGGGCCCGCAGCGTCTCGAAGTCGTACTCGGTGGTCTCGAAGATCGACCCGTCGGCCCAGAACGTCTGCGTGGTTCCGGTGTGCTCGTCGGGGCCGAGCGGCTCGAGCCTCTCGACGCCGGTGATCGGGTTACCGCCGTCGGTGTACTCCTGGCGCCAGTTGTACCCGTCACGGCGCACCTCGGAGACGAACCGGGTGCTCAGCGCGTTCACCACGGACATGCCGACGCCGTGGAGGCCGCCGGAGACGGCGTACCCGCCGCCGCCGAACTTGCCACCGGCATGCAGGATCGTCATCACGACCTCAAGCGTTGGCTTGCCCTCGGTCGGGTGCATGGCGACCGGAATGCCTCGGCCGTCGTCGGAGACTCGCACTCCGCCGTCGGCCAGAAGGCGCACGTCGATCTCGGTGGCGTGGCCCGCGAGGGCCTCGTCCACAGCGTTATCCACAATCTCGTACACAAGGTGGTGGAGCCCACGCTCACCGGTCGATCCGATATACATGCCCGGTCGCTTACGAACGGCCTCGAGACCTTCCAGGACTGTGATGTTCCCGGCGTCGTAGCCGCCGTCGATTCGCTCTGTCACGGGCGGGGTTGCTCCTCGTCTTTCAGGCACACGATGTGCACGACGACGGACGTACCAGCTGCTGCGCGAGCGGCTCGGACCAGGTGAGGTCCATGCCGTGCTCGGGTGCCACGTACAGTCCGACGGCTCGTCGGTGCTCAGCGTTCCGGGTCCTCAGGACGTTCCTGGGAACCCGGCGCGGTTGACCCCCTCATACTACCTTCTGAGCGGCGAAAACCCGGGATCCTGGGGTGTTTGTAGCCACTCCTCCACAACCTTTCTCCACAGGGTGATTTCTGGGACCCGGAAGCGGTTCCCGAACGGCCTCCGGAGCCTCGATCCGGGCCTCGCCGGAGGTCTCGTCCGGGAGTCCGGTCCCGTCCTCGGACGGTCGCGGTCGACGGCCTCGACGACGCCCGCCCGGGACGACTGGTCGAGAGCACGTACCGGCATGCCACTGCCCTTCGGATCGTCATGTCGCCGTCTGTTGAAGGTCAGAAAATTTGCACGCAGAAGGTGACATTTCGTTGATTTGTCGTTTTCTGCTCTAATAGCGCCGACCGGTCACATGCGCGCGCACGCGCACTCTCACTTCGAAGGGCTACAGAGTGAAGAAGCTTCTCGCCGGCGGAACTCTCGCCATCCTGGCATTCGGCGGCATGATTGCCAGCGCCGCACCCGCCTCCGCACACACGCCGAGCGTCTCCGCGGACTGCGGTTTCGTGAACGTTGATCTCAAGTACTACAACGGGGCCAAGGTCACCGTCGTCATCGACGGCCAGACGGTCGAGGACACCGAGTTCTCCAACGGCTTCCAGAAGCTCTACCCGGACCTCGCGCTCGACAAGGCGCACGAGTGGACCGTCACCGTCGACGCCTACGACGGCCAGGGCGGCACGCAGTACGACTGGTCGGAGTCCGGCTCGATCGGTGTCTGCCAGACGCCCCCGCCCGCCGAGGTCGTCACCCCGGTGATCCCGGAGGCCGTGGCCGGTTGCGCCGCCAGCCTGGACGACGTCGTCATCCCGGAGAGCACCGAGGCCATCACCTACACCAAGACCGAGGCCGGCATCGTCGCCACGCTCAACTCGGAGGAGTACACGTTCCCCGAGGAGCTCGGTGCCTACCAGCTCCAGGAGGACGGTTCGGCGCTGCTGCCGACCGAGGCCATCGTGATCGAGGAAGAGTGCGCCGAGCCCGAGCCGGAGCCGTCGCCGTCCGTCGAGCCCAGCGAGGAGGCCTCCGTGCCGCCCGCCGCCGAGCCGTCCGCGTCGCCCAGCCCCGCGGCTGAGGAGCCGGCGGAGCTCGCCGCGACCGGTGCGACCGTCGGTGGCGCCATCGCGTTCGCCGCTCTGCTCGCGCTCGGTGGCGTCGCCCTGGTCTGGGCCCGCAAGCGGATGCAGCAGAACGCCTGATCAACAGCGCCTGGCTGACGCTACCGCGTAGCCGAGCGACGAAGGGCTCCCCGGCTTCGGCCGGGGAGCCCTTCGTGCGTCTGCGGCCCGTTCCGGACCTCCTCCGAGCGCGTGCGTACGGTGGCCGCAGCCGGGCGGCCCGTGGATCGTGGTCCGGGGCCTGGTGGCCGGTCAGCCCCAGGTGTCCCGGGGGCCGGGGCCACGCACGGACCGGGGACCGCGCCGGAACCCGGGGCCGGCCGGGCCGAGCACCGTGACCTCCTCGACCACGCCCTCCCCGATCTCCTCGGCCATGCGCCGGATCAGGTTCGGCACCAGCAGCCGGAGCTGGGTGGCCCAGGCCGTCGAGTCGGCGCGCACCACGAGCACCTTCTCCTCGAAGGTCTCGGGTGTGCAGTGGTCGGCGATCTCCGAACCCACCACCTCGCGCCAGCGGCCCACGACGCCGCCCACCGACACCTCCTCGGTCCAGCCCTTCTCGCGCAGCAGCCGGCCGACGACCGCCCCGAGGAGCTGTGGATCCCGGGCGCCTGGCCCCGAACCGCTCGACCGGGGTTCGGCCAGGGGAGACCGGCGCGAGGGGGATCCGGGCCGCAGGCCACGGGCCCGGGCCGCCGCCTTCGCCCGGTTGAGGGCAGCGCGGGCGACCTCCGACGGCGGCGTCAGAGGGGGCTCAGAGTTATCCACAGGCCCCTGTGGAGATTCGTCAGTCACGGGTCACCGTCCCGGGTTCCACGTGAAACCGTACGCCGTCCAGGGCCGTCGGGATGTCCTCCGGCACGGCCGCCGTGACGAGCACCTGACGAGCCGGGAGGACCAGGTCCGCGAGCCGTTCCCGTCGTCGTACGTCGAGCTCGGCGAACACGTCGTCGAGGATGAGCACCGGGTCGGCGTCGGTACCCAGTTCGGGGTCCCAGAAAGTGGGTGAATCCGCCGAATTCTGCGGATCCCCGCCCAGCAGCCGGAACGATGCGAGCCGTAGCGCGAGCGCGAACGACCACGATTCACCATGGCTCGCGTACCCCTTGGCGGGCAGTCCGCCGAGCGTCAGCACGAGGTCGTCCCGGTGCGGACCGACGAGGCTCACGCCACGCTCCAGCTCCTGCGGCCGGGCCTCGACGAGGGCCTCGAGCAGCAGGTCACGGAGGCGGCCGACGTCCGAAAAGTTATCCCCAGAGGCTGTGGACAACTCCGGTGGATTGTCCGCCGAGAGGGCCGGTAGCGACGACCGGTAGGCGATCTCCGCGTCGCCGTCCGCATCACTCACCTGCTCGTACGCGGCGGCGACGGCGGGCCGCAGCGCATTCACCAGCTGCACCCGCAGCGAGAGGATCTCCGCGCCGAGCTCGGCCAGTCGTGCGTCCCAGACGTCGAGCGTCGCCAGCTCGGCGGCCGCCGAGCTCTCGGACCGCGACGACCCACCGGAGCGCCGGGTCGACCGAGCCGACTTGAGCAGCGCCGAACGCTGCCGCAGGACCCGCTCGTAGTCGGAGAGCACCGCGGACACCCGCGGCATCATCAGCACCAGGAGCTGGTCCATGAACCGCCGCCGGCCGTCCGGGTCGCCCTTCACCAGGGCGAGGTCCTCAGGTGCGAAGAGCACGGTACGCAGGACCCCCAGCACGTCCCGAGCCCGGACCGGCTGGCCCCGGTTGATCCGGGCGCGGTTCGCCTTGCCCTGAGTGATCTCCAGCTCGATCGTGCTGGCTCGGTCGCCCCGGACGATCCGCGTGCGGACCACGGCTCGCTCGGCCCCCGACCGCACCAGCGGCGCATCCGTGGCGACCCGGTGCGAACCCAGCGTCGCGACGTAGCCGATGGCCTCGACCAGGTTGGTCTTGCCGCGGCCGTTGCGCCCTACGAACGCGTTGACCCCGGGTTCGAGCTCCAGGTCGGCCGAGGCATACGACCGGAAGTCCAGCAGGGAGAGGTGGGAGACGTACATCGGTAGGAGATCGTACGTCCCGGCCGCTACTCCGCCGACTTCACCGCGTGCCCGCCGAACTGCTGGCGGAGCGCGGCGACGGCCTTCATGGCCGGCGACTGCTCCTGGCGCGAGGCGAACCGCGCGAACAGGGCGGCGGAGATCACGGGGAGCGGCACGGCGAGGTCGATGCCCTCGTCCACGGTCCACCGGCCCTCGCCGGAGTCGTCGACCCAGTCGTCGAGCAGGGCGAGCTTCGGGTCCTCCTCCAGCGCCTTGACCATCAGGTCGAGGAGCCACGAGCGCACGACGGTGCCGCGGCTCCAGGCCCGCACCGTGCCGTGCACGTCGGTGATCAGGTCGGACTTGGCGGCCAGGAGCTCGTAGCCCTCGGCGTAGGCCTGCATGAGGCCGTACTCGATGCCGTTGTGGACCATCTTGGCGTAGTGCCCGGCACCGACGCCGCCGGCGTGCACAAAGCCCTCCTCACGGGGCCCCTCGGGGCGCAGCGCGTCGAAGACCGGCAGCACGGTCTCGACGTCCGCGGCCGAGCCGCCAACCATCAGGCCGTACCCGTTCTCGAGGCCCCAGACGCCGCCGCTCACGCCGACGTCGAGGTAGCCGATCCCGTTCTTCGCGAGCTCGGCGGCCCGCTCCTGGTCCTCGACGTAGTGCGAGTTGCCGCCCTCGATGACGATGTCGCCCTCGGAGAGGATCTCCCCGAGCTGGTCGAGCACGCCGCGGGTGGGCTCGCCCGCCGGGACCATCACCCAGACGACCCGCTTGTCCTCGGGGAGCGCGGCGGCGAGGTCCGCGAGCGTCGCGACGTCGGACACCTCGGGCCGCGGGTCGAACCCGGTGACCTCGATGCCGCCCTTGCGCAGACGGGCCCGCATGTTGTTGCCCATCTTCCCCAGGCCGACCAGACCGATGTGGGTAACCATGTGCGTGAAATCCTCCTGGGTCGTTCGACGGGGTCGCTCGTGGCGGCCGTCCTTGGTGCTGGCTGACGTCGGGTTGCGGGCGCGCGCCGTCCTGCGGGACGGCGTGTCGAACTCGTCAGCCGGTGAAGCGGATCGGCACCAGCAGGTACCGGTAGGCGGAGTCGTCCTCGCCGTCCAGGCTGCCCTGACCGGTGAACTCGACCGGCTTGTTCGGGTGCGTGAAGGACAGCCGGACGAAGTCCGTGCCCAGGGCGCCCAGGCCGTCGAGGAGGAACTGCGGGTTGAACGCGACCGCGATGTCCTCACCGACCAGGACTGCCTCCAGCGCCTCGGAGGCCTGCGCGTCGTCCCCCTGGCCGGCGTCCAGCACGACCTGGCCCTCGCTGAACGAGAGCCGGATCGGCGTGTTGCGCTCCGCGACCAGGCTGACCCGCTTCGCCGCCTCGATCAGCGGGGCGGTGGCGACCACGGCGTGGATGGGCGTGCTGTCCGGGAACAGGCGGCGGACGGCGGGGTAGTCGCCGTCGACCAGCTGGGAGGTGGTCTGCCGGCCGCCGGCCTCGAACCCGACGAGGTCGAGGCCCTGGCCTGTGGACAGACCGACGTTGACGAGACCGCCGCCCGAGCCGAGCGACTTGGCGACGTCGTTGAGCGTACGTGCCCGCACGAGCGCGACGGCCGAGAAGCCCGGCGTGGCCGGGGTCCACGTCAGCTCGCGGAGCGCAAGGCGGTAGCGGTCGGTGGACAGGAGGGTGATGCGCTCGCCCTCGATCTCGACACGCACGCCGGTCAGCAGGGGGAGCGTGTCGTCGCGGCTGGCGGCGACCGTCACCTGCGCGACGGCGTGGGTGAACGCGTCACCCGACACGGTGCCGCTGACCTCGGGCAGCCCCGGCAGCGCCGGGTACTCGTCCACAGGCATGGTGAGAAGTGTGAATCGGCTGGCGCCGCAGGTGACGACGACCTTGTTGCCCTCGAGCGCGACATCCACCGGCTTGTTCGGCAGCGCACGGGAGATCTCGGCGAGCAGTCGGCCGGAGACCAGCACGGTGCCCGGCTCCGCCACCTCGGCGGGGATCTCGGAGCGCGCGGACGTCTCGTAGTCGAAGCTCGCGAGGTTGATCACGCCCTGCGCGTCGGCCTCGATCCGGACCCCGGCAAGCACCGGTGCCGGCGGGCGCGTGGGGAGCGTGCGAGCGGTCCATGTCACGGCATCGGCGAGAACGTCGCGCTCGACCCTGAACTTCATGCCGTTACATCTCCTCTTGTTCCTGGGCTGTCGAGGGAAACCCTACGCGAGTTGGGGACCTCGCGGCACTCGACAGGCCAGGGCTGTGGATGGACTTCACGGAGCGTCTCGTACTAGTGTTCGAAGAGGTAGCCGAAGCGCTCGACCGGCTTATGAAGGCGTGTGGATTCCCCCTGATAGATAACTGTCGTAGTAGTAGTCGGTGTTGTGGAAACTGGGGAAATCGTGTCTTTCCGCAGGTCAGAGGGCATTTCCTCCTGTGGAGGAGCTGTGGGGCCATCTGTGCATGAACTGGGGACCGCTGTGGACGGCCAGTTTTTACACACAGGCTGTCCACCGATCGAGGCCCCGTCGCCCACAGAAAACAGGCCTTCGTCCACACCCGTCCACAGGCTTGTCCCCAGGTGTGTATCGGCTGGTCAGCGCTCCGCACCAAGTTCTGCACAGGTTGTGTCCACAGCGCTGGGGACAAGCGAGGCCGAGTCCAGGTAATCCGCCGTTCCGCGTGTGGACAGCCCTGTGGAGGTGCGTATACGCAACACCCCTGTGCACCGGTCTCGCTGTGCACAGGGGTGTTGAAAGATGTGGAAGTGGGCTCTATGCCCCGATTTTCGGGCAGAGCGAGGCCGGGGGAGGCAGCCCGTGTGAGGTGCGCCGCGTCAGCCGCGCTGCTGCTGCTTGATCCGGCTCGTGAGCTCGGTGACCTGGTTGTAGGTCGAGCGGCGCTCGGCCATCTGGCCGGCGATCTTCTTGTTCGCGTGCATGACCGTCGTGTGGTCGCGGCCGCCGAACTGCTGCCCGATCTTGGGGAGCGACAGGTCGGTGAGCTCACGGCACAGGTACATGGCGATCTGCCGGGCGGTGACGAGCACGCGGGACCGTGACGAGCCGCACAGGTCGTCGATGGTGAGGCCGAAGTAGGCGGCCGTCTGCGCGATCACGACAGCGGGTGTGATCTCCGCGGTGTCGTCGTCGTCGGTGATGAGGTCCTTCAGGACGATCTCGGCGAGTGCCAGGTCGACCTGCTGCCGGTTGAGGTTGGCGAACGCGGTGACCCGGATGAGCGCGCCCTCGAGCTCACGGATGTTCGTCGAGATCCGCGAGCCGATGTAGGAGAGGACGTCGGCCGGCACGTCGAGGTGCTCGCTCGCGGCCTTCTTGCGCATGATCGCGATGCGCGTCTCGAGGTCCGGGGGCTGGACGTCCGTGATGAGGCCCCACTCGAAGCGGGACCGCAGGCGGTCCTCGAAGCCGTTGAGCTGCTTCGGCGGGACGTCGGACGTGATCACGACCTGCTTGTTCGCGTTGTGCAGCGCGTTGAAGGTGTGGAAGAACTCCTCCATCGTCTGTTCCTTGCCCTGCAGGAACTGGATGTCGTCGATGAGGAGCACGTCGACGTCGCGGTACCGGCGCTGGAACGCGCCGGCCTTGCCCTCGCCGATGCTGTTGATGAAGTCGTTGGTGAACTCCTCGGAGTTCACGTACCGCACGCGGATGTGTGGATAGAGGTTGTGGACGTAGTGCCCGATGGCGTGCAGCAGGTGGGTCTTGCCCAGTCCCGAGTCGCCGTAGATGAAGAGCGGGTTGTACGCCTTGGCCGGAGCCTCTGCCACGGCGACGGCCGCCGCGTGCGCGAACCGGTTGGACGAGCCGATGACGAACGTCTCGAAGATGTACTTCGGGTTCAGCCGGGTGGGCTCGGCGGACGGTTTGGGCGCGGGCTGCGGCGCGATCGGCATCTGCGCCTGCTCGGGCTCCGGGGGCTCGTGCTCGAGGGAGAGCGCCGCCGGGCCGGAGATCTGGGACGGCCCGGCGAGCGTGCTGCTGCTCAGCTCGGGGTCCACGGTGATACCGAAGCGGACGTCGCGTCCCAGCACCGATGACATCGCGGAGACCAGGTCGTCGCGGACGGCCGTCTCCAGGTAGGTCCGCGTCTGCTCGTGGGGGACGGCGATGAAGACCATGTCGTCCAGCACAGCCATGGGCTTGGCGAGACGGATGAAGGCGAGCTGCCGGGGGCTCATGTCGGGCCGGGCCTCGAGCGCTGTCAGGGTCTGCGCCCAGACATCGCCGATGTTCTCGTCCGGGTTGGCCACTGGCTTTCCTTAGTCTCGTGCGTGGGGTGGTGCGCGACGCTGGGGGTGTGTTGGAGTCTGCCATGATGAGGCACCGTCCACACAGTTGTCCACAGGTTGTGGATGGCGCGGATCACGCCTGGGTAAGTGGTGTGTAGCCAGGCAGGACGGCCCGGTGGGGAAGGTCGGCGAGGCGCGCGGTGTGGCGCGTCCGACACGCATGATCCTGCCGTTCTGGTTTGACCCGGGGGCCCCGCGCGGCGTAACGTCAGACAGCCGTTCCAGGTACTTCTGCGCGCCCATACACGGATTCGAGCCACGTCCTCCGACGTCGGCCAGGACCGATGGGCCGGGCCCCGGGTCGGCTCGGTCGATCGAACCACTGAGCGACCACCATTCACTGCATCGTCGAGGACAGACGGTGTGCCTACCCCGACGTTCTTGGAGTACCTCGTGAGCAAGCGGACCTTCCAGCCGAACAACCGCCGTCGTGCGAAGACCCACGGCTTCCGGCTGCGCATGCGCACCCGTGCCGGCCGCGCCATCCTGGCAGCTCGCCGGCGTAAGGGTCGCGCCGAGCTCTCAGCCTGAGCCATGTTGCCCGCGGCGCACCGTTTGCGCCGTTCCGTCGACTTCGAGCGGACGGTGCGCCGCGGCACGCGCGCAGGTCGATCGACCTTGGTGGTTCACCTCCTGGTCCCGGACGAAAATGTCCCGGACCCAGGATCGGGAACTCCACAGGTCGGTTTTGTCGTTTCCAAGGCTGTGGGTAACTCCGTGCAGCGCAACCTGGTGAAGCGCCGGCTCCGTGCCGCCGCCTTCGGCCAGCTCTCCGCGCTGCCCAGCTCCGCTCGTGCCGTGGTGCGCGCGCTGCCGCCGTCGGCAGACGCGAGCTACGCGGACCTCGACCGCGACCTCGACTCGTGCTTGCGGCGCGCCGTCGCGCGCGTCTCCGAAAACGGGAAGAGATGACCACCATCCCTGCCCCTGAGGATGAGGCACCGGCGCGTGAGCCTTCGCTGATCGGACGGCTACCGGTGACCCTCCTCGTGGGGATGGTCCGGTTCTACCAGGCGTTCATCAGCCCGATGAGCCCCCCGAGCTGCAAGTACTACCCGTCCTGCTCGCAGTACGCCCTGATCGCGCTGCGTCGCCACGGTGCGCTGCGCGGGCTCGGTCTCGCGCTGTGGCGCCTGCTGCGGTGCAACCCGTGGAGTCTCGGCGGCGTTGACGACGTGCCGCCCGCGCGCGGCACGCACACCCACGCCGAGAGCTGACCTGCCTCGGCTCGTGCCGCCGTACACGACCCCCTCGCACCTACCGCAGACTTCGCGTCACCAACTCTGGAGCTTCTTGACCGATGGACTTCTTCGCCTTCCTCTACCCCATCGAGTGGGTCGTGGCCTGGATCATGTACGGGTCACACTGGCTGTTCACGACGCTGGGGATGTCCAGCGGCCCAGGGACCGCGTGGGTGCTGTCGATCGTCGCGCTGGTGATCGTGATCCGCGTGCTGCTCATCCCGCTGTTCTTCAAGCAGATCAAGGCTTCGCGCGGGATGCAGATGATCCAGCCCGAGCTGCAGGCCGTGCAGAAGAAGTACAAGGGCAAGACGGACCCGGCGTCCCGCGAGAACATGACCCGCGAGACCATGGAGCTGTACCGGAAGCACGGGACCAACCCGTTCGCGTCGTGCATGCCGATCCTGCTGCAGTCGCCGATCTTCTTCGCTCTCTTCCGGGTGCTCAACGGCCTGGAGCCGATCTCGACCGGCGCGCAGGATCCGATCGGCCCGATCACTCGTGAGGTCGCGAGCGACATCGAGTCGTCGACGCTGTTCGGCGCGCAGCTGAGCGACGTCTTCCTGCAGACCGACTCGATGACCTCGCGCATCGTGGTGATCGTGCTGATCGTCGCGATGAGCGTCACGACCTTCACCACGCAGCGCCAGCTGACGATGAAGAACATGCCGCCGTCGGCTCTCGAGGGCCCGATGGCGCAGACGCAGAAGCTGATGCTCTACATGCTGCCGATCGTCTTCGCGATCTCCGGCGTGAACTTCCCGGTCGGTGTGCTGATCTACTGGACCGTCACCAACCTGTGGTCCATGGGCCAGCAGTACTACACGATCAAGCGCATGCCGACGCCTGGTTCCGTCGCCGAGAAGCAGATGAAGGAGCGGCAGGCCGCGAAGGCCGCGAAGAAGGCTGCCAAGAACGGCGGGGTCATCGAGGAGGACGTCCCGGTGGTCGAGGAGCCGAAGAGCGGCCAGCGTGTCCAGCCCAAGCGGAAGAACCGGCAGAAGGGCGGCACCCGTCCGGAGCCCACGCGCCCGGCGATCGCACAGTCCGCCCCCAAGGACGTCACCGACGCACCGGCCGATGCGCCCACCGACGGATCGACCGGCAAGCAGCAGGTCGGCACGTCCAAGCAGTCGAGCGGGTCCAAGCAGTCCGGTACGCCGAAGCAGTCCGGCTCACCCAAGCAGTCCAGCACGCAGCCCGGTTCGAAGCCCAAGCCGTCCGGCACCGCGCCCGGGGCGACCCCGGCGTCGTCGGGCAAGCGCAAGCAGAAGAAGTAGGAGGAGACGCGATGAACGCGAGCACAGGTACGGCCGCCCCCGATCCCGCGGCCACGGTCGCGGATCCGGAGGACCGCACCAAGCGCCTCGAGGAGGAGGGCGAGATCGCCGCCGACTACCTCGAGGAGTTCCTCGACATCGCCGACCTCGACGGCGACATCGACCTGGACATCAAGCACGACCGCGCGGCGGTCGAGGTGGTGGCGGACGACCCCGAGTCGCTCGCGCACCTCATCGGTCGTGAGGGCGAGGTGCTCGACGCGATGCAGGAGCTCACCCGCCTGGCGGTGCAGACCCGGACCGGCGACCGGAGCCGGCTGATGCTCGACATCGGCGGCTACCGGGCGGCACGTCGTGTCGAGCTCACGCGGATCGCCGAGCGGGCCGTCGAGCAGGTGCAGGAGTCCGGCGCCGAGGTCGAGCTCGAGCCGCTCAACGCGTTCGAGCGCAAGGTCGTGCACGACGCCGTTGCCGCTGCCGGCCTGGTTAGCGACTCGCGCGGCGTCGAGCCGGAGCGGTACGTCGTGGTCCAGCCGGCCGGGACGGCCGCGGTCGCCGACTGACCCGATGGTTTCGGCCGAGGGCCGGTGCGCGTCCCGAGGACGTGTGCCGGCCCTCGGTGTGTTTGGCTTCTTACGACAGCGAGTGGAGGGACGGGACGTGGACGGTTCGGACGTGGCAGGGGATGCCGGCTCGACCGACGTCGAGGTGTTCGACGGCGAGACGCTGGGTGCCAGTGATGCGGTCAAGGCCTACCTGGGCGACGCGTACGACGGTGTGGTGCGCTTCGCCGAGCTGCTCCGTGACCAGGGGGAGCTCCGTGGGCTGATCGGTCCGCGTGAGGTACCGCGCATCTGGGAGCGGCACATCCTCAACTCCGCGGCGGTCGTCCCGTACCTCCCCGCGAACGGATCGGTCGCCGACATCGGATCGGGTGCCGGACTGCCTGGCATCGTGATCGCGGTGATGCGGCCCGAGCTGCAGGTGATCCTGGTCGAGCCGATGGAGCGCCGGACGACGTGGTTGGCCGAGGTCGTGGCCGAGCTCGGGCTGGCGAACGTCGAGATCAAGCGAGGGCGCGCCGAGGAGTATCACGGGGCCTTCGAGGCTGACGCCGTCACCTCACGGGCCGTCGCCGCGTTGTCGAAGCTGGTGCGCATGAGCATGCCGCTGGTGCGGGTTGGCGGCGAGCTGGTGATCCTCAAGGGACGCAACGTGGCGCAGGAGGTCGAGCCCGCACGCAAGATCCTGCGGAAGTACGCCACGGGAGATCCGGAGATCCTCGAGGGGTCGACGGTGGAGGGCGTCGAGACGACGACGATCGTTCGGGTGCGCCGCGGGAAGTAGGTTTCCGGGCAGTCATGTTTCACGTGGAACGGGAGCGGTCGCCAGAGGCGACCGCTCCCGTTCCTGGTTCTCGGCAACCCCGGGCTGCGGGCCGGGTCAGGCCTGTCGGCCTCAGCAGCCGCCGCAGTTGTAGTAGAGGATGTCCCAGTGGTTGCCCTCGTCGGTGTAGAGGTTCCCGGCGGCGGAGCGATACTGGTAGCCCCAGCCGGAGATGTATCCGACGTACGTGAAGTTGTTGCTGATGTAGCTGTCGATGCAGGTGCTCTGCCGGGTGTCGAGCTTGTAGCCGTTCCAGTGGCTGTAGGTGCCGCTGGAGTGTCCGGTCTCCGTGCCGCCGGTGATGGTGATGGCGCATCCGCTGGCCGAGCGGAACGTCTTGATCCCGTCGATCGTGGTCTGCCGCACCTGGTCGAAGGACGTGCAGGTGGCGACGTTGCGGTTGCTGCATCCGCCGCTCGACGTCCAGGAGATGCCGGCGGCGCTGAGCTGGGCGGTCGCCTGCGCGTGAGTGAGGAACGTCGCGGCGCTGGCGGGGGCTGCGAAGGCGAGCACGAGCGCTGCCGTGAACGCGGTGACGAGTGCGGTGGCTCGGGTGATGGGTCCGGACAAGACGCCTCCCTGCGTGGAGTCAGACGTACCTGGGCGATTCGAGGATAGGGGGAGACGGGACCGGTCCGGGCATACCAGTTCTGAGATGGCGGGGACGGACTGGTAGGGGTCCTGATCTGCAGTGGCGCCGTTGACGCCGGGTCTGCGTGGGCGGGACGGGTCTGTTGAACTCCGGGGACCTGGCCGGCGGCAGGCGGGGTCGCGCAGGGCCCGACGGAGCCGGGCCAGCACTGCGCGAACCGCGACGGAGTCAAGCCGCAACAGTGTCTGATCTGGACGGAGCCAGGCTCGGCCGCGCTGGGTAGGCCTGGACCCTGATGGGCTCACTGGAGGCGAGGCTGACTCAGGTCGGCCCGAACTCGACCGGCGCTCGATCGAGGCATCACAGGTCCGCGCTTGCTGTCCGTGAGTCCGTGAGTCGGAACCGGAGGTCGGGCGGGAGCGGCGGCTGGCGCGCCGTGCCCAGGAGGGCGAACCATGCGCGCCGGGTCCGTTTCACGTGAAACAAGGGGAGCCAAGCCGGGGAACGACCGCGGCGGCCGCCGGGGATCCTCGCGGTGCGTCGGAGGCGTTTCACGTGAAACCGAGCGGTGGCGTTCGGGGAAACCGTGGATGTGGGATCGGACGCCGGACGGTGCGAGTGGCGGCGGCCTCACGAGCTCGGTTTCCCCGTTCCGATCCCGAGGGCACGCCTCTGGTGCAGCTCGGACGGTCGAGGAGGATCTGATCGCCTTCGGGACGGCGTTTCGGCACGCTCGACAAGGCACGCGACCGTAGCGTTACACGGGTGTGCTTCTTCAGACGAAAGTCCAAGCGAGCGGCGGCGGCTGCAGCTCTTGCGGCATCCGCCGCGAAGGCAGATACGTCCGACTCGTCCGCTTCGGAGTCAGCGGCGGCCGTCCCCGACGCCACTCCTGTGGACTCCGCATCACGAGCGGCGCCGACAGCGGCGGACTCTGCGGCAGGGCTGACCGACGGGCAGCTGGCAGAGGTTGAACCGGCGGGGCTGGCAGCGGCCGGCGCTGTGGCGGCTGAATCTCCTGCCGGGGGACGGGCAGCGGTCGGAGGGGCCGTCGACAGAGAAGAGCCGGACCGTGCCGTGGACGAGCCGTCGGAGGGCCCGTTCGCCGTCGCCGTCCTGAACGGGACTGCGCGCGACACCGCGGATGACGTCCCGGAGAGCGCCACACCGGACGGCAGCGTACCGGACGGCGCCGAGGGCGAGGCCCCGCTCCGGCCGGAGGGCGACACCCCGCACGGCGTAGGAAGCCTCCGTCCCACCAGTGCCGAGACACAGGCGGAAGCAGCGGCACCGCCACAAAACGCGCCCCTCGTCTCGCCCACCCCGGAGGCGTTCGACGAAGCTGCGTCCGACTCCTCCACCATGTCGGCCGACAGGGAGCGGCACGGCGAGGCGGGCACCGGGGCGAACCAGGAGGCAGGCGGTACTTCTGGCTCCGCTGCGTCCCTCGTGGAAAGCCCGGGGGAGGGGGCGGAGGACACGAGCGTGCCGTCGTCCCAGGACATGGCTCCGCCGCCGGCCGAGATCGTGACGGGTCGACCGCGTGACGAGGTGTGGGGTCAGGACAAGCCGGACCCCGAGGGAAAGAACGTGGCTGAGCTCAGCCAGCTGATCGAGTCCGTGACGAGGTCGGCCGCGGACGACGACGACAACGCCACGCAGGTGGCAGAGGTACTGGAGATCGACGAGATGACGGAAGTGCTGGAGCCGGCCCCGGAGCGGGTCGAGGTGCCGTCCCCGTCAGAGGCAGTGGCGGACGACCCGGATCTGATGGAGGAGCTGCCCTCGCGCCGCCCCATCCCGGCAGATGCGATCAAGCGGGCAAGCGAGGCTCTCGACGCGGCTGTGAACGCTGCCCCCGCGGTGATCGGCTCGGCGACCATGACGGCCGACGACGAAATGGTGGACTTCGTCGATGCCGAATTCACACATTTCGACGGAGAAACCGCACCGGAGGCCAAGCCAGAAGCGGGGGCCAGCGATTACAGTGTCCGCGTGACGGATCCGATTCCTGTGCAGAGCCTCTCCGCTCCCGGTGTTTCACGTGAAACGACCGGGTCCGTGCAGACGCCCCATGGCACTCAGCAGCCCACGGGCGGCCCGCACGGTGGCGATGACGAGCGGCGTTCGGCCCTCATCGCGACCGTCCCGGCCGTTGACGAGACGACTCCTGTCGCCGCCGAGCTCGCAATGGACGCTCGCCGACGCATCGAACTTCAGGGGCGGAAGTTCCCGCGCCCGCCGAAGACCCGCATCATCACGGTCGCCAACCAGAAGGGTGGCGTCGGCAAGACGACCACCACGGTCAACATCGCGGCCGGGCTCGCGCAGTCCGGCCTGAACGTCCTGGTGATCGACAACGACCCCCAGGGCAACGCCTCGACGGCGCTCGGGATCGAGCACCGGGCGGGAACGCCCTCGGTCTACGAGATCCTCGTCGAGGGCGAGCCCCTGGCGAGCACGATTCAGCAGTGCCCTGACATCCCCAACCTCTGGGGCGTCCCCGCCACGATCGACCTGTCGGGCTCCGAGATCGAGCTGATCTCCCTTGTTTCACGTGAAACGCGACTCCGCAAGGCGCTCGACAAGTACCTCGCTGACCGGGTCGCCGCAGGGGAGGAGCGCATCGACTACGTGCTCATCGACTGCCCGCCGAGCCTCGGCCTCCTGACGGTGAACGCGTTCGTCGCGGGTCGCGAGGTCTTCATTCCTGTCCAGTGCGAGTACTACGCGCTCGAGGGCCTGAGCCAGCTGCTCAAGACCATCGACCTGATCCGCTCCCACCTCAACCCGGAGCTCCGGGTCTCGTCCATCCTTTTGACGATGTACGACGGGCGGACCAACCTGGCGCAGCAGGTCGCAGGGGAGGTGCGGTCGCACTTCCCGGCCGAGACGTTCAAGACGACGATCCCACGGTCGGTCCGGATCTCCGAGGCGCCGAGCTACGGCCAGACGGTGATGACCTACGACGCGACATCCACAGGGGCACTCGCGTATCTTCAGGCGTCCCGAGAGCTGGCCGAGCGGGGCCAGGGCGGGTCGAGCCCGCGCCGCGCGCTGAAGGCGGAGCCGGTCGGAGCGCAGGACTGATGCTCGGCAGTGACGAACGAGATGCGTTGCATCTCGTCTTTGAGATGAAGCCCGTCCGCGCTCCGCGCTGGACCGGAACCTACGAGGAGACACGATGACTGCGAAGCGACGCGGGCTCGGGCGGGGCCTGGGCGCCCTGATCCCGACGGGTCCGGAGCTGGACGAACGGGCTCCCGGAGCCGGGGAGTCGGACGGCGCGGACAGCGTGCTGGGCGGCTCGGTCGCTACCGTCGTCGAGGAGCGTCCGGCGCCTGCCGAGACCCCGGCGGACCAGGCGCTCGTCGGCGCCGGCTCCGTGGACACGATCGCGGAGCAGGCTCCTGAGCAGGTCACGGAGAAGAAAGCCGCTCCCAAGAACACGGGACCGCGCCCTAGCACGGTGAAGTGGGACTCAGCGATCGCCAGCGGCCGGCTGTCGGTCGCCAACGAGGCGAGTGAAGGCACCGGGGCGTCGGCACTGGACGATGCGTTCTTCAGCCGGGAGGAGAGTGCACCCGAAGCTGTTTCACGTGAAACACCGGATCTTGTCCCCGTGCCGGGCGCGCGGTTTGCGGAGCTGCCCGTCACCGCCATCCGGCCGAACACCTGGCAGCCGCGCACGGTCTTCGACGAGGGAGACCTCGACGAGCTGGTCGACTCGATCAAGGAGATCGGTGTTCTCCAGCCGATCGTCGTCCGCCCGGACAAGGATCACCCGGGCGAGTACGAGCTCATCATGGGCGAGCGGCGCTGGCGCGCGACGCAGGCGGCCGAGCTGGAGACCATCCCGGCGATCGTTCGCGACACCGACGACGGCGACATGCTCCGGGACGCGCTCCTGGAGAACCTGCACCGCTCGAACCTGAACCCGCTCGAAGAGGCTGCCGCGTACCGTCAGCTGCTCGACGACTTCGACTGCACGCACGAGGAGCTGGCGAACCGGATCGCGCGCAGCCGTCCGCAGATCTCCAACACCCTCCGCCTGCTGCGCCTGCCCCCACTGGTGCAGCGTCGCGTCGCCGCGGGCGTGCTCTCGGCCGGCCACGCGCGTGCCCTGCTCGGCCTGAGCGACGGCGCGGAGATCGAGCGTCTCGCGCAGCGCATCGTGTCCGAAGGTCTCTCGGTCCGGGCGACCGAGGAGATCGTGATGCTCACGGAGTCCGACGGCAACGGCACCAAGGCACGCAAGGCGCCGCGGGCCGGCACCCGCAGCGAGGCGGTCGACGAGCTGGCGACCCGGCTCTCCGACCGCTTCGAGACCCGGGTCAAGGTGGCGCTCGGCAAGAACAAGGGCCGCATGACCGTCGAGTTCGCCTCGGTCGAGGACCTCAACCGCATCCTCAACGTCATGGCACCGGAGGAGCGCGGCCTGCTGCGGCCAGCGTCCGAGGACTGACGCACCCGCCCAGCGGACAGGCACAAGGCTCAGGGCCGGCACCCACGAGGGATGCCGGCCCTGAGCCTTGCGCGGGAGCTGTCGACACGCGCCGGCAGCCCAGGGCGTCCGAGAACGACCTGCTACCGCGCGGACACCAGCGCCGTGTCGATGATCGCCCGGTAGAGCGCCGACAGGTCGTGCCCGCTCGCGGCCACCGCCTGAGGTAGAAGCGACATCTCTGTCATACCCGGCGCGACGTTGACCTCCAGCACGTGCGCGGTGCCGGACCGGTCGAGAATCATGTCGGTGCGCGAGAGGTGTCGCAGGTGCAGGGCGTGATGTGCGCGTACCGCGACCTCCGACACCAGGTCGGCCTGCTCCGAGCTGAGCCGGGCCGGCGCGAAGAACTCGGTCTCGCCGGCCACGTAGCGCGCGGCGTAGTCGTAGCCGCCGTCGGCCACGATCTCCACCGCGGGGAGGGCCTCGGGACCGTCGGCGCCCTCGATCACGCTCACCGCGAGCTCCACACCGTCGATCGCGCGCTCGACCAGCGCCGTCTCCCCGTACGCGAAGCACTCCACCATCGCCCGCGGCAGGTCCTCGGTGCGGGTCACGACGGTGACGCCGAGCGCGGAGCCGCCCTCGGTGGGCTTGACCACGAGGGGAAGGCCGATGCGCCGCAGGATCGTGTCCAGCACCGGCTGCGCGCCGAGGTCGCGGAACAGGCTCTGGGGGAGCGTCACGTAGTCCGGCGTCGCAAGCCCGGCGTCGAGCAGCGCGGCCTTCGAGATCGGCTTGTTCCAGACGACGCGGCTCGCGCGCGGCCCGGTGCCCACGTACGGCAGGCCGACCATGTCGAGGACGTCGCGCACGGAGCCGTCCTCACCGGAGGCGCCGTGCAGCAGCGGCCAGACGACGTCGGGGCGGGTCGTGCGCAGGAACGACAGGAGGTCGGCGTCGACGTCGTGCAGCAGGACCTCCAGGCCGGTGGCGCGCAGCGCCTCGGCGACCCGGCGTCCGGAGCGCAGGGAGACGTCCCGCTCGTGCGACAGGCCACCGGCGAGGACGGCCACCAGGGGCGAGCGACACGCGGCGTCGTGCGGCTCGGGGGCGAGGGGTGTGTCTGGCGCGGCCGGCTCGGTCGGGACGGGGGCGGGACTGGTCATCGAGGACTCACTCGGTCGGGATGGAGAACGGTCAGCTGCCATCGTGTCAGACCCGCAGGTCAGCGGTGTGACCTGCGGGTCCGTCGAGGGGCGGGGGCTCACGCCAGGTCGGGTGCAGGGCCCTCGACGTCGTCCGGGTCGGCGCCGGGCTGGGCGGAGGTGCCGAAGATCTCGACCAGCTCGGACTCGCCGTTGACGACGCCGGCCAGCCGCCGCACACCCTCCCGGATCCGTTCCGGGGTGGGGAAGCAGAACGACAGGCGCATGTGGTCGGAGCCGCTGCCGTCGTAGTAGAACGCCGTGCCCGGCACGTACGCGACGCGGGCGGTGACGGCACGGGGCAGCATCGCCCGCGCGTCGAGGCCCTCCGGCAGGCGAACCCACACGAAGAAACCGCCCTTCGGCACGTTCCACGACGCGCGGGGGAGGTACTCGCCGAGCGCCCCCACGAGGGCGTCGCGCCGCTCGCGATAGGTCTCGCGGTAGGCCTTGATCTGGGCCTTCCAGTCGCACGTCTCCAGGTACGTCGCCACGGCGAGCTGGGAGGCGTTCGACGGCGACAGAACGGCGGACTCGCTGGCGAGCACGAGCTTGTCACGGACCGCGTGCGGCGCGATGACGAAGCCGACGCGGTAGCCCGGGGCGAACGTCTTGGAGAACGAGCCCAGGTACAGCACGCCGTCGGTGTCGTAGGAGCGCAGCGCGGGCATCGGCTCGGTGTCGAACCCGAGCAGCCCGTACGGGTTGTCCTCCAGCACGAGCACGCCGTGCCGGCGACAGATCTCCAGGATCTGGGGGCGGCGCTCGACGGACAGCGAGACGCCGGCCGGGTTCTGGAAGGTCGGCACGGTGTAGAGGAACTTCACGCGCCGGCCGTCGGCCGCCAGGCGGGTCAGCGCGGCGTCGAGCTCCGAGGGGACCAGGCCGTCGGCGTCGAGCGGCACCTGGACGACGTCGGCCTGGTAGGACCGGAAGACGCCCAGCGCACCCACGTACGACGGCGCCTCCGCGAGGACCACGTCGCCCGGGTCCACGAAGATGCGGGTCACGAGGTCGAGCGCGGACTGCGAGCCGGTGGTCACCACGACGTCGTCGGGATGGGCGGAGACACCCTCGAGCGCGACGACCTGGGTGATGTGCTCGCGGAGCACCTCCTCGCCCTGGCCCGAGCCGTACTGGAGCGCCGTCGTGCCCTTGGTGACGATGAGGCGCTGCATCGTGTCGGCGATGACGTCGAGCGGCAGCCCTTCCAGGTACGGCATCCCGCCGGCCAGGGACACGACCTCGGGACGGTTGGCCACCGAGAAGAGCGCTCGGATCTCCGAGGCGCGCATACCGTGCGCTCGCGCCGCGTACGAACCGAACCACGGGTCGAGGCGGTTACCGGCAGTCTCGGGAAGCTCGTTCACGCCCGCCAGTCTCGCACGCACCGTGTGCTCGACCGAGTACCCGTTCGTAGCGAAACGGTGAGACTACGCGGTTCGGGTGCCGAGACCTGCTCCCGGACCAGGGCGAACGAAGAGCGCGTGCCCGGTGCCGCACCCCGGTGGGGGGTGGGCCGGACACGCGCTCGATCACGCAGGGGCAGGCAGGTCAGCCCGCGAGGACCTCGTCGATCTCCTCGGTCAGCGCGCGCTTCGGACGGGCGCCGATGATCGACTTCACGACCTCGCCGCCCTTGTATACGTTGAGCGTCGGGATCGAGACGATGCCGTAGTCCATGGCGGTCTGCCGGTTCTCGTCGGTGTCGATCTTGACGATCTTGATCTTGCCCTCGTACTCGTCGGACAGCTCCTCGAGGATGGGCGCCACCATGCGACACGGGCCGCACCAGGTAGCCCAGAAGTCCACGAAGACGGGAATGTCAGAGTCGAGGACCTCGCTCTTGAAGGTGTCGTCGGTGACCTTGATGGTGCTCATCCAGCATCTCCTTGTTCATGGCCCCGCGGGGGCCCGGTGGGGCGCGGTCGGTGGCAGCCGGCCGGAGATCAGTCGTTCAGCGAGTCGAGGAACGCCTGGGCGTCGAGCGCCGCGGAGCAGCCCGAGCCGGCGGCCGTGATCGCCTGGCGGTAGGTGTGGTCGACGGCGTCGCCGCAGGCGAAGACGCCGGGAAGGTTGGTGCGGGTGCTCCGGCCCTCCACGAGGATGTAGCCGTTCTCGTCGAGGTCGACCTGGCCCTTGACCAGGTCGGTGCGGGGCTCGTGACCGATCGCGACGAACAGGCCGGTCGCGTCCAGGTCGCGGACCTCGCCGGTGACGGTGTCGCGCAGGCTGAGCCCGGCGACCTTGTCGTCGCCCGTGATGCCGGCGATCTCGCTGTTCCATGCGAACTCGATCTTCGGGTCCGCGGTGGCGCGCTCCGCCATGATCTTCGAGGCGCGCAGGTCGTCGCGGCGGTGCACCACGGTGACCTTCGAGGCGAACCGGGTCAGGAACGTCGCCTCCTCCATCGCGGAGTCGCCGCCGCCGACGACGGCGATGTCCTGGTCGCGGAAGAAGAAGCCGTCACAGGTGGCACACCACGAGACACCGCGGCCGGAGAGCCGCTTCTCGTCGGGCAGCCCCAGCTCACGGTAGGCCGAGCCGGTCGCCAGGATCACGGAGCGGGCGCGGTAGGTGTCGCCGCCGCCCGTCACGATCGTCTTGACGTCGCCGGTCAGCTCGACCTGCTCCGCGTCGTCCCAGATGACCTTGGCGCCGAACTTCTCCGCCTGCTCCCGCATGGCGTCCATCAGGTCAGGGCCCTGGATGCCGGCGGGGAAGCCGGGGAAGTTCTCGACCTCGGTGGTGTTCATGAGAGCGCCGCCCGCGGTGACCGAACCCGCGATGACCACGGGCGCGAAGCCGGCACGAGCCGCGTAGATGGCCGCGGTGTATCCCGCGGGACCGGACCCGACGACTACGACGTCGAGCACGGGGACGTCGGTGGTGCCGGCGGCCGGAGCGGTGGTCTGATCGGTCAAGGTGTTCTCCTCGAGTTCCATGGGCACACGCAACAACACGCGAGCGGGTCCCAGTGTTCCAGCCCAGGTCCCCCGGGGCTCGGTCGTGGACGTGAATCTCGCCACACAACATCGACATCCGTCGATATGTTGGGTCTCCGAGCCGATCCTGTCACGAAAGAACACCGGCGGGAACGAACCCATCGACATGATGTGGTTCGGACCCGCCGGCGTTCCGTATTGCTCGTGGCCGTCAGCTCGCGGCCGTCACTTCGTTCTGGTCGCGACGACCGTCGGTCAGCTCAGCACGACCTCGCTCAGCTCGAGCCGGAAGCCGTCCGAGACCTGCGGCAGCTCGGTGACCCAGATCGTGAACGAGTCGCTCACGACGGGCTCCGGCAGCTCGAAGGTGGTGGTCTCCGCGAAGGTGCCCTCGGCGAGCACCTCGCCGCCCTCGCCACCCTTGAGGATCTGCACCTTGCCGCCGGGAGTGTTGGTGAGCAGCTCGATCTTGGAGACCGACGCCGGCTCACGGAGCCGCAGCTCCATGCCCAGGAAGTCCTTGAACCCGCCGAACGCCGCCCGCTGGTAGGTGGTCGTGAAGTAGAACGTGGCCGGGTCGGTGTCGAAGGCCCGCTCGACCGCCTCGGGGTGATCGAGGGTGTTGCCCTCCCAGTCGAGCTCGCCCAGGAGCGTCCCGGAGTCGATCACCGGACGCGCCTCGGTCTCGGTGGGCGCCGACGGCTCGCTGCTGCCCCCGTCCGCACCCGCGGAGGTGGAGACCGTGGGTGACGGGGTCGCGTCGGCGATCATGTCCGGGGTCGGCGAGAGGACGGCGTTGATGGCCCAGATGAGGCCCGCCACGACGGCCACGCCGACGAGCCCGAGCACAATCGGCGTCGGGTTGACGCCGCCGCGCTTGGGCGCGGGCTGGGTGGCGAAACCGCCGTCCTGCTCGTAGTAGCCGCCGGTGCTCGGGTCGTAGCCGCCCGGCGCGTAGGACTGCGGAGGGTACTGCTGCGGCTGCTGCTGCGGCTGCTGCTGCGCGTACTGGTCGTAGCCGGGCTGGGCCGGTGCGACGGGCTGGCCGTACTGGTCGTAGCCCACCGGCGGGTAGCCGGCCGGCGCCGCCTCGGGCGGTGGGGGAGGCACGGGCGCGTGCTGCCCGTAGGCCTGCGGCTCGTAGGTGTAGTCGTTCTGGGGCTCGGGATAGCCGGCGGGTACGTTGCCGCCGGCTCCCATGGCCATTGTCTCGTCGGTACGTGCGATCCGGCCGGTGACGGGGCGCCGCGCGGGCGGAGCTCCTTCGCCTCCGAAGGCGTCGGCGATGGACTGCCGCCGCGGCTCCTCCGGCTCGGGCTGCACGAATCCAGGCAGCGATGCCACTACGGAAACCTCTCCCCACGGCTGGAGAGCCGCGGTGACGTCGTCGGGGTTCTTCGGCCCGTCGGTGCCTCCGGACGTGTCGAACGTCCGGGCCACCAGGCCGTCGATCTCGGTGTCCACGTGCGGGACCAAGCTGGAAAGAGGCGCCACGGCGCCGGAGTCGTCGAGCTGCGCCGGCAGCGGGATCAGGGTGTCCTTCGCGATCCAGTCGGCCTCGAGGTCCTGGCCGGGCCAGCGCGCCGTCATCGCGTAGTAGAGGAGAGCCACGAGGCCCCGGGCGTCGAGCTCCGCCGGCTTGACGTTGAGCGTGTCGCCGGAGGCGAGCCCACCGTCGAGCCCGAGGCCCGTGACGCGGACCTGGTGGCCGTCGACCCGCACCGCCTCCGGGCGGAGGGCGGCGTGGTGCACGCCGCGGGCGTGCGCGACGGCGAGGGCGCCGGCTGCCTCGCCGACGATCGCGCGGGCCTGCTGCTCGTCCACGAGGCCGCTCGAGATGATCTCGGTCAGCGTGGTGCCGGTGTAGGGCTCGGTGACCACGTACTTGCGGCCGTCGGCGTCGGACCCGGCGTCGAGCACGCGGACCAGGCGGGGGTCCGTCACGAGTGCCGCACGCCGGGCGGAGTCCAGGGCGTCACCGGTATAAGGCCCGGTCACGAGCGTGACGCGGACCTCGCGGTCCAGGATCAGGTCGTGCGCCTCCCAGGCGGTCGCCGCGGCAAGGTCGGTGGTCGCCTGCTGGCGCAGCCGGTATCTCTCGACCAGCACGGTGCCAGGTTCGACGGTGCTCACGCGGACCTCCTCGCTCGGTCGGGGGACATTAGCAGGTACGTGACCGCGACCGTCACGCACCGTCGCCATGCTACGCGGAACCGCTGCCCACCCGCCGAGGCATCGTCCGTATGTACGAAAGCGCAGCCCACGCGCGCGGGCTGCGCTTCCGGTACGACGGGGGCGGGTCAGCGCCGCAGGCGGGCGAGGACCGGGCCGAGCAGCCCGTTGAGCTCCTTGACGCGCAGCAGGCGGAGGAGCAGCACGTAGACGGCGAGCATGACCACGCCGCACAGCGCCGTCACCCAGAGGCCGCTGAGCATCGTGAACAACCAGCCCTTGTCGAACGAGAGGACGTCGAACCCGCCGACCAGCTGGTAGACGCCCCACCCGGCACCTCCGGCGACCGCCGCGGCGAGCACCGCCTTGGCGTGCAGCACGAAGATGCGCCCGCCGTCGAGGCGCCCGCCGAGCTTGCGCTTGAGGCCGCCGGTGCGCAGCAGCACCGTGATCCAGTTCGACAGGGCGTAGGCGCCACCCGCGGCGACGACCCAGTACTCGATCGGCAGCCAGATCTGCGCCGCGACCAGGCCGGCCACGAGGGCGACCGTCGACGGCACGGTGATCCAGAAGACGGAGCGGCCGTCCTCGTAGGCGTAGAAGACCCACTTCATGAGCGCCATGCCGCCGAGTGGCACCAGCCCGAACGACAGCGCGACCAGGACGGGCGCGATGAGCGCGGTGTCCTCGGCTCCCGCGGTCGGGACGATGAACGCCGTCGCGGGCCCGGCCAGCACCCCGAGCGCGGCGGTGGCGAACACGGTGAAGACGCCGATGGTGCGCAGTCCCAGGGAGAGGTCGTCTCGGACGCGATCGGTGTCGCCCTCCTGCGCGGCCTTGCTGATTCCCGTGAAGAGCGCGGTGGCGATGGATACCGTGACCAGGGAGTGGGGCAGCAGGTAGATCAGGAGTGCCTGCGTGTAGGACGCGTTGCCGGCGAACGACTCCGTGGCGGTGCTCGCGGCACCCGCCTCGGACGCGACCCGGGTCAGGTACAGGACACCCGCCTGCTCCAGGACCACGGCGGCGAACGTCCACATCGCGACGGCGCCCGCCGAGCGCAGGCCGATGCCCCGCAGGCCGAGGCGGAGGTTCCAGCGGAAGCCGGAGCGCAGCAGCGGGACGAGCAGCACCAGCGCCTGCGCCACGATGCCGAGCGTGGCCGTGCCGGCCAGCAGGACGGTGCGCGGGGTGTTCCACTCGGTGAGGTCGTTGATCCCGGCGTCGGTGCCGCCGAACACGACCAGGAAGATCCCGAACCCGAGCACGGAGACCACGTTGTTGGCCACCGGCGCCCACATGAACGGCCCGAACTGCTCGCGGGCGTTGAGCACCTGGCCCAGCAGCGTGTAGAGGCCGTAGAAGAAGAGCTGGGGGATGCACCAGTACGCGAAGACGGTGCCCAGCGCGAGCTGTTCGGCCGACCAGCCGTCGGTGTAGAGCATGACGACCCACGCGGCGCCGCCGGTCAGCACCGCGGTGATCGCGAGGATGCCGACGGCGGAGATCGTGAGCAGCTTGTCGACACGCTCCTGCGCGTTGTGCGCGCGGAACGCCTTGACGATCTGCGGCACGAGGACGGCGTTCAGCATGCCGCCCGCGAGGATCGCGAACAGGACGTTGGGCAGCTTGTTCGCGACGTCGAACGCGTCGGCGACGGTACCCGTGGCACCGATGGCGGCCACCAGCATCAGGTTACGGACCAGGCCACCGAGGCGGGACGCGGCCGTGCCGGCCGCCATCACGATCGAGTTGCGCCCCAGGCTGCTGGTCGACGACGCCGCCGCGGTCGGCGTCTCGGGCGTACCCGGCCCGCCCGCGGCCTCGGCGCTGGGATCCGACGCGGGGTCGGTCGGTGCGGTCACGGCGTTCTCCTGGGTCAAGCGACTACTCCCGTGGTCTGGGCCCCTGCCCGGCGCTGTTCGGCAGACGTGTGCGGCGGCCGAAACACTACTCTGCCCGGGCGGCCACGGAGTCCGCTTTCGCCGCCTGGGCAGGTTCCGGCGTCTCGGCGGCCGCACCGGTCGCCTCCTCGACGTCCTTGCTGGTGGCACGGTACGGGGAACGGCCGCGACGCACGGTGCGCCAGATCCCCGACAGGAACAGCAGCGCGACGAGGCCGGCGGCGATCCAGGTGCCGAGCTCCTCCCAGCCCGCGCGGACGCGGACCTGGAACGACGAGTCGTCGCTGATCTTGGCGCCGGTCGGGGTGAGCACCTGCGCGGTCACGGCGACGTCGCCCGAGCCGATGGCCCGCACCGGTACCTGCACGTCCATCTCCTGGCCCGCCGGGATGACCTCGGTGCTGCGCGCGTCGACGGTCAGGCGCGGGTGGTCGGGGCGCAGCACCACCGTCACCGTCGCGTCCACGCCGAGCGTGTTGCGCACGCGCACCGGGATGTTGCCCTTGTCCGTGATGAAGTTGACGTCCTGGCGCGGCACCACGGTCACGGACTGCTGCGTGAGCGCGTTCGACGCCTCCAGGGTCTGCTTGACGAGCGCCTCCCGGAGCCCGGTGTCGGCCCGGTGCGCGACGGCGAGCGGGGCGATCAGGCGGGTCACACCCGGCCGCCAGATCTGGGAGGAGTGGTCGACGGCGACCGACGAGAACGTCACGACGGCGTCGCGCGCCCGCTCCAGGGCTGCGACGTTCGTCGCGCCGAGCTCGCCCTTGGCCACCGTGCGCTTCGACAGGGCGGTACGGGCCACGTCCGGGGCGTCCTGCGCGAACAGCGTGTCGACGGTCGTGACGTCGACCCAGCCTGCGTCGTCGAGCTCGTTCAGGATCTTGCTCGCGCCCTCGGCGTCGGGCGTCCAGGTCCGCGGCGCGACGATGGTCAGCGACGGCGGGTCGACCGGCGTCTGGGTCACGACGGCGGCCGTCTCCGCGAGGAGCCGCTGCGCGCCCTCGGTCGGGGTGGACGCGGTGGTCGCGGCATTCGTCGAGGCGGAGCTCTCCGTGGACGTCACCTCGTCCGCGTCCGACAGGTCGGTGGCGGCGAGGAAGGTCCGCGTGAGGTTGGTGTCGGCCACGACCGCGCGCGCGGTGCCGGACGGCGTGCGGACGTCCGCCCGCCCCGTCACGGTGCCGGCACCCTCGTAGGCGAGCCCGCCGCTGCCGACCACGAGGTGCCCGCGCTTCGCCGCGACCCCGAGGCCGACGGTCTCGACGTCAGGAACGACGCCGTCCGCGGGCCAGGAGATGTTCTTCTGCCACGACTCCGGGACCTCCCAGTTCCCCTTGCGGGGTGCCTGGAGGAAGCTGCGCGCGCCGGTGGTGCGCACGTTCGCGTGGGCGAGCGCGGCGAGGTCGGGGTCGTGGCTGGGGAGGGAGTACGTGGTGGTGCTCGCGGCGGCCGCCGTCATGCGCTCGGACCACTCGATGAGCGCCGGGTCGTCCGAGGTCGCGGCCACGGCGATGGTGTCGGGGTCGATCGCCAGCGACAGCTTGGTGTTCTCCGCGACCTGCAGCACGCCGTCGAGCCGCTGGCCGGAGGCGGCCTGCTGGGCCAGCTCCAGCTCGGCGGTGCTCGGGTCGGCCGGGTCGATGGCCGGGCTCGTGACCGCGGCCAGGACGCTGACCTGCATGGGCTCGCGCTCCAGGCCGTCGGCGTCGTACACGAGGAACGAGCGCGCGATGCCCAGGCGACCGGTGGCGTCGCCGGCGGAGACGGCGAGCTTCCGCGCGCCGAAGCCCTTGAAGGTCTCGGCCCCTGGGTCGTAGGTGAACGAGACGTTCTTGGACGCGCCCGCCGCGAGGTCGCCGATCGTCTTCGGGATGGGCCTGCCCCGGGCCTGCTCGTACAGGTCGGCCGTGACCCACTCCTCGATCTCGGTGCGCGAGGTGATCGCCACGTAGTCGATGGTGAGCTGGGCCACCGCGTCGGACACCGTGGCGCTGCTCGTGTTGGTGACCTTCGCACGGATGGTCACCTCGTCCCCCGGGTGCGAGACGGGGTGCGAGATGTCGGTGATCGCGACGTCGAGCGACCCGGCGGCGGCCTCGGTCGTGGCGAGCGGCCGGGTGGCGGCGGCGTCCGCGGTGGTGCGCGCCGCGGTCGGACCGGTGGCCGAGGCCGTGGGCAGCGCGGACCCGACGAGCAGCGCGCCCGCCAGGAGCACGGCGCCGAGCGCGCCGGTACGGCGGGCCGCCCGGTTGCGGGCGGGACTGCGGGAGAAGTCGGCGTGCTGCGTCATGGCAGGTCTGGGCGCTCCGTGGGGAAGGCGTCGGCGCGCAGTGCGTCCCGGAGGTTCCTCGACGAGACGAGGAGATCCAGGGCGGCCACGGCCAGTCGCTGCTCGTTCGGGTACGACAAACGCTCGGCGAGCTCGTCGACCCTGACCCAGAGAGCGTCCTCGGCTTCGCCGTCCGGATCGTTCTCCACGGTCAGGTGACCGCCTTCCGCGCGCAAGAGGTAATGGTGCACCACCTTGTGCACCCGCCGGTCCTCACCGGTGAACCAGTAGTCGATCACGCCGAGCTCGGCCTGGATCGAGCCGCGGATCCCGGTCTCCTCGCGGATCTCGCGGATCGCGGCCTCCTGCGGCGTCTCGCGGCCCTCGAGGTGCCCCTTGGGGAGGCACCACTCCAGGCGGCCCGTGCGGTTGCGGCGCAGCAGCACCGCCGCGCTGAACTCCTCGGGCCGGTCGGACTCGGCGCGCAGGACGAGCCCGCCGGCCGACGTCTCGTCCACGATCGGCAGATGTACCGGGGCGCTCGTCGCGGCGGCACGCCGGGCAGGATTCACCCGCAGCGGCGCCCCGCCGGGCGGCGTGGGCACCTCCGGGCGACCGTCTGGACGGTCGCTCGCCGGAACAGGGGTGGACATGCCCCAACACTACCGACTGACCACCGTTGATCTGGTCAGGCGCGGGGTGCGGGCGGTTTCGGGCACCGGGTCGCCCCGGCACGTCCGCACCATGTCCGCATGAGGGTGCGGCGGGCCCGCGCGGGGCTCGGCGCGGGCCTCGTGAGAGCCGGGCGAGTGGCTGCGGCGCGCTTCGCGGTGGCCTGACGGGTGCCCTGCGGGTGCCCGGCGGGCCCGGCGCGCGAAACCTCGGTGAGTGAGGCCGTGCCGGGTCTGGGAGAATATTGGGCTGTGTCTACCCCTGAACAGGATCTGTTGCGCCGTGCGCTCGGCGTGCTGACCGAGATGGCGCCCGCCGCGCTCGAGCTGGGCGAGCAGTTCCGCGCCGCCGGACACGAGCTGTCGCTCGTCGGCGGTCCGGTCCGCGACGCCTTCCTCGGCAGGACGAGCAACGACCTCGACTTCGCGACGTCGGCCTCACCCGACCAGACGCAGCGGATCCTCGCCAAATGGGGTGACGCGCACTGGGACATCGGCAAGGAGTTCGGCACGATCGGGGCGCGCCGGGGCGACGTGGTGGTCGAGGTGACGACGTACCGCACCGACAAGTACGACCCGGCGTCCCGCAAGCCGCTCGTGGAGTTCGGCGACAATCTCGACGGCGACCTGTCCCGGCGCGACTTCACCGTGAACGCGATGGCGGTCCGCGTGCCCGACCTGACCTTCGTCGACCCGTACAACGGGCTGGGCGACCTCGCCGCCGGGGTGCTCCGTACCCCGATCGCGCCCGAGCGTTCGTTCGACGACGACCCGCTGCGCATGATGCGCGCCGCGCGGTTCGCGGCCCAGCTGTCGTTTCACGTGGAACCAGGGACGCTCGCCGCGCTGGTCGCGATGGCCGATCGGATCGAGATCGTCTCGGCCGAGCGGGTCCAGGCGGAGATCACCAAGCTGATCCTGAGCGACAACCCGCGCGCCGGCCTCGTGGTGCTGGTCGACACCGGGCTCGCCGAGCAGGTGCTGCCCGAGCTGCCGGCCCTGCAGCTCGAGATCGACGAGCACCACCGGCACAAGGACGTCTACCAGCACTCGCTCACCGTGCTCGACCAGGCGATCGCGCAGGAGACCGGGGCCGACGGTGCGGTGCCCGCGCCGGACCTGGTGCTCCGCCTCGCCGCCCTGCTGCACGACATCGGTAAGCCGGCCACACGCCGCTTCGAGTCCGGCGGCGGCGTGAGCTTCCACCACCACGAGGTGGTCGGCGCCAAGCTCACCACCAAGCGGCTCCGGGCGCTCAAGTACGAGAAGCAGGTGGTCAAGGACGTGTCGCGGCTCGTCGAGCTGCACCTGCGGTTCCACGGGTACGGCGACGGCGCATGGACCGACTCCGCCGTCCGGCGCTACGTGACCGACGCCGGGCCGCTCCTGGAGCGGCTGCACCGCCTCACCCGCGCCGACTCGACCACGCGCAACAAGCGCAAGGCCAAGCGACTGTCCGACGCGTACACCGACCTGGAGAACCGCATCGCGGCGCTGCGCGAGCAGGAGGAGATCGACGCGATTCGGCCGGACCTCGACGGGACCCAGATCATGGAGATCCTCGGCATCTCGCCGTCGCGCGCCGTCGGCGAGGCGTACAAGTACCTGCTGGGCCTGCGCATGGAGCGCGGTCCGCTGGGCGAGGACGTCGCGGCCGAGGAGCTCAAGAAGTGGTGGGCCGAGCGGGCCTAGACGTGGGTCGGGTCGAAGAGGGCGCTGACCGACTCGCCGCTGTGGATCCGGCGGACCGCCTCGGCGAAGGCCGGCGCCACGCTGATCACGGACAGCTTGTCGTGCGCCAGCAGCCCGGTCGAGGGCACGGTGTTGGTGGTGACGATCTCGACGACGTCGGGGTCGGCCGCGATGCGGTGTGCGGCGTCGTTGGCGAAGATGCCGTGCGTGCACGCGATCCGGACGCTGCGCGCGCCGTGCTCGCGGAGCAGGTCGAGGATCGCCAGGATCGTGGACCCGTTCGCGATCTCGTCGTCGAGCACGATGATGTCGCGGCCGGTGACGTCGCCGATCAGGGACGTGATCTCGACCCGGTCGCCGTCGAACCGCTCCTTCGCGGCCGCCGCGACCGGGACCCCGAGCATCTTCGCGAACGCTGACGCGCTCTTCGCGTTGCCCAGGTCGGGGGAGACCACCGTGGCCTTGGACAGGTCGCTCGGCAGGAAGTGCGCCGCGAGCTCGCGCAGCGCGTTGAGCTGGTCGGTCGGTACCCGGAAGAACGCGTGCACCTGCGGCGCGTGCAGCGTCATCGTGAGGATGCGGTTCACGCCCGCCGTCTCCAGCAGGTCCGCGACGAGGCGGCCGCCGACCGAGATGCGCGGTGCGTCCTTCTTGTCCGAGCGGGCGTACGCGAAGTGCGGCATGACGGCGGTGATCCGGGCGGCCGACGCGCCCTTGGCGGCGTCGATCATCAGCAGGAGCTCCATCAGGCTCTCCTGGGCGGGACGCACCACGGGCTGCACGAGGTAGACGTCGCGCTCGCGGCAGTTCTCCAGGAGCTGGACCTGCAGGCAGTCGTTCGCGAAGCGCTGGATGTTGATGGGGCTCAGCGGGACGTCGAGATCGGCGCACATCTCCCGAGCGAAACGCTGACCACCGGTACCGGCAAAGACCCTCACCTCGGCCATGGCTGGAGTCTACGGAACGTCGAGCCGACACGCCCAGCAGGAGCAGGCATCATGTGGGTCGTGACCCTCACCGAGTGGCAGACCTGGGAACCGTTCGTCGACGCGTTGCGCAGGTCGGCACCGCCCGGGACGGGCGTCAGCGAGTTCGCCGGCACGGTCGGTCGCGGCGCGTGGGACGGTTCCTACCTGGACGACGGCGACGCCGACGCCCGTCGCGCGCACTACCGCGAGGCCGCCCGGGAGGCCGCCCGGACCGGCGGACGCGGGCCCAAGGCCGAGCTCGACGACGCGCTGCGCACGATCGCCGCCCTCCTGCCCGACACCGCGCAGGTGGTGCGCGTCGTCGCCGGCGCCCGCCCCGGCGACGACGTGGTCGAGCTGGTCACGCTCCCGCCGGCTGTCGTGTCGGGGCCGGTCACGCCGGTGCTCGAGGTCGTGCTGGAGCCGGGCGCGCTCCCGGCGCAGTACGCGGCGACGATCACGCCCTCGCCGGACGGCGCTCCGGCGGCGTCGGCCGATCCCGACGCCGTGGCCCGGCTGGTCGCGGAACGGATGCCCGATGCCGTCGGGGCGCCGCCCGCGGAGATCGACCAGGCCGAGGCCACGCTTCCCGCCGGCGCGCGGCTGCCCGACGAGGTGCGGGCGCTCTACGGCGCGGCGGCGTCGGGCAACCTCGAGCTCGAGGGGGAGAAGGGCCGGTTCGCCGCGTTCGAGATCGTGCCGCTGCGCGGGAGCTTTCTCCGCGAGGCGTTCCTGCCCGCGGCCCGCTTCGACACCTGGAGCGCGGACGCCGACACGTTCGCCCCGACGGACCCGGCCGGCAGGGTGCAGACCGCGATCGGGTCGCCGCTCTGGTTCCCCGTGGGGACCGACGGCGCCGGGAACGTCTACGCCGCCGACCTTGCGCCCGGCCCGAACGGGCACGTGGGCCAGATCGTGCTGCTCGATCACGAGCAGCACGCCGGGGCGGCCTACCGGGCGGAGAGCCTCGCGGCCCTGCTCGTGGGTCAGGTGTCCGGGAGCGGCGGCGCCGTCCCGGACGGCTCCGGCCGGACGGCGGACGGGCCGGACGGGCCAGACGGCGGCGAGGCCGGCCCCGGCTCGCCGTCGGACACGGAATTCCTGAACCTCGAACCGGACGCCTGGGTCGAGCGGCTCGACGCGGGGACCGTGCCGGCGGGTCTCAAGGCCGCCGGGTTGGTGCCCGACCGAACGGCTCCTCCGGCCCTGCCCGAGGCGATCGAGGTGGCGAACCGGCTGCTGGAGCTGCACGGTCAGGCGCTGATCGAGGTCACCCGGTTGACCCGCCCGGAGGGGGCGGACCGTCCGGAGCGCCCGCGTCGCAAGGGTCTGCTCGGGCGCCTCTTCGACCGCTGACGGGTTCCGTCCTTCGGCAGGCGTCGTACTGCGCCGGAGGGTGCCGGCCCTGCTGAACTTCGTTCGGCAGGGGACCGGTTGATTCACCTGCGCCGAAAAGTCCGGCACAGCCGGAGATGTCGGGTCAGGCCCGGACGAAGTACAGCAGGGCCGGCAGGAGCTGATCGGCTGCATCCCGCGCCTCTGCGCCGATGCGCCTCGGACGCCCGGCCGCCGGACGCGACGAGGGCAGGAACCCGGATGGATTCCCGCCCTCGTCAGGCGCACACGGCGACCGGCCGCTCAGGTGTCAGTGCCCGCCGTGGACCTCACCGTCGGTCTCGGGCCGCTTGATCAGCGCGGCCAGAGCGATGGTCAGCGCCATCACGCCGGCGCCGATCCCGAACGCCAGGCTCGCACCGGCCGTGAGCGCGTCGGCGGCGGACTCCCCGGCGGCGGTCAGCGTGTCGGAGCGGAGCGTCATGATCGCGATGAACAGTGCGATGCCCGCGGCACCCGCGACCTGCTGCACCGTGTTGATCGTGGCCGAGCCGTGCGAGTACTGGTGCGGCTTGAGCACCCCGAGCGCCGCGCTGAACAGCGGCGTGAACACCGCTGCCAGGCCCAGGCTCAGCAGGATGTGCGCGGCGAGCACGTAGAACGGCGAGATGCCCGGGTGCAGGAACGCGAGCATCCCGATGCCGAGCGTCACGAGCACCGTGCCGGGCACGAGGATCGGACGCGGTCCCACGCGGTCGTACCACCGGCCCACGACCGGGCCCAGAAGACCCATCGCGAGCGCGCCCGGCAGGACGATCAGCCCGGACTGGAGCGGCGTCAGGCCCATCGCCTCCTGCAGCACCAGCGGCAGGACGATCAGGGTGCCGAGCATCGCGAGCATCGCGACCGCCATGATGCCGATCGCCACCCGGAAGTTGGGCTCGAGGAAGGTGCGCAGGTCCAGCAGCGCGGAGTCGGTGCGCTGCCGCACGATCTGCCGCCACACGAACAGGCCGAGGAACACCAGGCCCGCACCCAGCGGGATCCACGGGTTCAGCGTGCCGGCGCTCGCGTGCGCGCCCTCACCCAGCCCGGACAGGCCCCACACCAGGCCGCCGAACGCGACGAGCGTGAGCAGGAGGGACAGCGGGTCGAGCGTGTGGTGCTCCTTCTCGTTGACGTCGCGGATCCAGAGCACACCGGCCACCAGGGCCAGTACCGAGATCGGCAGGACCACGCCGAACACGCCGCGCCAGCCGAGCGGCTCCAGGATCGCGCCGGAAAGCGTCGGGCCGAGCGCCGGTGCCGCCGCGATGACCAGACCGACGTTGCCCATGACCCGGCCGCGCATGTGCGGGGGCACGATGGTCATGATCGTGGTCATGAGCAGCGGCATCATGATGGCCGTGCCGGTCGCCTGCACCACGCGGCCCGCCACCAGGACCCCGAACCCGGGCGCGATCATCGCCAGGGCGGTGCCGACGGTGAACAGGGACATCGCCAGCAGGTACGCGCCACGCGTGCCGAGCCGGTTGATGAGGAACCCGGTCGCCGGGATGACGACCGCCATCGTCAGCAGGAAGGCCGTGGTGAGCCACTGGCCGACCGTCGGGGTCACGCCCAGCTCGTCCATGATCGGCGGGAGCGCCACCGACATGGTGGTCTCGTTGAGGATCACGGTGAAGGCGCTCGCCATCAGCAGCGCGATGGCACGGAAGTGGCCGGGGGCGAGCTTGTCGGCGCGCGCGGGTGCGGGCGCGTCGACACTGCCCGACGGCGGTCGGGTGGCCGGACGGTCGTCCAGCGGATCAGCGGTGTCAAGGATTTCGGTCGTCATGGGGTATGCCCTCTCGGTACGGAACGCGGGCCGAGATCGAGAGCGACATTGCACACGACCTACGTCTAACGACGCCGGATCATCGTGCGGTATTCCCGATGATGATCGCGACCTGTTTTTGTCGACGTCTGCGGTGAGCAGAAATCATCGGTCAGTTCGCCGAGGCATCCGCGCCGTCCGACCGGTCCGACCCGTCCGGGGAGACGGGCTCGGTGACCGGCGTCGCGACGCCGAGCGTCACGCCCTGGCCCGCCATGAACGGCTCCGGGTCCACGGCCTGGCCGTTCATCCGCACCTCGTAGTGCAGGTGGCAGCCCGACGACGTGCCGGCGCCCGCCGGGTCGATGCGCGAGTCACCGCCCATCGAGGCGATCTGCTGGCCCGCCTGCACCGTCTGGCCCACGCGCACCAGGTTGGTGCCGGTGAGCAGGTGGCCGTAGGTCGAGTCGAGGCCCATGCCGTGCTCGATGCGGATCGTGTTGCCGGTGCCCCAGCCGGTAGCGCCGGAGATCACCACGCGCCCGGCCGCGGCCGCGTACACCTGGGTGCCGCAGGACGCCGCGATGTCCTGGCCCAGGTGGTAGGTCGACGCCCCGGCGATGCCCGTGCTACGGGGCCCGAACCCGGACGCCTTGGTGCCGACCGCCGGGTTGGCCCAGCCGCCGGCGCTGACGGCGGCCTGCCCGATGGAGCCGGACATGCACGGCGCGGCGGCCGCGGAGCCTTGGATGGACTGCGACAGCGCGTCGAGGTCCGCGTCGTCGGCGCCGCTGACCAGCTGGATCACCTGGAGCGCCTGGTCCCAGTACTTCTGGTAGTGGTACGGGTCGGCGTTGCGCTGCGCCTTGTGGGCGGCGATCGTCGGCTCCAGGGTCTCCCAGCCCGTGACGGCGAGCAGCCGGTCGTAGAACCTGCCGGACGACTGCACGGGGTCGAGACGCTCCTCGACCGTGCCGTACCACTTCTGCTCCTGGAACATGCCGATCGAGGAGGTCAGCGAGCCGTCCGGGTTCCGCACCCCGAAGCGGTCGTCGCCGTAGCTCAGGTTGCGCATGCCGGACTCGCCGAGCGCCGTCATCACCGCGACGGCCTGCGCACGGGCGGGGACCCCGCGCTCCTGGCCCACCTGCAGGATCACCGCGGCGTTCTGCAGCTGCTCACCCGTGAAGCCGCCGGCCGCCGGCAGCTGGCCGCCCGCGGGCACCACCGACGCCGACATGCTGCAGCCGTTCTGCGACTGGTTCTCGCTCACGGCGCCGCCCACCAGCACGACCATCGCGACCACCGCTGCGGGTACCGCCAGGACGGCCGCCACCAGGACGGCCAGCACGAGCACCGCCCGCCGGGTCCCGTCGTCCTTCTTCCTGCCGTTACCGGACCGCGAGGACCGGGCCGCCTGCGACACGACCCGCGTCGCGAGCCCGACGGTGTCCCGCCCGCTCACGACCCCTCCGGCGGCCTGATCTGCTCGGCCAGCCAGGGCGCCCCGCCGTCGGCCCGGGTCAGGAGCACCGTGTACGGGCCGACGTCGGTGGGTACCGCGACCTCCGCGAGCAGTGTGGACGTCTCGTCGGTGACCTCCGGGTCACCGGTCACGTCGGTGACCGGCACGAGGCGCGGGTCGACGTCCTGGTAGACGGGCTGCGCCTGCGGCGTCAGCAGCGGCTTCAGGCCGTCCCACCACGCGTCCTCGGCCTGGTCGGTGGCGGCGAACGCGCTGACGGTCGCGACGGCGGCGTCCCGTGCCGCCTGCCGGACCGTCTCGTCCCACGTCGCCTCGACGGGCTCGGTGGGGGCTGTCTCGTCGAACTCCGGCTCGGCCGTCACCTCGACCGCGGGGTCGCCGGCAGCCGGGTCGCCGTCGACCTCCTCGGTGGCCGCGTCGTCGGCGTCGTCGGACGTGCCCACGGGGTTGTCGAAGTCGTCCTGGCTCCCCGGGGCGACGGCGCCCGGGTTCACCTCGGCCGTCGGGTCGGCCGCGGGGCCGCCCTCGCGGGGCCAGCCGATCCAGGTCCCGATCGCGAGGGCGACCACCGTGAGCACCACGATCACCGTACGTTTCATCAGCGGCCCAGCTCTCGCATCTGACGCCGTCCCGGGTTGTGCACGATGGCGGACGGCTGCGGCCCCGCGCCCGGCGCCGCGCCGCCCTGGCGTGCGGCGTTGAGGGACTGGGCGAGCCGCGCCGCGCTCTGCGACCGCTCGCCCCGCCGGCCGAGGCCGCGCACCGCGCCCAGCACCTGCTTGGCCTGCCCGGCCTTGCGAACGACCGTGAGCGCCTTGGAGGCCCCGGCCGCCGCGGCGGACGTGCCGCCGCTCGCGACCATCGCACCCGCCTGCAGCGCGATCGACGTCCCCGCGCGGCCCGCGCTGCCCAGCCGGTCGCTGAGCCGTTCGCCGGCCGTCGGCGGCAGGTGGGGGGACGGCTCGTTCCCCGCCTTCTCGCCGGCGTTCGTCGCGTCGGGTACCTGGTCGCCGCCTCCGCGTGCGCCGTCGGGCGAACCGTCCTGGACGGTCCGGGCGGCAGCGCTCCAGGCGTTGCCGCCGCCGGTCCCGCCGCCCGGTCCGCCGTCCGGCCCGCCGTCGTAGCCGGAACCGTCGACCGGGATGGGCATCGTGCGGTTGTCGTCGCCCGCCGCTCGCCCGGCGACCGCTCCAGCGGCGGCTCCTGCCGCTGCCGCGCCGACCGTGCCACCGCCGGGGGTGCCGTCCATGGCGGACGGACCCGCGGACGGGGCGTCGTCGCCGTCGATCTGCACCGCGTTGTCGTTCGGCTGCACCGGGGCCGGGCCGAGCCCGACACCCGCCCAGGACTTGGCCTTGTTGTACCGGTCGCGCCACTTCGCGGTGCCGTCCCACGGCATCGCGGCCGGCTCGCCGATCTGGGAGGGCACGCCGGCGGCCGCGAGCTTGTCGGCCAGCGTCCGCAGGCCCTGCCGCACGCTCGCCCCCATCAGCACGTAGAAGACGGCGCCCGCGACGACCAGGGTGTTGAAGAGGTACAGGCGCACGAGGAACGGCAGCCCGCTCGTCGCGTCGTAGAAGCCGAGCAGCATCTTCATCCAGGCGACGAGGAACATCGTGGCCATCGCGACGAGGATGCAGCCGAAGCCCACGCTCGCGAACGTACGGAAGAGCTGCGCCCGCGTGCCGCTGGAGATCACGCCGACCGGGAGCTGCCAGAGCAGCTTGATGGCCGACCAGCCCAGCAGCAGCACCGCGAAGATGGTGCCGCCCACGATCACCACGGAGAGCAGCAGGAACACGAACCCGGTGGTGAGCAGGCTGAGCGTCGAGACCACGGTGCCGGCGTCGACCGTGGACGCCGCCTCCTGGTAGGCCGCGTCGCACCCGCCGATCTCGTCGACGGCGTTCTCCCGGCCCACGTTCTCCGTGTAGGTGTCCTCGCAGCCCGTGCCGTCGATGACCGAGCCGTAGTTGATGATCTGGTGCGGTGCGCGCAGCAGCGTGTCCACGAGCTGGCCCTTGAGGCCGTCCCGGATCACCGTGGAGTCCCGCTCGAACGACGCACCCTCCGTGGCGAAGCCCGTGGCGATGTCCATCCCGGCGTCGCGGGACTGCATGATGACGCCCTGCTCACCGCCGATCGTCGCCATGGGGTTGGCGAGGAACCCCGTGGCCAGGGCGGCGATGACGCAGCCGATGAGCAGCTCCATGAAGCCGCCCGCGTACCGGCCCTTGAGCAACCAGAACCCCACGACGAACGCCAGGATGATGAGCATCAGGTTGAGCAGGCCGATCTGCGCGACCATGCCCTGCACGATGATGCTCAGCCCAGCCAGCGGCGCCAGGATGTAGCCGAGCCAGTCCATGCCGAGCACCCAGTCGAGCACCCAGATCTGCACCGCGACCATGTCGCGATACCAGACCCAGAACATGCCGGCGAGGGTGGAGAAGATCTCGGAGTCGACGTTCAGCGGGTTCCACGGCGAGCCCGTGTCCCACTGGAGCATGAACCGGTCGACGGCCACGCCCTGGGTGTCCTCCAGGTTCAGCCCACCCTGCGGGTCGGCGAACGGGAGGGGCGCGAGCCCGATCATGCCCCGATCACCGCACCGGTCGAGCTGGTCGGCGTCGTCTTGACCGTCTGGGCGCGCTTCTCCACGAGCGGCGCCATGACCTTCGCCCGGCCGTACCGGGCCTGGAAGTCGCGGATGAGGCACTCCCCGCGGCGCTCCTCGACCACGCCGACGGCGGCGTCCGTCACCGGGGCGGTGCCCTCGGTGACCAGCTTGACCAGGCCCTCGTCCACGGGGGCGTCGGTGGGCAGGCCGTGCAGCCAGCGCAAGCCTCTGCGGGCCAGGTTGGAGTCGCGGTGGCGCAGCAGCACGCGGAACGGGATCAGCCCGCGCACCACCTCGTTGCCGAAGTCCTCCTCGGCGTCGTGGCTGCCGAGCAGCAGCGCGGCCTTGTGCTTACGGCCGTCGCGGATGAACGTGCCGATCTCCTCGGCCGCCTCGGGGGACGACATGGTCTTGGACGCCTCGTCGGCGGCGAAGATGTCGAGCCGGGAGCGGTCCGCGAAGCAGCGGTAGCGGGCGAGGGCCGCGATGAGCGCGAACGTGGCGCGGCCGAACACCTTCTCCGCCTTGAGCTCGGCGAACAGGTGCCCGTGCTCCATGTCGGCGCGCGAGGGCAGCTGCATCTTGTGCGTGTGCAGAACGATCGCGGGCGAGCTCAGGTCGAGCGGCGGCAGCGAGTCGTCGAAGAGGGCGCGTCCGAAGTCGAGCTCGGAGAAGATGCGCATCTCGTCGGCCAGCATCCGCGCGCCCGGGTACTCGCAGTCCTCCTCGAGGTGCCGGGCGAGCGAGCCGAGCGACGTGATCTTGTGCCGCCACATGTACTCGGTCTGCAGCACCTTGGACAGCAGCACGTTCTGCTCGGACTTGGTCTGCACCGACAGCAGCACCGTGAGGAAGGCGCGCGCGACCCGCGGTGCCTGCGCGGGCGGCAGGATCCGCAGCGGGTCCATCGACACTGTCGCGTCCTCGGAGATCTCCACGACCTGCGAGCCGGGGATCTCCGAGACGGCGATGCCCCACTCGCCCATCTCGGTGTGGTCCACCGCCATGAGCGTGGCGCCCATGTCCACGTTGTCCATGGCCACGGTCTTCATGCTCACCGACTTGCCCGAGCCCAGCTCGCCCACGAAGCCCATCGCGAGCGCGACGTCCAGCTTGTCGGTGGCGCCCGCCAGGTTCACGAACACCGGGTTGGGCCGGGCGGCGCCGTTGGAGATCTCCAGGGCGAACAGCGCGCCGGAGGTGTCGCCGAGCTCGGTCGTCGCGAAGGGCACGGCGGCGGAGAAGGCCCGCGCCGTCGTGATCTGCGAGTACTCCCGCACCGCGCGCGGCGTGGGCATGCCCGGCAGGGTGGCCTCGAAGAGCGTCGGCTGGATCGTGGGGTCCGTCCGCAGCGAGAACTGCATGGCGGCGAAGTACTTGGTCAGGTCGCGGGCGTCGTCCAGGGCCTGCTCCGGGGTGTGGCCCGAGACCGTGAACATCGTGGTGGCGTCGACCTCGACCTCGAGCTCGTCGGCGTCCATGACCGCCTGGTACTCGCCCAGGGCGCGCGCCGTCGTGTCCAGCGACGACCCGGCCCGCTCCTCCTCGGAGCGCTGGTCGAACTGGTCGTTGAGGGTCCGCACCGCGCGCCGGTTGCGGTTGGTCACCTCGTCACGCGAGCGCACCGTCATGCGGATGGCCCAGTCGCAGGGCACACCCGACTCGTCGACGCGCCCGATCCACTCGCACCCCGGGTAGACGATCCCGCCGGACGGCGTGTCGCTCACCACGAGCGTCGTCTGGTACGACGCGAGCTCGGGGTTGGTCGGGTCGAGCACCTTCACGTACGGCCGCTTCAGGATCTGCAGCGGCCCCAGCTTCTTCTCCGAGTCCGTCTGCCCGGCCGGGTCCACGAGCGCGGACGGCAGGACGGAGGGACCGGACAGGTGCATCTCGGCGTCCAGCGACCCGTCGACCGGGACCGCCGTGTCCAGCCCGAGGCCGCGCTGCATCGCGTGGCCGAACATCCAGGCCATCTCCGCCACCGACGCCGGCTGGGGGTCGAACGCCGAGGGCATCTCCTTGCGCAGGGCCTCCGCCTGGGCGGCCCGCTCGCCGATCGCGTGCCGGCCCGGCACGGACCGCGGCATCATCAGCGTGTCCTGGAGCGTGGTCCAGCTCGCGTGCAGCGGCTCCATGAACGCCTTGGCGCCCGGGTTCGCGAGCGGTGCGGCGATCCAGTGGACGCGGCGCCCGATCGGGATCTGCTCCAGGAAGTCGAGCGTGGCCTCGCACTCGGCGGCCCAGGCCTCGCGCTCCGACAGGTCGACGCCCTCGATCATCGAGAGCACCACCGACGCGGGGTCGGTGGCCGCCGTCAGGCCGAGGTGCAGGGACTCGCCCCGCAGTGCGCGGTACAGCGCGGTGTGGTGCCGCCGCGCGGCGTGCTTCTTGTCGTCCGGCTGGAAGGCGTAGGGAACGGGGGACACGCGCCAGACCGCCCACACGGTCCCGGTGCGGGTCCACATGAGGCCGTCCGTCAGGGCCGAGATGTGGCTCAGCATGGGGGCTCAGTCCTCTCGCGGGGTGGTCGGTGCGGGGCGGTCGGTGTTCTTCTGCTTCCCGGCCAGCAGCTGGCCGACGCCGGTGAGGTCGGCGTTCCTGCGGTCCGCCGCGGCGGTCGCGGCGGCTGCCGCCCAGTCCGCCGGCGAGCGTCTTCCGGGTGGTGCAGCGGGTGGTGCGGCGGGCTGCGGGTCGGGTTGCCGGCCTGGTTGGCGGCCGGTCTGCGGACCGGGCCCCGGGTCGAGCCGGCGGCCCTCGAACGTGGCGTCCGCGGGGCCGCGGCCGGTCAGCTCCGGCAGCAGCTCGGTCGGCACCGGCTGCACGACGACGGGGTGTGTCACCCCGGCAGTGCTGGCTGTGCCGGCGGGTACGGCGGATCGCGGCGTCGGCTCGGCGAGCCGCTCGCTCCGGACCGCGGAGCCCGGCACCACGACCAGGACGCGGTGCGTCATCAGCCGGGGTTTGGGCAGGGACACCTGCCCGCCCACGAGACGGCCCGGGCTCGACGTCAGGTTCATCGCGTCCATGACGAACGCGACCGGGTTGCGCCCGGAGCTCGGCAGCTTGCCGGTGGCCCAGACCACCCCGACGACCACCCCGACGGCGACCACGATGTTCATGAAACCGCCGAGCTGCGCCCACAAGGGAGCGGTCTTCCACAGGGCGAACGCCACCACGGCGCCCGCTCCCACCTGGGTGATGGTGTACGGACCACCCCAGATGCGCCCGCCGCTGGGCAGCTTCCCCACGAGCATGGGGATGCGTCGGGCCTTCGTGTAGAACTTCGCGGTCTCGGTCACCGGACACCCTCCTCACCACACGCCGGGCGCGCGAACGCGCCCGTCCGACCAACCCTGTGTCTTGCCCCCAGCGCCATGCCCATGTTCCTGACCTGCTGCCCTGCTCCCGCGACCGTCAGAGGACGGTCTGCGTGTTCACGATCGCCGGAGCGGAGTCGAACTCGTCCCGGGCGAGCTCGGAGGTGACGTTGATGCCACCGTTCACGAGCCACAGGACGATCCCGCCCACGATCGCGGACATCAGGATGGCCGCGATCGACATCTTGGTCTTCACCGCGGTGATGACGACCATGAGGATGACGACCACGAAGGTCACGGACTCGATCGCGCTCTTGACCTCCTCGGACTTCACGGTGATGAGGTCGAGGAAGCCGTCGGCCATAACGATCTCGCTGATCATGGTTCTCTCCTTCGTTACTCCCCGGCCGTGCCGGGGTCGGTCGTGCCGGTTGGCGTCGTGTCGATACGGACAGCCGGCTCAACGCCGGCAACCTCCCAGCGGCCGTCCCGCGCGACGAGCGTGAGGACGTACTGGGCGGTCGTCTTGTTGCCGTCGAGCCGCGTGAGCTCGACGGTGGTCAGGGCGTGCGTGCCTTCGCCGTCGGCCGGGTCCTCCGTGACCTCGTGCGATCCCTTGATGCCCGTCACTGCCACGGCCGTGTACGGGGCCGGGGTCACGGCCGAGACGGAGGTGCCGGGGCGCAGGTAGCGCGTGATCTCGCCGTCGCCCGCGACCATGGCCGCGAGGAACCCGGCCACGGACTGGCCGGCCGGCGACGTCGGCGAGATGGTCTCGGAGTAGTCGAGGTCCGGCGGATCGGCGGCGGCCGCGGGCCCGGGGACGGGCGACGGCAGCGCGAGCGCCGTGACCGCGAGGTCCGGGCCGGAGTACCGGGTGTCCGTGCGCTGCACGAGGACCGGCACCTGGAAGTAGCGGCGCACCCACACGAGCGGGACCTCGGCCTGCTCGCCCTTCGGCTGTGCGTCAGCGGGCGGGGGTGTCGAGCCCGGGGCGGGCTCGGCGACGTCGACACCGACGGTCACCGACCAGACGTCGTTCTCCGCCTCCTCGACCTGTGCCACCGACGAGTCGCGGATGGTCTGGCCCTCCTGGGGGAGAGTACCGACCGGGGCGTTCGTCAGGGAGGCGATGAGCTGCTGGTCGTTGCTGTCGGCCCGCAGCCAGGTCTCCACGAGCTCGACCGCGCGCTCGGTCGCGGCGGCGGACTCCGCGGTGCTCGCCGTGCCGGCGGCCGCGGTGACGGGGGCCGGTGCGGGCCGCAGCGCGGTCCACACCAGTGCCGCGGGGCCGGCGAGCAGCGCCAGCGCGAGCAGCGCCCCCCAGGCCTTGGTGGCCAGGGCGGGGCCGTTGGACCACTCGACGACGGCGGGCGGCGCGTCGTCGTCGCCGCCTCCGCCGCCCGACGACGCGGGCGGCGCGGGCCGGTCGGGACCGCCCGCCCAGGGGGAGGCGGTGCCGGTGGCGCCGTCGGCGGGGCCGGGCAGCTCGGCCGGCTTGGCGGCCTTCTTGCCCCGACGGCGCACGAGGAGCGAGCTCATCGCGTGTGCACCTCGTTCTGCAGGTCCGCCCGGATGCGCGCGCGGGCCTCGCGCGCACTGCGCACGCGGGGGCTGTCGAGCGCCTCGGTCAGGCGGGTCGTCGTGTCGTTCTCACCGAGGGGGTCCTCGGCGAGCGATGCGATGAGGTCGCGCACCACGGGCGCCACCTCACCGCGTGCGGCATGCACCTCGGCGGTGTCCCGGAGCAGCGACCACGTGTGGTCGAAGGCCGTCGGACCGGGGTCCGCGGCCTGCAGGTCCGTATCCGTCCTGCCGAGGTCGGTGCTGCCGAGTCCGGCGCCGGGCGCCTGGTCGAGCTCGTCCTTGCTCATCTCGCCTCTCCCGTTGATCCGTCAGTTGCGTCTGCTCAGCACAAATGGCTGGTGATGTGTTCGTGTGACATCGGTCGAGCAGGGGTTTTGGCCGAGTGTGATGCAGGTCACATGGGTCTGGAACGAGCGGGCAACAGTGGCGGGCAACACCCTCCCGATGGACTCGGGGCAGACGGAGGGGGGAACCGCCATGCCTGCACGCACACCGGCGCCGGCATCAGGAACGCTGATGCGAGAGCTTGACCACGACTGGGCAGACCTGGTCCGTACGCGATCGTTCGCCACCGAGATCGACCGCTTCGTCGCACGGTTCCCCCGACTGGCGGGACTACGCCGGGGCGAGCCCGTCAGGCTCGCGCCCGACGAGGCGGACGAGGTGCTGTACGCGCTCATCGTCGAGCACGCGAGCGGCAGCTTCGCCGCCGGGCGCGCGGTGCTGCAGTGCATGCTGCCCGCGGTCCGCACCATCGTGCGCCGGTCGCGCCGGCACTACCCGGACGTGCAGGACCTCGAGCAGGAGGCTGCCGCCGCGATGTGGGACGCGATCACCCACTACGACCTCGAACGCAGCAGCCGGGTCGCGATGCGTCTGCAGGGGCACACCCTGACGCGCGTCGCCGGCGACCGGGCCCCGCACGCCCGGGGCGGCCGGGCGAGCCGCGGACCCCAGGTGGCGGAGATCCCCACCGACACGGACATGCTGACCGTCCTCGAGCGGCCGACCGCGCCCGAGCCCGGACCCGACGCGGTCTACTCGCTGGCGAGCCTGTCCCTGGGCCCCACGGGCGAGGTCCTGGACGTCATCGCGTGGGGCCTGGACAAGGACGTCCTCACGCGGGACGAGTCAGCACTTCTGGCGCGGCTCTACGCGCCGGACCCCGATCTCCCGGAGTACGCCGAGCTCGGCTCGGGTCGCGGGAACTATCAGCGGCGGGTGGCCCACGAGCTGGGCATCTCGCACGCAGCCTTGCGCCAGCGGGCGAGTCGCGCAGTGCGACGGCTGGCGGAAGCCGTTCAGTCCGGTGGTCTGTCTGGGGGACAACCGGGCGAACGGGACGGTGAGGGACGACGACGGCCGACGGGCTGAGCACTGGGGGGTGCGTGATGCCCTGAAGTCGTCCGAAGTTCGCCTCATCGCGAGAGGGTCCCACCGCCAGCGGGGCCCTCTCGTTCTGTCCCTGGCACCGGCAGGAGACTCGCTATCTCATGCCTGACCTGCAGAGTCAATGCCACAACCGTGGTTCTGACGTGCCATCGAAAGATTGTCTGAGGGTCACTCAATATTCAAGCCATCTCCACACTTTTGAAGTCTCCTTGACCTAGCGAGCATCCAGAACGCTGATTAGCGTTCAACCTGCCGGGTCCGCCCGTCTGGATGAGGATTACCTGCGGTGACACGCGTGTGACACCGCGGGAGGCCCTCGACAGCACGGGCGGGAGCACGGTGGAGACAGGTGCAGGCATGGGATCCTCGACGGGTTCCGCTCCGGGAAGACCCCTGGCGGACTCTGTCGATGGGCTCGGAGGAGACGGCACGGTGAGCAGTGGCACGAAGGTCGCGAACCAGGAACAACACGCCCGGTCCGCGACAAGACCCCAGCGACCCGCACCCCCCGGGCCGCTCAAACCCACGCGCGCCCGACGTCGGCCCGCCCTCATCGCCCTGGGTCTCGCGCTCGTGGCACTGAGCGTGCTGGCGAGCCTCTATCTGGCCACCACGCTCGGCAAGACGTACCAGGTCCTGGCCGTGAACACGGACATCCCGCGCGGCAGTGCGATCACGGCGGGCGACATCGTGACCGCCGAACTGCCCACGGGCCCGACCTCGCTCGACGCGGTCTCGGCCGACAAGTTCGACCAGGTCGTGGACAAGATCGCGACCGCCGACCTCAAGCCGGGGCAGCTCCTGACGTCCACGAGCTTCGCGGACGAGCTCGCGCCCCCGGCGGGCCAGTCCATCGTGGGTGTCGCGCTGACGCCCAGCCAGATGCCGACCAGCCCGCTGCAGGCCGGCGACTCCGTGCGCGTCGTCGAGACGCCCGCGACCGGCGGCGAGCCGCCGGTGGAGGCGCCGTTCGCCATCGCCGCCACGGTGGTCCGGGTCTCGAACGACGCTGCCCTCGGCGACCAGACTGTCGTCGACGTGCAGGTCGCGTCGGGCAACGCGGCGGGCCTCGCGGCCCGTGCCGCCACGGGCCGGGTCGCCGTCATCATCGACGCCGTCGGGGCCGGGTGATCCGGTGGCTCTCATCGCCCTGGCCAACGCGAAGGGTTCGCCGGGCACGACGACGGCGGCGCTCGTGCTGGCGCTCCAGTGGCCCCGCCCCGTGCTGCTCGTGGAGGCCGACCTCGCCGGATCGTCGATCCTGGCCGGGTACTTCCGCGGCCAGCTCCCGCACGAGCGGGGCCTGCAACCCCTCGCGATCGCGCACTCCCACGGCGATCTCGAGGCAGCCTTCTGGGAGCAGACGATTCCCCTCGTTCGAAACGATCCGGACAAGAAGCTGCTCCCCGGCATCGTCAGCCCGCACACCGCACCCGCCGTCGCGAACCTCTGGGGGCCGCTGGCCAACCAGCTCGTGGCGCTGGAGCGCGGGGGTATCGACGTGCTGGTCGACCTCGGCCGGCTCGGCACCGGCGGCGCCGTGCGCGAGGACCGCGAGCCGATCGTGCGCCTCGCGGACCAGGTGCTGATCACCACCGGGTCCCGACTGCCCGACATCGCGGTGACGCGCGAGCTCGTCAAGTCCCGCACGTCCGTCGTCGACGCCGCGGCGCGCGACCTCACCAACCTCACGGCCCTGACCATCGGGCCCGGCCGGCCCTACGACGCGAACGAGATCGCGCGGACGCTCGGCCTGGGCACCGTCGGCTCGCTCGCCTGGGACCCGGTCAACGCCGAGGTGCTGTCGGTGGGCTCGCCCGCCGGACGGCGGTACTCCACCTCCCCGCTCGTCCGGTCCGCCGCCCCGGTGATCTCCCGCCTCCAGGACCGCACGGAGAAGCGGCGCGCCCGGTTCTCCACCGGCCCGCGCGAGGTCGGCCGGGGGACCGGCCCACGGCGTCCGCCCGAGCAGTCCGGCGCGAGCGCGCGCTCCGCGTCCTGGAGCGTGCAGGGTGCCGGACCGTGGCAGGGCGACGGAAGGGGTGACGCGTGAGCACACCCGAGTTCCCCGACCTCTCCTCCCTGCCGATCTTCCACGACGCGGACGACCGAGCCCCGGCCCTCCCGCGTCGTGCCCCTGCCACCGATGCGGAGACCATGCCGGGCCGACGCCCTGCCGCCGTGCAGAACACCTGGACCCCGCCGGCCCCGGAGCCCGGCAACGGCGGCACCCGCACCGTCGACCCCGGAGGCGCCGGGCCCGCGAGGTCGGGTGGCGCGCCGCCGTCGTCCGGCGGCGGGACCTCACCCTGGGTCGGGGCGCTGGCCCGGGCCGAGCGGGACTACCACGGCCAGCCCGGCAACCCGCGGCTGCGCGACTCCGAGTTCTGGCGCCAGGTCAACAGCCTGCGCGGCGAGGTGTCCTCGCGGCTGACGACGGCGCTCGCGGCGCGCGAGCTGGACGAGGAGCAGCGCGAGGCCCTGGGCCAGGAGCTGATCCAGCAGGTGGTGCGCGACCACAACGACGCCCTGCTGTCGGGCGGTCAGCGCAACTGGACCACCGAGTACCAGGTCGAGGTGACGCGTGCGCTGTTCGACGCGCTGTTCCGCCTGGGCCGGCTGCAGCCCCTCATCGACACGCCCGACGTGGAGAACATCGAGATCACCGGTACCGCGCCGGTGCTCCTGCTGATGGGCGACGGCCGCCGCATGTACGCGGAGCCCATCGCGGACTCCGACGCGGAGCTCATCGACTTCCTCCAGTTCCTCGCGGCGCGCGACCCGGCGAACGAGCGGTCGTTCACCCGGGCCAACCCGTTCCTCAACCTGGACCTGCCCGGGCGCGTGCGGCTGGCCGCCGTCGGCTGGGTGGTCCCGTGGCCGCGCGTCACCATCCGCCTGCAGCGCCTGCAGTCGGTCGACCTCGAGCTGCTGCGCGAGAACCACACCATCGACGCCGTGCTGGTCGAGTTCCTGACGGCGGCGGTGCGCGCGCGCAAGTCGATCGTGGTGTCCGGCCAGGGCCAGGGCAGCGGCAAGACGACGCTCTTGCGTGCGTTGTGCGCCGGCCTCGACCCATGGGAGTCCATCGCGACGATCGAGACCGACTACGAGCTCTACCTCCACCTCGAGCCCGACAAGCACAAGCGTGTCGTCGCGCTGCGCACGCGCGAGGGCTCGGGCGAGATGAACACGTCGGGCCGTCGTGTGGGCGAGATCAACACGAACGTCAACGTGTACGAGTCGCTGCGGCACAACATCTCCCGCGTCATCGTCGGCGAGGTGCGCGGGCCCGAGATCGTGTCCATGTTCCAGGCCATGCAGATGGGTAACGGCTCGCTGTCCACGGTGCACGCCGACGGCGCGCGCGACGTCGTCGAACGCCTGGTCGGTATGGCCGTGCAGGACTCGACGCTGTCGGAGACATACGCGTACCGGCAGGTCGCGCAGTCGATCGACCTCATCGTCTTCCTCCGGGTCGACTCCGGGGGCGACGGGCGGCGGGTCCGTTACGTCTCCGAGGTGATCGAGGTGACGCGCGGCGAGGCAGGCAACCCGGTGGCGATCACCGACGTGTTCGAACCGGGTCCGGGCGGTCGCGCGGTGCCCAAGGTGACGCCGTCGTTCCTCGCGGACCTGGAGGCCGAGGGCTTCGACGCGAGCCTGCTCAACTACCGCGAAGGGCTCTGGGAGACCTCATGACCACCCTGATCGCGGTGCTGACCGGCCTCGGCCTGGGCCTCGGGGTGTGGTTCGTCGTCGTCGGCGCGCAACGGTACGAACCCACGCCGAAGCCGAAGCGCACCACCCCGCCGTTCCACGGGCTGCTTCGCCTGCTGGGCCTGACCAAGGGCGGGCCGCTCTACCCGCAGCGCAAGATCCTGGGCATCGGCGCGGCCGTGGGCCTGGTGGTCGGGCTCGTGACCGGCTGGTGGTCGCTCGTGCTCATCGTGCCGGTGCTCATCGTGGGCCTGCCGTCGCTGTTCCGCACCACCACCCAGTCCAACGAGGTGGAGAAGCTGACCGACCTGACCGCCTGGGTGCGGTCGCTGATCGGCGTGCTGTCGGGCGGCGCCGTCGGGCTGGAGCAGGGGATCGCCGCGACGCTGCACAGCGCCGCGCCGTCCGTGCGGCCGTCGCTCGCCCGACTCGTGGCCCGGCTGGAGGCGCGCCAGCCCATCAAGCCCGCCCTGTACCGCTGGGCGGAGGAGATGGACGACTACTCGGCCGACATGATCGCGTCGGCCATGATCCTGGAGTCGGACAACCGGACCGGCGCCGTGGCGCCCGCGCTCCGGCAGCTCGCCGAGTCCCTGTCGGCGCAGGCCAAGGCGCGGCGCGAGATCGAGACCGAGCGCGCGACCGGCCGGGCGACGGTGCGCTGGGTGACCATCGTGACCCTCGTGGTGCTGGCCGCGACGGCGATGTCCGGGTACCTGAGCGGGTACGACTCGCCGCTGGGCCAGGTCGTGGCCGTGGTGCTGTTCTGCGCGTACGTGGTCTGCCTGCTGTGGATGCGCAAGATCAGCCTCGGCCAGCCGATCCCGCGGTTCCTGCCGCACGAGCAGGAGGTCTGACATGTGGCCCTGGGCAATCGGCAGCGGCCTGGTCGCGGGACTCGGCCTGTTCCTCGTGGTGCGGGAGCTCCTCCCGTCGACGCCGCGGCTCCAGTCCGCGCTGGACCGGATGAGCGGCGACGACAAGGTCGAGCCCATCACGGTGTCCGACGGCACCGAGCTCACCGCGACCCAGCGGTACACGCAGGTGTTCGGGGCGTGGGCGCAGCGCCGGCTCCCGCTCTCCCTGCTCGGGCGTGGCGGACCGACCCGCGCCGACCTGGACCTGATCGGCAAGACAGCCACCGACCACTACGGCGAGAAGGCGCTCGGCACGGTGATCGTGCTGGTTGCGGTGCCCTTCCTCGGGCTCTGCGTCGGGCTGCTCAACCTCGGGATGCCGGTGTCGGTGCCGTTCGGGGCGGCGGTCGTGCTCGCGCTCGGCGCCTGGTTCCTGCCCGACCTCGACGCCCGGTCGAAGGCCAGGCGGGCCCGGCAGGAGTTCGCGCGGGCCGTGTCGACCTACCTCGAGCTGCTCGCGATCGAGCGCGTCTCCGGGGCCGGCGCCACGCAGGCGACGTTCGCCGCCGCGCAGGTCGCGGAGTCGTGGCCGTTCCGCCGGATCTCCGCGGCGCTCGAACGCAGCCGCTGGGAGGGCCAGGCGCCGTGGGTGGCGCTGCGCGAGCTGGGCGAGGAGGTCGAGGTGGACGCGCTGGGCGAGGTCGCCTCGATCGTGGAGCTCGCGGGTACCCAGGGCTCGGCTATCCACGACCAGCTGCAGTCCAAGGCGGCCGCGATGCGGGACGCGCAGCTCGACGTCGAGCAGCAGCTCGCGCACGACGCGACGGTCCGGATGACCGTCCCGGGGACACTTACCGTATTTGTGTACTTTTTGATGCTGATCTTTCCAATCGGGGTCACTATGTTTCAGACTGCACCCTGAGCCGGCTCGCCCTCGGGCGTCGTCGCGGTGTCACACGAGCCGCTTGTTACCCATTTGTTGAAGTCGACATCACCCCAGGAGTCACCATGAACCAGCACCTGAGCCAGGGCCGGACGGCGGCGTCGCGTGTCGCCGCGCGGGCGTCGTTGCGCGCGGCCGCGGCGCGCGGTCGCGTCGACGCCCTCAACGCCCGCTTCGCCGAGCGCTCGGCCGAGCTCCGCCGCCGGCTGTCCGCCGGTCGTGCGGGGGAGCCCGACGACGCCGGCCTGGAGTCCATCGAGGTGGTCGTGCTGTCCGTCGTGGGTCTCGGCATCGCCATCGCGCTCGGTGCGGCGATCAAGGGTCTCGTCGACGAGTACATGTCTCAGCTCTAGGGATGTAGCGGATGAACGAGCGCGGTGCCGCCTCCCTGCAGACCGTCCTGACCTACCCGATCGTGCTGATGCTCATCTTCGGGATGGTGCAGGGGGTGCTCTACTTCCACGCGCAGAACACGGCGCAGTCCGTGGCCAACGGGGCCGTGCAGGCCGCGCGCGTGGAGGGCGGCAGCGTCGACTCGGGATACGCGGAGGCCGCCTCGCGGCTCGCGCGCGGGGGCGACGCGTTCGCCTCGGTCCGGGTCTCGGTGACGCGCGGCGAGGAGATGGCGACCGCGACGGTGACCGGGCTGGCGCCCTCGATCGTGCCGGGTTTCCGCGGGCTGCGGGTGGAGCAGTCGGCGACGGGTCCCGTGGAGCGGTTCACGTCGGCGGTGAACGGCTGATGTGCGGGTCCGACGGGGGCGCGGACGAGCGCGGGAACGTGGCGATCAACACCGCCGTGATCTTTCCCGTGCTGCTGCTGATCGGGCTGCTGCTCATCATGGCGGGCCGGATCGTGCTGGCCGAGGGCGTGGTGCAGTCGGCCGCGAACGAGGCCGCGCGCGCGGCGTCGATCAGCCGGACGGCGGCCGTGGCCGGGATGCAGGCGACGTCGACGGCGACGTCGACCCTCGTGAACTCCGGGGTGAGGTGCTCCTCGACGTCGGTCCGGCCGGCGACGGACGCGTTCGACCTGCCGCTGGGGACGGTCGGGACCATCACGGTGCGGGTGGAGTGCGTGGTGCCGCTCCGTGACCTCGGGCTGCCGGGCGCGCCCGGTTCGCGGACGATCAGTGCGACGGGGACGTCGGTGCTCGACGCCTATCGGGGGCGGTCATGACCAGGGGGGCTGGGCGCATGTGGGTACGGCGTGGGCGGACGGCGGCGACGCCGGCGGGAGCACGCAGGGTGCGGGAGCGGGGCGAGATCAACATCCTCGCGGCCGGCATGGTGCCGGCGCTCATCATCGCGATCGGCCTCGTGGTCGACGGCGGCGGGCGACTGCACGCCGAGGACGAGGCCGAGTACGCCGCGGACCAGGCGGCTCGGGCCGCCGCACAGCAGATCCGGATCGACCGCGCACAGCTGGGCCTGCCCCCCGAGGTGGATCCCGGGCGCGCGACACAGGCTGCCGCCGACACGCTCGGCGCGCTGGGAGTGCAGGGCGGGGTGACCGGCGTGAACGGCGCCACCGTCACCGTGGGCACCCAGGTCACCTACAAGACGACGTTCCTGACGTTGATCGGCATCAGCTCGCTCCGTGTCACGGCCGATGCCGAGGCGCGGGCGGTCCGCGGCATAGGACAGGAGGAATCCTGATGAGCACCTCGACAGTCCAGGGTCGTGCGGTGACCGGTGAACCCGGCGGACCGCGGCGGGGTACCGGCGCGCGCGTGCTGAGAGGGCTCGGCGCGGCGCTGCTCCTGTGCGCGCTCGTCGTCGGGATCCCGGTGGGCCTGTGGGTGCTCGGCGGGCCGATCTGGACCGGACCCGTCAGCGTGGGCCAGATCATCTCGATCCTGAGCAGCCCCGACGTGACCGGTTCGGTGCTGATCGGGCTGATCAAGATCGTGGGCTGGGTCGCGTGGCTGACCTTCGCGATTGCGGTCGTCATCGAGGTGGTCGCGGCGCTGCGCGGACGCCGGTCGCCGCACGTGCGCGGGCTCGGCGCCCAGCAGCGCGCCGCGGCGGTGCTCGTGGGTGCGGTGATCACGATGCTGGTCGCGGCACCGTCCGTGTCGCCCGCCATGGCGGCGACGACGCCGGTGGAGGTCGCCGAGACCGGGACGGTCGTGACGGCGCCCGTCACGTCGGAGGCCGCCCTCCCGGCAGACGTCTCCACCGGAGCGACGGAGTCGAAGGCCGGCACCGACGAGGCACCGTTGCCCACGTACACCGTGCAGCCCGGCGACTCGCTGTGGCGGATCGCCGAGCAGACCCTGGGCGACGGCGCGCGGTTCAAGCAGATCGCCGACCTGAACTACGGCGTGCCGCAGGCCGACGGCAGTGCGCTCGACGCCGGCAACTGGATCGAGCCGGGCTGGGTGCTGCGGCTGCCCGCGGAGGCTGCCGAGGGCGCCGACGTCGTCCTCACCGGCGGGGACGGCGACGATCCCGTCGGGATCGGTCCGTCGAAGGCCGGCCCGGACGACCGGGAGGCCGTCGACGTGACCAACTCCGGGAAGGCCGCGGCCGAGGTGGTCGTGGAGCCGGGCGACACCCTGTGGGGGATCGCCGAGGAGGAGCTCGGCGACGGCACGAAGTACCCGGAGGTCTTCGAGGCGTCACGGGCCACGGACCAGCCGGGCGGGGAGCGGCTCACCGACCCTGACCTCATCTACCCGGGCTGGACCGTGACCGTTCCGGGCGCGGGGGAGGCCCCGCGGGACGAGGCGGCCGAGGGCACACGGGGCGACGATGCCGCGCAGCCGGCGCCGGACGACACCGACGAGTCGGCGTCCGAGGGGGAGTCCGCGGACGCGGGTGCGGAGCAGCCGGCCGGGTCGGACGCCGGTTCGGACGCCGCGGGGTCGGACGCCGCGACGCCGGGCGAGGCCGGGTCCGCACCGGGGGCCGAAGGCTCGGGCGACGAGGCCGAGGCCGACGGCGGCGTGTCGGACGCGGTGGGCGCCACGAGGATCGGCCAGCGTGCACCCGCCAAGGAGCCCGGACCCGAGCCGGCCGCGCCGTCCGCCGAGGTGACGCCCGAGGGCACGGTCGAGGTCGAGCCCGAGGACATCGAGGAGCCGGGCGGCGCGGGGAACGACGTCGTGCAGGACGAGCAGACGCCGTCGGACGAGCGGCCCGCCGGCGAGCCGGCCGGGGAGGCCCCGGCCGCCGACGAGCCGAACCGCGCCGGGCAGAACGCCGCCCCGCGGTCGCCGGCCGACGGCGCAGCCGACGAGCGGCGGGACGACGCGGGCCGTGCCGGTGCCGACCAGCCCGACCCCGCCGACGTCGCGACCGGTACGGCGGGTATCGGCGGCCCGGACGGCGCCGAGGACGACACGGGTGCGGACGACGCCGGCAAGGACAACACCGGCAAGGACAACACCGGCGCCGGGGGCGACACGTCCGAACCGAAGCCGGAGCGGACCGCCGAGGGCAACCTCGTCCCGAAGGCCCCGCCGGCACCGCAGGAGACGGAGGGGCCCCAGTACGACGAGGTCACGCCCGAGGACCTCGAGAACGACCCGAACCTCGAGCCGGACGAGTCGGCGCCGCAGGGCCGCTCGCTCGACGAGTCGATTCCCGGGAGCGGGCTGATCGCCGACGAGCTCCTCCCGCAGGACGAGGGCGACGAGCCGGCCGCGAAGGAGACGTCGTCCGGGAGCGGTACGACCTGGGGCGGGGACCGGGCGTCCGAGGACGAGTCGGCGACGGGCAACGCGCTGGAGGGCGTGATCGAGGAGCCCGCCCAGCTCGTCCCGGAGGACGAGGTGGAGCCGACCTCGATCGGGGGCGCGGGCATCGCCCCGTCCCAGGGCGCGGACGACGTGCTGCCCGGGGGCCTCGCGAGCGACGACCCCGTCGCGGGGGAGTCCGTTCCCGAGGTCGCCGTCGAGTCGTCGCCGCCCGTGGAGGCCACGGCACCGGTGGAGACCGAAGGCCCCGCCGAGCCGGACACCTCGGACACGCAGCCCGGCGCCGTGGCGGCCGGGACGACGGCGGCCTCCGCCGCAGCCACGACCACCGCCGCCGCGAGCGACCCGTCGCTCCTGGACTCGGCGAGCGACGTTGCCTCCGACCTCGTGGAAGACATCGACGAGACGGTGGGTATACGCACCGCGGCCGGCGTCGGCGGCCTGCTCGCCGCAGGGCTGCTCGCCCTGGTCGCCGTGAAGCGGCGGCGAGTACGCAAGGGTCGCGAACCCGGTGAGACCGTCGTCGTACCCGGGCCGGAGACGCCGGCGGGGGCGCTGGAGCGCGACCTGCACGGCGTCGAGGACCCCTTCGGGCGGGACCAGGTGGACCGCGCGCTGCGCAGCCTCGCGCTGTGGCACCGCGAGCGGGGCCTGCCGCTGCCAGGGGTGCGCATCGCGCGGCTCAAGAGCGGCGAGTTCGTCGAGCTCTACCTCGACCGCGCCTCCGACCTGCCCGAACCCTGGGCCAGCACGACCGACCGGTTCATCTGGCAGCTCGCGGCGGGCGACGCCGAAGCCGCCGCACAGGTCGGCCCTGCCGGGCCCGGCGCGACCGAGGACGGAGAGGCGCCCTACCCGGCCCTCGTCACCGTCGGCCACGACGACGAGAACGCGCACCTCATGCTCGACCTCGAGAATCTCGCGTGCCTCGACATCCGCGGCACGGACGCAGCCGCGCAGGCCACCCTCGCGGCGCTCGCCGTCGAGCTGGCCACGAGCCTGTGGGCGGACGACCTGCAGGTCACCGTCGTGGGCATGCTCGGCGAGCTGCCGGGCGTGGTCGACACGGGCCGGGTGCGGCACGTCGCGGGCCTCGCGGAGGTCGTGCGCGAGCTCGAGGCGCGCGCCGCCGACGTCGACCGTACGCTGGCGCAGGTCGGAGCCACCTCCGTGGCCGAGGCACGCGGCCGGGGACTGGCGACCGACGCCTGGACGCCGGAGATCCTGCTCGTCGGCGAGCGGCTCGGACTGACCGATCGCGCCAGGTTGGAGAGCCTTGTCGAGCGCGTGCCGAGCGTCGGGATCGCGGCCGTGACGTCCAGCGCGGAGGTGGGGGACTGGGTGCTCGACCTGACCGGCGACCTGACCAACGGCGACACCACCCGCGGCATCCTCATGCCGGCCTATATCGCGGTGCGCCCGCAACAGCTCGACGCCGAGACCTACGCACAGGCCCTGGCCCTGCTGGCCGAGCCCGAGACCGCGCCCGGCCCCGAGTGGAGCCGCTCGATCGACCGCACCGAACCGACGCTCGAGGAGATCCCTGTGGAAGCTGTCCGCGCTGGTGCCGCGGATTCGGACGTCGCGGTCGGTGAGGCGACGGCGCTCGCGCCGTCGGCCTACGGCGCCGGGACGGGGACGACGGCTGGTCCGGCGGCCCCGGCGACCCACGGCAGGCTGCCCGAGAGCTTCTCGCCGTGGGCGCGGGCCGCGGTCAGCGTGGCGACCCCGCCGCTGGGGACACCCGTCGTCGGGACGGGTGGGCCGGCCGAGACGTCGGGTCCGGCCGAGGCGAAGCCCGAGCCGGTCGTGGTCGAGCCGCCGATCGTGCGGGTGCTGGGCAACGTCGAGCTTGGCGGGACGACGGGTGTGGAGCTGCCCTCCACGCACCAGCGGCAGGCGACCGAGCTGATCGCCTTCCTGGCGTTCAACCCGGGTTCGCGTGGTTCGGACATCTCGAAGGCGCTGTGGCCCTCGCGCGAGCCCAACCTGGCGACCCGGCGCTCCGCCGTCTCGCGCGCCCGGCGCTGGCTGGGCACCGACCCGAACGGCTTCGAGTACCTGCCGCGCTACTGGTCCGCGGACGACGGCGGCCAGGCCGACGTCGAGTCCGCCGGCTACCGCCTGCGCGGGGTCGCCGCGGACTGGCACAAGTTCTGCGACCTGGTCGGCCCGGACCTCACGCAGACGCCGACGTCGGACCTGCTCGCCGCGCTGGACATGGTGCGCGGCAAGCCGTTCGAGGGCGTGCCGCTGCGCAAGTACGTGTGGGCCGAGCAGCTGATGCACACGATCTCGTCGGGCGTGGTCGACGTGTCCCACGAGGTGGCCCGTCGCGCGCTCCTGGAGGGCGACGTGGCGACCGCGCGGCACGCGTCCCAGGTGGGGCGGCTCGCCGACCCGGTGGACGAGCGGTCGTGGCGCAACGGGATCCGCGCGGAGATCGCCTCCGGCCGGCGCGACGCGGTGGGCCGGCTCGTGGATCGGCTGCGCGACCACCTGGAGCAGCTCGCCATGGAGCCCGAGCCGGACACCGAGGAGCTGCTGGCGCAGGTGGACGAGCAGGAGCGGCGGCGGGAGCGCGCCGGGGGCTGAGATCGGGCCCGCCCGAGGCCGTTACCGCCGAGGCGGTGTCACGGACAGCAGACAAGGTCTGCTGTCCGTGACTCGTTGCGCTCAGTCGAACCCGCCCGGGCCCGGGATCGGTGCGAGGTCAATGGCGAAGCTCTCGGCGTCCTGACCGGTGAGCCGGGCGAGCAGGATGCGGAGGGCGGCCTCGGCGTCGTCCAGGAAGACCGCCTGGCTGACGGCGCCGGGGACGCCCACCGCGCGCAGCGTCCAGCGCTGGTCGTCGCGGTACGCGACCACGGTGTACCTGTTCATTCCGGGCTCGCCGGCCCTGGCGCAGTGGTGCAGACGTGATGAGAGGTCATGGTGGCAAGCCTGTAGAGGAACATCGCGATCCGCTACTTGAAACTCGTATTGGCCACCTATCAGGGGGGATTTCAAGGGGTATGTCGGGTGCGGGGCGTCTTTCCTGGCGGCCGTGTCCTGCCCTGTCCCCAAGGTTTTCCACAGGGCCCACTTTCCGGATCCCGGGGGCGCGGCTAGCGTCATTCCCGGCCGTTGCGGATACGCAACGGCGTGGCCGAGGGGCGGGGTGCGGGATGAGCGGCATGGTGATGCGCGCGATCGGGCTGATGGTGACGGCCGGCTTGGCGCTGATGGCGTGCACGGGCTCGCCGCCGGATCCGGACGTCTCTCCTGCGCCCACCGGCGACCCGACGCCCGCGGCCAGTGCGAGCCCGTCCCCATCGGCACCGGCCAAGCCGGAGCGTCCCGAGGCGATGAAGCGCAAGGACGCGGCGGGGGCCGCGGCTGCGGCGGAATATTTCATCGAGCTCTACCCGTACGTGATGGCCACGGGGGACACGGAGGAGTTCGAGGCGATGTCGCACCGGGCGTGCGGGTTCTGCAGCGATGCGCTTGCGCAGGCAGAGCGGATCGCCGCAGACGATTGGACGTATACCGGCGGCGGCTCGGACCTTCTTGTGACGCAGGTTTATGCGCGGGACGAACTAACTGGGATCTTTCCTCTCGACGTAGAGATCTCGCAAGAGTCATCCCGAATCACGAGCGTGTCTGGGGAAGAGCTCTACTCAGTGGAAGCCAAGACGTTCGATCGCCGTGTTGAGTTGGGGCGTCGGGATGGCCAGTGGGTAGTTGTGACCGTTGCTCCTGTCCCGGCGGTTGGTCGATGAGGGCTATAGCGGCTCTCGCGCTTACGGTTGTGCTCGGGTTCCCGCCCAGCGGGCTCGGTGACATCGAAGGGCAGAGCAGCCGGGACGCTGTACGGGTGTCAGCTGAGTTGCCAACGGCGTCCGTGCGGACACCTGCTGGCGCGCGTCAACGATCGTCGGGGCAGTCGTACGCTCCGCCCGTTCGCCAATGGCGTGTCACTCCCGCGTTGTGCTTCCTCCGTGACCTCGGTGGGGCCACGGTGCTCGCCGAGTCGTGCGACGAGGGCCACCAGCTCGCCTACGAAGGCATCGAGTGCGAGGACGACGAGCAAGCGGTCGGGGCTCTGTTCGAGCAGCGTCAGGTGTCGGGCGAGTGGTCGGATGCCGCACTGGTCGAGGATGAGTCCTGCCTGGCCGAGCGCCGTCGCCAGGTCGACATCCCCGCCGCCGCGGCGCGGGCGTTCCAGGAGATGCAGATCGCGCCGTCGGAGGTGAACGTACAACCGCCGGACGGCTGGACCCTCGTCAACGCCGACACCATCGCCTTTACCGATCGAGAACCTCGAACGGTCAGCACCGAACTGTTCGGCATCCCTGTGGATATCCGTGCGGTCCCGAGCAACTACTCCTGGGACTTCGGCGATGGCACAGCTCCGTTGAGCACCACCGACCCGGGCGCTCCGTACCCCGCACACACCATCGCGCACGCCTATGCGAAGCAGGGCACGGCGACCATCTCGCTCACCACCACCTGGAGCGGTCAGTTTCGCCTGGCCGGTGAGCCCACCTGGCGTGACGTGCCGGGAGAGGCGACCACGTCGTCGTCGTCGGGCAGCCTGGAGATCCTGGAGGCCCGGGCTCGGCTGGTCGAGGACCTGTACGGCGGCTGAGGCGGGCCGTGTTCTCGGCGCTCACGACACCGCGTGCTTGGCGGTCGTGGTGTCGAGGCAACGGTCGACCAGTGCCGTGAGCTCGAGCGGTAGCGGCAGACCGCTCTGTTCTGCGGGGGACAGGTCGTCGTAGAGGGCGACGGCGACAGGCCCCGCCATCTGGTCGGCCGGCGCGTCGGTGCAGAGCAGGATCCCGACCGTCGGACGGTGGGTCTCGGGGATGCGTACGAGGTCGTCCACCAGCGACACCGTGTATCGCGTGCGGCCGATCAGGACCGGATTGAAGCGACCGACGTGGACCTGGATCGCGATGTACCGCAGCTGGGTCACGTGAAAGAGGAGCAGGTCGACGGAGTAGTCGCGCTCGTCCTCCATCAGCTCCATGTGCCGGTCGACCACGCACATGTGGCGGTCCGGCAGAGCGAGGAGATCCTCAAGGTGGTCGACCACGATGCCGGTGAAGGTGCGGCGGATCGACTCGGTGATCTCGTCGATGATGTCCTCGAACCCCTCGGGGCCGGACTCGGTGCGCCGGAACATGTTCATCGCTCACCGGTCCGGTGGAGGGGCTCGGTTCGGACAGTCAGAAGGTTCATGGCTCAAGCCTGTAGAGGCATTGCAACATTCGCCACCCGAGTTGCGTATACGCAACGAATCGACATGACGGCGACGGTCGCCAAGGGAGGAGCATGGCACGTTTGTGGCCAGCGCTTGCCCTGTGTTGGCGAGATGTTGTGAATTATCACGGACGCGCCTTGCCGGGAAGACGGATGTAGCGCACCCTTGTTCCGGCCGTGTTCACTGAGTTGTGCCCGAAGTTGAGGGAGTCGCCGATGGTCTCGTCCGCCATCACGCCCAAGCGCACCATCGCCGTCCTCATCGGGGTCGCAGTCATAGCGGTGGCGGCGTTCGCGGTCGTGCGGTCGGGTGTGTTCGAGCCGGAGACGGTCCAGGGTGCGATCCCCGGACCGGGATCATCGTCCCCTTCGGCGTCGGCTTCCGCGAGTCCTTCGGCGAGCCCGGCTCCGGAACCGTCCGCATCGCCGACGACGCCGGAGCAGATCAAGGCCAAGAACATCGCGGACGCGAAGGCGCGGCTCGTGAAGTACTACGAGACTACGGCGCAGGTGGCGAATAACGGCTATACGGATTGGGCGGACAAGCTTCTCCCGTTCTGGGGCAACCCTGATATCTGGGGTCCTACGGGCGATGCTTTCGAGCAACTGGCGACTGAGGGTCGGTACACCACCGGCTCCGCCGAGGTTGTCAAGTCAGAAGTTACTGACTATAAGCCGAATGATAATGGCTTTGAGTCAGTGTCATTGGAGGCTTGCGTCGATTTTAGTGATGTCAAGAACTTCGACAAAGGTGGGAACGTAATTGCACGCCAAGCGGGCGCGCCGAGCCGATACATGTTTTCGTATCTGATTCGCCACCAAGGTCCGGATACTGCCTGGACGGTCAACACGGAGACGCCGCATCCGGAGAAGGCATGCTGAGATCACGAGTTGCGCCTAGGTTTCGCGGCGGCCTTGTCTCATTCGGGATAGCGCTTGCGGCTTTGCTGTCCCTCCTCACGCCAGCTCCCACAGCGATGGCGGATGTATGCATTCCGGTGACAATGCCTGACGGCGTCGTCATCCCGTGTGAAGATCACGGAGGAGGCGGAGAAGACGGTGGCGGTGACAACCCCGGTGGCGGTGTTGAAGGGCCGCAGGTTTGCCGCTTCAAAGGGGAAGAAGTCCCGTGTTCGTCGCCGTACGGTGCGTGGAACGGCCGATGCTATGAGCGCGTGTTCTCCGACAACCCCCAGGACGGCAACGACTGGGAGGGCCACGATGATGGTTTTCTCGTGGAATGCACGCCGCCGGAATGTGCGCAGAACGATACGCCTCCGGAAGCCTGTGATGGCTACGCCGTCTATTGGCGTCCGAGCGCCCCAGCAGCGACAGGCCCATCGGCCGAGGAGCTCGCCCAGCGCGCCGTAGCCGCCATGAATCTCTCCATGGGCCAGATCGGTTCCACTCCGCCGGCGTCCGGCAGTAATCCAAGTGCGGTCGGGACCATCGGCCTGCCTATCTGGTTGTGGATCGCGAACCGTGCTGAGAACACGATCGGCCCGATCACGCGTTCCGCAGGTGGCGGTGGCTTGACCGTCACGGCCGCCGGCACTCTCGATCGTGTCGAGTGGACCCTGACGTCGGCGAACGGCACCACGATTGGCGCCATCTCCTGCGACGGGGCCAACGCTCCCGGCACACCGTACGACGGGCGTAACAGCGCGGAACCGTCGCCGACCTGCGGGTTCGGTGCGGACCTCAACAGCAGCCCGGGCACCCTGACCCTCACGGGTACGGCGTACTGGGCGGTCGAATGGCAGAGCAGCGGTGGGCAGGGCGGCCAGATTCCTTTCACGACGCAGCCGATCACAACGCAGATCCGGATCGGTGAGCTTCAGGCGCTCCTCCGGAACTGATACTGCGCATTCCCGCAGCCGGTCAGCCTACTCATCAGGTCCTGACCCCGAACCGCTCGTACCGCCAGGCTAGGAACTCGGCGCTCGGACGATCGGCACGGCGCCGGGGAAGTTGAATGGTCCGGCCGTGCATCTCCTGCAGTCCGTGCCTCAGCATCGGTCCGTCGACCTTTTCGAGGAGGTCGCGGGAGACCTGAACTTTGTAATCCGGCGTCACGCCGAGCATGTTCTGGTCGTACGCAGCGTGGTGGATCTTGCACAGAGCAAGGCCGTTGTTCACCGTCGGAACTCCGCGCTCATGTGAGTCCGGGATGATGTGCGCTGCGTCGAGCAGCGAGCCGAACTTCAACTCACATACCGCGCACTGGGTGTCGTAAGCGACGATGACGCGGGTGCGAAAGGCCGGCTGATGCAGTCGTTCCTTCGCGAGCCGTAGTGCCCAGATCCGATCGGGCTCAGGCATGTGTCGCACGTCGGGCACATAGTTGAAGGACTCATCGAGAGCGATGATGAAGGTGCGATCCTCGGGATAGTCCTCGACGACGTAGACCGGGGCCACGGGCGTGTAGATGTTGGGCACCTCCTTCCGGAACAGGATCAGCGGAGCACCCGTGGCCATCGCATTGCGGAGCTTTCGATTGTCGCCGGACCAGGGGTCTCCCTCGCGGTACGCGTAGTGGAGAAGACCGTCCTCGGACTCGGTGTCGTCGTAGGGCCCGTCGGTGGCGCTGACGATCGACAGGGTGGACCCGAAGGACGCGGGATTTCGGATTCCCCGCGAGTAGTCGATGATCGGCAACTTCTGGCCGTCGATGTGGAAGTCGAGCAGCTCGGCGCGATTGAGAAACCCACCGTTCGCCTCGGCGCGCTCCTGAACCCAGGAGATGATGCGTGCGCGCAATGCCTTCTCGAACGCAGATTCCATGTGCACACCTCACCAGATCTCATCGGCCGGGGGAAGCCATGAGCATGGTGGGCACAGTCGGGCGACACCGCGGTGAGCAGCACGAACTGCCAGGCGACGCATTCTCCCCGCGGGATGCTCGGTCGCAGCGTGGAGTCCAGGATGGACCCCATGGCATCCACCTCCTCCGTCCTCCGCGGCATCGGCCAGGTAGCTCTTGGCGCCGCCCTGCTCACGGCCGGCATCAGCCACCTGACCACGGCCCGCAAGGAGTTCCAGGCCCAGGTACCCAGCTGGTTCCCGGCCGACCCCGACACCGTCGTGGTCGGGTCCGGGATCCTCGAGATCGGCCTCGGTACGGCCTTGGTGGCCACCTGGAAGCAGCCGGCCCGACGCCGTCTGGGGGCGCTGGCCGCCGCGTTCTTCGTCGCGGTCTTCCCGGGGAACGTCGCGCAGTACGCGGGACGCCGGAACGCGTTCGGCCTGGACACCGACCGCAAGCGCGCTCTGCGGCTCCTCGGCCAGCCGGTCCTGGTCGCGTGGGCGCTCGCCTCGACGCGGAACCGGTCGGCACGGTCCGGGAGCTGACGCCGGGCGGCCGGGCGTCAGACGCCCTGGAGCACTCCCAGCTTGCTCGCGAAGTCGACCAGCTCGAACGTCGAGCCCGTCACCAGGGTCGCGCCCGCAGCTCGTGCCACGTCGGAGACGGGCTCGACGTTCCCGTAGAGAACGAACGGCAGGTGAGCGTCCGCCGCACGGACCTCGGCGAGAAGGCGGAGTCCGGCGTCCGGCACGTCGACGCCGGACTCGTGCCGGCCCATGTCCGAGATCACCAGTCCGTACCGGCGGCTCCCGAGGAGGCGCATCGCCTCGGCCGTCGAGCGCGCGGTGTCGACCTGGGCGCCCTCACGCCGCCACGATTCCGTGACCATCGCGTTGTTCTCCGGGTGGTCGTCGACCCAGAGGATCGGCAGGTTCGCGGGGACCGAGACCCGTCGCTCCCGCTCCGACGACGCCCAGCCGGTCTCGTCCGGGGGCGGGGTCACGCCCTGGGACTGCCCGGGGACCCCGGTCCCAGGGGTCGGCAGGACGCCGTCCAGCTGACGCTTGAGCAGCGCCACCTCACGCTGCAGGTCGGTGATCATGTCGGACTGCTGGTCCGTCGCCTGCTTGAGGTTGAGTCGTTGCCCGCCGATCTCCAGCGTGACGTCGTCGGAGTTGCGCAGCTTCGACAGGAGCTGCCGGCCGAACACCAGCAGCACGACGATGACGAGCAGGGGCCACAGGAGGCTGGCGACAGCCCCGATCAGGTCGGCAACGGGAGTCACGGGGTAAACGTACCGGTCGGGGCCGTGGATCGGGACAGGCCAGCAGGGCTCAGCCCTCCAGCAGCCCTCGGATGTCGTCCGCCCCCAGCGCCCCCGCGAACGCGCCCGCGTCGTCGCTCAGCACCGCGTCGAACAGCCGGGCCTTGCGCTCCTTGAGCGCCATCACCTTGTCCTCGATCGTGTTCTCGGACACCAGCCGGAACACCATCACGTTGCGCGTCTGCCCGATGCGGTGCGTCCGGTCGATCGCCTGCGCCTCCGTCGCCGGGTTCCACCACGGGTCGAGGAGGTAGACGTAGTCGGCCTCCGTCAGGTTGAGCCCGAACCCACCGGCCTTGAGGCTGATGAGGAACACCGGCGCTGCCCCGTCCTTGAACCGGCCGATCACCTCCGGCCTCCGCCGCGTGGACCCGTCCAGGTACTCGTACGGGATCCCCAGCTCCTGGCACACTTCGGCCGCCTTCGTCAGGAACGACGTGAACTGGGAGAACACCAGCGCGCGGTGCCCCTCCGCCGCGACCTCCGCGAGCTGCTCCGCGAGCAGGTCCAGCTTGGCCGACCCGACGCCCTCGTACTCCGGGTCCACCAGCGAGGCGTCCAGCGCCAGGCGCCGCAGGGTCGTCAGCGCGCGGAACACCGCCACCCGGTTCTCGTCGAAGCTGTCCAGCAGACCCAGCAGGCGCGACCGCTCGCGCTGCAGGTGCGTGTCGTAGATCCGGCGGTGCCGGGGGTCGAGGGTGACGCGGAGCACCTGCTCCTGCCGTTCGGGCAGCTCGGGCGCCACCTGGCCCTTGGTCCGGCGCAGCATGAGCGGCTTGATCCGACGGCGGAGCCGGTTCAGGAGCGGCCCCGAGTCGCCCTCGCCCGCGACCGGCTTGACGTAGTCCTCCCGGAACTTCATCGCCGACCCGTACAGCCCCGGCGCGACGATCGCGAGCATCGCCCACAGCTCCATGAGGTTGTTCTCCATGGGCGTGCCGGTGATGGCGAGCTTGAACGGCGTCCGCAGGCGGCGCGCCGACTCGTTGGCGCGCGTCTGGTGGTTCTTCGCGAACTGCGCCTCGTCGAGGATCAGGCCGCTCCACCCGACGTCGGCGAACGCGTCGAAGTCCAGCCGGAAGATGGCGTACGACGTCACCACGACGTCCGCTCCCGCGGCGACGTCCGCCACCGAGGTACCGGCCTTTCGCGCGGTCGTCGGGAGTGTCACCACCTTGAGGTCGGGCGTGAACCGCGCGGCCTCGGTGGCCCAGTTGCTCACCACCGAGGCCGGCGCGACCACGAGGAACGGCGGCCGGGCGCCCTCCTGGCGGGCCTGGGCGACGAAGGCGAGGGTCTGGATCGTCTTGCCCAGGCCCATGTCGTCGGCGAGGATCCCGCCCAGCCCGTGGCGCCACAGGAAGGTGAGCCACTCGAAACCGTGCTGCTGGTAGGGCCGCAGCTCGGCCTTCAGGCCGACGGGCGGCGGGAGCGGCTCGGGCCCGTCCACGCCGTCGGCGGTCAGCGCGACCAGGTCGCTCACCGAGCGCCGCCAGCGGTCGGACTGCTCGACGACGTCGGCGACGTCCTCCAGCTCGGCCCACAGGCCGGCGTTGAACCGGCTGATCCGCAGCTTGCCCGGCTGGTCGGAGAGCCGCTGCGCCTCCTCGATCAGGGCGCGGAGCTGCGCGAACACGGGCAGGTCGGTACGCAGCCAGGTGCCGTCGGTCAGCATGAACCGCTTCTGGTTGCGGGCCAGTGCGTCGAACAGCGACCCGAACGGGATCTCGCGCCCGTTGACCGTGACGGTGACCCCCAGCTCGAACCAGTCCATGTCGCCGCTGTCGGTGGCGCGCATGCTGACGACGGGGGTGGCCTCCAGGCCGCGGTACTCGGGCAGCTCGTCGCTCTCCACCCGGACGTCCGGCAGGGCCCGGAGCGCGGGCAGCGCCGTGGTGGCGAAGTCCATCGCCTGCAGCCCGCGGAACACCTCGGGCGCCACCCGGAAGTGGCCGAAGCCGGGCACCTCGCGCACCGCGGCGACGGCCCGGCCGAGGGTCGCGGCCTCCGCCGCGAGATCGCGCAGGTCGGAGCCCGGTTCCAGCGCTGTGGTCAGCGGGTACTCCTTGTCCGACGGCGGATAGGCCCACCGCCACGTCACCCGGACCTCCGCCGCCGAGACGGCCTCGACGGACACGACGAGCTCAGGGCGGGGGAGCTCCGGCAGCTCGACGCCGGCGTCGGCCCGGACCCGCACCTCCCGGCGCAGGAGCGGCAGGTAGTCGGCCAGGAACTCGTCGACCGCGTCGGCCGGGATCGCGACGACGGCGAGGTGCACCGCGGCGCGCTCCTGGTCGGTGAGCGGCGCCGTCGTCGGGCCCAGGGTGATGGTGCGGCCCGAGGAGGACTCCTCCACCGCGAACAGGCCGTGGTGACCCAGCGGACCGACCGACGCCGTACCCGTGACCACGCCGTCGAAGGCGACGGTGCGCTCGAGGCGCGCGCCGCCGTCGGGCAGCGAGAGGTCCAGCGCGACGGACGCCTCCTGGGCCAGGCGCACCGACTCGCGCCTCGACTTGCCGACGAGCTCGATCCCGAGCTCGGCGGCGTCGGCGAGGTGGTGCCAGAACGGGCGGGGCAGCACGTCGTCCAGGCTGATCCAGTCGCCCGTGCTGAGATACCCGTAGCCGCGCGGGCTCGTGGCGCGGAGGGCGTCGAGCGTGGTGAACCACTCCCGGACGGCAGGGTCGACGCCGCGGAGGAAGCCGTTGCGGATGTAGCTCCACGAGGCGTTGCCGCCGACCCAGGCTCCCCGGTCGTTGCGCTGGACGGGCCGCATCGACAGGGACAGGGTGTGCGCGGCGGCGGAGCCGTCGATCCGGAGCTGCAGCGCCAGCGTCGTCCCCGGGTCGGTCGCCGGACCGGCCGGCGCGGTCGCGGGCGCCGCGGGCACGAGCTGCTGGACGACCGCCTTCCACTCCGGAACCTGCGGGGCCCGGTTCAGCGACGAGGCGGGTCGGACCAGCGAGGCCAGACCGTCCGTGCCGGACTCGAGGAGCGTCGCCGCCACGTGCTTGCAGGCGGACCGGACCGGGCAGGTGCAGTCCGAGCCGACGACGACCGGCGGGCCGGGCGGGTCCGCCTTGAACTCGATGGAGCACGAGTACGTGCTGCGGCCGCTGCCGCGCACCCACGAGATGAGGAGCAGGTCGTCCGGCAGCCACTCCCACGAGATGACCCGGCCCTGCTGCTGGTACTCCTCGCCGCGCTGGAACGCGCCGCTGCCCACCAGCAGCCTGATGGCCGCGGGGTGGAGGCGCGGGGCGGGGATCGGCGTGGGCACCCGTCCATGGTTCCACGGCGGGCCGGACCGTCAGGCCGAGTTGTCCACAGCGTGCCGCACATCACGGAGTGTCGGTCCACACCTTGTGGACGAGCGTGCTGCCCGAGCGCGGTGCGGGTACTGGGCACCGGGTATGCCGCGGTGCAGGTCCTGCGGGGGGCTGATGCTGGTCGCCGTGCCGTGCGCCGTCGTCGCGGCCCGGCGCCTGGCGGTGGCCGTTACCCCTGATCCGGCCACCGTCAAGGCAGAGAACGTGTACTACTTCGCGGAGCTGGCTCGGATCTCTTCCAGCGCCACGACCTCGAGGATCTGCTTCACGATGATCGGGCCGACCGACTCCCAGGAGAGCATCTCGGCGATGACCATGTACGACAGGTCGTCCCCGGTGAAGCAGCCGCCCCGGTGCAGGGCGTTGAGCAGTCGGTGCTTGGGCCAGGTGAGGTCGTCGAGCCGCTCGACCCGCCGCACTGCGGGGTAGAGGCGGCCGACGGGAAGCGGCTTGAGCCGGGTCACCGCGGCGTCGGCAAGGCGCGCGACGCCGACATCGGTCTTGTTGTCGACCTTGCCGACGTACCAGGCGTCGTCTTCGGCCATGACCTCACGAAACCAGGGAAAGACCTCTCCCCAAGTTGGCGTCGGTGTGACGGCGGGTGCGTCGGACATGAACGGGAGCCTCCAGTCCCTGTAGGTAACTAGTCTCAATCCTTGCACCGTTCGACCGGCAAAACAGGCATGTTCGCCTCAAAAGACCGGACCTCATCCATAAATTCACCCGCTTAGCGGTTGCCGCACCAGCGCTGCCGTGCGAGTGCCCCGCAACCCGAACAGGAGCGCTGCCGCGACGTACCCCACGGAGAGAGCGACGAAGAGCCCGGGTGACCAGCCGGCGTCGGGCACGAGGAAGGCGGCGAGGGCTGCCGCTCCCACGAAGGCGGCGTTGTAGAGCACGTCGTAGAAGGCGAACGCGCGGCCGCGATAGGCGTCCTCGGAGTCGCGCTGCACGATGGTGTCGACGGCGATCTTGGCGCCCTGCGCCGCGAGGCCCAGCAGCCCGGCGGCCGTGACCACCGTGGCGAAGCCCGGTTCCGGCACCAGGATGAGTTGCGAGACGCCGGCGACCAGGAGCATCACCGCGATCCAGGACTGCGGGGCCATGCGCCGGGCCAGCACGGCGGTGAGCAGGATCGCGAGCCCGCCCCCGATGCCGGTCGCTGCGATCACGGTCGCGAAGGTCGCGAGCCCGGCGGTCGGGTCGGCGGGGTCGGCCAGCAGGTTGCGGGACATCAGGATCGACGCGATGAACACCACCCCGTACAGGAAGCGGTGCAGCGCCATGACGAGCAGCGCCTGCCCGGGGGTGCGGCGGGCGGCGAGGTAACGGGCGCCGTCCACCAGGCCGCGGACCACCACCGCCAGCTCGTTGCGGATCGAGCCGGCGGCGGGTTCCAGCGGACCCAGCAGCGTGCGCGACATGCGCAGCCCCAGCAGCGAGGCGCACCCCATGACGACGCACGCGCAGGCCAGCGCGGTGGCGTCGTGCACCCGGCCAGCCGGTATCGCGAGACTCAGCACGAAGCTCAGGCCGCCCCCGAGGAAGGCCGCGCCCGCGCCGAGCGTCGGGGTGAGGGCGTTGGCCGTGAGCAGCAGATCGCCCTGGACCACGCGTGGCAGGCCCGCCGAGAGGCCGGCGAGCAGGAACCGGTTGACGCTCAGGGCGGCGAGGCCCAGCACGTAGATCGCCGGCGTGACGCCCTGGGTGAGCATGAGCACCGCCATCGTCCCGGTGATCAGCACCCGCACGGCGTTGCCGAACACCAGGACCTGACGCCGCTGCCAGCGGTCCAGGAACACGCCGGCGAACGGGCCCACGATCGTGAACGGCGCCAGCATCACCGCGAACGCGCCCGCGATCGCGGAGGCCGAACCCTGCGACTCCGGGCTGAAGAACAGGAGGTTCGCGAGCCCCACCTGGAACATGCCGTCGCCGGCCTGGGACACGAGGCGGACCGCGAACAGCTTGCGGAACCCGGGAAGGCGCAGGAGCGCACGTAGCTCGGCAAGGACGGTCACGCCGTCGAGCCTATCCGCGCGGGTCGGGTACCACCCGGCACCAGAGCCCGGAAGTTCACCTACGCGACACCCCCGGGCCAGCCCGCGGTCCTCCCACCGACACCGGATCGCGCGACGGTGCCGAGCGTGTCTCCTCACCGCCGCCATGCGGCCTTCATCGCTTCCGGCGCGGTTCTCGCGCTCGGCCTGAGCACGTTCCCGGCGGTCGCCGCCGGCCACCACGTCCCGACCGGGTCGACCGGATCGTTCGGCGCGACCAGCGCACGCGAGACCTTCCACCGCCTCGCCACCTACCCCGTCTTCGAGAACGTCCCCGCGGGCACCGACCCGGCCGACGCGACCGTCGCCGAGATCTCCGCGGTCAGCGAGGACGGCCGGACCCTCGTCCACACCGACGCCGCCGCGCGCCGCATCGGCTTCGTCGACCTCAGCGACCCCGCGAGGCCGCGGGGGCTGGGCACCCTGTCGCTCGCGGAACTCGGCTCGGAGCACGACGAGCCGACGTCGGTCGCGATCGTCGGGGACCACGTGCTCGTCGTCGTCGACAGCTCGACGTCGTTCACCGCGCCGTCCGGGCGCCTCGACGTCGTCGACCTCGCGACGCGCACCCTCGTGCGCTCGATCGACCTGGGCGGCCAGCCCGACTCGATCGCCGTCACGCACGACGGCGCCCACGCCGTCGTCGCGATGGAGAACCAGCGCGACGAGGACGCCCTGCCCGACACGGGCGAGGGCGAGGAGGGCGACCTCCCGCAGGCGCCTGCCGGGTTCCTGCAGTTCGTCGACCTCCCCGGCACCGACCCCGCCGCCTGGCGGGTGCGCCCCGTCGCCCTCGACGAGGCGGCGCTCGCGGCCGCCGGCCTGGACACCCCGCAGGACGCGGAGCCCGAGTACGTCTCGATCGACCCGTCCGACACGAAGGTCGCGGTGACGCTGCAGGAGAACAACGGCGTCGCGGTGCTGGACGTCGAGACCGGCGAGCTGGAGAACGTCTTCTCGGCGGGGTCCGTCGCGCTGGAGGGCGTGGACGCCGAGGACGACGGCGCGATCGACCAGACCGGCTCCGTCGAGGCGGCCCCGCGCGAGCCCGACGCCATCGGCTGGATCGACGACGAGCACGTCGCCACCGCGAACGAGGGCGACTGGAAGGGCGGGACGCGCGGCTGGACGGTCTTCGAGGCCGCGACCGGCGACGTCGTCTGGGACGCGGGATCCTCCGTGGAGGAGCTCGCCGTCCGCGTCGGGCTGCACAACGAGGACCGCGCCGGCAAGAAGGGCGTGGAGATGGAGGGCCTCGCGATCGCGACGCTCGACGGCGTCCGCTACGCGTTCGTCGGCTCCGAGCGCTCCAACTTCGTGGCCGTCTACGACGTGTCGCGCCCGGCGAGGCCGCGGTTCGTGCAGGTGCTGGCCACGACGAACGGTCCGGAGGGGATCCTGCCGGTCCCGTCACGGAACCTGCTCGTCGTCTCCTCCGAGGAGGACGCGGCCGAGGACGGCGTCCGGGCGTCCGTCTCGCTGTTCGGCAAGGGGCAGCGGTACGCCCGCCTCGGGGCCGAGCCGGCCTTCCCCACGGTCGTGTCCGCCGATGCCAAGACCTCGGCGGGCACGAGGAAGCCGATCGGTTGGACCGCGCTCGGCGCGCTCTCGGCCGACCCGGCCGAGCGTGACCGCCTGTGGACCGTGACGGACGCCGCGAAGTCGCCGACGTCGATCCTCTCCGTCTCGACCGCCGGGTCGCGCGGCTCGAAGAACGGCCCCGCCGTCATCGACCGCGAGATCGTCGTCACGGAGAACGGCGAGCCCGTCGGCCTGGACGCCGAGGGCATCTGGGCGCGGCCGTCGGTCCGCGGCAGGGCGGGCGGGTTCTGGCTCGGCGTCGAGGGCGCGACCGGTCCGGAGAACGCGCTGGTGCGCGTCTCGTCGTCGGGCCGCCTGCAGGAGCGCGTCAGCCTGCCCGACGGCGTCGCCGCGGGCCTCGGCAAGTGGGGCATCGAGGGCGTGACCGGCACCGTGGACCGCGACGGCGAGCACTTGTTCGTCGCGCTCCAGCGAGGCCTGACCACCGACGACGGCGTGGGCGGTTATGCCCGCATCGGCCGCTACGACGTCGGGACGGGGGAGTGGACCTGGTTCGGCTACGAGCTGTCCGGGCCGTCCGCCGACGGTGACTGGGTGGGCCTGTCCGAGATCACCGTCGTCGACGGCGACACCCTCGCCGTGATCGAGCGGGACAAGCTCAACGGGCCTGCCGCGAAGCTCAAGGCCGTGTACACGGTGGACCTGCCGAAGCGTGACCCGCGTCCGGGGACGGTCCCGGTGCTGCGCAAGAAGCTCGCGATCGACGTCCTGCCCGCGCTCCGCGCCACGAACGGCTGGACGCAGGAGAAGCTCGAGGGTCTCACGATCGGCGGGGACGGCCGCGTGTACGCGATCACCGACAACGACGGTGTACAGGACGCGACCGGCGAGACGGTGTTCCTCGACCTGGGCAGCGCCCGCACGATCTTCCGCTGAGTGCTGCCCCCGGTGGTCGGGCGGGTCGAGACCCCATCAGGTCTCGACAAGCTCGACCACCGGGACCGCCGGGTCAGCCGCGGGCACCCACGTGGATCGCCAGCGCGCCGTAGGCCGGGACCGAGGCGGTGAACCAGCCGTTGCCGTCCACGGTGCGCTTGACCGAACAGTTCGCCGACGCGACGACGTCGCAGTAGGTGCCGGCGGGCAGCGACGTCTGGAACGAGCGCTGCACGGCCGACGCCGTGTTGTTCAGTACCACGTAGCCCTTGGCGCCGCGGCCGTAGGTGACGAGGTTGCCGCCGTCGTCCCACCAGTTGGTGACCTCGGTGCCGGCCACCTCGTTGTGGAAGCCGACCATGCCGCGGATCTCCGTCCAGCGCTGCGTGCAGGTCCACCGGCCGGTGCCGCAGGTCGCGTCCGGGACCGTGGTCTCGGTGGCGCCCGGCGCCCCGGCGTCGTTGTTCGAGAACTCGTAGCCCGAGTAGACCGAGGGCGAGCCGTACGGCCACGACAGCAGGAACGTGTTGGCCAGGACGTACTTGGCGCCCCACTTGTAGTTCATCGACTCGCCGTTGCGCTCCGTGTCGTGGTTGTCCACGAACACGCCCGCGCGGTCGTAGGGCAGCTTGCCGTCGCCGATGAACCGCAGGTTCTTGATCTGCCCGTCGAAGTCCGACTTGAGCTGGCGGGCGTAGTTGAACTCGTGCGAGTCGCCGCTGCCCAGGTACTCGGACGGCTGGATCGGCTCGCCGGCGCCGCCGATCACCTCGTGCACCCAGAACACGTTCGGGTTGCCCATCCGGGCCTTGATCGCCGCGAGGTCGGACGCCGGGATGTGCTTCGCGGCGTCGATCCGGAACCCGTCGACGCCCAGGGACACCAGGTCGTCGAAGTACGCGGCCAGCCGGCCGCGGACGTAGTCGGAGCCGGTGCGCAGGTCCTGGAGCGAGACCAGACGGCAGTTCTGCACCTGGTAGCGGTCGGTGTAGTCCGAGATGTTGCTGCGGCAGTCGTTGAAGTCGGCCGCGCTGTACGTCCCCGCGAAGCTGTCGTCCGAGAACTGCGTGCCCGCCACCCCGGTGCCGGACTGGCCGGCGCCCGCCATGTGGTTCACGACGGCGTCCGCGATCACGCCCACCCCGGCGGCGTCGCACGCGGCGACCATGTTCGCGAACTCGGCGCGGGTGCCCAGCTTGGACTCGATCCGGTAGCTCACGGGCTGGTACGACGTCCACCACTGCGAGCCGCGGATGTGCTCCATCGGCGGGGAGACCTGCACGTAGCCGAACCCGGCGGGCCCGATCACGTTGGTGCACTCCGCGGCGACGGAGTCCCAGGTCCACTGGAACAGGTTCAGGATGACGTCCCCGTCGCCGTGCTCCGGGGTCGCGGCCCGAGCCGGCTCGGCGGCGGGTGTGGCGGCGGTGGCGACCAGGCCCAGCGTGAGGGCGGTGGCGAACGTCGTCAGGGTGGCTAGCAGGCGGCGGGGCACGTTCGGATGACGCGTCATGGCGGCTCCTTGCGGCGTCGTCCCGGCTGAGGCGCGTGCGGCGTTGCACGGCCGTTTCCGGATCTTGCTGCAAAGCCTTGCAGAAACGTACGACGACACGCCAGAGGCCCGGGTGAAAAACCCGGGCCTGGCGTGTCGGGGTGGGAGCGGGGGTCAGTCCTCGTTGGGCATGAGGATCCAGAACGCGATGTACGCGAGGAACTGTGGCCCCGGGATGAAGATCGAGGCGACGGCGAGAACCCGGACGAGCGTCGGGTCCCAGCCGAAACGGCGGGCGATGCCGGCGCAGACACCGGCGATCATGCGCCCCTGGCGCGGACGGGAGAGTGTCTGTGTGGTCATGTCTTCGACGGTACGTGCGGCCGGCCCTGCCGGGTATCCGGTGATCCCCCGGACCGTCCCTGAACCGGCCCTGGGAAGCGTCGGGGTGGGCCGAGGGGCCGTCGCCGGGCGGGTCGTCCGGTGTCAGGCCGCCGGTCGCTCGTTCGGGATGACGGCCCAGCAGATGAGGTAGGCGAGGAACTGCGGGCCCGGGATGAGGATCGAGGCGACGGCGACGACCCGCACCACGGTGGGGTTCCAGTCGAATCGGCGGGCGATGCCGGCGCAGACGCCGCCGATCATGCGGCCCTCGCGGGGACGGTAGATGGTCTGTGTGCTCATGTTCTCGACGGTACGTGCGCCGTGTGCAGGGCGGCATCCGGGCTGCCCCGGAGATTGCCCCTGAGTGCGGGACGAGATCCCTGGACGCCGCTCCGGGTGAACTTCCCGAAACTTCGTTGTTGCGCCGTTCGCGCAGGTCCTAGTCTCGGCGAGGCCCCCCATCCATCTGTGCGGGGCCTTGGCGACCCCTGAGGGGTCCTTGGGAGGACGACCACTTGAATCCCCTTCGACCCATTGCGGTCCCGAGCAGTGCGCTTCGGGACAGAGCGATCCGTGCCGGCGCGGCGCTCGCGGGCGGAGCGCTCGTCGCATCGTCGGTGCTGGTGCCGGCGGCCCCGGCGAGTGCTGACGTGACCGACCTGCCGGCACCGTCGAGCATCGTGCTCGAGGATCAGGCGTGCGGCGCAGATCAGATCACGGTCGTGCTCGAGCGGCCCGACCCCGGAAGGGCGTTCTTCGACGCGACGTTCGACGGCCCTGGGGTCACGCATGCCCGGATCGAGACCCTTGATGCGACAGGTCAGCTGACTAGCCAGCAGGTACGTCCAGTCGTGGACGGCGTGGTGAGCTACGTCGTCATGTCGGACCGGCTGACGGACAACGGCGTCAACACCCTGGTGATCCGCGCGCAGACCGAGGACGGCACACAATCCGGCCCCGCGGCCGAGTGCTCGTTCCTTCTGCACCGTGCCCCGGGACGTGCGCTCTCGGTTCTTCCCTTCCTGGCCGCCGATGCCATCTATCCCGATGGCAAGTTCGGACGTGGTGGTGCTGGCGTGCCAGGCGCCTTCGTCGTCGCGTCCCCGCTGACCGCCGATGCCGTCTCGTTCGCCTATGGCACCTCCACCTCATACACGGACGAGCCGACCGAGTGGACGACCGTCCCTGTCGCCGAAAACGTCGTCATCCCGTTCGTCCCCACCACTCCAGGAGTGCACACGTTGTGGGTGGCCGAGGTCGACAGGACGGGACTGCTCGGTGTGGCGACCATGCGCAGCGCCAAAGTGGCAGAACCAGGCGCAGCTCAGGATGCGCCGCCCGTGGTCTCGGTCGCCGAGCTCGAGGACACGTTGCCCGGCGACGGGATGATCCCGCTCCGGCTCACCCTGACGCCCGACCTGCGCACGCGGGACGGCATCATGGCGGCACGGGGCGCGGTCACGCTCCGCAACGGAACGACCGATCTCGCACGGGCGACGTTCGACCGTCGGGTCAAGGATGTCCTGATCTCCGAGAGCCAGGTCGGGACCGGTTTCCGCGACCTCCGCGTCGAGTACGAACAATTCCCCGGCGCCGACGTCGCCACGGACACCGCGCGGATCTGCGGCGGCTCGTGCTCGTTCACCGGGGGCGCCGGGAAGATCACGACGTGGCACGGGAACCCCACCACGGAACCGCATCTCGACGCTGAGGCGTCGGGCTTCTTCCCGGCGCCGCAGTCGTACACCTACCAGTGGTTCCGGGATGGGAAGGCGATCGCTCGCGCCACGGGCGCACAGTACGTGAGCCCACCGACGGACGAGGGGCACCGCATCGGTGTGCGGGTGACCGCTCACGGACCCCGGATGACGCCGCGTTCGGTGACTTCCCCTGCGGTGCTGATCGGCGATCGGCGATCGCTGCGTGTGTACTACGGCGTCAAGATGACCGAGAGCCGCTGGGTGCCTGACTACACGTACATGCCGAACTCGGACGGGCAGACCGCTGGCTCCATCGGTCGTGGCGCGTCGGTCGAGGCGCTCTTTTCCAGTGTGGGAGGCGTCGGTTACACGGGATCGGTCTTTCCTTCGACCGACTCCGACATCTGGCTTGAGACGGAGGGGTACGTCCAGGGTCGCGGATGGGTGGGCATCCAGAGGAAGGACTACACCTACTACGTCGGCAGCATCGGCCAGAACCGCCGCCTGGAGGCGTTCCACACCAAGCTGGGTGGCCCGATCGCTCCCTACTACGACGTCTGGTACCGCGCCTACGTGCCGAAGTACGGCTGGCTCGGCTGGGCGAAGAACGGCGAGAACTCGGGAACGACCGGCTTCGGTTATCGCATCGAGGCGGTCGAGATGCGGGTGCTGCCCAAGGGCACGCGGCGTTCGGCGTCCGGCACCGGGAACGCGCCCTTCTACGACAAGGCGACCCAGAACCAAGTGACCGTCCAGCCCTACCTGCGGCCGACGGGCTGGAAGACGGCTGTCCACGGCGGCTCGACCGCCGGGCTTACCAGTACCTCGCAGCGCCTGAACGCCGTGCGCGTCGACGTCAACGGCCAGCGGTACTCGGGCGGTGTCCAGGTGTCGGCGAAGGTCGAGGGCGACGGCTGGCGGTCCTGGGTGGGCGACACCAAGGTGGCGGGCACCTATCACCGTACCGACCGCACGTCCGCGTACCGGATGCGGCTCACCGGCGAGATGGCCAAGCAGTACGACATCTACTACCGGACCTACCTTGCCGGGACCGGCTGGCTGGGGTGGGCCAGGAACGGTGGCGGCGCGGGCACCGAGAGCTACACCAAGCGGGTCACCGCCGTCCAGGTGGTGCTCGTCAAGAAGGGCGAGCGTCCGCTGATGAGCGGCTACGGCCGGGCGGCCTACAGGCGCTGAGTGCCGGACGACGGAGGGGCGGGGTGCGGACAGCCGCACCCCGCCCCTTCGTCGTCGCGCCGACGTCACCAACCACCCGGCGCCAGCACCTTCCGGATCCGCTTCTCGCTGACCGGGCCGTCCGTGCCGAGCTGCTGCGCGAACAGTGAGACGCGCAGCTCCTCCAGCATCCAGCGCACCTCGGCGAGCTCGGCGGCACGCGCGGCGTCGGGGGCGCCCGCGGCGTACGTGGCCTGTGCCTTCTCGTAGGCGGCGGTCACGTCGCCGATCCGCCAGGCGAGGTCCGAGTCGCGCGCCGGGTTCTCCGTCGCCTTGGTCAGCCGGTGGGAGTCCGCCCGCAGGTAGCGCGCCAGGTGCGGCAGTCGCCGCGGCGGCGTCGCCGACACGAACCCGTCGTGGATCAGGCTCGCGCGGTGCTCGCGGAGGTCCTGCAGCGTGTTGAGCAGTGCGAGGCTGCCCGACGCGCGGATCTCTGCCTCGAGCGCCCGGCTCGCCGACAGCGCGGCGACCACGTGCCCGACGACGCGGTGCACCTCGTCCTCCAGGTGCTTGCGCACGAACGCGAGCGCGTCCGCGTACTCCGCCGCCGACCGCACCGAGGCGGCGTCCGGCCCGCCCGCAGGCGTGTCGTACCGCGCCGCGTCCGCGCCTGACGTCAGCGAGACGACGGCCGCGAGCTGCAGGTCTGCCACGAGCGCCTCGGTGCTCGGGTACGGCGACGCCGCGAGCGTGAGCGACTGCGTCCCGGTCCACCGCGACGTGATCCGTCCGGTCCCGAGCGCGGCCTCCGACACCAGCAGCCGCCGTACGCCGGCGGCGTGCGCCGCGGCCTGCGCGTTCTCGTCGGCCAGGATCCGCAGGGCCACGCCGACGCTGCGCGCCTGCCCCTTCACCTTGGGCGCGACCTCCTCGACGAGCGCCGGGAACCCCCGCACCACGACCCCGGCCCCCACATCGGTGGACACCGACCCGGGCAACACCCCGCCGTCGGGCAGCCCACCGGGCCAGGTAGTCAGCCCACTCTGCTCCCCGACAACAGTCCCACCAGCAAGCCCGTCAACACCAACACCCCCGCCACCCACCCCAGCACCGGAGCGGCGGCCCACCACAGCAGGCGACGCCCCTACGGAGGGCGCGGACGGCGAAGACCCCCGCGCGGACGTACCTCTTCCCGAAATTGAGGGCCCCCTGGGGTCCGTGAACGCGTCCGCGCGGGGGTCTTCGCCTTCCGCGCCCGCCCCAGCCGAAGCAGCCCCAGCCCCGCCAGCAACGGCAGCAGCCCGAGCCTCAGCAAGAGCAGCCCCCACAGCACCCCGCACCGCCGACCGCACAGCCGCCTCCGCCCGAGCCGCCAACTTCCGCTGCAGCAGCACCAGGTCCTTCGACTCGTCCAGCACCACGGCAGAAGCCGACCGCCCCCGCCCGCGCTCCTCGACGACCCGGAACGTGACCCGGAGGTGCCGCGGCAGCCGCGAGACCCGCTCGTCGTCCCACACCTCGGGCGGCACCACGACGTCGCGCAGCGCGCGTACCGCCCGGGTGAACGCCGCCGTGTACGGCTCGGCCATGTCGCCGGCCCGCGCGATGTCCTCCCAGGCGGGGGCCTCGGCACGCAGCCAGGCGACGATGTCGCGCGCCACGTCGGGCGCCGGCACCAGCTCGCGCCGCACGGTCTTGGGCAGCGACTTGATGGTGGCGACCGTCAGCTCCTCGAGGAGCCCCGGCACCATCCAGTCGAAGCCGTCGGGCACCACGCGGGCGAGCACGGCCACGGGGATGTGCACGGTGACGCCGTCGGCGTCGGACCCGGGCTGGAACTGGTAGGTGAGCGGCAGGGAGAGCTCACCCTGCGGCCAGGTCTCCGGGAACTCGGCGGTGTCCACGGAGGCGTCGCCGACGAGCTGCTCCATGGTGAAGGTGAGCAGGTCCGGTGTCTCCTTGCGCGCCCGCGACCACCAGCGGTCGAAGTGTGCCGCGGACACGACGGAGTCGGGGACGCGCTCGTCGTAGAAGGCGAAGAGGTCGTCCTCGTCCGCGACCAGGCCACGCTGCCGGGAGCGAGCCTCCAGCTCGCCGGCCTCCTCGAGGAGGGCGCGGTTGTCGTGGAAGAACCGGTGGTGCGTGGTCCACTCACCCTGCACGAGCGCGTGCCGCACGAACATCTCGCGCGCCGCCTCCGGGTCCACCTTCGCGTAGAGCACGCGGCGGTCGGACACGATGGGCACCCCGTACAGCAGTACCTTCTCGGTGCACATCGCGGCGCCCTGCTTGCTGGACCAGTGCGGTTCGGAGTAGGTGCGCTTCGCCAGCGGCCCGGCGAGCTCCTCGGCCCACTCCGGCTGGACGCGGGCGACGTCGCGCGCCCACAGGCGGCTGGTCTCCACGAGCTCGCCCGCCATGATCCACACCGGCGGCTTCTTGGACAGCGGCGACCCGGGGAAGATCGCGAACCGCGCCCCACGGGCGCCGATGTACTCGTTGCGGGCCTGCTTCTTCGCCCGCTTCAGCGCGATCTCGCGCTGCGCCCCCCGCAGGTGCGCGACGGCGGAGGCCTTGACCTCCCCGGTGTCCTGCATGCCGAGCTGCGACAGGAGCCCGGCCAGCAGGGACCGGTGGATCGTGTCGTCGTCCCAGGTCTGCCGGTACGACGTCGGCTCGGGCTCGGCGCCGTCCTGCGCCGGGGCCGGCCGCTCGGCGTCGGCGGGACGCCGGTGCCGGGGCTGGAACGACATCTCGATGCCCAGGGGCTTGGCCATCTCGCGGAGCTGCGCCACGACGTCCTGCCACTCGCGGATGCGCAGGAAGTTCAGGTACTCGGCCTTGCACTGCCGCCGGAACGCGGAGCTGGACAGCAGGTGCTGCTGCTCCCGCACGTACTCCCAGAGGTTGAGGTAGGTGAGGAAGTCGGAGCGCGGGTCGGCGAACCGGGCGTGCAGCTGGTCGGCCTGCGCCCGCTGCTCGGCGGGGCGCTCGCGGGGGTCCTGGATCGACAGCGCGGCCGCCACGATGGCGACCTCGCGGGCGACGCCGTGCTTCGAGCCCTCGATGACCATGCGCGCCAGGCGCGGGTCCATCGGGAGCTGCGCGAGCGTGCGGCCCACCTCGGTGAGCCGGGTGACGCCGTCGACCTCCTCCAGCGCGCCGAGCTCGGTGAGGAGCTGCACGCCGTCGCGGATCGCGCGCGTGTCCGGCGGCTCCACGAAGGGGAACCGGGCGACGTCGTCGGGCGTGCTGACGACGCCGACCGAGATCATCTGCAGCAGCACCGACGCCAGGGAGGTGCGCAGGATCTCGGGCTCGGTGAACTCGGGCCGCCCGTCGAAGTCCTCCTGCGAGTAGAGGCGGATCGCGATGCCGTCGGCGACACGGCCGGAGCGGCCGCTGCGCTGGTTGGCGGAGGCCTGCGACACCGGCTCGATGGGCAGCCGCTGTACCTTGGTCTGCTTGGAGTAGCGGCTGATGCGCGCCGTGCCGGGGTCCACGACGTAGTGGATGCCCGGGACGGTCAGCGACGTCTCGGCGACGTTGGTCGCCAGCACGATGCGCCGCGAGGCGTGCTGCTGGAAGACGCGGTGCTGCTCCGCGCTCGACAGCCGCGCGTACAGCGGCAGGATCTCGACGTGCTGCGGGTGCTTCGGGTCGCGGGCGCGTTCCTTGAGGTGGCCGGCGAGGCCGTCGGCGGCGTCGTGGATCTCGCGCTCGCCGGAGAGGAAGACGAGGATGTCGCCGCTGCCCTCCCGCATCAGCTCGTCACAGGCCTCGATGATGCCCGTGACGAGGTCCTTCTCCTCGTTGCCGCGCGCCCTGCCCTTCTTCGCCTTCGCCGGCCGAGCCTGTCGAGACCCACCGGTGCTCTCGGCAGGCTCGACCTGCGAGGACCCGTCCTCCGGCCCCTCGTCCGGCGAGAGCGGCCGGTACCGGATCTCGACGGGGAACGTGCGGCCGGACACCTCGACGATGGGGGCGAGGTCTGGCAGCACGTCGGTGACGTACTCGGGCGCGCCGCCCCGCGCGGCCAGGGCCGCGGGGGAGAAGTGGCCGGCGAACCGCTCGGAGTCGATGGTGGCCGACGTGATGATCAGCTTGAGGTCGGGGCGCTGGGGCAGCAGTCGCGACAGGTAGCCGAGCAGGAAGTCGATGTTGAGGGACCGCTCGTGCGCCTCGTCGATGATGATGGTGTCGTAGGCGAGCAGCTGCGGGTCGCGCTGGATCTGGGCGAGCAGGATGCCGTCGGTCATGACCTTGACCAGCGTCTCGTCGCTGGACTGGTCGGTGAACCGCACCTGGTAGCCGACCACGCCGCCGAGCTGTGTTCCGAGCTCCTCGGCGATGCGCTCCGCGACGGTGCGCGCGGCCAGGCGGCGGGGCTGGGTGTGGCCGATCTGGCCGGTCCGGCCGCGCCCCAGCTCCAGCGCGATCTTCGGGATCTGCGTCGTCTTGCCCGAGCCGGTCTCGCCCGCGACGATCACGACCTGGTTGTCCCGGATCGCCGCGGCGATGTCCTCGCGCCGGGCCGAGACGGGCAGCTGCGGCGGGTAGGTGATGGGCGGCATCTCGACGGCGGCGCGCTTGGCGGCCGCCGCCTCGAGCTGCGCGGCGGTGACGCGCTGGGGCCCGGAGCGGCGCGGCCGGCGGGTCGGGTTGCTCGTCTGCCTGCCCGAGCCACGACGTCGGTTCCGGCCCCCGCCCGCGCGGCCACGGTCGCCGTCGGACACGGGGGAGGAAGAAGGCTCGGTACTCACAACCCCTCATTCTCCCAGGAACGGCAAGATGATTTGCCGCGGCGGCCCGGAACCACCCCGCCCAGTGTCGGACGCACAGGTCACGGGGGTGACCTGTGCGTCGGACCGGTGGGACCTAGCCGGCCTCCGCCGCGTTCAGCAGGTCCAGCGCGCCCTGCTGGCAGCCGTGCCCCGTCGCGGGCCGCACGAGCGGCCCTGCCCAGTGCGGGCCGTACATGCCGAGCGCGTCGCGGTCGTTGCCGTACGCCGCTTCGGCCTGCCGGTCGAGGTAGGCGCCGTACGGGCGATCGGCCAGGTAGGCGTTGAGCTTGCCCAGGCCGCGCACGTAGGCGCCCTTGAAGGAGGCGCCGTCGCTGTTGCAGTCGTCGCCCTCGTTCACCTCGCGGAGGATCCCGCCGGGGTTGAGGGCGGACGAACCGGTCGAGGCGTCGGCCAGGTCGCGGGCGGTCTCCAGCAGCGCCGCGTCGCCGGTGGCCCGGTGCAGCTCGGCCAGGGCACCGAGGATCACGCCCTGGTTGTACGTCCAGGTGGGCTGGCCGTTGTTGGCGCACGTGTCGTTCAGCCCGTCGTTGACCAGGTTGCCGGAGTTGATCATGCCGCTGTCCCGGAACCACTCCCAGCCCTCGACCGCTCGCTGGCGGTAGGTGGTGTCGCCGGGGATGCGGTTGTGCAGCGCCGCGTTGAGCTGCACGTACAGCTCGTTGGTGATGGCGTTCTTGTAGGCGATGCCGGTGTTCCACTGCACGCCGCCGCCGCACTTCGCGGTCCAGTAGGCGCGCATGTGGTCGGCGTCGGCGCGGGCCGTGCTCAGGTAGCGGCTGTCGCCGGTCAGGTCGTAGGCGGCGACCCAGGCCAGGCCCCACCAGCCCGTGTCGTCCAGGTACTCGTTGCGGAACTGGCCGTCGCGCGCGTTCACGTTCTTGTCGTAGGTCTGCGCGATCGCGTACCGGTAGCTGCTCATCCCACTGATCCGGGCGTTGTCGATGACGGCGGTCAGCGCGTTGGCGCCCGTCCACCAGCCGTTCGTCTCGAAGAGGCCCGTGTCCCGGTCCCAGAGCATCATGAGCGCAGTCGCGGCCTGAGTGGACCGGCTCCACGCGTTGCGGTCGTTGCGGGCCCACGCCGTGCAGGCGATCTCGGCGCGGTCGCCCGCCTTGCCGCAGGCCCGCAGCGCGCCGACGCCGACGTTGCTCCAGTCGTCGACGTTGTACATCTGCGTGCGCCAGCCCGTGGAGCCGCCCGGGACGGTCGTGGCGCCGAGCCGGCTGCCGGACGCCCAGGTCCTGCCGCCGTCGAACGACCGGTCCAGCCAGACCTCGTCGCCCGGCTGGCCGCCGTCGATCGAGCCCCAGCCCATCACGTCGGGGTCCGAGACGTGGAGGCGGAGGGTCCGGCCGTGGATCGTGGCGGTGACGGGTACGCGGTCGCCGGCCGCGGACGCCGGGTCCCTGGCGTCGCAGTAGAGGTCGCAGATCTCGGCCAGCAGGGCTGACGGCGTCGCCTCGGTGGCCGCGGCCCGCGCCACGGGCACGGCCGCGGACGCCGCCGCGGCGTCGGCGTGGGCCGGGGGAGCGGCGGCGAACGGCACCGCCAACAGTCCGGCGGCGGCGAGTGCCGCCGCGAGGCCGCGGCCCTGCCGCCCGGGGCGTGCGCCGGGGCGTCTCCTGATGCGTCGGTGCGTGCGGTGCGAGGGCGTCTCTGACAGCGTTGTCATCGGTTCTCCCTGTGCTCGTACTTCGTCCGTCGATGGAGAGTGGAGCAGTGCGCACGCGGCCCGCGGGCCGGCGGCCCGACCAGACTCACGGCAATGCGGTGATCCGTCAACAGTCCTCGGACGCCCGACGGCGGCGGCCCGGCGCCGCGCGGTCTCCGGCCTCGCGATGGGGATCGCTCCCCATGTTGCCCCGGCCGCCCGCCGCCTAGGCTGCCGAAAATCCCTGTGACGTGCGGGGACGCCGGAGAGGGAGCTGGATGGCAGAGCAGCGCAGGGCCGACGTCGGCACGGCGGTGGGCACCCGATGAGCCCGGAGACCATCGCCCGCTCGGTCCAGCGGCTGAACGCCGCGGGCGTCGGCTGGCCCACGACGCGGCGCGTCGCCATCACCGTGCGGCTGGCGGGGCTCGCCGACGTCATCGCGCTCGGCGAGGCGGTGGTGCACGGGCCGACGGCGGTGCGGGCCGCCGTCGGGGACGTGCTGCGCACGGTGGGTCTGGAGGCCGACCCGGCCGCCGCGCTCCGCGAGATCGCCAAGATCCAGCGTGTCCTGTCGGTGATGCGGCCGCTCGCGCCGGCCGGTGTCGCGGAGCGCACGCCGGAGCCCGCGCCCGCACCGGCGCGACCCGTGGCCGGAGCCGGGCCCGAGGAGTCGGCCGAGTCGGCTCCCGCGCTCGACCGGCCCACGGGGCCGGGTGGCCTGCCGGTCCGCCCGGTGCGCACGACCGACCAGGCGCCGTCCTCCGTCGAAGGGCCGGCGTGAGCCTCAGCGACCTCGTCGACCTGTGCGAGAGCCGGATCGACGAGCTGAGCCGCCGGCGCCAGGGCTTCGAGCACCTCGACGTCCCGGAGTACGTCGAGATCCTGGTGGGCGACCTCCGGGCCGCGGCGTCGGACTGGGAGGTGACCGCCGGCCACCTGCCGGGTGGGAGCCCCGCGGAGGTCCGCGGCCGGGCGCGCGCCGTCCGGGACGCCGCGACGAGCCTGCGGACCATGGGCACGGCCCTGCGCGGGCGCTCGGCCGCGGCCCGCGGGACGCACGGCCTCGACGCCGTGGCCGACACGTTCGACGGGTACGCGGCGGCCCTGGAGTCCGGCCGGACGCTGCACACCACCGGCGTCGCGCGGCTGCGTGTCGCCCGGCACCTGGCCGCCGGGCTCTCCTCGGTGAGCGGGAGCGCCGAGCCCGGCGAGGTCGACGCGCTGTCCCGGTCGGCCCTCGCCGTCGTCGACGCCGCCTGCGCCGGGTACGCCGCCTGCCGGGACGCCTACCAGGCCGTGCTCGACGCCGAGGAGGAGCTGCGCCGCGCCCTCGCCCACCTGCCGGGCGCCCAGGTCACGCGGTGACGGGGGCGCCCCGCGGCGCGGTCAGTACGAGCAGGAGTCCAGCAGCGGCTGGAGCGCGGCCTTCTCGGCCGCGTCCACGCTCAGGCCCCACCGCGACTTCGTGTGGATCCACATCTTCGAGTAGGCGCAGCGCTTGCTCGCGAGCGGCGGGACCCACTCGGCGGGGTCCTTGTCGCTCTTCGAGCTGTTCACCTCGGCCGTGACCGCGATGAGCTGCGGCCCGGTGAGGTCGTTCGCGAAGTCCTGCCGCCGGGCCGTCGTCCACGTGCTCGCCCCCGAGTACCAGGCCTCGGCCAGCGCCACGACGTGGTCGATCGAGATGTCGGCCGGAGCGGTGCGGGTCACGCCGTCGTACTCGCTGTACCAGCTGCCCGACGTCGGGTAGCAGTCGCTGCCCACCACGACGCCGTCGCCGTCCCGCTTCAGGACGGTCTCGCGGGTGGTGCACCCGTTCACGGTGATCCAGTGCGGAAAGAGGTCCCGGTCGTACGGGGCGGACGCGCTCTCAGCACGCACCGGCAGCGCGTCGAGCTCCGACTGCGCCACCGCCTTGGACGGGAGGCCGGGCGGGTAGGCGCTCGCGGCCTGGGGCTGCACCGTCACGAGGAGCACGACGAGCGCCAGGGCCGTGACCGACGCGATGAGGTGCCGGACGCGAGACCCGCGGCGGGGGTCCGGGTGGACGACGAGCTGCGGCATGGGACAGACCTTCCTCGAGACCGACCTGGGCCCGTTCATGGTCGAGGCGTCCGATGACACCCAAATGACCATCATGTGTAGGTTAGCGAAATTTCACCCGGTCTGGTCGGTTGCGCGGCTGATCGGTTCGGCGAACGGCACGAGGCCCGCGCCCGCCGGCCGGCCCGGCGCGGCGTCCGGGGAGAGGCCGTGCGGGGGAAGGGCTCGGAGGGAGCGGACCTCGGAGGGGCCGCGAGCGGCTCAGACGGCGCCGGCGGTGAGCAGGCCGAAGTAGTAGCCGATGCCGACGAGGATCAGGGCTCCGACGGTCTCGACGATGGCGAGCGCGAGGCCCCACTTGGCGAGCCACAGGTCGAAGCCCTCCTTGCCCGCCCGCGCGACCGCGATGGCGTTCAGGATGACGCCGATGATCGGCAGGGCCGCGAGGAAGAAGGTGACGAGGCTGAAGACCGTGGTCTGCGGGTCCTCCTCTTCGACGACGGCGGGTGCGGGCGCGACGACGGCGGTCGCGGCGGCCGGGGCGGCGACCTCGGTCGCGGTGGCGACCGGAGCCTCGGCGGCGGGAGCTGCGGGAGCGGCCTCGGCGACGAGGGCCTCGGCCACGACGGCCTCGGTGGCGGGCGCCTCGGTGGCCGGCTCGGCGACGGGGGCCGCGGTCTCTGCCTTCGCCTCGGACGTCGCCGCCGGCTCGGCAGGCTCGGTCTCCACGACCTCCGGGGCAGCCGCGGCCGCGCTCTCTTCGGTCGTGGCCTCGGGGGTCGTGGTGTCGGGCGTGGTCATGGTGGAAGTGCTCCCCTGGTTGCAGGTATTCGGAAATGTCAGGCCATATTGTGGAGTATCCCAATGGTCTTGGATAGACCGATATCAGGCCTCAGAAGCGACAGAGGCCGCCGCCCCGCGGGAGCGACAGCCTCTGTGCTGTGGACGGTGCTGCCGGGCGCGCACGCGGGCGCCCGAGGCGACCTCAGGTCACATGGACGCGCCGGCCGGGAGCGACAGGGCCGCGACGACGCCGAGGGTGACGAAGATCAGGTACAGCACGGTGAAGATGATCGAGAGGGCCAGACCCCACTTCGCGAGCTTGCTGTCGATACCCGTCTTGCCGGCCTTCGACACGGCGATCGCCGAGAGGATGATCCCGATCGGGGGCGCGACGAACGCGAGGATGAAGCCGACGATCGCGAGGACGTTCGCCTGCGGGTCCTGGACGGTGCCCTCGACTGCGGGTGCGTTGGGAGTCTCGGTCATGGGGGACTTCCTTTCACGGCCACACTTCCGGCCGCTCGGTTGCGGGCGCGAGCGCGCCCGTACGGACCCGGGTCAGTGTGAAGCATCCGGAGATGTACCAGGAAGACTTCATTGCGTTGTACGCCCGAATCGTTACTCTTGTCGATCGTGGGTCGTCATCGGCGTCCGCGTAGAGCGTCTTCCCTCCGAGAGGGTGGTTCACCTGCGCGCCGATAATTACCCCGCCTGAGTTCACCAGATCGTGATACTGCTGTGTAAGGATCCGAACGGCATGCACCGCGCACGACGAGGCAGTGCACCGACCGAGGGGGAGACGCGTGAACCCAGCGAAGACGCTCGTTCCGCACATACCCCGTGCGGCGCTGCGCAAGTACCTCCGCACCGCGTGGACCGCCGCGGTCGCGACCGTGCTCGCCGCGGGCGTGCTGGTCACGGCGGCGGCGAGCGTTCCTGGTGCGCAGGAGGCGCGCGACGGCGGCGACCTGCCGATCCGGCTCTACGGGCTCATCCAGAGCGCGACCGTCGGCCAGACCGAGACCGCCCCCGAGGGCGTGACGCTCAGCCAGATCGTCGCGGTCCTCGAGCGCGCCGAGCAGGAGGCGCGTGACCAGGGCCCGGACTTCAGCCCGACGGTCGCCCAGGCCGCGGCCGAGCTCGGCATGCTCTACACGACCTACCAGATGCAGCAGCTCGCCTTCGGCGAGAACAACGAGGGCCTCCGTGTCGAGGACGCCCCGGCCGCCCGCGGCGCGCAGGACGCCGGCGTCCCGCCGTCGGGTTCCGGCCAGGACGGCGCGGACGACGGCGCTGACAAGGACGACGCCGGCCAGGACGGCACCGCCGACCAGGACGGCGACCGGAGCGACGAGTCCGGCCAGGACGACACCCGGACACCGGCCGACGAGGACACCCCGCCCGCCGTCCAGGTGTCGAACGACCGCACCTCGGTGATCGAGCCGGACGCCGTCGACCCGCAGGTCGGTTATGTCACCTACGACCAGGTGGTCATCGCCGCGGTCCGCCTGGCGAACATGCTGGACCCCTCGGTGCCGAACGCGCTGGTGGAGGTCGAGGGGATCGGCGAGCGCGCCGGCGGGGTCTCGCTCCGGGAGAGCCTGCTCGACGTCGTGACCATGTTCGGCGGGTCGACCCTGGGCTACGCCAACGGGCGCATCCCCGCCGACGTGCTGTGCCCGCTGGAGTTCGCGCCCGGCCACATGCTGCGCTGCGACGCCGCCGAGCGGTTCACGGCGCTGAACGCCGAGTTCGAGCAGGAGTTCGGCTACCCGATCCCGATCACGGACTCCTACCGGTCCTACGAGCTGCAGGTCGCGGTGGCCCACACCAAGCCGCACCTCGCGGCGATCCCGGGCACGTCGAACCACGGCTGGGGTCTCGCCGTGGACCTGGGCAACCCGATCGCCGGCGGCGGCTCCCCCGAGTACGTCTGGCTCCGCCTGCACGGCCCCGACTACGGCTGGGACAACCCGTCCTGGGCGCAGCTCGGCGGCGCCAAGCCCGAGCCGTGGCACTTCGAGTTCTTCGCGGCGGGTTCCATCCCGAACCGCGCGATCGACGCGTCCGACGTCGGCACCTGGACCCCCACCGACTCCACGAGCCCGCGCTACAAGCCGTCGCTCGACCCGAAGCCGAGCGACGGCAAGGACAAGCCGTCGACGAAGCCGTCGGACGACCCGAGCGACAACCCGCCGTCGCAGAAGCCGCCCAAGGCGACCCCGAAGCCGTCGCCGGACGAGCCGACGCCCAGGCCGACGAGCCCGACGACGAAGCCCACGCCGAAGCCGGACCCGACGACGGACCCGAGCCCTGACCCGTCGGACGACCCGACCGACGAGCCGACCCCCGACCCGTCCGACGATCCGACGCCGGACCCGGACCCGTCGGAGGAGCCGACCCCGGACCCGTCCGAGTGCCCGGAGACCGAGCCCGGCACGGGTGAGTCGACGGCGCCGAGCCCCGGGGAGACGACGACGGAGGAGAGCACCGCCGCCGACGAGGGCACCGAGGAGGACCCCTGCGCCACACCGGACGAGAACCCGGACGGCACGGGGTCGACCACGACGTCGTCCAGCCTGCTCGGGACGCTCTCGAAGTCGACCGTGGTCCGATCGGGCCGCCGCCCCCGTCGGCCGGAGCTGAGCTGACGGATGGCGGCGGAGCCGACGGAGCGGGGGGCGACACCGGGCGCGGAGACGGCCGGCGATCCGCGGCGCTTCCTCCGCTCGGGGCGGCTGGAGGCCATGCCGCGGCGCTGGCGGGACAAGGTCGCCGTGACCCGGTACCTGGCGGTCCAGGCGCTGCCCACGCTCCTGGAGCCGGTGACGGAACGTGAGCTGACGGACCGGCTGCGGGAGCTCTCCCACGACCCCGCGGGCGTCCGTCGTGCGATGGTTGACCACGGGCTGGTGCAGCGCACGCGGGACGGGGCCGAGTACTGGCGTACGGAGCGCACCGAGTACGACGCCTGAACAGGCGCCTCGCAGGAGAACCTTGACCATAGTGCGAGACAACGCAGACTCGCGTTTTCAGGATAGGAAATTTCATGAGTGAAGAACGTGCTGTCACCGCGCTCGAGGCGGCGGGCATCCCGTTCGAGATCACCCGGCACGGCCAGGTGGCGAGCCTCGCCGAGGCCGCGGCCGCGCGCGGGGTGGATCCCGCGAAGCTGATCAAGACGATCGTCGTGCGCCGCGCCGACGACGACTTCCTGTTCGTGCTCGTCCCGGGCGACCGGCAGATCTCCTGGCCCAAGCTGCGCGCGCTGCTCGGCGTCTCGCGGCTCTCGATGCCGAGCAAGGACGTGGCTTTCGAGGTCACGGGCTATGAGCGGGGAACCATCACCCCGTTCGGGTCGTTCCACAGGTGGCCCGTCGTCGCGGACTCACGGCTCGCAGAGCCGGGACCCGTGTCGATCGGCGGAGGTGCCCACGGTGTGGGTGCCACGGTCGATGCCGTCGACCTCACGTCGGCGCTCGACGCCACGGTCGCGGACGTGACCGACCCCGCCTGAGGCGCGTCTCGGGCGGTGCCGAACGGGCCCGCACCACGGGAAGCACGGCAATTCTCCTCCGTGCAACGTGACCGTAACGCCTGGGGGGTGGACGTAAGCCGGGTGTCGGGTGAACACTCGCCCTAGGTAATTCTTGCCCTGCTGGGGCAAGGACCGGTCAGACAGCACCAAGAAGTGTCCAAGTTGACGTCCGCGTCAGTAGTACCGAAGCAAGTGTCAACGAAGTCGAGGCCCGACCAATGCAGGACGGAGCGAATGACCCCATGGACCCTCTCCCGTCAGACTCAGCGCAGGACGTGGTTCCCGGACGCCTGGGATCCGGTATCGCCTGCCGGAACACCTACGAGGGCACGGTGCTGACCCTCTGGGGTGACATCGACGCGCTGCTGCGCGAGAACGCGAGCGAGGCCATGGCCATGCTCGCCGCACGACCCGATCCCGATCCCGTCATCGTCGACGCCCGGGACGTCACGTTCATCGACTCCTCCGGGGTCGCCTTCATCCTCCAGGTGTTCGTGCTCGGCGAGGAGACGGGTTCGCCCGTCCAGCTCCGCGAGCCGTCGTCGGTCGTGATGGAGGTCCTGGACATGGTCGGTATCAGTCAGCGGATCCCGGTGGTCCGCAACGCCGGCGCCAGCGCCTGAGTCCCGCACCGCACGCTCTGTGAACGGCCGCGTCCGATCGGACGCGGGGGTGGCACCCTGGTCCGGTGAAGAACTGGGCAGCGAACCTCACGTACTCCTCCGCGCGCACCGAGCGCCCCCGGACCCTCGCGGAGCTTGCCGGCATCGTCGCCGGCGAGCCCCGCGTCCGGGCCCTCGGCTCGCGCCACTCGTTCTCGGACGTCGCCGACACCACGGGCGTGCACGTCCAGCTCGACCAGCTCGACGACGGTCGGCCGGCCCTCGAGGTCGACCCCGCCACGGGCGTGGCGTCGGTCCGCGCCGGCCTGCGCTACGGCGACGTCGTCGCCGACCTGCACGCGAACGGTCGTGCGCTCACCGCCATGGCCTCCCTCCCGCACATCTCGGTCGCCGGTGCGGTCGCCACGGGCACCCACGGCTCCGGTGACGGGACGCGCTCGCTCGCCGGCGACGTCGTCGGGCTGGAGCTCGTGACCGCCTCCGGCGAGGCGCTGACCCTGCGCCGCGGCGACGCCGACTTCCCCGGGTCCGTGGTGGCGCTCGGCGCCCTCGGTGTCGTCACGAGGGTCGAGCTCGCGACCGTGCCCACCTTCGACGTGCGCCAGGACGTCTTCACCGGCCTGCCCTGGGACGCGCTGACCGAGAACCTTGACGCCGTCATGGGCAGCGCGTACTCCGTCAGCGTCTTCACGAGCTGGTTCGAGCCCGACGTCCGCCTGGTCTGGTGCAAGTCCCGGGTGGACGACGCCGGCGCGTCCGGGCCCGCCCCCGCGGCCGACCTGCTGACCGGTCTCGGGGCCGTCCCGGCGACCGGGCCGATGCACCCCCTGCCCGACGTCGCCGCCGTCGCCTGCACCGAGCAGGGCGGCGTGCCCGGGCCGTGGTTCGAGCGGCTGCCGCACTTCCGCCTGGACTTCACGCCGTCCCTGGGCGAGGAGCTCCAGTCGGAGTACCTGCTGCCGCGCGCGGCGGGGCCCGACGCCGTCCGCGCCGTGCGGGCGCTCGGGGACCGGCTCGGCCCGCTGCTGCTCACGTCCGAGATCCGCACCGTCGCGGGCGACGACCTGTGGCTGAGCACCGCGCCCGGGGACAGCCTCGCGCTCCACTTCACGTGGAAGCAGGACTGGCCCGCCGTGCGCGCCGCGCTGCCCGAGCTGGAGGCGGCCCTGCTGCCGCTCGGCGCCCGGCCGCACTGGGGCAAGCTGTTCACCGTCCCGGTGACGGACCTGCCGGGCCTGTACCCGCGGTTCGACGACTTCGCCGCGTTGGCCGCGCGTCTCGACCCGGCCGGGAAGTTCCGCGGCGGCTACGTGGAGGCGCTGCTCGGCCGGTGAGCCCGGCCGGTGTCCGGCGCGGGTCCGGGGGCCGGGTGAAATGTTGCCCCGGGCGCCTGGTTTCGCGCTCCCGGCGTTTGTCTCGCAGGATCGGGGTATGAGCGACGCGCAGAGCACGACCGCGGCGCCCGAGAAGCGCGAGGAGTTCAGCGGGCAGCTGGGCTTCATCCTGTCCGCCGTCGGGTCCGCCGTCGGACTGGGGAACATCTGGCGGTTCCCGGGGGTGGCCTACGAGAACGGCGGGGGCGCGTTCATCGTGCCCTACCTCGTGGCGCTGCTCACGGCGGGTATCCCGATCCTGTTCCTGGACTACGCGATCGGGCACCGGTTCCGCGGCGGGGCGCCGCTCGCCTTCCGGCGGGTGAAGCACTGGCTGGAGGGGCTCGGCTGGTTCCAGGTGGCCATCTGCTTCGTGATCGCCGTCTACTACGCGGTGATCATCGCGTGGGCGCTCAGCTTCTTCGTGTACTCCTTCGACCTGCGCTGGGGCGACGACACGGTCGCCTTCTTCACGGGTGACTACCTCCGCCTGGCCGACGTCGGGGGTGCGGACCCGTGGGTCACGCTCGACTTCGTGCCCGCGGTGCTGATCCCGCTCGCCATCGTCTGGGCGGCGACCGTCGTGGTCCTGGCCGCGGGGGTGGCCAAGGGGCTGGAGAAGATCAACCTCGTCTTCATGCCCCTGCTGATCCTGGCGTTCGGGACGCTCGTGGTGCGCGCGCTGTTCCTGCCCGGCGCGACCGACGGGCTGAACGCGCTGTTCACGCCGGACTGGGCGGTGATGGCCGACCCGAACGTGTGGATCGCGGCCTACAGCCAGACGTTCTTCACGCTGTCGGTCGGGTTCGGCATCATGATCACCTACGCGTCCTACCGCCGGCGTCGCGCCAACCTGACGTCCCCCGGCCTGGTCGTGGCCTTCTCCAACTCGGCGTTCGAGATCTTCGCCGGGATCGGCGTGTTCGCCGGCCTGGGCTTCCTCGCGCACCAGGAGGGGGTGGGCCTGGCGGAGCTCGAGGGGATCAGCGGGCCGACCCTCGCGTTCATGACGTTCCCCGCCCTGGTCTCCCAGATGCCTGCGGGCCCGCTCTTCGGGGCGCTGTTCTTCGGCTCGTTGGTCATGGCGGGGTTCATGTCGCTGCTCTCCATCGTCCAGGTCGTCCTGGCGTCGTTCCAGGAGAAGTTCGGCTGGACCCGCGGGCAGGCCGCGGTGCGCATCGGTCTGGTGTCGGGCGTGCTGTCGGTGCTGGCCTTCTCGACCACCACCGGCCTGATCGCGCTCGACACGGTCGACCAGTGGGCGAACAACATCGGCATCGTGGTCTCCGCCATCGCGATGTGCGTGCTGCTGGGCTGGGTGCTGCGCCGCACGGAGGAGATGCGGTTCCACCTGAACGCGGTCTCCACCATTCCGGTGGGCCGCTGGTGGTCCTTCTGCGTGGTGGTGCTCGGTCCCGTGGTGCTCGCGGCGATGCTGGTCTCCCGGATCGCCAGCCTGGTCCAGGACGGCTACGAGGGGTACGCCGGGTGGTACCTGCTGGTCGTGGGCTGGGGCACCGTCGTCCTGCTGTTCGTGGCGGCCTTCGTGCTGACCCGGATGCGCTGGCGGGTGGAGCCGGACGTGTACGACGTCTGGCCGAGCTACGGAGGTCGGTCATGAGCGGCGCGGCGATCACCCTGATGGTCATCTCGATCGTCGTGCTCTGGGGCGGGCTCGCGGCCAGCATCGTCGCGATCGTGCGGCGGCCTGACCGGACGGACTGGCCGGAGGGCTGGGCGGACGAGAACGGCCCCGAGGACCGGCCGGACAAGCCCGTGGAGCACGACACCTGACCGGACGCATCCCGCACGGGCGGACGGCAGTCAAGATGGCGAACCGTGTCGGACGAGCGTCTTTGCAGGTCAGGCCCTGTGAGCTGGGCGAAATGTAGCAGAAACATGCCCTTCATCACAGTGTGACAATGGTCTCTAAGTTGCGGGTTTACGCCAGGGACCAGTCACGGTTGGGTGAGACTCGAGTCGAGGCGCCACGTGCGCCGTCGGGTTCTCTGCTCCCCTGATGACAGAGATCTGTCGGGTCGCCGGGGGCCTCGCGAGACGATCAAAAACCCGACCAGGAGACCCCTGATGCGCAGGCTTCCCGCCCTGACCGCCGCGGCCGCACTTGCCGCCGCCACCCTCGTGCTGACTGCATGCACCGACGCGTCGCAGCAGCCCGCCGGCTCCGACGGAGCCTCCGACGAGGCCAGCGCCGAGGCGTCGTTCGACCCGTCGTCCGTCGAGGTCGACGAGGAGATCGCCGCACTTCTCCCGAAGGAGATCGCGGACAAGGGCACCCTGACCGTGGGTTCCGACACCGCGTACGCGCCCGCGGAGTTCATCGACGCCGACGGCAAGACGCCGGTCGGCTTCGACATCGACACCATCACCGCCGTCGGGGCCGTGCTCGGCCTGGACGTCAAGGTCCAGTCGGCCGCGTTCGACGGCATCATCCCCGCCATCGGCTCCAAGTACGACGCGGGCATCTCGGCGTTCACCATCACGGACGAGCGCACCGCCGAGGCGAACATGATCAGCTACGCCACGGCGGGCTCGCAGTACGGCGTCGCCGCGGGCAACCCCGAGGAGTTCGACCCCGAGGCCCTGTGCGGCACCACCATCGGTGTGCAGACCTCGACCATCCAGGACGACGAGCTCACCGCCGCCACCGAGCAGTGCGAGAAGGACGGCGAGGACCCGATCGACGTCGTGCGCTACGAGTCGCAGGCCGACGTCACGACCAACCTCGTGGGCGGCAAGCTCCAGGCCATGTACGCCGACTCGCCGATCACCGCGTACGCGGTCGAGCAGACCTCCGGCGAGATCGAGACCATCGGCGACGTCCTCGACGCGGCGCCCTACGGCATCGTCGTCTCCCAGGACGACGAGGACCTGACCGAGGCCGTGCAGGCCGCGGTGCAGAAGCTCATCGACGACGGCACTCTCGGCGAGATCTTCGCCTCCTGGGGCAGCGCGGACGCCGTGGTGGACGAGGCGGAGCTCAACCCCGCCGAGTGACCCGTCCGCCGGTGCACGGCACCCGTGGTCCGCGCCCGGCGTGGACCACGGGTACCGTGCACTCAACTTTTCGAGGGAAGGAAGGGTGACGTGACGACGCAGACCTCCGCGTCGGGCAGCGACCCTGTGCCCAACCGCATCCACGCGCGGCCCGTGCCGCGTCCCGGCCGCCTCGTCGCAGCGGTGGCCGTGCTGATCCTGGCCGCCATGGCGGCCAACGCCCTGATCACGAACGAGAACTTCCGCTGGGACGTGGTCTGGCTCTACCTGCGGGACATCGTGGTGATCCGCGGCGTGCTGTGGACCCTGGTGCTCACGTTCGGCTCCATGGCGATCGCCGTGGTGCTCGCCGTCGCGCTCGCGATGATGCGCCGGTCGGACAACCCGGTCATGCGCTCGGTGAGCTGGGCCTGGATCTGGTTCTTCCGCGGCACGCCGATCTACACGCAGCTCATCTTCTGGGGCCTGCTGGCCGTGCTGTATCCGCGCCTGTCGCTGGGCATCCCCTTCGGGCCGGAGTTCTTCTCCTTCCGGACCGACGAGGTGCTCACCGCGTTCTGGCTGGCGCTGTTCGGCCTGGCGTTCAACGAGTCGGCCTACCTCGCGGAGATCGTGCGCGCGGGCCTGACCTCCGTGGACCCGGGGCAGACCGAGGCCGCCAAGGCCCTCGGCATGAAGGACGGCAAGATCATGCGCCGCGTGGTCCTGCCGCAGGCCATGCGCGTGATCGTCCCGCCGACGGGCAACGAGACCATCTCGATGCTCAAGACCACCTCGCTGGTCGTCGCCGTGCCGCTCACGTTCGAGCTGACCTACGCCACCAGCGCGATCGGCAACCGCACCTTCCTGCCGATCCCGCTGCTGGTCATCGCGGCGCTCTGGTACCTGCTCATCACCTCGATCCTGATGGTGGGCCAGCACTACCTGGAGCAGTACTACGGGCGCGGGTTCGGGACGACCACCCGCCGTCGCGGTCGGGGCAAGGGGCCGGCGGGCGGCAAGCAGGCGGCCATCGCGGCCGCCGGGACCGTGCAGGAAGACGTGAACAAGGACGTGACACCATGAGCGCCCCCACCGACGCCACGGCCGTCCCGGCGGGCTCCACGGACATGGTGTCCGTCCGCGCCGTGCACAAGGTCTTCGGCCACGGGCACGACGCCGTGCACGTGCTGAAGGGCGTGGACCTCGACGTCGCGCGCGGCGAGGTCACCGTCATCCTCGGGCCGTCCGGCTCCGGCAAGTCCACCCTCCTGCGCTGCATCAACGAGCTGGAGGAGATCACCGGCGGTTCCGTCGTCGTGGGCGGCGACCTCATGGGCTACCGCGAGGACGCCAAGGGCGTGCTGCACCGGCTCCACCCCAAGGTGGTCGCGAAGCAGCGCTCGCGGATCGGCATGGTGTTCCAGCGGTTCCACCTGTTCCCGCACATGACGGCGATCGAGAACATCATGGAGGCACCCGTCCAGGTGCGGGGGCTCTCCAGGAAGGCGGCGCGGCAACGCGCGGTCGAGCTGATCGACCGCGTGGGGCTGTCCGACCGGATGAACCACTACCCGGCGCAGCTCTCCGGCGGCCAGCAGCAGCGCGTGGCCATCGCCCGGGCGCTCGCCATGGACCCCGAGCTCATGCTGTTCGACGAGCCGACGTCGGCCCTCGACCCCGAGCTCGTGGGCGAGGTGCTGGCGGTGATGCAGGACCTGGCGCGGTCCGGCATGACGATGATCGTGGTGACGCACGAGATCGGGTTCGCCCGGGAGGTCGCCGACCACGTCGTGTTCATGGACGACGGCGTCATCGTCGAGTCGGGGCCGCCGGGCAAGGTGCTGGACGACCCGCAGGAGCAGCGCACCAAGGACTTCCTGGCGCACGTGCTCTGACCCGTGTCGGACGTACAGGTCCCTCGCGTGACCTGTACGTCCGACACGGATCCGTTCGGGCGCGGATCCGTTCGGAAAGGACGGAACCTCGGTGGGCCCCGGCTGCGTCTAAGGTGCATGACGCACACGATGCGGCGCGCTGGGCGCCGTGAACGAACGCCGGGGCACTCCGGCCGCACCACCCGGTGGTGTACCGGATGAGCGAGGTGGCGGTGACCCTGGAACCCGAGCAGGGCACCGGCGAGATCCCCGTCGTCCGGAGCAGCCTCGACCCGGTCGCCGACTTCACGGCGTTCGCGCAGGAGAGCACCCCCGCGCTGTACCGCATCGCGTACCTGCTGAGCGGCGACGAGCACCGGGCGAAGGACCTGGTGCAGCTCGCCCTGGAGCGCACGTTCAAGGCGTGGAAGAAGGTGGGCGACGGCGACCCGTTCGCCTACGCGCGCCGCGTCCTGGCGACGGCGCGCATCGACACGTGGCGCCGCACCCGCCGCGAGGTGCTCACCGACGAACCGGCGCTCGGCCTGCGCGAGAGGAGCGCCCCGGCGTCGGACGCCGGGCTGGCCGACCGCGACCGCCTGGTCCGCGCCCTCCTGGCGCTCTCCGTCAAGCAGCGCCGGGTGGTGGTGCTGCGCTACCTGCTCGACCGGTCCGAGGCCGAGACGGCCGCTGAGCTCGGCATCTCCACCGGGACGGTCAAGTCCACCGCCTCACGCGCCCTGGAGCGCCTCCGCACCCTCGTGGTGCCCGGTCGCGAAGGGAGCCGATCGTGAACGTGCACGACATCCACGCCAAGAAGGACGCGGCGGTGCTCGCCGACCTCCGGGCCGCCAGCACGGCCGTCGAGCCGCCCGAGGGACTCGACCCGGTGGCGATGGCGACCCGGGCCGTGCGGACCGTGCGCCGGCGCCGGGTCGTGGCCACGGTGACGGCCGGGGTCGCCGCTGTGGTGCTGACGGGCGCCGGCATCGGCGTGGCCGGCACGATCTACGCCGACCGGCAGGAGCCCCTGCCCGGCACGGTGAAGACGACCAGCGAGTCGGCCCCGTCCACGGACTCGCCGTCGCCGGAGCCGACCGCCGAGCCGACGCCGGAGCCGAGCGACGTGCCCACCACCTACCTGGAGACCGGCGGCGGGACGCTGCCCGTGCTCCCCGGTGTCGAGCGCGGCGTGGTCGAGGGCCCGGGTGCCGCCCCGTACATCCTCGGCGGGCTCTGGTACGAGGTCCCGCCGGGCGGCTGGATCGCCGTCGGCGACGTCAACGCGGGCGGCGTGGCCGGCTGGCTGGCCCCGGACCACCCGGAGGCCTGGGCCATGGGCGAGAACGGCACCATCGACGACATGGACGCCACGATCGAGCTGCGCAACGTGTTCGACGTCGCGGGCTGGACCGCGCCGGCGAAGGACTCCGGCGCGACGACGCTCGACATCGAGGGCGCCGACCTCGTGGTCATCGAGCAGCACGCCCGCGAGGGGAAGGTGCGGCCCGCGACCATCACGATCCGCAGCGGCGACGAGGGCTGGATCATCGACACCCGGTTCACGGCGAACGCGGAGGGCGACGAGATGCTGCGGAACTTCGTCGGGAACCTCTGGCTCAAGGAGGCGGGCGAGCCCGACTGGTACCTGCCGGAGTTCTCGGCCCCGGTGCTCGGCGCCATCGAGCGCGGGATCCCGGCCGGCTGGGTCAGGACCGAGCACAACGGCCTGACGTTCGCGGTGCCGGAGGGCTGGACCTCGAAGAAGACGGAGGGCGAGTTCTCGCCGGGCGTGGAGTGGACCGGGCCCCGGGTCATGTACGTGGAACCCGGCATCGACCAGGAGACGCTGGGGATGTGGACCGACGCCACCGCCGAGGAGAAGGCACGTGCCGCGGAGGCGAAGGACGTCGCCGAACGGGTCTACGTCCAGGGCGGCAAGCCCGGCGGCAACTGGTGGACGCCGTCCGGCAGCCCGGGGTCGCAGATGATCGACGTCCCCGGCGCCGACTACGCCGAGGTGATCCCGACCGCGCACAACGTGGACGGGGAGACCGACTACTACTGGGTCGACATCTACATCCACCAGGAGGACCAGGGCGAGAACCTGTTCCTCGTGGTCGAGTTCGACGGTGACGAGCAGGGCCTGGCGGATCTCCACACCTTCCTGGGAACGCTGGACTTCCGCCGCTGACCCGCCCGGACGAGCACGTGTCGGACGTGCAGGTCACCCCCGTGACCTGGGTGTCCGACACGTGCTTCGTCGGGTGGGGGACGGCGCGGCGGCCCGGGCCACGTGCGGCCCGGAAAATTTCTCTGAACCAAAATGGAACCTTCGTCCCGGTGAGGCCGTGTTCCGTTCGTGACAGTCACGAGTCCGCGTGTTCGAGCGCCAGAGTCCCGGGCCCCCAAGCCCGTGGTCCTGCGTGTCGTGCGCGCCGACTCCAGCTCTGCGGACGACCTGGAGACCGTGACAACCCAGCAGAACACCCCAGATTCCTCATCCACCTCGACGCCGAGGTCGGCGGCGGAGCTCGCGATCGTGCCGGTCGCGGACGACGGAGACGCCGGCCCGGCAGCCACGACCGAGCGCGACCCGGAGCCCGGGCCCGCCGCCACGTCGAACGGCACCCTCGGCAGGGCCAAGGACAGACCTCGCAGGGGCTCGGCCGAACCGGTCCCGGCCACCCGACCGCTCACGGTGGTTCGAGGTGGGTCGGGGGAGCCGGATGACGTACCCTCGCTCCCCGTGCGTACAGACCGGCCGAGGGCCACTCACGCGCGCAGGAACGCACAGATCTCGAAGAACGAAGAGTTCACCGCGTTCATGCGAGAGGCCAAGGATCCCCTGCACCGGATGGCCTTCCTCCTCAGCGGTGACGCCCACCGCGCGGAGGAGCTCACGCAGCAGACCTTCGAGCGCTGCTACCGGCACTGGCACAAGGCCCGCCAGGGCGACCCGCTGGTGTACGCGCGCCGGGTCCTGGCGAACCTGCGCATCGACGCCTGGCGCCGTACGCGGCGCGAGGTGCTGACCGGACCCGACGAGCTGCCGCAGGACGACGTCCGCGTGGCCCGCGCGTCGAGCCGGATGCCCACGCGCACCGTGGACGACCGCGACACCGTCGTGCGCGCCCTCCTGCGCCTCCCGCTCAAGCAGCGCCGCGTCGTGGTGCTGCGCCATCTCCTGGACCTCTCGGAGTCCGAGGTGTCGACCGAGCTCGGCATCCCCCTCGGCACCGTGAAGTCCACGGCCTCGCGCGGCCTCGCCCACCTGCGCGCGATCCTCGATCTCGACTCGCTGGGCGGAACGCGATGAACATGAACCTCTCCCACGGCGCTCCCGACGACGACTTCGTCGTCCGGCTCCGCGAGTCGGCGCACGCGTCGGTGCCCGCGTCGACGCTCGACCTGGACGGCGTCCTGCGGTCGAGCCGGCGCAAGCACGCCGTGCGCCGGGCCGGTGTCTCGCTGGCCTCGACGCTGGTGCTGGCCACGGCCGGAGCCGGCGTGGCGGGCGCGCTCCCGGGCATTCCGGGGCTCTGGAGCAGCGCCCCGGTAGAGGTCGCACCCGTCGAGTCCGCGGAGCCGATGGCGACGGTCGAGGTCGACCCCGCGCCGCCGTCGGCCACCGCGCTGCCGACGCCCGACCCGGTGACGAAGCTCGCGGAGCTCGCGCCCGGTGTGACCTCCGTGGCGCGGCCCGCCGCGTACCGCGTCGACGGGGACACCGCTGTGCTCGACCTCGGCCTGCCCGCCGGAGGGGGCGACCGCTACCTGGCGGTCGTGACCCTGGCGAAGATCGACGGCCGGCACAGCGCCACAGACCTGGAGGTCCTCGCGGGCGGCGACACCGCCCTGCAGAACCTCCGCGCGGGGAACCTCGGTGGAACCCTGCTCTGGCGCGGCGTCACGTCCGATGCGATGGTCCTGCCGTCCGACGGCGGCCCGGCCCTCGTGTTCGGCTTCTCCTCCGGCGCGGAGGAGGGGGACCAGTTCCTGGTCTTCGACGACCCGCAGACCGATGGTGCCGCGGACGCGCAGGGGGCGTCCGCGTCACCGGGGTCCGGGGCCGAGAAGGGTGCGCCGCAGGCGGGCGCATCGCTCCCGGTCACGCCGTTCGACGTGCTCGGCGACGGCAGCGTGTGGATGCGCGTGCTGCAGGTGGACCGCTCGACGGCGGAGCCGCGCGGCTTCGTCTACGCGAGCCAGGACACCTGGAGCGCGTCCTGGTGCCGCAGCACGTCGCCCGAGTGTGCGGTCATCCACGACGTCGCGGGCGAGGACGTCGCCACGCCGCAGGCCGCGGAACCCACGCCGATCGTCGCGGACCTCGCCCCGCTGCTGGTCGAGGACCCGCAGGCGAACGAGGTGCCCGCGATGGAGGCCTGCGTGGCGCAGCGCACGGGCACGGCCTGGACCGCCCCGCCGGGCCTCACCGGCAAGGCGTTCTGGCAGGCGCCGAAGGGCGTGGACGCCGACGTCTGGCGGCTGTGCCTGATCGACATCAGCGAGGCGTCGCAGCTCGCCGCGACGGGCGAGGTCCTGCCCGACGGCGGTGTGTCGCCCACCCCGGCTCCGAGCGAGGAGCCGACCCAAGCTCCCGAGAACGAGGATCCCCTCGGTCTCGGTGAACTCCTGGAGGGACTCTTCGGGGGTTAAGACTTCCCGGTCCGCGTCTCGTCTGGGGAGATGGCGTGGGCCGGGAACAACCGAGCGGGCCGAGGCAGAATCTGGGGATCTGCCTCGGCCCGTTCACTTCTGTCCTGACCCGGTTGGGCGATGCGGCCTACTCGCCGTCCTCGCAGGCGACGCCGTTGCCGTTCCGGTCCAGGTGCGGCAGGTAGCCCGGCGCCGTGTTGGGCAGGGGCGCGGCGCCCGCGGCGCGGACGGCGTCACAGTTCCAGTAGAAGACGGTCCCGTTGCCGTTTCCGTTGCCGTTCTCCTCCTCCTGCTGCTCCTGCTGTTGCTGCTCCTGTTGTTGCTGCTGCTGTTCCTGCTGCTGCTTGAGCGCGGCCTCCTGCTCCTTGACCTGCGCCTCGCGGTCGCCCAGCGCCTTCTCGCGCTCGGCCACCTCGTCGCGTCGCTTGTCGACCTGCGCCTGGGCGGCCTCGATCTCGGCGCGGGCCTCGTCCATCTCCGACCGGATGTTCTGGGCGTCGGAGATGGCCTGGTTCGCGTCGGCCTGCTGGCCGGCCGTGACCACCACACCGATGATCACGCCGAGCGCGAGCCCGGCGATGCCGATGGCGACCATGAGCCCGGCGCCCGGGGGGCGCGAGCCGCTCGGGCGGGACGGGCCGCCGGGGCGCTGGGCCCCCTGGGGTCCGGGTGCCAGGGTGCCGACGGGGACAGGGGCGCCCGGCCGCCGGTTCACGTCGTCGATGCTGAGCGGGCCGGGGCCGCCGGCGCCCTGGTGGGGCTCGGGGCCTGCGGCAGGCGTCGTCGCCTTCCGGCCGCCGAGCCCCTTGAGGGCGGCGAGCATGCCCGACGCCGGGCCCTTGGCCTCGGGCGGCGGGGGTGGTGGCGCCATCCCGGGCTGCGGCGGGTAGACGGCCTGTGGCCCGGAGCCCGGCCGGGGCGGTCCCGCCGCGGGTGGGGCGCCGATGGGCGCCATCGTCATGGTCGAGCCCATCGCGTCCGCGGGGATCATGGCGGGGGGCGCGGAAGGCGCGGGCGCCGGACGGCGGCCAGGAGCGTCGATCACCTGGATCGCGACGGTCCTCGTGTCGGCACCTCCGTCCGGGCCGCCGACGGGAGCCGGCGGTGCCGGGGGAGCTGGTGGTGCGGGGGGTGCCGGCGGTGCGGCACCCGTGGGTCCGGAATCGGGCTGGGGGGCGTCGGGGCGGTCGACCCAGTAGTCCCAACCGGGCGGGGCCGGGGGCCACGACGGGTCGGGAGCCCAGGTGGAGTCGGGTCGGAATCCCGGGGGCACCTGCCAACCCGGAGGCGGGTTGAAGCGCACGGGCATGGTTGCTCCTTCGATACGGTCGGCCCCACTATCGGCCATGCGGGCGGGTCGGCGCCAGAAGCATTGGCCATGCCGGACATTTCCCCCGCGTGTGAGGGCGACAGTAGCGCGCTCGTGTCAGAGGTCACTGGTAGACCTGGGGGCATGTTCCTCCTGGAGCGCGACGACGCCAGCACGCTCGTGCACTCGGCCAGCGACCTCGTGGTCGCGGGCGAGTGCGAGTTCCGCCTGCTGCGCCGCCTCGACGAGCTCCTGGGCCGCAGCCCGCGCCGGGTGCGGGAGGAGGACGAGATGCTCGCACGCACGGCGGCCCTCGGTGAGGATCACGAACGCCGCGTCCTCGCCGGGCACCTGCGCGCCTTCGGCCCGGCCGACGGCGACCGGCCCGGCGGGGTGCTCGAGGTCGCGCCCGCCCGTCGCATGGCGCGGGACGAGCTGGTGGACGCGCACGACCGCACCCTGGCCGCCCTGGAGCAGGGTGCGGACGTCGTCTACCAGGCCTCGTTCTTCGACGGGCGGTTCCACGGCCGGGCCGACTTCCTGGTGCGCGACCTGCTGGGGGAGACGGTCCGCCTGGGCGGCGCCGAGGGCGTCGTGCCGCCCGAGCGGTGGCCCCGGCACGCCGAGGTGCACGTCGCCCGGCCGCGGTACGCCGTGCACGACTCCAAGCTCGCCCGCCGCACCAAGGTGCGGGCCCTGCTGCAGCTCGCCGCGTACGCGGACCAGCTCATGGCGGCGCGGATCGACCCGACCGACGAGGTGCACCTGGTGCTCGGCACCGGCGAGACCACGTCGCACCGGCTGGCCGACCTGCTGCCGGTCTTCCGCAAGCGGCGGGCCCGGCTGGTCGAGGTCCTGGACGAGCACGTCGCCGACGAGGGACCCGTGCGCTGGCACGACGAGCGCTACCTGGCGTGCGGCCGGCTGCGCGACTGCCCGGACTGCGCCGAGGCCGCGCAGGAGAGCCGGGACGTCCTGCTCGTCGGCGGGGTGTACGGGGCGCAGCGGGCCCGGCTGTCCGCGGCGGGAATCACCACGATCGACGCGCTCGCGTCCGCCGACGCCCCGCCGGACGGCATGGCGGCCGGCCGCTTCGAGGGCCTGCGCGCCCAGGCGCGTCTCCAGCTCGGGCTGGACGAGGGCGACGGCTCGGTCGCGCTCGACCACCTGCCCGACGGCGTCGACCCGGACGGCCCCGACGCGCGGCTCCGCTGGCAGCTCGTGGCGACCGAGGCGATCGACCGCCTCCCGCCGCCGAGCCCGGGCGACATGTTCTTCGACTTCGAGGGCGACCCCCTGTGGGAGGAGGCGCGGCTGCCCGGTGACGACCAGGCGCCGGCCATGGGCCTCGACTACCTCTTCGGCTGGGTCGAACGCCCCGGGCCGGACGGCGGCGACCCGCCGTTCCACGGGCTGTGGGCCGACGACCTGGCGGGTGAGCGCGACGCGCTCGTGCGGTTCGTGGACCATCTCCACGCACGGCTCGCGGAGCATCCCGACCTGCACGTCTACCACTACGCCGCGTACGAGCGGACGCACCTGCTCTCGATCGCGGCACGCCACGGTGTCTACGAGGACGAGGTGGACCAGCTCCTGCGCGACGGCGTGCTCGTCGACCTCTACGCCGTGGTCCGGTCGTGCCTGCGTATCTCCAACCGGTCCAAGTCGATCAAGAAGCTGGAACCGCTCTACATGCAGGACGACCCGGCGCGGGAGGGCGTCACGAGCGCCACGGCGTCGGTCACGGAGTACGCGGAGTACGCGAAGTTGGCTGGTGAGGGAGACGCGCGGGCTGCGGAGCTGCGGCAGCGGATCCTGGACTACAACGAGTACGACTGCCGGTCGACGTTGCGGTTGTTGGACTGGTTGAGGTTTGCGCGGGAGTCTGTTTCGTCGGGCGCGGCCGGGGCGGCCGTGGGAAGCGAGACCCCGCGCGCGGATGCGTTCACGGGCCCCAGGGGGCCCTCCACTTCGGGAAGGGATACATCCGCGCGCGGGGTCTCGCTTCCCACGGCCTTTGCTGTCGGGTCGCCTGCCGAGGAGGGTGGGGCCACTGCCGGGGGTGGGGTGGGAGAGCCCGAGCCCCCGGGTGGGGGGTACGGGGGGAGTGCTGTTGAGCGTGGGGGGCTCAGTTCCGGCTCGGTCGCCGGGGGATCTGGTGGGAGGAACGGGGAAGGGGGTGCCGGGCGGGGGGTTGCTCGGCGGGAGGGGCGGGAGCGGCGGTTGGCTCTGGCGGGCGAGATCGCCGAGCGGGTCGGGGAGAACCGGGGGGAACGGTCCCTGGAGGTGCAGGCGCTCGCGCTGCTGGGCGCGGCCGTCGGGTACTACCAGCGGGAGGAGAAGCCGTTCTGGCAGGAGCACTTCGCGCGGCTCGAGCTGCCCCTGGACGAGTGGCCCGGCCGGCGGTCGACGTTCCACGTGGAACGTTCGCGCGTGCTGCGGGACTGGAGCGTCGTCGGGCGGGACCGGCTTCCCTCGCGCGAGATCGAGCTGGTGGGCCGGATGCTCGACGGGTCCCGCATCGACGGGTCCGACCTGGGTGTCGGCGACCCCGTGCACGTGCTGTACGACCAGCCCGTACCCCCGGTGGTCGGCGAGCTGGAGGCGCGGGCCGTCCGCGGCGAGCACTCCGGCGGCGTACTCCTGGAGCTCCGCGAGGAGCCCGCGAGCGACGACGCGCCCCGGGGCCGCGACGTCGTGGTCCTGCGCGAGCGGCTCTCCGGGGGAGCGGACCCGCACGACCAGGCGCCCGTCGCGCTCGCCCCGCAGCGCGGGCCGGCGCACGACGCGCAGGAGCGCGCGACCGAGGATGCCGCCCGCGCGGCGCTCGCCGCGTGGGACGCGAACCGCACCCTGCCCGACGGCGCCGCCGTGGACCTGCTGTGCCGCCGTCCGCCCCGGCTGGTCGACCCCGCCACGGGGCAGCGCGGCGGGGACCTGCCGGAGCTCACCGGCGCGAGCGGCGGGGGAGACATCGGCGGGCTCCACCTCGAGGCCGCCGTGCTCGCCGCCGTCGAGCGGCTCGACCACTCGTACCTCGCGGTGCAGGGCCCGCCCGGGACGGGCAAGACGCACGTCGGCTCGCACGTGGTCGCCCGGCTCGTCGACGCCGGCTGGCGGGTGGGCGTGGTCGCGCAGTCGCACTCGGCGGTCGAGAACCTGTTGAGCTGCCTCGTCGACAAGGCGGGGGTACCCGTCGACGTGGTCGCCAAGAAGCAGCGCGCGAAGGGCGTCGAGCGGGAGCCGGCCGGCCCATGGCAGGAGCTGACGGGCAGCCAGCTCGCGGAGTTCGCCGCCGGCAGCCCCGGCGGCTGCGTCGTGGGCGGCACCGCCTGGGACTTCGCGCACGAGCGCTGGCCCGACGAGGGGCTGGACCTGCTCGTGATCGACGAGGCGGGGCAGTTCTCGCTCGCCGACACCGTCGCCGTCGGCCGGGCCGCCGAGCGGCTCCTGCTGCTCGGCGACCCGCAGCAGCTTCCGCAGGTGAGCCAGGGCAGGCACCCCGAGCCGGTGGACGCGTCGGCGCTCGCCTGGCTCGCGGCCGGCAGCTCCGTGCTGCCTGACGGCCTCGGCTACCTGCTGCCCGAGTCGTGGCGCATGCACCCCGAGGTCTGCGCGGCCGTGTCCCAGCTCTCCTACGCCGGCCGGCTCTCGGCACACCCCGTCACGACGGAGCGCTCGCTCGACGGCGTGGCTCCCGGCGTGGCGCACGTGCCGGTGGTCCACGAGGGGCGCTCGACGTCGTCCCGGCAGGAGGCCGACGAGGTGGTCCGTCAGGTGCGGGGCGTCGTCGGCCGCACGTGGCACCCGGGGGCCGGGCGCCCGGCCCGGCCCCTGGGTCCCGACGACGTCGTGGTGGTCGCGGCGTACAACGCGCAGGTGCACACGGTGCGCCAGGCCCTGCGCGCCGCGGGCCTCGGCGGGGTGCCCGTCGGGACCGTCGACATGTTCCAGGGCCGGGAGGCGCCGGTCGCGATCCTGACGCTCGCTGCCTCGGCCCCCGAGAACGTCTCCCGCGGGATGGGCTTCCTGCTCTCGCGCAACCGGATCAACGTGGCGGTGTCGCGCGCGCAGTGGCGGGCCGTCGTCATCTCGTCGCCCCGCCTCACCGACTACCTGCCCGGCGACCTGGAGGCCGACGGCGTGCGCCACCTCATGGAGCTGGGCGGCTTCCTGCGCCTCATCGGCGCCTGAGCCGCCCGGCCCGGGCGGGACGGGTCAGAACTCGCCACCGCCGAAGTCGCCTCCGAAGTCGCCGCCGCCGTCCCCGCCGCCGAACATGTCGCCGAAGAACCCGCCGCCGCCGTCGCCGCCGGCGTCCGCCCCGGCGTCGGCTCCCGGGTCGCCGCCCTCAGCGCCGGCCGCCTCGACCGGCTCACCGCCGGCCTCCTCACCGCCGCCCTCGCCGCCACCTTCCTCGCCGGCGAAGTCCTGCGCCGGGTCGCCGAAGGAGCTGCCGAACATCATGTCCGCGACGGCCGAGCCGATGACCATGCCGCCGATGGTGCCGAGCATGCTCGCGCCGAGCATCGAGCCGAAGCCCGGGCCGCGGCTCGCGCCGAAGTTTCGCTCCAGGGTGCCGGGGTTGCGCATCTCGGCGCGGGTGGCCATGCGGGCCAGGTCGCGCGGGTCGTCCGACGTCGCGCGCTCGTTGGCCGGCACGGTCTCGCTGAGCTGGGCCAGCACCTGGTTGCGCTGCTCGGGCGTGAGCTGGGCGAACGCCTCGGCGTGCGCCTCCTCGACCCGGTCCGGCGGTGCGGTGCGCAGCAGGTAGCGGTAGCGCTCGATGGCCACCTCGTCCTCGCTGCGTCCCGTGCTCGCGGCGGACCCGTAGACCGGGGCGGTGCCGTAGGCCGGGGTCTGACCCGGGGCCTGCTGGTACTGCGGCCGCGGCGTGCCGCCGCCCTGGTACATGCCGGGTGTCTGCTCGCGCGGCTCGCGGCCGAGCAGTCGGTCGAGGAAGCCCATTGATCTCAGTCCTTCGTGAGGTTCGGTCCTGACGGTCCACCCCGGTCAACGGCGTGCCGTGGTCCAGGGTTCCCGGCCATCGTCCCTCCCCGACACGAACACCACATGAAGCAGGACAGGACGAAGGCCCGGCCACCGAGGTGACCGGGCCTTCGTGCTGTGTCAGCCGAGAGCGTCAGCCCTCGACGGAGCCCTCGATCGCACGGTCGAACTCGAGCGTGTTGTCGTCGGCGTAGTTGTAGACACCGATGAACGCGGACGACGGGTCGTTGTCCTCGTTGATCGGGCCGATGCCGGAGACACCCGTGTAGTGGATGTCGTCGCCGGCCTCGAGCGCGGCGACGCCCTCCTCGAAGGTGGACACCTCGGTGCCGCCGTCCGCACCGGACACGGACCGGATCTGGGCGGCGATGTCGGTACCGGTGGTCGACTCGGCCTTCACCGCGGCGAGCGCGGCGAGGATCACGGCGTCGTACGACTCGGCGGCGTAGGCGTAGTCGGTCAGCGGCTCGCCCTCGTTCTCCTCGTACCAGGCGCTCGCCTCGTCCTTGAACTCCTGCGCGGGGTCGGCGCCGGGGATGGTGCCGACGACGCCCTTGAGCGTCCCCGGGTCGAAGTCCTTGGAGTAGTCGGCGGTGTTGCCGTCGCAGAGGTACGTGGTGCCGTCGAAGTCCCAGCCCTGCGAGACGAGCTCGGCGATGGCGGCCTTGGTCTCCTCGAACGCGAGGATGACGATGGCGTCCGGCTTGGCGGCCAGGGCGTCGGTGACGATCGACGAGAAGTTGGTCTCGCCCGGGGCGAACTCCTCGCCGGAGCCCGTGGCACCGTAGACGGCCTCGGCACCGCCGGCCTCGATCGACTTCTGCACGTTGTCGCGCAGACCGGTGCCGTAGGTCTCGTTCTGCACGAGGAACGCCACCTTCTGGTGGTTGTCGTCGAGCACGAGCGAGCCGAGCGCGGCGCCCTGGACGGTGTCCGGCGGAGCCGTACGGGTGAACAGGTCGCTCACGCCGGAGAGCTCGGTGGCGGTGTTCGCGGGCGAGATCTGGAGAACCCCGGCCTCGGTGAACTGGTCCACCACGTTCTGGGACACGGACGAGGACGCGGCGCCGATGGCGACCTGGACGCCCTTGCCGATGAGGTCGGTGGCCGTGTTCGTCGACACGCTCATGTCGGTGGAGTCACCGGAGTCACCGGACTCGAGGGTCACGTCCTCACCGAGGACACCCCCGGCCGCGTTGATGTCGTCGATCGCAAGTCCGACGCCCGCGACCTCGGGCGGACCGAGGTAGGCAAGAGAGCCGGTGATCGGGAGGATGGTGCCGACGACGAGCGGCTCGGCCGAGCCACCGCCCTCTCCATCGCCAGAACCCGAGGTGGAGCAGGCTGCCAAGCCCACGCTGAGGACTGCCGCTAGCGCGAGCCCGCGCGCAGCCGTGGAACGTCGAATCATGTCTGCTGTTCCCCTTCAAGCGGGAGTGGATCTGACGGCGCACTTTGCTCCGTCGTGGTCGCTGAAAGTAGTCACCTTGTGTGACGCCTGTGTCACGAATCCCCCACACCGACCGAGATTGTTACGAGGACGTGACCCACATCACCCTAGACCCAAGGAAAGTTCATCCGGTCGCCTGCCCGACGCACTTCTCGGAGATTGATCGGGCTATCCTGGGCACAGGCAGGTACGCTTGCCGTGTTGCAGTGCCTCGATCGTTCTTCCAAGAGATGACGACGACACCGTGATTACAGCGATCCCGAAGGCCGGGGTCGTCGCATCTTGCAAGGAGCAGTACATGGCTTTCGGAACCGTCAAGTGGTTCAACGCCGAGAAGGGCTTCGGGTTCATCGCACCCGAGGACGGTGGGCAGGACGTGTTCGCCCACTTCAGCGCGATCCAGTCGAGCGGCTACCGCTCGCTCGAGGAGAACCAGCGCGTCGAGTTCGACGTGAAGCAGGGCCCGAAGGGCCTTCAGGCGGAGAACATCCGCCCGATCTGATCTCTGACAGCCGGCATGGCGGGCTCCTGAGTTCGCCCGGTTGTACCCCGGAGGCCCGGTCACCTTTCGAGGTGGCCGGGCCTTCGCCCTGCCCGGAGCCGGTCGGGTTGCTCGGCGCCGGGGCGGGAGAATGGGCGGGTGCAGCACTTCGCCTCCGACAACTACGCTCCCGTCCACCCCGAGGTCATGGCCGCGGTCGCCGCGGCGAACGACGGCGCGGCCGTCGCGTACGGCGACGACCCCGTCACGGCCCGCCTGCAGCACCGCGCCGAGGAGGTGTTCGGCGAGCAGGCCCGCATCTTCCCCGTCCTGAACGGCACGGGGGCGAACGTCATCAGCCTCATGGCCGCCGCCCCGCGCTGGGGCGCGGTGATCACCAGTGACGTCGCGCACGTCCACACCGACGAGAACGGGGCGCCCGAGCGGGTGGGCGGCCTCAAGATCCTCGCCGTGCCGAGCCGGCACGGCCGCATCGGGCCCGATGCCGTGGACCGCTACGCCGGCGACCTCGGTGACGTGCACCGCGCGCAGCCCGCGGTGCTGAGCCTCACCCAGGTGACGGAGCTCGGCACGGTCTACTCCGTGGCCGACCTCAAGCTGCTCGCGGACGCCGCCCACGCGGCCGGCCTGCGCGTGCACGTCGACGGCTCCCGCCTCGCGAACGCGGCGGCGACCCTCGGCGTCGGGCTGCGGGAGCTCACCACCGACGTCGGCGTGGACATCGTGTCGCTCGGCGCGGCGAAGAACGGCGGCATGCTGGGCGAGGCCGTGGTGGTCCTGCCAGGCGGCGGCGGTGCGGCAGGTCCGGCGGGCGCGGCGGCGCTGTCCGAGGCGGTGCCGTACCTGCGCAAGGCGACGATGCAGCTCGCGTCCAAGACCCGGTTCGTGTCGGCCCAGCTCCTGGCGCTGCTCGGCGAGCCGGGCACGCCGACGTCGGGCACGACGGCGTCCGGCCGCGATGGTGGGCCGCTGTGGCTCCGTAACGCGGCGCACTCGAACGCGATGGCCGCGCGCCTGCGCGCGGGTATCGAGGCGGCCGGGCTGCTCCAGCCCGGCTCCGGGATCGTCCTGCGGTACCCGACCGAGGCGAACGTCGTGTTCGTCACGTTGCCCCGCGCGGCGGCGGACCGGGTGCGCGAGCACGCCCGGTTCTACGACTGGGCGCCGGGGGAGACCGCCGACCGTGTCGAGGTGCGCTGGATGTGCGCGTGGGACACCACGGAGGCGGACGTCGACGAGTTCGTGCGGGTGGTCGGCGCGGCGCTCTGAGCTCGCCGGGGAGCCGATTGCACGTCGGAGCCGCGATGGGGTGACACTGATGGTCATGACCCGTTTTCGCCCCGCCGGCCTGCTCGCCGCGACCGTGCTCACGGTCGCCGCGCTGGCCGCGGGTTGCTCCGCGCCGGCCGGCGAACCCGGACCGACCTCCCTGCCCGGACCGTCCCAGTCGAGCGCGCGGCCGAGCACGCCGCCGACGAGTCCGACGCCGAGCGGCTCGCCGTCCGGCGGGGGAACGCCGTCGGACGGCGCGGCGCCTCCGGCGCCCAGCACGACGCCGTCCGCGCCGCCCACGCCGGAGCCGACGCCGGGCGAGCCCGACCTGTCGCTCGTGGCCGGCTGGAGCCTGGAGCAGAAGGTGGGCCAGGTCGTGATGGTCGGCCTGCCCGTCAAAGGCCCGTTCCAGCCCACGTTCGACATGCTCGCGAGCCGCGAGATCGGCGGCGTCTTCCTGCACGGCCGCACCCACGCCGGCCGGCAGCCGGTGAAGAACCTGGTAGACGCCGCCGTCGCGGCGTCCACCTCCCCGGTGCCCCTCTTCGTCGCGACCGACCAGGAGGGCGGCGAGGTGCAGGTGCTGCGCGGGAAGGGCTTCAGCGACATGCCCAGCGCCCTCGACCAGGCGCAGCTCTCCCCGTCCGACCTGCGTGCTCGGTCGCTGACCTGGGGCCAGGAGCTGGCCGCCGCGGGCGTGAACCTCAACCTCGCGCCGGTGCTGGACCTGGTGCCGCAGCAGAACGCGGCGTCGAACGCGCCGATCGGCGTCTTCGGGCGCAACTACGGGTACACGCAGGAATCCGTGATCACGCACGGCAACGCGTTCGCGGAGGGCCAGCGGGACGCCGGCGTGCAGACGTCGATCAAGCACTTCCCGGGGCTGGGCCGCGTCACCGGCAACACGGACACCACCGCCGGCGTGACCGACACGGTGACCGGTCCCGACGACCCGTCGGTGGCGATCTTCGACGCGGGCATCAAGGACGGCTCGGGCCTGGTGATGATGTCGTCCGCGATCTACGCCCGGATCGACCCGGACGCGCCGGCCGTGTTCAGCCCCACCGTGGTGGACCTGGTCCGCGCGCACGGGTTCGACGGCGTGATCATCACCGACGACCTGTCGGCGGCGGTGCAGGTCGAGAGCGTGCCGCCGGGGGAGCGGGCCGTCCGCGCCGTCGACGCCGGGGTGGACGTGGTGCTCGCGTCCGCGAAGCCGTCCGTGGCCCCGGCGATGGTGGACGCGCTGGTCCAGGCGGCGAAGGGCGACCCGGCCTTCGCCGCCAAGATCGACGTGGCCGCGGCCCGGGTGGTCGCGGCCAAGGCCGGCCTCTGAGCTCTCAGAGGCCGGCCAGGCCCAGCACGTCCAGGGTCCAGGCGTGCTCGAACGCCACCTGCTCCCAGGCGGAGTAGCGGCCCGAGACGCCGCCGTGCCCGGCCGACATCTCGATCTTGAGCATCGCCGGCGCCCCCGCGGCCTGCAGCCGGGCCACCCACTTGGCCGGCTCCACGTACAGCACGCGGGTGTCGTTGAAGCTGGTGGTGGCGAGCACGCGCGGGTAGTGCGCGGCGTCGTCGGGCACGTTCTCGTACGGCGTGTACGAGCGCATGTACGCGTACACCTCGGGGTCGTTCAGCGGGTCGCCCCACTCGTCCCGCTCGGTGACGGTCAGCGGTAGCGTCGGGTCGAGCATCGACGTCAGCGCGTCGACGAACGGCACCCCGGCCAGCACCCCGGCGAACAGCTCGGGCGCCAGGTTGGTGGCAGCGCCGACGAGCAGCCCGCCGGCGCTGCCGCCGTCGGCCACCATGCGGTCGGACGCCGTCCAGCCGGTGGCGACGAGGTGGCGGCCGCACGCCACGAAGTCGGTGAACGTGTTGCGCTTGGCGGCCAGCTTGCCGTCGTCGTACCAGGAACGGCCCATCTCGCCGCCGCCCCGGACATGCGCGACGGCGAAGACGACGCCGCGGTCGAGCAGGCTCAGGCGGGCGATCGAGAAGTACGGGTCGATCGAGTACTCGTACGCGCCGTACCCGTACAGGAGCAGGGGAGCGGGCTCGGCGGGCGCCGGGTCGTCCGAGCCGGCCGCGCCGTCGAACCGCACCTTGTCCTTGCGCCAGACGAGCGAGATCGGCACGCGCGTGCCGTCCTCGGCGACGGCCCACTCCCGGCGCTGGTCGTAGTCGCCGGCGTCGTAGCCGCCGAGCACGGGCTGCTGCTTGAGCAGCGTGCGCTCGCCGGAGGCGACGTCGTACAGGTAGAGCGACGACGGCGTGACGAACGACGTGTAGCCCACCTTGAGGTTGGGCTGCTCCCAGACGCCCACGCCCGCGCCGACGGACTCCAGCGGCTGACCGAACGAGATCTCCTGGAAGTCCCAGGTCACCGGGCCGCTCGCGGGGAGCTGGAGCACGGCCGAGCGGGAGATCGCCCCGCGGCGGTAGTAGAGCACCGCGTAGCGCTCGCTCGCGCTGACTCCCTCCAGCCGAACCTCCGGGTCGTGCGGCACGACGACGGCCGCCGACTCCGGGGTGACCGTCTCGCCGCGTGCCGGGACGGGGGAGGCGACCAGCTCGAAGTTCAGCGCGTCCCGGTTGTGCAGGATCAGCAGGGTGTCCTCGGGCTCGCCCGTCGAACCCGGCAGCACGGCGTGCTCCACCGAGTACTCGACGCCCTCGCGGCGCGGCCAGACGACGCGGAACTCGCCGGTCGGGTCGTCGGCCTCCAGCAGCCACGACTCGCTCGTCACCTTGGAGCCGAGCTCGATCTGCAGGTACTTCTTGGACCGGGACAGGCCCACGCCCACCCAGAACCGCTCGTCGGGCTCCTCGAAGACCAGCACGTCGTCCGACCCGGCGGCACCGAGCCGGTGCCGCCAGACGCGCCAGGGCCGCCAGGCGTCGTCCACGGTCAGGTAGAAGATGTGCTCGCCGTCGGGGGTGAACATGGCGCCGGGCGCGGTGTCGCGCACCTCGTCGCGGAGGTCCTCACCCGTGGCCAGGTCGCGGACACGCAGCGTGTAGCGCTCGTCGCCCGCGGTGTCGGTCGCGTACAGCAGGCGGGTGCCGTCGTCGGAGACGTCGAGCGAGCCCAGGGCGAAGAACTCGTGCCCCTCGGCCTCGGCGTTCTGGTCCAGCATGATCTGCTCGCCCGGCACGGGCTGACCCGGTTCGAGCACGCGGGGCGTCCAGTCGTCCGGGCCGGCGACGGGGTACCGCGCGTGGATCGGGTACTGCTGACCCTCGACCGTGCGGGCGTAGTACCACCAGTCGCCGTCGCGCGCGGGGACCGACAGGTCGGTCTCGAGCGTGCGGCCCTTGATCTCCTCGAACAGGGTCTGCCGCAGCGGCGCCAGGTGCTCCTGCTGGTCGAGGGTCCAGGCGTTCTGCGCCTCCAGGTGCGCGACGACCTCGGGGTCCTCCTTGTCACGGAGCCACTCGTAGTCGTCGGTGAAGGTGTCGCCGTGGAACGTGCGCTCCCGCGGGCGGCGCACGGTGAAGGGTGGTTCGGTGGACGGGAGGACCCGCACGGAACCGGTCGGTCGATCGACCGCGGGGGCGGCCGCTGGGGGAGTCAGGGCGTCGTCGGACACCGCGTCAGCCTAACCGTGACCACGCCCGGGCGAGGGGGCGTTCCGCACCCTCCTCCTGGCCTCGGCGATGGCACTCCGTGACCAGGGTGTGACCCACGGGTGTAACGAGTGACACATGGCACGGCTACACTCGCCGCACGCCGATGGCATCAGTTTGATGCAGGCCTGGTTAAGCAGGACTGAATCATGCTGGTGTCGTAGGCACCGAGACCTCGGAGCACCACACACCAGAACCGACGGAGGACCCGGCAGATGACAGCCGACCGACCGAACCTCGCGACGGCCGCGCGCAGGCTGCTGGCCACGCTCGCGGCCGCGGCCATCCCGGCCGTGATCGCCGCGGCACCTGCGATGGCTGCCGCTGCGCCCGCCGACTGCACACCCGACGACACGACCGCCTGCGTCGTGGCGATCGTCCTGGACGCGGAGAACAACCCCGTCCCCGACGTGGGCGTGACCATCTCCGGCGCGGGGTTCGAGACAGATGTGACCAGCACCCAGGAGGGGCCGGCGTCCGTGGAGGTACCGCAGGTCGGTACCTACACGCTGACCCTCGACGAGGAGACCGTCCCCGACGGGCTCTTCCCGGAGGCCACCGAGCTGCAGGTCGTCGCACAGACCGGTAGCTCCGCGCGTGCGGCGTTCCGGTTGGGCACCACGCCCCCCGAGAGCGCCGAACCGAGCGGGGGCGCCACCACCGCCCCGACCGAGGGCGAGCCCACGGACGCGGCGTCCGGACCCGCCGCCGGGGACGAGGGCCTCGGCGGAGCCGGTACCACCACCACCGAGGGCAGCGGCCCCTCCCTGCAGCAGGTCTGGCAGCAGTTCGGCTCCGGGATCCGGTTCGGCCTGCTGCTCGCCCTGGCCTCCGTGGGCATCAGCCTCATCTACGGCACGACCGGCCTGTCGAGCTTCTCCCACGGCGAGCAGGTGACGCTGGGCGCCATGTTCGGCTTCATCGGCATCAACTGGCTGCACATGCCGGTCTGGCTCACCGTGATCGGCGTGATCGTGGTCTGCGCCGCCACCGGCTGGCTGCAGGACGCCGCGATCTGGGGCCCGTTGCGCCGACGCGGCACCCCGGTCACGCAGATGATGATCGTGACCATCGGCCTGTCGCTCGCGCTGCAGTACGCCATCCAGATGGTCATCGGCGGCCGGTCGCACCGCGTCCTGCCGCAGAACCCCCGGCCCCTGGAGATCGCGGGCATCACGCTCAGCACCGCGTCGTGGATCTCGATGCTCGTCGCGGTCGTCGTGATCTTCTTCATCGCCTGGTTCCTCACCCGCACCCGGACCGGCCGGGCCACCCGCGCCGTCTCGGACAACACGGCGCTCGCGGCGGCCACCGGCATCAACCCGGACCGCATCATCCGCATCGTCTGGACCATGTCCACCGGCTTCGCCGGCCTGGCGGGCATGCTGCTGGCCATCTCGTTCGGCTCGTTCAACTGGTCGCTCGGCATGCTGCTGCTGCTCCTGATGTTCGCCGCCGTCACCCTCGGTGGCCTGGGCACGGCCTACGGCGCCCTGCTCGGCTCCCTCGTGATCGGCCTCGTCGTCGAGATGTCCACCCTCATCCCCGGAATGCCGAGCGACCTGCGCTACGCCTCGGCACTCGTGATCCTCATCCTCGTGCTGCTGTTCAGGCCGCAGGGCCTGCTCGGCCGCGCCGAGCGGATCGGCTGAAAGGAGAACCATCATGGAACTGAGCCGCATCCTCACCCAGGCGCTCGCCGAGCTCATCGCTCCGACCACGGCCGCCATCGCGCTGGCCGCCATCGGCCTCAACCTGCACTTCGGGTTCACCGGCCTCCTCAACATGGGGCAGGCAGGCTTCATGCTGCTGGGCGCCTACGGCTTCGGCATCGCCACGATCTCGGGCGCGCCGTTCTGGCTGGCCCTGCTCATCTCGCTCGCGGCGGGCGCGCTGTTCGCGCTCGTCCTCGGCGCACCCACGCTGCAGCTGCGTGGCGACTACCTCGCGATCGTGACCATCTCGGCCGCGGAGATCATCCGAATGCTCGGCCGTGCCACCGTCTTCCAGGAATGGACCGGCGGCGCGGCGGGGCTCACGGGTGGCTCGTTCAAGGCGACGTTCCAGGAGCTGTCGTTCCTGCCCGCGGCGCCCGAGCGGGGCGCGTTCGGTCCGCTCGAGTACGTGTTCACGGGCTCCGACTCGTGGTGGACGCGCCTGTTCGCGTGGGCCGTGGTGCTCATCGCCGTCCTCTTCGTCTGGCTCCTCACGCGCAGCCCCTGGGGCCGCGTGCTCAAGGGCATCCGTGAGGACGAGGACGCCGTCCGCGCACTGGGCAAGAACGTCTTCTCCTACAAGATGCAGGCGCTGGTGCTCGGCGGCATGTGCGGGTCGCTCGCCGGCATGCTGTACGTGCTGCCCAGGTCGGTCGCGCCCGACGCCATGGGGCGTTCGCTGACGTTCTTCGCGTGGACGGTCCTGCTGCTCGGCGGCGCCGCCACCTTGTTCGGTCCCGTCCTGGGGTCCATGCTCTTCTATGCGGTCTACATGTTGCTCCGCGCGGGTATGCGCGAGGGCCTGGAAGGCGTGGTGACGGCCACGATGGTGGAGCAGATCGGTGGTCTGCTCGTCGGCGTGACCCTCATGCTGCTCGTCATCTTCCGCCCACAAGGAATCCTGGGGAACAAGAAGGAGCTCGCCTTCGATGTCCGATGAGACGACAGAGAACAAGGTGGCCGAGGTGACCGACGTGCCCGAGGCAGCGGAGGCGACCGAGGCAGCCGAGGCGACCGACGTGCCGGCGAGCACCGTCGAGGCGCTCGACACCGTCGAGCGCAGCGACTCCGCGGCCGCCAAGGAAGCGGAGCACGTCCTGGCCGCGGTCGAGCCGACGGTCGGCGTGAGCAAGCCGGACCCGATCCTGCTCGTCGACGACGTGCAGCGCCGGTTCGGCGGCATGACCGCCGTCGACGTCGACCACCTGGAGGTCCAGCGCGGGGTCATCACGGCCCTCATCGGCCCGAACGGCGCCGGCAAGACGACCTTCTTCAACCTGCTCACGGGCTTCGACAAGCCCAACCAGGGCTCGTGGTCCTTCGAGGGCAAGTCGCTGGGCGGGGTCAGCGCCGCCAAGGTGGCGCGCAACGGCATGGTCCGCACGTTCCAGCTCACCAAGGCGCTCTCCCGCCTGACGGTGCTGCAGAACATGCTGCTCGCCGCGATGGACAACCCGGGCGAGAACCTGTTCGGCTCGCTGGTGAAGCCGCTGTGGGCGGGCACTGAGAAGCGCAACACCGAGAAGGCGCTCGAGATCCTGGCGCGGTTCAAGCTCGACGCCAAGAAGGACGACTTCGCGGGCTCGCTGTCCGGTGGCCAGCGCAAGCTCCTGGAGATGGCGCGGGCCCTGATGACGGACCCGACCATGATCATGCTCGACGAGCCCATGGCCGGCGTGAACCCGGCCCTGGTCCAGTCGCTGCTGCACCACATCCAGGCACTGCGCGACGACGGCATGACCGTGCTGTTCGTGGAGCACGACATGCACGCCGTGCGGCACATCTCCGACTGGGTGGTGGTCATGGCCGAGGGCAAGATCGTCGCCGAGGGGCCGCCGAAGTCCGTCATGCAGGACCAGGCCGTCGTCGACGCCTACCTGGGTGCGCACCACGACACCGACCTCGGGGACGACTCGCTGCTCGACCCCGCAGTGCTGGCCCGGCTCGAGGCCGAGGAGGAGAAGCGATGAACGACGCGGCCAAGACCGAGAAGCGGGAGATCCTGCTCAAGGCGACCGACATCGTGGCCGGGTACCTGCCGGGCGTGAACATCCTGAACGGGTGCAACCTGGAGGTCGCCAAGGGTGAGCTCGTGGGCATCATCGGCCCCAACGGCGCCGGCAAGTCGACGCTGCTGAAGTCCCTGTTCGGCCTGGTCCACGTGCGCTCCGGCGCCGTGACCCTGGGCGGCGAGGACATCACCAACCAGAAGGCGAACACCCTCGTGTCGCAGGGCGTCGGGTTCGTGCCGCAGAACAACAACGTGTTCCCCTCGCTCACCGTCGAGGAGAACATGCGGATGGGCGTGTACCTGCGGCCCAAGGCGTTCGCCGAGCGGTTCGAGTTCATCACCGACCTGTTCCCCACCCTGGGGGAGCGGCGCGCACAGCGGGCGGGCGCCATGTCGGGCGGTGAGCGGCAGATGGTCGCCATGGCCCGAGCCCTGATGATGAACCCGTCGGTGCTGCTCCTCGACGAGCCGTCCGCCGGGCTGTCGCCGGTGCGTCAGGACGAGACGTTCCTGCGCACCCGGATGATCAACAAGGCCGGCGTGTCCGTGGTCATGGTCGAGCAGAACGCCCGACGCTGCCTGCAGATCTGCGACCGGGGGTACGTGCTGGACCAGGGCAAGGACGCGTACACGGGGACGGGCAAGGAGCTCCAGTCCGACCCGAAGGTGATCTCGCTCTACCTGGGCACGCTCGCGGAGGACGTCGACAAGGCGAGCTGACACACCCACACACACAACCGCGTGGTCGGTAGAACGTCAGGTGATCGGTAGCTCGAGCTGCCGATCACCTGACATTCCGCCGACCACGCGGTTCTTGTTTGCTCGGGTCAGAACCGCACGTCGGTCCAGGTGAGGCGGTGGTCGCTGCTCGGGAACGGGTAGACGCCCGTGAGCCGGGACAGCGGGTCGGCCGCGGCCGGCCAGAAGACGCCCGCGCCGCGGACGCGCAGGTCGCGGGACGGGAGCACGTAGTCGACGCGGAGGTTGCCCGGCGTCGTGTCGGCGAAGTCGGCCGTGTCGAGGGCCGGGTCGCCCTCGTGGGTCAGGTTGGCGCCGGCCTGGAGCGCCGAGGCCTCCGGGGCGCCCGCCGACGTCGGCCGCGGGTCGGTGATGCGGGGGTGGCGCAGGAGCTGGTCGATCGCGGGGACGCCGTCGGCGCCCGTGGCGGAGTCGCCGTCGAGCGGGTCGGCGTTGTAGTCGCCCACGATCACGAACGACGAGCCGGGCCGCAGCCCGCCGCGCCGGCCCTCGTCGTCGTAGATGTACCGGCCAGTGCGGCCGCCGCGCACGTAGTCGGCCCAGAACCGGATCTCGTCGTGGTTGCGCAGGCCGTTGCGGTCCTCGGCGCCGTCGAACGACGGCGGGGTCGGGTGCGCCGCCAGCACGTGCACGGTCTCGCGGCCCACGCGGACCGGCACGTCCCAGTGCGACTTGGACGAGAGCGGCAGCACCGCCAGCTCCTCGGCGGAGTACCAGTCGGCCGGGGCGGCGGTGGCGGGGTCGTCCGGCAGGAGCGCGCCCGGCATGTCCTGCCACCTGAAGTCCTGGAACGTGCGGACGCCGCGGTGCTGGATCGGGTACCTGGACAGCACGACCATGCCGTACTGCCCCGGGAACAGGCCGAAGCCGAGCGCGTCGTCGCCGCCCCCGACGGTCCCGTCGTTGTTCAGGTCGAACCCGCTCGGGACGCCCGTGTTCGACGGCGCGACGAACGCGTACGGGTACTCGACGGGTCGCCCGGTGCCCTGCGGCACCTCCAGGTAGTTCTCGCGGAACAGGTCGGCCGCGGCGTACGGGTCGGCGTCGCCCGAGTAGTCGAACTCGTTGAGCAGCACGACGTCCGGGTTCGCGTGCTGGATCACCTCGGCCACCGTCGCCGCGTGGACGTCGTCGCCCGTGGACAGGTCGGCGACGAGCTCGCCCTCCGTCGCGCGGTTGAGCGACAGGTTGTAGGTCGCGGCGCGCAGGGTCCGGGGCGTGGTGTGGCCGTGCCCGGCTGCCGCCGGTCCTGCCGCCGGGCCGCCGTCCGGCGTCGTACCTGCCGAGGCCGTGCTCGCCGAGGCGAGGAAGGCCCCGGCCAGCAGGGCCGCCGCCGCGGCCGCGCCGGTCAGGCGCGAGGGGGTGCTGGCTCGCATGACTGCTCCTTCGTCGGGGTGTCGTGCGCGGGTGGTCCGCGTCAGACACCGTAGGACGGCGCCCGCTCGTGCGGGTGAACGGCGCGTGAACAGCCCCGCCGGAGGGGCGCCGCGTGCTGCGGCGCAGGTCAAGCGGCGGCCGTGATCGAATCGTTGTGCGCTCGCCACCAGTACGGACGTTCGAGACGGTAGTTTTCCGGGGCGGCCGGAGGTGGCCGCGGCGAGGGCGTCCGCCGTCGTACCGAACCAAAGGAAGAACTTGATGATCCGCACCCTCCGTCCCGTCCGCCGTCCGGCCCGGCTGCTGGCCGCCGCGGCCGCAGCGACCGTCTCGCTGACCCTGCTCTCCGGCTGCTCGGTCCTCGACGGGATCCTGTCGAGCGGCGAGGCCCCGCGTGACGAGCCGGGCGGCGAGATCACCGCCTCCGCCGACGCGGACGCCTTCGAGATCCTGAAGGGCGACTGCATCGACCTGGAGGCCCTCGACGGCTACGGCGAGTCCGCGGAGGGCGAGGACTTCGAGGTCGAGTCGGTGCCCGTGGTGCCGTGCGCCGAGGAGCACACCGGCGAGGTCTACGCCGAGCTCATCATGGACGACGCCGAGTACCCGGGTGACGAGGCCATGTCGAAGAAGTTCGACGAGTGGTGCTACGACGAGTTCGAGAAGTTCGTGGGCGTCTCCTACGACGAGTCCGTCTACGGCTACACCGGCTTCTACCCGACCCAGGCCACCTGGGACCAGCTGAACGACCGTTCCCTGCAGTGCATCATCAGCTCCGAGGAGCCGTTCACGGGCAGCCTCAAGGGCGTCGCGGAGTAACTCCCGGCACGTCGGCGTGCGGTGTCGCGGTCCGGCGGGCCGCGACCCGCACGTCGACCGCGACGACCACGAGCGCGGCGAGCACGAAGAACGACCCGACCAGGGGCACCGTGTCGATGCCCACGGTGGCCACCACGAGCGCCCCGAGCGCTGCCCCGCCGCCGATCCCGATGTTGAACACCGAGCTCGAGATCGCGGTCGCCGACTCGGTGGCGCCCGGGGCGACCTGCATGGACAGGAACGACAGCGCCGGCGGGATCGCGCTGAACGCGAGCCCGAACAGGGCCAGGCCGGCCAGGGCGACGGCCGGGACGTGGCCCAGCGTCCACAGCAGCACCAGCGCGCCGGTGAGCAGGCCGAGCGCCACGAGCACCGTCTGCCACGGCCGCCTGTCGAGCACCTGGCCGATCAGCAGGGTCCCCGCCAGGCCCGCGGCACCCTGGCCGAGCAGCAGCACGCTCAGGTACCGGTCGGGGAAGCCCGCCGTCTCCAGCAGGAACTGGGTGACGAACGTGATCATCATGAAGCCGCCCGTCACGAGCAGCACCGTGACCACCATGAGCACCACGAAGCGGCGCATGCTGGGGTGCGTGCCGGTGGCGGTGCCGCTCTGCTCGGCGTCGACGTCTGGCATGGCGATGGCCATCGCGAGGCACGCCAGCAGGCTCACCACGGAGAACATCAAGAACGCCGTGCGCCAGCCCGCCTGCTGACCCACCCAGGTGCCGAGCGGCACGCCGAGCAGCGGGGCGAGCGAGATGCCGATGGCGAGCCGCGCGATCATCTTGCCCCGGACGGCGGGGGCGAACAGGCTCGCGGCGGCCGGGGTGACGACCGACCAGAACAGTGCCTGGCCCAGCGCGGTGACCATGCGCGCGGCCATGAGGTCCAGGTAGCCGGCGGCGACCGCCGACCACAGCGTCCCGACGGCGCACACCGCCGTGGTCGCCGCCAGCACCCAGCGGCGGGGGAACCGGCGGGTCAGGCGGGAGAGCGGCAGCGACGCGAGCACGACGACGACGGCGTATGCCGTGACCAGCAGCCCCACCTCGGACGTGCTGCGGCCCAGGTCCGGGGCGATGAGGGTGAGCAGCCCGCCCGGCAGGTTCTCGGCCGCGACGAAGGTGAAGGCGCTCACCGAGAGCGCGATCAGCGCGGCGGCTGCGCGGCGCCGGTCGACCGGAGGCGCGGCGAAGTCCGCCGCGGCGGCGGGGCTGTTCGCGGTCATGGGCACTCTCCAGGTGGTCGACGAGCGTGGGCTCACCCGGACGACGAACCGGCCCGGCGGACATCGACCAAAATACGCGGCCTCGAACCGATTCTACGAGGCCATTTCCGACATACGTTGTGAACTAGAACTGTGTCCCAGGCAACATTGTCGTAATATTTCCCTGGTTTCCTCCTCCGTGGACAAAGGTGTCCAGCAGGTTCCGGGGCCCGTACGCACCACCTCCTCGTCCCGGACGCAGCTCTCTTCACGGAGGAAACATGAACTCACGTCTCTGTGCGGTCGGTGCGGGAGCAGCGCTGCTGCTCTCGGCCGCCGTCGTGCCGATCACCGCTTCCGCGGCGCCGCCGGTCGAGGAGCCGCCGCAGCAGGCAGCGCCCGCCAAGGAGGACAACCGCCCGGACGCCCTCGCGGAGAAGCAGACCGAGAAGCGGCAGCTCGCCGTCGACATGGTCGCGACCGGTCAGGCGAAGGTCGAGACGCGCGGGTCGGGCAAGCACCAGTCCAAGGTCGTGGAGATCTCTCCGCGCGAGTACGTCGAGTACGGCGTCGAGGAGACCGCGCAGCTCTTCAGCATCCTGGTCGATTTCGGCGACCAGGCCGACGAGCGCTTCCCGGACGCGACCGCAGGTCCGGCGCACAACGAGATCCCGGAGCCCGTGCGGAGCGACAACTCCACCTACTGGGAGTCCGACTTCTCGCGCGAGCACTACCAGGAGATGTTCTTCACCGGCCTGGAGGACCAGGACGGCGAGTCGTTCGCCGGCGTCTACGACGAGATGTCGTCGGGCCGGTTCGACCTCCAGGGCGACGTGTCCGACTGGGTCACCGTGCCCTACAACACGGCCTCGTACGGCACCACGGAGTCCGGTACGGACATGACGCGGTTCATCCAGGACACCGCGGACGCGTGGTACGACCAGCAGGTCGCCTCGGGCAAGACCGCCGAGGAGATCGACGCGTACCTGAAGTCGTTCGACGTCTGGGACCGCTACGACATGGACGGCGACGGCATCACCGCCGAGCCGGACGGCTACATCGACCACTTCCAGGCGATCCACGCCGGTGAGGGCGAGGAGGCCGGCGCGCCCGAGTCGGCCATCTGGTCGCACCGCTGGGCGGTCAACCAGGGCGGCTTAGGCTCGGACGGCCCGGCCGACTTCGAGAAGCTCGGCGGCATCAAGATCGGTGACTCCGACCTCTGGATCCGCGACTACACCACGGAGCCGGAGAACGGCGGCCTGGGTGTCTTCGCGCACGAGTTCGGCCACGACCTCGGCCTGCCGGACTACTACGACACCGCGGGCGGCGAGAACGGCACCGGCTACTGGAACCTCATGAGCTCCGGCTCGTGGATGGGCCACGGCGACGGCACCATCGGCACCACGCCGAACCACATGGGCGCCACCGAGAAGCTGTTCCTGGGCTGGCTCGACTACGAGACGGTGGAGCCGGGCGAGACCGAGCGCGTCAAGCTCGGCCCGTCGTTCCACGCCACCACGCGTGCGCAGGCGGCGATCGTGAACCTGCCGGACGGCGTCGCGCGGGAGGACGTGGGCGTCGAGCCGTTCGACGGCGAGTTCGTCTACTCCGGTACCGGCAACGACCTGAACAACACGATCACGTCGCCGTCGTTCACCGTGCCGGCCGGCGCCTCGCTGACCGCCAAGGTGCAGTACGCCATCGAGGCGGACTACGACTACGCGTTCGCCGAGGTCTCCACGGACGGCGGCGCGACCTGGACCGCGCTGGCGAACAACCTCTCGACGGACGAGGACCCGAACGGCACCAACCCCGGCGCCGGCATCACCGGTAGCTCGGACGGCGCCTGGGTCGACCTGACCGCCGACCTGGCCGACTACGCCGGCCAGACGGCGTCGGTCCGCTTCCGCTACTCGAGCGACGGCGGCACCAACGAGACCGGCATCGTCGTCGACGACGTCGCCGTGGGCGACGCCCTCACCGAGGACTTCTCGGACGCGGCCGACTGGTCGGCCGACGGGTTCACCACGGTGGGCGCCGACGGCACGTACGAGGTCACCTTCCAGCACTACTACGTGGCCGAGAACCGCGTGTACGGCGGGTACGACGCCACGCTGAAGACCGGCCCGTACAACTTCGGCTGGAACTTCACCAACAGCAACAAGGTGGAGCACTACCCGTACCAGGACGGCCTGCTGGTCTGGTACGTGAACAGCCGGTACGGCGACAACAACGTGTCGCAGCACCCGGGTGGCGGCCAGGCCCTGCCGGTCGACGCCCGCGCGAAGGCCCTCAAGTGGTCGGACGGCACGATCGCCCGCAACCGCATCCAGTCCTTCGACGCCACGTTCGGCCTGCAGAAGACGGACGCGCTGTCCCTGCACCGTGAGGTGTCGGCCACGTCGCTCACCACGCTGCGGCTGGGCAAGCAGAAGGCCGTCTCGATGTTCGACGACACCGACCCGCTCGCCTACTACGACACGGCCAACCCCGGCCAGTCGGTCAAGGTCGGCGGCACCGGCACCACGATCAAGGTGCTCACGGAGGACAGCAAGAACGGTCACATGACCATCCAGGTCAACTGACCCCCTCCCGCCACTGACGTGTCAGACGCTCAGGTCCCTCGGGTGACCTGAGCGTCTGACTCGTTCTGCGGGCACTACGCTCGAACGCATGACACACCTGCGATGGGGCATCCTGGCGGCCGGCGGGATCGCCGCGAGCTTCACATCAGACCTGAACGACAACGGCTTCACCGTGCAGGCGGTGGGGTCACGATCCCTGGAGAAGGCCCGCGAGTTCGCCGACCGGTTCGGCATCCCGACGGCGCACGGCTCCTACGAGAACCTGGTGGCCGACCCCGAGGTCGACATCGTCTACGTGGCCACGCCGCACCCGATGCACGCGGAGGCCGCGAAGCTGGTGCTGGAGGCCGGCAAGCACGTGCTGGTCGAGAAGCCGTTCACGCTCAACGCCGCCGAGGCGCGCGAGATCGTGGACCTGGCGGAGTCGAAGGGGCTCGTGGTCCTGGAGGCCATGTGGACCCGGTTCCTGCCGCACATGGCGCGCGTGCGCGAGATCATCGCGTCGGGCGTGCTGGGCGAGGTGCGCACCCTGATGGTGGACCACACCCAGGACCTGCCCGACGACCCGGCCCACCGCATCAACGACCTCGCCCTGGGCGGCGGCTCCCTGCTGGACCTGGGCATCTACCCGGTCTCGTTCGCCTGGGACCTGTTCGGCGAGCCGCTCACCGTGCAGTCGCACGCCACGTTCAAGGAGACGGGCGCGGACGCCACCGTCGCCACGATCTTCGGGTACGACGGCGCGCGGGTCGCCACGACCGTCTCGGCGTCCGACACCCGCGGGCCCAACCGGGCCTCGATCCTGGGCACCGAGGGCCGCATCGAGATCGACGCGACCTGGTACAACCCGTCGACCGTGCACGTCTACGACGCCTCGGGCACCGAGACCGAGACGTTCCGCGCCGAGGTGACGGGCCGCGGCATGCACTTCCAGGCGGCCGAGGCGGAGCGGCTGGTGGCGGCCGGCGAGCTGGACAGCCCGCTGCTCCCGCGCGAGGAGTCGGTGGCGATCATGGCCACGCTGGACACGATCCGCGAGCAGATCGGGCTCAAGTACCCGGGGGAGTGACCGTCTCTCTCCTTTGAGGCCCGGGTTTCTTCGCTTTCAGGCTGCTGAGAGCGAAGAAACCCGGGCCTCAAAGGTGATCGTGTGACCCGCCCGGAGCGGACGAGCAGGCCGCGGCCCTCGTCGCCCCGGTCAGCCCTCGGCGAGCACGGCGGCGATCAGGCCCGGGAACTTGTCGTCGAGCTCGCCACGGCGGAGCTGGATCGCGTGCGTGCGGCCGTGCACGATCGTCCGCGTGAGACCGGCCTCGCGCAGCGTGCGGAAGTGGTGCGACATGGTCGACTTCGTGAGGTCCAGACCCCAGGCGTCGACGGTTTTTGGCTTAGGCTCGCCGTCGGCCAGCTGGTGCACGATCTGCAGGCGCACGGGGTCGCCGAGGGCCTTGAGCACGTCGACGAGCTCGACCTCGGCCATGTCCGGGCTCGGGTAGTCACCCATGACTCACCTCGACATCGGTTCGGCCAAATAGTTCGACAACCATCGAACTGTCACGTACGCTCGACGGTATGACGTTCATCGAACAATCATACTCGCTGCGAGGCGCCTATCTCCGGATCTCGGCGATCGCGGCGGCGCTGTTCGTGGTCGGCACGAACGCCTTCGTCATCGCGGGCGTGCTCCCGCAGATCGCCGACGGGATCGGTGCGAGCACCAGCTCCGTCAGCTACTCCATCTCCTGGTACGCGATCATCGTCGCGGTCGTCGCGCCGGTCGTCTCCGTGGTGTTCGCCCGTGCGTCCCGCGCCGCGCTGATGGGCATGGGCATGGGCCTCATCGCCGCGGGCATCGCGCTGTCGGCCCTCGCCGGCGACCTCACGATCTTCACTGCCGGGCGCGTCGTCGCCGCGTTCGGCGGGGCCGCGCTCATGCCCGCCGCGATGGCGGCCGCTCCCACGCTCGTACCGCCGGAGCAGCGGGGGCGCGCGCTCGGCGTCGTCGGCCTCGGGTTCATGCTCGCGACCGCCGTCGGCTCCCCGCTCGGCACGGCCCTGGCGGCCCTCGGGAGCTGGCGACTCGCCCTCGGCATCCTCGCGGCGCTGGCGGCGGTGCTCGCCGTCGTCGTCGCCGTGCTCGCCCGCACCGTGCCCACCGGGTCGGTGCCCGGCCTCGCGGCCCGGTTCGCGGTGCTGCGCGACGTCCGGATCGGCCTGGCCCTCATGACGGCGCTGCTCTTCACCGCCGCGTTCAACATGGTCTACATCTTCAGCTCGGCCGTGACGCGCGACGTGACCGGCGGCAGCGGGACGGCGCTCGCGACGCTCCTGCTGGTCTTCGGCGCCGCCGGGCTCGTCGGCAACTGGTTGGGCGGCTCCCTCACCGACCGGATCGGGGCGCGGCCCACGGCGGTCGGCGCCCTCGCCGTGGTCGTCGTCTCCCTCGGCGCGCTGTTCGCGGCGGAGGACTCGTACCTGGGCACCGCCGTGCTCTTCGGGGTCTGGGGCCTGGGCACCGCCACGGCTCTCGTGCCCATCCAGCACCGTCTGGTCGACGTCGACCCCGCCGTCGCCGGGGTGTCCCTGTCCTGGTACTCGACGGCGATGTACATCGGGATCGCGGTCGCGCCCGTCGTCGGCGCGTCGGTGCTCCCGTTCGGGGCGGCGTGGCTGGACCTGCTCGGCGCCGGGGCGGCCGCGGCGGCGCTGGGTGTGTTCGCGCTGGGCTACGCGCTGCCCCGCCGGGTCGCTCTGGCCTAGAACGCGCGCTCTCTCCTCCCCTTTGAGGCCCGGGTTTCTTCGCTTTGAGAAGGCTCAAAGCGAAGAAACCCGGGCCTCAAAGGGGAGTGGCAGTCGAGGGGGCAGCCCGGGGGACGGTCGAGGGGACGGCCCAGGGGGTCAGTCCAGGGGGTGCAGGATCCGGTTGAGGAACTGGCGGGTGCGCTCCTCGGCCGGGTTCGTGAAGATCTGTGCGGGCGTGCCGCGCTCGACCACCACGCCGCCGTCGAGGAACAGCACCTGCGACGCGACCTGGCGCGCGAACTGGAGCTCGTGCGTGACCACCACCATGGTCCAGCCCTCCTCGGCGAGCTCCTTCATCACCGTCAGCACCTCGCCCACCAGCTCGGGGTCGAGGGCCGACGTCGGTTCGTCGAACAGCAGCAGGTCCGGCTGGAGCGCGAGCGCGCGCACGATGCCGACGCGCTGCTGCTGGCCGCCGGACAGCTCGTGCGGGTACGCGTCGCGCTTCTCGGCCAGCCCGACGCGGGCCAGCAGCTCCTCGGCCCGGGCGACCGCTGTCTCCCGCGGGACCCGCTGCACCTGGGTGGGGCCCTCGATCACGTTCTCCAGCACCGTGCGGTGGGGGAAGAGGTTGTGGTGCTGGAACACCATCGCGGACCGGTCGCGCAGGGCGGCCCGCTCGGCCTTGGCCCGACGGCGCGCGGCGCGGCGCCCGATCCACCCCGACCCGGAGTCCTGCTCGGCCGTGTCGCCGCCGCGGGCCTCGTCCGGCACGGCGTCCTCAGGTGCGGCCCCGCCGACTGACACGTCCCCGACTGACGCTTCGCCGGCCGCCTCGTCCGCCGGCGATGCCTCGTCCGCCGGCGCCTCCTCGGTCCGGGCGTGCACGGCCCCGGTCCCGTGTCCGAGGGCCGCCGCCTGGGCGCCGAAGTCGACGGCGGGGCCGCCGTCGAACTCCAGCACCCCGGCGTCCGGGGTCTCCAGGCCGTTGAGCGAGCGCAGCACCGTCGTCTTGCCGCTGCCGGAGGCGCCGATCAGCGCGACCACCTCGCCGCGCCGCACGTCCAGGTCGACGCCGCGCAGCACGTGGTTGGCGCCGAACGACTTCTCGATGCCCCGGGCGGTCAGCAGGTTGCCGGCGGGGCGGTCCTCAGTGTGCGACATACCGGTCCAGCCTCTTCTCGAGCGCGTTCTGCCCCGTGGACAGCACCGTGCAGAACAACCAGTAGATGAAGGCCGCCTCGATGTAGATGGTGAGGAACTCGCTCGAGAACGCCGCGATCTCCTGCGCCTTGCGGAACATCTCGGTCACCAGGATGAGCGACGCGAGCGACGTGTCCTTGACCAGCGAGATGAACGTGTTCGACAGCGGCGGCACCGAGACCCGCGCGGCCTGCGGCAGGATGATCCGGCCCAGGGACCGGACCGGCGACATGCCCACGGTCCAGGCCGCCTCCCACTGGCCCTTGGGCACGGACAGGATCGCCGCACGCACCACCTCGGCCGCGTAGCCGCCCACGTTCAGGGAGAACGCGATGATGGCGCTCGGCCACGGGTCCAGGCGGATGCCGATCTGCGGCATGCCGTAGAAGATCACGAAGAGCTGCACGAGCAGCGGCGTGCCGCGGATCACCGAGACGTACGCCCGGCCGATCCACGACAGCACCGGGTTCGGCGAGAGCCGCAGCAGCGCCACGAGCAGGGCGAGCACCAGCCCGATCGCGAACGACGCCAGGGCGAGCGGGATGGTGCCGGTGAGGCCGCCCTGCAGGAGCGGCCAGAACGAGTCGGCGACGAGCTGCCAGTCCATGTCTCCCTCTCGGCGCCGTCAGCGGTGCCCGGCGGGGAGCGTCGCGCGGTACGTCACTCCGAGACGTCCTCGCCGAAGTACTTCTCGCCGAGCTCCGCGAGCGTGCCGTCGGCGCGCAGGTCCTCCAGGGCGCCGCTGATCGCCGTGGCCAGCGCCTCCTTCTCCGGCGTCACGACGAACGCGGACTGGGACTCCTCGTCCGTCTCCGCGGCGACCTTGATGCCGGAGGCGTCCTCGGTGTTCGCGTAGTCGAGGTAGGTGAGGCTGTCGTTGATCGTGGCGTCCACTCGGCCCTGCTCCAGCAGTGCCACGGCCTGCGCCCAGCCCTCGACGGCCTCGACCGTGGCGCCGTTCTCCTTGGCGAGGTCGTTCCAGTTGCTCGTGAGCGACTGGGCGCTGGTCTTGCCGTCCAGGTCGGCGAAGCTGGTGATGTCGTTGTTGTCCGCGGCCACCACGAGCACGCCGGTCGACACGGTGTACGGCGTCGAGAAGACGTAGTCGGCCTCGCGCTCCGGGGTGATGGTCACCTGGTTCGCGATGGTGTCGAAGCGGCCCGCGTCCAGGCCCGCGAAGATCGCGTCCCACTGGGTCTCCTGGAACTCGATCTCCACGCCCAGGTTCTCGGCGACCGCCTCGGCGACCTCGACGTCGTACCCGACCAGCTCGTCCGTCTCGTCGTGGTAGCTGAACGGCCGGTACGTACCCTCGGTCGCGACGACCAGCTTGCCCCCGGACAGCCCGAGCTCGTCGCCCGCGCCACCCGACTCGTCCGAGCTGCCGCAGGCGGTCAGGGCCAGGAGGGCAGCCGAGGCCGCGGTGACCGTGAGAAGGGCGCGGTTGCGAGACATGGTGAGGGCTCCGTTCGATGGGTGGCACACATCAGTCGTGCCGATGCGTGCCCCAAAACTAGCCGATGGCAGGGCTGAACTCACGCACGCGTCCACAGCCTGTTCATCACGCAACGGTCCGTCCTAGGACCGTTCGTTCCGCCGCCACCGGTCCGGTGTGATCCCGTACCGGTCCTTGAACCGGCGGACCAGGTACGTGGCGTCGCGCAGGCCGGTGCGCGCGGCGACGACGGCGAGCGGCAGGTCGGTGTCCCGCAGCATCCGCCGCACCTCGGTCATCCGGCGTTCGGTGATCCACTCCAGCAGGGTGCGCCCCGTGCGCTCGCGGACCGCCGTGGTCAGGTAGCCGGGCGTGTAGCCCAGCGCGCGGGCGACGTCGGCCGCGGAGACCGGGTCGCTGAACGTCGCCTCGATCTCGTCGAAGACGCGCGTCACGAGCGGGTCGGGCGGCGTGGGGGCCGACGGCGCCAGGCGTCCCGCCGCGATGAGGATCCGCGTCAGCAGGGCGGACGCCGCGTCCCGCGCGCCGAGCCGGCCCGGCGCCGCCAGCTCCTCGGCCAGCTCCGTCAGCCACGCGGACCAGCGCGGTCGCTCGCCCGCCGGGACGTTCGTGGTCGGAGCCGGCGGACGGTCGGCCGGGCCCGGCCCCACGGGTTCGGCCTCGAACAGGGCCAGGAGCGGGTGGTGCGCCCAGGCCAGCGGCGAGACGGAAGCGAGCGAGGGGACGGCGTCGGGCGTGAACGCCAGCGTCCAGGCCCGGCAGTCCGCGAAGCCGCGGACCGTTCCGGAGTCGATCGTCCGGCCGGGCGGGACGGCGTACAGGTCGCCGTCGTGCGGGACGCCGTCCTCCGGCCCGGAGCCGCGCTCGATGAGGACCAGCACGTAGAAGTCGTGGGCGTGCCGGTGCTCGGGCGGGAGGTGCGGGTGCTCGTCCGCGCCGTCGTGCAGGTTGACGTTCACCGGCGGCATGCCGAGGCGCGGCTGGTACCGGTACACCGGGGTGCCGTCCGGGCGCACCGTGCGGACGCTGGACGGGGTGCGCAGCAGGGGCGGGACGCCGTCCGCGGGTCGGGGAACCATCACCGGTCGCACCTCACCGGTCGCACCTCATCGGTCGCACCTCACCGGTCGCTCGGCACCGCGAGCGTGAGCACCGCGTCGACGATCTGCGGCGCGCGCTCGAGCTGAGCCTCCAGGGCGCGCAGGCGCACCGCGACGTGGGACTCGGAGTCGTCGCCCGGCAGGTCGATGCTGGCGACCAGCAGGAGCTGCCGGGGGCCGACGAACTCGAGCCGGAGGTAACCCACGTGGTCCACGCCGGGCAGCGCCTCGACCCGAGCCCGCACCGCCTGGTGGATCTGCTCGTCGGCCACCTCACCCGTGAGGAACCGTCGGTTGCGGTCGAAGAGCACCCAGGCCACCACGCACAGCAGCAGCCCCACCAGGATCGAGCCGGCCGCGTCGTACCGCGCGTCGCCGGTGACCTGGTGCAGGGCCATGCCGCCCGCCGCGATCACCAGGCCGACCAGGGCGGCCGAGTCCTCGGCGAGCACCGCGCGCAGGGTCGGGTCGGACGTGGCCAGCGCGTGGTCGAGCAGGTCCCGGCCGAGCTTCCGCGCCTCGGCTCGGGTGCGTCGGTAAGCCTGGACGAAGGAAAAACCCTCCAGGACGAAGGCGACGGCCAGCACCGCGTAGCCGACGCCGTAGTCGGTGGCCTCTTCGCCCTCCCCGAACGCGTGGATGCCGTGGTAGACGGAGACGACGCCGCCCGCGACGAAGAGGCCGAGCGCGGCCAGCATCGACCACACGTACGCCTCCCGGCCGTAGCCGAGCGGTCGGTCCTGGTCCGGCGGCCGCGCCGCCTTGCGCTCGGCGACCAGCAGGAACACCTCGTTGCCGGTGTCGGCCCAGGAGTGGGCGGCCTCGGCCACCATCGAGGCCGAACCCGTCAGCACCGCCGCCACCGACTTGGCCGCCGCCACCGCGAAGTTCGCGCCGAACGCGATCACCACCGTCAGCGCCAACCCGCTCCGCTCCCGTGCCATGCGTCCCCCTCCGTCGTGACGCCCCCGACGCTACCGACGTTCCGCCCACCGCGCCGGACGCGCACCCGCCGGGCTCCACGCACCGCCCGACCGAGGATCGTGCGATCGGCACCGACTTCCGTCCTGTCCTCGGCCCGCAGGATGTCCGATGCTGGACGAGCGGCCGGCACGGCCGCCCCGGCGCGCCTCGGGCGCGGGCACCACGACGGAAGGCACCCGGATGAACGACAGCACCGTGCGGATCCTCGACCACCGCACCCCGGACGAGCGCGCGCGCGAGTTCCTGCCCGGGATGGGCCGGCCCTGGCTGCTCCCGCTCTACGACGCCTTCACCCGCTTCTCGCGCGTGCGGCCCCTGCACGACCGCGCGGCGGCGCTCGCGGACGTCGCCCCCGGCGAGTCCGTGCTCGACCTCGGCTGTGGCACGGCGAACCTCTCGTTCGCCGTGCTCCGCGTGCAGCCGGCCGCGCGGGTCACCGGCCTGGACCCGGACGCCGCCGCGCTGCGGATCGCGGCCCGCAAGGCCGCCCGCCGCCGCGTCCCGCTCACGCTCGTCCAGGGCTTCGCCGACCGCCTCCCCGTCGACGACGGCTCTCTCGACCACGTGGTCTCCGCCCTCGCCCTGCACCACGTGCCCGACGATGCGCGGGTGCGGTTCGGGCACGAGGCGTTCCGCGCGCTCCGGCCGGGCGGGCGGGTGACGATCGTCGACTTCGGCAGTGCGGACGGCTCCGGCGGCGAGCACGGGCACGAGCACGGGAGTGAGCACGGTCACGGCCGCGGATCCCGGCGCGGCCCGGGCAGCACGGGCGCGTACGGCCGGGTGCGGGGGCACGGCCGCGGGCACGCCGCCGTCGCCGGGAACCCGCACACCGCCCGGAACCTGGAGGGCGGCCTGCTGCGCCTCCTCACGGACGCCGGGTTCGCCGACGCCCGCGAGGTGGCGCACGTGGAGCACCGCTACGGCCCGGTCACGTTCGTGCAGGCGACGCGCCGCTGAGCGACGCGCCGCCACTGCGCGCGGACGCGTTACGACCGCCGGCGCACCCGCGGCTCCGGCAGGGCCGGGGGCGCGGCCGCCGGGGTCTCCTCCAGCAGCCGGAACGCCTCGGCCATGCCCGCCTCCAGCTGCGGGTCGACGTCGGAGAAGTAGTCCGCCGGCGTGTGCCGCACCTCGATGTCGGGGTCCACGCCGTAGTTCTCGACGTCGAAGCCCTTGCCGGCGAGCCAGAGCCCGTACCGCGGCTGGGTGATCCCGGTGCCGTCCACGAGGTCGAAGCGGCCGTCGATCCCGACCACGCCGCCCCAGGTGCGCACACCGACGACCGGGCCCACACCGAGCGCCTGCGCGGCAGCGTTCACGATGTCGCCGTCGGACCCCGCGTACTCGTTGGTGACGAGCACGACCGGGCCGCGCGGCGCGCGGTCCGGGTAGGAGTTGGGCCGGTCGTAGTGCCGGTTCAGCCCCCAGCCCGCGACGCGCGCGGCGAGGCGGGCGATCACGAGCTGCGACGTGTGCCCGCCGCCGTTGAAGCGCACGTCCACGACGATGCCCTCACGGTCCGCGGCGAGCCGCAGGTCGCGGTGGAGCTGCGCCCACCCGGTGCTCACCATGTCCGGGACGTGCACGTAGCCGAGCCGTCCGCCCGACTTCTCGGCGACGTACTCGCGGCGTGACCGCACCCAGTCCTGGTAGCGCAGGTCGGACTCGTTGGCGAGCGGCACGACGACGACGCGCCGGTCCCTGCTCGCGGGCGCGCCGGCCGCGCCGTCCGTCCCGCCGTCCGCCGGGGCAGCCGTCCGTCGCAGGGTCAGCTCGACCGGGATCTCGGCCGCGCCGACCAGGTTCGCCGCCGGGCCGGCCACCGGGTCCACCGGCCGGCCGTCCACCGCGACGATCAGGTCGCCCGGCTGCGCGTCGACGCCCGCGGCGCGCAGCGGGGACCGCGCTCCCGGGTCGGACGACTCGCTCGGCAGCACCCGGTCGATCCGCCAGCCCTCGGCGGTCCGCGTGAGGTCCGCACCGAGCAGCCCGAGCTTGCGGGACGAGTCGCCACGCTCGTGGGGCGACCGCACGTACGCGTGCGAGGTGTTGAGCTCGGCGACGGTCTCCCAGAGCACGTCCTCCAGGTCGTCGTGCGTCGCGACCCGGTCGATCAGCGGGCGCCAGCGCGCCACCACCCCGGCCCAGTCGACGCCGTTCATGTCCGCGCGCCAGTAGTGGTCGCGCATGATCCGGGCGTTCTCGTCGAACATCTGGTGCCACTGGGCCCGGGGGTCCACCTCGTGGCGGACACGCGACAGGTCGATGTCGAAGGCGCTCGGGTCGTCGTCCCCGGGCTTGCTGGTGGCCGACTGCGCGCTGAGCCCCGACCCGGACCGGATCACCACCCGCTCGCCGTCGCCCGAGACGGCGTACGCGGTCACCTTCTCCGCGACGTCCGTGGCCTTGCGCGCCTCGAAGGACCAGAACTGGAGGACGTCGGGTGCCGGGTCGCCGTCGGTGCCGGCGTGCCGCGTGCCGAGCACGCCCGCGTCGTCGGTCTCGTGCACCCAGAGCACACCGCCCTTGGCGGCGAGCAGGTCGCGGTAGCGACCCGACGTCACCGGGAACGGCACCACGCGCTCCTCGGCGCCCTCGAAGTCGATGTCGGGCGAGGCCGCGCGGGTGTCCTCGTCCTGCTTCTCGTCGCCCGACGCGGCGTCGTCCGTGCCGGACTTCTTGTCGTCCGGCGTGCTCAGGCGCCAGCCGTCGGCGCTCGGGCCGAACGGCGCCGGCTCGGTCGCGGCCAGCGGGATGAGCCACGGCCGGGTCGCCGCGCTGAACGACAGGGCGAACTCGTGGGAGTCGTAGGACGGGTCGAACGTGCGGTTCGAGAGGAACACGACGTACTTGCCGTCGTCGCTGAACGCCGGCGAGAAGTCGTGGAACCGGCCCGACGTCAGCGGCGTCGCCGTCGGCGTCTCCGCGTGCAGGTCGGCGACGAGCACCTGGTGGTGGTCGCCCTCGGTGCCGGTCGGGCTGGACCAGGCGAGGTAGCGCCCGTCCGGCGAGAACGCCGGGGACTCCGCCTCGCCGTTCGCCGACCGCCCGAGCGGGACGACGGTGCCCGGCTCCGGGGCGCCCTCGTCCGCGGCGGCGTCGCCGTCCGTCGCGGGGGCGGGCAGCGCGACCACGCTGACCCGGCCGTCGTGGGAGATCGCCGCCACCTTGTCGCCGGCGGGGCTCGCGGCCAGGTGCAGCACCCGGCCGAGCTCGCCGGCCGCGAAGCGCTGCGGCGCCGCGTCCGGGTCCACCCCGTCGGTGCCGGGCAGCGTGTGCACCTCCAGCGCGTCCTCCCGGCTCGCGCCGTCCGCGGTGGCGTGCGGCGCGTCCGTGACGACGACGGCGCGGCCGGTGTCGCCGAGCAGCACGGGTTCCCGCACGCGGACGGACGGGTCGGCCACGAGCGCCCGGGCCGGCCCCGCGCGGTGGGTGACCCAGAACGCGGTGCCGAGCCAGCCCACGACGCTCGCGTCGCCGCTCGTGTCGACGGCGAGCCCGTCGACGCCACGCGCCGCCGAGTCCGGGTCGGTCGAGTACGGCTCCGGCAGCGCGCCGGTGAGGGTGATGTCCAGGCGGTGCGGGGTGCCGTCCAGCGCGTCGAGCAGCCAGAGGTCGCCGCGGCTGTGCCACACGATGCGCGTGCCGTCGGACGTCGCGTCGCGGACGTAGCCCTCGGCCTCGGTCTGGGTGGTGAGCAGCCGGGGCCCGGCCGACGGCGTGCCCGTCGCCAGGCCGTCCCAGACCCAGAGGTTCGCCTGCTCGTCGGCGTGGTCGGGGAACGTCGCCGCGCGGTCGGACGTGAACACCAGCGCGTCCCCGACCCAGATCGGGTCGTAGGTGCCGGCCTCGTCGTCGGGCAGGGGGCGCTCCCACTCGCCCGTGCCCCGGTCGAGCCACAGCACGGAGGCCGTGCCGCCCCGGTACCGCTTCCAGTAGGCGGGCGTGCGGTAGCCCGCCGAGACGAGGGCGGTGGTGCGCCCGCCGTCCGGGCCCCGGTGCTCGGCGACGCCCCATGCCGCCCCGTAGCGCGGGGTCTCGACGGTGCCGTCGAGGCCGACCGCGCGCACCACGGTCAGGGAGCGCTCGTACGAGCCGGCGTTGGACGAGACGAGCACGCGGCCGGCGTCGTCCCAGCCGAGCACCGTCGTGGTCGTGCCGCCGAACCAGGTGAGGCGGCGCGTGGCGCCGTCGGCGAGCTCGACCACGTAGGCCTCGGGATGGCCGTCCTTGTGGGACACGTACGCGAGGCGCGTGCCGTCGGGGGAGAAGCGGGGCGTCGTCGCGGGCACGTGGTCGCTGGTCAGGCGCCAGGCGCGGCCGCCGGAGACGGGGGCGAGCCAGACGTCGTCGTCGGCCACGAACGCGACCTGGTCACCGTGGATGTGGGGATACCGGAGATAGGGCTGGGTCACCGGCTCAACGTACCCGCGGCACCTGGCGCCGTCACTGGAAATCGCTCAGGGCGAGGCCCATGCGGATGCATGCGGTTCAGCCTCGTCCATATCCTGGTCTCACATCATGAAACAGCCTGGTGTCCGCGTTGCATCATCCGGTTCTATGGGGTTCATCGGCATTGCCTGACAAAAGATGACTGAACACCTCATGGGAGAGGAAAGCCCGACCGGGCCAGGTGGGTGCCACGGCGACTGCCCTACCGCACGGACCGATCGCAAGGGATGACACCCATGGTTCCCACCGCACCGTCCACAGCCCTGTCCACGGCCGCGCCCGCCGGCCAGGCGGACGCCGCCGCGTCCCCGGCGCTGCCCGTCCGCCTCGACGGCGTCTCGCGCACGTTCGCGGCGCCCGGGCACGCCGGCCGCACCGGCCGCACCGTGCTGAGCGGCGTCGACCTCCAGGTCGCGCCGGGCGAGATCGTCGCCGTGCTCGGCCCGTCCGGCTGTGGCAAGTCGACCCTGCTGCGCCAGGTCAGCGGCCTGGACGCGCCGACGTCGGGCAGCGTCACGATCGACGGCGCGCCCGTGGTCGGGGCGGACCCGCGCACCGCCGTCGCCTTCCAGGAGCCCCGGCTGCTGCCGTGGCGCACGCTCACGCAGAACGTCGCGCTGGGCCTCCCGCCCGGCACCGCGAAGGACGCCGGACGGGCGCGCGTGGCGCGCCTGCTCGACCTGGTCGGGCTGGCGGCGTCGGCCGGGCTGCGGCCGCGCCAGGTGTCGGGCGGCATGGCGCAGCGCGCCTCGCTCGCCCGGGCGCTGGCCCGCAACCCCGGCGTGCTGCTGCTCGACGAGCCCTTCGGCGCGCTCGACGCCCTGACGCGGCTGCGCATGCAGGACCTGCTGCTCGACGTCCACGCGGCGCAGCCCGCGACGATCCTGCTGGTCACGCACGACGTCGAGGAGGCGCTCTACCTCGCCGACCGCGTGGTGCTGCTGCGCACGGTGGCGGACGGCGAGGCCGCTGGCGCCGCCGCGTCCGACGGCGGGGCGCCGAGCATCGCGCGGGTCGTCGACGTGCCGGGCGACCGGCCCCGGGACCGCGCCGCGCGCGACCTGGCCGAGCTCCGCGCGGAGCTGCTCGACGGGCTCGGCGTGCCGACCCACCACGACCGCTGAACCACCAGCGCCGAACCACCAGCGCCGAACCACCACCGCCGAACCACCCAGCCCGCCGACCGCCGTCGGGCAGCGAGAGGAAGAACCCATGCGTAACCGTAGGCACACCGTCCTGGCGTCCGGCCTGGCCCTCGTCTCGGCGATGGCGATGAGCGGCTGCGTGGCCGGCGAGGGGTCGGCCGCCGCGGGCGGCGGCGAGGGCGCGGGCGAGTGGAGCACCGACACCCTGAACATCGACTTCGCGACGTACAACCCGCTCAGCCTCGTGGTCCGCGAGCAGGGCTGGCTGGAGGAGGAGCTCGACGGCGTCGAGGTCACCTGGGTGCAGTCGGACGGCTCGAACACGGCGAACGAGAACCTGCGCGCCGAGGCGATCGACTTCGGCTCGACGGCCGGTTCCGCGGCGCTCCTGGCCCGCGCGAACGGGTCCCCGATCCGCACGGTCGACATCTACAGCCAGCCGGAGTGGTCCGCGATCGTGGTTCCCGGCGACTCGAAGATCAAGGACGTCGCGGACCTGGAGGGCGCCTCGGTCGCGGCGACCAAGGGCACCGACCCCTACTTCTTCCTGCTGCAGACCCTGGACGAGGCGGGCATCCCGCTCGACGAGGTCGAGGTGCAGAACCTGCAGCACGCCGATGGCCGGGCCGCGCTCGACAACGGCTCCGTCGACGCGTGGTCGGGCCTGGACCCGATCATGGCGGCGGCTGAGGCGGAGGCCGGCGACAAGCTGATCTACCGCAACATCGACTTCAACACCTACGGGTTCCTCAACGCGCGCGAGGAGTTCGTGGACGAGCACCCGGACGTCACGCAGGCCGTCGTCGACGCCTACGAGCAGGCCCGCGCCTGGGCGCTGGAGAACCCGGAGGAGCTGTCGGCGCTGCTGGCGGAGGTCGCCTCGATCGACCCCGAGGTCGCGGCCACGGTGATCGAGGAGCGCACGGTGCTCGACCTCGACCCGGTCCCGGGCGACAAGCAGCGCGACGTGCTGGCGGTCGTGGGCCCGATCTTCGTCGAGTCGGGTGACGTGCCCGCGCAGGAGAACGTCGACACCGCGCTGGAGGAGCTGTTCGCCCCCGAGTTCGCGCAGGAGGCGGTGGCCTCGGATGGCTGACCCGCAGGCCGGGGTCGCGCGGGCGGATGCCGTCGACGCCGCCCCGGCGTCCGGCCGCCCGGGGCGCGCCGCCGGCCGGGCCGGGCGGATCGCGCTGGGGCTGCTCGTGCCGGTGGTGCTCCTCGCGGTCTGGTGGGGCGCCACGGCCGCCGGGCTGGTCCCGCCATACCAGCTCCCGGGCCCGGTGGCCGTGTGGGACGCCGCCGTCGACCTGGTCCAGCGCGGCCAGCTCTGGCACCACGTGGCGATCTCCACGCAGCGCGTGCTCATCGGGTTCGCGCTGGGCGCCGCGGCGGGCCTCGCCGTCGGCTCCCTCGTGGGCCTGTCCAAGCTCGGCGACCTGCTGCTCGCCCCGACGCTCGGTGCGATCCGCGCCGTGCCCTCGCTCGCCTGGGTGCCGCTGCTGATCCTGTGGCTCAAGATCGGCGAGGAGTCGAAGATCACGCTCATCGCGATCGGCGCGTTCTTCCCCGTCTACACGACCATCGCGGCCGCCCTGCGGCACGTCGACCCGCACCTGGTCGAGGCCGGCCGGGCGTTCGGCCTGCGCGGGCTGCGGCTCCTGTCGGTGGTGCAGCTCCCCGCCGTGCTGCCCTCGCTGGTCGCCGGTCTCCGGCTCGCGCTCGCACAGTCGTGGCTGTTCCTCGTGGCCGCCGAGCTCATCGCGTCGTCGATGGGCCTCGGGTTCCTGCTCAACGACTCGCAGCAGAACGGCCGCGTCGACCGCATCCTGCTCGCGATCGTGCTGCTCGCGGTGCTGGGCAAGCTGACCGACGCCCTGATCGGGCTGGCCGAGCGGCGTCTGCTGCGGAGGTGGGCATGATGGCGTCCAGGACACGCACGACGAACCAAGGACGGAAGGCAGGACGATGACCGAGCACACCTTCGGGTTCCGCACGCGGGCCCTCCACGCCGGGGGCATCCCCGACGCGGCGACCGGGGCGCGGGCGGTGCCGATCTACCAGACCACGTCGTTCGTGTTCCAGGACACCGACGACGCCGCGAACCTCTTCGCGCTGCAGAAGTACGGCAACATCTACTCGCGCATCGGCAACCCGACGGTGGCGGCCCTGGAGGAGCGCATCGCCTCGCTGGAGGGCGGCATCGGCGCCGTGGCCACGGCGTCCGGCATGTCGGCCGAGTTCATCACCTTCGCCGCGCTCGTCGGGGCGGGCGACCACGTGGTCGCGTCCGCGCAGCTCTACGGCGGCACGGTGACGCAGCTCGACGTGACGCTGCGCCGGTTCGGCGTCGACACCACGTTCGTGCCCGGGACCGATCCCGCTGACTACGCCGCCGCGATCACGCCCGAGACCAAGGTGCTGTACACCGAGGTCGTGGCCAACCCGTCCGGCGAGATCGCCGACCTGGAGGGGCTCGCCGAGGTGGCGCACGCCGCGGGCATCCCGCTCGTCGTCGACGCCACGCTGGCGACGCCGTACCTGGTGCGGCCGATCGAGCACGGTGCGGACATCGTGATCCACTCCGTGACCAAGTTCCTGGGCGGGCACGGCACGACGCTGGGCGGCATCGTCGTGGAGTCCGGGCGGTTCGACTGGGGCAACGGCAAGTTCCCGCAGATGACCGAGCCCGTTCCGTCCTACGGGGACGTGCGCTGGTGGGGCAACTTCGGCGAGTACGGCTTCCTCACCAAGCTGCGCTCCGAGCAGCTCCGTGACATCGGCCCGGCCCTGTCCGCGCAGTCGGCCTTCCAGCTTCTCCAGGGCGTCGAGACCCTCCCGCACCGCCTGGACGCGCACCTGGCGAACGCCCGCGCCGTGGCCGAGTGGCTCGACACCGACCCGCGCGTCTCGTACGTGCTCTGGGCCGGCTTGCCCACGCACCCGCACCACGAGCGGGCACAGAAGTACCTGCCGCTGGGGCCGGGCTCGGTCTTCGCGTTCGGCCTGCAGGTCCCCTCGGCGGGCGCGGTGCCGGACGGGCGCGAGGCCGGCCGGCTGTTCATCGAGTCGCTCCAGCTCGCGTCGCACCTGGCGAACGTCGGCGACGCGCGCACGCTGGTGATCCACCCGGCGTCGACCACCCACCAGCAGCTGAGCGCCGAGCAGCTCGAGGCAGCGGGCGTGCCCGAGGACCTCGTCCGCATCTCCGTGGGCCTGGAGGACGTCGAGGACATCCTCTGGGACCTCGACCAGGCGCTGACCAAGGCGACGGGAGCGACCCGATGAGCGAGGCCACCCGGACCTGGCAGGGCCCGAGCGCTCCGGAACGCCTGCGGATCCTGCGCTCGACGACGTCGATCGCGATCGTCGGGGCGTCGGCCAACCCGGCGCGCGCGAGCTACTTCGTCGCGACCTACCTGCTCTCCTCGTCCCCGTACGACGTGTACTTCGTGAACCCGCGGGCCACGGAGATCCTGGGGCACCCCGTGTACCCGAGCCTGGCCGACCTGCCCGTCGTGCCCGACCTCGTCGACGTCTTCCGGCGGCACGACGACCTGCCGAGCGTGCTGGACGAGACGCTGGCGGTCGGGGCGAAGACCCTGTGGCTGCAGCTCGGCTCCTGGCACGAGGACGTGGCGCGCAAGGCCGAGGCCGCCGGGATGAACGTCGTGATGGACCGGTGCGTCAAGATCGAGCACGCACGGTTCCACGGCGGGCTGCACCTGGCCGGCTTCGACACGGGCGTGATCAGCTCCCGCCGGGCGGAGCGCTAGGGCTCCCGCCCGCCGCACGATGAGCGCACGTGTCGAACCCGTGAGCGAGCCGCTCCTCGTCGAGCGGCTCGTCGAGCTGGTGCTGGACCGGGGTGCCGCGACCGGCACCCCGGTGCGGCTGCTCGTGGACGGGCACCCGTCCACGGGCCCGGACCGGCTGGCCGACGCGCTCGTCGCGCCGCTGGAGGCCCTCGGCCGGCCCGTCGCACGCGTCGGGGTGGGCGGCTTCCTCCGCCCGCGGTCCCTGCGGCTCGAGCACGGGCGGGAGGACCCGGACAGCCTGCTCGACGGCTGGATCGACGTCGCCGCGCTCAACCGCGAGGTGCTGACCCGCGTCGTCGAGCGGGGCGAGTACCTGCCCAGCCTGCGTGACCCCGACACCGACCGGGCCACGCGAGCAGGGTACGTCGCCGCTGGTCCCGGCACCGTCATGGTGCTCGACGGCGCGCTCGCGATCGGCCGCGGGCTCGACGTGGACGTCGCCGTGCACCTCGCGATCAAGCCCGCGACGCTCCGCCGTCGGACACCGCCGGACGAGGAGTGGGCGGTCCCTGCCTACGAGCGCTACGACCGGGAGATCGCGGGTGTGCCCGACCTGCTGGTCCGGGTCGACCATCCCGAGCACCCGGCGCTCGTGCACTCCTGAGGCTCGGGAGCGCCTGACACCGGCGCACCCCCGACGTCAGTCGCCGCTGGCGGCGTTCGCCTCGACGTAGCCCCAGCTCTCGCACATCGGGCGCAGCTCGCGCGGGATCGCATCGGGGCGCGGGATGCTGCGCCCGGGCTGGACGGTGCCGCTGCGGATCTTGTCCCGCCAGTCGCCGATGCCCTTGTCGAAGTCGCCATGGTCCTGCTCGCCGTAGGCGATCATGCCCGGCTCCCACGGCAGGTCGAGGAAGTCGCAGATCCGGTGGAACTCGGCCGCCGGGTCCTCGGTGACGTCCTCGTAGCGCACGGTGAGCCCGGGGAGCCGCTGCCGCACGCCGTCCAGTGCCCGCATGTACTTCAGCGTGTGCAGGACGGCGCGGTTCATGGGCCGCCGCGCCGGGTCGGCGTCGTGCCACGACCGGGCGATCGACACGGGGTGGCGCAGCAGGAAGATGAACCGCGCGTCGGGCCAGCAGGTCGCGAACCGGTCGGCGGCGAACACGTTGCTGGGCGTCTTCTCCACGATGACGTCCTTGCCGCTGCGGAGCAGCTCCCGGTGGAGGATCCGGTCCCACAGGATGTGCTCGACGTCGGCGGTGTTGTGCCCCAGGGCCTCCATCGCCTTGCGGACCAGCGGCGTCGTGGGGTCGACGGCCAGCCGCCGGACGTGCGTCTCGATGGGCGCGTGCACCCGGGAGTGGCTGTCCAGCACCACACGCAGGAGCGTCGACCCGGACCGGGGCGCGGAGAGCACGAACACCGGGGCCACCAGCAGGCGGTCGGCCGGGTCCCGCGGCGGCCGGATCCGGCCCTTCCCGGGTCGGCCCGCTCCGCTCGTCCCCGCGCTGCCCGAGCCTGCGCCGCCCGTCACCCCGCCGCCCACGCCACTCCCGCGGTCGCGGGCGCGCGGCACACGCGTGACCCGAAGGCCCGCGTGCTTCTCCAGCGCGGCGGCGCAGCGGCGGGCGAGCTGCGTGCCCGTCCCTCGCACCGTGAGCATCCCGACTCCGTTCGCGCGACTACCGCCATCCACCGTGGCACGACGGATGGCCCTGCGCTTCTCGGAGCCGCAACTTAACCCTCCCGGTCAGAGCACCAGGCAGAACGGGTGGTTCGCCGGGTCGGCGAAGACGCGGAAGCCCGACCCCTCGCCCGGCAGCCGGGTCGCCCCGAGCGCCAGCACCGCGGCCTCGCCCGCGTCGAGGTTGGGCACGCCGACGTCCAGGTGCACCTGCTGCGGGTGCGCCGGGTCCGGCCACTGCGGCGCGTTGTAGTTGTCCACCGACTGGAACAGCAGCGGCCGGGGGCCGCCGAGCATCGCGACACCGTCCGCGTCGTACGCCACGGGGGCGCCCAGGATCCGGGACCAGAAGAGGGCGAGGGCCGACGCGTCCGGGCAGTCGAAGGTGGGACCCATGACGGTCACGCCGTCGGACTCCTCCTTGAGACACAGGTCGAAGGTGTGGCCGGCGAGGTCGGCCAGCGTGATCCACCGCTCGTTCTCGCGCAGCACGGTGGCCCCGAGCTCCACCGCGCGGGCCGTGGCGGCGGCCAGGTCGGGTACGTACAGGTCGATGTGCGCCTGCTGGGGGTGCTCCTGTCCCGGCCACTGCGGCGGGACGTGGTCGGGGGCGAGCTGGAACGCGACGTCCCACTGGTCGGGGGTGGTGACGGTGATCCAGTCGTCGTCCGTGAACTTCACCGTCCCGCCGGTCAGGGCCGTCCAGAAGTCGGCCTCGCTGCCGAGGTCGGGGACGTCGAGGACCACCGACTTCAGGACGCCCACGCCCTCGGGCGCGGGGCGGTCGGTCTCTGCTCCGGTGGAGGTCGATTCGGTCATGGCCAGCCCTTCGGGAGGTCGTCGCACGAGGAACGCTTCGGACTACTACCTTGCACCGGGTCACTGACACTCCCCAGCGGAAAAGTTGCGCGGGGCTGTCCACCGGGTTATCCACAGCTCGTACTCCCGGCGACCGGCACCCGTGCGGAGTTATCCACAGATGTTGTCCACAGTCCTGTGAATTGTGTGGTCCTGCCCGGTGAGCAGCGGACACACTGTCCCGGTGAACGACACCGTCGCCCTCGCCGAGGCAGCACTCGCCCGGGCAGCACTCGCTCAGGCAGCGTCGGCCCGGGCAGCATCGGCCGGGGCAGCATCGGCCGGGTCCGCGATCATCCCGCCGTCGGGCACGGTCCGCCTGACCGACCCGGTCGACCTGGGCGGCTCCGCCCGCTCGCAGGTGCTCCGCTGCCAGGTCGAGCAGGCGGACCACGGCGCCCCGGCCACGGTGATCGTCAAGCGCTTCCTGTCCGACGACGGAGCGTTCGTCCGCGAGGCCGTCGGCCTGGACCTGTGCCCGGGCACGCCGACCCTGCTCGCGCAGGACCCGGAGCACCATCTCGTCGTCATGTCCGACCTCGGCGACCTGCCGACACTCGCCGACCTGCTCGTCGGCGACGACCGCGACGCGGCCTGGGACGGCGCCCGGACCTGGGCGCGCGCGCTCGGCCGCACGACGGGCGGCTCCCGCGGCCGGGTGGCCGAGGCGCGGCGCCGCCTGGCCGCCGCCGAGCCGTGGGACGCCGACGCCGACCTCCGGGCCGGGCTCGACCGCCTGCTCGACGTGCCCGGCACGGCGGCACGCCGGGCCGCGATCGAGGCCGAGCTCGCGGCGGCCCAGCACCTGCGCACGCCGGGTGCCGCCGCGATCGTCTCGCCCACCGACACCTGCCCCGACAACGCGGTGCTCGGCCCGGACGGCTGGCGCTTCCTCGACCTGGAGGGCACCGACGTCCAGCACGCCGCGTTCGTCGCCGCGTACGGCCTGCTGCCCTTCGCCACCTGCTGGTGCGTGTTCGACCCGCCACCCGGTCTCACGGACATGCTGCTCGCCGAGCTCACGGCCGGCCTGGCCGAGCACGCACCCGACGTCGTGTCGGACCCCGGCTGGGATATGTCCGTGCGGCAGGCATGCGCGATCTACCTGGTCCTCGTCACGGGCTGGCTGTGGAAGAGCACCGTCGCGGGGCGCGAGCTGGTCGGCCCGGCGGGCAGGTCGCCGTCCTACCGGCAGCTCATGGTGTCCCGCTGGCGCTGGGGCGCGCTCAACCTGCGCAACGACCTCCCGGCGCTGGCTGCCGCCTTCGGCGACGCGGCAGCCTGGGCGCTGGACACGTGGGGACCCGAGGTGGAGCCGACCGGCTACCGCGCCTTCCGCTGAGCCCGGGCGCCGAGCGCGGTCGTGACGACGGTCCACGGCCGCCGGGCCAGCCGGGGGAGCCAGCCGCGCTGCTGCTCGACGCCGAACGTGCCGTCGGCGGCCATCGCCTCCACAGCCGCGACGTCGTCCGCCGGCTCGTCCACCGCGTCGATCTCCGCGACGAGCGCACGCACCCGCGCGGTGATGTCGTCGACGATCCGCTCGACCTCCTCGATGGGCCGCCCCGCCGGGTCGTCCAGGGGCCAGTCGAGGTAGCGCCGCCCGGGGAAGACGGGGCACGCGTCGCCGCAGCCCATCGTCACGATCACCCCGGAGGTGCGCACGATGTCGTCCGTGAGCTCCCGCGGGAACTCGATGAGCCCGTCGAGACCGCGGCGGGCGAGCACGGTCTCCGTCATCGTGTCGGGTTCGGCCACCGGCCGGGTGCCCGCGGTGCGCACGCGGATGCGGTCGCCCGCGAGACGCCGCGTCACCGCCGCCGCGATCTGGGACCGGCCGGTGTTGTGCACGCAGACGAACAGCACGTCCCGCGGCGAGCCGTGCGTCACCTCCGCCATCGCGGCGAGCCGGTCCGTCGCGAGCCACGCGGTGAGCGCCGGCACCTGCTCGGACGACCCCACCTGCCGGTGCAGCGCGGAGTAGCACTCCCGGACCAGCCGGTCCACGGTCCCGGCACCCGCGTTGGCGGCAAAGGCGATCGCGAGCGTGTCGACCAGCCGGCCGAGGAGCGCGTCGTGGTCACGTTCGTCGAGCGTCGGCTCGCCGGGGTACCGCGGGGCCGCGAGGGCCGCGGACCCGAACCGTGCGATCCCCCGGGACGAGACGCGGTACAGCGCCGCGTCCGCGGGCACGGGCCCGACGACGGCGACCAGTCCCACCGCGACCAGCGCCTGGAGGTGCTCCTCCACCTCCGCGACGGCCCGCGCGGCGGCGACACCCCGCGGCAGGTCGCCGGCCCCCGGCCCGTCCGGGCGCGGGTCCTCCGGCGCGGCGCGCAGCACCAGGTCCTCGGCGGTGCAGCGGCCCGCGGGGTGCGTGAGCAGCCGGGCCAGCAGACGCAACCGCTCGGGGTTCGCCATGGTGAGTTTTTGTGCCGAGCGCAGCTCGTCCGGGGTCATGGGTTTCTCCTTGGCCGACGGCGTTGTGGCCGAGCGCCAGGAGTGAGGCTACCGCGCCGTTTCGGCGAGCAGCGCGCCGAGTCTGTCACCTGAGCGGGTGACGTCCGAGCAGTGGGCGCCGGGCGTCAGGCGACCCGGAAGACCGGCCAGCCGATCTCGGTGCGCCACGCGGCGGGATCGCTCGTGTCACGGGGGCCGACGACGTAGACCTCCCGGACCGGCCCCGCCACCGACATCGCGTTCTCCACCACCCAGGTCCCGAGCTCCCCGTACGTGACCTCGATGCCGTCGTGCTCGCCGACGTGCGTGGTGACGGCCAGCTCCGCGGCCGGCAGGACCACGGGGTGCACGCGCCCTGAGCGCGGTGGCGCAGCGGTCGGCAGGTAGACGATCGAGTGACCCCGTTCCTGCTCGAACAGGGCGTTGTCGTAGGTGCCGCCCGGCGGCCCGGTCACGGCGGTGCCGACGGCCGCCTCCAGCTCGGCCATCGCGCCCGCGTACCAGGACTCGACGTCGTGATGCCCGACGACGGCCTCCACCGCGGCGACCGTCCGGGCGGGCTCGGCACGCAGCTGGACGTCGATCGGCGCGGGGTCGGGCCGGAGCAGGCGCCGCAGCGACACGACCGCGGCCCGCGTGCGGTCAAGGACGTCCTCGAGACGTTGCAGGTGGTCCGCGACCAGGGCCGCCCGGACACCGGGATCGGGGGTCCGCAGGATCCGCTGCACGTCGCTCAGCGGGACGTCGAGCTCGCGGAGCCGGTGGATGACCTGCGCGGTCGGGATCTGGTCCACGCCGTAGTAGCGGTAACCGGTCGTCTCGTCCACCACGGCGGGTTCCAGCAGGGCCGCCTCGTGATACCGCCGCAGGGTCCGCACGCTCAGGTGGGTCAGCCGCGAGAACTCCCCGATGGTCAGCACGCCCTCATTCTGAACCCTCCCCCGGGGGGAGAGTCCACTGCTTGACCCTCCCGCGGCCGGAGGCCACACGGTGGGCTCATGACACACCACACCGAGATCCCGTCCGACCTGCTCCCGACCACCGTGCGCGACTTCCTCACCGCGCACATCGCCTACGACGCCGACACCGCCTCGTCGTTCCTCACCGAGGACGCCGTGATCGTCGACCAGGACCAGACCTTCCGCGGCCGAGAGGAGACCCACCCGTTCCTGCGGGACGCCGGGTCCGAGTTCGAGTACACGACCGAGCAGATCGGCGCCCACCGCGTCGACGACACGCACTGGGTGGTCACCCTGCGGCTCGAGGGCACCTTCCCGGGCGGTGTCGCCGAGCTCGACTACCGGTTCGCGCTGCGGGACGGCCTCGTCACCGAGCTCGTCATCGCCAACCACCCGGCCTGACCACACCACACCACACCACACCACACCACTTCGATCTTCACAGGAGAAAAATGTCTATCGCAGATCGCGACCGTCTCGACGGTCGCTGGGCACTGGTCACGGGCGGCTCGAAGGGCTCGGGCAAGGCAGTCGTCGAGAGGCTGCGAGAGCTGGGCGCCGACGTGTACGTGACGGCGCGCACCATGCCCGACGGGTACGAGCACCCTGACCGGTTCATCGAGGCGGACATCCTGACGGCAGAAGGCACCGACACGGTCGCCGCTCGTATCGCCGAGGACGTCGGCACGCTCGACATCCTGGTGCACGTCGTCGGAGGGTCGTCGACACCGCCCGGTGGATTCGCCGTCATCACCAACGACCAGTGGCTCACCGAGCTGAACCTCAACCTGCTGGGGGCGGTACGGCTGGACCGGGCCCTCCTCCCGGCGATGATCCAGGCCGGGTCGGGCGTGGTGCTGCACTTCACCTCGATCCAGCGTGAGCTGCCCCTGCACGACGCGTCCCTGCCGTACGCGGCGGCGAAGGCCGCGCTGCGCACGTACAGCAAGGGGCTCGCCAACGAGCTCGCGCCGCGCGGCGTCCGGGTCAACGCGATCAGCCCCGGCGGCATCGAGACCGAGGCCTACGAACAGTTCGTGGACCGGATCGCCGAGGGCAACGGGCTCACCCGTGAAGCAGCCAAGCAGACGATCTTCGACTCCCTGGGCGGAGTACCCCTGGGACGGTTCGCGAACACCGAGGAGATCGCGGACCTGGTGGGGTTCCTGGTCTCGGACCGCGCGTCGGCGATCGTGGGCGCCGAGTACGTGATCGACGGCGGCACCGTCCCCACCGTCTGAGCCAGACACCCGGCCCACCACCTCCAGGAGCACACGTGACCACGCAGTTCACCGACCGGTCGTCCGCCCCACCGGTCGGACCGCCCCCGCCCTTCGACCCGGAGCTCGCACCCGTCATCGAGATCCTGACCAGCCTGCGCTCTCCTGACGCGTACCGTCCGGACAACATCGTCGAGATGCGCGCGCCCGTCCCCGGGGTGGAGGCCCCGACCGACGAAGTCCTCGCGCGCGGTGGCACCTACACCGTGGAGGAGCGGACGGTGCCCGGGCCGGACGGTGGACCGGACATCTCGCTGCTGATCTGTCTCCCGAAGCACGCGACGACGCCGACCCCGACCATCTTCCACATCCACGGCGGCGGCATGATCGTCGGGGACAACCGGTTCGGGCTCGTCGAGATGCTGAACCTGGCCGAGCCCCTGGGCATGGCCGTGGTGTCGGTCGAGTACCGGCTCGCGCCCGAGACACCCCACCCAGGTCCGGTCGAGGACTGCTACGCGGGCCTGGTGTGGGTGTCGGACCACGCCCACGAGCTCGACATCGATCCCGAACGCATCGTCGTCGGCGGTGCGAGCGCCGGCGGCGGCCTCGCGGCGGGTGTCACCCTGATGGCACGCGACCGCAACGGCCCGGCGATCCTGGCCCAGCTGCTCCTGTCACCGATGCTCGACGACCGCAACGACTCGCCCTCCGCTCGGCAGATGCGCGGCGTCGGTATCTGGGACAGCTCCTCGAACGAGACCGGGTGGAACGCGCTCCTCGGCGACGGCGTCCGCGGAGGCCCGGAGGTGTCCCCGTACGCTGCGCCTTCGCGTGCGGCAGACCTCTCCGGCCTGCCGTCCACGTTCATCGACGTCGGGTCGGCCGAGACGTTCCGGGACGAGGACGTCGCCTACGCGAGCAGCATCTGGCAGGCGGGCGGCCGCGCGGAGCTGCACGTCTGGCCGGGCGGGTTCCACGGGTTCGACGTCGTGGTCCCTGATGCGGTGATCTCGCAGGACGCCGTCGCCGCCCGGATGGCGTGGCTGCGCCGTCAGCTCGGGACCGGGCCTAGGGCCGCCGGCTCCCGGACCGGGGCGGGCGCACGGTCGGCACGTCGCCCACGATCGGGACGGGACGCCGGTGGAACGGGAACCCGTACCGCGTGACCAGGCCCGCGAGCACCGTGACGCGGTTGCGCGGCCCGACGAGGGACATGATGTGCACGAACAGCCACACGATCCACGCGAGACCCTTGGTGATGCGCAGCGACCGGCCCCCGGGCAGGTTGATCTCGGCGATCGCGGCGCGGCGGCCGATCACCGCCATCGTGCCCTTGTCGACGTAGCGCAGCTCCTGCAGGGGCTCGCCGTCGAGCAGGGCGCGGATGTTCCGGCCCGCCATGAGGCCGCCCTGGATCGCGGGCTGGGCGAGCTGCGGCAGGTCCGACGGCGAGATCGCGATGTCGCCCGCGGCGAAGACGCCCGGCAGGCCCTCGACCTGCATGTCGTCGCCGATCCGGATGCGGCCGCCCTCGTCCTGCGGCAGGCCCCAGTCGGCCACCTCGTCGTGCACGCGCACGCCGGCGGACCAGACGGTGAGGTCGGCGTGGATCCGGGTGCCGTCGGTGAGCACCACGGCCTCGCGCTCCACGGCCGCCACCCCGGCGCCCAGGTGCAGCGAGACCCCGCGGTGTCGCAGCTCCTGGGTCGCGTAGGTGCGCAGCTTGGGCGCGAACGACTTGAGGATCTCGCCGCCGCGCTGCACCACCTTGACCTCGAACGCGTCGCCGTGGATCTCCGGGTAGGCGGGTGCGAGGCCCGCGGTGCGCAGCTCGGCGAGCGCGCCCGCCACCTCGACGCCGGTGGCGCCGCCGCCCACGACCACGACGCGCAGCCCGTCGTCGGCGCGCTTCGACTTCGCGGCCTTCTCCAGGCGGATGAAGAGGTTGTCGCGGATCCGCATCGCCTGCGAGCGCGAGTACATCGGGAACGCGAACTCCTTGGCGCCCGGCGTGCCGAAGAAGTTGGTGGTGACGCCCGCCGTGACCACGAGGTAGTCGTAGCTGATCCAGTGGTCGTTGAGCAGGCGGATCTTCTTCGCGGCGTGGTCGGCCTCCACCAGGTGCTCGTGGACCACGTGCACGTTCTTCTGCTTGAGGCGCAGGCCGCGGAGGAAGTAGGTGACGTCGCCCGGGTTCAGGCCGCCGGTCGCGACCTGGTAGAGCAGCGGCTGAAAGGTGTTGTAGACGCGGCGGTCGATCAGCGTGATCCGTACGGGCGCGTCCTTCAGCGCCCGGACCGCCGCCATGCCGGCGAACCCGCCGCCCACCACGACCACGTGCGGCAGCGGCTCGGGGTCCTCGCTCAGCGTCTTCTCGAGGCCGTAGTCCTCGTCGTCCTCGGGGGTGTGCACGGGGGTGTGTGCAGATTCGGTCACAGGCACGAGTCTCTCACCGCCCGGGTTACCGTGGTCGGTCGTGAGCACCACCGACCACCAGAGCGACCCCGCGGGAACCGCCGCGCGCCCCGAGCAGCTGGCCCATGGCCTGCGCACACGCCACCTGACCATGATGGGTCTGGGCTCCGCGATCGGCGCGGGGCTGTTCCTCGGTTCCGGCCTCGGCATCGCCGCCGCGGGCCCGGCGGTGCTCGTGAGCTACGCCATAGCGGGCGCGATCGTCGTGCTCGTCATGCGGATGCTCGCCGAGATGGCGTCGGCGCTCCCGTCGAGCGGCTCGTTCTCCGTCTACGCGGAGGCCGCCCTCGGCCGCTGGGCCGGGTTCCTGCTGGGCTGGCTGTACTGGTTCACGATCGTCATGGTGCTCGGCGTCGAGGTGACGGGCGTTGCCGGGATCGTGCACGGCTGGTGGCCGGCGGTGCCGCAGTGGGCGGTCGCGGCCGCTGTCGTCGCCGTGTTCGGGGCGATCAACCTGGTGGGCGTGCGGCAGTTCGGCGAGGCCGAGTTCTGGTTCGCCACAGTCAAGGTCCTGGCGATCGTCGGCTTCCTCGTGCTCGGCGTGCTGATCGTGGTCGGCGTGGTGCCCGTGAGCGGCAGCGTGCTGGGGGAGTGGGCGTCCTACGGCGGGTTCGCCCCGGCCGGGCTGCCCGGCATCGCGGCCGGCCTGCTCACCGTCGTCTTCGCGTTCGGGGGGATCGAGATCGTCACGATCGCGGCCGCCGAGGCCCGCGACCCGCAGTCGGCGGTGGCGAGCGCCACCCGCACCATCCTGTGGCGCATCCTGTTCTTCTACGTGGGCTCGGTGGCGATCATGGTCGCCCTGATCCCGTGGACCGACGCCGCCCGGCTGGAGTCGCCCTTCGTGTCCGTGCTGGAGATGGCCGGGTTCGACGGCGCCGCGCGGCTCATGGAGGTCGTCGTCGTGCTCGCGCTGCTGAGCGCGTTCAACGCCAACGTGTACGCGACGTCCCGCATGCTCTTCTCGCTCGGCGGGCGCGGCGACGCCCCGGCGGCCGCGACCCGGGTCTCCCGGCGTGACGTGCCGTGGGTCGCGGTGCTGGTCTCGGTGTTCTTCGGCGTCGTCGCGGTGCTCCTCAACTACCTGCTGCCGGAGTCGCTGCTCGGGGTGCTGCTCAACGCCGTCGGCTCGGCGCTGCTCGTGGTGTGGCTGCTGGTCGTCGTCTCGCAGCTCCGGCTGCGCCCGCGGCTGGAGGCCGCGGCGGCCGAGCGCGGCGAGACCCTGCGCCTGCGCGCCTGGGGCTACCCGTGGCTGTCGTGGGTCACGCTCGTCGCGCTGGTCGCGGTGGTGGGCCTCATGCTGTCCGACGCCGCCGCCCGACCCCAGATCGCCGCGACGGCCGGCCTGGTCGTGCTGATCCTGGTGGTCTACGTGGTCGCGCGGGCGCTGCGCCGCGTGCGGTAGGCGTTCAGCAGACCGTCATCGGGGGTCCACCCGGCGGTCGGACGCCCGCCAGCGGGGACCTCGATCGTCGTCGGCATGACTGAGCACACTGCCGACGGCGTCGACCGCCGGACCTTCCTGTCCCTGAGCAGCCTCGGCGCGGCGGGCGTCGCGACCGCGGCGGCTGCGGGCGCCGCCGCCCCGGCGGAGGCCGTGAAGCTGAGCCGGCACCCGCAGCGGTCGCTGCGGTTCGGCCGGGACGGGAAGTTCAAGATCGTCCAGTTCAACGACACGCAGGACGACGAGAAGATCGACCGCCGCACGCTGGAGCTCATGCGCGCGGTGCTCGACGACGAGCGGCCGGACCTCGTGATCCTCAACGGCGACAACATCGCCGGCGGCTGCGACACCCCGCTGGAGATGCACCAGGCGATGAACAACGTGGTGCAGCCCATGGAGGAGCGCGCCGTCCCGTGGGCCATCACCTTCGGCAACCACGACGAGGACTCGACGCCGAACAGCGGCCTGGACGAGGCCGACATGCTGGCCTTCTACCGGTCCTACCGCCACAACGTGAACGGCCCGACGGCGCGCGGCGTCACCGGGCAGGGCAACTCGAACCTGCTGATCGAGGGCCGGGGCGGGCGTCCCGCGTTCAACGTCTGGCTGCTCGACTCCGGGCGGTACGCGCCCGACACCCTCGCGGGCCAGGACTTCGACGGCTACCCCCACTGGGACTGGCTGCGCATGGACCAGGTGAAGTGGTACCACGACACGTCGGTGGAGGTGGAGCGTCGCGCGGGGCACGTGGTGCCGGCCCTCATGTTCATCCACATCCCCCTGTGGGAGTACCGGTTCATGTGGTTCGGCTCGGTGGACGGACGCACCGACGCCGACCACGAGCGCGGCAAGGCCCGGCACCGGATCGAGGGGGAGCGCAACGAGGACGAGTGCCCGGGCCCCTTCAACTCGGGCATGTTCTCGGCGATCCAGCACCGTGGCGACGTCCGCGGCGTGTTCTGCGGCCACGACCACGTGAACACCTACTCGGGCGACTACTACGGCGTGCTGCTCGGGTACGCGGGGAACACCGGGTTCGGCACGTATGGGCTGGGCGGCGCCGAGCGCAACCGCCTGCGCGGCGCCCGGGTCTACGACCTCGACGAGTCGGTCGACGGCGTGCTGGCCGGGACCCGCATGCGGTTCGCCGGTGAGTACGGCATCGACCTGACGGCCGACGACCAGTGGATGGAGCCGCTCCCGCTGCCCTGACCGTCGGCCGGACACGTCGGAGGGGGCGGCGCGCGGATGAGAAAATGTGCGCATGGCTGAGCTCCTCGCGGTCTGTCGCGTGTACGTCCTGCATCCCGACGCCGGCCCGGTGGGGGTCACCGCGATCGACAAGCGACCCGTGGAGGGCCGTGTCAAGGTGCGGCCCTACGGCCTCTACGCGGACGTGCAGGCCGACCGCGCCAACCACGGCGGCCTCGACCAGGCGGTGTACGCCTACGCCCAGGAGGACGCCGACCACTGGTCCGCCGAGCTCGGCCGGGAGGTCACGCCCGGGCTGTTCGGCGAGAACCTGCGGGTCAGCGGCCTCGACGTGAACGGCGCGGTGATCGGCGAGCGGTGGCAGATCGGGTCGGCGCTGCTGGAGGTCACGCAGCCGCGCACGCCCTGCCAGACCTTCGGGCGGCGGCTTGGCGAGCAGCGCTGGGTGCGCCGGTTCACCCAGGCCAACCGCACGGGTGCCTATCTGCGCGTGATCGAGAACGGCGATCTCGGCGCGGGCGACACCGTCGATGTCGTGCACCACCCCTTGCACGGGGTGACCGTCGCGGACTGGTTCGGCGCCCAGTACGGCCTGGCCCGCGCGTCGGTGGGGGCTGCTGCGGCCAGCGGTCCCGCCGCCGGTGGTCCCGTTGCCGTTGCCGGTGGTCCCGCCGGCGCGGACGCGCCCGAAGTCGACACGCTGGAGGAGCTGGCGCAGCGGCTGCTGAACGCGCACGCCGCGGGCGAGATCCGGCTCAGCGTCGACATGCACCGCCGCAGCGAGCAGGCCGCGGCCCGCGCCGTCGTCGACTGACGGGCGATCTCCGGCTGCGCAAGCGTTTCCCCGGAGATCTCGGGACCCACGAGACCCACGCGGCCCACGCGGCCCACGGTCTCCGGGGAAAGACGTACTCAGCCAAGTGGGTAACGGAGACGGAGCAGTGCTACCTCTCCGTTACGCACCCGGCTGCGCAAGCGTTCCCCCGGAGACCTCGGGGCCTCTGGACCCGGGCGTCAGCGGCGGCGCTCGAACCGGGCGCGCGCGGCCTCGTGCGCGTCGCGCAGCAGGGCGAGCACGGTCTGGCCGGTCGCGGGCCCGGGGTTCACGACGGCGATCCAACCGGCCGACCCGTACACCGGGTGCGGCCGCACGACGTCGACGGTCGCGGGTCCGGGCGCGGCCTCCCCGTGCTTGCCCGGCCCAGGGTCTGCGTGCCCAGGCTCCGCGAGACCAGGCTCCGTCACCTCGGGCTCGACGGCCCCGGTGAGCTGTGCAAGGCGCGCCCGCCCGACATGGACGTTGACTCGCCACCGTCCGGCGGGGTCGAGGTCCGAGGTGGTGTCGTCCGGATAGTTCTTGGTGACGATCGTCCCGTACGGCTGGACGTTCCGGGGCATCTGGCCGTCCGGGGCGTAGTAGAAGAACGCGTCGCCCCAGGCCAGCTCGGGAACGTCGGGGTCGCCGACGGTGGGCGTGACGACCAGGGCGCCGTCGAGCTCACGGACGGCGGCGATGATCTGCTCGACGGTCGGGCCGGTACTGTGCTGAAGGTCCATGGTTCAAGCATCACCTTCAAGTGCCTCTGTGGGGTTGAGCGCATGACACCTCAGGCCTCACGGCCGCTCCGCACCGCCGACGTCGCGCGGAAGTCGGGCTGGTCCGTGCAGCAGGTCCGCGACCTGGAGCGGCTCGGCGTCATCCCGCCGGCCACACGCGGGGCGAACGGCTACCGGTCGTACGGGCCGGCACACGTCCGGGCACTGCGGGCGTACCGGGGGCTCGCGAGCGCCGCCGGGCCGGTGGTCGCGCGGAGCCTGCTCGCGCAGGCGCTGACCGGCAGCCTCGCCGACGCTGCCGCCGCGATCGGCGCGGTGCACGTCCGGCTGGCCGCCGACCGCGACGAGGCCCTCCGGGCGCACGCGGCGCTCGCGGCCATCGAGGGCGAGGAACGAGAGCCGGACGCCGGGTACGACGACGCCGGGTATGTCGACGCCGGTTATGTCGACTCCGACGTACTGACCATCACCCAGCTCGCCGTCGCGCTCGGGGTACGCACCTCCACGCTCCGGTTCTGGGAGCAGGAGGGGCTGCTCGTCCCGGAACGTGTGACGTCGCTGCGCGCCCGGCAGTACGGGCCGGGCGCCGTGCGGGAGGCGCGCATCGTGGCCGCGCTGCGGTCGAGCGGGTACGGGATCCCGGCCGTGCGCGACGTCGTCGTGAGCCTGCGCCGTCTCCCGGGCGCCGGCGGGGGCACGGCCGAGGTCCGGCGGATCCTGGACCGCCGTCTGGACCAGATCGCGACCCGGACGGTCGCGCTGCTCCGCGCGGGCGCGGACCTGGCCGACGTCCTCGACCCCCCGACCCCGTGAGCCCAACCACGTGAGTGCTGGCTTTTTGCGCTCCTGACACACAGAGATCGACAAATAGCCAGCACTCAACCGGCGGGTACGGGCGGGCGGGGGCGGGGCGGCGCGGGCGGGGTGCGCCGTCAGTCGTCGCTGAGGAGCTTGCCCTGGCGGACCAGGTCCTGGAGGGTGCGCTGCACCTGCTCGACGTCGGGCACGTCGTCGAGCACCATGCCCGGCTGGTCCGTGCCGTCGGAGATCACGAGGGTGCCGCAGCCGAAGATCCGGTCGCTGAGCTGCTTCTCGAACGTGACGTTGTTGATCCGGTAGAGCGGGATGTCCCGGCCGGTCTGCGTCAGGATGCCGGTGCGCAGCGCGACCCGCTGGTTGGTGATGATGTAGCGGGTGGTGCGCCAGCGCAGGAACGGACCCGCGGAGGCGACCAGGCCGAGCACCACGAGGATCGCCGTCGCGAACCACAGCACGATCGGGTCGACCGGCAGCGGCAGCACCCAGACGGCGATCACGACGACGATCAGCAGCAGGAGCAGCAGGATCGGCTTGACGACCTTCTTCGGGTGAGTGCGGAGCTGCAACACGATGGTCTCGCCCTCGGCGAGGTGCTCTTCCCTCATGTCGCGAATACTGCCTTACTGCGCCTTTTGGATCTACTGGTTGGATCGGCCGGTCGGATCTACTGCGCCGCCAGGTTCCATCCCTCGATGGTGCGCAGGCTGTGCCCGTACCCCAGCAGGCAGACGGCGGCGGTGCCGAGCTCGAACCGGGCCCCGAGCCGCGGGTCGACGCCGAGCCACACCGTGGCCAGCACCCGCAGCAGGTGCCCGTGCGCCACGAGCAGCACGTCACCTCCGCCCTCCGCCCCCGACCCGGGCCCCGACCCACCCAGCACCAGCTCGGCCCGGGCGATGACCCGGGCGGCGCGCACGGCGACCTGGTCCAGCGTCTCGCCCGGCCGACCGTCGCCGTGCTCGGCGGACGGCGGCAGCACCCGCACGCCGTCGTCGAAGATCTGGAAGTCGCGCCCCAGGATCTCCGAGACGTCGCGCGAGGTGCGGCCGTCGACCGGCCCGTAGTCCCACTCGGCGAGATCCTCGTCGACGACGGCGCCGGGGTGTCCCGCGAGCTCCGCCGTCCGCCGCGCCCGGGTCCGCGGCGACGTGAAGACGGCCGCGAAGTCGTAGGCGGCCAGGGTCGCTCCCGCGGACCGGGCCTGCGCCTCGCCCGCCGCCGTGAGCGGCAGGTCGGTGCGCCCGGTGTGCTGCCCGCTCGCGCTCCACTCGGTCTCGCCGTGCCGGAGCAGCACGAGCTGCGGGTCGCGTGTGGGCCGCAGGGCGGGGGGCCGCGCCGCGGCGGGCTGGGTCGGCAACGTCTCGTCGGACATGGAACGAGCATCCTGCCTCCGGCGGCCGAGCGCACCCCTGGTCACCGCCGGCGGCTCTGACCAGGGCGAACACGCCACGGACAACACGCCGACCGCGGCCGCGGAATCCTGGTGCGCGCCGGGCGCTGCACCTACTGTGGGGCTCGTGAGTCGTGCCACACCGGCGTCGCGCGGCGCCGTCGACCGCTTCTCCACGCGAGGCCTGCCCGCGGCGCGGCGGATCGAGCTGTGGGAGGAGCACAACGCCGACGCCCTCGTCGCGTTGCAGTGCCGCATGCTCGAGGACGACTCGGCGCTGGAGGCCTCCGAGGCGAACCTCCAGCTCGACCGGCTGCACCTGGCGCACGTCGAGGCCAACCCGCACGCCGTGGAGCGCACCGCGCGCACGGTCCGCACCCGCCCCACCGAGTCCGTGGCCCTCTACTTCACGCTCCGGGGCGAGGCGTTCTTCTTCCACGACGACGGCGTCCGCCGGCTGCGGCCCGGCCAGCTCCTGGTGTGCGACGCCGACCGGCCGTTCCTGCGCGGCTTCTCCCAGGGGCTGGAGGAGCTGGCGGTCAAGGTGCCGTACGACGTGTTCCGTTCCGCGGGCGGCACGATGCCGCGCACCGCCCAGGTGATCGAGTTCGGCACGCCTTCCCCGGCGGCGGGCGTCAACGCCCATGCCGCGGCCCTCGCCGAGCTGGTCGCGCGTGCCGTGGGCCCCGACGGCGACGGCGCAGCCGACGAGGCCGCCGTGCTCGACCTCGTCACGGCCGTGCTGGTCCGGCCGGAGGTGGCCGGGGCGCAGGCCGCGGGCGCGCACTTCGCCGCGGCCGAGCGGTACGTGCGGCAGTGGCTGCGCGACCCGACCATGTCGGCCCGCCGCATCGCCGACGCGATCGGCCTGAGCGAGCGGCAGCTCTCGCGCGTGCTCGCCGAGCACGGCACGAGCGTGCCGCGCCTGGTCGCGCGGCGGCGCGTGGAGATGGCGAGCCGGATGCTGCGCATGCCGTCGTACGCGGAGCAGACCGTCGAGGCGATCGGCCGGCGCTGCGGGTTCTCGTCGGCCGCGCAGTTCTCGCGCGTCTTCCGCGAGCAGGCGGGCATGTCGCCGTCCGAGGCCCGGAGGTACGCGCTCGCCGCGCGCCGCTGAGCACACACCCCACCTTGATGATTTCCGCCGACTTTCGTGGTCGGCCCTTTTCCCAGGCCGGGGCGCGCGGCACCCTGTGCGCATGCCTGAGTTCGACGACGGTCAGACCGAGACCGCACTGCCCAGCACCGCCGCCGGCACGACCTCGGAGGGACACGGCACGGTGGTCGAGACCGACGTGCTGGTCGTGGGCTCCGGCCCGGCCGGCGCGTCCGCGGCGCTCTTCCTGTCCAGCCTGGGGATCGACAACATCATGATCACCAAGTACCGCTGGACCGCGAACACGCCCCGCGCGCACATCACCAACCAGCGGACCATGGAGATCTTCCGCGACCTGGGCATCGAGGACCAGGTGCTCGCGGACGCGACGCCGCACGAGCTGGTGGGCGACACCGTGTTCTGCACGACGATCGCCGGCGAGGAGATCGGCCGCATCCTCACCTGGGAGACCCACCCCGCCCGCGAGGCGGACGCGCGGCTGGCCTCGCCGTCGCTCACGGTCGACATCCCGCAGACGTACCTCGAGCCGATCCTCGTGAAGAACGCGACCCAGCGCGGCACCCAGTCGCGATTCTCCACGGAGTACCTGGGCCACACGCAGGACGCCGACGGTGTGAGCACCCGCGTGCTCGACCGCGTCACCGGCACCGAGTACACGATCCGGTCCAAGTACCTGATCGGCGGCGACGGGGCCCGCTCCCAGGTGGCGGCCGACATCGGCCTGCCGATGGAGGGCGCGATGGACATCGCCGGTTCCATGAACATCACGTTCAAGGCCGATCTCACGCACCTCGTGGGCCACCGCCCGTCCGTCCTGTACTGGGTGCTGCAGCCCGGCTCCGACGTCGGCGGCATCGGCGCGGGCCTGGTCCGCATGGTCCGGCCGTGGAACGAGTGGCTCATCGTGTGGGGCTACGACATCGCCGGCGAGCCGCCGCAGCTCGACGACGCCGCGGCGACCGAGATCGTGCGCCAGCTCGTGGGTGTCGAGGACCTGGACGTCGAGATCACGGGCTACTCGCTGTGGGGCAACAACCAGATGTACGCGACGCACCTCCAGCAGGGCCGCGTCTTCTGTGCGGGCGACGCCATCCACCGCCACCCGCCGAGCAACGGCCTCGGCTCCAACACGTCGGTCCAGGACTCGTACAACCTGGCCTGGAAGATCGCGGCCGTGCTCAACGGGCAGGCGGCGCCGTCGCTGCTGGAGACCTACTCGGCCGAGCGCGCGCCGGTCGCCGAGCAGATCGTGCTGCGCGCCAACAAGTCGGGCGGTGAGTTCCGGTTCATGGAGGTGCTCGGGGTCCTGGACGCCGAGACGCCGGAGGCGATGCAGGCCGCGATCGACGAGCGCAAGGCGAACACCCCGGCCGGCGCGGCCAAGCGTGCGGCGCTCGTGGAGGCGATGGACCTCAAGCACTACGAGTTCAACGCGCACGGCGTGGACATGGGCCAGTTCTACACGTCGGCGGCGATCGTCCCCGACGGTTCTCCCCAGCCTGTGGACGAGCGCGACCCCGAGCTCTACTACAAGCAGTCCACGGTGCCCGGCGCGCGGTTCCCGCACGTCTGGGTGGCCGACGCCGACGGGCACAAGCGCTCGACGCACGACCTCGTCCCGTACGGGCAGTTCACGCTGGTGACCGGCATCGCGGGCGAGGCCTGGGCAGACGCCGCCGCGAAGGTCGCCGACCAGCTCGGGGTGCCGCTGGAGGCCGTCGTCATCGGGCCGGGCCGCGAGGTCATCGACACCTACTACGACTGGGCGAAGATGCGCGGCGTCGAGGAGTCGGGCGCGATCCTGGTCCGCCCGGACGCACACGTGGCCTGGCGCGCCCAGACCCTGGCCGACGACCCGGCGGGAGCGCTGGGCGACGCCCTGCGGTCGGTCCTCGGACGGAGCGGTCAGGATGGCTGAGCCGGACGCCGAGCAGTCCGCCCGCGAGCAGGAGCTCACCGACCGCGTGGCGGCGTCCTTCGCGGGCGCCGACGACGCGCGGCTGGCGACGGTCATGCAGTCCCTGACCCGGCACCTGCACGCGTTCCTGCGCGAGGTGCGGCTCACCGAGGACGAGTGGAACCGCGGCATCGAGTTCCTGACCGCCGCGGGGCACATCACCGACGACAAGCGGCAGGAGTTCATCCTGCTGTCCGACGTGCTGGGCGCCTCCATGCAGACCATCGCCATCAACAACGCGGCGTACGAGAACGCGACCGAGGCCACGGTCTTCGGCCCGTTCTTCGTGGACGACGCGCCGCGCATCGAGAACGGCGGGGACATCGCGGGCGCCGCGACCGGGCAGCCCTGCTGGGTCGAGGGCACGGTCACGGATACCGCCGGCAACCCCGTGCCCGGCGCGCGCATCGAGGTGTGGGAGGCGGACGAGGACGGCTTCTACGACGTCCAGTACGGCGACGAGCGCACCGCGGGCCGCGCGCACCTCTACTCGGCCGACGACGGCGGGTACCGCTTCTGGGGCATCACGCCCACGCCGTACCCGATCCCGCACGACGGGCCGGTCGGCGCGCTCCTGGCGGCGTCGGGCCGCTCGCCCCTGCGTGCCGCGCACCTGCACTTCATGGTGACGGCGCCCGGACTGCGCACGCTCGTGACGCACATCTTCGTGCGCGGCGACGAGCTGCTCTCCTCGGACTCGGTGTTCGGCGTCAAGGACTCGCTCGTCATGGACTTCGAGGAGCAGCCCGCGGGCACGCCGACGCCCGACGGCCGTGCGGTCGAGGGCACGTGGGCCCGGACGCGCTTCGACGTCGTCCTCGCCCCGGCGGACTGACCCCGGCCGACCGACCCACCCGCACCACCGGAACCACCGCACCACCAGCACCAAGCACCACCGGCAAGCCGCAATCCCGTGTCAGACCCACAGGTCACCCCGGTGACCCGTGGGTCTGACGACCAGAGGCTCGACGACAGACTTGGAGTGACGACGATGGTTGGCAACGGACGGTCCCTGAACACGCGGGCGCTGGTGGTGTGCGCGTCGACGGCAGCGCTGGCGGGCGCCCTGACGGGCTGCGGCGACGTCGGCGGCGGCTCGGTGGGCGGAGGTGGGGACGACGACGTCCTGAAGATCGGCTTCGTCTCGACCGAGACGGGCTCGTCGGCGCCGTTCGGCGAGGCCAACACCTACGTGATCGAGTCCATGGAGAAGTGGTTCGCCGACCACCCGGTCACCGTCGACGGCACCGAGCAGACCGTCGAGATCATCGTGAAGGACTCGCAGTCGGACTCCGCCCGCGCGGGCGAGGTGGCGGCCGAGCTGATCAACACCGACGGCGTCGACCTGGTGCTGACGTCGTCCACCCCGGACATCACCAACCCCGTCTCGGAGCAGTGCGAGGCCAACTCCGTCCCGTGCATCTCGACGGTCGCGCCCTGGCAGCCCTTCGCGATCCGGGAGGGTGACGAGCCCGCCGACCTGAAGTACAGCTACCACGCGTTCTGGGGCCTGGAGGACGTGTCCGCGGTGTACGCGGACATCTGGAGCCAGGTCGACACCAACCAGAAGGCGGCCGGACTGTTCCCCAACGACCCCGACGGGCAGGCATGGAGCGCCAACTTCCCGGCGCTCACGCAGGACACCGGCGTCACGATCGACGACCCGGGCCTCTACCCGAACGGCACCCAGGACTTCTCGGCGCAGCTCTCCGCGTTCGAGGGCCACGACATCCTGGTCGGCGTGCCGATCCCGCCGGACTTCACGACGTTCTGGCAGCAGGCCGGCCAGCAGGGCTACCGGCCCAAGGTCGCGACGATCGGCAAGGCCCTGCTGTTCCCGTCGTCGGTCGAGGCGCTGGGCAACGCGGGCGACGGCCTCACCTCCGAGGTCTGGTGGCACCCGACGGCGCCGTTCACCTCGTCGCTGACCGGGCAGACCGCGCAGGAGCTGGCCGACCAGTACGAGACGGACACGGGCAAGCAGTGGACGCAGCCTCTCGGCTTCGCCGAGGCCCTGTTCGAGATCACGGTCGCCGCCGTCCAGGAGGCCGGCTCCACCGAGCCGGAGGCGATCACCGAGGCCCTCTCCACGCTGGAGGTCTCGACCGTGGTGGGCGACATCGCCTGGGGTGTCGACGACAGCGTGCCGCCGTACGTGGCCAAGACCCCGCTGGTCGGCGGCCAGTGGCGCCTGGCCGACGGCGCGGACGAGGGCAAGAACCCCTACGAGCTCGTGGTGGTCTCCAACACGCTGGCCCCGGAGATCCCGACGGGCGGCGAGGTCGAGCCGCTCCGGTGACCCAACCCCTGCTGCGGTTGACCGGCGTCGCCAAGCGCTTCGGCCGGGTGGTCACGGCCCGCGACGTGTCGTTCGAGGTGTCCGCCGGCGAGGCCCTGGGCCTCGTCGGCCCGAACGGCGCGGGCAAGACCACCCTGCTCGACGTCGTCGCGGGCACCCTGCGGGCCGACGCCGGGACCGTGACGCTGGACGGCCAGGACGTCACCCGGCTCGGCGCCGCGGCCCGCGCCGACCGGGGCGTCGCGCGCTCGTACCAGGTGCCGCGCCCTTTCAGCGGCCTCACCGTGTACGAGAACGTGCTGGTCGGGGCGTCCTTCGCCGGACGGCGGCACGGCGGCGCCGGCGCGCGCAGCGCGGCCCGGGACGCCCGGGACCGGGCCTGGCACGCGCTCGAGGTCACGGACCTGACCGGGGCGGCGAACACGCCGTCGGGCAGCCTGCGCCTGCTGGACCGCAAGCGGCTGGAGGTCGCGCGGGCGCTCGCGACCGGGCCGCGCCTGCTCCTGCTCGACGAGATCGCGGGCGGCCTCACCGACCGCGAGCTCCCGCAGGTCGTGGACCTGGTCCGCCGCCTGCGGGACGACGGCGTCGCCGTGGTCTGGATCGAGCACGTGCTGCACGCGCTGCTCGACGTCGTGGACCGCCTGCTCTGCCTCGCCGCCGGCGAGGTGATCGCGCAGGGCGACCCGCACGAGGTGATCCGCAGCCCGCAGGTGGTCGAGGTGTACCTGGGCTCCACCGTCGACTCGGTGCCCGACGCGTCGCCCGACCCGCTGCCGGGGGAGCCGGCATGAGCGTCCTGGAGGTCACGGGCCTGGAGGTCCGGTACGGCGACCTGCTCGCGGTCGACGGCGTCGGGCTGAGGCTCGCCGAGGGGGAGACGCTCGCCGTGCTCGGCGCCAACGGCGCCGGCAAGTCCACGCTGCTCGCGGCGCTCGCGGGCACCCACCTGCCCGCGGCGGGCACCGTGCTGCTCGACGGCGCCCCGGTCACCCGGGTGCCCGCGCACCGGCGGGTGCGGCGCGGCATCGCGCTCGTGCCGGAGGGACGACGCCTGTTCCCGTCGCTCACCGTCGAGGAGAACCTGCTCATGGGCCGCTACCCGGGGCGGCCGGGGCCGTGGGACCTGCGCGCCGTGTACGACGTGTTCCCGCACGTCGCCGAGCTGCGCGACCGGCGCGCCGGCGTGCTCTCCGGCGGGCAGCAGCAGGCCGTCGCGATCGGCCGGGCCCTCCTGACCAACCCGCGCGTGCTGCTGCTCGACGAGGTGTCGCTCGGGCTCGCGCCGTCCGTCGTCACCCGGATCTACGACGCCGTCCGCCGCATCACGGCGGAGGGCACCACGGCACTCGTCGTCGAGCAGGACCTGGACCAGGCGCTGCGTGTGGCCGACCGCGTCCAGTGCCTCCTGGGCGGGCGCACCGTGCTGGAGGCCCCCGCCGTGGGCCTGGACCGCGAGGCCGTGGCCGACGCCTACTTCGGCATCGCCCCGACCCTCGCGCCCGCCCCCGCCCCCACCCCGAGACCCACGGAGGCCTGATGGACTGGCTCAACGCCGCCGTGCAGGGCGTGCTGCTCGGCGGGCAGTACGCCCTGCTGGCCTGCGGCCTGTCGCTGATCTTCGGCGTGATGCGCGTCGTCAACCTGGCGCACGGCGTGCTCGCGGTGCTCGCCGCCTACCTGTCGCTGGTGCTGGTGCAGCAGGGCCTGCCCCTGTGGCTCGCGGTGGTCGTGGTGGTGCCGGTGTTCGCGGCCCTCGGGTACGCGGTGCAGCGCGGCCTGTTCAACCCGGCCCTCGCCCAGGTGCGGGGCGGGGACGGCGGCCGCGCGCGGGGCGCGGGCGGCGCGGGCGACCTCGCGCCGCTGCTGGTGTCGTTCGGCGTCGCCGTGGCCCTGACCAGCCTGCTCCAGGAGGTGTTCAGCGCGGACACCCGCAGGATCCCCACGGGCGACCTCGCCTCGGCAGGCGTGCCGCTCGGCCCGCTCTCGGTGGGCCTGCTGCCGCTCATCACGCTGGTCGTGGCAGCCGCGGTGATCGCGGGGGTCCAGGTCTTCCTGGCGCGCACGGCCACGGGCCGCGCCATGCGCGCCGTGGCCGACGACGCCGGGGCCGCCGCGATGTACGGCGTCGACCCGCGGCACACCTACGCCGTGGCGACGGCCCTCGCGTTCGCCACGCTGGCGCTCGCGGGCGTGTTCCTCGGCATGAGCACGCAGTTCTCGCCGGGCTACGGCGACCTCGTGCTGCTGTTCGCGTTCGAGGCCGTGATCATCGGCGGGCTCGGGTCGCTGTGGGGCACGCTCCTGGGCGGCATCGTGCTGGGTGTCGCACAGACCGTCGGCGCCCAGATCGACCCGCAGTCCGGGGTGCTCGCCGGGCACCTGGTCTTCCTCGCCGTGCTGGTGGTGCGGCCCGGCGGCCTGCTGCCGAGGAGCGTGCCGGCATGAGCGCGCCGAACACCGCCGCGGACGCGGCCGCCCCGGCGGCGTCTCCGACCGCCCCGACGATCACGCGCGGCGGCCGCGGCTCCCTGGTCGGGGGCGGGGTGCTCGCGCTCGTCGTCGTCCTCCTCGCCGCCGTCGTCCCCTACGTCGTGACCCTCGGCGCGCTGTCCAGCCTGGTCATGCTCTTCGCCCTCGTGATACTCGGTACCACCTGGAACCTGCTCGCCGGGTACGGCGGCATGGTGAGCGTGGGCCAACAGGCGTACGTCGGCGTGGGCGGGTACGCCCTGATCCAGCTCGCCGACGCCGTCGGCGCCCCGCCGTGGGCCGCCGTCCTGGCGGCCGGCCTCGTGGGCGCCGCGATCGCCCTGCCGACGAGCTACCTGGTGTTCCGCCTCGCCGGGGGGTACTTCGCGATCGGCACGTGGGTGGTGGCCGAGGTGTTCCGCCTGGTCACGATGCAGGTCGACGGCTTCGGCGGCGGCAGCGGACTGTCCCTGAGCGCCTTCCGGGGCACCGACCGGGTGGACCGCGTGGCCTTCGTCTACTGGTTCGCGCTGGCGCTCGTGGTCGCCGTCGTGCTCGGGACCTACGTGCTCATGCGGTCTCGCGTGGGACTCGGGCTCACGGCGATCCGCGACGACCGCGTCGCGGCGAGCAGCCTGGGGGTGGCCGTGGACCGGGGCCGCCGCATCGTCTACGTCGCGGGATCGGCGGGCGCCGCGCTCGCGGGCGCGCTGATCGCGCTGAGCACGCTCGGTGTCACCCCGGGGTCGATCTACTCCGTGAGCTGGACGGCGGCGATGATCTTCATCGTCGTGGTCGGTGGCATCGGCACCATCGAGGGACCGATCGTGGGGGCCGTCCTCTACTGGGCGCTGCAGCAGGCCCTCGCGCCGCTTGGCACCTGGTACCTCGTGGTGCTCGGCGTGGTGGCGGTGGCCGTGGTGCTCCTCGCGCCGCGCGGGCTGTGGGGCCTGGTGGCGGGGCGGTTCCAGCTCTTCCCCACGACGTACCGGGTCCGTGCCTGACGGCGTGCCGCCTGACGGCGTGACGTGCCTGGCTGCGCGGCCGATCTGACGGTCCGGTGAGTCCGAGATCACAGCGTCTTCAGTCGACGCGCGACTCGGTATCAACGAGGATGGATGATCCGCAGACCAGCGGGTGAACCACGTGCAGCGTAGCCGTAAGCCTGCACCGGAGGAGGACCCATGACGGACGCCGACGACGCCCAGTACCACTCCATCGCCAACCCTCGCCGGACCACGCTCATGCACCGGAGCGTGACCGACACGTACGGCTCCCGACACGAGGAACGCGAGACGCCGGCCGACGACGCCGCCGCGGGCTGACCGCGCAGCGGCTCGCGCCGACAGCTGTGCCCATGACGGAGGGCCCGGCCGCACGCCACGACGTGGCACGCGGCCGGGCCCTCTGCGTCGTCCGGGCGGCCGCGGTCCGGTCGGCGTCGTTCCGCGATGCGAGACGCGCCAAAGTTCACCCACACCCGCCAGAAGGCCTGGTCGGGGGCCGGATGTCACCGGAAATTCATGTGACGGACCTCACTCCCGTTACATTCTGGAAACACTTCCGCTAGCCTGGGGCGCGCATCCTCTCCCACAATTCGGTAGAGCAAGGCGGTACGGCGAGTCGATGCAGGCGCATGAAGCACAGCGAGTTCGGCACGGTGAGCAGGCGGGCTAGGTCCCGCGGCGACCGGTACGACGTGGAACAGGGAACTCGCCGGCGGCCTGACCCCGAGACGGGGTACGGGCCCAGCAGAGCACGTCCAGTCACGTACGACACAAGAACCGAGTGGGGTTACCAGGGATGAATGGCGAATCGATTCGACACTTCACGGACGGACGCGTTCCCGATGCCGGGATCGCGCACCTCTTCAGCGTCGAGAACCGATTCCAGGCGCGCCTCGACGTCGAGGCCGCACTCGCGCTCGCGGAGGCCGAGATCGGTCTGATCCCGGAGCCGGCCGGTGAGACGATCGCCCGGGCCGCGCAGATCGAGAAGCTGGACCTCGACCGCGTGGCGGCGGAGACGGCGTCCGCCAGCCACCCCCTGATGCCGCTCATCGAGGAGTTCGCCCGCGTGGTCGGGCGCCAGTACGGCGGCTGGGTGCACTGGGGCGCCACGACGCAGAACATCACGCAGACGGCGGACGTGCTCGTGCTGCGCGACGCGCACCGCGCGGTCAAGGACCTGCTCGCCAAGGTGCTGCGCGGCATGTCCAAGCAGGCGGACGCCTCAGCCGCGGTGCCGATGGCCGGCCGCACGCACAGCCAGCACGCGGTGCCGGTCACGTTCGGCTTCAAGGTGGCCGTCTGGATCGACGAGCTCACGGCGCACACCGACCGGCTCGAGCGCCTGGAGGACCGGCTCTTCCGGGTGCTCATGGGCGGCGCCGTCGGCACGTTCGCGTCGTTCGGTCCTGCGGGGCGCGAGGTCGAGCGCCGGGTCGCCAACCACCTCGGGCTCGGCACCATGCCCGTACCGTCGCGCGCGATCAACGACGGCATCGTCGAGCTGGTGCTCGTCCTCGGCCAGGTCGCCGGCACCGCCGGCAAGATCGGCAAGGACATCTACTCGATGATGCAGCCGGAGTTCGGCGAGGCGTTCGAGCCCATCCCGGAGGGCACGGTCGGCAGCTCGACGATGCCCCACAAGCGCAACCCGCAGCTCGCCCTCGACCTGCTGTCGATGAGCGCCCAGCTCCGCGCTCTCGCGGCGCCCGCGCTCGAGTCGATGCAGCACGACCACGAGGCGAACGGCGGCATGACCGACCTCCTGGAGTCGACGGTCTCCCGCGCCGCGGTCCTGGCCGGCGACATCCTGACCCGCCTGGACGTGATCCTCGACGGCCTGGAGCTGGACGAGCAGCGGATGCGCGCCAACCTGGCGCTGAGCGAGGGCCTCATCGGCTCGGAGTCGCTCATGATGGAGCTCGGCGAGCGCATCGGCCGGCAGAAGGCGCACGAGGTCGTGTACGAGGTGGCGCAGGAGTCGGCCGTGGGCGACGTGCAGTTCCTCGACCTGCTGGTGCGGAACGCGACCGTCAGCGCCTACTTCGACCGGGACGAGATCTGCCGCCTGATCGACCCGAGCGCGTACCTCGGCCAGAGCGTCGCCATCGCGCACGACATGGCGCAGCACGCCCGCGCGGTGGCCGACCGGCTCGAGTTCAGCGCCCGGACGGCCAAGCCGGTCCCGCTGTTCGTCCGTGCGGCGGCCGACGAGCCCGCCGACGAGGCGGGCGCCGGGGACGACGTCGCCCGCCCGGTCGACGACACCCGGGTCGCCGCGGCGGCGCGGACCCCGGAGGAGCTCCTGCTCGTCGGCCTGTAGGCCCCTGCTCCCCCTCCTAGAAGAGGGTGCCTGACTCCCAGGTACGGCCGGCGCCGGTCACGACCGGCGTCGGCCGCGTCACCGGCGGCGCGCTCTCGCGGGCCTCGACGGTGAGGCCCCCGTCCCGCAGCTCGGCGTCGGGGATCATCCCGGCGTCCGGCACCAGCATCTCGCCGACGCCTCCGCGTCCCGCGGCCCACTCCTCCGCGGCGAACCCCGCGAGCTGGTCGACCCGCTCGTTGTACGGGTTGCCCACGTGACCCCGCACCCAGTGGAACCGCACGGGTCCGGTGCGCTCGGTGACGGCGCGGTCGATCTCCTGCACCAGGCCGACGTTCGGCACGGGCTCACCGGCGGGAGAGCGCCAGCCGTTGCGCTTCCATCCCTCGGACCACTCGGACACGGACCGCACGGCGTACTGCGAGCCGGACTCCACGAGCAGCGGCTCGCTGCCGGGGTGCGCGTCGATGGCGCGGAGCAGAGCTGAGAGTGCGGCGACCTGATCGTTCCCCTGGGCCGCGCCGCCCGAATCGAACTGCCCGCCCGCGTGGTTGATCCACGCCCATCCGATCGCGCCGCCCGGCGCGGCCGACCCGTGCGTGCTGACGATGATCACGGCGTCCATTGTGCATCCTTCTGCCCGAGAATCCGGACGCCTGGCCGGGGGTGGACGCCGTCCGAGAGTTCGGCGCGGCGAAACCGAGGCCAAGGGCCTACGAAACCCATGACCGGTGATCCACGGGCATGATGGCTGTGTGCCTCACGTACCTTCCGGCCCCGCCCGCCGCCCGTCCGGCGGCACACCCACGCCCGTACAGCGTGCGCAGGGGCTGCACCCCTCGCGCCCCCGGACCCGCGCCGACATCCGGCGGTGGCGCCGGCTGCTCGCCGACGAGCGGGCCGAGGCCGCCGTCTACCGCGACCTGGCGGGCCGGCGCACGGGTGAGGAGCGGGAGATCCTGCTCGCGCTCGCGCGGGCGGAGAAGCGGCACGAGTCGCACTGGCTCGACCTCCTGGGTCCCGACGTCGGCGCGCCCGTGCGTGGCGACCTGCGGACCCGGGGCCTCGGCTTCCTGGCCCGCCGGTTCGGCGGCGTCTTCGTGCTGGCGCTCGCCCAGCGGGCCGAGGCCCGGTCCTCGTACGCGCACGACGCCGACGCCACCGAGACCATGGCGGCCGACGAGCAGATCCACGAGGAGGTGGTGCGGGCGCTGGCCACCCGGGGCCGCAACCGCCTGTCGGGCACGTTCCGCGCCGCGGTCTTCGGCGCGAACGACGGGCTCGTGTCGAACCTCGCGCTCGTGCTCGGCATCGGCGCCTCCGGAGTCGCGACGAGCACCGTGCTGCTCACCGGCCTCGCGGGCCTCCTTGCGGGCGCGCTGTCGATGGGCGCCGGCGAGTTCGTGTCGGTGCGCTCGCAGCGGGAGCTGCTCGAGGCGTCGTCGCCGTCGCCCACGGCCGACGACGCGCTGCCGCACCTCGACGTCGACGCGAACGAGCTCGCGCTCGTGTACCGGGCGCGGGGCATGGCCGGCGAGGAGGCGACGGCGCGTGCCGACGCCGTGCTCGCGCGGCTCGCCGTGGCGCCCTCGACGGGCGGGCTGCTCCTGGAGCCCGCCGCGGAGGGCGGCCCCGACGCCGACGTCGACGACCTGGAGACGCACGGGACGGCGTGGGGTGCGGCGGTGTCGTCCTTCCTGTTCTTCGCGTCGGGTGCCGTCGTCCCGGTGCTGCCGTACCTCTTCGGGCTCGAGGGGCTCGCCGCGGTGGTCGTCGCGACGGCGCTGGTCGGGATCGCGCTGCTGGTGACGGGCGCCGTCGTGGGTCTGCTGTCGGGCACGTCCCCGCTCACGCGGGCGCTGCGGCAGATCGCGATCGGCCTCGGCGCGGCCGCCGCCACGTACCTCCTCGGGCTGGTGTTCGGGGCCACCGTCGGGTGAACCCGGAGAGTTCACCCACCCTGCTGGGGAACCCCGCACATCGCCCGTGATGCCCTGGAATGACCGGGATATCGCGCCTCTTCCGACATACGCCGGTACCCATGCACAATATTCTCGATCCGCAAACCGCAGGTATGTAGTTGCCGAACCTCGGGGCGCATCGCAGATTTAATGTGTATGCATGGCTGCTGAGCGGCCCATCCCGGGCCGGAGAGCGGGAGACCGATGGCGAAGGACGCGCTGACGAGCACGGGGGACCACCTCCGTCGCGTCGTCGTGCGCGCCGTCGGCAGCCTCGCCCTCGGCGCCGCGGGCGTCGCGCTCGGTGTCGGCCTCGCGGGCCCCGCCGGCGCCGCCGAGCGCCCGTCGCTCGGCTCGGTGCTCGGTGACACCGTGGAGGCGACGGTCCGGACCGTCGTGCAGACCACGGAGGCGCTCGGGTCGGTCACGAAGATCGACCAGGCCACGACGGACGGCACCGCGCCGGCGCCGGAGCCGGCCGTGCCGGGGTCCGCGACTCCCGCGCCGGAGACGTCCGGTCCCGCCGCTGCGCCCGCGCCGAAGCCGGCTGCGCCTGCTGCCCCTCCTGCTCCGGCCGCCGCTCCCGAGCCGGCGCCCGCCGAGCCGGCGCCGTCGTCGGCGGGGAGGCCGACGCCGGCCGCGCCGTCGTCGGCGCCGAAACCGGCAGGGTCTGTCACCCAGGCCGTCGACGACGTCGTCGCGGCGGTCTCCGAGAGCGTGCTGGAGCCGGTGACGACGCCGGTCCGCACCGCGGTCACGGAGCCCGTGGGCCAGATCGTCACCGGTGTGACCGAGAAGCCCGTGGAGCAGGTCGCCGAGGTCGTCGAGCAGGTCTCCGACCCGGTCCTCAAGCCCGTCACGGAGCAGGTCGGCAACGTCCTGACCCCCGTGACCGAGCCGGTCGGCGAGGTGCTCGCCCCGGTGACGGGCGTCGTCGGGCAGGTCGTCTCGCCGCTCGCTCCGGTGCTCGGCGCCGTGACCGAGCCGCTGGCGCCCGTGACGGGCGGCCTCCTGAGCCCCGTGGCCGACGTGCTCGCCCCGGTGACCGGCGTGGTGGGCGGCGTGACCGCCCCGATCACGCAGGTGCTCGAGCCGGTGACCGCTCCGGTCACGGACGCCCTGGCGCCCGTGCTGACGCCGGTCGGCGAGGCGGTCGCCCCCGTCGGCGGGGTGCTCGCCCCGGTCGTCGAGCCGGTGAACCCGATCGTGGAGCCGCTCGTCCCGGCGCCCGGCGTGCTGCCGGCCGAGCCGGCCACGGACGGGTCGGTGGCGGACGGCCCGACGACCGTGGTTCCGACCCAGCGGGCCGAGGACCCCACAGAGCCGGCGTACCCGGGGGCGCTGCAGACCCCCGGTGACGCCGCGGGTGTCGTGGTCTGGACCTCAGCCGGGGTCCAGCACGCGATGCTCGACCTGATGCGTGCGCCCGCCCCGGCGGCCGCCGTCGACACCGTCGACGGGCTGGACGTCGTGATGGCGGGCGTCGTGGAGACGGGCGGCCCCGGCCTGCTGGGCGCGGGCCTCCCGCTCGCCGCCGGCGGCGTGGGTACCGCGGCGTCCGCCGGGAGCGCCGGCGCCCTGGGTGGTGGCGCCCCGCAGCTCAAGGTGCCGGGCGGCGACGCCCTGGCGGTCCTCTCCGCCCTGCTGGTCTTCCGGGCGCGCTCCTGGCGCGTGTCGACGGACGAGTCGCGCGCCAAGCTGGCGAGCAGCTACACGGACATCCCCGTCTCTCCTGCCTGACCTGGCTGGTCCGCGCACACGTGTGCGGCACCACCCGACGGCGCATGTGCCGTCGGCTCCACGCCAGGCAAGGAGAGACCCATGCACAAGAACTTCCGACGGGCGCTGTACACGGCGCTCGTGACGGGCGGCCTCGTGGTCGTCGGCGCCGCCTCGGCCTACGCCGCGGGCGACGCCCTGCCGGACGCTGCTCAGGGAGCCCCCGAGACGATCGAGGGTGCTGCCTCGCCTGCTGCTGCGCCCGAGGAGCCCGCTGAGGTCGCCGCTGAGATCGCCGTGGAGGTCGCGGCCGACGACGGCGCGGCGGTGCCCGCTCCGGCCGGCGACGCCGCGGAGGTTTCGCCGGCGGACGACGGCGCCGAGTCCGGCGCGCACGCCGACATCTCCGGCATCGTCGAGGAGGTCCTCGACGGGACGCTCGGCGAGGACGGCCTGGTCGACGGGATCCTGGAGGGTCTCCTGCCCGTCGAGTCCGAGGTGCCCGGCGTCGAGCCGGGTGCCAGCGAGCCCGGCGTGGAGGAGCCCGGCGCGGAAGAGCCTGGCGAGGAGCCTGACACGGAGGAGCCTGGTGCTGGCGGGCCGGGCACCGACGGCCCGGGCACCGAGCCCGGCACCGACGGCCCCGGCATCCTGGATCCCGGCGTCCTCGACCCCGACGCGGGTGACCCCGACGTCGTCGAGCCTGGTATCGGTGAGCCCGGACCGGGCGAGCCCGCGACCGGTGGTCCCGGCACCCACGAGCCGGGCGCGCCCGGACAGGGCCGGCCCGGCCGCGACGCGCTCGGGACCGGTGGTTCACGGTCCGGGCACGAGACAGAACTTCCCGGGGCGGACGCCCCCGGGAGCGCCCACCCCGCCGAGGACTGGTCCGGCACCGCGGCCGCTGGCGCCGTGCCTGCACCCGGCACGGCCGTGGCCGACACCGCCGCAGACACCGCCGCAGACACCGCCGCAGACACCGCGGCCGACGCCGACCCGTCGTCCGCCGACCCGGTTCCGGATACCGGCGCCGAGAACGCCGGCGTCGACCTCAGCTGGGGTGACAAGGCGGTCGTCGTGCCGACGGCCTACGACGGGGCGCTCCTGGCGGGCGGACCGCACGAGGGCTACCTCATCGGCACGACGAACAGGCCCGGGGGGCAGGTGGTGCCGGTGGACGTTCCCGGCGAAACCCTTGCCCAGACGGGCCCCATGATCACGGGGCAGCTCGCGCTGGTCTCGCTCCTTCTGGGGCTGGGCATCGTGGTGCTCCGTATGCGTCGCCGTCGTTACGTGGTCTGAACCACGGAGCGACGGGCGACAACGGCCCGGGCGCGGTCCTGCCGATGAGCCTGTCAAGGGGCTCGTGAGGCGGGACCGGCCCAGCCCGGGTCGGGGAGGTTCGTGAGGTCGGGACGCCGCTGGGGGGTGTCCCGGCCCACGGACCGGAGTCTGGGGTCGGGACACCGCTGGGGGGTGTCCCGGCTCTCGGACCCGAGTCGGGGGTCGGGGCGCCGCTGGGGGGCGGCCCGGCCCACGGACGAGGGTGAACAGAGCGGGAGCTCAGGGCATCGGGGGGTGACCTGGGCGCCCGCTCTGTCATGTCCGGCGTCCGGGCGCGGGTGCGGCGAACGTCATACGGACGCCGCCGCCCGCCGGCGTTGCCCGGGCATACGATCGGACCACCATGCGCCATCTGCTCGCCGACACCACGCCCCTCAAGGTGTCGCCGGACTACCGGCGCCTGTGGTTCGGCCTGTCGATCTCGAACATCGGCACGCAGGTGACCATCGTCGCGGTGGGCCTGCAGGTCTACGCCCTGACCGGGTCCACCCTCGCCGTGGGTGTCCTGGGGCTGTTCTCGCTGGTGCCGCTGGTGGCGCTGGGCCTGTACGGCGGGGCGCTCGTGGACCACTACGACCGGCGCAAGGTCTCGCTCATCTCCTCGGCGGTGCTGTGGCTGGTCGTGGCCGGCATCGCCGCGCAGGCCTGGCTCGACCTGGAGTCCGTGGAGCTGCTGTACGGCCTGGTCGCGGTGCAGAGCGCGGCGTTCGCGATCAACAACCCCGCCCGCTCGGCGATCATCCCGCGGCTGCTGCCCAAGGAGCTCATGCCCGCGGCCAACGCGCTGTCGTCGCTCTCGATGAACGTCGCGCTGACCGGCGGGCCGCTCATCGGCGCGCTCCTCGTGGCACAGCTCGGCTACGCCTGGGCGTACACGCTGGACATGGTGCTGTTCCTGGCCGCGCTCTGGGCCGTGTTCCGCCTGCCGCCGGTGCTGCCGGAGGGCGTGGGCGAGGGCGGGAGCGGGAACGGACGCAGCCGGGTGGGCGCCGTCGGGCTGCGCTCGGTCCTGGACGGTCTGCGCTACCTCGCCACCCAGCCCAACGTGCGCACCACGTTCCTCGTCGACATCTGCGCCATGGTGCTGTCGTTCCCGCGCGTGCTGTGGCCCGCCGCCGGCGTCATCTACCTGGGCGGCGGCGAGACGACGACGGGTGTGCTCGCCGCGGCCTTCGCCGTCGGCGGCATCCTGGCGAGCGTGTTCTCCGGCGGGCTGACGCGCCTGCGCAGGCAGGGGCAGATCATCGTCTGGGCCATCACGGCGTGGGGCCTGTCGATCGCCGCGTTCGGGCTGGTGCTGGTACTGGTGGGCCGCGGATCACCCGACGGGACGATCGTCTGGGCCGTCGTGGCGGCGGGGATCGCGCTCGCGTTCGCCGGGGGCTCGGACAGCATCTCGTCCGTGTTCCGCCAGAGCATCCTGCAGACCGCCACCCCGGACCACATGCGCGGGCGGCTCCAGGGCGTGTTCATCGTGGTGGTGGCCGGCGGCCCGCGTCTCGGGGAGATGGTGCTCGGCGCCGAGGCGACCTGGTTCGGCGAGGGCTGGGCGGCCGTGGCCGGCGGGCTCACCTGCGTGGTGCTGCTCTGGTTGATCGTCCGCCTGACGCCGCGGTTCTGGCGCTACGACGCGCGGTACCCGGAGCCCTGACGCCACAGCACCCCGGACGTGTCAGACCCCCAGGTCACTCGAGGGACCTGGGGGTCTGACAGCTCGTGCGGCGCGGGTCAGTTCTTGTCGGCGACGTTCCCGCCCGCGGTGCCCGCGCCGTTGCCGTGGGTGGGGCCGGCCAGGCCCGAGATCAGCGTGTTGATGTCCACGCCGGTGAGCTGCTTGATGACGCCCTGGCCCTCGCCGAGCACGGCGGCCACGCTCTTGGTGAGCGCGGAGGCCCCGTCGGTCGAGACCACGGTCATGCCCTGGATCGAGGCGATGGGCTCGGCGGCGGCCCGGACGATGTCCGGCAGGCGCTCGATGAGCTCCTGCACCAGCGCGGCCTCGCCGTACTTGCGCAGGGCCTCGGCCTTGGCGTCGGTCGCGGTCGCCTCCGCGAGACCCTCGGCCTCGACGGCGGCGGCGCGCGCCCGGCCCTCGGCCTCGATACCCGCGGCGAGGGCGACCTGGCGGTCGCGCTCGGCCTCGCCGGCACGGCGGACCGACTCGGCGGACGCCTCGGCGTCCTGCAGCGCCGCCGTCTTGTTCGCCTGCGCGATCGTGGTGCGCTTGAACGCCTCGGCCTCGGTGGCCGCGTTGTTGGCGTCGCGGCGGGCGTTGGCGCCCTGGACCTCGGCGTACGCCTTGGCCTCCGCGGGCTTGCGCACCTCGATGTCGAGCCGCTCCTGCTCCACGCGCGCCTTCTCGGCCATGGCCTCGCGCTCCTGCTGGGCCACGAGCCGGTCCTGCTCGGCCCGGGCGAGCTGGCCGGCGGCCTCCGCCTCGGCGTTCGCCCTGTCGGTCTCCGCCTTGATCGCGGCCTTCTTGAGGTCGAGCGCCTTCTGCCGCTCGGCGATCTGCTCGGCGGCCTCGATCACGGCGAACTCGGACGCGCGGTTCGCCTCGGCCTCGGACACCTCGGCGAGCTGACGGGCGTTGGCGGCCTCGGCGCGGCCGAGGTTCGCGAGGTAGTCCGAGCCCGGCGTCGAGATGTCGGAGATGTTCAGCAGGTCGACCTGGAGGCCCTGCTCCGAGAGGTCCGTCTTGGTCGACTGCACCACGCGGTCGGACAGGCCCTTGCGGTCCGAGATGATCTGCTCGATCGTCATGTCGCCGACGATCGACCGCAGCGAGCCCTCCAGGGACTCCTTGATGATCTCGGTGAGCAGGTGCTGCTGGGACAGGAAGCGCTGCGCGGCGCGCCGCACCCCCTCCTCGTCACCCCGCACCTTGAAGTTGATCGACGCCTTGATCGCGATCTTGATGCGGTTCTTGTCGACGCCCTCGACGGTGATGCCGATCTGCCGCTGCTCCAGGGAGATCGAGAAGCCCTGCTGCAGCACCGGCCACACGAAGGCCCGGCCCCCGACGACCACCCGCTGGCTCGCCGTCTGGGCCTCGGACTTCCCCGCACCGCGGCCCACGACGATCAGCGCCTCGTTCGGCGGCACCCGCCGGATCCGGCTCGCGACGAACGCGAGGACGAGGAAGATCGCGAGGACGCCCGCGGCGACGGCGATGACACCGATGAGTTGACCGGTCATTTCGGCTCCTGGGGTGGGGTGTGCCGGCCGAGCCGTCGAGCGGTCCCGGCCGAGGGTGCGTTCGGGGGGAGGGGCGGGGACAGATGACGCCGGGCCGAGCCTCAGCGCACGGGCTCGACCTTGACGCGGGCACCGTGCTGCTCGACGACGACGACGCGCGTGCCCTGCTCGATCGGCTCGTCCGAGAACGCGAGCCGGGTCTCGAGCTCCGTGGCGGCGTCCAGGGAGACCTCCCCGTGCCCGCGGTCGACGTCGGAGGTCACGCTGCCCTGCGCGCCGACCAGGGAGACCGGGCCGCCGTCCTCGCCGGCCTTGAGACGCTTGATCAGCACGTTGACCAGCACGATCACCAGCACGGCGACCACGAGGCCCGCCGGGTAGGCCACCCACACGGGCAGGCCGTTGGAGAGGATCACCGTGCCGGTCGCGCCGAAGAGCAGGGCGCCCGCGCCGAGCGACGTGCCCGAGATGGCGCCGTCGGCCAGGTCGAAGAAGTCGCCGAGCAGCAGTGAGGCGAGCGCGAGGGCGAGTCCGAGGAGACCGATGACGATGAAGACGAGCATGCGCGTCCGTTCGTGAAGATTCTGGGAGTCGCCTGCAAGTTATCAGGAAATGGAATGTCATCTCCTGATAAAAGGGGTGAACTTTTGCGCCGTCAGCGGGGCGCGGCCGCTACTCTCGCGCCGCGGACTGGCGCCACAGCGTGCGGGCCGCGGCCAGCGTCAGCAGGGTGGCGAACCAGGCCGCCGCGACGGGCACGAGAAGGCCAGCGGTCGCCCCGGCGTCGTCCACCCGGAGCCCGGCGACGGACGCGCCCAGCGAGGCGCCGATGCCGATCGACGTGCCCACCCACGTCAGGGCCTCGGTGAGCTGGTGCTTGCCGACCATGTCCTGCACCAGGCCGTTGCCGGTGATGACGGTGGGTGCGATGGCCAGGCCGGCCACGAACATCGCGGCCGCCAGCGCCCAGAGCGTGTGCGCGAGGAGAAAGAGGGACACACCCGGTCCGAGCGTGGCCATGCCGATCACGAAGCGGCGGACCGCCGGGCTCGTGAAGTGCCGGGCGCCGTAGACGAGCCCCGCGACCATGGAGCCCAGCGCGAAGACGGCAAGGACGAGCCCGGAGGCGCCCTTGCTGCCCTGCTCCTCGGCGAACGCGACGGTGACGACCTCCATGGAGCCGAAGATCATGCCCATGGCCACGAAGACGAGCACCAGCACGGGCATGCCGGGCACGAGCACCACCGGCCGGTGCCGCACCTCGGCGTCGGTGGCCACGACGGCCGGTTCCGTGGACCGCTGCACCAGGAACAGCAGGCCGCCGACGAGCGCCGCGACCCCGGCGACCACCAGGGCGGACGGCGCGGCCACGGCCGTCGCGAGAGTCGTCGCCAGCACCGGACCCACGATGTAGACCAGCTCGTCGATCGACGACTCCAGCGAGTAGGCGGTGTGCAGGCCGCGCGGGTCGTCCAGCACCGCGTTCCAGCGGGCGCGGACCATGGACCCGTACGAGCCCTGGCTGCCGCCGGCGATCGCGGCGAGCGGCCACAACACCCATTCCGGGGCGCCGAGCACGGCGGCCGTGACGAGCCCGCCCAGCCCGGTGACCGACATCAGCAGCGCGGGCAGCAGCACCCTCCGCTGACCGCGCCGGTCCACCCAGCGGGCGATCTGCGGCGCGAGGAACGCCTGGGCCAGGCCGAGCACCGCCGCGACGCGGCCCGCCATGGCGTAGCTGCCGTACAGGCCCTGGACCATGAGCACGGCGCCGATGCCGACCATCGACATCGGGAGCCGGGCCAGCGCGCCGGCCGCGGAGAACTTGAGCGCACCCGGGGTGCGGAGCACCGCCGCGTAGGGGTTGGAGCGGGGTGAGGCGGCGGTCTGGGGCACGGGTCGAGTCTCGCACCCGCCACTGACACCGACCCCGTGATTCCTGGTGACCCGGCTCACGGCACGAGCGACCGGCCGGGGCTGGCGACCGGCGGGCCGGTGCCGCACGATGGGCCCCATGACGGACGAGCCCCAGGTGACAGTGGTCGACAACTCCGACGAGTCCCGGTTCGAGGTGCGCGTCGACGGCACCCTGGCCGGCTTCGCGGCCTACGAGACGGATCCGGGCGTCGTGTACTTCGTGCACACCGAGGTCTTCGAGGAGTTTGCGGGCCAGGGCCTGGCGGGCCGGCTCGCGCAGGCGGCGCTCGGCATGGTGCGCGAGGCGGGCGACAAGATCGTCCCGCTGTGCCCGTACATCAAGGCTTACGTGCGCAAGCACGCGCCCGAGTACGACGACCTGCTGGGAGCGCCGGTCCCGGAGGTGTGAAAGTAAGTTTCACAATGTCGTTCACTGTGCAAACTTCACATCCGACGCGACATGTGCGAGAGTTTCCCCACGGCGTCGCCCGGTGGCATTGTTTGTCACCTCAGTGTGGCCGATCGACGCCGGCCAACTTAGCAAAATCACATCACCGAGCACCACGGCACCAACCCCCAGCAGCCAGCACCGGAGGTCAAGCACGTGAGGCACCCCGCCCGCCGTGAGGCGACCGATCTGCCAGCCTATGCGCGCACCACGTCGCTCCTGAAGGAACGGCAGGCGGGGGTGATGTCGGGGATCGGACGCCGGGAGTTCCTCACCATGGCGGCGACGGGCACGGCGGCCGCCGCGATCGGCGTCTCGATCGCGGCGCTCGACCCGGCCACGGCACTCGGTGCGACGGCTATGACGGGCAACGCGACGCCGGAGCCGTCGTCCGCCCTCGGCCTCAAGCGCGAGCTGCGCGCCATGTGGATCGCCACCGTGGCCAACATCGACTGGCCGTCGACGAGCGGCCTCGACGCGGACGCCCAGAAGGCGGAGTTCCTGCACTGGCTCGACGTGGCCGAGGAGCACCGGCTGAACGCCGTGTTCGTACAGGTGCGCCCCACGGCCGACGCGTTTTACGACAGCCCGTACGAGCCCTGGTCCAAGTACCTGACGGGCACGCAGGGCCAGGACCCGGGCTACGACCCGCTCGCGTTCATGGTCGAGGAGGCGCACCGGCGCAACATCGAGCTGCACGCCTGGTTCAACCCGTACCGCGTCTCGATCGAGGCCGACCTGTCGCAGCTCGTGCCCGAGCACCCGGCACGGCAGCACGCGGACTGGGTGTGGGAGTACAACGGCCGGCTCTACTTCGACCCGGGCATCCCCGCGGCGCAGGAGCACATCCAGCAGTCGATCCTGCACGCGGTGGAGCACTACGACGTCGACGGCGTGCACTTCGACGACTACTTCTACCCGTACCCGCTGGACGGCCACGTGCTGCCCGACATCGGCACCTACGAGCAGTACGGCGCCGGCTTCGACACGATCGAGGACTGGCGGCGGAACAACGTCGACCACTTCGTCGAGACGATGAGCGTCCGCATCAAGGAGACCAAGCCCTGGGTCAAGTTCGGGATCAGCCCGTTCGGGATCTGGCGCAACTCCACGACCGACCCGCTGGGTTCGGACACCGGCGGGCAGGAGTCGTACGACGACCTCTACGCCGACACCCGCAAGTGGGTGCTCGAGGGCTGGCTGGACTACGTCAACCCGCAGATCTACTGGCAGATCGGGCTCGCGGTGGCCGACTACGCGAAGCTCGTGCCGTGGTGGGCCGAGGTCGCCGCGCAGTCGGGCACGCAGCTCTACGTGGGCGAGGCGCTCTACAAGGTGACGAGCGGGGTCTTCACCGACCCCGACGAGCTCACCAACCACCTCGACCTCTGCCGGGAGGTCAGCCGCGACGTCGGGCCGATCCACGGCAACGTCTACTACTCGGCCGTGCACGTGCCGGCCGACCCGCAGGGCGCGATGACCAAGGTCGTCGCCGACCACTACCAGCACCCGGCCCTCGTGCCGCCGATGCCGCACCTGCCCGCCGACCCGGTGGTCACCCCGGTGCTCACCAAGGCGCGCCGCGTGCGCGACGGCGTCCGGCTCCACCTGGCCGACATCGGTAACAAGGACGCCCGCGCGACGTCGTTCGCCGTCTACCGGGTGGACGGTGCCGCCGAGTCGGTCGACACCGACGATCCGGCGAACCTCGTGGGCACGTTCCGCGCGGTGAGCGGGCGCGTCCAGTCGTGGCTCGACACCTCGGTGGAGCGCGGCAGGACGTACACCTACGTCGTCACCGCGCTGGACCGGGTCTGGAACGAGACCGACCCGAGCCAGCCGCGCGTCGGCGAGTAGCCCGCGGTCCGGTCGTCAGCGCTCGACCGGCAGGCCTGCGCCGGCCCAGGCGACGATGCCGCCGTCGAGGTTGGTCGCCTCGAGGCCGGCCGCCTCGTTGAGCCACTGGGTGGCGCGCGCGGAGCGGCCGCCGGAGTGACAGATGACCAGGATCGCCGCGTCGGCGTCGAGCTCGCCGTACCGCACGGGCAGGTCGCCCAGCGGGATGTGCACGGCGCCCGGTGCGTGCCCGACGTCCCACTCGTCCTGCTCGCGCACGTCCAGCAGGACGGTGCCGGCGGGGACGGGGGTGGACGGGTCGAGCTCGCTGGGGTGGAGCGAGGGGATCTCGGGCTGCATCGACGGGAACATGTCGCCAGCCTACGACGGTGGCAGGGCGGCATCGGGCCGGCGTCACCCCGAGGACGGACGCGGGGCGGACGCGGGACAGACGCGGGGCGAGGGGGCGAACGCGGGCGTGGGCGACGACGGACCCGCCCGGACCTGGCAGTATCGGGCGTATGGATGCGCGTGCCGGAACTCCCGCCCAGCCCAGCGACCTGATCGACGTCGACCGGGTGGTCGGGGCCTACTACGACCTCTCCCCGGACCCGGGCGACCCTGGCCAGCAGGTCGCCTTCGGCACCTCCGGGCACCGCGGGTCGAGCCTCGACCATGCCTTCAACGAGGATCACATCGTGGCGATCACCGCCGCGATCGTCGAGTACCGGCGTGGTCAGGGCACGGACGGGCCCCTGTTCATCGGGCGGGACACGCACGCGCTGTCCTACCCGGCATGGCGGACGGCGCTGGAGGTGCTCGCCGCGGCCGACGTCGACGTCATGGTCGACGCGCGCGACTCGTGGACCCCGACGCCCGCCGTCAGCCAGTCGATCCTGCTGCACAACCAGACGCGGTTCGCCGAGGGGACCCCGGGCCAGGCCGCGCCGGGCCTGGGTCTCGCGGACGGCATCGTGGTGACGCCGTCGCACAACCCGCCGCGCGACGGCGGCTTCAAGTACAACCCGCCGCACGGCGGGCCCGCCGACTCCGACGCGACCGGGTGGATCGCCGACCGGGCCAACGAGCTCCTGCGCACCGGCGTCGGGCAGGTGAAGCGGGTGCAGCTCGACCAGGCGCTCGCCGCCGAGACCACGCACCGGCACGACTTCCTGTCGACGTACGTGGACGACCTCGCCAACGTGCTCGACCTGGAGGCCATCCGCACCTCTGGGGTGCGGATCGGGGCCGACCCGCTGGGCGGGGCGTCGGTCGAGTACTGGGGTGCGATCGCCGAGCGGTACGACCTCGACCTCACCGTCGTCAACCCGCAGGTCGACCCGCGCTGGTCGTTCATGACGCTGGACTGGGACGGCAAGATCCGCATGGACTGCAGCTCCCCGTACGCGATGGCGTCGCTGGTGCAGCGGATGACCAGCGGCGGCGGCCCGGCGCCCTTCGACGTCGCCACCGGCAACGACGCGGACTCCGACCGGCACGGCATCGTCACGGCCGACGGCCTCATGAACCCCAACCACTTCCTCGCCGTCGCGATCGAGTACCTGTACGGCGGCGCGCGCCCGGGCTGGCCCGCCGGCGCGGCGGTCGGCAAGACGCTCGTGTCGTCGGCGCTCATCGACAAGGTGGCCGGTGGGCTGGACCGCCGCCTCGTGGAGGTGCCGGTCGGCTTCAAGTGGTTCGTCCCGGGGCTGCTGTCGGGTGAGGTCGGCTTCGGCGGCGAGGAGTCGGCGGGCGCGTCGTTCCTGCGCAAGGACGGCCGTGTCTGGTCCACCGACAAGGACGGCCTGCTGCTCGCGCTGCTCGCCTCGGAGATCCTGGCGACCACCGGCAGGTCGCCCTCGGAGCACCACGCCGACCTCGTCGGGCGGTACGGCGAGAGCTGGTACGCCCGCGTCGACGCCGCCGCCACCCGGGAGCAGAAGGCCCGGCTCGGCGCGCTGTCGCCGTCCGACGTCTCGTCGACGACGCTCGCGGGGCAGGCCATCACGGCCAAGCTCACCGAGGCGCCCGGCAACGGCGCGAAGGTCGGTGGGCTCAAGGTCACGACGCGGGACGCGTGGTTCGCGGCGCGGCCCAGCGGTACCGAGGACGTGTACAAGATCTACGCGGAGTCGTTCGTGTCCGCGGAGCACCTCACCCAGGTGCAGGACGCCGCCCGGAAGCTGGTCGACGAGGCGCTGGCCTGACCTTCTCCGACGGGTCAGACGTGCAGGTCACCCCGGTGACCTGTACGTCTGACAGCTCCGGGCAGAAGCGGAACTTAAACGATATGGGTGGTTCTGCCGGGGGCGGCGATTTCCTAGCGTCACGCGGGCACGCCCGGCCGGTCGGCCGGGCGCGGACCCGGACGAACGGAGAGCGCCATGTCCCGTGCACGACGCCGTACCCGAACGGCGGCCCTGGCCGCAGCACTCGCCCTCGTGACCTCCGCGACCCTGACGGCGCAGAGCGCCACTGCCGGGGTGACGAGCCTCGGGGTGACGAGCCTTGGGGTGACGAGCCTCGGGGTGACGAGCCTTGAGGCGGCGCCCGCGGCGTCCGACCTCTATGTCGACACGAACACCCAGGCGTACGCGGCGTGGGAGGCGGCGAGCGGGACCGACAAGGACCTGCTGGCGAAGATCGCCCTGACCCCGCAGTCGTACTGGGTGGGCAGCTGGGCGGACGCCGACCACTCCCGCGACGAGGTCGTGGACTACACGGGCCGGGCCGCGGCCGCCGGCGCGACCGGCGTGCTGACCGTGTACGCGATCCCGGGCCGCGACTGCGGCAACCACTCCGGCGGCGGGGTGCCCGAGAGCGAGTACGCGCGCTGGGTCGACACGGTGGCGAGCGGCATCGAGGGCAACCCGGTGGTGGTCCTCGAACCGGACGCCCTGGCCCAGCTCGGCGACTGCGACGGCCAGGGCGACCGCGTCGGATACCTCCGGTACGCGGCGGCCTCGCTGGCCGACGCCGGCGCACGGGTCTACGTCGACGCCGGGCAATCGGGCTGGCTGAGCCCGGCGGAGGCCGCGCGACGGCTCCAGCTGATCGGCTTCTCGGACGCCGTCGGGTTCGCGCTCAACACGTCGAACTACCAGACCACCGCGGCCACCCAGGCCTACGCGGAGCAGGTGTCGTCCCAGGTGGGCGGCCGTCCCTACGTGATCGACACGTCGCGCAACGGCAACGGGTCCAACGGCGAGTGGTGCAACCCGCGCGGCCGGGCGCTGGGTGAGCAGCCCCGGTTCGTGGACGACGCGACGGCGCTCGACGCGCTGCTGTGGGTCAAGCTCCCCGGCGAGTCGGACGGCGCGTGCAACGGCGGCCCGGCGGCCGGCGCGTGGTGGCAGGAGATCGCGCTGGAGCTGGCGGCCAACGCGAGCTGGTAGCTCCTCAGCTCAGTCGGCGGCCGTGACCAGGAGGTTGACGAGCTGGCTCAGGACGGCGGTGCCGGGTGCGGCATCGCCGTCCTCCTGCGTGGGGTTGGCGACGACGGCGGCCCGCGCGGACGACTCGTACACGCTGAGCAGCAGGTCGACCGCCGTGCGCCGGTCGACCGTGAACCGCAGGCCGAAGTCCTGGAGGATCCGCTCGATCGCGGCGCCCAGCTCGGTGCGGAGGGTCTCCTCCTGCGCGAGGAACGGCCGGCCGACCGCCGGGTCGCGCATGGCGAGGAGCTCCAGCTCGGCGCGCATCAGCGCCCACTGCTGCGCGTCCCCGACGTTCGTGACCACCACCGAGAGGATGGTGCCGATCGCGTCGTGGTCCACGGCGCCGCAGCGGACCAGGTTCGGCTCCAGCTCCTTGCCGATGGACTCCAGCGAGACGAGCTGTCGGCGCATCGCCCGTTCGGCGAGCGCGAGGAACAGCTCCTCCTTGCTGGAGAAGTTCGAGTAGAAGGCACCACGGCTGAAACCCGCCGCCTCGCAGACGGCCTCGATCGACGCGCCACGGATGCCGTGCTGGGCGAAGACCACGAAGGCGGCGTCGAGCAGGCGCTCGCGGGTTCGTTCACGTCGGGGGGTCAGGGCCGTGGCGAACGCGCGCTCGACGGACGACCCTGAGCCGACGTCGCTGGCGGGCTCGGTGGTCACAGCAGCTCCTCGGGGTATCGAGTGGCCAGTCTATCAATACATCCGTGTATCCGATGCACTCGTGTATCGGATACAGTGGTGCATCGAACGTCCCCACATCGGTCCCCGCCTCGTCCAGGAGTGTGCGTGTCCTCCGTTCTCTACTCGCTCGGCCGCTGGGCCGTCCGCGCCCGTCGGCTCGTCGTAGCCGGCTGGGTCGTGGCACTCGTCCTCGTGGGCGGTGCGGCCGGCCTGCTGCAACAGGGCCTCGACAACCAGGTGTCCATCCCCGGCACCGAGTCACAGGAGGCGCTCGACCGCCTCGCTGCAACCTTTCCGCAGGTCAGCGGCGCTTCCGCGCAGGTGATCGTGGTCGCGCCCGAGGGCGGGACCATCAACGACGACGCGATGCGCACGGCCATCGAGGACGGCGTCGCGGACCTCGAGGACGTCTCGCAGGTCGAGGTGGTCACGTCGCCGTACGACGACCTGATGCCCGCCTCGGTGTCCGACGACGAGCGCGCCACCCTCCTGACGATCCAGCTCGACGGCGACCAGGGCTCGATCACCGACGAGACCAAGGACGCGCTGGGCGTCGAGGCCGACGCGCTGGCGCAGGCCCTGCCCTCCGGTGCCGAGGCGCACCTCGGCGGGCAGCTCTTCTCGTCCAAGTTCCCCGAGATGACGCTCACCGAGGGCATCGGCCTGCTGGTCGCGCTCGTGGTGCTCGTGCTGACCCTCGGCTCGCTCGTGGCCGCAGGACTCCCGCTGCTCAACGCCCTGCTCGGCGTGGGCGCCTCGATGGGCCTGCTGTTCGCCGCCACCGTGCTCGGCCCGATCAACTCGACCACCCCGATGCTGGCGGTCATGCTGGGTCTGGCGGTCGGTATCGACTACGCCCTGTTCATCGTCTCGCGGCACCGGGAACAGCTCGGCAAGGGCCTCGACGTGCACGAGTCGATCGCGCGGGCGACCGCCACGGCCGGCTCCGCCGTCGTGTTCGCGGGTCTCACCGTGATGATCGCGCTGGTCGGCCTGGGCGTCGCGGGCATCCCGTTCCTCACCATCATGGGCATCGCCGCCGCGGTCACCGTGGGTGTCACCGTGCTGGTCTCGCTCACCCTGCTGCCCGCGCTGCTCGGCTTCGCCGGGGAGCGGCTGCGGCCCCGGCCGTCGCGCAAGGAGCGGCGTGCGGCGGCTCGTGCCGAGGCGGCTGCGGCCGCGGCCGCGAACGACGACCCCGAGGCGACCCGCTCCCGCGTGGCCGTCGTGACGCTGCCCGAGCAGAAGCCGAACCGGTTCTTCACCGGCTGGGTGCGCGCGGTGACCAAGATCCCGGCGCTCACCGTGGTGCTGGTGATCGCCGCGATGGGTGCGCTGAGCTACCCCGCACTGGACCTGCGCCTCGCGCTCCCGGACGCGGGCGTCATGGCCAAGGAGGACCCGGCGCGCGTCACGTACGACCTGGTCTCCGAGCACTTCGGCGACGGGTTCAACGGCCCGCTGATCGTGACCGGGTCCATCGTGACCAGCACCGACCCGGTGGCGCTCATGGACCAGATCGGCGACGAGATCGCGGACCTGCCCGGCGTGGCCGACGTGCCGCTGTCGACGCCCAACGAGACGGCGGACACCGGCATCATCCAGGTGGTCCCCGAGGGCGGCCCGACGTCCGCCGAGACCGAGGACCTGGTGCGCGAGATCCGCTCGCTGCACGACCACTTCCTCGACGAGTACGGCGTGGACCTGTCGGTCACGGGCTTCACCGCGGTCGGCATCGACGTGTCGGACAAGCTCGGCGACGCGCTGCTGCCCTTCGCCCTCGTCGTCGTGGGGCTGTCGCTGATCCTGCTCACGATGGTCTTCCGGTCGATCGCCGTGCCGATCAAGGCGACGATCGGCTACCTGTTCTCGGTGGGCGCGGCGTTCGGCGTGGTCTCGCTCGTGTTCGAGCACGGAGTCCTCGCCGAGGCCCTCAACGTGACCCGCACCGGGCCGGTCATCAGCTTCATGCCGATCGTGCTCATGGGGATCCTGTTCGGCCTCGCCATGGACTACGAGGTGTTCCTCGTGTCCCGCATGCGCGAGGACTACGTGCACGGCGGCAGTGCCAAGCACGCGATCACCACGGGGTTCCAGGGCTCGGCCAAGGTGGTCACCGCCGCGGCGATCATCATGATCGCGGTCTTCGTGGCGTTCGTGCCGCACGGCGACATGAACCTCAAGCCGATCGCGCTGGGCCTCGCCGTGGGCGTGGCCGTGGACGCCTTCGTGGTGCGCATGGTCTTCGTCCCCGCGGTGCTCGCTCTGCTGGGCGAGAAGGCCTGGTACATGCCGAAGTGGCTCGACAAGGTGCTGCCCTCGTTCGACGTCGAGGGCGAGGGGCTCACCCGCGAGCTGTCGCTGGCGGACTGGCCCGAGCCCGGAGCGACCGATGCGGTCGCGGCCGGGGACCTGGAGGTGCACGGCCCGTCCGGCCCGATCGTCGGCCCGGTGAGCGTGCGGGTGCCCGAAGGCGGCACGCTGCTCGTCCACGGTGACGCGACGGCTCCGGTCAGCGCCTTCCTGCTGGCCGTGGCCGGCCGGGTCAAGGTCTCTGGCGGGGTCGGGAAGACCGTGGGTCTGGTGCTGCCCGAGCGGGCCTCGTCCGTGCGGCACCGCGTCGCGGTCGTCGACGCCGCTGCCGAGGGCGGGTCTCCCGCAGGGGCGGTCCGGCGAGCCCTGGGCGACAAGCCGAAGGTGCTCGTCGTGGACGCCACCGAGACGGTGGGCGACCTGGCCGCACGTGCCGAGCTGGCACAGGCCGTCGCCGCCGCCCAGCGAGCGGGTGTCGCTGTGCTGCTCGGCTCGACCGGGTTCGCGGCGACGGACCTGGCGCCGGCCGGCGCCCAGACGCTGGACGTGACCCCGGGCGACCGAGCGACGGCCGGCGCCCACCTTGACCAGAACACAGACGTGACCGAGCAGGAGGTGCGGGCATGAGTACCGCAACGAGGTGGCTCCGGCCCGAGCCCATCCGCAACCCGTGGCGCGCCGTGGCAGTGGCGCTCCTTCCCCTGATGATCCTGGGCCTGCTCATCTCGGCCCTGTGGAACCCGCAGGACCGGCTCGACACCGTCAAGGCCGCGATCGTGAACCTCGACGAGCCGGTGGAGATCGACGGTCAGACTGTGCCGCTCGGCCGTCAGCTCGCCGCCGGCCTGGTGAGCGGCGGTGAGACCGCCGACGCCGAGGCGGGGGAGGCCGCGGCGATCCCGGCGTCGGACGCCAGCTACGACTGGGAGATCTCCGACGAGGCGACGGCGGCCGACGGCCTGGCCGACGGCACCTACGCGGCGGTCATCACCATCCCCGAGGGTTTCTCCGCGGCGGCGACGTCGTTCAGCGGTGACGACCCGGAGGAGGCGGAGCAGGCGACGATCGACGTCGCCACCGCCCCGGACGGCCGGGTGCTCGACGACGCCCTCGCGCAGGTGGTGGCGCAGACCGCCACCGGCGTGCTCGGCAGCACCCTGACCGAGACGTACGTGGACAACGTGCTCGTCGGCTTCTCCACGCTCTCGGAAGAGCTGGGCAAGGCAGCCGACGGCGCCGGCCAGCTCGCCGACGGCGCGACGGAGGCGGGCAAGGGCGCGGAGCAGCTCGCGGACGGCGCGGGCGAGCTCGCCGACGGCGCGACGGAGGCGGGCAAGGGCGCGCAGCAGCTTGCGGACGGCGCACACCAGACCGCGGCCGGCGTGGCAGGTGTCGGCAACGGCGTCTCCAGCCTGGCCGGCGGTGCGGGGCAGTGGGCCTCGGGTGCCGAACAGTGGGCGGCGGGCGCGGACCAGGCCGCAGCGGGCGTGGACCAGCTGGCCGCGGGCGCGGGTCAGTCGGCTGTCGGTGCCCAGGACCTGGCAGCCAATGCGGACCTGCTCGCTGAAGGCTCCGGAGGTCTCGCCAAGGGTGTGCGCGGGCTCTCGGATGGGTTGACACAGACAAGTGCGAGCATTGCCAATCCTCCGGGCTCCGACAAGAGCCTGCCGGAGGTGGCAACCGAACTTGCCACCGGATCCGCGGCGGTGTCTGACGGTTTCGTTGATCTGGTGGCCGGGATCGAACAAGCCTGCGGCAACCCGCTCGTGGCTCCGGCCTATGCGGAGTTTTGCCCGCAGCTTCCCCAGCTCAAGACGCTGAGCGGTGTCTCCGAGCAGGTTGCTGGTGGCATGGCTGATCTCGCCGGGCAGCCGTCAGGTTCTGTTGGGAGCGGCCTTTACGGGCTGCAGGCAGGAATCGACAAGCTTGCCGGCGGTGCCGCTCCGCTGGCCGACGGTGCGGAGAAGTCCTCTGACGGGCTCATCCAGTTTGCCGCCGGCACGCACCAGCTCGCGGACGGTCTCGGCGAGCTCGCGGCCGGCGCCGACCAGGCAGCCGGTGGCGTGAGCGCGCTGTCCTCCGGTGCGCGCGAGCTCTCCACCGGCGCTGGCGGCATCTCGTCCGGTGCGTCGCAGCTCGCCACCGGTGCCGGACAGCTCGCGGCCGGTTCGAACCAGCTCGCCACGGGTGTGGACGGTCTGGCCGGCGGCGTCACCGAGCTGGGCTCCGGCACCAGTCAGCTCGCGACCGGCGTCGACGGCCTGGCCGACGGTGTCGGCGAGCTGGCCGGCGGCGCGTCGGACCTCTCGGACGGCCTGGGGCAGGCGACCGAGGAGATCCCGTCGTACACGGAGCAGGAGCGCAAGTCGCTGGCCTCCGTCGTGGCCGACCCGGTCGCGACCGACGGCGAGGTCACGGACCTCAACACCGGCGCGACCGGCCCGATGTTCGCGGTGCTGGCGCTCTGGCTCGGTGCGCTCGCGCTGATGATCGTGTTCCCGCCGGTGCCGCTGGGCGCCCGCGGCTCCACGCGCGGGGCGTTCCGGCTCGCGCTCGGGACGTTCGCGATCCCGGCCGCGATCAGCCTGTTCACGGGTCTCGCGACGGGCGCGATCCTGGCCGGCATCGAGGGCCTCGACGTCGGCGGCTGGCTCGCGGCCATGGCCTTCGGCGCGCTGGTGTCGGTCGCGTTCGTCGCGGTCAACCAGGCGCTCGCCGCGGCGCTCGGGCACATCGGCCGGGGCGTGAGCCTCCTGATCGCGGTGCTCGTCATCGCGACGGGAGTCGTGTCGACCGTGCCGAGCCTGCTGGGCGGTCTGGCCGGGTTCCTCCCGGTGGGCCCGGCCCAGGTGGGCCTCGTGCGGCTCATCGAGCCCGGCACCGGCGGCATCGGCATGGCGATCGCCGCGATGGTCCTCTGGGCCGCCGCGGGTCTGGTCGTCACGACCTTGATGGTGGCGCGTGAGCGCACCGTCCGGGTGGCGGACCTGCTCCGCACCGCCTGACCCACCTCCGCTGAGTGCGGGATATTTGCGCCTCCAGCCGGCTGGAAGGCGCAAATACCCCGCACTCAGCTGTTGGTGACGCGCCGGAGGCGGCCCGCCGTGTCCGGCCAGGGCACGTGCACCGCCTCCAGCGGGACGAGGGCCTTCGCCAGGTACGCGTCGCGCAGCACGACGCCGGCGGGGGAGAGCTCGCTGATCGCGAGCTCCCTGCCCTCGCCGTCCAGCAGCCAGTGCTCCGCGAGCTCGCGGAGGCCACGATCGAGCACCAGCTCCTCGGCCGTGTGGTAGTCGCTGACCTCGCCCACGGCGTGGCCCAGGCGGTTGCGGGGGATCACGTCGGCGTAGTCGTCGGTCACCGGTTCGAGGTAACCGACGGTCTCGCCGTCCTCCCGCGTGACCGCGAGCCAGGTGTCGACAGGGGCAGTCTCCGGCATCGTCATGGCTCGACCCTAGGGTCGCCCGCCGCGCCCGCGCCCGCTGTTTTCGGGCGCGGGCACGGGCACGGGCGCACTCAGCCCAGGTCGGACTTCCGGATCAGCCCGTGCACGCCCACCGTCCGGTCGACGACCTGCGAGACGGCGAAGTCGGCCGCCGCCGAGAGGTAGGCGTAGGCGACCGTCCGGTCCAGGCCGTGGTCGTGCTCCAGGAAGTCCAGCGCGTTGACGACGGCCCGCCGCATCGCGACGTCGAGGTCGCTGAGCTGGCCGCCCACCGCGCCGTCCGGGTCGGACAGGCCGATCGGGATCCACGCGTCCGCGGTCTCGGCGAAGGGGTACGAGTACGCGACCGACGGCGCGTCCCCGGAGCCGGGCTTGCAGACCGTGAGCCGGAACGTCCCGCGCAGCGAGCCCTCCATGGCGGTGAGCGCCACCTCGCCGTCGCCCATCGCCATGTGCGGGTCGCCGACGTAGAACAGCGCGCCCTCGGCGCTGACCGGCAGGTAGAAGGTGGAACCGGCGCCGAGGTGGCTGATGTCGATGTTGCCACCGCCGAGCGTCGGCGGGATCGAGTTGGCCTCGGGTGCGGTGAGGCTGGTCGTCTCGGCGTAGGCGACGCCCATCATCCCGAAGAAGGTCCGGAGCGGGAACCGCACCCGTCCCCGGCCGGAGCCCATGGTCGCGTGGTCGCCGTGCACCTCGGCGAACACGGACACGTTGCCGTACTCGGTCGGGACGCCGGAGCCGCGGCCGTCGGTCGCGACGGGCGGCATCACCTCGTCGAGCGTGATCCCGGCGGGCGCGCCCGATGCTGTCGCGGCCAGCGAGCCCTTGCCGTGGCGCGACGACACGACGCCGTACGGCACGCGGGGCGTGGCCTCGAGCGTCTCGATCTTCAGCACGTCGCCCGGCTCGGCCCCCTCCACGAACACGGGTCCGGTCACGACGTGCGGCCCGTCGACGTCGAAGTTCCGCGCCGTCCGGGAGTACCCGGCGGCGATCGCGGCGGCGTCGTCGAGCACCTCGCGGCGTCGCACACCGCGCTCGGCGAAGTAGGTGACCGGGTCCCGCCCCTGGTCCTCGAGAATGCCCTCGTGGGACACGGAGTCGATCGTGATGGTGCGTCCCGAGCGCACGCGCGCCACGGCGTCGGCGTGCACCGACGGGACGTAGCCCCACAGGACGTCGTCGGTGTCCGAGCTCAGGTAGACGTCGCCGCGGATGCGGCCCCGGCCGGGCTGCAGGATCCCGGAGAACTTCCCGGAGCCCCGCCCTCCCGCGCCCCGGGCGGCGGACGTGCCCGCGGCAGCCGGCCGGGTCGCGGCCGACGCCGGCACCGCCGACCCGGCGGCCAGCGCCGATCCCGCCCCCACGCCGAGCGCGGCCTGCAGGAAGCGGCGCCTGCCCAGGGCCGCGACCAGGGTCCGCGCCGCCGTCCGGCCTTCGTGCTGTCCGTCTTGTTGTCCGCGAGGTGTCACGGGTCCACGCTCCTTCGGTCGGGCGCGCGGTCGGGCACCGCGCGCCCCTGACGCTAGGAAGCGGAGATTTCGCCCGGATGTGCGGGCCGTTACGGCGGCGACCATGCACCTGCTGCCGCACGATCCCCGGAACTGGCAGCAGGTGCATGCTCGACGCCGGCCGCCCCCGTGCCAGCGAGCCCGGCCGCCGCCGCGCCGCTGTGCCGGCGCCGGCCTGCCCGGTCCCCGCCGCGCCGGCGACGACCGTCAGTCGAAGTAGCGCACCACGTCGACCGGGCCGCCCTGCGCGGCGAACTCCTCGTGGACGGCGGCCCGCAGCCCGGCGTCGGACAGATAGTCCAGGGCCGTCGCCGCCAGCCCTGCGGCGCTGTCGACGGCGGCCGAGACCGCCGCCGGGGTCGCCGCGGCGGCCGCGAACTCGGCCGTGTGCAGCGCGACGTCCGGCGCGGAGACCTGCACCAGCGGGTGGATGCCGGGGATCCGGAACGAGACGTTGCCGAAGTCGGTCGACGCCGCGAGCGTCTCTGACAGCACGCCCGCGGGCAGCGGGTCGCGCCCGCGCCGGCGCTGTGCCGCGACCCAGCGCTCGGTCAGCGCGTCGTTGGTGCGCACAGGCAGGCTGGGGTGCGCGCCGTCGTCCCAGGTGATCTCCACCTCGGTGCCGGTCATCAGGGCCGCGCCGCGGGCGATGTCGTCGAGGCGGCGCGAGAGGTCGCGCAGGGTGTCGGGGTACTTGGACCGCGCGTACAGGTGCACCACCGCGCGCTCGGTGATGATGCTGGGTCGGGTGCCACCCTCGGCGATCGTCGCGTGCACGCGGTCCACGGGCGGCATCTGCTGCCGCAGCAGGCCGATGCCCTGGTAGGCGAGGGACGCGGCGTCCAGCGCGTTGCGGCCCATGTACGGCTGGGCCGAGGCGTGCGCCGGCCGCCCCGTGAAGGTCCAGGTCAGCAGACGGCGGCCGAGCCAGACCTGGTCGGCGACGTCGAGCCCGTACGGGTGCACCATGATCGCGGCGTCGATGCCCTCCAGCGCCCCGTTGCGGGCCAGCACCTCCTTGCCGGAGTGCCCCTCCTCGGCCGGCGTCCCGAGCAGGACGACGCGGCCCGCCGGGACCGGGCCGGCCCCAGAGCCGCCTGGACCACCCGAGCCGCTGCCCGAGCCGCCCGGACCGCCCGAGCCGCCCGACGTCAGCACCTCGTGCAGCGCGAGGAACGCCCCCACGCCCGACGCCGCGATGACGTTGTGGCCGCAGGCGTGCCCGATGCCGGGCAGCGCGTCGTACTCGGCGCAGATGGCGATGGTCGGCCCGGCCGGGTCGCCGAACTCGGCCCGGAACGCCGTCGGCACCCCGTGGGCGCCCAGCTCCGCCTCGACGCCGTGCCGGGCGAGCACCTCCACCAGCGTCGCGGCGCTGCGGTGCTCCTCGAAGGCCGGCTCGGGGTGCTCGTGCAGCCGCCGGACGATCTCCGCGAGCTCGGGTTCGAGCCGGTCCGCCGCCTGCTCGACGGCTGCGACCAGGTCGTCGGGCGCGCCGACCTCGGCCCGGGCCGCTCCCTCACCGGCCGTCCCACCGGAGGCTGCCCCGTCCGAACCGGCCCTTCCCAGGGCTGCGCCGGCCAGGGCGGCCCGCCGCCCCGCGGTCTCGGCGACCAGGTGGTCGAGGTACGCGGTGCTGGGCGGGGTGGGGCGGTTCATGCGGTCCATCGTATGGAAAGCGTTACACGACCGAAAAATCACCCTTTACATTACGGACCTAGGCTGCCTGACCACCGGAGATCGAGGGAGACCGCATTGAGCACCGCAGCATCGCCCGTCCGACCGTCCCGCACGGACAGGTTCCTGGGTGCCGTCGAACGGCTCGGCAACCGGCTGCCCGAACCGTTCACGCTCTTCCTCATCCTGTTCCTGGTGATCGCGCTCGTCTCCACGTTCATGGCGCTCGCCGACGTGACCGTGCAGGTCCCGGGCGCCGACGAGGTCACGGAGGTCCAGGGGCTGTTCACGCCCGAGGGCCTGACCTGGTTCACCACGAACATCGGCACCAACTACATCGGATTCCCGCCGCTGGTCACGGTGCTGACCATCTGGCTCGCGGTCGGCGTCGCCGAGAAGACGGGCCTGCTCGCCGCCGGCGTCCGCGCCGTCTTCGGCTCGGCGCCCCGCTGGGCGCTGCCGTACGCCGTGGGTTTCGTGGGCGTCATGGGCAGCGTCATGTCCGACAGCGCCTTCATCGTCATCCCGCCGCTCGCCGCGCTGGTGTTCCAGGCGGCCGGCCGTCATCCCGTGGCGGGCCTGCTCGGGGGGTTCGCGGCCGCGGGCGCCGGATACTCCACCAACATCGCCGTCACCAGCCTGGACGCGCTGTTCTCCGGCATCACGACGGCGGTGACCGAGATCCTGCCGAACCCGGGCGACCCGGTGAACCCGCTGTCGAACTGGTACTTCAACGTGGTCTCGGCGGTGCTGCTGTCCGTGCTCGCCGGCCTGCTCATCGACAAGGTGCTGGAGCCGCGCCTGGTGCGGCAGCGGGTCCCGGTCGACGAGGCCCGGTTCGCCGGCACGGTGGTGCCCGGTGCCACGTCCGGCGCGGGCGCGTCCGGCACGGCCGTGCACGACGAGCCGGTCGTCACCGCCGACCTCACGGCGGCGGAGCGCCGCGGGCTCGCGTTCGCGATCGGCTCGCTGCTGCTGGTCGCCGCCGTGCTCGCCGTCGCGTTCGTACTGCCCGGGTCGCCGTGGCGCAACGAGGACGGCGGGTTCCTGCCCGAGTCGCCGTTGCTCGGCTCGATCACCTTCGTCATCTTCGTGCTGTTCATGGTGCCCGGCATCGTCTACGGGGTGGTGACCAGGACCGTCACCTCGATGAAGGACGTCCCGCGTCTGCTGGAGCAGTCGATCAAGGACATGGCCGGGTTCCTGGTGCTGGCCTTCGTGCTGGGCCAGTTCATCGCGCTGTTCAACTGGTCCGGCGTGGGCCAGTGGATCGCCGTCGCGGGGGCCGAGGGCCTGGAGTCGAGCGGGCTGACCGGTTACGGCGCGATCGTCGGCTTCCTGCTGCTGGCGTCCCTGCTGAACCTGTTCATCATCTCGGGCTCGTCGCTGTGGACCATCATGGCGGCCGTGTTCGTGCCGATGTTCGCGCTCATCGGGTACGAGCCCGGGTTCGTGCAGGCGGCGTTCCGCGTGGGCGACTCCGCGACGCAGATCATCACGCCGCTGAACCCGTACATGATCGTGCTGCTCACGTTCCTGCGGCGCTGGGAGCCGAAGGCCGGCCTCGGCACCGTGATCGCGCGGCTGCTGCCCTTCACGGTGGCCTTCTGGCTGGTGTGGGCGGCGATCCTGTCGGTGTTCTTCTTCCTCGACCTGCCGATCGGGCCGGGCAACGGGATCTTCCTGGACTAGTCCAGGTAGTCCTTCACCAGCTGCTCCGCGAGCCCCGTGTACGTGGCGGGGGTCAGCTCCGTGAGGCGGGCGGTGACGTCGTCGGGCAGGCCGAGGCCGGCGACGAACTCGCGCATGCGTGCGCCGTCCACGCGCTGGCCTCGCGTGAGGTCCTTGAGGCGCTCGTACGGGTTCTCCATGCCGGGCACGCCCGCGACGGACGCCGCGCGCATCGCGGACTGGACGGGCTCGCCCAGCACCTCCCAGTTGGCGTCGAGGTCCTCGCGCAGCAGGGTCTCGTTCACGGCGAGGCGGTCCAGGCCGCGCGCCACGTTGTCGATCGCGAGCAGGCTGTGCCCGAACGCCGGCCCGATGTTGCGCTGCGTCGTCGAGTCCGTGAGGTCGCGCTGCAGGCGGCTGGTCACGAGCGTCGCCGAGAGGGTGTCCAGGAGCGAGCACGAGATCTCGAGGTTGGCCTCGGCGTTCTCGAACCGGATGGGGTTCACCTTGTGCGGCATCGTGGACGAGCCCGTGGCGCCCGCGACCGGGATCTGCGTGAAGAACCCGAGCGAGATGTAGGTCCACACGTCCGTCGCGAGGTTGTGCAGGATCCGGTTGAAGCGGGCGACGTCGGCGTAGACCTCGGCCTGCCAGTCGTGCGACTCGATCTGCGTGGTCAGCGGGTTCCAGTCCAGCCCGAGACCCTCGACGAACGCCTTCGACACCGCCGGCCAGTCGGCCGACGGGACGGCGACCGTGTGCGCGCCGTAGGTGCCGGTGGCGCCGTTCAGCTTGCCCAGGAACTCGGCGCCCTCGACGCGCCGGAGCTGACGCCGCAGGCGGTGCGCCAGCACGGCGAGCTCCTTGCCCAGCGTCGACGGCGTGGCGGGCTGGCCGTGCGTGCGGCTGAGCAGGGGGGCGGCGGCGTGCTCGCGCGCCATGCCCGCGAGCTGGTCGACGACGGCGGTCGCGGCCGGCAGCCACACCTCGCGCACCGCGCCGCGCACCATCAGGGCGTACGACAGGTTGTTGATGTCCTCGCTGGTGCAGGCGAAGTGCACCAGCTCGCTGGCGGCGGGCAGGCTCGTCTCGCCCAGCGCCTCGGGCGCGACGGCGATCCGCCGCTTGATGAAGTACTCGACGGCCTTGACGTCGTGCACCGTCTCCCGCTCGATCTCGGCCAGCTCGGCGATCTCGTCCGCGCCGAACGTCGCGGGGATCGCACGCAGGTAGTCGATCTCCTGCTGCGTCAGCGTAGGCGCACCCGGCACCACCGGCGCGTCCACGCCTGGGGCGCCGTTGCACAGCGTGATGAGCCACTCCACCTCGACGTGGATGCGCTCGCGGTTCAGCGCGGCCTCGCTCAGGTGGTCCACGAGCGGGGCCACCGCCTTGCGGTACCGGCCGTCCAGCGGGCCGAGCGCGATGGCCGGGCTCACCTCCGCGAGGGCGACGCGGGTGACGGGGCTGGGCGTGGTGGTCTCAGGCACGTCCTCCATTCTCCCACGGGCGCGTCCTGACCCGGGTTGGTCGTCCACAGGGCCAGAAAGGCAGACGACACCCGGGGGACCCTCCCGACGGCGGTGGGCGGGCGCGAGGCCGACCACAGGGGCCGGTTCGGGCTGTCCGTGCACAGGCACGCCTCTCCGCCCGACGCCGTCCCCCGGGCCCGGCCTAACGTCGCCAGGAGACATGACCGGCCGACCCAGGGAGTGCGAGCGCCGATGAACAGAGCCCGTCCATGAACGGCAGGGACCCGTCGTGCGTCGCGCCGGCGGGGGAGGACGTGCTGCTGGCGCTCGCGCGGGCCGTGGACCTCGTGGACGGGGCGGCCGCCGGGATCCGCGCGGCGGGTGAGGTCGAGTGGCGGGCACGCGCGGCCGAGCTGTACCAGGCGGCGGTCGTCGACGTGGCGCGCGGCCTGGCCCGGGACCGCATGCTGCTGGACGGCGCGGTGCGGCTGGCGTACGGGGGGTGGGTCCGGTGAGCGGCGACCCGGCGCAGCCCCGGGGCGGGGACCGGCTCCTGTCGGCAGACACGGTCATGGTGTACGGCGGCGGGGGCACGTCGGTCGTCGGGACGGCGTCCGTGCGGCGGGCCGCGGCACTGCTGGCCCGCGCCGCGGACGACCTGCGCGCGGCCGCCCGCTGCTGCCTGGGCGTGAGTCACGACCTCGTGCCGGGAGCGGTCCTGGGCGCGGCCGGGCGGACGGGCGCGGTATGGGCCGGCGCCGCCGGGACTGCCGGGGTGTGGCCAGCGGCGGCCGGCGGGGTGCCCGGCGCCCTCGCGCCCGCGGCGCTGGCGTTGGACGAGGCGGCGCGCGACGCGGCGGGGCGCCTGGCGGAGCGGGCCGACCGGTGCGACCTGCTGGGCTGGCGGCTGCTACGCGCGGCGGGCCTGTACGAGGAGGCGGAGTCGACCGCGCACCGCCTGGTCGGTGCGCTGGTCACGGCGGGCGCGTTCGGCGCCGGGGTGGCCTTCGGCAGCCTGGGCTGGGCGGCCCTCGTGGGGGTCGGCGTCGCAGGCGGGGCGGAGATCGCGGCGCGCGTGGCCGGCGGGGCGGCCACCCGGGGCCTCTCCACCGCGGTCACGGGGTGGGCCGGGGCGGGCCTGACCCGTGACCTGGCGTCCTGGTCGGACGAGGCGTTCGCCGGCCTGGGCGGAGGCGTCGCGCTCGCCAGACCGGGGCTCGCCGGCAACCGACCGGGCGTCGCGGGCGGGGCCGGCGTGCTCGCGCACGTGGCGCGCGAGGTGCCGGTGCTCGGCAACGACGATGCCGGGCTGCGGCTCACCCGGCTCGGACCCGAGGACTTCGCCGGCGGCGCCGTCCCGGCATGGTCCACGAGCGGGGCGTGGTCGGTGCAGGATGCCCTGGCCAGGATCGACAACCTCTACCCGGGCCCGGGCGGCGCGCCCACGGCCACGATCGCGGTCCAGCGCGTGACGGCGGCGGACGGCGCGGTGTCCTGGACGGTGCTGGTACCCGGCACCCAGTCCGCGCTGCCCGCGGACCACCCCTGGGACGGGCGGACCGACCTGGAGCTCGTCGCGGGGGAGCTCGACGGCGCCACGGCCGCGATCGAGGAGGCGCTGGCTGACTCCGGCGTCGGCCCCGACGAGCCCGTCACCCTCGTGGGGCACAGCCTCGGCGGGATCGCGGCCACCGCGCTGGTGTCGCGGGCGGGGTTCGCCGAGCGCTACCGGGTGGGCGGGCTGGTCACCGCCGGCGCGCCGACCGGCCTGCTGACCACGCCGCCCGGCGTCCCCGTGCTGCACCTGGAGACCCCGGAGGAGCTGGTCTCGCACACCGACGGCCGGTCCGCCGCACAGAACCCGCGGACGCACGACCGGCTCACCGTGGTCCGGACGCTGCGGGACTCGGCCGCGCAGGCGGACCGGTCGGCGTCGGGCAGCCTGCCGCAGGCGCACGCGGTCGCGACCCACGTGCGCACGCTGGACCTCGCCGTCGCGTCGGGCGATCCCCGGGTGACCGGGACGGTCGACCGGATCGGCGCGCGGCTCGCCGGCCCGAGGGCGAGCACCGTGTTCTACCGGGCAGAGAGGGTCGGTGCGTGACCTGTGCCCGCGATCAGATCAGTCCGAGATCCGCTTCGGGAGCAGGGCCAGCAGGATGGTCTGCACCACGGAGATCACGATGGCCGCCAGCACGTACCACCAGAAGCCGCCGTTCACCTCGAGGCCCCAGTTGGGGGTGTCCGAGAACCAGGACTGGTTCGTGATGAGCGTCGTGATCCACAGCATCAGCGCGTTGATCAGCACCGACACCAGGCCGAGGGTCAGGATGTAGAGCGGGAGCGAGATGAGCTGGACGATCGGCTTCACGATCATGTGGACCAGGCCGTAGACGATGGCGACCACGACCACGGCGAGGATCGTGCCGAGCGTGGTGCCGTCGCTCACGACGTCCATGTGAGAGCCGAGGATCAGGGCCGACAGCCCGATCGCGAGTGCGGTGATGAGGATGCTGGCCACGAGCTTCATCTGGTCATCGTGGCATGCTGACCCCCGTGGAAGATGCATTCGTACCGCTCCGCGCGGCCGTGTCGGCCCTCCCCGCCTACGTTCCGGGCGCACGCGTCGCCGCCGGCGCCCAGGCCTGGAAGCTGTCGTCCAACGAGAACCCGTATCCGCCGCTGCCGTCCGTGCTGGACGCCATCGCGCGGGGCGCGGCCGAGGTGAACCGGTACCCGGACATGTATGCCGGCGAGCTCGTCGAGGCGCTCGCGGCCCACACGGGTGTGGCTCCGGAGAACGTCGTGGTCGGCAACGGCTCCGTCGCCGTGCTCGCGCACGTGCTGCAGGCCGTGGTCGAGCACGGGGACGAGGTCGTGTTCCCGTGGCGGTCCTTCGAGGCGTACCCGATCGCGGTCGCCGTGGCGGGCGGCACGGCCGTCATGGTCCCGGTCGAGGAAGGCACGGGCCGGCTCGACCTGCCCGCGATGGCGGCCGCCGTCACGCCCGCCACTCGCGTGGTGCTGGTCTGCACGCCCAACAACCCGACCGGCCCCGCGGTGCACGCCGACGAGCTCGAGACCTTCCTCGCGGCTGTGCCGCGGGACGTGCTCGTCGTCGTGGACGAGGCCTACCTGGAGTTCGTCCGCGACCCCTGGGTGGCTGACGGCGTCGACCTGCTGAGCCGGCACCCGAACGTGGTGCTGCTGCGCACCCTGTCCAAGGCCTACGGCCTGGCGGGGCTCCGCGTCGGCTACGCCGTCGCCGAGCCCCGGCTCGCCGCGGGCATCCGCGCGGTGTCCACGCCGTTCGGCGTCTCGCACATCGCTCAGGTCGCCGCGCTGGCATCGCTGGCCCCCGCCGCGCAGGGCGAGCTGCTGGAGCGGGTGGACGCGCTCGTCACCGAGCGCACGCGCGTCACGGCCGCGCTGCGCGAGCAGGGCTGGGAACTGCCGGACACGCAGGCGAACTTCGTCTGGTTCGGGCTGGGCGACGCGACCACGCAGCGTGCGGCCGAGGCGAGCGCCGGCGGCGTCCTGGTGCGCCCGTTCGCGGGCGACGGGCTCCGCGTGACCATCGGCGAGACCGAGGCCAACGACGCTTTCCTCCGGATCGCGGCGACCTGGCGCTGAGGCAGACCTGACGCTGCCGACCTGGCGCTGCCGACCGGGTGCCGACGCGCGGTGCCGGCGGACACGCTGATCAGCTGGAGCACGCTCAGCTGATCAGCGCGTCCGCCAGCACGCCGTCCCGGGCGGTCCAGGCGGGCGCCGCGCCCACCAGGGAGTCGAGGCGCTCGAGCCGGCGGGCCGAGTCGGCGTCGGCGGGAGTGAGCACGATGATGCGCTCGCCGCGCTCGCGGTCGAGCCACAGACCCTGGAAGACCGTGTCGAGCCTGCCCACCCGGGAGGACAGGTAGCGGCGCAGCTGTCCGGCCCGGTCGCCCCGCACCTCGTGCTCGTCCCAGTACCGCACGAACTCGGGCGAGTGCTCGCGCAGGCCGCCCAGCAGCCCGCTCCACCTCGGGTGCTGGCGGAACTCGGCCTCCCGCGCGCGCAGCCGTCCGGCGAGGTCGCGGAGCACGACCTCGGGCTCCACGAGGCTTCCGCGCCACTCGTCGTTCATGAACAGGAGCCAGGCGCAGTTCCGGTCGGCGGGATCCACCGACTCGAGGTCGCCGAACAGGAACCGGTAGCTGCGGTTGGCCGCGACCAGGTCGTACGTCGCGGTCTGGACCGCGGCGGGAAAGGGCAGCAGCCGCTCCAGCAGCGCGATGTGCTCGGGGCGTACCTCCATGAGCGGGTTCGGCGCGTCAGCCCCGGTGTCGGCGGCGCGGCCGGCCAGGATCATGAGGTGCCGCCGCTCTTCGGGACGCAGGCGCAGCGTCCGCGCGACGGCGTCGAGCACCTGGTCCGACGGGTTGGGCGCCCGCCCCTGTTCGAGCCACGTGTACCAGGTGACGCCCACCCCGGCGAGCTGCGCCACCTCCTCGCGGCGCAGCCCGGGGGTCCGGCGCCGGCCGGCCTGCGGCAGCCCGACGTCGGCCGGGGTCACGCGGCCGCGGCGCTCCCGCAGGAACGCCCCGAGCGCCTTGTGGTCCGGTGCGGTACTCGTCACCCGACCAGTGTCACCCCGCGGGGCGCGGACAACCAGGTGGTGTCAGTACCCGTATGAACAGGCTCCTGGTACCAGGATGCCGAGCGGCGCACCGTCGAGGACATGACGACTTCCCTCCCCGCCGCAGTCGACCCCGCCGCAGTCGACCCCGCCGCAGTCGACCCCCGCGTGCTGCCGGCCCACCCGGAACGCCTGCCACGGCCGCTCCCCGCCGTGGCGCCGGCACTGACCGCGGGCGGCCTCGCCGTGCTGCTGCTCGCCTTCCTGCCCGTGAACTTCACGTTCGGTGCGGTGAACCTGCTGGTTCCCGCGATCGCGGCGGACCTGGGCGCCGGCCCGTCCGGCGGTGCGCTGGTGCTGTCCGCCTACACCACCACCTTCGCCGCCGGGCTGGTGGTGTCCGGGCGGCTGGGCGACCGCTACGGCCGCCGGCGGCTGCTCCGGATCGGGCTGGTCGCCTTCGGGACGCTGGCCGTCCTGACCGGGCTCGCCCAGGACGTGGTCTCCCTCGTGGCCCTGCGCGCGGCCCTGGGTCTCGCCGCCGGGCTGTTCACGCCTCAGGTGCTGACGAGCATCCAGGCCACGGCGCCCGACCGGCTCCGCACCCGCGGGATCATCCTGTTCACGGCCGCCGGCGCGGTCGCCTCGATCGCCGGACAGGTCGTGGCGGGTGCGACGACCGTCGCGCTGCCGGAGCACCTGGCCTGGCGGGCGGTCCAGGTCATCACCGGTCTCATCGCCCTGCTGGCGCTGGTCGGACTGCGCTCGGTTCCGGAGTCCCGCTCGCCGGCGCCGCTGGGGCTCGACCTGCGGGGCGCAGCACTCCTCGGGGGCGGCCTGGTGGCGCTCGTCGTGCCGCTGACCCTCGGTCCGACGGCGGGGTGGCCGGCCTGGTCGCTCGGCCTGCTGGGCGTGGCCGCGGTGACCCTGACGTCCTTCGGCCTCGCCCAGCGGGCCACGGAACGACGCGGCGGGCTGCCCGTGGCGCCGCCGAGCGTCCTGCGGGTCCCGGTGGTGCGGATCGGCCTGACCATGACGATGCTGTTCTTCGTCACCTACGGCGCGTTCCTCTACGAGGTCTCGGAGTACTCGCAGACCGTCTGGGGCGCCGACGGCTGGGACGTCGCGATGCTGACGCTCGGCTTCGGCGGCGGGTTCCTCGTCGCCGCGTTGCTGCTGCCGGGCGTCCTGCGCCGGGTGGGGCCGCGGATCATGGTCTACGCCGCCTCCGGGCAGGCGGCGGCGCTGCTCGCCATCGCGCTGGTCATCGGACTCGACGACGGCCGGAGCGCCCCGCTGGCGCTGCAGCCGCTGCTCGTCGTGCTCGGCGCCGCGCAGGCCTTCATGTACGGGCCCGCGCTGCAGACGGTGCTCTCGCGGACCCCGGTCTGGGCGGCCGGGGTCGCGGGCGGGCTGCTGACCACGCTGCAACAGCTCGGGATCGGGCTGGGCGTGGCGCTGCTGGGCGGGCTCTTCCACGCCGTCGCGGGTCTGGCGGGCGGAGCCGCCGGCGGGACGGCCGCGGCGGACGCCACCGGGACGGGCTCGGGCCTGACGGTCGGCCTGGTCACCGCCGTGGCCGTCCAGGCCGGGTGCGCCGTCGTGTTCGCGCTCCTGGCGCACCGCGTCGCGCGGCACACTGCCGGCGCCTGATCCGGTGCGACGCCCGGCCGGGACCCGGCCGCGGCAGCCCCGGCACCCCGGTTCAGCACGGGTCAGCCCGCCAGGCAGCGGGCGATGTGGGTGCGGGTCGCCGCGGCGGCCCGGGCGTCGACGTCCTGGTCGCCGGGGTAGTCGGCGTGCCCCGCCGGCAGGGGTTCCAGCTCCAGCGTGGGGCAGGCCGTCCCGCCGGCCCGGGACGCGGCCACCCCAGCCACCGCGTTCGCCACCGCGAACTGCCCGGGCGGCGGCACCGCCGCGTCCCACAGGGCGCACTCGCAGCGCACGGGGATGCGCAGGTACCCGGCCGCCGTCGACGTGTCGAAGTAGCGCAGCACGTCCCGCGCCTCGGGGTGCTCCGCGACGTACCGGCGCACGGCCTCGCCGCTGCCGGTGCACTCCAGGCCGAGCCGCACGTCGTACTGCCCGAAGCTCGGCACCACGAAGGTCGCGCCCACGAACCGGCGGTCCCAGGGCACGGCCAGCACCCCGATCCCGCCGAAGCTCGCGCCCACGTAGTAGAGCGGCAGGTCGCCGGCGATCTCGACGAGGGCGTCGGCCGCGTGCCACAGGTCGACGGCGCAGCGGCCCAGCGAGTAGGTCTCCACCGAGCCGATGCCGTGCACCACGTGCTCGGCCGCGTCGTCCGGTGCGCCCACACCGACGTTGAGCGCCCCGAGACCGCGTGCCACGGGGAAGACGACGGCGGCGTCGTCGGGCACGCGGGCGAAGTCCGGCGCGTCCCGGCCGCCGTACCCGTGGCCGTGCACCACGCCGACCCGGGCCGCGCCGTCGGAGGGGAGGGCGAGCCAGCCGCGCAGCCGCAGCCCGCCCGCGCCCACGTGCTCCAGCTCGTAGAGGTCGTGCGCGCCCTGCCGGCCGAGCGACGTCAGCCGCGGCTCGGGGCGCACCGCGCGCGAGGCCGTGAACCAGCCCTGCCACAGCTCGGCGAAGCCGGCGGGTGCGGGGACCGGCTCGACGGCGAGCAGCGCGTCCAGGTCGTAGCCGTAGGTGCCGTCGATCGGCGCATCGGGGAACCAGACGTCGTACGGCTCGGGCAGCGGCATCGGACCAGTATCGGCGCGCGGCCCGCCGAGACGCGGACGCCGCGCGGAGGGCGCCGCGGCCCTGGCCGCCGAGACCCGGTCGCACCCCTTGGTGGGTTCCGACAAACGGTCCCGGGAGAGATTGGGGGAGATCGCGGCAGACCTACCTACGGAGCCGTAGCCTACGCTTGCGTAGGCTACGAGAGCGTAGGTTGCGGATCGGCCAAATTTCCGGCTGGACCCGTGCCAGGATGGAAAGGTCCCCGGAACGGGCCGGGCGTCTCCGCATCTGCGGGCGCTCGCGTCCGCAGGTGAAGGAGGAAAGTGTGACTACCACCAACGGCTCCAACGAGGCGATCCCGACGTTGCAGCTACTCGATCCCCAAGGGAACCGCGTCACGACGCGCGGGACCAAGGGCTATCGCGACCGCGCCGCGACCCTGACCACGGAAGACCTCCGTGGCATGTACCGCGACATGGCCCTGACTCGTCGTTTCGACGACGAGGCGACCTCGCTCCAGCGGCAGGGCGAGCTCGCCCTGTTCGCGCCTGCTCGTGGCCAGGAGGCCGCGCAGGTCGGCAGCGCCTACGCACTGCGGCCGCAGGACTACGTCTTCCCGTCCTACCGGGAGCACGGTGTGCTGCACGTCCGTGGGCTGGACCCTGTCGACCGGCTGCGGTTCTTCCGCGGTTCGGACCACGGTGGGTGGAACCCCACCGAGCACAACACGGCCGTCTACACCATCGTGATCGGCGCGCACACGCTGCACGCCGCCGGCTACGCGATGGGCGTCCAGCGGGACGACACCCCGCACGACAAGAACGACGGCACCGCGGTGATCACCTACTTCGGCGACGGCGCCACCTCGCAGGGCGACGTCAACGAGGCCATGGTCTACGCGGCCGTGAACAACGCCCCGGTCGTCTTCTTCCTGCAGAACAACCAGTGGGCGATCTCCGAGCCGACGACCAAGCAGACCAGGGGCCCGCTCTACAAGCGCGGCGAGGCGTTCGGCATGCCGAGCCTGCGCGTCGACGGCAACGACGTGCTCGCCGTGTACGCGGCCACGCAGGAGGCCCTCGAGCGCGCCCGCCTGGGCGAGGGCCCGAGCTTCATCGAGGCGTTCACCTACCGCATGGGCGCGCACACGACGTCCGACGACCCGACCCGGTACCGCACCTCCGAGCAGGAGGAGCAGTGGCGGCGTCGCGACCCGATCGACCGCCTCGGCGCCCTGCTGCGCGCCGAGGGCGGGCTCGACGACGACTTCGAGGCCGAGATCAAGGCCGCGGGCGACGAGCTGGGCGCGAAGCTGCGCACCGGCGTCCGCGCCCTCGACGGCGGCCCGGCCGTCTCCAGCACCTTCGACGACGTCTACGCCACGCCGCACGGCGTCGTCGCCGCCGAGCGGGCCTGGTACGAGGCCTACGACGCCGGTGACCCGCCGGCCCCCCAGTACGCGATCGCGGACTCAGCGCAGGGAGGCGCACGATGACAACCATGGCGGAACGAACGCACACCACCGGCGGCGCCGCGGAACCGGCGTCGGGCACCCGGACGCTGTCGCTCGGCAAGGCGATCAACGAGGGCCTGCGCGCCGCGATGCGACGCGACGACAAGGTCATGCTCATGGGTGAGGACATCGGCCCGCTGGGCGGCGTCTTCCGCGTGACCGACGGCTTGCAGGCGGAGTTCGGCGAGCGGCGGGTCGTGGACACGCCGTTGGCGGAGTCCGGCATCGTCGGCACCGCCATCGGCCTGGCCATGCGCGGCTACCGGCCCGTCTGCGAGATCCAGTTCGACGGGTTCGTCTTCCCGGCGTTCAACCAGATCACCACGCAGCTCTCCAAGATCCACAACCGGACGCGCGGCGCGGTGCAGATGCCCGTCGTCATCCGCATCCCGTACGGCGGCGGCATCGGCGGCGTCGAGCACCACGGCGAGAGCCCGGAGGCGCTGTTCGCGCACACCGCCGGGCTGCGCGTGGTCTCGCCGAGCACCCCGCAGGACGCGTACACAATGATCCAGGAGGCCATCGCCTCCCCGGACCCCGTCCTGTTCTTCGAGCCGAAGAGCCGCTACTGGGGCAAGGGTGCGGTCGACCTCGACACCCCGCTGGGCACCGACACGCTCAACGCCGCGCAGGTGGTCCGCCAGGGCACCGACGTCACGCTCGTCGCCTACGGGCCGTCCGTCGTGACCGCGCTCAAGACCGCCGACGCTCTCGCGGAGGAAGGCCGGTCCGCCGAGGTGATCGACCTGCGCGCCATCTCGCCGATCGACACCGCGGCCGTGGTGGCGAGCGTGCGCAAGACCGGCCGCTGCGTCGTGATCCACGAGGCCCCCGTGTTCTTCGGCGCCGGCGCCGAGATCGCGGCCCGGGTCACGGAGGAGTGCTTCTACGCGCTGGAGGCGCCCGTGCTCCGCGTGGGCGGCTTCCACACCCCGTACCCCGTGGCCAAGCACGAGCACGAGTACCTGCCCAGCGTGGACCGTGTGCTCGACGCCGTCGACCGTGCCTTCGCGCACTGACCCAGGAGTGAACCGAGAGTGAGCTTGAACATCCAGAGGTTCCCGCTCCCCGACGTCGGTGAGGGGCTCACCGAGGCCGAGATCGTCGAGTGGCAGGTCGCCGTGGGCGACACCGTCGAGGTCAACCAGACGATCGTCGAGATCGAGACGGCGAAGTCGCTCGTCGACCTGCCGTCGCCCTGGAACGGGACCGTCTCCGCACTCCTCGTGGAGTCGGGCACCACCGTCGACGTCGGCACCCCGATCATCGAGATCACGGTGTCCGACGGCGCGGGCGCGCCCGCCCCCGCGTCGAACGGCACCTCCTCCGAGGCGGCGGGGGCCCCGGCCGCCGCGGGCGAGGAGAGCTCCGGGTCCGTGCTCGTCGGCTACGGCACCGCCGAGGCGAAGGCGAGCGGACGGCGCCGCCGGCACCAGGTGGCGGCAGCCGCCTCGACCGCGGCTCCGGTCGCGGCCGTGGCGGCTCCGCCCGCCCCGGCTCCGGCGCCCGCCCCCGTGGCGGCCCCGCCGGCTCCGGCACCCGCCCCGGTCGCGGCCCCGCCGTCGGACACCGGGACGACGACGGCCGCTCGCGCCCGCGTGCTCGCCAAGCCGCCCGTCCGCAAGCTCGCCAAGGACCTGGGCGTGGACCTTGCGGGCGTGCACGCGTCGGGTCCCGGCGGCATCGTGACGCGCGAGGACGTGGTCGCCCACGCCGAGCGCTCCTCGGTGCAGAAGCTGACCAGCTACCCGGACGACGAACCGTGGCTCGCCCAGGGTGTTGTTTCGCCGGACGGGCGTCAGACGCGGGTCCCGGTGCGGTCCGTGCGCAAGCGCACGGCCGAGGCCATGGTGGCCAGCGCCTTCACCGCGCCGCACGTGACGGTGCTGCACACCGTCGACGTCAGCAAGACGATGAAGCTCGTGGCCGCGCTCAAGGAGGACCGCGACTTCACGGACGTCAAGGTGACGCCCCTGCTCGTGGCCGCCAAGGCGGTGCTGCTCGCGGTGAAGCGGCACCCGCAGATCAACGCCTCCTGGGACGACGCCGCCCAGGAGATCGTCTACAAGCACTACGTGAACCTCGGCATCGCCGCGGCGACGCCGCGGGGCCTCGTGGTGCCGAACATCAAGGACGCGCACACGCTCGACCTGCTCGGCATCGCCAAGGCGCTCGCGGGGCTGACGGCGACAGCGCGGGCCGGGCGCACCTCGGTCACGGACATGTCCGACGGCACCATCACCATCACCAACCTGGGTGTCTTCGGCATCGACACGGGGACGCCGATCCTCAACCCGGGGGAGTCGGGCATCCTCGCCTTCGGCGCCATCCGCAAGCAGCCGTGGGTGCACAAGGGCAAGGTGAAGCCGCGCTGGGTGACCACGCTGAGCTTCAGCTTCGACCACCGGCTGGCCGACGGCGAGCTGGGCGCCCGGTTCCTGTCCGACGTCGCGCGGGTGCTCGAGGACCCCTCGCGCGGCCTCGTCTGGAGCTGATCCGCACCACCTGAACGTGTCAGACCCCCAGGTCACCCGGGTGACCTGGGGGTCTGACACGTCTGTGGCCCACGCCCGGCCGATGCGCTGGAACGATCCAAGACGTGGTGCGGCCGGAGCAGTGCGCCTGCCCGGATCGGTCTGGGCGATCCGCGGTACGGACGGGCGCACTGCTCCGACATTCACGGCGGCCGGGCTCGGCCGCCGTGCCCCGGGCGATGTCTGGGGCTCACGCGGCCGTCACGCCACGCGCATGCCACCGATCGAGCGCGGGCGTCCACGACGACGCTTGCGGCTGCGTACGGTGCCGTCCACGACGATCTCTCCGCCCCACACGCCCCACGGCTCGCGGCGTGCGAGCGCGCCCGCCAGGCACTGCGCCTTGAGCGGGCAGGCTGCGCAGGCGCGCTTCGCCTCCTCGAGGTCCGCCGGATGCTCCGCGAACCAGAGCTCGGGCTGTTCCGAGCACGGCACGGAGTCGTCGGTCTCGGTGATGATGTTCGCGAGGTCCACACTGGTCACAACGCAGAAGAGGGCTAAAGGGTTGGGTTTGGTGCATAATCCCTCCCAACTTTTCCTGAATTTCTTCGAAAGTCCCGGTGGCGGTATGCCCCCGGTGTGGTCAACGGGATGCCCGCGGGCGGTCAGAACCGCTGTCCGGCGCGCCTAGGCTGGACGGTGTGACACCCACCGACGCCCGCAACGGGACCAGCAGAACCGCGCGGAAGACCACCGAGAGCGGCCCGACCAGCCCCTCGTGGCTCGGTGTGGCCCTGCCCGTGGCGGGGCTCGTGGCGCTGGCCGCCCTCGTCGCGGCCGGCGCGTTCTCCGGGGCGTTCACCGCCTTCGCGAACTTCACCGACCCGGGTGTCGTCGTGCGCTGGGGCGTGCCCGTCGCGACGGTGACCACCGAGCTGGCCGTGGCCGTGACCGTCGGCGCGCTCGCGCTGGCGGCCTGGGTGCTGCCCCGCGGGCCGCTCGTGGACCGTGCGATCGGGGTCGCGGGTGTCGCCGCCGGGGTGTGGACCGTGGCCGCGCTGGTGCAGCTCGTGCTGCGGTTCTCGTGGTCCACGTACCTGCCCCTGGACTCGCCGACGTTCGGCCCGGCCCTGATGGAGTACGTCTCGACCATCCCGGTGGGCCGCACGTACCTGGGCATCGTGATCGTCGCCGCGCTCACCGCGGCCGTCGCGCTCCTCGTGCGGGGCTCGGTGGGCGCCCTGTGCACGATGGCGCTGCCGCTGGTGGCCCTCGGAATGCAGTCCTCCACGGGCCACGCCGCCGGCGCAGCCAGCCACGACCTCGCGATCTCGGCCCTGTTCCTGCACCTGGGCGGCGCCGCCCTGTGGATCGGCGGGCTGGCCGCGATCGTCCTCGTCGGGCTGCGGTACGCCGCGACCGCCGACGTGATCCGGCGGTACTCCGCGATCGCGATCTGGTGCTTCGCCGCCGTCGCCGTCTCCGGCCTGGTCAGCGCCTGGATCCGGATCGGGTCGCTCGACGGGCTCGGCACCGACTACGGCCTCCTGATCGTGGTCAAGGCCGTGCTGCTCATCGTGCTGGGCGGCCTGGGCTGGCTGCACCGCAGCACCGTCGTCGCGCGCCTGTCCGCCGGCACCACGCGGAACGCGGCGGTCGGCCTGTTCTGGCGCCTCGCGGCGGTGGAGGTCGCCGTGATGGGCGCCGTGTCCGGCGTGGCGGTCGCCCTCGGCTCCACGGCGCCCCCCGTGCCCGACGACGCGATCACCGACCCGACCCCGGCCGAGATCGTCACCGGCCACCCGCTGCCGCCCGAGCCGACGGCGCTGCGGTGGCTCACCGAGTTCCAGTGGGACGTCATCGTGGCGTTCGCGTGCGCGGCCGCCCTGATCGTGTACGTCCGGTGGGCGCTCCGGCTGCGCAGGCGCGGGGACGCGTGGCCGGTGGGCCGCACCGTCTCGTGGTGCCTGGGCATCGTCGTGCTGTTCTGGGCCACGAACGGCGGCGCGGCCGCCTACGGCCACGTGCTGTTCAGCGCCCACATGGTCCAGCACATGATCCTGGCGATGGTGGTGCCGATCTTCCTCGTGCTCGCCGCGCCGATCACGCTGCTCGCCCGGGCCGTCCCCGCGCGCAAGGACGACTCCCGCGGCCCCCGCGAGTGGGTCCTGCTGCTGGTGCACTCGGCATGGGGCAGGTTCCTGGCGAACCCGATCGTGGCCGCCGTCCTGTTCGCCGGCGGGATGATCGTCTTCTACTTCACGCCTCTGTTCGAGCTGGCGCTGACCACGTACGCCGGCCACCTGTGGATGATCCTGCACTTCACGCTGGTGGGGTACCTCTTCGCGAACGCCCTGATCGGCGTCGACCCGGGCCCGTCCCGGCCGGGGTACCCGATGCGCCTCGTGCTGCTGTTCGCCACGATGGCGTTCCACGCGTTCTTCGGCGTCACGCTGACGTCGGGCACCGCCCTGCTCGTCCCCGACTGGTTCGGGCTCATGGGCCGCCCGTGGGGTCCGAGCGCGATCGTGGACCAGCAGAAGGGCGGCGCGGTCGCGTGGGGCATCGGCGAGCTGCCGACCCTGCTGCTCGCCGTCCTCGTCGCGGTCTCGTGGACCCGGTCCGACGCGCGCGAGGCCCGGCGCACCGATCGCAAGGCGGAGCGGGACGGCGACGCCGAGCTGGAGGCGTACAACGAGATGCTGGCCAAGAAGGCGGAGCAGGCCGCGCGGCGCGGGGAGGGCTGACGGCGAAAATCCGTGTCCGGCCGGGTTCCGGCGTGATAGGACGGCCGCGTGAGCGAATCTCCGCAGACCCCGCAGACCCCGTTCCACGACCTCGACCGGTACGTGGCGATCCCGCGCCTGACCGGCCTCACGGCCAGTCCGGACGGCACCCGCCTCGTCGCCACGCTGCAGACGCTCGACGGCGAGCGCACCGCCTACCGCACCGCCCTCTGGGAGGTGGATCCGGCGGGCGAGGCACCGGCACGTCGGCTCACCCGGTCCGCCAAGGGCGAGTCGTCCGCCGTCTTCACGCGGTCCGGCGACCTCCTGTTCACGTCGGCCCGGCCCGACCCCGACGGCAAGGACGCCGACGAGCCCCGGTCGGCCCTCTGGTTGCTGCCGGCGGGTGGCGGCGAGGCCCGTGTCATCGCGTCCCCGCCGAGCGGCGTCTCCGGCCCGCTCGCGGCGCGTGACGCCGACACGGTGAGCGTGGGCGCGAGCCTCCTGCCCTCCGCGAAGGACCTGGCGCAGGACGCCGAGCTGCGCAAGGCCCGCAAGGACCAGAAGGTCTCGGCGATCCTGCACACGGGCTACCCCGTGCGGCTCTGGGACCACGACCTCGGCCCGGACGAGGAGCGACGTCTTGTCGGCGACCTCGCGTCGCTCGTGGACGAGCCGGCGGCGCCGCTGCCCAAGGCCCCGCGTCCGGAGGGCGCCACCTCGGCGGCCGACGAGGCGACGCCGGGCAGGCACCTCGACCTGCGCGACCTCACCGGCGCGGGGCGGCACCTGACGGACCACGCCGCAGACCTGTCCGCCGACGGCACGACCCTCGTCACCACCTGGAGCGTGAGCGACCCCGGCGCGGCCGTGCGCGGCACCCTGGTCGTGCACGACACCACCACCGGCGAGCGGCGCGTGCTGGTGGACGACCCGGACGCCGACACCGGCGCCCCGCGCATCTCCCCCGACGGCGCCTGGGTGGCCTACATGACCGAGTCGATCTCGTCCCCGGACGAGGCACCCGTGGTCCGGCTCGCGCTGGTGCCCACGGACGGCTCCGCGGAGCCCGTCGTCCTCGCGGACGACTGGGACCGCTGGCCCGGCCGCCCCACGTGGCTCCCGGACGGCAGCGGCCTCCTGGTCCAGGCCGACGACGACGGCCGCGGCCCGGTCTTCCTGCTCACGTTCTCGGGGGCGCTGCCCGGCGCCGACGTGGTCGTCGAGAAGGTGACCTCCGACGACGCCGTCTTCTCCGACCTGAACGTCACCCCCGACGGTGCGACCCTCTTCGCGCTGCGCAGCTCCTACGCGGCCCCGGCCGAGCCGGTCCGGGTCGACCTGGCGGCGTTCGCGGCATCGGGCGCACCGGGGGAGCGGACGCCGGTCGCGGCGACCCTCCTGCGGTCACCGGTGGCGGCCCCGGATCTGCCCGGCACGCTGACCGAGGTCGAGACCACGGCCGAGGACGGCACCCGCGTGCGCGCCTGGCTCGCGCTGCCCGCCGACGTCGGCCCGGAGGCCAAGGCCCCGCTCCTGCTGTGGATCCACGGCGGACCGCTGGGCTCCTGGAACGCGTGGAGCTGGCGCTGGAACCCGTGGCTGATGGTGGCCCAGGGCTACGCCGTGCTGCTGCCGGACCCCGCGCTGTCGACCGGGTACGGCCAGGAGTTCGTGCAGCGCGGCTGGGGCGCCTGGGGCGGGGCGCCGTTCACGGACCTGATGGCGATCACGGACGCCGCGGAGGCGCTGCCCGAGATCGACGAGACCCGCACGGCCGCGATGGGCGGCTCGTTCGGCGGCTACATGGCCAACTGGGTGGCCGGGCACACCGACCGGTTTCAGGCCGTCGTCACGCACGCGAGCCTGTGGGCGCTGGACCAGTTCGGCCCCACCACGGACGCCTCGTTCTACTGGGCGCGCGAGATGACGCCCGAGATGGCGCTGGCGAACAGCCCGCACCTGGCGGTGGGCGACATCCGGACCCCGATGCTCGTGATCCACGGGGACAAGGACTACCGGGTCCCGGTGGGCGAGGGCCTGCGCCTGTGGTTCGAGCTGCTCACGAAGTCGGGTCTCCCGGCGTCCGACGACGGCGAGACGGTGCACCGGTTCCTGTACTACCCGGACGAGAACCACTGGATCCTGACCCCGCAGAACGCCAAGGTCTGGTACCAGGTGGTCTCGGCGTTCCTCGCCGAGCGGGTGCTCGGCGAGACGCCTGAGCTGCCGGCGACGCTCGGCTGACCGGACGTCGCGCCGGGGTGGAGCGGGCGCCCGGCGTCCGCTCTGCTCCGGCGGGCCGGCTCCGGGTGTCAGCCCGCCCGGACGGCGCCGACGACGCGCACGCGCACCGCGACGTCGTTGATCTCCTCGGGGATCTTGTCCACGAGACGGGCGTCCGTCACGTTGACCTGCAGCACCCAGCTACCGCCGGGTCCCGCCACCTGCTCGACCAGCTCGTCCTCGGAGAGGACCTCGACCGGCGACCTGCCGGACGTGCCGGGCTGTGCCTGCTTTCGAGCGGGGTGCTCACGTGGTGGCTGGCCGATTGACGCCGTGAACTCTGGGGCGACGCCAACCCCGATCACACCGTCGAGCCCGGTGACTTTTTCCCGCAATGCGGCTTTTGCCGACCGAGCCTCGTCGAGTGTTGCCATCCCGATCACCTCCTGGTCATCCATTGTGTCCCCCGTGTCTACCCCCTTCCACCGGGGCCGGAAGGGGTCGCGGAACCCACTTCGGCACCTCGGGCAGCGCCGCAGGTCAGCCGGGTTGTAGCCCGCGACGCGCCGGGCCGACACGCCCATCGAACGGGCCGCCGATCGCGACACGCCCGGCGGGGGAAACGCTGGTGCGCATGCCGAACATCACCCGCGGGCACCCGGGCCCGCCCCGGGTGGATGCGCTCCGTCGCCGACCTCATGCGAACGGATGGGCCTGCTCCCTCGCCAGCTCCACACCCAGTATCTCAAGGACCTGGTCGATCGGGTTGGCGTACGTGAGCCCCTTCCCGCTGCGGCCCCCGGACTCGGACCCGGCGAACAGCAGACCGATGGCCACGCCGTCCTCCCGGTAGACGAGCGCGCCCGAGTCCCCGCCCCGGGAGAACGGCCCGTCGTCGAGGCTCTCGATCTCGATCTGGTCGTCGAAGCTGAGGGCGCCGAGGTCCTCGTAGCCTACGATCACGTCGTCGAGCTCGATGGCGGTGACCCGCCCGTGCGTGACCGACGTGGTGCGGCCCACCTTGCCGACGATCTCGCCGCCCAGGGCGCGGGCGGTCTTGACCACGCGCCCGACGGGGTAGTCGAAGCTGACCGGGACCTGGTCGAGGCGGGCGATCGCGGCGTCCGTGTACGACGGCTCGGTCGAGTCCAGGTCCACCACCTGCGTGAGCTCGCCGATCCGGTCGCCGGGCGCCAGCCCGCCGTCCGCCGGCCCCGGCTGCAGGACGACGTCGCCGGGCCGCGCCTCGGGCGAGCCGGCCAGCACGTGGTAGTTCGACAGTGCGTACAGGTGACCGTCGCCGGGCACGGCGCGGGTCACGAAGGCGCCGAGCGTGCCCGCGGTGACGCCCACGTGGCCGATGGAGATGCCCGGCCGGAGCGGACGCCGACGGTCGGTGTCGCCGTCCGCCTGCGACGTCGGCGCGGGCGGACGCGGGCCGAGCTCGCTCACCGGCCGGATGCGGCCGGTGCGGCGGACGTCGGCGGTGGGCCCGATCTCGGCCGAGACCTTGCGCACGATCGAGCGGGCCCGCGGCATCCCGAGCCGGTAGCGGACCGCGATGCCGAACTCACCGTCCGCCTGTGGCACCAGACCCAGCGCCAGGGTGGGCGCCCGCACGGCGTCCGCGGCGTCGGCCTCCGTCTGCGCACCGGGCGACCGCGGTGTCGCCACGGCCCCGTGCTTCTCGGCTAGCTCTCGGGCGAAGGCTGTGAGCTGCTCCTTCATCTTCCTGGCCTGGTCGCGGTCCATGCCCTGATCCTCTCCTCACCCACCAACACGACACGGCAGCAAGTTGGCGACACGCCGATCTGCCCGGGAAAGTCATCCGATAGACGGATATCGCGCTGCCAGGTTTGCGCGGTACGTTCCTCTGCTACACCCAACCATGGCCGGGTGAAAGCCAGGAAGCCCCGAGGTGTCACAAAAGATCCTCGGCAGCCTCTTGAAACGTTGGCGGCGCCCGCTTCGGACGCCGAAGGACACGAAACGGCGAGAATGATCGGGACGATGGACGAGACGCGGAGCGCGCGGGTGACCCGCGCCGACGTGCGGGAGGCCCTCATGTGGGCCCTCGAGCGGGACCGCGCTGCCCTGCTCGCGCACCGTGCGGCCGTGCACTCCAGCAAGAGCGAGCTCACCCGCCGCCGGGCCGACAAGGCCCTGGTCGAGCAGTGGCGCGCCCGCAGGGCGGACGGCGGCAAGGACGCCGCGCCCCGGGAGTGACAATGGGCCGGTGAGCACAGGAGTCCAGAACTTTCCCCGGGTCCGTGCGTCCGAGCTCGTCGGGCGCGGCTGGCTGAACACCGGCGGCCGTACCGTCACACTCTCCGAGCTGCGCGGCAAGGTCGTGGTGCTCGACTTCTGGACCTTCTGCTGCATCAACTGCCTGCACGTCCTGGACGAGCTGCGCGAGGTCGAGGAGCGGCACCGCGACGAGCTCGTGATCATCGGGGTGCACTCGCCCAAGTTCGAGCACGAGGCCGACCCCGCCGCGCTCGCGGCCGCCGTCGAGCGGTACGAGGTGCGTCACCCCGTGCTCGACGACCCCGAGCTGGTCACCTGGGGCGCGTACACCGCGCGGGCCTGGCCCACGCTCGTGGTCATCGACCCCGAGGGCTACATCGTGGCGCAGATGGCGGGGGAGGGGCACGGCTCCGCCATCGCGGCGCTCGTGGACGACCTGATCGCCGAGCACGCGCTGAAGGGCACGCTGCACCGCGGCTCGGGTCCGTACGTGCCGCCCGCCCCGGCGTCGGGCACGCTGCGGTTCCCCGCCAAGGCGCTCGCCCTGCCGAACGGCAACCTCCTGGTCGCGGACGCCGGGCACCACTCCCTCGCGGAGCTCGCGCCCGACGGCGAGACGCTGGTGCGGCGCATCGGCTCGGGCGAGCGCGGCCTGGTGGACGGCGGACCCGACGAGGCGCGGTTCTCGGAGCCGAACGGCCTGTGCCTGGTGCCCGCCGACCTGGCGACGAGCCTCGGCTACGACGTCCTGGTCGCCGACACGGTCAACCACGCCCTGCGCGGCGTGCGGCTGTCGGACGGTGCCGTGCACACGGTCGCGGGTACGGGGCAGCAGTTCATGGTGGGCGGCCAGGAGAACGTGGCCGGTACCGTCGGTGCGTTCGACACCGAGGACGCGTACGACGCGCTGAGCGTCCGGCTCTCCTCCCCGTGGGACGTGGAGTGGTCCGCCGAGCGCGGCGTGTTCGTCGTCGCGATGGCCGGGAACCACACCCTGTGGGACTTCCACCCCGGCCCGCACCTCGACCAGGTCTCGCTGCTCGCGGGCACCATGAACGAGGGCCTGGAGGACGGCCCCGGCGAGGGCGCGTGGTTCGCGCAGCCCTCGGGCCTCGCGGCGGCGCCCGACGGTGCGCTGTGGCTCGCCGACGCCGAGACCTCCGCCCTGCGCCGCGTGGTGCCGGTGAGTGAGACCGAGGTGACCCTCGAGACCGCCGTCGGCCAGGGGCTGTTCGACTTCGGGCACCGCGACGGCGCCGCCGGCCAGGCCCTGCTGCAGCACCCGCTCGGCGTGGCGGTGCTGCCGGACGGCAGCGTCGTCGTCGCCGACACGTACAACGGCGCCGTGCGCCGGTACGACCCGGCCTCCGGTGAGGTGACGACCCTGGCGAAGGACCTGGCCGAGCCGTCGGACGTGCTGGTCGAGGTCGCGGACGGCGCCGTGCGCCTGCTCGTCGTGGAGTCGGCCGCGCACCGGCTCACGCGGGTCGCGCTCCCGGCGGGGCTCGCGGGCGAGGTGCTGGACGCCGGCGCGCACAGGGTCGCCCGGCCGGCCACCGACGTGGCCGCGGGTGCGCTCCGGCTGGACGTGCCGTTCGCGCCCGCCCCGGGTCAGAAGCTCGACGACCGCTGGGGTCCGTCGACGTCGCTCCAGGTCAGCGCGACCCCGCCGGAGCTGCTGCTGTCGGGTGCCGGGAACGGGACGGACCTGTTCCGCGACCTGGTGATCAACCCCGACGTGACCGAGGGCGTGCTGCACGTGACCGCGAAGGCGGCGTCGTGCGACCAGGTGCCGCTGCTGCCGAACGGCGAGCCGGACCCCGACGTCTTCCCGGCCTGCCACCTGGCCCAGCAGGACTGGGGCGTGCCGGTCCGCGTGGCACCGGACGGCTCCGCGGAGCTGACCCTGCCGCTCCGCGGCTGACCAGTCAGTCCCGGCCGCACGTGTCAGACGTACAGGTCCCCCTGGTGATCTGTACGTCTGACACCTGTGCGGGAGTCTGACAACTCAGCCTGCCAGCGCCGCCGGGAGCTCCGCCAGCGAGTCGATCACGGTTGCGCGCGCCGCCTCGGGGCGCAGCGCGTGCAGGTACCCCCACGGGCCGCGGCGGAGCAGGATCGGCCGCATCCCGGCGTCGGCGGCGGGGAGCACGTCGTTGTCCAGCCGGTCGCCCACGTACGCGATCTCCTCCGGCGCGACGCCGGACAGCTCCGCGACCCGGGCGAAGAACTCGGGCTCCGGCTTCTGCACGCCCCACTCGTCGGACGTGCGGATCGCGCTCGCGGGGAGGTCCATCGCCTCCAGCGCGGCGCGCGCCTCGGGCGGCTGGTTCCCGGCGATGACGACGTCGAAGCCGGCCGCGCGCAGGGCCGCCAGCGCGGGGCGGACGTCGGGGTAGAGGTCGTCGGCGTCGAACCCGGTGCGCAACCCGTCCGGATCGTCCAGCGCCCAGGCGGCGGCCTCGGCCTGGTAGTCCAGCCCGGGCCGCAGCAGCTCGAAGGCCTCCCGGTGCGTGAGGTCGAGGGCGGCGCAGCCGCCGAGCACACCGAGGAAGGTGAGCGGCGGGACCCCGAGCCGCTCGGCCCACCGGAGCCAGATCCGGGACTCGTCGATCAGGGTCTCGCCGACGTCGAACACCACGGTGCGCACCATGGCCCCGACCCTAGGACACGTCCGGGAGGATCTGGCGCGTCACGCCAGGCGGAACAGCGGGTCGTCCGCCCGGACGACGGCGCCCGGGCGGACCAGCTCGTCGAGCGCCCCGGTGCCCAGGTCCAGGGCGACGACGGGCACCAGGGGCGAGCGGCCGCCGTCCGCCACCGTGCTGGGGGACCAGACGACGAGCTCCTGGCCCGCCGTGACCGTGTCGCCCTCCTCGACCAGCAGCGTGAAGCCCTCGCCCTGGAGCTGGACGGTGTCGATGCCGAGGTGCACGAGGACGCCCCGGCCCCCGGCGGGCTCGGCGCCCGCGGACGGCGCCAGCAGCACGAAGGCGTGCGGGTGCAGCTTGACCACGACGCCGGCGCACGGCGCCACGACACGCCCGCCGGTCTCCGCGTCGGGCTCGACCGCGAGTCCCGGGCCGACGATGCTCTCGGCGAAGACGGGATCCGGCACGTCGCGCATCGCGACCACCCGTCCAGCGACGGGAGATCCGACGTTCAGGGCCTCGGCCATGCGGTCATCTTGTCAGAACACCGCACCGCGCGACCGGGTCTCGCTCGGCCCGTCCGTCGCGTGTAACGTTCCGAGGACCACTCGACGACGAGCCCGAGGGAGCGTACGGATGACGAGCGAGAGGCTCACGGGAGTCCCGGCGAGCCCGGGCCGGGCGGTGGGAACCGTGGTCCGGATGCCGGCCCGGGTGCCCGAGCCGAGCACGAGCCGCCTGTCGGGTTCCGCGGACGACGCCGTCCGCGCCGTCGAGGACGCCGCCGCCCAGGTGGAGGCCGACCTCGCGGAGCGCGCGGGACGCGCGTCGGGCACCGCGGCCGACGTCCTCGCGGTCACCGCGGCCATGGCCGCCGACCCGACCCTCGCCGCCGCCGCGGCCCGCCGCGTCCGCGACGACCACCTCACTCCGGAACGTGCCGTGTGGGACGCCGCCGGGGCGGTGGCGTCGCAGCTCGAGTCGCTCGGCCCGCCGATGTCGGAGCGCGCCCGCGACGTGCGTGACGTGCGCGACCGCATCGTCGCCGCGCTCACCGGCGCAGCCCCGCCCGGAGTGCCCGACCCGGGGCACCCGTTCGTGCTCGTCGCGAGCGACCTCGCCCCCGCCGACACCGCGATGCTCGACCCCGCCGTGGTCACCGCGATCGTCACGGCGCGCGGCGGCCCCACCTCGCACATGGCCATCCTGGCGCGCGCCCTCGGCATCCCGGCCGTCGTCGCCCTCCCCGGGGTGAACGACCTCGCCGACGGCGAGGAGCTCGTGGTCGACGGCACGCTCGGCACGGTCCTGCGTGCCCCGTCCGCCGACGACGTCGCCGGCGCCCGGCGCCGGGTCACGGCCGCCACGTTCGACGGCCGCGGCGTGACCCGCGACGGGTCGGAGGTGGAGCTCGTGGCGAACGTCGCCGACCCGGCGGCCGCCGAGGCCGCCGCTGCCGCCGGCGCGCGCGGCGTCGGCCTGTTCCGTACCGAGTTCTGTTTCCTGGGCCGGGGCGAGGAGCCCAGCGTCGAGGAGCAGGTGACCGCCTACCGGGCGGTCCTGTCCCACTTCCCGGGCCGCCGGGTGGTGGTCCGCACGCTCGACGCGGGCGCCGACAAGCCCCTGCGCTTCCTCACGCCGGACCACGAGGACAACCCGGCCCTCGGCGTGCGCGGGCTGCGCACCGCCGTCGCGCACCCGGACGTGCTGGACCGGCAGCTCGACGCGATCGCCCGGGCCGCCGCCGCGGAGACCGCCGAGGTCTGGGTGATGGCGCCGATGGTCGCGACCGTGGACGAGTCCCGCGACTTCGCGGCGGCGTGCGCGGCGCACGGTCTGGAGCAGCCGGGGATCATGATCGAGACGCCGGCGGCAGCGCTGCAGGCGCGGCACCTGTTGGCCGAGGTGTCGTTCGCGAGCCTGGGCACCAACGACCTCACGCAGTACACGATGGCGGCCGACCGTGACCTGGCCGGGGTCGCGGTCCTGTCCACCCCGTGGCAGCCCGCCGTCCTCGAGCTCGTCCGGGTGGCGAGCGAGGGCGGGGCGTTGCATGGTGCTCCGGTGGGGGTGTGCGGCGAGGCCGCGGCCGATCCGCTGCTCGCGCCCGTCCTCGTGGGACTGGGCGTAACGTCGTTGTCCATGACACCTCGTGCGCTGGCGGACGTCGCCGGTACTCTCGCAGGCGTGTCGCGTGACGAGTGCGTGGAGCTCGCCCGGGCCGTCCTCGAGTGCTCGACCGCCCAGGCGGCGCGCGACCTGGCGCGAGAACGTCTCCTCACGTGAACCTCATCTGAACCCCACGGTCACATCTCAGTTACGAAGGCGCTTTAAGGTGGCCCGCATGCCCGAACCGATCCGGACCGAACCGCAGGAGCCCGCCGCACCCGACGTGCAGGTGACGCTCTCGACGGCGTCGGTCTTCCCTCGCCGCGTGCCGCTGGCCTTCGAGGCCGCGGCCGAGCTCGGCTACGACGGCATCGAGGTGATGATCTGGTCGGAGGAGGTCACCCAGAACCCGCGCTCGCTCGCGAAGCTCTCCGCCGACAACGGCATGCCGGTGCGGTCGGTGCACGCGCCGACGCTGCTGGTGAGCCAGCGGGTCTGGGGCCGGTCCCCGGACGCGAAGCTGGAGCGGACCACGGAGATGGCGCTGGAGCTCGGCGCCGGCACGGTGGTGGTGCACCCGCCGTTCCGCTGGCAGTACAAGTACGCGCGACAGTTCCAGGACCAGGTCCGTGAGCTGAGCGAGTCCACCGGCGTCACGATCGCCGTCGAGAACATGTACCCCTGGCGGGGCGGCCGGCGGGAGTTCCAGGCCTACCTGCCCGGCTGGGACCCCGCCGAGCACGACTACGACTACGTGACCCTCGACCTGTCGCACGCGAGCGTGGCCCAGCAGGACGCGCTCACCCTGCTGCACACCTTCGGCGACCGGCTGCGGCACGTGCACCTCGCCGACGGCAACCACGGCGCACGGGACGAGCACCTGGTCCCGGGCCGCGGCAGCATGCACGCCGAGAAGGTGCTGCAGGAGCTGGTGGCGCGCCGCTGGAGCGGTGACGTCTGTGTGGAGATCTCGACCCGCGCGGCGCGCACGGCCGCCGAGCGGCACGACGACCTGGCCGCCTCGCTGCAGTTCGCGCGGGCCTACCTGTCGCCCACGCCGCATGAGTTCCACACCCCGCCGGGGCCGCACCACCGCGAGCACGACGCCTGGTGACGAGCTTTCTGTGACCTTGCTCTCGAACTGTTTCGATGAGGAGGGGCGACGTGGCTAGACTGGCCTCCGTCGAGCAGGTACTGGTGCGGCGGACCGCCGCAGGACGAAGGAGGTGGCGCGCATGACCCGTAGCGAGCCTCCGAGTAGTCCGAACCGCAGCTGAGCTGACGGTTCCCCTGCCCGCGTGTCCGCGGGTTCTCGCGCACCGGTGCGCTCCGCCCCCTGACGGGGCGTGAGGTCCACCGGTCGCCCGGCCGTCCGCTGCTGCGGTGTGCGTTCGCAGTCCGTCTTCCTGCGCTCGACCCCAGGAGTTTTCCCATGGCCACGTTCCTGCCCTCCCGCCCTGCCCGCCCGCTGCTCGGCGCGCTGCGGCAGCGCCGCACCGTCGGCGTGCCCGACGTCGCCCCGCGCCCTGTCGCCCCCGAGCCCCGCTCCGCGGTGGTCGCCGCCGCGATCTACGACGACGGTGTCCGCACCGCCCGCTACGACAACCTCGCCGAGACCTTCAGCGCGCTCCGGTCCCGCCCCGGCGGCATGGCCTGGATCGGGCTGGAGCGTCCCGAGGAGACCGAGCTGACGTCGCTCGCGCGCGAGTTCGACCTGCACCCGCTCGCCATCGAGGACGCCATCCAGGCGCACCAGCGCCCCAAGATCGAGCGCTACGGCGACACCCTGTTCGTCGTGCTGCGCGCCGCGCGCTACCTGGACGACGCCGAGGAGGTCGAGTTCGGCGAGCTGCACGTGTTCGTGGGCCCCGACTTCGTGGTGACCGTGCGGCACGGCGCCTCGCCCGACCTCGCGGCGGTGCGCACGCGCCTGGAGGCCGACCCCGAGATGCTCGCCCGCGGCCCCGAGGCCGTGCTCTACGCCATCCTCGACAGCGTCGTGGACGGGTATGCGCCGGTCGTCGCCGGGCTGGACCACGACATCGACGAGATCGAGTCCGACGTCTGGGGCGGCGCCCCCGACGTGTCGCGGCGCGTCTACGAGCTGTCCCGCGAGGTGCTCGACTTCCAGCGGGCCGTGCGGCCGGAGCAGGCCCTGTGCGCCTCGCTCGCCAAGGGCGCCGACAAGTACGGCGTGGACCCGGAGCTGCAGACCTACCTGCGCGACGTCGCCGACCACCTCACCGAGGCCGCCGACCGGATCGAGGTCTTCCGCGCCGCGCTGCGCGACATCCTGACCGTGGCCGCGACGCTCGTCGCGCAGCGGCAGAACGAGGAGATGAAGCACCTCTCGGAGGTCAGCATCCGCCAGGGCGAGGAGGTCAAGAAGATCTCCGGCTGGGCCGCCATCCTGTTCGCCCCGACCCTCGTGGGCACCGTCTACGGCATGAACTTCGACACCATGCCGGAGCTGGGCTGGGCGTGGGGATACCCGGCGGCGCTGGTCGCGATGCTCGCCGTGAGCGTGGGCCTGTTCGGCGTCTTCCGCTGGAAGCGCTGGATCTGACCTGCCTCAGGCGGGGTCGAGGGACTCCGGGTCGGGCAGGCCCGCGATGTACCGGTGCCCGACGACGGCGACGACCAGGCCGGCCGTCGCCCCGACGAGCAGCGGGGTGCCGTAGCCCGACCGGGCCAGCAGTCCGCCGAGGAGCGAGCCGAGCGGCATCGCACCCCACAGCGCGGTGCGCCAGGTGCCGTGGACCCGGCCGAGCAGGTGGTTCGGCACCGCGGCCTGACGCAGGGACATGACCAGCACGTTCCACGTCGTCGTGCAGCCGAACGAGACGAAGATCGCGACGGCCCCCACCCAGACCAGCGGGAACGCGCCGGCCAGGAACCAGGCGCCGAGCCCGACGGCGTTCGCGACCGCCATCACGGGCCCCGTCCGGAAGCGCGCCTTCAGCCGGCCCGTGACGGCCGCGGCGGTCAGGGCACCCAGCGCGCCGGCCAGCATGAAGGTGCCGTACCAGGCCTCGGGCACGTCGAGCCGTTCCAGGATGAACAGCACCAGCGTGGACGTGATGGCGGCGTGACAGATGCCGATGAGCACGCTCACGATCCACAGCGGCCGCAGCATGGCGCTGGCCCAGATGAACCGGAAGCCAGCGACGAGCTCGGCCCGCCAGCCCGCGGCGGGGGCGGGCCCGCCGTCCTGGTCCGCGTCGGCGGCCGGCTCGGCGCCTGGCTCGGCGGCAGCCGGCCCGGCGGCCGGTTCCGCCCGGCGCCGTCGCGCGGCGATCCCCGATGCCACGGCGGGCAGCGCCAGCGCCAGCCCGCCGGCCACCGCGTACGCGGCGGCGTTCAGCCCGAGCGCCCAGGCCGCGGAGAACGCGAGCAGCCAGGACGTGAGCGGCTGGGAGAGGAACTGCTGCACCACGATCTCGGTGGCCTCGATGCGCGAGTTGGCGCGGGGCAGGTCGCCGCGACCCACGAGGGACGGGACCACGGCACGGATGGCGCCGTCGTACACCGTCTCCAGCACGCCGTACAGGAGCACCACGAGCAGCAGCCACCAGATGGTGAGCGCGCCGGTGAGGTGCAGGGCGAGGAGGCCACCGGCGACGAGGGCGCGGACCCCGCCCGCCAGGGCGAGGGCGAGTCGGCGGTCGATCCGGTCCACGAGCACGCCGGCCGGGATGGCGAACAGGAGCCAGGGCAGCAGCGCTGCGACCGCCACGAGGGACACGAGCAGCGGGTCGTTCGTGAGCTGCGCGGCCAGCAGCGGTGCGGCGACGCGAGCGATGCCGTCGCCCAGGCTGGAGCTGAGGTTGGCGGCGACGACCCGGGTGAACGGGCCGCCGAGCGGCGCCGGGCGCGTCGCGGGGGCGGGCTCGGGGTTCACGGCGGGGGAGGACACGCGCCAGAGGCTACCGTCTCGGCGGCAGGGGTTTTCACCCGAATTGCCGGCAGCGAAGGTTCCCGTCGGTGGCGGCGGGCGGTTCAGCGGGGACGGCTAAGCGGGCACGCGCTCCGGCACCCGCGCCCCCACGGCGCGCAGCACGAACGACTCGGCGGCGCGGATCGTGCGCTCGCGGGCCACGGGCTCGTCCGGGATGAGACGCCCCGAGAGGCAGGCATTGACCAGGTGCACCGTGGGCTCGATGTCCTGGGGCGGGAACGTCCCCGCCTCGATCCCGGCGGTCAGGATCCGGCGCAGGATCGCCTCGACGATGTCGGCGTGCTCCCGCAGGCGCTGCTGCGTGGCGCGGGACAGGACCGTCCGCAGGTCCGGGCCGGGGGCGAGGTGGAAGACGCGGGTGAGCTGAGCCTGCTGGCGGATGTAGGTACGCAGCTGTTCGACCGGGTCGCTCACGCCGTCCAGCGCGCGCTCCAGCGTGTGGGCGTACTGCTCGGTCTCGTGCGTGATGAACCCGAGGAGCAGCGCTTCCTTGTCGTGGAAGTGGTTGTAGACAGCGGTCCGGCCGACGTTCGCCGCTGCGGCGATGTCGGCCAGGGTGATGGTGTCGAACCCGCGCTCCGCCATGAGGGTGGACAGAGCGGTGAACAGCTTGTGCCTCGTCATCTGGCGGTGCTCGTGCAGGCTCTTGCCGATGATCTTGGGCATGCTGACATCATATGCCCGCGTCGTCAGTAACTGGAACGCGGGATCGGCGGTCTGCGGAGACAGCATGCGCTTTCATCGGACAGATAGCGTTAAGTTCGGATAGATCCCTTTTTGCGTGGTGCGGTGAGGCTATCTTCATGTATTTGCACTGAGACTCAGTCGCCCGGAAATGCCGATCGGGCGCCCGGGACGCTGCCGCGGAATAACGCCATCCGTTGCCTTAATGGCGTGAGCGCTTCGTCACGAGTGTGTTTCCTCTCTGTAACACGCCCGCATCATGGGCGAAAGTGCCCGGCAGTAAGGTGCCCGCATGACATTTCTGGCGGGCGTGATTCCAGCGGAACACGCCTCGGGTCACATTCTGATCCTGCCCAGTACGAACGGCCCCGTGGCGGTCAGCGAGCTCGCCGCCGCGTGGTTCTCGGAGGTCGCGTGGCTCCGAGAACCGTCCCGCGCCTCCGGCTCGCGGCGCATGGCCGGGTCCCGGTTCCGGGGCATGGCGCAGCCGGACTCGCTCGTTCCTGGTGTCATGCGTCTGGGGGAGGCGCACGTCGCGACCGGCCCCTTCGAGGTGGGCGAGGCGCACCTCGCCGAGCTGTCGATCCCCGCGACCAAGGCGGAGGCGTACTCCATCGCGCGCAGCGACGGTCTGCGCGACGTGCGCGGCGCCGCCCCGACCTCGTACGACGACCGGGACGGGATCGCCCGCGCCTTTCCGCACGCGCTCCCGCAGGGCGAGGAGCTGCGCATCGTGCAGTGGATGGTCGCGGCGGCACGCAAGACCGCCGGCGGCGTGCTCGCGGACGGCCGGCAGCCGCTGCTCCCCGACCCCGCGGCATCCGTCAACCTGGCCCTCTACTCCGCGCACGCGCTGCAGCCCGCGGACGTGCTGCCCATGCTCCGGTCGTTCATCGCCACCGCCGACGTGTCCGCCGAGCAGGTCACACCGGACGGGTCCCCGCGCTACACGCTCGCGGGCAGCACCGCGTACGACGGCTCGATCGTGGTCGACGTCGAGCGGGTCGACCGGGTGCCGCGCGCCCTCGGGGCGCTGGACTGGCGCAGCTACGGACCGTACGCCTACCGCCTCACCTGGATGCCGGCCGACCCCTACGAGCTGGAGCTCGAGCACGGGTCGGGCCTGCACGTCATCGCCCGGGCGCGCATGCGCGTCTCGATCGCCCGCCTCGGCGTCTCCCTCCACGGCCGCATCGCCGGCATCGTCGTGGACGACGGCGGCTTCATCGCCACTCCCGAGGAGCTGGACGGGCGCAACGACTCGGCCACGGGTGGCGCCCCGGGTTCTCGTGCCTGGGTCTGACGGAATTAGTTATCCACAGATTTGATCCACAGCCCTGTGTGTTGTGTGGGAAATTCGGGGTTCTTCCTGTGGATAGAACTGTGTAATACCGCAGGGTGAAAATTACAACGGTGGAGCGGTTGCCGCTGGTGCGGCACGCGGATAGAAACGTTGGCAGTGGTTCGACGATCCGGGTGCAGATGCGGTGCGCTGCAGCAGTACCGACCGACCCGGGCATCGGACACATGGTCGACCGGAGAACGACAGGACGTCCCGTACCGCGGTGCGGGCTGTGGATGACGCCACAGGTGCCTGTACGGGGCCGGAAGACCGCCCGCGTTCGAGGTGTTCGTGCAGAACAGGCCTGGCGATCCGGGTCTGACGAGCACATCGGAGTCGTGACGTCGACACGGCGCCCCTGGTACGCGCCGAGCGCGGGCCACGGGTATGCGGTTCGCCAGGGCCCCCGGCCTGCCCCGGGGGCCCTGGCCCCTCCCCGGGGGTCTCCCGCGCGATCTAGGCTCGGCCCATGAGCAACCTCGAGACCCGGCCGACCGAGCAGGTCTGCGTCGCGGGTGAGCAAGGCGACGGCATCGAGCTCCTCACCCCGCGCGACGTTCCGCTCGGCGGGCCACGCGCGATGAACGTCCGGCGCACCATCCCGCAGCGCGCGCGGTCGCTCGTGGGGGCGTGGTGCTTCAGCGACCACTACGGCCCCGACGACGTCTCCGACAGCGAGGGCATGCAGGTCCCGCCCCACCCGCACACCGGGCTGCAGACCGTGAGCTGGCTCTTCGAGGGCGAGATCCTGCACCGCGACTCCGTGGGCTCGCTGCAGACGGTCCGGCCCGGCGAGCTCAACCTCATGACGGCGGGCAGGGGCATCTCGCACTCGGAGGAGTCGCCCGCCGGGGTCCGTCCGCCCCGCCTGCACGGCGTGCAGCTGTGGACGGCGCTGCCCGGGTCCGCGCTCGGTGTCGACCCGCACTTCGAGCACCACGGGGACCTCCCGGTCGCGCACGCCGACGGCGCCGTCGTGCAGGTCTTCGTCGGGCGGCTCACCGTGGCGGGGGAGGAGCTGGCGTCGGCCGCGACGACCTACACGCCGCTCGTGGGCGCGCAGATCGACCTGGAGCCGGGCGCAGAGGTGCGGATCGACGTCGACGCGGAGCACGAGCACGCCCTGCTGGTCGACGCCGGCGACGTGACGTTCGAGGGCAGCGCCGTGCCGCCGTCGAACCTCGGCTACGTGGCGCCGGGCCGGTCCGTGCTCGTGGTGCGCGCCGGGGCGGGGGCGCCGGCGCGGGCGGTCCTGATCGGCGGCCTGCCGTTCGAGGAGGACGTCATCATGTGGTGGAACTTCATGGGCCGCACCCACGAGGACATCGTGCGGGCCCGCGACGCCTGGATGGCGCAGATCGCCGAGCTCGACGGCGGCGCGACCGGGTACGCGCCCGGCGCGGAGGGGCGGCTGTTCGGCCGGGTGCTGGGCTATCCGAGCGGGCCGCTGCGCGCGCCCGCGCTGCCGGACCTGCGGCTCAAGCCGAGGGCGCGGCCGGGCCAGGGCTGACCGGCCGCAGCAGCGGCGGGTGCAGCACGGCCGCGCTCGGGTCGACCCCGGGCGCGAGCCGGAACAGCTCGGCCGGACGGCCGGGCCCGCCGCCGCCCAGGCGCCCCGTCGGCTCCAGGAAGCCCGGGGTGCCCGTGGCCTTGCGGTGGAAGTTGCGTGCGTCGAGCTGCGTGCCCCACACCGCCTCGTAGACGCCGCGCAGTTCGGCGACCGTGAACTCGGGCGGGCAGAACGCGGCCGCCAGCGGGGAGTACTCGATCTTGGCGCGGGCCCGCTCGACGCCGTCGGCCAGGATCCCGTCGTGGTCGAAGGCGAGGCTCGCGCCCCGTGCGCCGCCGCTCCGCCCGCGGAGCTCGCCGACGGGAACCCAGCGGGCCTCGGCCGCGTCGCCGCCCGCCGCGGGCAGCCCGAACGCCGGTGCGAGCAGGAGGTAGGCGACCGAGAGCACGGGGCCGCGCGGGTCGCGCCCCAGCGGGCCGTAGGTGCGGAGCTGTTCCAGGTGCCACGGGCCGGTGCCGGTCGCGCCGGCCGGCACGGTCAGCCGGGTCTCCTCCTCCAGCTCCCGCCCCGCCGCCTGCTCCAGGGTCTCGCCCGGGAGCACGAACCCGCCCGGCAGCGCCGCCCGGCCGCGGTACGGCTCCAGGAGGCGGTCGACGACGAGCGCCTGCAGGACGCCGTCGCGCACCGTGAGGGCCACGACGTCGACGGTGACGGGGAACGCGCCGGCGGAGTCGGGTACGGCGGACGGGGCGGGTGTGGTGCGGGCCATGACATCGACCGTACATTCTCGTCACCTTGACGAAAAGCCGAGCGGGTAGATATCGTCAATCTGACGACAACAACGAGAGAGGCCGACGATGGCGACGATCAAGCGCTACCCCGGGTTCCGGCAGTTCCTGGGCTCCGCGAGCGACTACGTGGTGCACCTCAGCAACGGCACCGTGCGGCACGAGGGTGTGGGCCAGGCCTTCTGGTTCCGCCCCGACACGTCCGTGCTCAGCGAGGTGCCCGCGACCGACCAGGAGCTCCCCGTCCTGTTCCACGCCGTGACGCGCGACCAGCAGGACGTCAGCGTGCAGTCGAACGTGACCTACCGGTTCGGCGACCCGGTGCTCGCGTCCCAGCGTCTCGACTTCGGGATCTTCCCCGTCGTCGGCAAGGGGCAGGAGGCGAGCGGCCGCCAGCAGGTGGGGGCCATCGTGGGCCAGCTCGCGCAGAGCCTCACGGTCGACCTCATCGCCACGCTGGACCTCGCGGAGGCCCTGGAGTCCGGCGTCGGCCGCGTGCGGACGGCGCTCGGCGCGCTCGGCGAGGACGCACGCCTGGCCGCGACCGGCATCGAGATCCTGGGCGTGCGGGTGCTCGCCGTCCGGCCCGAGGGCGACGTCGAGAAGGCGCTGCGCACGCCCGTGCGCGAGCGGCTCCAGGCCGAGGCCGACCGCGCGACCTACGAGCGCCGCGCCGTCGCCGTCGAGCGGGAGCGCAAGATCGCGGAGAACGAGCTCGCGAGCCAGATCGAGCTCGCCTCCCGGCGCGAGCAGCTCGTGGCCCAGGAGGGTGCGAACAAGCGTCGCGAGGCGGAGGAGGCCGCGGCCGCCGCCCTCGTGTCCGCGAAGTCCGACGCCGAGCGCCGCGAGATCGCGGCGACCGCCCAGGCGGCCTCGCTGCGCCGGCTCGGCGAGGCCGAGGCTGCCAAGGAGGCCGCGCTCATGGCGGTCTACGCGAACGTGGGACGCGACGTGCTCATGGCGCTCGCCCTGCGCGACGCCGCGCCGCACCTGCCGAACGTGGGCTCGCTGACCGTCACGCCCGACCTGGTGAGCGGCCTCCTGGGCGCGCTGACCGCCCGGGCGGGCGAGCCGGCGTCGGACGTCGCCGCCGCGGCGAACGGCGCGCCGGCCACGGAGCGCTGACATGGCCCTCCGCACCCGCGCGGTCCTCGTGCACCGGCGAACGGAGCTGGACGAGCTGCTCGACCGGCACGCGACCCGCGGCCAGGCGGAGTTCTTCCTCCGCACGCGGGGTCGCACGCTCGCCGACGTCGAGGCCCGGCACGACGCCGCCGCGACCGCCCGCAAGGTGGTCGCGGCGAGCGTGCCGTCCGACTGGGCGCTCGCGGAGGTGGAGCGCGGAGACCTGGACCGGTTCCTCTTCGCGCCCGAGGACGTCGTCCTCGTGGTGGGACAGGACGGGCTGGTCGCGAACGTGGCCAAGTACCTGGACCGGCAGCTCGTGATCGGCGTCGACCCCGAACCGGGCACCAACCTCGGGGTGCTCGTGCGGCACGACGTGGGCGACGTCGGCGCGATCATCGGTGCGCTGGCCGCGCCCCGGGGTGGCGCGAACGAGCCGTCGTTCGCGCCGCTGCTCCACGACGAGCTCACCATGGTGCACGCGCGGCTCGACGACGGCCAGGAGCTCCACGCCGTCAACGAGCTGTTCCTGGGGCACCCGAGCCACCAGTCGGCGCGCTACCTGCTGGGGGTCGACGGCGGTACGGAGCGGCAGTCGTCGTCGGGCCTGATCGTCAGCACCGGCACCGGCGCGACGGGCTGGTGCGCGTCGATCGCGCACGACCGGGGCGGGCGCCGGCTGCCCGGTCCCACGGACCCGGCGCTGGCCTGGTTCGTCCGGGAGGCGTGGCCGTCGCCGGTCACCGGCGTCACGATGACGGAGGGGGTGCTCGGGGGCGGCGGCGAGCTCGTGGTGACCGTCCAGTCCGACCGGCTCGTCGTGTTCGGCGACGGCATGGAGGCCGACCGGCTCGAGGTCTCCTGGGGCCAGGAGGTCCGGATCGGTGTGGCGGAGCGGAGGCTGCGGCTCGTGTGAGGTGGGTCAGGCTCCGGCTCAGGCTCTGCCTGTTGGTCGTCTGAGCCTGCGGTTCCGCTTCGGGCGGGTGCCTCGTTCCTCGGCCCCCACCCTGCGCTGCGCCTGCGGCTCAGGCTCTGTCTGTGTCGACTGAGCCTGCGGTTCCGCTTCGGGCGGGTGCCTCGTTCCTCGGCCCCCACCCTGCGCTGCACCTCCGGCTCAGTCGATGTCGTAGCGGAGCATGAACTCGCCCGCGTCCAGCACCACGTGGCTCACCTCGACGGCCGAGCCGTCCTTGGTGAAGGCGGTGCGCGTGACCGCCAGCACCGGTGTGCCGGGCTCGATGCGCAGCTCCTCGATCTCCTCGATCGTCGGCATGCGGCCCACCACGTCCTCGCGGAACCGCACCGGCGCGTGCCCCGCCTCGGTCAGGCGCGCGTGGGTGCCGCCCGGCCCGACCTCCTGGTCGGCGATCGGCGTCCCCGCAGCGATCGACGCGGGCAGGTAGGACGTCGCGAACAGGACGGGCTTGCGCTCCCGCAGGTGCAGGCGCTCGCGGACGGTCACCTTGTCACCCTCGGCGAGGCCGAGAGTGGCGCGGATCTTCTCCGAGGGCTCGGCCTCGGCCGTGACGGCGAGCGTGCGGACCGTGAGGCCGGCGCCGGTCTCGTCGATCTCGGCCGTCACCGTGGACTCGCCGGGCTCACCGCCCGTGCTGTCGCGGACGATCGGCTCGAAGGCACGCACGAACACGCCGGAGCCGTGCCGGGTCACCGTCAGGCCCTCGTCCTTGAGCATCGACAGGCCGTGGCGCGCGGTCATGCGGGCCACGCCGTAGTTCGACATGAGCGCTGCTTCGCTCGGAAGACGATCGCCCGGTTTGTAGGTCCCGGAGCGGATCGCGGCACGAAGATCCTTGGCGATGCTTGCGGCAGTCACACGTCCCTCTCTAGACACGGAACCCACCTAACCCGCAGCCAGTGCGTATACGCAACTTTTCCGCGTAGCGGTTGCACCTCCCAGTTAACCCGCAACAGGCTGTCTATGCGCCTAGAGGTAGGTGCAGAGAGGTGGGAGAAATGGCAACGATTGCGGGCAACCTGGCGGATTCCGCGACGGGTGCGACGCTGCTGCTGGCGGAGATCGGGGATGCGCGGGTCAAGTGGGTCGAGGTGTTCCGCGATCATCTGGTGGTGCATCCGACGCGACGTTCGGAGGGTGCTGCGATCGCGGCGCAGCTCGGGATCACCGTGGCGACGGACTATCCGGCGACCAGGCCGGGCTTCACGATGTGGACCGGGTGCTGGAACGGCATGGACCTGTATGTCTACGGGGACCTGCGGGGCAGCATCCGCGAGGTCCGGGCGTGGCCCACATGACAGCAGGGTCGTGCAACGCGGGCCTCGGCCCGGAAGGCTGCCCGACGCCGGGCGCGCACCTCGCGGAGCTCGTGGAGGTGACCGCGCTCATCGCCCACATCTTCGACATCCACACCCTCGACGTGCGGGCCGGCGTGGACCACCTCGACCTCGAGGACGACGTCGTGGGCATGCTGACCGTGGACGTGGTCGCCGCCCGCGAGCCCGACGCCGCGCGGCTCGCCAGGATGCTCCACCTCACCGAGCGGCGAGGGCATCACGACGGGCAGGCACACGGGCGCGCGGTGTGGCGGTGCTGGAGCGGCTGGGTACCCGCCGCAGGGGAGGGCCTCCCGGTGTCGCTGCACGTGACGGCGCCCGTCCGGGGATGAGCGCGGCTCCCCCATGAACGAACGCCGCGGGCCGGACGGTGGGTCCGGCCCGCGGCGTTCTTGCTGACCGGGGTGCGGGTGCGCGAGTGTGTACGGCGTCGCGACCCCCGCGACCCGACGGAGGTGTCCCCATGTCCGAGAACTCGACAGCTGCCGGCGACGCCGTCCGGCGGGTCCGCAACAGCCGCGCCGTCCGCGGCCTGGCCCGGGGCGGCTACGTCGCGTCCGGCGTGCTGCACCTGCTGATCGGCTGGCTCGCCGTCCAGCTCGCCCTCGGGCAGACCGAGGGGCAGGCGGACCAGTCCGGCGCGTTCCGTGCGGTAGCCCGGATGCCGGGCGGGGAGGCGCTCCTCTGGCTGGTCGCCGTGGGCTTCACCGCGCTCGCGCTCTGGCAGCTCGCCACTGCCGTCGTCGGCGTGCCGAACGCGGAGAACCAGCTCGCCGCGCGCGCCAAGAGCGTGGCCAAGGCCGTGCTCTACGGGGCGCTCGCGGTCACCGGCGTCCGGTACGCGCAGGGAACCGGCGGCGGCAGCGGCAGCGAGGAGAGCCTGACGGCGCGCGTCCTCGCGATGCCCGGGGGCGCCTGGCTCGTGGGGGCCGCCGGCCTGGTGATCGTCGGCGTCGGTGTCTACCACGTGGTCAAGGGCGTCCGGAAGAAGTTCCTGGAAGACCTCGCGGGCACGGGCGGCAGCACCGTCCGGCCGGTGGTGGTGCGGCTCGGACAGGCGGGCTACGTGGCCAAGGGGATCGCGCTCGGCGTCGTCGGCGGCCTTGTGGTCGCCGCCGCGGTGACGACGGACCCCGAGCAGGCCGGCGGCCTCGATGAGGCGCTGCACACGATGCGCGACCAGCCGTACGGCACCGTGCTGCTCCTGGTGGTCGGGGTGGGCATCGCCGCGTTCGGCGGCTACTCCTTCGCCCGCGCCCGGTTCGCGCGCCTCTGATGCGCACGGGAACCGCCGGAGCGTTCGGCACGACGAGGTTCGTCGGACTCGGCGGCGCGGCGCTCGCGGCGGTGGCGCCCTGGCTCGGGTGGGTGCTGGTCGTCCGGGACCAGGTGGTCCCCGGGTGGGGGATCGGCGTCGTGCTCCTCGCCGTCGCGCTGGTGCTCCTCTGGTACCCGCGTCCTGTCCGGGTGGCTGCCGGGGACGAGGCGCAGGAGACGAGACGGCCGGTGCTGCGCCGGAGCCGCGCGGCCGCGACGGTCCTGGCCGTGGTGAGCGTCGGCCTCGCGGCCGGCAGCGACATGTTCTACGAGGCGGACTACCGCCTGCTCCCGGCCGAGGCCTCCGACGGCTGCCGCGTCGTGACGCGGGAGACGTCCTACCTGATGATCGGGAGCGGGGACGTCTACGTGGTGCGGGGTCTCGGCGTCGGGGAGCGGGTCGGCACCTGGACCGCCGACGACGGCTACCGCCCGGTGGGTGCCGGCACCTACGACCTGGCCCTGGGGCCGGACGGCGGGACCCTGACGGTGCGCGGCACCCCGTCCGATCCCGTCATGCCGGCCGCCCACGCCATCGACTGCCGCTGACGGAGATCGGGGCCCGTCGGGTCCCGCGGGCGGCGCCGGGCATCTCGCCGGGAACGACGAAGCCCCAGGTCGGAAGTTCTTGACCTGGGGCTTCGTGCTGGAGCGGGTGACGGGAATCGAACCCGCGCTATCAGCTTGGGAAGCTGAAGTTCTACCATTGAACTACACCCGCAACGTCCGGTTCTGACCCGGTTTCTGCCGTTCCGGAATCCCGCTAGGGTTCCGCAACAGCGCCCGTGAACCTGGCGCGCGACCCGATCATACCCAAACTCGCCCGGATGCCCGAACCAGATCCGTGCGAGTGTCGCCGAGCAGCCGGAGCAGCAGTGAGCGAGCACCCCAGCGAGAAGCCGACCGAGCCGATCTACCAGGAGACGAAGCCCCTGCCCCCGCGGCCGCCGCAGCCCCCGCCGCCCCCGCAGGAGACGCGCGCCCTGCAGAAGCCGACGTCCGGGTCCGCGGCCAAGGCCGCCCCCGCGAACTACCAGCAGCAGTACGACTACGACCGCCCCACCCCGCCGCCGGAGCACGTGCCGGGCCGCAAGTCGCGCATCACCGCCGGCCTGCTCGGGATCCTGCTCGGCGTCGTCGGGGCGCACCGGTTCTACCTGGGCTACAAGGGCCTGGGCTGGATCATGCTCCTCATCACGGCGGTCTCCCTGGGGCAGGCGTGGTTCGTGCCGGCCATCTGGGGCGCCATCGAGGGCATCCTCTATCTCGTGATGCGCAAGGGCTACTGGTCGGTGGACGCGAAGCACCGGCCGCTGCAGTGGTGACGGCCGCGCGCTGACGCGGCGGCGTCCCGCGGACGGCGTCCCCCCGGGTGCGGACGGTGCCGCCCCGGACCGGGGCGGCGCCTCCGCGCGCCGCCCAGTACCGTATCCGGGTGCTCCTCTCCGACCGCGATATCCGTGCCGAGCTCGAGGCCGACCGGGTCGTCCTCGACCCGTACGACGCGTCGATGCTGCAGCCGTCGAGCATCGACGTGCGCCTCGACAAGTTCTTCCGGCTGTTCGACAACCACAAGTACCCCTTCATCGACCCCGCGACGGACCAGCCCGAGCTGACCCGGCTCGTGGAGGCCGACAACGGTGAGGCGTTCGTGCTGCACCCGGGGGAGTTCGTGCTCGGCAGCACCTTCGAGGCGGTCACGCTGCCCGACGACGTCGCGGCCCGCCTGGAGGGCAAGTCCTCCCTCGGGCGGCTCGGCCTGCTGACGCACTCGACGGCCGGCTTCATCGACCCCGGTTTCAGCGGGCACGTCACGCTGGAGCTGAGCAACGTCGCGACGCTGCCGATCAAGCTGTGGCCGGGCATGAAGATCGGCCAGCTCTGCTTCTTCCGGCTCTCGTCGGCCTCCGAGCACCCGTACGGGTCGGACCTGTACGGGTCCCGCTACCAGGGCCAGCGCGGCCCGACGGCGTCCCGCTCCTCGAAGAACTTCCACCGCACGACGGTGTGAACGGGGCCCGCCCACGGGCCGTCCCGGCGCCCCGACGGGCGTTCGCCGGGAGGTAGGCTCCGGGTGCCCGGCGCGGACCGGGCACCCGGACCGAGAAGGGACCCCGATGGCCGCTCCCCAGCTTCCTCTCCTGCCGCGCACGGTTGCGCAGGCGCACCAGGCCCGGCACGTGCTGACCGTGCCCGGTGACGTGGAGCTGGACGAGATCGAGGTCCTCGCGCTCTCCCGGTTCTCCGCCACCCGCTGGGACGTCGTCCCGGCCGGGATCCTCCCGGGCAACGTGGCCGGCGCCCCGCAGGGCCGCCGCGCGCAGGGCCGGGAGCCGGGCGTGCTGCGGGTCTCGCGGCACGCGGTGATGAACGGGCCGTACCAGCCCGTGGGCGACGGCTTCGACCTCGGGGTGCCGCCGGGCGCCGAGATGGCCTTCGACATCGTCTGCCACCGGGAGCGCGGCGAGCCGCCGTTCCCCGCGGGCGACCGCGACGGCGTCGGGCGTGCGTTCGCCGCCGGCATGCCCGAGCGCGAGGAGCGCCGGTTGGTCGAGTGGCTCGTCGCCGTCGCGCGGCGCCTCGGCGGGTCCCTCCGCCTGGACGTGGGCGGCCTCTGGGACACCGCGCCCGACGGTCCGACGACGCGTCCGGGCTCCGGCGTCGTGCTGACCCCCGACGCCGGGGCCGCGATCGACATGACCGTCTACTCCGACGTCTGGCTCGACCCGCAGGCCGCGCACGCCATCCTGCAGAAGGTGCACCCGCGCGCCCGGCTGCACATGGACGGCAAGGAGTGGGGCGGGCCGCCGGACGGCATCGCGGACAAGCCGCTCTACCGGGGCGAGAAGATGGACCCCGAGCTGCGCAAGAAGATCCACGCGGCCGCCGACGAGTACGACATCAAGGCGCTCACCGGCCCCCGCGTGCTGGACGGGTACGGCCTGGTGGTGGAGCTCGGCGTCGACGGCATCGTCTCGGTCGAGATCAGCGGCGAGGAGAAGCTGCCGCGGCTCCTGCGCGGCCTGCCGTGGGCCGAGCAGGGAGCCGTCTGCTACTGGGTGCACTGGGAGCCGCAGGACCTCGTGGAGTCGCAGCGGGAGTTCCCCAACATGGAGCTGCGGATCGCGCGCAAGCGCGCCGCGGAGCTGGTGGCCCGGCTCGCGGGGGCGATCCACGAGGCGGCCGGCGGCGAGGTCGCCGACGAGGACGGCTTCCTGGTGGACCCGGCCGACCTGTAGGCGCCCCGGCCTTTACCCGCCGTGTTGCCTCCGGGGTCGCACCCCGGAGGCAACGGCGGAGGTCAGAGGTACTGACCGGGGGTCCGGCGCTCGCCCGACTCGTCGTCGGGGGCACCGGGCAGGGTGGGCCCACCCGGGCCGAAGGCGCCGGTGCCGGGCGGCAGCGCGCGTCGCATCTGCGAGAGCTGCGCCTGCGCCGCCATCTGCTGCGCGACGAGCGCCGTCTGGATGCCGTGGAACAGGCCCTCCAGCCAGCCCACGAGTTGCGCCTGCGCGACGCGCAGCTCCGCGTCGGACGGCGCGGAGTCGTCCGAGAACGGCAGCGTGATGCGGTGCAGCTCGTCGACCAGGTCGGGGGAGAGCCCGTCCTCGAGCTCGTGGATCGAGCGCTCGTGGATCTCGGCCAGGCGGGTCCGGGCGGCCTCGTCGAGCGGGGCGTCCCGCACCTCGTCGAGCAGCCGCTTGATCATGCCGCCGATGCGCATGACCTTGGCCGGCTCCTCGACCTGGCCCACGACGGCCTCGGCCTCGCCGGCCTCGCGCTCGTCGCCGGCGCTCTCGGGCTCGCGCTCCGGCGGCACGGCCGCGCCGTCGGGCGTCACCACCTGGGGGTGCGCGACATGCGTCTGGTCGCGGCGGTCGTCGGGTCGCTCGGCGGACTGGGGGGTGGCTCGCTCGTCGTTCATGGGTCCAGTCTTGCCCGAATCGCCGGTCGCCTGCATTGCATTCCCGGGTGGGGAACGAAATTGTCGGCCATGCCTATATATAGGCACGCGTTGATCAGGGGACCAGGAGCACTTTGCCGAAGGCCTCTCCCGACTCCAGCAGATCGTGTGCCGACTGCGCTTCCGCGAACGGGATCCGGGCGTGAATCACCGGCCGAACAGTGCCTGCGGCGAACAGTGGCCAGAGGTGTTGTTCGGTATCCGCGACGATGCGCGCCTTCTCCTCCGGCGGCCGGGACCGGAGGAGCGTCCCCGAGATGGTGCCGCGCCGGGCGAGGAGGGCGCTGAGGTCGAGCTCGCCGCGTCGCCCCTGCTGCATCCCGATGACCACGAGGCGACCGCCGCGGGCCAGGACGCGGACGTTGTCGCCCAGGGCGCCCCCGCCGAGCAGGTCGAGCACGACGTCGGCCCCACGGCCGTCCGTGGCGGCGCGGACCGCCTCGACGAAGTCCTCCTGCCGGTGGTCGATGACGACGTCGGCGCCGAGCTCGGCGCACCGCGCCGCGCGCTCCGGGCCGCCCGCCGTCGTGGCGACGTGGGCGCCGAGCGCCTTGGCGACCTGGATCGCGATGCTGCCGATGCCGCCGGACCCGCCGTGGACCAGCACCCACTCGCCGGGGCGCAGCCCGCCGACGTCGACGAGGTTGTTCCAGACCGTGCACGCGGCCTCGGGCAGGGCCGCGGCGTCGACCAGGTCCATGCCGTCCGGCACCGGGAGCACCTGGGTCTCGCGGACCGCGACCTCCTCCGCGTAACCGCCGCCCTCCAGCAGCGCGACGACCCGGTCCCCGGCGCGCCAGCGCGACACGCCGTGTCCGACACGCTTCACAGTTCCGGATATCTCAAGACCCGGCCAGTCCGGGGCATTCGCCGGAGGGGGGTAGTATCCGGCCCGTTGTAGCAGGTCAGCACGGTTCACTCCGGCGGCGGCGACGGTGATCACCACGTCGCTTTGGCCAGCATTCGGGTGGTTCAGGGATGAAATGGAGAGTTTCCCTGATGGCCCCGGTCCGGATATCGTGACGGCTCGCACATCGATGAAGCCTACTTCCGTGTGGCCCGCGTTGGTCGCCAGTGGAAACCGGGTGCCGGTAACTTGTACGCAGCACCGAGGGGTGTTCGGCGGGCACCACGCACGCCACCCCCTTCCGGATCAGTGATGGAGAGAGGTACGCATGTTCCGCAGGTTGGGAGTGCGCGGGAAAGTTCTTGCGACACTGGTCACGCCTGCCGTCGTCCTGGTCATCGCCGCGGCGTACATCATCGGCCTCTCCGTGGCCGACGCGATGCGCGCGCAGCAGACCGCTGATCTCGTCGCAGCGCTCGAGTACCAGGACCAGGCAGGCACGGCGTTCGCGCAGGAGCGGGCGTACAACATCGTCGCGATGATCGACAGCAGCGCGACGGGTGACCAGGCCCGCGTCGCCCTGCTGCGCGGAACCCCGAAGATCGGGGAAGACGGCAAGCAGGTCATGGACAAGGACGGCAACCCCGTGTGGGCCGCCCCCGCCGCCCAGGCGCAGACGATCACGGCCCTCGACGCCCGTGACGACGAGCTGCTGGACATCGACATCTCGATGCTGGACCAGCGCGTCAAGGACGCCGTCACGCAGACCATCGAGGACCGCGCGGCCATCACCGACGTGCAGAACAAGGTGGCGCAGGGCCGGCTCACCGAGCAGGTCGCGACCGACGCCTACGGGACGTACATCGACGGCGCCCTCGAGGTGATGGACGCCATCGCGGACACCTCCGAGGACCGTGACCTGGGTACCCGCCTCGAGGCGTACTACTCGATCGACCAGCTCATGCTGACCAACACCTACGAGCGCCCGATCGTCGGCCTGACGCTCGGTGTCGTGGCGAACCACCCGCAGCACGAGGCCGCCGCCCAGTCCCTGGCGCTCCGCGCCGCGGACCTGGTGAACCTGGGTGACCGCGAGTGGGACAGCACGCAGGACCTCTTCGACCGCATCCCCGGCGAGTACCAGGTGCCGGGCATGGACGGCGTCTACGGCACCGTGCGCGGCTACGTCGCGCGCGGCGACCTCACGTCCATCCAGCCGGCCCAGGCCGACGCCTTCCAGGGCGAGTCCGCGAAGTGGGTCGAGGAGAGCCGCATCGTCCGTGACGCCGTCCGCGAGGACACCGCGGGCTTCGCCCAGGAGCGCGCCGACGTCGCCGCGAACCGCGCGTACCTCACCGGTGGCGTCGCGATCGCGGCGCTCGGCTTCTCGGTCATCATGGCGCTGGTCATCGCCCGTCGCCTGGTCTCGCCGCTGCGCCGCCTGACCCAGGCGGCCGGTGTGGTCCGTGACCGGCTCCCCACGCTGGTGGAGCAGGTCTCGGTGCCGGGCCAGGGCCCGAGCATCGACCTCGACCCGATCACCGTCGAGTCCTCGGACGAGATCGGCCAGCTCGCCGCGGCGTTCAACGACGTCAACAGGACGACCATCGACGTCGCCCGCGAACAGGCCGCCCTGCGCGGGTCGATCGCCGAGATGTTCGTCAACGTGGCCCGCCGTGACCAGGTGCTCCTGAACCGGCAGCTCGCGTTCCTCGACGACCTCGAGCGTTCCGAGGAAGACCCGTCGACGCTGTCGAACCTCTTCCGCCTCGACCACCTCGCGACCCGGATGCGCCGCAACGCCGAGTCCCTGCTCGTGCTCGCGGGCATCGACTCCGGTCGTCGCGTGCGCCAGCCGATGCCGGTCTCCGACGTCATCCGTACCGCGTCGTCCGAGATCGAGCTGTACGACCGGGTCCGCCTGAACCTCGTCGTCGACCCGATGATGCTGGGCCACAACGCGCTGAACGCGGCGCACCTGCTGGCCGAGCTCCTGGAGAACGCGACGATGTTCTCCGAGCCGCACACACCGGTCGAGGTCACCACGGCGCGTGACGAGCAGTTCGTCACCGTCGTGGTCCGTGACCATGGCCTCGGGATGAACCCCCAGGAGGTCGCGGAGGCGAACCGCAAGGTCGCCAGCCACGCCGCGTCCGACGCCGTCGGCGCCCAGCGCCTCGGCCTCTACGTGGTCGGCCGCCTCTCGGACCGCCTCGGCGCCCAGGTGGCGTTCGGCCCGGGCGAGGGCGGCACGGGCACCGAGGTGACGGTCCGCTTCCCGGCGGTGCTGTTCATGCCGGACAACGCGATGCCGCTGCCGATGCCGACCGACCCGCTGGAGGCCAACACGCAGGCGGCCGCCTCGCAGTTCAACGGCGGCGTGGCCACCGGTCCGGGTACCGGTGCGATGCGGAGCGCGGGTGCACCCACCAGCGGCTTCGGCTCGCCGGCCGTGACCGCGGCGTCCCCGGCCACCACGTCCGTGCCGCAGCAGGGCGGCATGCCGGTCCCGACCGGTACGTCGCAGATCGCGGCGGCCGCGTTCGCGGCCCAGCCGGCCCCGGTCGCGCAGCCGGTCGACCTCAACGCCCTCACCGACGGCACGACGGCGCTCGGCCTCGCCCGGCGGCGTAGCTCGACCGCGGCCCAGCCGGCGGCCGAGACGACGCCGACCGGCTCGATCGTCCTGCCGGAGATCCAGACCCCGTCGCTCCCGCAGGGGTACCAGGCCGACGACAACGCCTGGGCCCCGCCGTCGAACGTGTCCGAGGGCAGCTCGCTCCCGAGCCGCCAGCGCGCACCGCAGCCGGTCGAGCCGGTGGCCCCGGTCTTCGAGGACACCACGCCGGCCGCGGTCGACGTGGACCAGCGCAGCGCACTCTTCTCGAGCTTCCGCTCGCTGAACACGATCGACCCCGTCGAGGGCAGCACGCAGTCGCTGCAGCTCGACCCGGTCACGCAGGACCCGGCGGCACTGCCCGGCATGTCCGACACCGACGTGATGCGGTTCCCGGCGGCAGGCGGTGGCAGGCCTCCTGCTGCTCCTGCTCCCGCGCAGAGCTTCGGCGCGCAGCCCGAGCGGTTCGGCGGGTTCCAGGGCGACGAGCCGCAGTCCCAGGGCTTCGGTGCGGAGTCCCCGGAGGGTCCCGACTCGTCGTTCGAGGCGCTGCCCGCGTTCGAGGAGCTCATGGCGGACCTCCCGAGCCGTCGTTCGACGGCGTCGGGTGCCCAGCAGGGCAAGCCGGTCCAGAAGCGGGGCCTGTTCGGCCGCCGCCCGGGCCAGCCCGCCACCGGCGAGCTGCGGGCCTACCAGCCCCAGGAGCAGCGTCCGGCGTCGCGTCCGATCCAGACCGTCGCGAGCCCCGTGGCCGGTCCGCCGACCTTCGGCGCCCCGGTCGTGCCCGCCCCGAACGTCGAGACGCAGGGCTTCCCGACGTCGGGCTTCGCCACGCAGAACTTCCCGACCCAGAACCTCCCGGCGCAGAACTTCCAGGCTCCGAGCGGTCCGCCCCAGGGCAACCCCGCTCCGCTGACCGGGGCCTTCCCGGCGCAGGCGCCGGAGGCTCCCGTCGCGGACCCGACGTACCAGCGGGGTTACCAGGAGGGCTACCAGAAGGCGGTCCAGGAGTCGCTGACGTCGGCGCTGCCGGCTCTGTCGGCCCCGCCCGCCGGTGGCACCGTCCCCCTGCCCGCCGCACAGGCGCAGGCCCCCGCCCCCGGTACCAACCCGTTCGTGGACGCGGCGCCCCGTGCGGCTGCCGCACCGCTGGCTCCGGCCCCGGCGGCCCCGGCCCCCGAGCGCGTGCCCACCTCGTTCGCGTCGGCACCGGCCACCCAGGCCGTGCCCGTGGCGGACGTGCAGCAGGCCTTCGAGCAGCAGGCCTTCGAGCCTCCCGCCCGCGAGTTCAGCGAGCCGTACCCGACGGGCGCCGTGTACGACCCGTCGTACGGTTCGCCGGCCCCGCTCGCCAAGCGAGCCGCCGGGACCGACGGCGACGGGAAGGACCCCCTAGACCCCGAGTACGTGCGTGACTCGGTGGAGGCACGGTCGGAATGGACCGCCTCGGCAGTGCTCTACGAGGAGATGACGAGCCTTCTCCGTCGAGGGGCTTATCAGGAAGATGATGTGAAAGAGAACGACTCGTACCGTCCGGCAGCCGTCAGCACCGAGGTTGCCAGTGGTGGGCTGACCCGCCGTACCCGCGGTGCCTCCGGCACCGGTGCGGACCCAGCTGTCGAGCGGCTCTCGGCTCGCATCGACCGTGATCCCGAGCAGCTTCGCTCACGTCTCTCGGCGTTCCAGTCGGCCACCGCGCGTGGCCGGTCGGAGTCGGTGGACGAGGGCAAGTCGGAGCACGAGAACGGCAAGAACGGCGGTGGGGACTCGACGTGGGCACCCTCGACCGTGAATCATGTCCCTGACTCAGCGCCGCAGTCGCGGTGACAAGCGCGTCTGTGGATTCTGACTAGGAGGAACAGAGTGACCCTCAGCACCGAAGCAACCAATTTCGGTTGGCTGCTCGACAACTTCGTGCGTACCGTTCCCGGCAGTCGGCACACGCTCGTCGTGTCGGCAGACGGCCTGCTCATGGCGATGTCCGACCAGCTCGACCGCACCAGCGGCGACCAGCTCGCGGCGATCGTCTCCGGTATGTCAAGCCTCACGCGTGGAGCTTCTCGGCAGCTCAACGGCGGTAACGTCCGTCAGGCGATCATCGAGATGGACAACGGCTTCCTCTTCCTGATGAACGTCTCGAACGGGTCCGTGCTCGGCGTCGTCGCGGAGGCCACGTGTGACATCGGCCTCATCGGCTACGAGATGGCTCTCCTGGTGTCGCGCACCGAGGCCACCCTCACGCCGCAGCTCATCTCGGAGATGCGTGGCAGCCTCCCGGTCGATGGGCAGACCCGAGCCGCCAGCGTGGGATGAGGACTCGACCATGACGTACGCACCTTTCGGTTCCCAGGGGCAGGGGGACGTCCGTGAGACGTCCACCGTCCGCCCCTATGCGGTCACCGGAGGCCGGGTGCGGTCGGAACTGTCCGACCTGCCGCTCGAGGCCCTCGTGGAGGTTCTTCCCGGGGCAGTCAGCAGTTTCGGACTGCCTCCCGAGAAGCGCGCGATCCTCCAGCACGCCGCGCACACGTACGTGTCGATCGCCGAGCTCTCGGCCCTTCTGCGGCTGCCCCTGGGTGTCGTCCGGATCCTTGTGGCGGACATGCAGGAGGAAGGGCACGTCACCGTGCACACCTCGACACCGGTTAACGTCCACACAGGCCACGGCAGCTCGAACTCGGGCCTGTCGCTGAGCGTCTTGGAGAGTGTTCTTAATGGCATTTCCGCCCTCTGACGGCGGGGCCCGTA
>NZ_JBIRXX010000001.1:0-7793 GCF_044389365.1 Promicromonospora sp. NPDC019610 | reverse complement strand
ACGTCCACACAGGCCACGGCAGCTCGAACTCGGGCCTGTCGCTGAGCGTCTTGGAGAGTGTTCTTAATGGCATTTCCGCCCTCTGACGGCGGGGCCCGTAGCGGTCCCAACTGGGCCCCGGTGTCGGGTAACGCCGGCACTGCGACCGCTTCCTCGAACGCCCCCGCGCGCCAGAGTGTGCTGGGTGGCGGCGGTGGCGCCGCGGCGCCCACCGCTCAGGCGTCCCGTCCGGCGCAGGCTCAGCCCGCGCCGCCGGTGATGCAGCAGGCTCCGGCGGCCAACGCCGGCGCGCAGGCCGCTCCGGGTGCGCAGCCCGCGGCCGAGCGCACCGCGCCGACCGTCGTCAAGATCGTCGTCGCCGGTGGCTTCGCGGTGGGCAAGACCACGTTCATCGGCTCGATCTCCGACGTGGAGCCGCTGAACACCGAGGCTGCCATGACGGAGCACTCGGTCGGCGTGGACGACGCCGGTGGCGTGACCGACCGCAAGACCACCACCACGGTGGCCATGGACTTCGGCCGCGTGGAGCTGCCGGGCAACCTGTGGCTGTACCTCTTCGGTACCCCGGGCCAGGACCGCTTCCTCTTCATGTGGGACGACCTGGTGCGCGGTGCGATCGGTGCCGTCGTCCTGGTCGACACGGACCGCCTGGAGCAGTGCTTCCCGGCCATCGACTACTTCGAGTCGCGCAACATCCCGTTCGTCGTGGGCGTGAACTGCTTCGACGGCGTGGCCAAGCACCGGCTCGAGGACGTGCGCGAGGCGCTGCAGATCCCCTCGCACGTGCCGATGCTCTACACGGACGCGCGTTCGCGCGCGGCGACCAAGCAGACGCTGATCGCGCTGGTCCAGCTCGCGATGCGCCAGCTCCGCTCCGGCGCGCAGGCGCAGGGCTGAGTCGCTCTCCAGCACTTCGCGGACGGCGGGCCACCCTGGGGGCGGCCCGCCGTCGCTGTCCCGCCGGACGATAGACTGTGGGGCCGCGCCGGCCCCTTGTGGGGTGAACGGCGCAAGGAGGGCTGACAGAGCGGCCTAATGTGACGGTCTTGAAAACCGTTGTGCGGCAACGCACCGGGGGTTCGAATCCCTCGCCCTCCGCAGGGCACAGGACGACGGCCGGGATCGAGGGATCCCGGCCGTCGTCCTTCGTGTTGCCCCTCGGGCTCAGCTGATCCCCACGATGGGCAGGCGCAGCGCCGCGGGAGCGGCCTCGGGCACCACCGGGGCCGCCGGACGCACGGGCTCGACGGGCCGGTAGACCGACCCCAGGGCGGGCCGCCCGTCCTGGTCGCCGGCGTTGGGCCACAGCGCGCACGCCCGCTCGGCCTGCGCCGTGATGGTCAGCGACGGGTTCACCCCGAGGTTCGCTGTCACGGCCGAGCCGTCCATGACGTGCAGGCCCTCGTGCCCGAACATCCGCAGGTAGGGGTCGACGACGCCGTTCGCGGCGTCGGAGCCGATGGCGCAGCCGCCGAGGATGTGCGCGGTCAGCGGGATGTTGAAGGGGTCCCCGATCGTGCCGCCGGCGATGCCCTCGACGCCCTCGTCGCCCATCGCGTCCGCCATACGGCGCACCGCCTCGTGGCCCTCCGGGATCCAGCTCGGGTTGGGCGCGCCGGTGCCCTGCCGGGAGGTCATGTAGCGGCCGAACGGCGACCGCCGGGTCAGGGTGGTCAGCGAGTTGTCGTGGGCCTGCATGACCAGGGCGATGACCGTCCGCTCGGACCAGCGGCGCCAGTCCATCAGCACGGGCAGCCACTTCAGGTTCTTGCCCATCTCGCCGAACCAGCGGAAGAACCGGTGCGGTCCGCCGTCGACCAGGATGTGCTGCAGCGCCGCCATGACGTTGGAGCCGTGGCCGTAGCGCACGGGCTCGATGTGGGTGCTCTCGTTCGGGTAGAACGACGAGGTGATCGCGAGGCCGCGCGAGTAGTCCGTCGAGCCGACCTTGTGTGTCATCGCGCCGAGCAGTGCCTCGGAGTTGGTGCGGGTGAGGTGCCCGAGCCGGTCCGACAGGCCCGGCAGCGTGCCGGCGTCCTTCATGGCGTGCAGCAGGCGCTGCGTGCCGAGCGTCCCGGCGGCGAACACGACCTGCTTCGCCGTGAACGTGCGGCGCCCGGCCCACCTTCGCCCGGTGCGGTACGTGCGGATCTCGTAACCGCCACCCTCCGCCTCGGGCCGCGGCCGGACGACGTCGGCGGTGGTCAGCGGGTGCACCACCGCGCCCGCGCGCTCCGCGAGGTACAGGTAGTTCTTCACCAGGGTGTTCTTGGCGCCGTGCCGGCAGCCGGTCATGCACTCGCCGCACTCGATGCAGCCCGTCCGTTCCGGCCCCGCCCCGCCGAAGAACGGGTCGGCGGCCCGGCGGCCCGGCGACGGCGCCTCCGCGCCGCCCGGCCCGAAGTACACGCCCACCCGGGTGGGCCGGAACGTCTCGCCCACGCCCATGTCGTCCGCGACGCCCCGGATGACGTCGTCCGCGGGGGAGCGGCCGTGGTACCGGACGACGCCGAGCATGCGCTCCGCCTGGTCGTAGTACGGCGCGAGCTCGGACTTCCAGTCGGTGATGTGGGACCAGGCGGGGTCGGCGTAGAACGGGTCCAGCGGGCGGTAGAGGGTGTTGGCGTACACCAGCGACCCGCCGCCCACGCCCGCGCCCGTCAGGCACAGCACGTTGCGCAGCAGGCGCACCCGCTGGATGCCGTAGCAGCCCAGGGCGGGCGCCCACAGGAACTGCTTGAGGTGCCAGGAGTTCTTGGCGAACTCGTCGTCCTCGAACCGGCGGCCGGCCTCGAGCACGCCCACCCTGTAGCCCTTCTCCGTGAGGCGGAGGGCAGCGACGCTGCCGCCGAAACCAGAGCCGATCACCAAGACGTCGTAGTCCATGACCGCGAATGTACCCGTTATTGACGCTGTATGAAATACGCTGCCGAACCCCGCCCGGATCCGTGCGGGGGCGTCCCGCGTGCGTCCCGGTCCACCTCGGCTCGGACGGAAAATCGGCAGGATCTCGCGGATGTCGCACCGTCGCGCGCGCCGTCGACCGTCCCGCTTTGCTCAGCGTGCCGTGCGCCAGGTAGCCTGGGCCGCGCGGCATCGCCCTGCCTGGGTAGAGCCTGTCGCGAGGAGACGTCGCATAGTCAGGTCTAGTGCGCCACCCTGCTAAGGTGGTAACGGGGCAACCCGTTCGAGGGTTCAAATCCCTCCGTCTCCGCCAGGAAGGTCCCGGCCGCGCGTGACGCCCGGGGCCTTTTCTGTGAGAGGCTTCGGCACGCAGGTTCAGGGCTGTGACGGAGTTCTCCTCGGGAAGCGCGGATTTGAGTTTGGGCCCGCGCCGAACAGGCGGTAATGTTCTCGTCGGTCGGCCGGTTGTGAACGGCAGGCAGACGGCAGGTAGTACGACCAGCGCCCGTAGCTCAACGGATAGAGCATCTGACTACGGATCAGAAGGTTGGGGGTTCGAATCCCTTCGGGCGCACAGTGGCAGAGCCCCTCACCGGTACCAGCCGGCGAGGGGCTCTTCTTTTTGCCCACGTCGCGATCCGGTCACGGTTGCGACGGGGAGCGCCGAACCATTGACCCGGCCTCCGGCCGATCGCTACGTTCACCTGCGGCACACCCGTTCGGAGAACGACCAGGGTCGCGGCGTCGGAGCTCAACGGTGCGCTCCGTCGTCGGACCAGGGGAGGCCCGGACGGGCGTGCTGCCAAAGGTGCGGCTCCCAGGACGCACGCGGGCCCCTGGTGCGGGCGACCGGATGCTCGGCCAGGATGGCGAGGCGGACGCGCCGACGGCATGGAGGAACCCGAGATGAGCGAGACCGCGCAGGACGCCGGAACCCGGTCGGGTGAGTTCGTGCAGTCCCTGGAGCGAGGGCTGGCCGTGATCCGCGCGTTCGGCCCGGACCGGGCGCGGATGACCCTGAGCGAGGTGGCCCGCGAGGCCGCGCTCAGCCGGGCGTCGGCGCGACGCTTCCTGCACACCCTGGTGGAGCTGGGCTACGTCGTCACGGACGGGCGCGTGTTCGCCCTGCGTCCCCAGGTGCTCGAGCTCGGGTACGCCTACCTGTCCAGCCTGACGCTGCCGGAGGTGGCCCAGCCGCACCTGGAGCGCCTCGCGGAGGACGTCGGGGAGTCGTCGTCGGTCGCGGTGCTCGACGGCGCGGAGATCGTCTACGTGGCCCGGGTCGCCACACACCGGATCATGTCGGCCGCGATCCAGGTGGGCACGCGGTTCCCGGCGTCCGCCACCTCGATGGGGCGCGCGGTCCTGGCGCACCTGCCCCATCGCGACCGGGACGAGTTCCTGGGCGCCGTCGCCCTGGAGCCGCTCACGCCGCACACGATCGTCGACCGCGACCTGTTGCGCGCGGAGCTGGACCGGGTGCGGGGGCAGGGCTGGGCGCTCGTCGACCAGGAGCTGGAGGAGGGACTTCGGTCGCTCGCCGCGCCCCTGCGCGACGGGGCGGGCCGCGTCGTGGGCGCGGTGAACGTGTCCGCCCCCGTGCGCCGTGGCGCGGTCGACGAGCTGGTGGCCGAGTTCCTGCCGGCGCTGCTGCGCGCGGCTGGCGAGATCGAGGCGGATCTGGCCCGTACCCGCGCCTGATCCCGGCTGTTACGGTGGGCGTACGCATACGGAACTGGTGTGCGCACTGCGAACGGGCAGAGGTGTGGATCGATGGGACAGGCATTCGTCTACGACGCCGTGCGCACGCCGTTCGGCCGCTACGGCGGTGCGCTCGCCAGGGTGCGCCCGGACGACCTGGCGGCCTTCGTCGTCGGCGAGCAGGTGCGCCGGGCGCCCGGGCTGGACCCGGCCCGGATCGACGACGTGATCCTCGGCAACGCGAACGGCGCCGGCGAGGAGAACCGGAACGTGGCGCGGATGGCGGTGCTGCTGGCCGGGTTGCCGCTGTCGGTGCCGGGAGTGACGGTCAACCGGCTGTGCGGCTCGTCGCTCGATGCCGTCGTGCAGGCGGCCCGTGCCGTGGAGACCGGCGACGCCGACGTCGTCGTGGCCGGCGGGGTCGAGTCCATGAGCCGTGCGCCGTGGGTGCTGCCCAAGCCCGAGCGGGCCTACCCCGCCGGCGGCACCGAGCTGGTGTCGACCACGCTGGGCTGGCGCCTGGTCAACGCGCGGATGCAGCCGGACTGGACGGTCTCCCTCGGCGAGGCGACCGAGCGGCTCCGCGAGAAGTACGGCGTCACGCGGGAGCGCCAGGACGAGTTCGCGCTGCGCAGCCACCGCCTGGCGCACGCGGCCTGGGAGGCCGGGCGGTACGACGACCTGGTCACCGCCGTGCCCGGGACGGACCTGCACCGCGACGAGCCCGTCCGTCCGGACGGCACCCTGGAGAAGCTGGCCGCGCTCAAGCCCTCCTTCCGGTCGGACGGCGGCACCATCACGGCGGGCAACGCCTCCCCGCTGACGGACGGCGCCAGCGCCGCTCTGATCGGTTCCGCGGCGGCGGCCGGCCTGACCGGCCTGGAACCGCTGGCCCGGATCGCGGGCCGTGCCGCGGTCGCCAACGAGCCGCAGTACTTCGGCTACGCCCCCGTGGCGGCCGTCGAGCGCGCGCTCGCGAAGAGCGGCATCGGCTGGGCCGACGTCGGCGCCGTCGAGCTCAACGAGGCGTTCGCCGCGCAGTCGCTCGTCTGCGTCGACGCCTGGGACGTCGACCCGGAGATCGTGAACTCCTGGGGCGGCGCGACCGCGCTCGGGCATCCCCTCGGCGCCTCCGGCACCCGGATCCTCGGCACGCTCGCCCGCCGGCTGATCGTCGAGCGTCAGCGCTGGGGCGTCGCCGCGATCTGCATCGGCGTCGGCCAGGGCGTGGCCGTCGTCCTCGAGAACGTGTGGGCCGCCGCATGACCGTCCAGGTGGCGCCGACCGCCCTGGCAGCGGTGGGCGACGTCGCCGACGGCTCGACCGTGATGATCGGCGGCTTCGGACCGGCAGGGCAGCCGGTGGAGCTGATCGAGGCGCTGCTGGAGCAGGGCGCCGCCGACCTCGTCGTCGTCTCCAACAACGCGGGCAACGGCGAGGACGCGCTGGCCCGGCTGATCCTGGAGCGCCGGGTGCGCAAGATCGTGTGCTCGTTCCCGCGCCAGGTGGACTCGTGGCACTTCGACGCCGCATACCGCGCGGGTGAGATCGAGCTCGAGCTGGTGCCGCAGGGCAACCTGGCCGAGCGGATCCGCGCGGCCGGCGCCGGTCTGGGCGGCTTCTTCACGCCCACCGGCTTCGGCACTCCCCTCGCCGAGGGCAAGGAGACGCGCGTGGTCGACGGCGTCCCGATGGTCTTCGAGTCCCCGCTCCCCGCCGACGTCGCGCTGGTCAAGGCCTTCCGGGCCGACGGCGCCGGGAACCTCGTCTACCGCAGGACGGCCCGGAACTTCGGGCCCGTCATGGCCACGGCCGCCCGGCGCACCGTGGCGCAGGTGCGAGAGGTGGTTCCGGTCGGGGCTATCGACCCCGAGACCGTGGTGACGCCCGGCATCTACGTCGACGCCGTCGTGGCGATCGACAGCGTGACGACGCTGGCGGGCACGCAGGCCGGAGCGCGGGGCTCGGCCTCATGAGCGCCGAGACGGTCCCGCCCGGCTCGCGGAGCGGGTCTCCCTTGTCCAGGGCGCAGCTGGCGGCGCGGGTGGCCGCCGACATCGCCCCGGGCTCCTACGTGAACCTGGGCATCGGCCTGCCGACGCTCGTGGCCGACCACCTCCCCGCGGGTTCGGGTATCACGCTGCACACGGAGAACGGGCTGCTCGGGATGGGCCCCTCGCCGGAGCCGGACGCCGCCGACCCCGAGCTCATCAACGCGGGCAAGGTCCCCGTGACCGAGCTGCCCGGCGCCTCGTACTTCCACCAGGCCGACTCGTTCGCCATGATGCGCGGCGGCCACATCGACGTCTGCGTGCTGGGGGCGTTCCAGGTGTCGACGTCGGGGGACCTCGCGAACTGGTCCACCGGCCACCCAGGGGCGGTGCCCGCGGTGGGCGGGGCGATGGACCTCGCGGTGGGCGCCCGCCGGAGCGTCGTCATGATGACCCTGCTGACCAAGGACGGTCAGCCCAAGCTGGTGCCCGAGTGCACGCTGCCGCTCACCGGGGTGGGTTGCGTGTCCCGGATCTACAGCGACATCGCGGTGATCGACGTCGGGCCCGGAGTCCCAGGGGACAGGGGCGCACGCGTCGTCGAGACGTACGGGGTCACGCACGGGGAGCTCGAGGAGCTGCTCGGGCTCCGCCTGGGCTAGGGGCCTGCCTGGGAACCGGCGCCCACGCCGTGCTGCCGCCTGGCGCGCCCGGGTTGCAGGGCCCGTTGACCCCGACCCTCCGGGCGGATGGCGAAATCTGAACCAAAGATTACGCAGACATGGCCGACCGGGAGGGTTCTTGGCCTGTACCCGGGTTAGGGGCCGCAGACGAGGGCCGTCGAGCCGGTCTGACATGGCTCCAACGCGTGCGGACCTGATGCCCTCTTGGAAAAACGCCCGGTGAACAGCGCTTCTGTGTCAGCCGTCACGCGCCCTGGCTTTGACGGGTCCTGCGGGCTGACGTAATGTTCTCGTTGTTCGCCCGGCAGGGAGGTACGGACAGGGAGCTCTTAGAGAGTGACTGGCCGGTCCCGGGGCGGGAACCACTCCAGATCGTCGAGGTAGCTTCGTGCGCTTCGTTTCTGGGTTGGGCTTGCCGAACAGGCGCTTCGATGTAGGGATCCTGACCAGGGTGCTTGCGCCGGGGAGCGTGGTAGGGTAAGTTACAGAGGTTGCCTCCGAACGAGGATGACGC